>NZ_JMPS01000020.1 GCF_000735455.1 Yokenella regensburgei ATCC 49455 | reverse complement strand
AAAGACGGCTCCGAACAGTCCCCTTTCCCCTATGGGGAGAGGGTTAGGGTGAGGGGTCAGCCAATGATTACGATTTAGTCGACTGCTCGAAACGCCGCAGCAGCTGATTACCGCGTTCAACCGCCGCATCCAGCGCCTGCTGAGGGGTTTTCTTCCCGGTCCAGACGCTTTCCAGCTCTTCATCCACCACGGTACGGATCTGCGGCATGTTGCCCAGACGCAGACCTTTGGTGAACGGCAACGGCGGCTTGTTCAGCATCTGACGGGTCGCGATATCCGCACCCGGATTTTTATCGTAGAAGCCCTGCTGACGGGTCAGGTCATAAGCGGCTTTAGTGATAGGCAGATAGCCGGTTTTCTGGTGCCATTCAGCGGCAATTTCCGGTTTCGCCAGGAATTCGAGGAACTTCGCGACACCGTTATAGGTGGCTTTGTCTTTCCCCTGCATCACCCACAGGCTGGCACCGCCGATGATGGCGTTCTGCGGCGCACCCTTCACGTCAGCATCGTAGGGCATCATGCCCACACCGTAGTTGAATTTGGCGTACTGACGAATGTCCGCCAGCGAACCTGAGGAAGCGGTGGTAATGGCGCAGTCGCCGTTGTAGAACTTCTCGGTCGATTCGTCTTTACGACCGAAGTAGCTGAAATCGCCCTTCTTGTTCATCGCCTCCAGCAGGGCGATATGCTTCACCTGCTCCGGCTTGTTGAACTCCAGCACCGCGTCGGTACCGTCAAAGCCGTTATTTTTGGTTGCTACCGGCAGCCCATTCCAGGCGCTGAAGTTTTCAATCTGGATCCAGCCCTGCCAGCCGCTGGCGTAGCCGCACTTCATCCCTGCCGCTTTCAGCTTCTCGGTATAAGCCGCCAGATCCTGCCAGGTTTTCGGCGGCTGCTCCGGATCTAAACCGGCTTTCCTGAAGGCATCTTTGTTGTAGTACAGCACCGGGGTGGAGCTGTTGAACGGCTGGGACAGCAGGTGCCCGGTTTTGGAGTCGGTGTAGTAACCGGCAACGGTCGGGACAAACTGCGACTCGTCAAATTTGATGTTGGCGTCGCTGAAGACTTCGTACACCGGTTTGATGGCTTTCGACGCCATCATGGTTGCAGTGCCCACTTCGTACACCTGCAACAGCGCCGGGGCGTTACCGGTACGGAAGGCAGCGATACCTGCGCTCAGGCTCTGCTCGTAGTTGCCTTTATAAACCGGCACAATTTTGTAATCCGGATTTTCCTGGTTGAAACGTTGCGCCAGGGAGTCGACCTCTTTCCCGAGCTCGCCCTCCATAGAATGCCAGAATGGAATGGTGGTTGCCGCCAGCGCCTGACCAGCAAATGCCAGGCTCAGTGCCAGTCCTAAAGCTGTGTGTCGTAACGATGTCATTCGGTTATCTCTCTTGTTGTGCCGGATGCGCGAAATCACGCGTTTTATGCTCGCGAGGTAACATGACATGCTCGAATGACAGAAAAATAACTGTTTGTTTACAGAATCATGACAACAATACGTCAGAGGGATGATGGTAATGTGAAGGGAGTTGTTAAAAATGCCGGGTGCGGTCTCCAGCCCTCTCCCACAGGAAGAGGGCTGGTAAAAAATTTATCCGCCTAAATAAGCGCTCCGCACCGCTTCGTTCGCCAGCAATGCATCACCGGTGTCTTCCAGCACCACATGACCATTCTCCAGCACGTAGCCACGGTCGGCGAGCTTCAGCGCCTGGTTGGCGTTCTGCTCAACGAGGAAAATCGTCATCCCCTGCTTACGCAGTTGTTCGATGGTGTCGAAAATCTGCTGGATGATGATCGGTGCCAGCCCCAGCGACGGCTCATCAAGCAGCAGCAGGCGCGGCTGGCTCATCAACGCACGGCCAATCGCCAGCATCTGCTGCTCCCCGCCGGACATAGTGCCCGCCCGTTGAATACGGCGTTCGTGCAGACGCGGGAACAGCTCATACACCCACTTAATGCGTTCATGATACTGCTCGCGATCGGCAAAAAATCCGCCCATCGCCAGGTTCTCTTCGACCGTCATCCGCGAGAACACGCGACGCCCTTCAGGGACAATCGCCACCGCCTCACGCATGATTTTCGCCGTCTGCCAGTCGGTAATGTCTTTACCGTCGAAGACGATTTTCCCGCTGGTGGCTCGCGGGTCGCCGCAAAGCGTACCGAGCAGCGTGGTTTTCCCGGCGCCGTTGGCGCCGATAAGAGTGACGATTTCGCCCTGATTGATATGCAGGCTGACGTTGTGCAGCGCCTGAATCTTACCGTAGTGAGCGCTGACGCCGTCAAAGGACAACATGACTTTTTCCATCTTATGCTTCACCTAAATAAGCGCGGATCACATCCGGGTTATGACGAATTTCCTCTGGAGTACCGTTAGCCAGCGGGGTGCCCTGATTCACCACGTAGATGCGATCGGAGATCCCCATCACCAGCTTCATGTCGTGCTCAATCAGCAGAATGGTGGTGTTGTGATGGCTACGAAGCTCAACGATAAGCTCATCCAGCTCTTTGGTCTCTTTCGGGTTAAGACCGGCGGCCGGTTCGTCGAGCATCAGGATTTCTGGCTGCGTTACCATGCAGCGGGCAATCTCAAGGCGGCGCTGATCGCCATAGGCGAGGTTGCTCGCCTGACGGTTAGCGTGCTCCAGCAGGCCAATACGCTCAAGCCAGGTGGCAGCGCGATCGAGGGCTTCGCTTTGCGCACGGCGAAACGCCGGGGTTTTCAGCAGGCCGGAGAAGACACCGCTCTTGAGCTGCTGATGTTGCGCCACCAGCAGATTCTCAATCACCGTCATTTCGCGGAACAGGCGCACATGCTGGAAGGTACGCACCACGCCCATGCGGGCAATCTGCTGACCCGGCAGCCCTTCGAGATGCTGGTCGCGCAGCATAATGCTGCCGCCGGTCGGTTTGTAGAACCCGGTCAGGCAGTTAAACACGGTGGTTTTGCCCGCGCCGTTTGGGCCAATCAGCGAGACGATTTCCTGCGCCTTAAGCTCCAGTGAGACGTTGTTGACCGCCAGCAGGCCGCCAAAGCGCATCATCAGACCGTTAACGGATAAAATAGGCTGACTCATGCCTGCTCTCCTTTGGCTTTCCCGTTTTTCAGCTTCAGCTGCACACGGGTCATCGGCAACAGCCCCTGCGGACGCCAGATCATCATCAGCACCATCAAACCACCCAGCATCAGCATGCTGTATTCATTGAAGTCACGCATCAGCTCACGCGATACCACCAGCAGAATCGCCGCGAGGATCACCGCGAACTGCGAGCCCATACCGCCCAGTACCACAATCGCCAGCACGAAGGCAGATTCAGCGAAGGTGAAGGATTCCGGGCTGACAAAGCCCTGGCGCGCGGCAAACAGCGTTCCGGCGAAACCGGCAAACGCGGCGCTGATAGTGAACGCCGTCAGCTTAATGCGCGTTGGGCTTAAGCCCAACGAGCGGCAGGCGATTTCATCTTCACGCAGCGCTTCCCACGCGCGGCCAAGCGGCATACGCAGCAGGCGGTTAATCACGAAGAGACTCAGCACGACCAGCAGCAGCGCGACCAGGTAGAGGAAAATCACCCGGTCCGACGGGTCGTATTTCACGCCAAAGAAATTGCTGAAGGTGTCCCAGCCGCCTTCACGGGCGCTGCGGCTGAACTCAAGGCCGAAGAAGGTCGGTTTCGGGATCTGGCTGATGCCGTTCGGACCGCCGGTCACTTCGGTGTTGTTCAGCAGCAGGATACGGACGATTTCGCCGAAGCCCAGCGTCACAATCGCCAGATAGTCACCACGCAGGCGCAGCACCGGGAAACCGAGCAGGAAACCGGCCGCCGCTGAAACCAGCCCTGCCAACGGCAGGCAGGTCCAGAATCCCAGCCCGTAATAGTGGTTGAGCAGCGCAAAGGTGTACGCGCCGATGGCATAGAAACCACCGTAGCCCAGCACCAGCAGGCCAGAAAGCCCGACCACCACGTTAAGCCCCAGGCCGAGGATAATGTAGATCATCGTCAGGGTGGCGATATCAACGGTACCGCGCGAAACCATAAACGGCCACGCCACCGCAATCACCAGCAGAGCGACCAGGAACAGCTTTTGTTTGCCGGTAGAGCCGTCAATTGCCGGCAGAATAAACTTCGGCCCACAGACGCCCTTCACCGCTTTCTGGAACAGCGGGCGCAGCATCTGGAAGAAAAAGACCACCGCCGTACCGATGAAAATCCACTGCCAGCGGATGTCGGCGGCTTTGTCTACCACAAGTTTGGTGCCATCAAGCTCTAACTGTACGCCCATGAATACGCCAGCCAGCACGAAGAACATGGCAGCGGAAAGCAACGCCATCGCAAAATGCATCGGTTTCATACTTTCTCTACCTCCGGACGACCCAGAATGCCGGTAGGCATCACCAACAGCACCACGATCAGCAGCGCGAAGGAGACCACGTCTTTATATTCCGTACTGAGATACGCCGAAGAGAGCGCTTCCGCCACGCCGAGGATAAGCCCACCAATCATGGCGCCAGGAATACTACCGATACCGCCAAGCACCGCCGCGGTAAAGGCTTTCATCCCCGCCATAAAACCGATGTAGGGATTGATCACGCCGTAGAACTGACCGAGCAGCACGCCCGCCACCGCGGCCATCGCGGCACCTATGACGAACGTCAGAGCAATCACGCGGTCGGTGTTAATGCCGAGCAGGCTCGCCATTTTCAGGTCTTCCGCACAGGCACGACAGGCGCGGCCCATGCGCGAATAGCGGATAAACAGCGTCAGTGCCAGCATGGCGACGAAGGTGACAATCCAGATCACCAGCTGCATGGTGGTGATAGACGCGGAGAAGCTCTCGCTGCTGCCGATAATCCACTGGCCGTTGAACAGGCTTGGTAGCGCCACATCGCGCGAGCCTTCCGTCAGGCTGACGTAGTTTTGCAGGAAGATGGACATACCGATTGCCGAAATCAGGGCAATCAGGCGCTTGGAATTACGCACCGGGCGATAGGCCACCCGTTCAATACTCCAGCCGTAGGCGCTGGCGATAATAATCGCCCCGACAAAACCGGCGGCCACCAGCAGCCAGCTGGTGTCGATACCGAGCATCATCAGTGCAGCAATGATCATAAAGGAGACATAGCTACCGATCATGTAGACCTCGCCGTGGGCGAAGTTAATCATGCCGATAATGCCGTAAACCATGGTGTAGCCGATGGCGATCAGCGCGTAGGTGCTTCCCAGCGTCACGCCGTTAAACATCTGCTGCAAAAAATAGAGAAACTGCTCGGACATAACGTAACCTTCTTAAACCCGCCCGGTGGTCCGGGCGGTGGGATAATTATTTGGCGACCGAGGATGACCCATCGGCGTGCCACTGGAAGACACCAAATTCAAATCCCTTCAGATCGCCTTTCTCGTCCCAGTTCAGCGGCCCAATCACGGTATTGGCACCGTGAGCTTTCAAATCTTTAATTAAATCGAGCGGGGTTTTACTGCCGGTGCGCTCGAGTGAGGTCGCCAGCGACTGCACGGCGGCATAGGTGATCCACACGTACGGGCCGCTCGGATCTTTTTTGTCGGCTTTCAGCGCATCAACAATGGCCTTGTTTGCCGGATCCTGGTCATAGCGTTTCGGCATAGTGACCAGCATGCCCTCCGCCGCATTACCAGCGATATTAGACAGCGAGGTATTGCCGACGCCTTCCGGGCCCATGAACTGGGTTTTCAGACCGACGGAACGCGCCTGGCGCAGCATCTGGCCCATCTCCGGGTAGTAACCGCCGAAGTAGACGAAGTCGATGTTCTCTTTCTTCAGACGAGCAATCAGCGCGGAAAAGTCTTTATCCCCGGCGGTGATACTGTCGAAGAACACGACGTTCGCACCGCCCTGCTTCAGCCCGTCCTGCACGGAGCGCGCCAGGCCTTCACCGTACTGCTGCTTGTCATGAATGATTGCGATGCGCTGTGGCTTCACTTTCTCGAGGATGTACTTCGCGGCGGTCGGCCCCTGGGAAGAGTCGAGGCCCGCGGTACGCATGATGTACTGGTAGCCACGCTGGGTCAGCTCCGGGTTGGTAGCCCCCGGCGTTATCATCAGAATGCCTTCGTCTTCATAAATGTCGGACGCTGGCTGAGTGGAGGAGGAGCAAAGGTGACCAATCACATACTGAATGCCGTCGTTGACGATTTTGTTCGCCACCGCGACGGCCTGTTTCGGGTCGCAGGCGTCGTCGTATTCGACCCCAACCAGTTTGTCGCCCTTGATACCGCCTTTGGCGTTGATATCTTTGATAGCCTGGCGTGCACCGTTAAATTCCATGTCGCCCCACTGGGCAACCGGGCCAGACATCGCGCCCACGACCGCCACCTTGATGTCTTCCGCCATGGCGGTGTGCGACATCGTCAGTGCAACGATCCCCGCGATCAACGTCTTCGCGTTCCGTTTCATCATTTCAAACCCCGTTCGTGATGTGCTTTATTGTTTTGTCCTGAATTGGTTAAAAAGCATTCTGTACTTTTATTGAACAATGCTATTTTTACCAGTTTCTTTAATGATTTAGAGTTATATTTCGCGAAAAATCAGATCAAAATCTCTATTTTTCAGTAGATTATGGAAAGATAATATTCTGAAATAATCGAGAAATAAACAGATGAAATCCAGATTTCAGCATAATATAACGGCATATAAGACCGAATAATTCACTAGTGATCAGGCTAAAATGCTGGCTATTTTTCATTCCCTAATGGATAAAACTACACCAGGTTCACAGAAAAAATTTATCGCCTGATGAATGACAAAAAAACAGAACCCTCAGGAATGTGAAATTGAGTACACTTTCTACTTCGAAATGACAGGAATGCTTTTGAATGAAACTGACCATCGTCCGCCTTCACGCCTTTAGCGAGCAGGACCTTATCGATCTTGGCAAAATCTGGCCGGAGTATTCGGCGGCCTCGTTAACGGTTGATGAAAATCATCGAATCTACGCCGCGCGCTTTAACGAAAGGCTGCTGGCAGCCGTCCGGGTGACGCTGCGCGGTACCGAAGGCGCACTGGATTCACTGCGCGTACGCGAAGTGACCCGCCGCCGTGGCGTTGGGCAATATCTGGTTGAAGAGGTGATGAGCAGTAACCCGGATATCACCAGCTGGTGGATTGCCGATGTCGGAGTAGAAGACCGCGCGGTGATGGCCGCCTTCATGCAGGCGCTGGACTTCAGGGCGCAGCAGAATGGGTGGGAGAAGCACTAAAAAAAAGCCGGGTGGCGGCGATACCTTACCCGGCCTACATTCTCTGCTGCCTTTTCCCAAGAATTTCGTGTTGCAGAAAGGCGGCAAGTTATGAAATCCCCGGGAGCTTACATAAGTAAGTGACCGAGGTTGAATAACGCTGCCAACGCAACTGCAGCGCGAAAGACGCCGGGAAAATTATTTGGCGTCGGTCGCCGTACCGTTAGCATGCCAGGTGAACACGCCGAACTCAAAGCCCTTCAGATCGCCTTTCTGATCCCAGGACAGCGGGCCCATCACGGTTTCAACGCTGTTCGCCTTCAGCCAGTCGGCAATCTTCGCCGGATCTTCAGACTGGTTCAGACCAGCCGCCAGCGATTGCAGCGCGGCGTAGGTGGTCCAGACGAAAGCACCGCTCGGATCCTGTTTCTTGGCTTTGATAGCGTCCACAATCGGTTTGTTCGCCGGAACCTGATCGTAGTTCTTCGGCTTGGTAACCAGCAGGCCTTCTGCAGAATCACCGGCGATGTTAGACAGCGATACGTTCGCTACCCCTTCCGGCCCCATGAACTGAGTTTTCAGGCCAGCCGCACGGGCCTGACGCAGGATCTGGCCCATTTCCGGGTGATAACCGCCGTAGTAGACAAAGTCGATATTCTCTTTCTTCAGGCGCGCCACCAGCGTTGAGAAGTCTTTCTCACCGGCGGTGATCCCATCAAAGAACACCACGTTGGCGTTACCTTTCTTCAGCGCATCCTGCACGGAACGCGCCAGACCTTCACCATACTGCTGTTTGTCGTGAACAATCGCGATACGCTTTGGCTTCACGGTGTTCAGAATATATTTCGCCGCAGTCGGGCCCTGGTCAGAGTCAAGACCGGTAGTACGCAGCGTCAGCTTGTAGCCGCGTGCGGTCAGCTCCGGTGCCGTTGCCGCCGGGGTGATCATCAGGATGCCTTCATCTTCATAAATATCGGACGCTGGCTGAGTAGAGGAGGAGCACAGGTGACCAATAACGTATTTTACCCCGTCATTGACCACTTTGTTGGCTACCGCCACCGCTTGTTTCGGGTCGCAGGCATCGTCGTATTTGCTGATAACCAGCTTATTGCCCTTGATACCGCCTTTAGCGTTAATATCCGCTACCGCCTGCTCGGCGCCGGTGAATTCCTGGTCGCCATACTGTGCTACCGGGCCAGACATTGCCCCGACCACCGCCACTTTAATATCTTCCGCCAGCGCCATCTGGCTGAATGCCAACGCGATACATCCTGCCAGCAACGCTTTACCCTTCATATTCATCCTGAGATTCCCCATTGTTATGGTGATTGCATTTGTTGTGATGTTGTTTTTTAGCGCTTTATTTCAATTTTTGGTCTACCGCCCGCGCTTTTGCAGCATACTCTGCTAAAACATAACCCATTTTTTGCAAATTGGAACGAGAATTTTGACGGATTTGTAACGAAGAAGTGACGAAAAAAAAGCCGCTACGAAGTAGCGGCCTGGAGGTTTATCGAGTCAGCGAGCGGGAGATGATATCCAGCGCTTTGCGGAACTGGGTTTCCGGAATGGTCAGCGGGTAGAGGAAACGAATGACGTTGCCATACACGCCGCAGCTCAGCAGCAGCAGGCCTTCTTTCAGTGCTTTTTCCTGTACCTGTTTGGTGAACTCCGGCGACGGCTGGCCGCTCTGCGGGTCGTTGAACTCTACCGCCACCATCGAGCCCTGAGCACGAACATCGGCGATGTACGGGCAATCCGCTTTCGCGTTGTTCAGCACTTCAACCAGGTGATGACCCAGCTTACCGGCGCGGGCGCACAGGTCTTCTTCGGCAATCACGTCCAGCACCGCATGTGCAGACGCCACCGCCAGTGGGTTACCGGCATAGGTACCGCCCAGTCCGCCCGGAGCTGGTGCATCCATCACTTCAGCGCGACCGGCAACCGCCGACAGCGGCATCCCGCCTGCCAGACTCTTCGCCATGGTCATCAGGTCTGGCTTCACGCTGTAATGCTCCATCGCAAACACTTTGCCGGTACGGGCAAAACCGGTCTGCACTTCGTCGGCAATCAGCAGAATACCGTGGGTATCGCACAGCTTACGCAGGCCCACCATGAAATCTTCCGGCGCGACGTTGAAACCACCCTCGCCCTGCACAGGCTCGAGAATAATCGCCGCGACCTGGTCTGCGGCAATATCATATTTGAAAATGCGGTCCAGGCTCTTCAGCGCGTCTGCGGTGCTGACACCGTGCGCCGCATTCGGGTACAGGCCGTGGAACACAGAACCCGGGAACGGGCCAAAGCCGATTTTGTACGGCGCCACTTTGCCGGTCAGCGCCATGGTCATAAAGGTACGGCCGTGGAAGGCACCGCCAAAGGTAATCAGTCCCGGGCGTTTGGTCCAGGCGCGGGCGATTTTCACCGCGTTTTCTACCGCTTCTGCACCGGTAGTGAAGAAGGCTGTTTTCGCCGGGCCGTTCACCGGCACCAGCGCATTAATACGCTCAGCCAGTGAAACATAGCTTTCGTAAGGAACAATCTGGTACGCAGTGTGGGTAAATGCCTGCAGCTGTTTTTCTACCGCAGCCACCACTTTCGGGTGACGGTGGCCGGTGTTCAGCACGGCGATGCCGGCGGCGAAGTCGATAACTTCGTTGCCGTCGGTATCCCACAGGGTGGCGTTCTCGGCTTTCTCGGCATAGAAGCCGCACATCACACCAATTCCACGAGGCGTCGCCTGCAGGCGGCGTTGATTCAGTTCATTGTTATTCATCAGGCCTTCCCCATCATTGATTCGGTTTGCATTAACAACTTTGAAACAATGTCACGGTTTTACCTCGTGAGTGGTTCTATAATCGAGTACCAGTTTTGATTACTTGAGGGATCCAATTGCGTTCTTTAGTGTGCGATCTCCTGCAGCTGCGTCTGGACGAGCAACCCGAAGGTAAACTGCATAAGCGTCTCTATAACGCGATACGCCTGTCTATCCTCGACGGCAGCCTGCCGCCGCAGAGCCGTTTACCCCCCTCGCGCGATCTCGCCACCCAGCTTCGACACTCCCGCAACACCGTGCTTACCGTCTACGAACAGCTGCTGGCGGAAGGCTATATCGTGTCGCGCTCGGGCAGCGGGACGTTTGTTGCCCGCACGGTACCGGACAGCCTGCTATTCACCGCAGAAACGGCGAGCGAAACCCGCCACGATGTGCGTGCTATTTCACTTTCCCATCGCGGCGAAGCGTTGCTGGCACACAGCAGCGCCAGCCCGCGCCAGTGGGGTGCTTTTCTGCCAGGGGTACCGGATGTCGGCGAGTTTCCCCATGCGCTGCTGCGCAAAATCCACAACCGGGTCAGCCGCAAGCCGCAGGCGATGCAGTTCTCCTACAGCCCGTTTGGCGGGAGCTGCGACCTGCAGCAGGCACTCATGGAATATTTACGCGTGGCCCGCTCCGTGCGCTGCACGCCGGAACAAATTCTGATAACCGAAGGGATCCACCAGGCTATCGACCTCGTCTCACGCATGCTGTGTAACCCCGGCGATACCGCGTGGATTGAGGAACCTGCCTACTGGGGCATTCGCAACGTGCTGCAGATGAACGGCGTAGCGCTACAGCCGATCGATGTTGACCTGAGCGGTATGGATCCACCGGAAGAAATACACACACCGCCGCGCCTTATCTTTGTCACACCCTCACACCAGTACCCGCTCGGCTGCGTAATGAGCATGGAGCGGCGCAGGCGGCTGCTGGCAATCGCCCGCCAGACCGGCGGCTGGATAGTGGAAGATGATTACGACAGTGAGTTCCGCTTCTCCGGGCAGCCAATCCCGGCATTGCAGGGGTTGATTGACGATGCACCGGTGATTTACACCGGCACCTTCAGCAAAACCATGTGGCCGGGGCTGCGGCTGGGCTACGTCGTGCTGCCGCAGGCGCTGGCACAAACGCTAAAAACCGCCCACGCAGAGCTCTATCGCAGCGGGCGTTTGCTCGACCAGGCCGCGCTGGCGCAGTTTATTCGCGAAGGGCACTACACCGCCCACATCCGCCGCATGCGTCTGCTGTACGCGCGTCGTCGTCAGCGATTAACCACGCTGATCACCCAGTATCTGGGGAAAGCCGCTCTGAGCGAATTTAATGACAACGCGGGGCTGCACCTGGTCCTGAAGCTCGAGGACCATCACGACGATATCGCCATTGCCAGAAACGCGAACGAAAAAGGGGTTCTGGTGCGCCCCCTTTCGCGCTATTACATGGGCGGAAAACCGCAGCGGGGGCTGCTGATGGGCTTTGCGGCGATGAAAGAAGAAGAGATGGAAGGCGCGTTTAAGGTATTGCTGGGCTGTATAACAAAAAAGGACATCAATAAATGATGTCCTTTTTTCGACCCTCCCGAAAGAGAGGGTGACGTTCTGCGTTACGCTTCGATAGCGGCGCGCAGTTTTTTCATCGCGTTCTTTTCCAGCTGACGTACACGTTCAGCGGAAACGCCGTAGCGGTCGGCCAGCTCCTGCAGCGTGGACTTGTTGTCTTCGTCCAGCCAGCGGGCGCGGATGATGTCCTGGCTACGCTCGTCCAGGCCCTGCATCGCGTCGGTCAGCTTATTCGCCGCCTGCTCTTCCCAGTTATCATCTTCAATGCTGTCGGCAAAGTTAGACGATTTATCCTGCAGATAGAGCACCGGTGCCATCGGCTGACTGTCGGACTCGTCGTCCGAGGACATATCAAAGGTCATGTCCTGCGCCGCCATGCGCGACTCCATCTCGAGCACATCTTTGCTGGTAACGCCCAGCTCACGTGCCACCATATCGACTTCATCCTGGTTAAACCAGCCCAGACGCTGCTTGGTTTTACGCAGATTAAAGAACAGCTTACGCTGTGCCTTGGTGGTCGCGACTTTCACGATGCGCCAGTTGCGCAGCACGTACTCGTGAATTTCAGCTTTGATCCAGTGCACCGCGAAGGAAACCAGACGGACACCCACTTCCGGATTGAATCGACGGACGGCCTTCATCAGACCGATGTTACCTTCCTGGATCAGGTCCGCCTGCGGCAGGCCGTAGCCCGAGTAATTACGAGCAACGTGAACAACAAAGCGCAGGTGAGACAGGATCAGCGTCTTAGCTGCTTCCAGATCGCCCTGGTAATGCAGCTTTTCAGCAAGCGCCCGCTCTTCATCAGCCGACAACATCGGCCATGCGTTTGCAGCCCGGATATAAGATTCCAGATTACCAACGGGGGCTAAAGCTAAAGTTTGCATTTCTTTGGTCATTCAAATCCTCTCAATTCTTTGTATCCTGGTTCCGCCGTCCCTCTAAGAGGCAACAAACATGCCAGAACATTTGAGCAACGAGAATATCATTCACATTTTTATCAGACAGTGATTTTATCCACAAGTTCAATGCAACGCTGTGAATAAATTACGCACAAAATGTGACATCACTATGAACACTTGAAGGCAGGAAAAGCGGATGGGTTTGCAAACTCTCTCCCTGCGGACAGGAACTCATTGCAGCAGGGAGAGAGTATATCAGACTTTTGTCGGTCGGGTATTAGTCCGGCGTAAAGTGGCGTAAATGTTGCACTGTGGCAAGCCACGCGGCTATCCAGCCGATCATGGCGCTGACCAGCAGCAGCAGCAGGCACTCGTCGAACGATAAGCCACTGAGTTCAAACTGGGTTCCGAATACCTTCGCGACCTCAGTCACCGCCGAAGAAAGTCGCATAACCAGAATTTCTGACAAAATCAGCGACAGGAACGCGCCGGAGAAGCCGAGCAACGCACCGCCATAGAGGAACGGACGCAGGATAAAGCCGTCGGTGGCACCAATCAGCTTCTGCACGTTAATGGTATCGCGGCGGGCGAAGATACTCAGACGCACGCTGTTGCCGATAACCAGGAACACGGCCGCGACCATCAGTACACCAATCATTGCTGAGACGCGCCCTACGAGCCCGGTCAGCGACGCCAGCCGCGCGAACCAGCTGTCGTCCATGCGCACTTCATCAACGCCCTGAATGCGCGACACGCGGTCACGGAGGGTATTGAGCGAATCGGTATTCTGGAAATCCAGTTTCGGGATCACCACCGCCACGGCGGGCAGCGGGTTCTCTTCCAGCATATCCAGCGCCCCGCCGAAGCCGGACCAGTTGCGGAACT
Source organism: Yokenella regensburgei ATCC 49455 (assembly GCF_000735455.1). Classification (GTDB taxonomy): domain Bacteria; phylum Pseudomonadota; class Gammaproteobacteria; order Enterobacterales; family Enterobacteriaceae; genus Yokenella; species Yokenella regensburgei. The sequence goes on along the minus strand of NZ_JMPS01000020.1, from coordinate 305,173 downwards.
CACCCAACGCTTCTTCGCGGGACAGGTAGTTCACCTTCTCAACGCCCTGTTCCGCCTGCAGCTGACCGACCACCTTCGCCGCCGCGTCATCGTCGAGAGTTTTCTGCAGGTAAACCGTTATCTGCGGCGAGGGGTAATACTGTGCCGACGCGCTGTTTACGTTCTTGTAGACCATGTAGCAGACGCTTGGCAGCGTCAGGGAAATGGCGATAACCATTACCGTCAGGAAAGTGGCTAAAGGTTTACTTTTCAGATCCTGCAGCGCGCCCTGCCAGGCGTAGCGCACCTGCTCGTTAAACACGTTGGTTTTACGAGAGTTGGGCTTTGGCGCCGGCTTCGCACGCTTCGGCGCATTACGGTTGCCGTCGCCGGAGCCGCCCGCCGATTTGCGCAGGCGATCGAAGCGATTGCCGAACTGGCGGATCTGGTTCATTGCCTCACGTTTATTCACCGTGGCCTCCATGCAAATGGCCGTCACTCAGGGTCATCATGCGGTAGGAGCGACTGGAGATAAGCCCCAGGTCGTGGGTTGCCATCAGCACCGTGACCCCAACGCGGTTAAATTCTTCGAACAGGCGCAGAATGCCTTCAGACAGCGCCTCGTCCAGGTTACCGGTCGGTTCATCCGCCAGCAGTACCGCAGGTTTGTTCACCACCGCACGGGCAATGCCCACACGCTGCTGTTCACCCCCGGACAGCTGGATCGGGAAGTTTTTCGCTTTGTCGAGTAGCCCGACCTTATCCAGCGCCGCCGACACGCGACGACGAATGTCATCACCGCTGGCACCGGCGATAATCAGCGGGATAGCCACGTTGTCATAGACGGTCCGGTCCATCAGCAGATGGTGATCCTGGAAGATCATGCCGATCTGGCGCCGTAAAAACGGCACCTCACGGTTTTTCAGGCGGCTGATGTCATGCCCGCTGAACAGAATTTTTCCGGCGCTCGGACGCTCGATCCCGCAGATAAGCTTGAGCAGAGTACTTTTCCCGGCGCCAGAGTGGCCGGTCAGGAACGCCATCTCGCCTGGCTGCATATGGAAGGTCACTCCCTGCAGCGCTTGTCTCCCACCGAGATAGGCCTTGCTGACATGTTCAAAGCGAATCATTGTTAATCCTCTCGGGCAAAAAGTGCCTCTATAAAATCGCCCGCATTAAACGGACGTAAGTCCTCGATGCGCTCACCCACGCCGATATAACGAATCGGGATGTTGAACTGATCCGCTACCGAGAAGATCACCCCGCCCTTGGCGGTGCCATCAAGCTTGGTGAGCGTGATACCGGTTAAGCCCACCGCTTCATCAAACAGTTTCGCCTGGCTAATGGCGTTCTGCCCGGTGCTGGCGTCAATCGTCAACATCACCTCATGCGGCGCGTCAACGTCCAGCTTTTTCATCACCCGGACAATTTTCTTCAGCTCTTCCATCAGGTGCGATTTGTTCTGCAAACGCCCTGCGGTATCGGCAATCAGCACGTCGATGTTACGGGCTTTTGCCGCCTGGATGGCATCAAAAATCACCGATGCGGAATCCGCCCCGGTATGCTGCGCCACCACCGGAATATTATTGCGCTGGCCCCACACCTGCAGCTGCTCAACCGCCGCCGCACGGAAGGTATCACCCGCCGCCAGCATCACCGATTTACCCTGCTGCTCGAACTGGCGCGCCAGCTTACCGATGGTGGTGGTTTTACCCACACCGTTCACCCCGACCATCAGAATAACAAATGGGGTTTTGCCTTCAATATTAAGCGGTTCATCCACTTTTGCGAGAATTTCGCCCATCTCTTCTTTCAGCAGGCCGTACAGCGCTTCGGCATCGCGAAGCTGTTTGCGGCTGGCCCCTTCGGTCAGATTAGCGATAATTTTGCGCGTAGTGTCGACGCCAACGTCGGCAATCAGCAGCTGTTCTTCCAGCTCTTCAAAGAGATCATCGTCGATTTTTTTCCCACGGAACAGACTGATAAATCCGGAACCGAGGTTCTCTTTGGTCTTCACCAGGCTGCGTTTCAGGCGCGCGAAGAAACCTTCTTTGGTCGGTTTTTCCTGCTCCTGCTGCGGGGCCGCTTCAGCTTCTGGCTCAACCTCTTCCTCTGGAACAGGTTCTTCTTCCGCTTCGGCTATCACCGCTTCTTCAGGGGTTTCAACGGCGGCCAGCGCCTGAGCTTCGAGCTCTTCGTCGCTGATTTCAGGCTCTTCGGGCACTTCTGGCTCTGGTTGTGCAACGACTTCAACAGCCGCTTCTTCGACAATCGCTTCTTCGACAACCGTTTTTTCCACGGCGGCCGTTTCTACAACAGGCGCTTCGACCGGCTGCGGTTTTTCGTGCTCAATCACCTCTTCGGTGACGTCGACAATCTCTTCCGCAAAAGCGTCGATCTCAGCTTTGCTGTGCGCTGGTGCTTCCGCTTCAGGCTCAACGACGGGTTCAACAACCGTTTCCGCTACCGCTTCAGCAGGCGCTTCTTCTTTATGTTCTTCTGCCGCAACCGGCTGTTCGTTTACCTGCTGTTCAGCTTCCGGCTCTGGCGCCTGCTCTTTTTGACCAAATCCCAGCCAGGAAAACAGGCCACGTTTCTTCTCTTTTGCCATTGGCGACCACACTCCTCGCTGTTATTTATGGCACAGCCGCCTTATCGCAAACAGGGGGCTGAAAAAATTAGTAAATTAGCGCCGTAGTCTATCACTTAACTTAACGCGCATCACCGCCTGCTGAATAAGGTTTCGTAGACCGCCGCTCATCGCTAGAATAGCAGGGAGAGAAAGTCACCTGAGTAAAAAATGAAGAAACCTAATCACGCGGGCAGCGGCCAGATCCGTATCATCGGCGGCCAATGGCGCGGACGGAAATTACCGGTCCCGGACAGCCCGGGCCTGCGCCCGACCACCGACCGGGTGCGCGAAACCCTGTTTAACTGGCTGGCACCCTATATGGTTGACGCCCGTTGTCTTGATTGCTTCTCCGGCAGCGGCGCGCTGGGGCTTGAAGCCCTTTCCCGCTACGCCGCGAGCGCAACGCTGCTGGAGATGGAGCGCCACGTCGCGCAACAGCTGCAGAAAAATCTCGCCACGCTGAAAGCTGGCAACGCCCGTGTCGTCAACACCAACACCCTGGCGTTTCTGGCAGAGTCCGGCACCCCGCACGACGTGGTGTTTATCGACCCACCGTTCCGTAAAGGCATGCTGGAAGAGACGCTAGACTTACTGGAGCGCAACGGCTGGCTCGCCGACGAGGCGATGATTTACGTTGAAAGCGAAGTGGAAAACGGCCTTCCTGTCGTGCCCGCTAGCTGGACGCTACACCGCGAGAAAGTGGCCGGACAGGTGGCGTACCGCCTGTACCATCGCGACACGCAAGGAGAAAACGATGCTGATTAATATTGGACGGGTGTTGATGCTGTTCGTCTGGGCCTTCCTGGTGTGGAACCTTATTCAGCCATACCCGCGTCCACTCAATATCTTTGTTAACGTGGCGCTGGTATTTATGGTGCTGATGCACGGCATGCAGATGGCGCTGCTGAAAACCACGCTGCCGAAAGACGGCCCGCAGATGACCACGGCGGAGAAAATTCGCATCTTCCTGTTCGGGGTCTTTGAACTGCTGGTGTGGCAGAAGAAAATAACGCCGAAGAAGTAATGCCGCTGCCGGGCGCTCCGCCCGGCGCATTCGCGTTATTTATCCGCCACAAAATCCACGAACCGCGTCCCTTTGTAGCTCAACGTGCCTTTATCGCCCACGGTCAACTGGTTGTACTGCTTCTCATCCAGACGAAACGACATCTCCAGCCCGCCGTTCTCCGGTTTAAAGCTGACGTCATAGCGCATGCTGCTCCCGGCAGGGGCGACAATTTGCTGGCGCGAACGACGGTCATCGAGCAGTTTTTCACGTTTGTTGCTTACCGCCACCCGTTTTTGCATCAGCGGGGCGGCGTCGTTATCCATTTTTTCACGGCGCTGTTGCACGTAACGGTACGAGGCGGCAATCACGATAATCGCGACCACGACGACGAAAAAAAGCGGCATCTTGTTCATCCATCAGTCCTGTCAGAATCGGCGGAAATCAGCATAACGCGGTAAGGCTTGCATTGTCATCCCGGTGCTCTCAGCACTACACTGGAACCTGACGCGTAAGCAACCTGCTTACTCAACCATAACAGAGACAGGGACTTACTATGCTTTGGTCGTTTATTGCTGTCTGCTTCTCCGCCTGGCTGTATGTCGATGCATCATATCGCGGCCCGGTCTGGCAACGCTGGGTGTTCAAACCCGTCACGATTATCCTGCTGCTTCTGCTGGCGCTGCAGGCACCTATTTTTAATTCCATCAGCTATCTGGTGATTGCGGGCCTGTGCGCGTCGATGATTGGCGATGCGCTTACGCTGCTGCCGCGCCAGCGCATTCTCTACGCCGTGGGTGCATTCTTCCTGTCGCATCTGCTGTACACCATTTACTTCGCAACGCAGATGACGCTCTCCTTCTTCTGGCCACTGCCGCTGGTGCTGCTGGTGATTGGCGCGCTGTTGATTGCGGTTATCTGGAGCCGCCTGGAAGAGCTGCGGATGCCTGTCCTGACCTTTATCGGCATGACGCTGGTGATGGTCTGGCTCGCCGGTGAGCAGTGGTTCCTGCGTCCAACCAGCACCGCGCTGTCGGGGTTCCTCGGCGCCGCCCTGCTGCTGACTGGCAACATCGTCTGGATGGTCAGCCACTACCGCCGCCGCTTCCGCGCGGACAACGCTATCTCCTCTGCCTGCTACTTCGCCGGGCACTTCCTGATCGTCCGTTCGCTGTATTTATAATCTGCGCTTGACTCTGGAGTCGACTCCAGAGTGTATGCTTCCGGTTAATGAGAAAGTTATCGTTAACCGGAGGCAGCCATGTCGATTCCAGAAGCTAATGGCCAAAAAATACCAAAGTTCTCTTCATTCAAGCTCACCCCTGCCGTTGAGAAGGCAGACGAGTGCTGCTGCGACTCCGGCTGTGCCAGTGAAACCGCTGAAATCGCCAGCGCCACCGGCACCCGCTACAGCTGGGTCGTCAACGGTATGGACTGCGCCGCCTGTGCGCGTAAAGTCGAAACCGCCGTACGTCAGGTCAGCGGCGTAAACCAGGTTCAGGTGCTGTTTGCGACTGAAAAACTGCTGGTCGATGCCGAACGCGACGTGCGCGGGCAGGTAGAAAAGGCGGTGACCGCCGCGGGCTATTCACTGCGCGATGAAAACGCCCCGCAGGCGCCGGCACCTTCCCGCTTTCGCGAGAACCTGCCGCTTATCACCCTGATTATTATGATGGCGCTGAGCTGGGGGCTGGAGCAGTTCAACCACCCGCTGGGGAGCCTTGCATTCGTTGCCACCACCCTGGTTGGCCTGTTCCCGATTGCTCGTCAGGCGCTGCGGTTGATGAAAAGCGGCAGCTGGTTCGCTATCGAAACCCTGATGAGCGTGGCGGCTATCGGCGCCCTGTTTATCGGCGCTACCGCAGAAGCGGCGATGGTGCTGCTGCTGTTCTTGATCGGGGAACGCCTTGAAGGCTGGGCAGCCAGTCGTGCACGTCAGGGAGTCAGCGCACTGATGGCGCTGAAGCCAGAAACCGCCATTCGCCTGCGCGACGGCGAGCGTGAAACCGTGCCACAAAGCGCGCTGCGCCCGGGCGATGTGATTGAGGTCGCCGCCGGTGGACGTCTGCCTGCCGACGGTAAACTGCTGTCACCGTTTGCAAGTTTTGACGAAAGCGCCTTAACCGGTGAGTCGGTACCCGTAGAGCGCTCGGTGGGCGATACCGTCGCCGCCGGTGCCACCAGCGTCGATCGCCTGATAACCCTGGAAGTGATTTCAGAACCAGGCGACAGCGCCATCGACCGCATTCTGCGTCTGATTGAAGAGGCTGAAGACAAACGCGCGCCTATCGAGCGCTTCATCGACCGTTTCAGTCGCATCTACACGCCCGCCATCATGGTCGTCGCGCTGCTGGTCGCCGTCGTGCCACCGCTGTTCTTCGCCGCCGCCTGGATGCCGTGGATCTATAAAGGCTTAACCCTGCTGCTGATTGGCTGCCCGTGTGCGCTGGTTATCTCGACCCCGGCGGCGATCACCTCTGGCCTTGCGGCAGCGGCACGTCGCGGGGCGTTGATTAAAGGCGGCGCGGCGCTGGAGCAGCTCGGCCAGGTACGCCATGTCGCGTTCGATAAAACCGGCACCCTGACGGTGGGTAAACCACGGGTTACGGAAATCATCACCGTCGGTAATGTCTCCGAAGATTCACTGCTGGCGCTGGCTGCCGCGGTGGAACAGGGATCCAGCCACCCGCTGGCGCAGGCGATTATCAACGAAGCCGCAGAGCGTCAGCTGACGCTGCCGGTCGCCACCTCCCAGCGGGCGCTGGCAGGCTCCGGGATTGAAGCTGAAGTTGATGGTCAGCGAGTACTTATCTGCGCCGCCGGTAAGTTCCCGGCAGGGGAATACGAAGAGAACATTCAGCAGATGGAAAGCGCCGGACAGACGGTGGTGCTGGTCTCCCGCGACAGCGCGCTGCTCGGGGTGCTGGCGATGCGCGATACGCTGCGTGAAGATGCGCGTGAAGCGGTGGATGCGCTGCATCAGCTGGGTGTACAGGGCGTTATCCTCACCGGCGACAACCCGCGCGCTGCGGCCGCCATTGCCGGTGAACTGGGGCTCGATTTCCGCGCAGGTCTGCTGCCTGCCGATAAGGTCAGCGAAGTGACAGCGCTCAACGCCCGCGCACCGCTGGCGATGGTCGGTGATGGCATCAACGATGCGCCAGCGATGAAGGCGTCCACAATTGGGATTGCGATGGGCAGCGGCACCGACGTTGCGCTGGAGACCGCCGATGCGGCGCTGACTCACAACCGTCTGACCGGCCTTGCGCAGATGATAAGTCTCGCCCGCGCCACCCACGCCAATATTCGCCAGAACATTACTATCGCGCTGGGTCTGAAAGGGGTATTCCTGGTGACGACGCTTCTGGGGATAACCGGACTGTGGCTGGCGGTACTGGCAGATACGGGGGCCACGGTGCTGGTAACAGCAAACGCCCTGCGACTGTTACGTAAGAAGTAAAACATCTTCCCTCTCCCGCCCGGGAGAGGGAAAATCAGTGACCTTTTCGCAGCAGATAGCGATACGGTAAGGTTTCGGTCTGCGCCGCCACCAGTTCATGCTCCATAAAACGGCAGAACCCCGGAATATCACGGGTGGTCGCCGGATCGTCGGCAATAATCAGCAGCGTTTCACCGGTTTGCATGTTACGTACGGTTTTACGCACCATCATCACCGGCTCCGGGCAGCGGAGGCCCTGGGCATCAAGGGTGTGGTCTGGGCTTGAAAACAGATCGCTCATGGTCATCTCATTCATCTAAAAACGGCAGTAGTTTACGCCGCACCCGTCACAAAGCAAACCAGGTTAACGATTGCGTGAAAATTAGCCATTGCATTGCGCGCAGAACGCAGTATCATGCGGCCGTTTTATTGGGTTCCCTCACCCCAACCGTTCAGAACCAGCGCAAAAAGGGCTCGGTTCGATAAAAAAAGGCCACAACATGAAAACTTTTACCCTCGCGCAGCGCAAGAGCGCGCTCGTCTGGCTATCGCTATTTCACCTTCTGGTGATCATCTCCAGTAACTACCTGGTCCAGCTGCCGGTCTCGGTGTTTGGATTCCATACCACCTGGGGTGCGTTCAGCTTTCCGTTTATCTTTCTCGCCACCGACCTGACCGTGCGAATTTTTGGCGCACCGCTGGCACGACGTATTATCCTCGCCGTGATGGCTCCCGCGTTGATTGCTTCCTATATCATCTCGTCGCTGTTCTTTATGGGCGAGTGGCAGGGCTTTGCCGCCCTCGGCAGCTTCAACCTGTTTGTTGCGCGCATCGCGGCAGCAAGCTTTATGGCATATGCCCTGGGTCAGATCCTCGACGTCCACGTCTTTAACCGCCTGCGACAGAACCGCCGCTGGTGGCTGGCGCCAACCGCCTCCACGCTGTTTGGTAACGTCAGCGATACGCTGGCCTTCTTCTTTATCGCCTTCTGGCGCAGCACCGACCCGTTCATGGCGACCCACTGGGTGGAAATCGCCCTCGTGGATTACGCCTTCAAGGTGCTTATCAGCCTGGTCTTCTTCCTGCCGATGTACGGCGTATTGCTGAATATGCTGTTGAAAAAACTCGCAGATAAATCTGAAAACCCGACATTTCAACCAGGTTAAAGGCTCGACGAAACGGTTGTGATAAGATAGGCCGATGTGCCGTTCATGGCCGTTTATCGAAAGGAAGAAGTCAATGCGCAATCTGGTTAAATATGTCGGTATTGGCCTGCTGGTGATGGGACTTGCAGCCTGTGACAATAGCGATAGCAAAACGCCTGTTCAGGGTGCGTCCGCCGAGAGCAACGCTAAAGGCCAGCCGGTCAACCTGCTTGACGGTAAGCTCAGCTTCACGCTGCCAGCGGATATGACCGATCAGAGCGGTAAGCTTGGTACCCAGGCAAACAACATGCACGTGTACTCTGACGCTACCGGTCAGAAAGCGGTTATCGTTATTGTGGGTGATGACACGACCGAAGATTTAACGGTGCTGGCAAAACGTCTGGAAGATCAGCAGCGCAGCCGTGACCCGCAGCTGCAGGTCGTGACCAACAAAACCCTGGATGTGAAAGGCCATCAGCTGCAGCAGCTTGATACCATCATCTCCGCGAAAGGCCAGACGGCTTACTCTTCCGTGGTGCTGGGCAAGCTGGATAACAAACTGCTGACCCTGCAGGTCACTCTGCCAGCAGACAACCAGCAGCAGGCGCAGACTGCCGCAGAAAGCATCATTAATACGCTCGAAATCAAATAACGGTTTCGCGAAAGAAAATGGCCTCCGGTGGCAGCACCGGAGGCCATTTTTTTATTCTTCGTTCTCAGAATGGCGGTTTTTGGTCGGCATAAAAATCACCATCACTCCCACGACAATCACCAGCACACCAAACAGCGCCTGCCAGGTAAAAGGCTCATGCCAGCCGGGCAGCATAATGGCGGCGGCCCACACCAGAATGTAGCTCAGGCTCAGCAACGCATAGGCCCGGGAGAGCGCCAGGCGATGCAGCGCGAAGTACCAGCACACCATCGACAGCATGTAGCACAACAAACCGGCGAGCAGGCCGAAGGTACCCGGCGCGAAATGGAGCAGGTGGTTCAACAAAGGAAGCAGAGAAGTAGCGGGAGGCAGCTGCAACATCGCGTGGCGCAACAGCAGCTGCGCCGTGCTGACCAACAGTACGCTCATTAATGCCCAGATAACGCCCATCAGAAAGAGCTCCCGAGAATCGCAATACCGATAATGATGAGCGCAACGCCTGCCCAGTGGCGTCCGGCAACCGGCTCACGCCAGATAAGACGTGCGGCAAGCGTTACCCAGACGAAATTCAGACTCAGCATCGGATAGGCAATCCCTACCGGGATACGCTGCAGCACCAGCAGCCACAGCAGCATACTGAAACCGAGCGCCAGCAGTGCCAGCCCCAGCCATAACAGAATGTGCTTTCCACGCTGCCCGGCTTTCGCCGGGCGCGTAGCTTGTTTCTGACAGAGCTGCCCAAAGCAGCTCAACAGACTGGCAATCGCCAGACACAGCCAGGCGGTCATTGTGGCAGGTACTGGATAAACGCCATCCGGCCCATCACGTACACGCTGTCAGGTTTCGGCAGGGGTAAATCTGCAATGGTTTCATCTCGCTGCAGCTTAAGCACCAGAGAGATTGGGCCTTCCTGACGATGCTGTTCCAGCCAGGCGTTGAAATCGTCGGTGCGAACAAAACGCTCTTTCGCATCCGGATACGCCAGGCCGTACTCCAGTTCACCGCGCTGGCCGAACATGGTGATATCGTTACGCTTCAGCTCCCAGGCAAGACCGGCGGCAATCCCAACTTCGTTGGTCAGCACGTAGCGGCTTGGGGTCAGCGACTCGTTAACGATATCAATCAGGAACTGCGGCTGTTTGCCATCAATCACCTTATCCGGGATAGCAAAGCCCACCAGCAGCGCCAGCCCTAACGGACAACAAGCCGCCAGCGCCCAGCGCTTCACGCCGTCTTTCACCGCCACCCAGCCCATCACCGCCCAGACGCCGAAGGCAATCGCCGCCAGCAGGCATTTGTAGAGCTCGATAGTGGTCCAGACAGGATGCTTCAGCATCCCCCATGGCGACACCACCAGCACCGCAATCAGGCCGATAACGCCAAAGGCAATGTTGATAAGACCGTTAATGCGCAGCGCACGTCCGCCACGGGCGGCAATATCCAGCGCATAACGCGCCATCAGGATGGCCAACGGGGCGAAGCACGGCAGGATGTAGGTCGGCAGCTTGCCTTTCGCGATGCTGAAGAACAGCAGCGGCATCACCACCCAACCCAGCAGATAAAACTCCGGACGCAGACCTTCGCTGTCACGCCATCCGCGCTTGAGCGCACCTGGCAGCAGGCCAAGCCACGGCAGGCTACCGGCAATCATAAACGGAATGTAGTACCAGAACGGGGCCTTGTGCTGAGCGTCACTCTGCGCAAAACGCTGAATATGCTCAACCCAGAAGAAGTAGCGCCAGAAGTCCGGCTCACGCTGGGCAATCGCCAGCCCCCACGGCAGCACGGTCAGGACACATACCACAACCGCCAGCCAGCCGTAGATAAGCACTTCACGCCAGCGTTTCTGCACAATCACCCACGGCAGAACCCCGATGACCGGCACCGCCAGCGCGAGGAAGCCTTTGGTCATGACGCCCATACCGCAGGCAATGCCCAGCAGCACGTAACCGCCAATCTTACCGCCACGCGTGGTGGACTGTGAGGCTCCCCAGAAGCTGCACAGGGCCAGCATCAGCCACATGGCAATCATCGGGTCCAGCACCGCATAGGTGCCAATACCGTAAACCAGGAACGCCGTCAGGAAGATGACCACGGAGAGCACGGTGGTGCGTTTATCGCGCCACAGCTTCCACGACAGCCACGCCACCATCACCGCAGTCATGGTAACCGCAAACACGGAGCCAAAGCGCACCGCAAAGTTGTCGTGGCCAAACAGCCACTGACCAATGCTGTTAATCCAGTACCCAGCTATCGGTTTTTCAAAGTAACGCAGCCCAAGGAAATGGGGCACAATCCAGTCACCGGAGGCCAGCATTTCACGGCTGATCTCGGCATAACGGGTTTCATCCGGCTGCCAGAGCAGACGGAAATTGAGGGGAATCAGGTAGTACAGCGCGTAGAGAATAATCAGCGGCACGCCATAACGAAGTGATTTCATAAACCGGAACCCAATAATTGTTCACGCCCAAGCCAGCCTTCCCGGCCAGCGATTTCCCCACGCACCACTTTACCCACCGGCAACGTACTAAAGTCGTCCGGCAGCAGTTGGCTGAGTGGGCAGAAAGTGATCCCTTCTCGTTCAGCCTGAACGAGGAGGTCGGCAAACTGCGCCGCACCAATCCCGCCTTCCACTTCGGCATGGATGGTGTATACCGGTACGCCCTTGTCCTGATGGATCTGGTCAAGGAGATAACGATTGAAATCTTCTGCGCTGACGGCACTGCCTACCACTTCATCCCACGTCGGCAACGTCACCGGAATTTGCACTGTGCCAAATTCACCGTTGCTGAGCTCGGGGCGAAACGGTCGCGTACCGCGACAGTCGCTGTTGTAGAGGAAACCGAACGACTCTTTGGCTTTGACGACCCGCTGATCGGCACGCCATCCCGCCACGGCGGAACAGGTCACCGGTGAGCCGGTAATCGCTTCCAGCGCCTGCAGACCACGTTCAATCTCCTGCGTCAGTCGCTGCTGCTCCCAGACGCCGGCCCACATTTGCCAGCCGTGATGATCCCAGGCATGAAGCCCAATCTCATGTTCCTGCGCCGCCTCGCGAATAATCGCTTCGTTCCCGGCGCCGATAAGACGGCCAGGCCAGGCGGTACCGGCCAGGAGAATATCCCAGCCGTACAGCGATGCTGCGCGCGAGCGCAGCATCTTCCACAGAAACTTCGGTTTCATCAGGCGCCACAGGTGGCGCCCCATATTGTCCGGCCCAACGCTGAAGAAAATGCTTGCACGGACGTCATGCTTCTTCAGCGTCTCCAGCAAGCAAGGAACCCCTTCGCGAGTACCGCGAAAGGTGTCCACGTCGATGCGTAAGCCGACTTTTCTCATGATGCTGAGTCGTCCGACAGCTCAACGGTGCGCAGGAAGAAGTCCAGCGTCTCTTCGACGGTTTTCTCCATGTCCACGGTCGGCTCCCAGTTCAGGCAGCGTTTCGCGTTGCGGATGCTTGGCTTACGGTGCTCAACGTCCTGATAGCCTTTACCGTAGTAGTTGCTGCTTTCCACATCGCGGAAGCCAGCAAACGGCGGGAAGCGGTCGCGCAGCGGGTGACGTTCGAAGCAGGCCAGCAGCATTTCGGCCAGCTCCTTGATGCTCGCTTCGTTGTCCGGGTTACCGATGTTGATGATCTGCCCATCGCAACGGCCATCTTTGTTTTCGATGATGCGGAACAGCGCTTCGATACCGTCGCTGATGTCGGTGAAGCAACGCTTCTGGCTACCGCCTTCAATGAGCTTGATCGGAGAACCTTCAACCAGGTTCAGGATCAGCTGAGTGATAGCACGGGAGCTACCGATACGCGCGGCGTTGAGGCTGTCCAGACGCGGGCCCATCCAGTTGAACGGACGGAACAGGGTGAACTTAAGGTTGTTCTTATCGCCGTAAGCCCAAATCACGCGGTCCAGCAGCTGCTTGGAAACCGAGTAGATCCAGCGTTGTTTGTTGATAGGACCCACGACCAGGTTAGAGTTGTCTTCGTCGAAGTTCGCGTCGGTACACATACCGTACACTTCAGAGGTAGACGGGAAGATGATGCGCTTGTCGTATTTCACGCAGTCGCGGATGATCTTCAGGTTCTCTTCGAAGTCCAGCTCGAACACGCGCAGCGGGTTACGGGTGTACTCGATAGGCGTTGCGATAGCGACCAGCGGCAGCACCACGTCACATTTCTTAATGTGGTACTCGATCCACTCAGAGTGAATGCTGATGTCGCCTTCCACGAAGTGGAAGCGCGGGTTGTCGAGGAAACGGCTGATGGCATCAGAACCGATATCCAGGCCGAAGATTTCGAAGTTGTCGTCTTTCAGCAGGCGTTCGGTCAGGTGGTTACCGATGAAGCCGTTCACGCCGAGGATCAGCACGCGAGTACGGCGCTTAATCGCCACAACCGGTTTGCTGCTGATGATCGCACGCGGAACCAGGCCCAGGGCCTGTGCCAGCTGCGTCCCCTGCATGTAAACGCCCTGCTCGCTCTGGCCGGTAACCACTTCCAGCGCGCCCTGCTGGCAGGCGATGGTCAGCGGAGTCACGGACAGCACGGTACCCGGCTTCGCGCCCTGGTTGTCGTTATGCAGACGGGATTTCCAGACGATGAATTTGTTCGCGCCCACGTAGCCGAACGCACCCGGCCACGGATCGGACACCGCGCGCACCAGGTTGTGCAGCTCAGCGGCCGGACGATCCCAGTCGAGACGACCGTCTTCCGGAGTACGACGACCAACGTAAGTGGCTTTGCTTTCGTCCTGTGCGGTTTCTTTGAAGTCGCCTTTGCTGATGGCCGGCAGCGCATCACGCAGCAGCGCCTGCGCGGTATCACGCAGTTTGTAGTGCAGGCTCATTGCGGCATCGGCATCGTCGATAGCCACGGTACGCTGAGCGATGATGTTGCCCGCGTCGGCGCGATCTACCATGCGGTGCAGAGTAACGCCGGTTTCTTTCTCACCGTTCACCAGCACCCAGTTCAGCGGCGCGCGGCCACGGTATTTAGGCAGCAGAGAGCCGTGCAGGTTAAAGGCACCGGCGCGCGCGATAGAGATGATGTCGTTGCACAGCAGGTTGCGGTAGTAGAACGAGAAAATAACATCCGGGGCCATCTCGCGGATACGTTCGATCCACAGCGGGTGGTTAACGTCGTCTGGCGCATAAACCGGGATCCCCTGCTCAGCGGCCAGGCGTGCTACGGAACCGAAAAAATGATTTTCGTTAGCGTTGTCCGGGTGAGTAAAAATAGCCGTAATGTCATACCCGGCTTCCAGCAGCGACTGAACGCCAGCACAACCCATATCGTGATAAGCGAATACTACTGCTCTCATGAACGATCTTCCTCTTGAGATACCGTCTCGCCCTGACGGACGACGCGTTGAATAAAATAACGTGGACGAGCACGTACATCGTTGTAAATACGTCCGATGTACTCACCCAGCAGGCCCATGCCTACGAACTGGGCACCTATAAACATGAATAAAATCGCAAACAGCATGAACACACCGTCTCCGGACCACTCCGGCCCCAGGGCCAGACGCAGTACAATCAGCAGAATGGAGAAGGCAAAACCGACAACCGCAATCACGCTTCCCACCACGCTTAACATACGCAGCGGGGTTGTGGTGAGGCAGGTTACCAGGTCATACATCAGGTTAATCAACCGCATGAAGCTGTACTTGGAGTCACCGAACTCACGCTCAGCGTGCAGTACCGGGATTTCGACAGCGCGGCGGGCGAAAGTGTTCGCCAGAATCGGAATAAAAGTACTGCGCTCGTGGCAGTTCAGCATCGCATCGATAATGTGGCGGCGATAGGCACGCAGCATACAGCCGTAGTCGCCCATCGCTTTACCGGTGGTACGCTGGATAAGGCGGTTGATCATCTTCGACGCGGACTTACGGAACACCGAGTCCTGACGGTTCTGGCGCACGGTGCCAACCACGTCGTAGCCTTCATCGGCTTTTTCCACCAGGCGCGGGATCTCTTCCGGTGGGTTCTGCAGGTCAGCATCCAGGGTGATGATAAGGTCACCGGTCACGTGGCTGAAGCCCGCCATAATGGCGGAGTGCTGGCCGTAGTTACGGTTCAACAGAACGGCCACCACGTGGCTGCCTTCCACTTCCGCGGCTTCTACCAGCATCTGTGCAGAATCGTCGCTGCTGCCGTCATCGACCAGCAGGATCTCATAGTCGCGGCCAAGCGTGGCACAGGCGGTATCGGTACGACGGATAAGCTCCGGCAGACTTTCCTGCTCGTTATAGACGGGGATAACCACCGACACTTTTTTAACTGGCGGATAAGTAAACATATCAATGCCCTGCAAGCTGATGGAGTGCGGCAATGACGCGGGTTGAGTCGTCATGAGTCATGTCCGGGAATAAAGGTAAAGAACAAATACGGGCGCTATTCCATTCGGTATTCGGTAAAGAAAGATCCGGGAAACGTTCGCGGTAATACTTTTGCGTGTGAGCGGCGCGGAAGTGCAGACCGGTGCCAATGCCCTGGGCTTTCAGTTGCTCCATTAAGGCATCGCGGGTCAGGCCACAGCGGGTCTCATCCACGCGGATAATAAACAGATGCCAGGCGTGGACATGCGACCACTCGGGGACCGCCAGCGGCTGGAACGGCGTATCGGCCAGTTCGGTCAGGTAACGCTGAGCAATGTCGTGGCGGCGCTGATTGGCCTGTTTCAGTTTGTCTAACTGCACCAGCGCCAGCGCGGCGTTGATATCCGCCAGGTTGTATTTAAAGCCCGGAGAAATCACCTCCGCCTGCGGCGCACGACCGTGAGTCTGACGGTCATAGGCGTCGACACCCAGGCCGTGGAACTTCAGGCTACGAATGCGGTTCGCCAGTTTTTCATCGTCGGTGACGATAAGGCCACCTTCGGCGCAGGTCATATTCTTGATAGCGTGGAAGGAGAAAATCGCCGTGCCCTGCCAGCCGACGTGACGACCTTTATAATAGGTGCCTGCCGCATGAGCCGCATCTTCAATCATCGGAATGCCATGACGCTCGGCGACCGCACGAATACCGTCGATATCCGCCGGAGCGCCCGCGTAGTGAACCGGGATAATCGCTTTAGTGCGCGGGGTGATGGCAGCCTCGATGGCTTCTGGTGTGACCATCAGATTGTCGCGGTCAACGTCGATCATCACCGGGGTAGCCCCCAGCAGGACAATCATATTGAGCGTTGATACCCAGGTCTGGGAAGGGGTGATCACCTCATCGCCAGGACCGATATCCAGCGCCATCAGGGTGACATGCATCCCGCCCGTTGCGGAACTCACCGCGATAGCATGACGGTTACCCGTCAGTGTGCAAAATGCCTCTTCCAGCGCCTGATTTTTCGGCCCGGTGGTAATCCAACCGGACTGCAGCACTTCTTTCAGCGCGGCAAATTCCGCGTCACCCATTGAGGGACGCGAGAACGGCAAAAAGTCACTCATCATTATTCCTTACCTGTTAAGAATCTGAGCGTTTCCGGTTTGACTAAACAGACCATCCTGCGCCTGGCGAGTTAAACAAAATAAAAATGAAATCAATGTAATCGCACGAATTGCTACATTACATCAAACAATTTTAGAAAAATATCAGCGTAAGGTTAGGACAAGATTAAGAAAAGTGTGCGCCGGGGTATAAAAAATTAGTAATTCTTTATATTCAATTAGTTAAACATTGACCAACATTAAGAAAAGCGCAGATTCTGCCAGGGAAGACCGCAAAATTTTGGCATCAACGGCCTAATACCGGGCCGAATTCTGCTGGCAAAATCCCCGTGAACGTTCTCACCACAAAGGATCTGTTATGAAATTGATGAAAACCACGCTGGTACTCACCGCTCTGATGTTCTCCGCCTCCGGGATGGCTATCGATAAATCCGGGACTGGTGCCATTGTCGGTGCTACCGTAGGTGCTATGACCGGGAAGAGCGTGAAATCTACGGTGGGTGGCGCGGTAGTTGGCGGTGGCGCAGGCGCCATGATGAAAAGCGGTGATACCGGCAAAGCCGCGCGTAAAGCGGGCGCAGTCGGTGCCGTCGTCGGTGCCGGAGCCGCCGCGATGACCGGCAACAGCGTACTGAAAGGTGCCGCAGTCGGTGCAGGCACCGGCGGCCTGGTGGGCCAGGCGACGCACTAAGGCTACACACCCCCTCTCCCTTGAGGGAGAGGGCTGGGGTGAGGGGGAGCCTGCGGTCCCGCAGTATCAGTGAATCAGGTCGTCAATCAGCACCCGCCCCTGCGCGGTATGCAGCCAGCGTGGTGCATTGAGCTTCTCGGCATAAAAAACCACCAGACTGCACAATAATCCTTCCAGCACTCTCGCCATTTCCGGCGGTAATACCTGGCTCACCAACAGCCGGGTTAATGACTGGCAATACGCACCAAGTTCATCGCTTTCCGGCGCAAACGCAGGTAAACGGGCAGGTAAATCATCTGCCGTGAGCTGCGCCACCAGATGCGGGGGCACCGGCTCATTAAGCGTGGGCTGCAACAGCGCAAGGCAGGCGGAAAGCCGCCCGTACAGCGCCAGTTTTTCAGCAGGGTCATCGCACTCCACCAGCGTAGACGCGAAACGTTCGCAGCAGTCTGCCAGCTCGGTGAAATCGGTGCGGTAAGAAAAGGGCGCGGTCAATAAGGTGTGATCAAAGGTTGGGGTTGTCGCCATGATGGCAGCCTCCTGTAAGCAGTGTTAATTTCTGCCACCGGAGAGGTCAATCTCGCGGGTGGCAGAACCAGACGAGGTTGACCTTACCGGCGTTACAGGAAACCGGCGCGTCTTACGACGCCCCCGCCCGGCCTGCCATAGAGGTGTGACCGTGCGCACGACATAGTACCCCATGTCGCCTGTAACTATACCAGGAGGTCAATCCCGACGCCTGATTTTGCAGGCGTGGCAAGAAGATACGGCGATTCATGAGGAGCAACAAGAGGCGGCAAACCACTTTCCCGGAATCCGCCTCGCAAAAATGACATTAACTTTTATTACAGTGCCTGCGCGCACGCCCAGGCGGAAGCCCAGGCCCACTGGAAGTTATAACCCCCCAGCCAGCCGGTGACGTCCATCACTTCGCCGATGAAGTACAGGCCCGGTACCTTCTTCGCTTCCATCGTCCGGGAAGAGAGTTCATGAGTGTCGACACCGCCTAAGGTGACCTCGGCGGTGCGATAGCCTTCGGTACCGTTCGGCTGCACGCGCCAGGCGGCCAGCGTTTCTACCAGCTGCTGCTGGTCGCGCAGATTGAGCTGTTTCAGCGTCACGTCCGGGATCTGCCCGAGCTGCTGCAGGCACTCCACCAGCCGTTTCGGCAGCTGCATCGCCAGCGTATTTTTCAGGCTTTGATTCGGGTGCGCGGCGCGCTGCTCGTTGAGGAATTCATCAAGACTGCATTCCGGCAGCAGGTTGATGCTGACAAACTCACCGGACTGCCAGTAGCTGGAAATTTGCAGCACCGCCGGACCGGACAGCCCACGGTGGGTAAAGAGCAGATTTTCGCGGAACACCGTACCGTCTTCGGCGGTAATAACCGATGGCACCGACACGCCGGAGAGCACCTGCAGCTGCTCGAGGAGCGGTTTATGCAGGGTGAAGGGTACGAGGCCCGCGCGCGTTGGCAGCACCTTCAGGCCGAACTGCTCCGCCACCTTATAACCGAACGGCGATGCACCAAGCCCCGGCATCGACAGACCGCCGCTGGCAATCACCAGCGACGTTGCCGCCACCGTTTCGCCATTCAGCTGCAGCGTAAAGCCCTCGTCGTCGCGCTCAACGCTCAGGATCTCGGTGCGCAGGCGGGTGGTCACGTTGCCTTTCTCACACTCAGAGACCAGCATCGCCACAATCTGTTCGGCGGAATCATCGCAAAACAGCTGGCCGAGGGTCTTCTCATGCCATGCGATACCGTATTTGCCCACCAGGTCGATAAAGTCCCACTGGGTGTAGCGCGCCAGCGCCGATTTACAAAAATGGGGATTCTGGCTGAGATATGCCGCCGGTTCGACGTACATATTGGTGAAGTTGCAGCGACCGCCGCCAGACATCAAAATCTTGCGGCCTGGCTTCTTACCATTATCCAGCAACAGCACGCGGCGACCGGCCTGCCCGGCCTGTGCTGCGCAAAACATCCCCGCCGCTCCGGCGCCTACGACAATGGCATCAAACCTTTCCACACAACAATCCTCACGTTTTGAATGTCGGGAATTGTAAAGATTATGCGCTGGTCGCACCAGCGTAAAAACTCGCATTAACAAGTAGTATATTGAAATTTATAGGATAATTCCTGGAGGGCATTTTCCGAAACTGAAAGGAAATCAAAAAAAGTCTATATTTCACTTTGCCCATGCCGCTAATGTCCCTGATAATGCGGCGCGTTCATGTCCCCAAGATGGCGTAACGTCTATGCTACATTTGTTTGCTGGCCTGGATCTTCATACCGGGCTTTTACTGTTGCTTGCACTGGGTTTTGTATTGTTCTACGAAGCCATTAACGGCTTCCACGACACCGCAAACGCAGTGGCGACGGTGATTTATACTCGCGCAATGCGATCGCAGGTTGCGGTTGCGATGGCTGCGATTTTTAACTTCTTTGGTGTACTGCTGGGTGGATTAAGCGTGGCTTATGCGATTGTGCATATGCTGCCGACCGATCTCCTGTTGAACATGGGCTCTGCTCATGGTCTGGCCATGGTGTTCTCCATGCTGCTGGCGGCGATTATCTGGAACCTCGGAACCTGGTATTTCGGCCTGCCGGCGTCAAGCTCCCACACGCTTATCGGCGCTATCATCGGTATTGGTTTAACCAACGCGATGATGACCGGTACCTCCGTGGTGGATGCGCTGAACATTCCAAAAGTCATCAATATCTTCGGCTCCCTGATTTTATCTCCGATTGTCGGCCTGGTGTTTGCAGGTGGACTGATCTTCCTGCTGCGTCGCTACTGGAACGGTACGAAAAAACGTGCTCGTATCCACCTGACGCCTGCAGAACGTGAGAAGAAAGACGGAAAGAAAAAGCCGCCATTCTGGACCCGGATTGCTCTGATCCTGTCGGCTATCGGCGTGGCATTCTCCCACGGCGCAAACGACGGTCAGAAAGGCATTGGCCTGGTGATGCTGGTATTGATTGGTGTCGCTCCGGCAGGGTTCGTGGTTAACATGAACGCTTCCGGCTACGAAATCACCCGTACCCGTGACGCGGTCAATAACGTCGAACAGTACTTCGAACAGCGCCCGGAGCTTTTGAAAAAAGCTATCGGTGGTGTTGATCAGCTGCTCCCAACGCCAGAAGCTGGCGCGACGCAACCGGCTGAGTTCCACTGCCACCCGGCGAATACCATCAACGCGCTGAACCGCGCGAAAGGTATGCTGGCGAATATCGAAAGCTACGACAAGCTCTCCGTTGAGCAGCGCGGTCAGCTGCGCCGCATCATGCTGTGCATCTCCGATACCACCGATAAAGTGGCGAAGCTGCCGGAAGTGAGCTCTGACGATCAGCGTCTGCTGAAGAAGCTGAAAACCGATATGCTGAACACCATCGAGTACGCACCGGTCTGGATTATCATGGCGGTGGCGTTAGCGCTGGGTATTGGTACGATGATCGGCTGGCGCCGCGTCGCGACCACTATCGGTGAGAAGATTGGTAAGAAAGGCATGACCTACGCTCAGGGCATGTCTGCTCAGATGACGGCTGCGGTGTCTATCGGTCTTGCCAGCTATACCGGGATGCCGGTATCCACCACTCACGTCCTCTCCTCCTCCGTGGCGGGGACGATGATCGTCGACGGTGGCGGTCTGCAGCGTAAAACGGTGACCAACATTCTGATGGCGTGGGTGTTCACCCTGCCGGCCTCGATTATTCTGTCGGGCGGTCTGTACTGGATTGCGTTGAAGATTATCTAAGCGAAGAAATGAAGAAAAGGCGGGCCAGGAAACTGACCCGCCTTTTTTTTAGTGCCATATCACTAACCCCAGCAGACTCACCACTACCAGGCCACACAGCGCGCTGGTCAAAATGAACTGGCGGCGTAAACGCTCGCAGCGGCGAATAAATTCATCATCATGATGATCGCGATAACGCTGGGCATAGATGTACCACACCAGACGCATCTGCTTGCTGGGCTGTCCATGGGAGGTAAAAAAGCCCCCACCATCCACATACTGATAGAGCAAAGGGTCGCAACCACGCAGAACCACTAACAGCGCGCGTAAAGACGAAAAATATCGCGCCATATTCACTACACACACAATACACAGGGCCCAAAACAGCGCAACAGTGCTGATCATACATCCTCCCCGGCGACCTACCCGGAGCACGCGCTCCAGGACTATCGCACCCAATACCCAACTCAGTTCAGTGCAAAAAAATGACAAAAGCCGATCGGTATCACAATTTTTCCGCCGTTCGCCTCATTTAATAGTGTAGGAGATCCGTTAAATTTTTTGCCACAAGGTTAATCGTTATCAATACAGAGAACGGAAAAATTTGTTTCACTTAAGGGTGAAGAAATCGTGAACAGGTCACATTGACGTAACTTGTTGGTCGTTTTAAGGTTGGGTAACAACTACACTTGGTCATTAACAAACTTAAGGAAGGAGTAACACTATGGCTTACAAACATATTCTTATCGCGGTAGACCTGTCACCGGAAAGCAAGGTGCTGGTTGATAAAGCCGTTTCGATGGCTCGTCCCTATAATGCGAAAGTGTCCCTGATTCATGTAGATGTTAATTACTCCGATCTCTACACTGGCCTGATTGACGTTAATCTTGGCGACATGCAGAAACGCATTTCTGAAGAAACTCACCACGCGCTGAGCGAACTGTCTACCAACGCCGGTTATCCGATTACGGAAACCCTGAGCGGTAGCGGCGATCTCGGCCAGGTGCTGGTTGATGCCATTAAGAAATACGACATGGATCTGGTGGTATGTGGTCACCATCAGGACTTCTGGAGCAAGCTGATGTCTTCCGCGCGCCAGCTCATCAACACCGTCCACGTTGACATGCTGATCGTTCCGCTGCGTGACGAAGAAGACGAGTAACGCTCGTACTCCTTCCAGCACACCAGACGCCCGCTTATGCGGGCGTTTTTCTTTTCTGAATCCCACAATAATTTATACAATCTTTTGATGAACAAAAGATTAGTAGTGTGATCCGCCGATTGTTTCCTTTTCAGCCAATCGAATACCCTACGCTCGCGATATATAACAGCATTGTGTTTCAATGTGCATAAACTTCGCGAATTTTTATTCGCACGTACATACTTTTTTTGGGTTGGTTAATAAGGACGATAGAACATGAACAAAGCTCCCTCCATGGGATTAATGCAGCAGCCACGTCCGTTCTTTATGATCTTCTTTGTCGAGCTATGGGAACGGTTTGGCTACTACGGCGTACAAGGGATCCTGGCGGTCTTCTTCGTTAAGCAATTAGGCTTTTCGCAGGAGCAGGCATTTATCACCTTCGGCGCCTTCGCCGCACTGGTGTATGGCCTCATCTCTATCGGTGGCTACGTGGGTGACCACCTGCTGGGCACCAAACGCACGCTGGTGCTTGGGGCTATCGTGCTCGCCATCGGTTATTTCATGACCGGTATGTCGCTGATGAAGCCTGACCTGATTTTTATCGCTCTCGGTACTATCGCGGTCGGTAATGGGCTGTTCAAGGCCAACCCGGCGAGCCTGCTCTCCAAATGTTATCCGCCGAAGGACGCCCGTCTCGACGGCGCCTTCACCCTGTTCTACATGTCTATCAACATCGGCTCGCTGCTGTCGCTGTCGCTGGCACCGGTGATTGCCGATAAGTATGGCTATACGGTGACCTACAACCTGTGCGGCGCCGGGCTGATTGTCGCGCTGCTGGTGTACTTCGCCTGCCGTGGGATGGTGAAAGAGATTGGCTCCGAACCGGACCACCAGCCGCTGAAAATGAAAAACCTGCTGCTGGTGCTGGTCGGTACGGTCGTGATGGTGTATGTCTGCGCCTGGCTGATGCACAACGTCAAAGTCGCCAACATGGTGCTGATATTCCTCTCCATCGTGGTGACGATTTTCTTCTTCCGTGAAGCGTTCCGCCTCGACAAAACCGGCCGCAACAAGATGATCGTCGCCTTCATTCTGATGATTGAAGCGGTGCTGTTTTACATCCTGTATGCGCAGATGCCAACGTCGCTGAACTTCTTTGCGATTAACAACGTACACCATGAGATCCTCGGCTTTGCCATCAACCCGGTGAGCTTCCAGGCGCTGAACCCGTTCTGGGTGGTGGTCGCGAGCCCGGTGCTTGCCGCTATCTACACCCGCCTCGGGAGCCGTGGCAAAGACCTGACCATGCCGATGAAATTCACCCTCGGCATGTTCCTCTGCTCGCTCGGCTTCCTCACCGCCGCCGCGGCTGGCCTGTGGTTTGCCGATCCGCAGGGGTTAACCTCACCGTGGTTTATCGTGCTGGTGTATCTGTTCCAGAGCCTGGGTGAGCTGCTGATTAGCGCCCTGGGGCTGGCGATGGTCGCCGCCCTGGTACCGCAACGTCTGATGGGCTTTATTCTGGGGATGTGGTTCCTGACGCAGGCCGCCGCCTTCCTGCTGGGGGGCTATGTTGCGACCTTTACCGCCGTGCCGGAGAACATTACCGATCCGCTGCAGACGCTGCCAATCTATACCAACGTGTTCAGTAAAATTGGTCTGGTGACGCTGGCGGTGACCGTGGTGATGGCCATCCTGGTGCCGTGGCTGAACAAGATGATTAATACGCCGTCAGAACAGGCGTAAGCGTAGTCAGTACCCTCTTCCCGACGGGGAGAGGGTTGAGTTAATGTGAAGGGCGACGGGGTCAGTCCGCGCCGCTCCCCGCATAAATATCAAACCGGTGGCCTTTGGTGGTCACCGCATTGGTTGTTGCCACGTCCGCCAGCGGCGGCGCATAGTCAGGACGTTTTACCACCACCCGTTTGATGGCCAACTGCCGTGCCGGCGCCAGCAGACCATCGGCGTCGAGATCCGGCCCCACCAGCGACTGAAACACCCGCATCTCTTTTTTCACCAGCGCGCTTTTCTGTTTATGCGGGAACATCGGGTCGAGATACACCACCTGCGGGCGCGGGTTAATATCGGTCAGCGCCGTCAGGCTGGAGGCGTGGATCAGCTGCAGGCGCTCCTGCAGCCAGCCGCCAATCTCCGGATCGGCGTAGCCGCGCGCCAGGCCATCGTCGAGCAGCGCCGCCACCACCGGGTTACGCTCCAGCATCCGCACGCGGCACCCGACGGACGCCAGCACGAACGCATCGCGCCCGAGGCCTGCGGTAGCATCCACCACCTCCGGCAGGTAATCACCTTTCACGCCCACCGCTTTCGCGACCGCTTCGCCTCGCCCACCGCCAAACTTGCGCCGGTGCGCCATCGCGCCGCCAACAAAATCGACGTAAATACCACCGAGCTTAGGCTCGTCAAGCTTGCGTAGTTCGAGATGTTCGGACGTTAACACCAGCGCCATCAGGTTATCGGCATCGTGTTCCAGACCCCAACGGGCCGCAAGAACAGATAAGGCGCCGTCTCCGGCGCCTGTTTCATCAATTAAGCAGATCTTCACGTCACGCTTAACCTTTGATGCCGTAATGCTCAAGCATCGCGTCGAGCTGCGGTTCGCGGCCACGGAAGCGTTTGAACAGCGTCATCGGCTCTTCAGAGCCGCCGCGTGACAGGATGTTGTCGAGGAACGACAGGCCGGTTTCGCGGTTGAAGATGCCCTCTTCTTCGAAGCGGGAGAACGCATCCGCCGCCAGCACGTCGGCCCACAGATAGCTGTAGTAGCCCGCGGCGTAGCCACCGGCAAAGATGTGACTGAAGGCATGTGGGAAACGGCCCCACGACGGCCCCGGCACCACGGCAACCTGTTTCTTGATTTCGGCCAGCGTCTCGAGGATTTTCGCCCCCTGCTGCGGGTTGAATTCGGCATGCAGACGGAAGTCGAACAGACCAAACTCCAGCTGGCGCAGGATGAACAGCGCCGCCTGGTAGTTTTTCGCCGCCAGCATTTTATCCAGCAGCTCTTTCGGCAGCGGCTCGCCGGTTTCGAAGTGGCCGGAGATAAACGCCAGCGCTTCCGGCTCCCAGCACCAGTTTTCCATAAACTGGCTCGGCAGTTCGACCGCATCCCACGGCACTCCGCTGATGCCGGAAACCCCGGCGGTATCGATGCGGGTCAGCATGTGGTGCAGACCGTGGCCGAACTCATGGAACAGGGTGATCACTTCGTCGTGAGTAAACAGCGCCGGTTTGCCGTTCACCGGGCGGTTGAAGTTACAGGTCAGGTAGGCCACCGGTTTTTGCAGCGTGCCGTTGGCTTTACGCATCTGGCCCACGCAGTCGTCCATCCACGCCCCGCCGCGTTTGTGTTCACGCGCGTACAGGTCAAGGTAGAAACTACCGCGCAGCTCGTTGCTTTCGTCATACAGCTCGAAGAAGCGCACTTCCGGATGCCATACGTCAACGTCGGTACGCTCTTTGGCGGTGATGCCGTAAATGCGTTTCACCACTTCAAACAGGCCGTTAACCGCTTTGTTTTCCGGGAAGTACGGACGCAGCTGCTCGTCGCTGATGCTGTACAGATGCTGTTTCTGTTTTTCGCTGTAGTAAGCGATATCCCACGGCTGCAGGTCATCAACGCCGAACTCCGCTTTCGCGTAGGCGCGCAGCTGAGCCAGCTCTTTTTCTCCCTGCGGACGGGCGCGTTTCGCCAGATCGGTCAGGAAGTCGAGCACCTGCTGTGGATTCTCGGCCATCTTGGTGGCGAGAGATTTAAAGGCGTAGCTTTCAAAGCCCAGCAGCTGAGCCAGCTCATGGCGCAGGGCGAGAATTTCTTCCATCACCGGGCTGTTGTCCCACTTGCCCGCGTTCGGCCCCTGGTCAGAGGCGCGGGTGCTGTAGGCGCGATACATCTCTTCGCGAAGCGCCTGGTTGTCGCAGTAGGTCATCACCGGCAGGTAGCTTGGGATATCCAGCGTCAGCAGATAACCTTCCTGCTCTTTGGCTTCCGCCTGCGCCTTAGCGGCCGCCAGCGCGCTTTCCGGCATCCCGGCCAGTTCGCTTTCATCGGTAATCAGCTTGTTCCAGCCCATGGTGGCATCAAGCACGTTGTTGCTGTACTGGTTGCCAAGCTCTGACAAGCGGGCAGCGATTTCGCCGTAGCGCTTCTGCTTCTCTTTCGGCAGACCGATGCCGGACAGCTCAAAGTCGCGCAGTGCGTTATCCACCGCTTTTTTCTTCGCGGTATCCAGTGCGGCATAGTGTTCGCCATCGCGCAGGTCGCGATACGCGTTGTACAGCCCTTCGTGCTGGCCTACCCAGGTGCTGTACTCAGAGAGCAGCGGCAGGGTTTGTTCATAGGCTTCACGCAGCTCAGGACTGTTTTTCACCGAGTTAAGGTGGCTCACCGGCGAGAAAATACGGCTGAGACGATCGTCAGTTTCCGCCAGCGGCTGGCACAGATTATCCCAGGTGTACGGTGCGCCGTGCGCAACCACGCCTTCAACCGCTGCACGGCAATCTTCCAGCGCTTTGGTCACCGCAGGAACGACATACTCAGGCAGAATGCGGGAAAACGGCGGCAAAGCGAAAGGCGTCAATAAAGGGTTGGTCATAAGCGCTGTCCTGTAAAATGTAGAAATGAAGCGCGCGATCCCGCGCTTTGCAGATACGTTCTGGTATGGGGTTAAGTGTAGAGGATTTCAATGTCGGGCAAAGCCTTTTCGCGGCCAGCGCGACTTTTCGGTATACTGTGGCATCACTTTTTATTCAGTTCACCGGAACGCCTTAATCCATGCTCAGTTATCGCCACAGCTTCCACGCCGGCAACCACGCCGACGTCCTTAAACATACCGTTCAGAGCCTGATCATCGAAGCGCTGAAAGAGAAAGAGAAACCGTTCCTCTATCTCGACACCCACGCAGGCGCCGGACGCTATCAGCTGAGCGGCGAGCATGCAGAACGCACCGGTGAATACCTTGAAGGTATCGCCCGCGTCTGGCAGCAGGATGACCTGCCGACAGAGCTCGAGCCGTACATCGGCGTGGTGCAGCACTTCAACCGTAGCGGCCAGCTGCGCTACTACCCGGGCTCTCCGCTTATCGCCCGCCAGCTGCTGCGCGAGCAGGACAGCCTGCAGCTCACCGAGCTGCACCCAAGCGACTTCCCGCTGCTGCGCTCCGAGTTCCAGAAAGACGAACGGGCGCGCGTACAGAAAGCCGATGGCTATCAGCAGCTGAAAGCTAAACTGCCGCCGGTGTCGCGCCGTGGGCTTATCCTCATCGATCCACCGTACGAAATTAAAACCGACTATCAGGCCGTGGTCACCGGCATCAGCGAAGGCTACAAGCGCTTTGCGACCGGCACCTACGCCCTGTGGTATCCGGTGGTGATGCGCGCGCAGATTAAGCGCATGCTGAAAGAGCTCGAAGCCACCGGTATTCGTAAAATTCTGCAGATTGAGCTGGCGGTACGTCCGGACAGCGACCAGCGCGGTATGACTGCCTCCGGGATGATTGTTATCAACCCGCCGTGGAAGCTCGAACAACAGATGAACAACGTCCTGCCGTGGCTGCACCGCACCCTGGTACCGGCAGGCACCGGGCACACTCTGGTCAACTGGGTCGTGCCTGAGTAATCGCAGTCATAGGTGGAACCTTTTAAGTCACGCGCTACAATCGCGGCAATCAACGATTAAGGAAAAATGGTATGACTAAGCATTATGATTACATCGCCATTGGCGGCGGCAGCGGCGGCATTGCCTCAATCAACCGTGCAGCAATGTACGGTCAGAAATGCGCGCTGATTGAAGCCAAAGAGCTGGGCGGCACCTGCGTCAACGTCGGCTGTGTGCCGAAGAAAGTGATGTGGCACGCTGCGCAGATCCGCGAAGCTATTCATATGTATGGCCCGGATTACGGCTTCGATACCACCATTAATCACTTTGACTGGAACAAACTGGTCAGCAGCCGTAGCGCCTATATCGACCGTATCCACACCTCTTATGACAACGTGCTGGGTAAGAACAAGGTTGATGTCATCAAAGGCTTCGCCCGCTTTATCGATGCTAAAACCATCGAAGTGAACGGCGAAACCCTGACCGCTGACCATATCCTGATTGCCACCGGCGGTCGTCCGAGCCACCCGAACATTCCGGGCGTGGAATACGGTATTGATTCCGACGGTTTCTTCGCGCTGCCGGCGCTGCCGAAACGCGTTGCGGTGGTGGGTGCAGGTTACATCGCCGTTGAACTGGCGGGCGTGATTAACGGCCTGGGCGCTGAAACGCACCTGTTCGTGCGTAAACACGCGCCGCTGCGCTCGTTCGACCCGATGATTATCGAAACGCTGGTGGAAGTCATGGCCGCTGAAGGCCCGACGCTTCACACCCACGCGATCCCGAAAGCGGTGGTTAAGAACGCCGACGGCAGCCTGACGCTTGAGCTTGAAGATGGCCGCAGCCAGACCGTTGATAGTCTCATCTGGGCGATCGGCCGTGAACCTGCGAACGACAACATCAACCTGGCCGCTACCGGGGTGAAAACCAACGATAAAGGCTATATCGTCGTTGATAAGTTCCAGAACACCAGCGTACCGGGTATCTACGCCGTGGGCGATAACACCGGTGCCGTTGAACTGACGCCGGTCGCCGTTGCCGCTGGCCGTCGCCTCTCCGAGCGTCTGTTTAACAACAAGCCGGAAGAGCATCTGGACTACAGCAACATCCCGACCGTGGTCTTCAGCCATCCGCCGATTGGCACCATCGGCCTGAGCGAACCGCAGGCGCGTGAGCAGTATGGCGATGACGCCGTGAAAGTATACAAATCCTCCTTCACCGCTATGTACACCGCCGTCACCTCTCACCGTCAGCCGTGCCGGATGAAGCTGGTCTGCGTTGGCCCGGAAGAGAAAATCGTCGGTATCCACGGCATTGGCTTCGGCATGGACGAGATCCTGCAGGGCTTTGCGGTGGCACTGAAGATGGGCGCTACCAAGAAAGACTTCGACAACACCGTGGCGATTCACCCGACGGCGGCAGAAGAGTTTGTGACCATGCGCTAAGGGTTATTTCCCGCATGACCAAAGGCCAGCACATCTGCTGGCCTTATTCGTTTTTGTGAACTATTTTCTGAGAATATATCGGCGCACCGGAGAATCCCATGAGTTCAATGACCGTTGAACAGGCCGTGCTGACCATCGGAGATGCCATTATGGCCTCTCCCCATTCCCGCTTTTATCAGTTTAAAAAACACGACCGCCTGGGGCTCAAAAAGCTGAACAGCGTTGCCTTTTTTGTCTCCGGCAGCGTGTCGCTGTATCGTGAGTGCGACGATATTCTGAACGTGGATATTGAAGCGCCGTCTATTCTGGGACTCCCGATGATGTTAATTGAGGAGCAGACCCATTATATGCGCTGCAATGCGCCGTGTGAGTTCTGGATAATCAATACCGAAGATGCGCTGGCGCTATTTGATGAAAAGAACCTGTGGAAATTACTGTTCATCGTTATTGCCCGCCATATGTATAACTCGTTTTTGCGCGACAGCCGCATTGCAACACCAAATACCACCGAGGTGGTGGATAAGCATCTGCGTTATATCTGGGAAATGCCGCCGGAAGTCAGAAAAACGGTGTCTATTTATTCGTTTATTCTTAAGCGGGTGCAGATATCCCGATCGGCAATTCATATTGCGGTCAAAACGCTGAGCGAGGCGGGGAAAATTGAGGTTCAGCGGGCACGCCTTATTCGTTATAACGACCCGCGTTAGCGCATAAAAAAGCCCTGCACGGGCAGGGCAAAAGTGACAAAAGGCAAACTATCGTTATTTTATGAGGGTAAACAGGTCATTCAGCGATTCACTCATCGTCGGGTGAGTGAAGATCTGGTCACGTAGCACCGTGTACGGGAGCCCCGCGTCCATCACCGTTTTCACGATATTAATCATTTCATGCGACTCGGCGCACAGCAGCGTCACGCCAAGAATTTTCCGGGTATTGCTGTCCACGATAGCTTTCAGGACGCCGCGAGTATCGTTGATAACCCTGGCGCGTGGGATAGCCGCCACCGGCATCGTCACCACCTGAATCTCCGCCCCGCTGGCACGCGCCTGCGCTTCGCTCATCCCGATGCGGGAAAGCGGCGGCGTCATGAAGACCGAGTACGGCACGTTCTGCCGATCCCCGGTGTGGCGTAAACCTTCGCCCAGCAGGTTGTCACGGACAATGCGATAGTCGTCGAGCGACATATAGGTGAACTGCAGCCCGCCGGTCACATCCCCCATTGCCCAGATGTTTTCCGCCGAGGTGCGCAGGTAGCGGTTCACCACGATGGCGCCACGTTCGTTCACCTCAACGCCGGCCTTTTGCAGCTGCAGCGATTCGGTCGCCGGTTTACGCCCGGAGGCCACCAGCAGCGCATCCGCCGTGTGCTCGCCCTCTGCGGTATGCAGCACGACGGCGCCATCGGCAGACGATACCGCCGAAACCTGAGCGTTAAGGATAAGCTCCACGCCTTCATCTTTCAGAATGGTCGCAACGGCTCCCGCGATATCGCGGTCTTCGCGCGGCAGGAACTCTCCTGCGGCTTCAAAAATAGTCACTTTGCTACCAAAGCGGGCAAACATGGCGGCAAATTCAACGCCGATATAACCGCCGCCAAGGATCCCCAGCCGCGCTGGCAGCCCGGTCAGGTTCAGCAGGCCGGTGCTGTCGAACACGCCCGGAGTGGTTTTCAGACCGGGAATATTCGGGAACACCGACCGGGCGCCGGTATTGATAAAAATCTTCTCGCCATACAGCTCCCGCTCGTCTTGCGCCTGCACGACCCTCACGGTATGCGCATCAACAAACTCCGCCCGACCGTTAATCACATCCACGTTGTCGAGATCGGCCAGGTTGTGGAAGTTTTTATCGCGCAGGAAACCGACCACCGCCGATTTCCGCTGCATCGCGCTGGCGAAATCGCGCTGTTCTTCGGCGTCGTGCACCAGCGTTTTGGTAGGAATACAGCCGATGTTGATACAGGTACCGCCATACATGGTGTCCGACTGTTCAATCATCGCCACCTTCCAGCCCGCTTTCGCCAGCGTCGCCGCCAGGGTTTTACCCGCTTTACCAAAACCAATAATGATTGCCTGATAGTGATTCATGTTCGTTCTCCGCCCGTCAGTGTTCGGCTTCTGTCATGGGCTTAAGTATGGGTCGAAATCGTGCACCCGTTGTTATCCGCAACACTTCATTTTCTGTCTTATCGTCTCACCATGACATAGAGGGAGTTTTCAGATTGGCTCTATTAATGACACTATGAGGTAAACTGAACGCACAATACTGCTCTGGAATCTTTTATGGATACACTCAGCCACCTGATCATGCTTAATGCCCCGCAGGGGTCGATTGATAAGAATTGTCTGCTCAACGGCGACTGGCATTTACCGCATGCGGCGGGTGAGCTTTCGGTGGTTCGCTGGCACACCGTGACGCAGGGGGCAGCATGGCTCGATATGCCCTCCGGCGACGCCCTGGCGCTGCACCCGGCAACGGTAATTTTTTTGCCGCACAACTCAGCACACCGCCTGCGCCAGCAGGGAGATATTGATACCCACATCGTCTGCGGCAGCCTGCGTTTTCCAACGTCGGCCCGCTATTTTCTGACAGCATTACCGGAAGTGCTGATGCTGGTACCGCAGCACAATAGTCCGCCGTTCCACTGGTTGCTGAGCGCCATTGCTCTGTTACAGGATGATGCGCTAAGCGGTTTGCCCGGTCTTTCCGCACTTTGCAGCCAGCAGTGCGCCACCATGATGACGCTGGCGCTGCGGGACTGGCTGCGACATACGCAACAGCAACACCTGCTGAACCTGCTGCTGCACCCGCGTCTTGGGAAAGTGATACAAACGATGCTGGCGTCACCGGCGTTGCCCTGGACGGTGGAAAGCCTCGCGCAGGAGGTGCACATGTCGCGCGCCAGCTTTGCGCGGCTGTTCCGGGAAGTCTCCGGTACCACGCCGCTGGCGGTGCTGGCAGCGTTGCGTTTACAAATGGCCGCCCAGTCGCTGGCTCGCGAGCGGGCGGCGGTGGCGAGCATCGCCGAAGCGGCGGGTTACGCCAGCGAATCCTCCTTCCATAAGGCCTTCGCCCGGGAGTTTGGCTGCTCGCCGGGCGAATACCGCAGGCGGGTTAATGCTCTGGCGCAGTAACGACCTGTTTTGCCTGGCGGTGGCGGTACAACCACATCAGCTTATAGGCCGCCGGAATGATAAACAGCGACAGCAGCGGCGCGGTGATCATCCCGCCAATCATCGGTGCGGCAATGCGGCTCATCACTTCTGAACCCGCGCCGGTACCCAGCAGGATCGGCAGCAGACCGGCGATAATCACCGCCACGGTCATCGCCTTTGGTCGTACACGCAGCACCGCACCGTGGTACAGCGCTTCATCAAGCTTTTCAACGCTGAAAGTCTGCGGGTTTTCCAGGGACGGCTCGGCTTCAATGGCATGACGTAAATACATCAGCATCACCACGCCAAACTCCGCCGCCACCCCCGCCAGGGCGATAAAACCGGTGCCGGTCGCCACCGACAGGTGGAACCCCATCCAGTAGAGGAACCAGATCCCGCCCACCAGGGCAAAGGGGACGCTGGTGATGATAAGCAGCGCCTCACCCACCCGGCGGAACGCCAGATACAGCAGGACGAAGATAATCATCAGCGTCATCGGCACCATCAGTTTCAGCTTCTGGTTAGCCCGCTCCAGCAGTTCAAACTGACCGGAGAACGCGACGCTGGTACCTGGCTTCATCTGTACCTTCTCAGCAATCGCCGTTTTCAGGTCGTTCACCACCGAGACCATGTCACGATCGCGGGAGTCGATGTAAATCCAGCTGGTCGGGCGCGCACTTTCGGTTTTCAGCATCGATGGACCGGTCACCACCTTAATCTCCGCCACGTCACCCAGCGTTATCTGCTGCTTCATCGGCGTCAGGATCGGCAGCTGGCGCAGCGCCTGTGGACTGTCGCGATAGCTTTGCGGATAGCGAATATTGATAGGGTAGCGTTCAATGCCTTCTACCGTTTCGCCAACCATCGCCCCACCGATGGCGGAAGTGATGAACAACTGCACGTCGCCCACCGTCATGCCGTAGCGCGCCGCCTTCTCGCGGCTGATATCGATATTCAGATAGCGTCCACCGATCAGACGTTCGGCAAGCGCCGAGGCCACGCCCGGTACGGTTCTTGCCACCCCTTCAATCTGCTCAGCGATGTTGTCGATATCCGCCAGATTGGTGCCGATAACTTTAATACCGATGGGGCTTTTGATCCCGGTCGAGAGCATGTCGATACGGTTACGAATGGGCGGCACCCACAGGTTCGCCAGCCCCGGCAGGCGCACGGTTTTGTCGAGCTCGGCGATGATTTTGTCCATCGTCATGCCCGGTCGCCACTGGTTCTGCGGCTTGAGCTGGATGGTAGTTTCCACCATTTCCAGCGGCGCCGAATCGGTCGCCGTTTCCGCTTTACCGGTTTTACCGAACACCCGCGCCACTTCCGGCACCGTCATAATCAGCTTGTCGGTTTTCTGCAGCATATCCGCCGCCTGCGCCGCGGAAATTCCCGGCAGCGTCGAAGGCATATACAGCAGATCGCCCTCGTTAATCTGCGGGAGAAACTCGCCGCCGACCTTGCTTACCGGCCAGGCGATGGTCAGAATCGACAGCGCCGCCACCAGCAGAGTGGTTTTCGGCCAGTGCAGCACTTTCAGCAGCAGTGGATGATAAATACGGATCAGGAAGCGGTTGAGCGGATTGCGATTTTCCGGCGGAATTTTGCCACGGATCCAGTAGCCCATCAGAATAGGGATCACCACGATCGCCAGCAGCGCCGCCCCCGCCATCGACCAGGTTTTGGTGAAGGCCAGCGGGCCAAACAGCCGCCCTTCCTGCCCCTCGAGGGTGAAGATCGGAATAAACGACAGCGTGATAATCAGCAGACTGATAAACAACGCCGGACCGACTTCTACCGAGGCCTGGGTAATGACCTGCCAGCGGGTGTTGTTATCCAACTTTTCATCCGGGTGCTGATGCTCCCACTCTTCGATCCGCTTGTGGGCGTTCTCTATCATTACAATGGCGGCATCGACCATCGCCCCCACGGCAATCGCAATACCGCCAAGGGACATAATGTTGGCGTTAAGCCCCTGAAAATGCATCACGATAAAGGCGAAACAGAGCCCGAGCGGCAGCGAGATAATCGCCACCAGCGCCGAGCGCACGTGCCAGAGAAACAGCGCACAGACCAGCGCCACCACGATAAATTCTTCCAGCAGTTTGTAGCTGAGGTTATCTATCGCCCGGTCAATCAGCTGGCTGCGGTCATAGGTGGTGACCACTTCCACCCCTTGCGGCAGGCTGCCTTTCAGGGTGTCGAGTTTGGCTTTTACCGCCGAAATGACTTCGCGCGCGTTTTTTCCGGAGCGCAGGATAACCACCCCGCCCGCCACTTCACCTTCGCCGTTGAGCTCTGCGATCCCCCGGCGCATCTCCGGGCCCAGCTGCACGCGGGCGACGTTGCGCAGATACACCGGTACGCCGTTGGCTTCGGTTTTCAGCACAATGTTGTTAAAGTCGTCGAGGGTTTGCAGATAGCCGCTGCCGCGCACCATATACTCCGCCTCGGAAAGCTCAACGGAGGAACCACCGGCCTCCTGGTTTGAGGCATTAAGCGCAGATTTCACCTCAGCAAGGGTAATGCCGTACTGGGTGAGACGCTTGGGATCTATCACCACCTGGTACTCTTTCACGACCCCACCCACCGAGGCAACTTCCGCCACGTTCGGGATAGTTTTCAGCTCATATTTTAAGAACCAGTCCTGCAACGAACGCAGCTCCGCCAGGTCGTGCTTACCGCTTTTATCGACCAGCGCGTATTCGAAAATCCAGCCCACGCCGGTGGCGTCTGGCCCCATCTCAGCGCTGACGCCCGCCGGCAGCTTGCTCTGCACCTGATTGAGGTACTCCAGCACACGAGAACGCGCCCAGTACAGGTCGGTACCGTCTTCAAAAATCACGTACACATAGGAATCACCAAACTGGGAAAATCCGCGCACGGTTTTCGCGCCCGGCACCGACAGCATGGTGGTGGTGATAGGGTAAGTGACCTGGTTTTCAACAATTTGCGGAGCCTGGCCCGGATAGCTGGTTTTGATAATCACCTGCACATCCGAGAGATCCGGCAGGGCATCAACCGGCGTATTCACAATGGTCCAGGTACCCCAGACGCTCAAGAACAGCGCGCCTATCAGCACCAGAAAACGGTTGGCCACCGAGCGGCGAATAATCCATTCAATCATCGTCGTCGCCTCAGTGCGCGTGCGCCGTTGGGGCCGCTTTCTCCTGCTGGCGCATTCTGTCCAGCGCGCCGGAGATATTGGCTTCAGAATCAATCAGGAACAGGCCGCTGGAGACCACTTTCTCTCCCTCAGCAAGGCCGTGACTGATTGCCGTCAGGCCCTGGGATTCCTGGAACACAGAGACGGCTTTCGGCACGAAGCGCCCGTTCGCATCCACGGTAATGACTCGCTGCTCGCTGCCGGTATCAATCAGCGCCTTCGACGGGATAAGCAACATCGGTTCGCTGCTGGCGTTAAGGCTCAGCCACGCGTTCATCCCGGGTTTCAGGGATTCATCCGGGTTCGCCACCTGCACGCGAACCTGCAGAGTGCGGGTTGCCGCATCAGCACTTGGCAGCACCTGCCATTTCCCGAGGGCTAGTTTTTTCCCCGGCCAGGCCGGAACGCTAACACCGAGCTGCGAGGCATCTTTAATCAACCAGGCGATAGATTCCGGCACCGCCGCGCTTATCCATACCGGATCCATCCCCTGAATTTTGGCAACCACGTTGTCCTTCGCGACGTTCATGCCGGTACGCAGATCGAACGCGGTGATCACCCCGTCGATAGGCGCCTTGAGGGTGAAGCGGGTCTGGATTTTGCGTGTTGATTTCATCCGCTGGATGTCCTCTTCCGGCATACCCGCCAGCCGCAGACGCTCAAGGATCCCCTCGACCTGCGTCGCCGTCCCGCCGGTTTCCTGCAGCAGCAGATATTCGCTCTGCGCTTCAACCCAGTCCGGAATGGTGAGATCGATAAGCGGCGTGCCTTTCTTCACCTTATCGCCCACCGTCAGCGGATAGACCTTATTGATAAAACCATCGGCACGCGCCTGCACAATCACAAACTGGTACTCGTTAAAGCTGACGTTTGCCGGGAAAGTCTGGGACCATTTCAGTTCGCCGCGGCTTACCGCCTCGGTTTTGACGCCGAGGTTCTGGGTTTGCGTCGGGTCGATGCGCACGCCGGGAGCAGACTCTCCACCGGCGCTGTCATCGGCATACTTCGGCACCAGGTCCATATCCATAAACGGCGATTTCCCCGGCTTGTCAAAGCGGGTATTGGGGTACATCGGGTCGTACCAGAACAGCACTTTACGCGCGTTCTCCCCGGCCGGTTTCGCCGTATCCGTCGAAGCTTCGGCTGGGGTGAAATAACGATACCCCCCGACCGCCACGACGCCCCCTACCAGCATTGCGCCAACGATAAGAGCCGAATTTTTGAGAGTGAAAGACGCCATATTATTTCCCAATGATTACTGGCTGATACGGATATCCCGCAGCAGAGAGAGGCTTCCCTGCTGAACAAAATCAAAAGCTACTTTGTCGCCCACCTTAATGTCGCCGGGCTGGTTCGGGTCAGTGATGGTGAAGCGCATGGTCATCGGCGGCCAGTTCACCGCCGGGATCGCTTCATGGGCGATAGTCATTTTCTTTTCGGCAAGGTCGATACCTTTCACTACGCCAATGCCGCTAATCACCTGCTCCTGCTGCATGCCGGGCATGTCGTGCATCATCTCCCCCTGCTGCTCATTGGCCTGGGCGCTGAAGGCACCGAGGGATAACAGGGAAAAAAGGGCGGCTGTTGCGATGTTTTTCATCATGGTGACTCCTGTAATTGCAATGAGTTACTCAATCCAACCGCCGCCCAGTGCGGTGAACAATTTGATTTCGTTCACCTGGCGGGCGTAGTTGAGGTCGAGGAGGGTTTGTCGGGTAGAAAACAGCGAACGTTCGGCATCGAGGACTTCGATATAGCTGACAGCTCCGTGCTGATAGAGCGCCTGCGCACGCTGCAGGGTGATTTGTAACGACGTGAGGTAACGCTGCTGGGCGCTAATCTGGTCGGCAATGCTGCTGCGCAACGCCAGCGCATCGGCCACTTCTTTAAACGCGGTCTGAATTTTTTGCTCGTAGGTCACCACCGACTGCTGCTGGCGGATCTCTGCTAAATCTAAATTGCTCTGATTCCGT
The DNA here is from genome assembly GCF_000735455.1 of Yokenella regensburgei ATCC 49455. Classification (GTDB taxonomy): domain Bacteria; phylum Pseudomonadota; class Gammaproteobacteria; order Enterobacterales; family Enterobacteriaceae; genus Yokenella; species Yokenella regensburgei. Next base: position 267,955 of record NZ_JMPS01000020.1, on the reverse strand, counting down.
CCGGCGTTGAAAATCGGCAGCTCGACCTTAGGAATAAAATTCCACATCCCGCTACCGGCGCTGAACAGACTCGAAAGATCGGTACTGCTGCTGGAGAGCGAACTGGTCAGAGTGATAGAGGGGAAAAACGCCGCCCGGGCCGCGCCGATATCAGCATTTGCTGCCATCAGGCCGTGCTCCGCTTCCATGATGTCCGGGCGCTGGAGCAGAATTTGCGAGGGCAGCGCAGGCGGTAGCGTGACGCTTGCGATATCGCCATCGCTGCGCACTGCATCGTTTGGCAGCGTTTCATAGGTGCCAAGCAGCAGCTGCAGCGCATTGTTGGCCTGCGCCAGCTCACCTTCCCGCTTCGCAATATCACTGCGGGTACTTTCAATCACCCCGCGAGCCTGCTCCAGTGCCAGCACGGTCGTGCTGCCGGTCAGCAGCTGCTTTTCAACAAACGCGTAGGAGCGCTGGTAGTTCGCCAGCGTCTCTTGAGCAATGGCGAGCTGGCTGGCGGCAAGGCGCTGGTTGAAATAGCTTTGCGAGACGTTAGAAACCAGCAGGATATGCACCGCACGGCGCGCCTCTTCGCTGGCAAAGAATTTCTGCCGGTCCGATTCGCTCATGTTTTTCAGGCGGCCAAAGAAATCGAGATCAAAGCTCAGGTTCAGCCCGGCGTCATACTCCTTCGAGGTGGAGGTATCCCCTTTTAACTTGCCGCTCCAGGTACCGCTGGTTTCGGCGTTCAGCTGCGGATAGCGATCGGCATCGGTCACGTTGTACTGCGCCCGCGCCTCCTGCACCTTGAGCGTCGCCATTTGCAGGTCACGGTTGGTCAAAAGCGCCTTACCGATGAGCATTTTCACCTGCGGATCGACAAAAAACGTCCGCCAGCCGGTGTCCTGGTAGCCCGACGTCGCCGGCACCATTTTGTTCTGGCTCAGAGAAAACTGTTGGGGAACCGGTAAATTCGGGCGCTGATAGTCCGGCGCCAGCGAGAGGCATCCGGTCAGTAAAAACACAGCGCTGAGAGGGGCAAGCTTCAGATTCGGCATAATAATTTTCGTCCGGTAAGACGGAAAAAAGGAATTAATATGCCCTGTACCTTAACCAGCCGTGCCTGTTTCTCGGGTGACAGGAAAATGACAAAGTTGTCATTTAACCAATAAGCGATTGCGCTGTTAGCGGGCTTAATTAGAATTGAAGGCCTGACAATGAGGAGGCGCAGATGAAAATTCTGGTAGTCGAAGATGAGGTGAAAACCGGCGAATATCTCGCAAAAGGGCTCACTGAAGCGGGTTTTGTGGTGGATCTGACAGACAATGGTCTGAACGGCTATCACCAGGCGATGACCGCCGAATATGACCTCATCATCCTCGACATCATGCTGCCCGACGTCAACGGCTGGGACATTGTCAGAATGCTGCGTGCGGCGAAAAAAAGCATGCCGATCCTGCTGCTAACCGCGCTCGGCACCATCGAGCAGCGCGTAAAGGGGCTGGAGCTTGGCGCTGACGATTACCTGGTAAAACCCTTCGCCTTTGCCGAACTACTGGCCCGGGTGCGCACCCTGCTGCGTCGCGGCACCCCGGTGATTGCCGAGAGCCAGTTCCAGGTAGCCGATCTCACTCTCGATCTGGTGAGCCGCCGGGTCACCCGCAGCGGCACCCGCATTACCCTGACCAGCAAAGAGTTTACCCTGCTGGAGTTTTTCCTCCGCCACCAGGGAGAAGTGCTGCCGCGCTCGCTGATCGCCTCACAGGTGTGGGATATGAATTTCGACAGCGACACCAACGTTATCGACGTGGCGGTAAAGCGTCTGCGCGGCAAGATCGATAACGATTTTGAGCCGAAGCTGCTGCAAACCGTACGTGGCGTCGGCTACGTGCTTGAGGTGCCGGATGGAGACTAATCAGCCCCGCCGCCCCTTTTCGTTGGCGACGCGCCTGACCTTTTTCATCAGTCTTGCCACCATTGCCGCCTTCTTCGTCTTCGCTTCGGTGATGATAGAGTCGGTGAAAACCCACTTCGCCGAACGCGATATTATCGATTTAAAGCAGCTTAGCGCCGCGCTCGATAACGTTCTGAAAAACACCGATGAACCGGAGTCCAGCCGCCTCGATACCATCAAGAAGATCATGGCGGGCTACGACAACGTCTTTATTTATCTTGAAGATGGCGAGCATAAAGAGGTGTTTCACACCCCCGGCGGGCCGGACCTGAGTCATATTCTGGCAACCGCCCCGGATGCCGACGCTATGCGCAAAGGTGGGGTGATGGTGTGGAAAGATCCCGCGCCGCAGAAAATTATGCATCACAACGGGGAAGTCAGCAGCAACTCCTGGCGGGTGATCATGCTGCCGGTGGGTAAAGCCGCCGACGGCGGGCCTGCGTACTGCCTGCTGATGGCGCTTTCTATCGATTTTCACCTGCACTATCTCAATGATCTGAAAAAGAACCTGTTACTCACCGCTTCAGCCATCAGCATCATCATCATTCTCATCGTTCTGCTGGCGGTGTTCCAGGGACATAAACCGATTCGTAGCGTCAGCCGACGCATCCAGAACATCACCTTTAAAAATCTCGACGTGCGCCTGAACCCGCACGATGTGCCGATTGAGCTCGAGCGGCTGGTGATGTCGTTTAATCAGATGATTAGCCGGATGGAGGATGTCTTTACCCGCCAGTCCAACTTCTCCTCCGATATTGCCCATGAAATTCGCACCCCTATCACCAACCTGGTGACGCAAACCGAGATTGCCCTCAGCGCGCCGCGCAGCCAGAAAGAGCTCGAAGATGTGCTCTATTCCAATCTCGAAGAGTTTTCCCGGCTGTCGAAAATGGTCAGCGATATGCTGTTCCTGGCTCAGGCCGACAACAATCTGCTGGTGCCCGAGAAGCGGGAGCTGAACCTCAACGAAGAAGTCCGCAAAGTCTTTGATTACTTTGAAGCCTGGGCGGAAGAGAACGAGGTGGCGTTGCACCTGGAAGGCCGCGAGTGCTACGTGAATGGTGATGCCGGTATGCTGCGGCGGGCGGTGAGTAACCTGGTATCCAACGCCATTCGCTACACGCCGCGCGGGCAAACGGTGTGCGTTTACGTAAAAGAGGTCGGTACGCAGGTGAAAATCGTGGTCGAGAACCCGGGTACGCCTATCGCTAAAGAACATCTGCCGCGCCTGTTCGATCGTTTCTACCGCGTGGACCCTTCCCGCCAGCGTAAAAGCGAGGGCAGCGGTATTGGTCTGGCGATTGTGAAATCCATTATGACCGCCCACCACGGCAGCGTGAACGTCGCCTCTGACAGCCTCTCCACCCGTTTCACCCTGGCGCTGCCGGGGCGTGGGGAATAATGACATCATCGTCATGATGCCGTCACGCTGCAGACCCTGCCGGGCTTTTATCATTGGCTCCAGTAAGTCGTTATTAACCACTGGAGCATCACCTTATGAAAAAAACCATTCTCGCTTTAACGCTCGCTTCCGCTTTCATCGCCGGCACCGCTAACGCTGCCAGCCACGATCAAGCCACGCAGAAAACGATCGCTGAACCCTTCTCACAGATGAACGAGCACGAACAGGCAGCCGTCGCCCATTCATTCAGCAAAAACGGCCAGGCGTTTGCCCACGAGTCGCAGATGGCGAATCATATGAAACAGGCGGCAAAGCAGTAGTGCATTACGTTTTATCCTGATAGCAGTAGCTAAGGAACTCGGGGGTGTTGCTGGTTTTATCATACTTCAGCGTGTCACCCTCGGGGGTCAGCAGCACCTGGAATGACATCCCTGGAAAGCCGTGAAAAACCACCGTTAACGCCAGTGCAGGTGCGGTGGTCCCTTTTTGTTTATCTGTCACTACCACCCTTTCAGAAGCAATCACCTGACTCATTCGCCAGCGCTGTGCCAGATCGGATTTAAGGGCGCTGATGGTCTCTGCGGGTATATCCTCTTTCTTGTAGCCATAGAGGATACGGTAGGTACGATCGCGTAAGACAGAAGCGCTATCAGACTGCAGCTGCGAGTTCAGGCTCAGCGCACAATGCAGCAGAACAGGCGGGGAGAAATTAAGCGACGCACCTGTTCTTATCGTCGCGACGGTGAAGTCTATTTTCAGCACATCATCGTTAGCCTGCTCCTGGGTTTCAACATGCTGCCAGCGGTTATTTTGCACCTGAGGAATGACAATCAGCGGCGACGACTGGCTGCTCAGGCGAACAATCAGCGGGGTCAGCATCGTCGTGTCTGCCGTCATCTGTACGGGTAGCGCTCGCGTTTCTGGCTGCGGTGCTGCCGCGTTTCGGCGCCAGAGCTTCAGTATTGGCGGCTGCTTCGCCGGTTTATCGCTCTCCACCCGCTTAAGGTCTGCCTCAGACCACGCCATTGCCATCAGCACGCTGTGCCCCGCGTTGTCGGTGCGCACCAGCGAAAGCGGTTCATCGGTCTCTTTTACATTTAACGCAAATCGCTGTATGTCCTCGCTATGATTATTCCCCAACCGCTGACGAGCGACGGTAACGTAGTTTTGATAGTTATCGCCGCTGTCATCATCGCCAAAGGTTCCATTTTTGTTTAGCGGTACTCCGCGAGCAAATACCCACGCCCAGGTCGCCTGCCCCGTGGCATCTTTCTCCAGTAGCATGTCATGGGACAGGAAACGGTAGGAATTACGAATACTTACCGCCGGGCCGTTGAGCGGGTAGTCGGTCATCGTCATCTTAGGATTCAACAACGCCTTCTGAACGATTTTGGTCGCTACGATGTCTTTCTTTTCCCCCGTCGTTCCACGATGCGTCAACGATACCATCACCGGTTTTCCTTCCACGATGGCCAGTTTATTCACCGAGGCGTCAGTACCAGAGCCACAATCTCCGGAACAGGGCGTCAGGGTAAGCGCTGAGCGATCGGCACCAGATCTCCAGCCAAAACGCACCAGTTCGACGCTGGTATCACCAAACCCGTCGCGAGCGAGCGCCACCAGCGAACCTGGAGAAGTCGGGAGTTTACTCTCATCATCGGCCATACCGGTTAGCACCGGCGGAGTCGCAAGTCTGGCGTCTGGGATCGGGACATATTCTGACGAGGGTCGTCTGTTTGTCGCCAGCGGCCGCATCCGCACAAGATTGCGGTTGAAATGAAAAGCACGTACCCCGTAGTCATCATTCGGAGAAGCAACGATCCCCTCCGGTATCGCCCGCCCAACCACGTAGTCGTTCGCCCTGACCGGCATGGGGTCGTATTCAAAATAGATTGAGCGGCTGCGGTCATGGTACGAGCCAGCGCCTCCCAGCGAAACGCCCAGCAGCACCGCTTTCGCCTCTTTTTCGCAGCCCTGATACATCGTCCGCACATCCGTCAGCGGACCCCCTTTCTGGTTATTCAACTGGCGACACAGGCGAAACGCCGACTGCTGCAACTGGGTATCGCAGTCCGCCTGGGTATAACCGTAGGTGGCATAACCATGGCGATAGCAGAGGTCATGCATCACGCAGGCCTGGCGAAAGCGCAGCGAAATATCAGAACTTCCTGCGCTGTGCTTGAAGGCAAGTTTGTCCGCAAGAGAAGGAATGGAGCAATTCAACCCCGCCGCCTGACCGCCCAGAATGGCCTCCGTTGCAGCAGAGGAGGGATAGGTGGTGAACGTCACCGGGGCCTCGGTCTCTTCAGGCTGGGCCAGATCCGGATAGACCTTCTGCGCCAACCCTCCCACCATGGTGTGGCAGCCCACAACAAACACCAGCAGACCGATGACGCCACACAGCAGCAGTACCATGCCGCACCGTTTACAACATCTCTGGGACCAGCGCATTCTCACGGGCATAGTCTTTCCTGTTTACCAATTGTATTAACAGAAAAAAGCGAGGATAAAGCGGAACGGCGATATTGAAATGATCGTAGTTGAGGTAATGAGAACTGAGAATATCGCACCGCGAAATAAACCAGCCTCTGCGGAGCCGCCAGGTGTTTTACCGCCGAATGTTCTGAATTTCCGCGAATCATTAGTCTGTTCTGCGCAACACCGAAGCGAGTGTCTACGCTTAAAGGATGCTCATTTTTGTGACAACGATAGCGCGGAGGTCTGAATCGTGATGTCCCGACAGAATATACGCAGCGAAGACGTCGAGCCCATTTCCATTGAGGTGGAGGTCCGCTACGAGGCCGACCCTTATGAACTAAAACTGGAAGAGATGATCGAGGCCGAGCCGGAGCCGGAAACTATTGAAGGGCTTCCCGCTTCGGACGCCCTGACACCCGCCGATCGCTACCTTGAGCTGTTCGAGCACGTACAGTCGTCACAGCTGTTCCCCGACAGCAAAACCTTCCCTGACTGCGCGCCAAAAATGGATCCGCTCGATATTCTCATCCGCTATCGCAAAATCAAACGGCACCCCAACTTTAACCTGCAGCAGTTCGTGGAAAACCACTTCTGGCTACCGGAAACCCATGCCAACGAGTATCTGACCGACCCGAATAATTCGCTGAAAGAACATATCGATAACCTGTGGCCGGTGCTGACCCGCGAACCGCAGGACCACATTGCATGGTCGTCGCTGCTGGCGCTGCCGCAATCCTATATCGTTCCGGGAGGGCGCTTTGGCGAAGCCTACTACTGGGATTCCTATTTCACCATGCTGGGGCTGGCAGAAAGCGGGCGCGAGGACCTGCTGAAATGCATGGCGGATAACTTCGCGTGGATGATTGAGCGCTACGGTCATATTCCTAATGGCAACCGCACCTACTACCTGAGCCGCTCGCAGCCACCGGTGTTTGCCCTGATGGTGGAGCTTTTTGAAGAGGATGGCGTACGCGGTGCGCGGCGCTATCTTGAGCATCTGAAGCTTGAATACAGCTTCTGGATGGACGGCGCCGAATCACTTATCCCCAACCAGGCATACCGCCACGTGGTACGCCTGCCCGACGGTTCCCTGCTTAACCGCTACTGGGACGATCGCGATACCCCACGCGATGAGTCCTGGCGCGAGGATGTGGAGACTGCCCGCCATTCCGGGCGGCCGCCTAACGAGGTGTATCGCGATCTGCGCGCCGGAGCGGCCTCGGGCTGGGATTACTCCTCCCGCTGGCTACGGGATATCACCCGGCTTGCCAGCATCCGCACTACCCAGTTTATTCCCATCGATTTGAATGCCTTTCTGTTCAAACTGGAAAACACGATTGCCAATATCTCCGCCCTCAACGGTGACCGGCAGAGCGAAACCCTGTTCCGCCAGAAGGCCAGCCAGCGCTGGGCGGCGGTGACGCGCTATTTGTGGGACGATGAGGCAGGCTGTTTTCGCGATTACGACTGGCGCCGCGAGGAAATGGCGCTCTTCTCAGCCGCCAGTATTGCCGCATTGTACGTCGGCATGGCTTCACATGAGCAGGCAGACAGCCTCGCCGATGCGGTACGTGCCCGGCTGCTGACGCCGGGGGGGATCCTGGCGACCGAATACGAAAGCGGAGAGCAGTGGGATGCGCCAAACGGCTGGGCGCCGCTGCAGTGGATGGCGGTGCAGGGTTTCAAAATGTACGGTCACGACGCCCTCGCCGACGAGATTGCCGTGAGCTGGCTGCAAACCGTGAATCAGGTCTACCAGACGCAGCACAAAATTGTCGAAAAATACCACATTGCCACCAACACGCCGCGCGAGGGCGGCGGTGGTGAGTATCCTCTGCAGGATGGCTTCGGCTGGACCAACGGCGTCGTCAGGCGGCTGATTGGTTTATACGGCGAGCCGAAGTCAGCGGATTAACGCAGCGCCGCCCCGATATCCTGCTGAATGCGCAGCCATTTCTTATTCTGCGCATTCGGTTCCGCCTGATAGCGCTGCTGAGCCTGCTCCAGGGAGTGTTGCTGATGCTCCACCACTACCGGCGAAGTACAGAAACGCTGCAGATAGCTTTTGCGCAGCGAGGTCATGGCTTCACCGCTGGAAAGCGCATGGCTCACGGTGGTGATAAAACGGCGGCAGGGTTTGGGTTCATCCATTTGCAGGCTGTAGTTAAGCAGCAGGCCCAGCACCGTTTCGCTGTTGGCCGCCAGCGCCTGTTCGGTCCACGCCAGCTGCCAGTTCATGCCCCCTTGTAAAAAAAGCTGGGTGACTTTGCCGTCGTTGCGGTCGATGGCGGCTCGCAGACTCAGCGGATCCCAGGTCACGCCCATCTGGCTGAGCTTCTCACGCGGCGACGGTGTATCGCGTTCCGGCGCGGCAGGCGCCTCGGCGACCTGCACCCGCTCCGGCGGCGGCGCATCGGGCAGCGTGCTGAATAGCCATACCGCCACGCCCATCATCACCAGTACTACCGCGCCAACCACGCCCCACAGCAGGCTTGAGATCAGCTGATCACGCTGCTCAGGAGTGCGTTTCGGCTGGCGGCGCGGCTGCTCGATATTGTCACGCAGCGGCGACGGATCTTCCGTTGCCTGCTGCCAGTATTGCGCCAGCTCGTCGTTGTCCACCGTCAGGAAACTGGCCGGGTTCACCCGCGCGCGTCCCTGCTCAAAGGCCCGCTGTACCGGAGCACTGATTTGCTGACCGTAGGCCGAGAGCAGCGCCATGCCCGCGGGCGTTAGCCGTCCGCCATTGGCGAGCGTGTTATGTAGCTGGCGACAGTGCTCCAGGAACGTCTGCAGGGTGATACGCGGATCCACCATATAGGTGAGCGAGGAGCCTGCATTAAACAGGGTGGCGTAATGGCGGGAGAACTCTTTTTTATCAATAAGCAGCAGTGCAAGCTCGCTGAACGGCATACCGCTCAGAATATCGCCGGACTGGCTTTCGGCCAGCCAGCGTCGCACTTTGTCAGCACCAAACTGGAGCTTGAGATGGTTGTTCAGCCCCAGCGCATCAGGCCATGCCTGCGCCACCAGCGCTTTCATGGTGCACTCCAGTGCCCTGAGCTGCCGCTGCGCCTGCTGCTGTTGCTCATCGCTGTCTTCATTAAGGCGGGTGTCATACGTCAGCAGCGGCTGTTTCTCGCGCAGCATTTCCAGAGTTGCCAGAAAACGTAGCGCAGCAATATGCTGGTTTTCATTCACATTCTGCCCGCGCTCATACTCCGGCACCCGCTGCTGCAGATGACGAAGGCGCAACGTGAACTCACTCAATTCGCCGTCGTTGAGGTTCAGGCGCTTCGCTACCTGGGCCCAATCGCCAAGGTTCAGCCTGGCCTGTTCAAGCTGTTGCAGGAACCAGCGCGGATCTTTTCCCTCCGCCACGTGGATCTTCAGCAACTGGAGGATGTCAGCCGACGCAAGGCGGGTAATCGTCAGGCTGTGTTCAAATTGTTCGACCATTTGATGCGAGGCTGTTTGCATCATCCATTCCCTTACCGTACGACAAAAAAGGAGCCAGTTTTAGTTAAGTTTTCTTTTAAATTCTGGATACTTACAGGTTATACCAGATTATGCCGGCTAACCGTGATCGCGATATGAAGCAGGAAGGAAAAACGAGGAAAAAACGGTGAGGCTGGCCTTCATATGAAGGCCAGTTCGCGAGATTTAGAGGAACATACCACCGGAGACCTCAATGCGCTGGGCGTTCATCCAGCCGAGCTCGTCGCTGAGCAGTGCCGCAATCGCGTCGCCAATGTCGTCCGGCAGCCCAACGCGACCAAGCGCGGTCTGGGAGGCAATAAAATGATTCACCTGTTCGTTATCACGTACCTGCCCGCCGCCAAAGTCGGTTTCAATCGCCCCGGGGGCAATGATATTGACCGAAATCTTACGCGCGCCCAGCTCTTTTGCCTGGTAGCGCGTCAGCACCTCCATCGCACCTTTCATCGCCGCATAGGCGGCGTAACCCGGCAGCGCAAAGCGGGCAAGTCCGGACGAAACATTGAGGATACGCCCCCCGTCGTTCAGCAAGGGCAGCAGACGCTGGGTCAGGAAGAACGGCCCCTTGAACTGAATACCCAGCAGCTCATCAAACTGCGCTTCGGTGGTTTCGGCGAAGGGTGCATTAATGCCGATCCCGGCGTTGTTCACTAAATAATCAAAGGTGTCACGTCCCCAGGTATGCTTCAGCTGCTGTTTCACTTCCTGAGCGAAGCCGTCGAAGCTTGCGGTATCCGCGACATTCAGCGCTAATGCCACCGCTTTCACGCCATTACGCTCAATATCGCGTACCACTTCCTGGGCGGCCTGGGCGTTGCTGTGCCAGGTGAAAATAATATGAATTCCTTTCGCTGCCAGCTTCAGCACCGCGTTTTTCCCTAGTCCCCGGCTGCCACCCGTCACTAATGCAATACGTTCAGTCATAAGAAACCTCGTCTCTGCAATAAAGTACAATGAGAAAGAGCTTATTAGGTGCGAATAAAACAATAAATGTAGTAATTTACGTATCACTGTTTCAAATACATCAATAATCAGGGCTGGCGATGGATAAAATTCACGCAATGCAATTGTTTCTGCGCGTGGCAGAACTGGAGAGCTTTTCCCGCGCCGCCGATACCCTGGGCCTTCCTAAAGGTAGCGTATCGCGCCAGATCCAGGCGCTGGAAAACCAGCTTGGAGTACGACTGCTGCACCGCACCACCCGCCGGGTGCAGCTGACGCAGGACGGCATGGTGTATTACGAACGGGCAAAGGACCTGCTCAGTAACCTTGAGGAGCTGGACGGCATGTTCCAGCACGACCCAACCAGCATCAGCGGCAGGCTGCGCGTGGATATGCCGGTTGGGGTAGCAAAGAATCTGGTGATCCCCCGCCTGCCCGCCTTCCTGCAGCAATATCCCGGGATTGAGCTTGAACTCAGCAGCAGCGATCGGCTGGTCGACGTCATTCGAGAAGGCTTCGACTGCGTAGTGCGCGTCGGCACCCTGAAAGACTCCGGCCTTATCGCCCGCCCGCTGGGGAAACTTTCGGTGATTAACTGCGCCAGCCCGCAGTATCTGGAACGATTTGGTTATCCGGAAACCCTCGACGATCTCACCGGCCACGCCTTAGTGCATTACGCGGTGAATATCGGCGTTCGCCCGCCGGGATTTGAAGTGCTCATCAACGGCGCGACGCAGTGGATCAACACCGGCGGCGTACTGACGGTGAACAGCACCGAGACCTATCAGGCCGCCTGCCTCGCCGGAGTGGGGATTATTCAGGTGCCGCGCATCGGGGTACGCGATGCGCTGCGTAACGGCACGCTGGTCGAGATCCTGCCGCAGTACCGCGCCGCGCCGATGCCGGTTTCTATTATTTATCCTCATCGCCGCAACCTCTCCCGCCGGGTACACCTGTTTATGGAGTGGCTGACCGAGGTGATGAAGGAGTATGTCGACAAAGGGTAAAGCTAACAGGCTATACTCTGTGTCTGATGTACAAAGTAAGGAATAACAATATGATGACGCTGAAAAAAGTCACCGGAATTGCCGGAAAAGTTCAGCGCCAGCCGGTGATAGCTCACCTGTTGCGTGCCGCCGAACGCTTTAACGACCGCCTTGGCAATCAGTTTGGTGCGGCAATTACCTACTTCTCGTTCCTGTCGATGATCCCCATTCTGATGGTCTCGTTTGCCGCCGGTGGTTTTATTCTTGCCTCGCATCCGACGCTTTTGCAGGACATCTTCGACAAGATTCTGCAGAACGTCAGCGACCCAACCCTTGCCTCCACGCTGAAGAACACCATTAACACCGCCGTACAGCAGCGCACCACCGTCGGCCTCGTCGGGCTGCTGATTGCGCTCTATTCCGGCATTAACTGGATGGGAAATCTGCGTGAGGCGATCCGTGCTCAGTCGCGCGACGTCTGGGAGCGTACGCCGCAGGACCAGGAAAAACTCTGGGTTAAGTACTTCCGCGATTTTATCTCGCTCATCGGGTTGCTGGTGGCGCTGATTGTTACCCTCTCTATCACTTCGGTGTCGGGGGCCGCCCAGCATATGATTATTTCAGCGCTGTATCTCGACGGGATTGAGTGGCTGAAACCCGCGTGGCGACTGGTGGGGCTTGCCATCTCTATTTTCGCTAACTACTTGCTGTTCTTCTGGATTTTCTGGCGCCTGCCACGCCACCGCCCGCGCCGTAAGGCGCTTATTCGCGGCACCTTCATTGCGGCAATTGGTTTTGAGGTGATTAAAATTATCATGACCTGGACGCTGCCTGCGTTGGTGAAATCGCCTTCCGGCGCGGCCTTTGGCTCGGTGCTGGGTCTGATGGCCTTCTTCTACTTCTTCGCCCGCCTGACCCTGTTCTGCGCGGCGTGGATAGCGACTGCCGAATATAAAGACGATCGCCGCATGCCGGGGAAAACCCACGACTAACTGCATCATTCGGGCTGGGGAAACGGAAAACTTCAGCCCGACTCATCATTTCAGCATATAAATCCAGCCTGTAACTTTTATTTAACCGATAACTGGTTTTATCATCCAGATTTGAATTTATGTGAAGCATTTCATAGAAGTGAAATCGCAGGTGTAAAAATTATCCGCTTTTTGCTGATTTTATGACCAGATCGCCACCTTGTTACAGATTGAAATGTCGCTTTTGCTGTGCGTAATATGGCCGTTCGTTCGCTAAAAAATAAGAAAAATTTATGCAAGCTACCGCCACAACGCTCGATAACGAACACGACATCGCCCCGGTTAACTCGCGCAATAAAGTCGTCGTTGCTTCACTCATTGGCACCGCCATTGAGTTCTTCGATTTCTATATTTACGCCACCGCCGCGGTTATCGTGTTTCCTCACATCTTCTTCCCGCAGGGTGATCCGGCGGCGGCCACGCTGCAGTCGCTTGCCACCTTCGCCATCGCCTTCGTCGCGCGCCCTATCGGCTCCGCGCTGTTCGGCCACTTCGGTGACCGCGTGGGGCGCAAAGTAACCCTGGTCGCCTCACTCCTGACGATGGGGATTTCAACGGTGGTCATCGGTCTGCTGCCGAGCTATGAGACGATTGGTCTGCTGGCACCGATGCTGCTGGCGCTGGCGCGCTTCGGGCAGGGCCTGGGACTCGGTGGTGAGTGGGGTGGTGCGGCGCTGCTGGCTACCGAAAACGCGCCGCCGCGCAAACGTGCATTGTATGGCTCATTCCCGCAGCTGGGCGCGCCGATCGGCTTCTTCTTTGCCAACGGGACTTTCCTGCTGCTCTCGTGGCTGCTCACCGACGAGCAGTTCATGACCTGGGGCTGGCGCGTGCCGTTTATCTTCTCCGCCGTGCTGGTCATCATCGGGCTTTACGTGCGCGTGTCGCTGCATGAGACCCCGGTATTTGCCAAAGTGGCGGCAGCGAAAAAACAGGTGAAAGTCCCGCTGGGTACGCTGCTCAGCAAACATCTGCGGGTGACCATTCTCGGTACCTTCATCATGCTTGCGACCTATACGCTGTTCTATATCATGACCGTTTATTCAATGACCTACAGCACTGCGGCAGTACCGCACGGGCTGGGCCTCCCGCGTAATGAAGTGCTGTGGATGCTGATGATGGCGGTGATTGGTTTTGGCGTGATGGTGCCGATTGCGGGCGTCCTTGCTGATAAATTTGGCCGCCGGGCCAGCATGATCACCATCACCACGCTTATTATCCTGTTTGCCCTGTTCCTGTTCCAGCCGCTGCTGGGCTCGGGCAATCCGGCGCTGATTTTCGTCTTCCTGCTGGTGGGTCTTAGCCTGATGGGTCTCACCTTCGGGCCGATGGGCGCGCTGTTGCCGGAGCTGTTCCCGACCGAAGTGCGCTATACCGGCGCGTCGTTCTCCTACAACGTGGCGTCTATCCTCGGGGCCTCCGTGGCACCCTACATCGCCGCCTGGCTGCAGGGGACTTATGGCCTGCTCTACGTTGGCGTGTATCTGGCGGCGATGGCGGTGCTGACGCTGATTGCGCTGCTGATGACCCACGAGACGCGCCACCAGTCGCTGTAATCACGAGTGCCGGATACGGTGTATACACCTTATCCGGCCTGCGTACCCCCCAATCACTTCTTCATCTGCGACAAAATGCTCTGGCACTGATTGGTGTCGCTCTCTGAAGGCGAGATCAGCGCCAGCAGCGCCGCCGCAGGCGTAACCAACGTGGCCAGCGCAGCGGCAACCGCACCGCGGGCAATCAGCGGCCCCACCTTCACACCAGCCTGTGGATATTTGAAACTTCCCCGCACGTACAGCGGCGATCGCAGGGTGATCACGCGGATCCCTTTGCTCTCCGGATCGATAGTCAGATCCAGCTGCTCGCTGGCGAAGCTGGCGGTGCCGGTAACGTTGATGATGGCATTTTCGGTGTCGAAGGCGAAAATCTGCGGTCGCGCGACGCCGTTGGCGATATCGAGATTCGCCGCCGCGCAGTTCACCCGTATTTCGTCATCGCCAAAGATCTGCCCGATGATAAAGTTACCAACGTTAAGCCCCAGAATCTCCATCAGGTTGCGGCTCACCAGCCCATCGTTCATCAGCAGTTTCAGGTTACCGTTGCTGGAACCAAGCAGTGCGGCGACCGAGTTGCCGCTGCCGCGCAAGGTGGCGTCACCGTTCATTTCACCCAGCGTTTTTTGCATCAGCTCCACGTCTGGCATCAGTTCTTTGAGCTTCAGCCGCCGCGCCTGAATCTCCGCGCGCCCCTGCATCGGTTTTTTGTCGCCTTCAAGATGAATATTTGACGAAATCGTCCCACCCGCGAGGCCAAACTTCAGCGGCTGCAGGCGCAGATCGCCGTTGCTGAGGATAAGATGGGTTGAGAGATCGCTGATGGGCAGCGTGCTGCCGTGCTCGATGCGCCGCCCTTTGAAGCGCACATCAGCATCCATCACGTTCCACTTATCGGTTTCAAAGCGCTCATGCGGCAGCACTCTTCCGGCTGGCTGTGGCTCTTTGTTCACCGCAGACACCTTCGTGCCTTTGCCGGAGTTCACCCCGATGAGTGGGCCTAGGTCCACAAGCCGCAGCTGGCGCGACTCGAGATCGCCTTCCAGTTTTGGCCGTGGCTTACCGGTGGTATAAGTCAGCGAGCCGTGAATATCGCTGTCGCCAATACGGCCATTAAAGTCGCGGTAGTGGAAGGTCGACCCCTTTTCAGGATCAAGCTTCGCCACCAGATGGCCATCGGTGGCGAACGGTGGGGTTTCCGGAAGCAGCACGCCGGTCAGGTCATACAGCTGTCCCAGCGAATCGCCAGAAAACTTGAGCCGCAGATTGATCGCGCCGAGGTTCAGCGGGTCATTGACGGTGCCGGTCAGCGCGACCTGAGTATTGCCGGAGCGGAAATCTATCTGCAACGGGAACGGCGTACCGTCGCTACGCAGCGCCAGCATACCGCCAATTTTACCGCTACCGCTGAGCGGCTGGCCCTTGTAGCGCCCTTTTGCTTTCAGGCCAAACACGTAGTCGCCGGCTTTCGCGCCATCGCCCTTCTCTTTACTGCCCGTCACTTCGCTGAAAGGTAGCGGTTTGCCAAGGGGATCGACCAGGATCTCCACGTCGGCGCGGGTCACTTTGTCGTCGATGGTTATCTTGCCACGATCGAACAACACTTCATCAAGCCGAAATGACCATGCAGAGGGTTGCGCATTGGTGTCGTGGTTGTCTGCAGAGGCCAGCTGGAAGGTCCAGTTATTACGCTTCTCAGAGAGTCGAATCAGTCGTACATCGGGCTGAACCAGTTTGATCCACGGCAGATACAGCGTTTTGCTTAGCAGCGATAATGGCGCGAGGGTCGCCTCAACGCGCGGCAGGTGCACCATTGTGAGTGGCGGGAGGTCCGGCGGGTTGCCGAGCATAATGTCGTCGGCGTGCACATGTGGCCAGGGAACCCAACTGCGCCACCCGGTTTCCCCCGTCTGACGTTCCCAGACCACACCCAAATCGCCGCGAATGGCGAAGGGACGGTTTAATTCGGCAGACACTTTCTGATTGATGGTGGGCTTCAGCCGGTTCCAGTCAAAGGTCGCAAGGGCGATGCAGAACAGTACGATGAGTAGCAAAATCGCACCGGAAATCAGGGCAATGGCTTTACGCGTTCTCGTCATGCAGGATCCACTCCTTTCTGGCCTCACCTTGTCTGACTATAGTTGAGGCGAGCAGAACCTGCGGCAAATCAGTCTAAATTAAGCATAACGTTCTCAAGCGAAGCCATTGGCACCGGGCGTGAAAGGAAATAGCCCTGTGCGGCAAATGCCGGGGAGTTCTGCACGTCGCGCCACTCTTCCAGCGTCTCTACGCCTTCAACAATCACGCCCTGGCAATAGCGATTCATCAGCTGCAACAGCAGGGTGAAAAGATTGCGCCCTTCCGGTGTTTTGCGCAGCATGATGAACAGGTCACGAGCCACTTTGATGTAGTCGTAGCGCACTTCGCTCAGCGCCGAGAAATTGGCCATCCCGGTGCCGAAATCATCAAGCCACAGCGGGCCAAACTCGCACAGCGAGGCAAAACTGGAATCCTTCGGCAGACGAATGTGCTCTACCAGCTCAAAGCGCAGCCACGGTAGCGATTCAATCATCTGCAGCAGCGCTTTGTCCTGGCGCATCGCCAGCAGGGTTGGGCCATCAACATTTACCGACGCCAGAACCTGATTCGCGGCAAAAAATGCTTTTTTCTCTGCCAGGATCTGCAGTTGCTCTTTCACTACGTCAATGCGCTGCCTGACGGCGACTTCCGCAAAATAACGGTCGGGAGCGACCCGCTGCGTGGGATGCGCGGGATGGGTGACGACGGTCAGTAGCTCGATAGCCATCAGGCGGCCATCGGTTCTGTAAATGGGCTGGTAAGTATAAGCACGCTCACACTCCAGCCAATAGCGGCGCTCCTGCAGGCTTGCAATGCCCGCATCCGGAATGCTTAGCTGCTGGATAACCTGCTTTAACTTCATCTCAGCTGTCCTGTTGCAAGGTGAGAAACTGTCGGAACTTGTCACAGGGTTATCGGCGGGAGAAGTGAGAACTTTATGTTCAACGCCTGGAGATTTCATATTCTGTGGACGAACAATCCCACAGGAACACGCGCCAGCTCAAAAAAATATTGGAACGATGTTTTAATATAGTTGACCATGCAAAACCCACAGCGCAAACTAGCGCTCATTATCCAGATTCAGGTTCGCGACTATGTCTAAAAAAATTGCCGTGATCGGCGAATGTATGATTGAGCTGTCTGAGAAAGGTGCAGACGTCAGCCGTGGTTTCGGCGGCGACACGCTGAACACCGCCGTCTATATCGCCCGTCAGGTCGACGCTGCCGCGCTGACCGTGGATTACGTTACGGCGCTGGGTACTGACAGCTTCAGTCAGCAGATGCTCGACGCCTGGCGTGAAGAGCACGTCGGTACCGCACTGGTGCAGCGAATGGATAACCGCCTGCCGGGTCTGTACTACATCGAAACGGACGATACCGGCGAGCGTACCTTCTCCTACTGGCGTAATGAAGCCGCGGCAAAATTCTGGCTGGAGAGCGCCCAGTCTGCGGCCATCTGCGAAGAGCTGGCGACGTTTGATTATCTGTACTTAAGCGGCATCAGCCTTGCCATTTTAAGCCCTGCGAGTCGTGAAAAGCTGCTGTCGCTGCTGTGCGAGTGCCGCGCTAACGGCGGTAAAGTTATCTTCGATAACAACTACCGCCCTCGCCTGTGGGCAAGCCGCGAGGAGACCCGTCAGGTTTATCAGCAAATGCTTGAATGTACCGACATCGCCTTCCTGACGCTGGATGACGAAGACGCCCTGTGGGGTGAAAAACCAGTAGCAGAAGTCATTGCCCGAACTCATGCCGCAGGCGTTGGCGAAGTTGTGGTAAAACGCGGGGCAGACTCCTGCCTGGTGGCGATTGCCGGTGAAGATATTATCGACGTTGCGGCCGTGAAGCTGCCGAAAGAGAGCGTTGTGGATACCACTGCCGCCGGGGATTCCTTCAGCGCGGGTTATCTCGCCGTTCGCCTGACCGGTGGCGATGCCGCCGCCGCCGCTAAACGCGGGCACCTGACCGCCAGCACGGTGATTCAGTATCGCGGGGCCATCATCCCTCGCGAGGCGATGCCGGAATAACGCCTCTCCCCGACGGGGAGAGGGTTTGCACTATCTGGAACTTACTGGGCGGTGGATGGAATATCCGTCGCCTCGTGAGGATCCTCAGTAACCGCTGGTGCAGCTGTGGCCGCGGCCGGTGTCATCAGCTGCTCCCAGGTCGCCTGCAGGTCTTTCATGTTGTACTCCGGCTCGCCTTTCGGCTGCAACAGTACCAGTCCCATATCCTGCGACAGCTGCTGGCGCAGATCCTGATTCAGCATATCCACCGTCAGCGTGCTTAAGAACTCCTGACGCAGTTTCTGATACTGTTCTGGCGCGATATCCACAACCTGATTTTGCAGCGCACGCATCCGCTGGCCCATCAGGATATCGGTATCGGTACGCGCGTAGGTCGCGAACAGCTTCTGCAGCTCAAGGCTCTTTTGTCCAATCAGCGCGTTAAACTCTTCTTCCGGCAGACCATTGTCACGCACCTTCGCCAGTTCACGGGCGATAGTAGTCAGGCTGGCGTTGAGCTTGTCGTTCGGCGAATCAACGTTAATGGAGCACTGGGCACGCTGGTACAGCACCCGGCAGTCGAAGCCAAGGCCGATATCTTTGGTGTTGTTTTTGTTGAGGTACTGCTGAACATGCCAGTACAGCGCTTCACGCGCGAGGTCGGCACGCCAGTAGCGCTGCATGGCTGCAGAGTCGCGGATGGGCTGCCACGGGCTGTCCCACATGATAGAGAGTCTGTCCTGGCGCACCGCGTCGGTCATGATGCTGACCGGCTTCGCCGGCAGCGGTGACAGCGTTGGCACCGGCATCGGCGTTTCACGTTTGCCTTTCAGCTCGCCAAAGATCTTGTTGATTTGTTCAATCACCGAACGGCTTTCCACGTTCCCGACGATAATCAGGGTCATTGCGTCCGGGGTGTACCATTTATCGTAGAACGCCTTCAGTTGCTGAATATCTACAGGCTCTTTCATCGCCTCTGCCGGATCGTGTCCGAGCATCGTGGAGCCCTTCAGGCGATAACGCCACCAGCCCTCTTTAGCATTCACCGGCCAGGTCGCCACCATGTCTTCGGCGTGCAGCGCTTTATTGACCGATTCCTGGGTGATGTTCAGCTTACCGCTCGCATCGGCAAGCCAGGTCAGCGATTCTTTCAGCAGATCGTTGCGGCTGTTCGGCAGGCTGAGGCTAAAAAGAGAGTAATCATAAGAGACGATGGCTGGCGGCATCGGACGCGACGGGTCAATGCCCTGCTGCCACAGCGAGCGCGCCTGCATGGTTTCTAAGCTGCCGCTTTGCGTCAGCGCCAGACGGGGAATGAAGTGGCTGTAGCCGCTCTGTTGTGCGCTCTCGGCCAGCGATCCGACGTTAATATTCAAACGAACTTCTACGCGGTCGCTCGGGCGCTGCGGGGTTGCCAGCATCTGCCAGCGTAACCCATTCGCCAGTGTTCCCTGTTGCCAGGCTGGATCCGGCTGGAGCGCTTCCGCCTGCACATAACCGGCCGACGCCATGATAAGCAAACCGCCAGCTAAGAGTCGAATTTTCGTGCCCTGCATGTGAACCCCTGATGAACTATCCTGAATACAAAGGCCATCCGCCGCGGCGGACAGCCTAAAAAATGAGTTAAATACGTCGGTTAGACCGTAAAAAAGACGAAACGTCACACGTCAGCGTAAATAATTCATCCATTATACCCTAAATAATTCGAGTTGCAGGAAGGCGGCAAGCGAGTAGGCCCGCAGTCCATCAAAGGAGACTACGGGCATAAGTGGCGGGATTAAGAAGAAATTTGTTGTGAATCGCTGTCTGAGACACGTCTGTTAAGCGTGTCATCCAGCTTTTTGTGGTCCAGCTCTTTCACCCACTTGGCGACGACCACGGTGGCCACGCCGTTACCGACCAGGTTGGTCAGCGCACGCGCTTCGGACATGAAGCGGTCGATCCCGAGGATAAGCGCGAGGCCAGCCACCGGCAGATGGCCTACCGCAGAAATGGTTGCCGCCAGCACGATGAAGCCGCTACCGGTAACCCCTGCCGCCCCTTTGGAAGAGAGCAACAACACCACCAGCAGCGTTATTTGATGGAAGATATCCATATGGCTGTTAGTGGCCTGGGCGATAAACACCGCCGCCATCGTCAGGTAAATCGAGGTTCCGTCGAGGTTAAACGAGTAACCGGTGGGAATAACCAGCCCAACCACCGATTTACGACAGCCCAGTTTCTCCATCTTATCGAGCATACGCGGCAGCGCAGACTCCGACGACGAGGTACCGAGCACGATCAGCAGTTCTTCTCTGATGTAGCGGATAAACTTGAAGATGCTAAAGCCGGTTGCGCGCGCGATAGAGCCCAGCACCACCACCACAAACAGAATACAGGTGATATAGAAGCAGATGATGAGCTGACCAAGCTGCACCAGGGTGCCAACGCCGTATTTACCGATGGTAAACGCCATGGCCCCGAAAGCGCCAATAGGCGCCAGACGCATGATCATATTGATGATGCCGAAGATGACCTGCGAGAAGCTTTCAATGACGTTGAAAATCAGCTGACCTTTGTTGCCAAGGCGGTGCAGCGCGAAGCCAAACATCACCGCAAACAGCAGCACCTGCAGAATGTTGCCGCTGGCAAAGGCGCCAATCACGCTGCCTGGGATAATATCCATCAGGAAGCCAACAATCCCCTGATCTTTCGCCTGTTCAGCGTAGATAGCGACGGCTTTGGCATCGAGGGTTGCCGGGTCAACGTTCATTCCGGCGCCCGGTTGTACCACGTTGACGATAATCAGACCGATGATCAGTGCAATCGTACTGACCACCTCGAAATAGAGCAGCGCCACCGCACCGGTACGACCGACCGCTTTCATGCTTTCCATGCCAGCGATACCGGTCACCACCGTACAGAAGATAACCGGGGCGATAACCATTTTGATGAGCTTAACGAAGGCATCGCCAAGCGGTTTCATTTGTGCGCCTAACTCAGGGTAGTAGTGACCAAGCAAGATACCGATTGCAATGGCTGTCAGGACCTGGAAGTACAGGCTTTTAAACAGAGAGGCTTTCATAGGGTGTCCTTTGAATAAAACCACAGGCTATGTAAGGTTTTGTTGCGCCTGCGGCTTTAAAATAACACCCAAGAAACATAACAGAAATATATCCAGTAACATCTGCAACAGAAATGTTAAAATATTTGAGCTGAACCGCGACAGCAGTGTCCAGCGCGTATCATTTTACATTCTTCGTATCCGCAGAAAGATAATCCTGTTCAAAAACATCTGGCGGCACAGCGCGGGCGAAGAGGAATCCCTGCACCGCACCTACCCCGGCATTCTTCAGCCAGCGGTACTGCGCTTCGTTCTCAACGCCTTCTGCGACAATCTCAAGCTCAAGCGTTTGCGCCAGATGAATGATAGCCGAGACCATGCTGCTGTCTTCCGGCAGCGTGTCGATAAACAGCTTGTCGATTTTGAGGATATCGACCGGCAGCGATTTCATGTGTTGCAGCTGGAGCAGCCCGGCATAACCCATCCCAAAATCATCGAGCGCCACCTGTACTCCGGCGTCGCGCAGCGGGCGCAGGATCTCCACCGCGGCTTTCGGATCGTCGATGCGTCGGCTTTCCGTCACTTCAAGCACCAGCGTACCCGGCGCAATACGATAGCGCTCAAGCAGCATCAGCAGGTCCGGGACCATGTTGTGGTGCAGCAGCTGTAGCGCCGACAGATTAACCGAAAGCGGCATCATCACACCCCGGCTTTGCCACGCCGATAGCAGACGGCAGGACTCTTCCAGCACCCAGTAGCCCACCGTTACCATCAGCCCGCAGGACTCGATACGCTCGATGAGATCGGCCGGCAGCTCCCACTCACCGTCCTGCTGCTTCTGACGCAGCAGCACTTCGGCGCTGCACACTTTATCCGTGGCGGTATCCACCTGCGGCTGCAGCCAGATAGCGAAATTGTGGTTTTCAAGCGCGGAGATGAGGTCACTTTCTTCGCTCAGGCGGCGCTGAGCAGCAATCATCTGCTCCGGTTCGAAGAACTCTATCTTGTTTTTGCCTTTGCGACGGGCGGTGAAGGCCGCGGAGATAGCCCGGCGATAGAGCTGTTCCGCCGTGACTTCGCCATGGAACATGGCAATGCCGATACTGGCAGTTGGACGTAGCTGAATGCCCTGCAGCGGCAATCGCTCATTAATGATAGTGAGTACTTGCTGACCTAATGTCACCGCGTGCCACGGCTCTTTCACACCGTGAGCGAGAATGGCGAAGTCGTAGCCGCTGACCTGGCTTAACACCATGCGCGGCGGAATAACCGACTTCAGTTTTTCCACCAGCGTCAGTAACAAGATTTCGCGCTGTGCCTCTTTGAGCACGCCAGCGGTATCCTGCAGGGTTTCACAGGCCACAATCATCAGCGCCGTGGTCTGGTTTCTGGCGACGGTCTGCTCAAGCAGCGCCAGCAGGAAGGCCTTATTCGGCAGCTCGGAGACCGGGAAACGCGTGGAGAGGTTGTTCATCTCTTCATGCTGACGCACCAGCCCCTGCTGGTTACGGTTATAGCTGCGCACCAGCATGCCAATCTCATCATCATGGTGCAGGTTCGGCAGCGCCAGCTGGTGCCCAAGGCGGGCATCAGCCGGCACATCGTCCAGTTCGCGGGCGATGCTGCGCAGCGGGCGCACCACCAGCCGATTGATACACCAGGTGATTGCCACACTCAGCATGAGCGACAAAAGTAAGTAAGCGGTCACTAACGTAGAGATGGCGCTCATTACAAAGCGATACATCTGCCACGAGTCTGCCTGAAGGACCAGATATGCCAGCGGCTGCGGGTTGGCCGGACGTCCAAGGGCGTAAAGCGGGAGCGAAATCTGTACCGGCAGCTCAAATACGCGAGCAACCATCATTGGCACCGGACGCTCGGGGATAAAGCCCATCCGCAGCGCCTGGAACTGATTGGGCAACACCACGTCGGCGCGGCTCACTATCCCGGCAGGCTGAATACGTTTAAGGATGCTCTCTGCTTCGGGAATATCACCTTTAAGAATGGCGGCCGAAAGCGGTTCACGCACCGAGCGTGCGACGGTTTCCAGATGCGTCGCCGTGTAGTAACGGTTCTGTTGCACGAAGTGGAAAAGCAGAATGGAGCAAAAAATAAACGTAAAAACCATAACAACGGCGGATACCATTGCCATCTGCTTGATTGTCAGAGAACGACTAACGCGCAAAAGAACTCTCCACTGGGACGAACGTAGAAACAAGATGCCGGAAAGAAATCAGAAGATAGCGACGTTCCGGTAACTGAATGTTACCAGAACGTCGGCTGATTATACTCGATTGAGCAGAGATACCGATGGGAAAAACCCCAGAAATACGGACTATTCCGGATTACCAGTCCGCGTACGGAACCAGCGGCCGCGGCGGCATGTCCATATCCCCCTGCCAGCCGGCTGCAGAATAACGCACGTAAAGCAGCGCATGGCTTGGGGTATAATCCTTCGCCTGCTGAATATCCACCGCCGCACCGATAAACCAGTTAGAGGTGACACGACGTTCAATCAGCGCGCGGGCGGTATAACCAAAGCCATTACTTGAGCTGCCGTCGTTGGTCTGGCTTGCCGCATCGGCCTGCCAGTCGCTGGGTATCAGGTTAAGCAGCGGGTAACGCGGCATCGTTTTGGTCCGTGAGTGCGACCACGAGCCGGAAGCCCCCAGTTCCCAGGACCAGTTTTCCGTACGCTCGCGCCACAGAACGGGCACCGCAAAAGAGACATACTCCTGCGGGCTGTAGTAGCCGCCCTGGCCAAGGGTATAACCACTCAGGTCTTTGTCGTAGTGCCAGAGCATGTTGTTAAGGCCGATGGTCACGCGGCGGTTATTTTCGTTGATGACCTTGTAGTAGTAGCCCGCCATCCAGCGCACACGCCAGTTATCCTCGACGTTCTTACCGGTCAGCGTATCGGCGCCCAGGTTCGCCCAGACCCCGTTCGCATCGCCTTTGTCGTAGCTCATGCTGACCAGCCCACCGGTAGCGCGCACGCCGCCCCAGGTGGTGCCGGTATGGCCGTTGCTGTCGTTGTCTTTCTGCCCGCCGAACGCCAGCAACGAGCTGGTGATAGGACGACGGTGGACGTTGAGGGTATAACCGAACGGCCCGAGATCGTTGCTATAGCTAAGGCCACCCACCACATCGACAACGTCGAAACCGATAGGCGTGGTCCCGATGTCCATATCCCAGGTTGCGTTACGCCAGCCTACCGCCACGCTTGCGCCGTTGCTCGACTGCGAGCGGCTACCGCTACAACCGTCCTTACCGAGGGTGCAGGTTCCCCAGTTCGGATCGTAGGTGCCATCGCCGTTGGTGGAGAAGTTCCCGGCATTCATGTTGACGAAATCGGAGCGGAAGAACATACGCCCATCCGCCAGCGGCGCATCTGCCTGCAGCATGGTGGTGTGCGCTTTCAAATCCGAATACCCGCCGGTACCGCTGGAGCCCCAGTAATCGTGCTCCAGCGTCACGTTCACATCCTGCTGACGGTAGAGATCCCCGGCATCGCTGCGCAGTCCACGCTTCAGCCAGTCGTCGTTAACATCGTTGCGGGTCAGACGCGTAAAGGTGTCGTTATCCTGCGGCCGCGTGGTGGTAATGCCCGAAGACACCATCGCGTCTTTGTAGCTTTCCAGCGCCTGCTGCGGGTTGCCGTTAGCGGCCTGAACGCGTGCGGCGTCACGCAGCACCAGCGCGCTGTCCATCGACGGCGGCTGGGATTTCGCTTTCGGGATAATGTTACTGAAAATCTGTTCGGCGCTGGCGGTATCCCCGAGCGCTGACTGCGCCAGCGCCATGCGGCGCTGCGTATTCAGCGAGGTATCACTTTTGATCGGCGGCAGTTTAGCCAGCTGTTCACGGGCGCTGGCTTTATCACCGGCGGCGATATACACCTCAGCCAGCCCCAGACGCGCGTCGGCGTTGTCCGGCTCTTTAGCCAGCACCGCGTTGTACTGATCGATTGCGGTTTGCGTATCACCACGCTGTTGCGCCCAGTCTGCCAAGGTTGAATCAATGCGCGTGGACGGCGGCTGTTGCTTCAGTAGCGCGATGGCCTGCGCCTCCTGGCCACTATCACGCAGACGGTTCGCCGTTTCCATGACCTGATTGGTTTGCAGGCGCTCGGAAAGCTCGCGAATATTGTCGTTCCACTGATTTTTCGGTAGCGCATTAAGGTGGGCCAACGCGGCCTGATCCTGATCGTTACCAGAGAAGTACAGCGCCCAGGCATAAACCTGATCCGGATCGTTTGGCTTCTGCTGCGCCAGATTACGCATCAACGCGTCAGCTTCGCTGCGTTTGCCCGCGCTGGATAAATCTTTCGCCAGACGATAGGTGACCCAGACGCTGCCCGGATCCAGCGCCAGCCGCTGGCGTTGGATTTCGGCGGCCTGTGCCCATTTCCCCTGGTTCTCAAGCGCTTCAGCCTGCTGCGACAGCCGATCGTTCGTCAGGCTACGCTCGATATCATCAATGCTCTTACGCTGACGAGGCGTGAGGCTGTTAATGTACGCGGTCGCCTTTTCCGGCGACTGGGCGCGATAGATATTGGCCAGCCCGCGCACGGCGCCGCTGTTGCTGCTGTCGAGGCGCAGCGTTTGCTGGTAATAGCGCTCCGCCGCTGCGGTATCTTTCCGCGCCATGGCTACATCGCCCAGGCCCTGCACGGCATAACCGTTAGTGCCGTCAACGCGACGCGCCTGCTGATAAATACTCTCGGCCTGGTTGAGATCGCCCGCTTTCAGCGCGGCATCTCCCTTACGAATAAGCGGCCAGTAAATCTGCCAGGTCTGCGGTTTACTCTCTTCGGCCGCGGCGGCTTTCGCCTGCTGGTCGGCCTTCACGCGGAAATTAGGATCGGCAAGCTGCTTTTGCTGGTCTGCCAGCTGGGATTTCGCGGTCGCGGCGATATCCCCCGTGCTAAATACACCGAGGAAGCGCTGCAACGCCTGCACGCTGCCGCTGCTAACCGGCATATTCTTGATTTGATCGTACCAGATGTCCGCTGCCGTATTGCGTCCGGCGTTAGACTTCGCCATCTGCTCCAGCACCGCGTAAGCTTCATCACGTTTACCGTCGGCCAGCAGAGTTTTGGCAAGCGTCGTCTGCAACTGCACGTTGCCCGGCATGCGCTGGTTCAGGGTTTTAAGGGCGTTTACCGCTTCACCATGGCGTGCCGGAATACGCGACACGACGCTCCAGTATTCCACGGCCAGGTCACCGTCCGGCGGTGCACCTTTGAAAATTTTATCGTATGCCGCGACGCCCTCCGGTACGTGACCGGTACTGCTCAGCAAACGCGCCTGCTGCAACGCCTGACGCCCTTCCGGGGTGGAGAGCTCCATTTCGCTGCGCGAGGCGCGATAGGCATTTGAGCTGGGTGCCAGCTGCGACAGACGGTCGAGCTGTTTCTGTGCGCCCGCGGTATCCCCCTGACGCATCAGGTAGCGCATGCGCGCGGCAACGACTTCCGGGTTATTCGGGTCAATCAGCTCCAGGCGGTACAGCGACTGGCGGACCAGGTCTTCCCGATGACTGGCCTCCCCCAGACGAACCTGCTCCAGCAGCTGTTGCTGCGGCGAGGTCTCCGCCGAGGCTATCGGCATCAACGAGATGCCAAGCGATAAACTCAGTAAACTTAATGTGAACTTGCGCATTCCTGGCCCCAGTCAGGTAGTAATTCACCGCGAGCGGTGAAACGAAAACGGTGCTGATCCCATCCCTGGCCGAATAAGGTTAAAACGAAACTGTAATAGGCGTCAGTGCCGGGGAAGTTATCGGCGACGCGCTGGCGCTGAAGCGCCTGGGCATCGCGTTCTTGTAAAAAGGGTAGTAGAGCAGAGGAAAAACCGACCGGGCCAATGCCGGTCACTTTACCGGTGGCGATATCCACTTTTTCCGGCGGTACACCTGCTTTACGCGTTTCTGCCGCCATGGGTGCAAAGCGCTTCAGCAGCCGCGCTTTTTGCGGGTCGCTATCGTGGAGCATGCCAGCCCACAGATAGACGCGGATGGCATCGTAGCTGCCCACCAGCGGTTTTTCTGGCTTCAGCTGCCAGCCTTTGTTCTTCTCATAACGCACCCAGTCCGGTGAAAAACCCTTCGGTGCGGTTTCTAATAACAGACGCAGGTTAGACTGTTGCACCGCGCGCCATGGTCCTCCGCCATGGGCAAAATAGCTGGCGATCTGCGGTGGCAGATAGCTTGGATTCAGGCGCCAGCCTTTGTCATCGGCAAAACCGATTTTTCCCGGCAGCAGCGTGGAGCCAAGGCCAGGGATGGTCACGACTTCTTCTTTGGCAATCCGCGACAGCAGCCCCTTCCCGGCCTCACTGTACCGCGGCTCCTTCCAGAGTCTTCCCGCTTCCATTAGCGTCCAGGCTATCCAGATATCAGCGTCAGACGCGGAGTTAGGGTCGATTACGGTCCACTGGTCGCCCCCTTTTTGCCCCCACAGCCAGGCAGGCAGATGGGTGCGCAGGTCGCCCTGCGCAAGGTTGTTTTGCGTCCAGTCAAACAGCGAAGAGAAGGTTGAACGATCATTCGCCACCAGGGCGAAAAACAGCGCATAGCTCTGGCCTTCAGAGGTGGTAATTTTCCGCGCGTCGCTCGGGTCGATAATCCGCCCGCCGTCGCTGAGGTAGTCCTTTTTGAACTGATCCCAGGCAGGCCAGGTACAGGCGGCCTGCACCTGTACCGTGACCATCATCGCCAGCATCAGCACAATCCCACGCACGGCGTTCATCTTCAGTTACTCGTCATGCGGGTCAAGGCGACGACGGCTGATGATGCGCAGCAGACGCCACAGCACCCACGCCAGCAACACTACGCTTACCGCCGCCAGGATCGCGAGCAGAACAGGATGGTTAGAGAGCGCAAACCAGACGCGCTCGAACCATGGCAGGTGACCGACGTAGTAAACATCCCCCACGCGCAGGCTGTTCACGCCCGACTCACGAATGACCGACACCGAACCGAAGATGGCAGAGCGTTTACCGGTATCGCTCATCGCCTGATTAAGCAGCTCGTAGCCACGCGGGCTGTCTGCCAGCAGCGCGACCACGCTACGCTGATCGTTATACGGAGATTCAAAGCCGACAATCGCCGCCATCGCGCCGTTTGAGGTTACGCTGGTCTGAACGTCTGGCTGGCGGGAGTTTTCATCCATTACCACCGACGCCAGCGAGTTATGACGCAGCGGCGTCTTCACCCAGCTCTTCGTGGCGTCAACCAGCAAATCGATGCGTTTGTCGTCTTTCAGCTTGTCCGGGATCGCCCCAATCAGCAGGAGATCGGCGTCCTTATTCTGAATCTGTGCAGGATCGTCGGTGATCGTAACGTTAACCGCCGGGAAGCCGGTCTGCGCCCCAATGGTACCTACGGTATCCAGCAGCGTGCTGATCTGGCTTTCATTCGGGGTCTTCGGCATCACCACCATCGAATCGGAGAGATCCGCCATTCGGCTATACGGGAAGCCCGCATTGGCAAATGCGCGCAAATCAGGCATTGCCAGGAAGTGATAGTAGTTGGAGAAATCGATGGTGGAATCATCATCGATAACCACGTGGTTCAACACCGGCTGGAAGGTAATGCAGTTCTCAATGGTCCCGCCAGGCATCGGGTTCATATACTGGAAATTAAAGCGCAGCTGGTTCATTGCACCGAGGCGCAGCGCCGGGATGGTCACGGCACCTTTACCATCCAGCAGCCCCTGCAGCACCGGCAGGCGCAACAGCAACTTGTTAGCTTCCTGAGTACTGTTCAGGTTAAACGACTGCAGGAACTGATCGTTGAGGCTGATATCCATCCGCGAGCTGTCTTTCACCGGCGGCATGGTGTAACGGTAGTTGAGGTTCATATCAATACCGTTGCTACGCATCAGATACAGATCTGGCGGCAAATTCAGCGCCAGCGAAATCGCGGCCGGATCGATACCGGTCGACTGCAGCTGCTGGTCATACGTTTTCAGTTCACCAAAGGTAACCGGGCTGTCGGTACGCACCCAGTTCGGCGCATCGTAAGGTTTACGCGCCAGCAGCGGTTTAACGTCATCAACCGTGACGCTGTTGCCACGGAACAGAATGTTACCCTGAGCAATCCCTTTCGCCGCCATCAGCAGGTCTTTATCGTCACGACCAAACACCACCAGCAGCTTCACGTACGGGTTATCCGGATGACTCATCATCTCGACCGTCGGCGCTTTCACCTCCGGGTGATCGCGCAGGAAGTCCGGACGTTTGTCATTGGTGGCAAAAACAATGGCGTTTTTATCCGGCAGCTGGTTATACAGCACCGGGAAGGTCTGCCCACGCCAGGCAGCACGGGAGCCAAACCATGAGGCCACAATCCCCGCCGCCTGCTGCTGCACGATATCCGGCGAACCGGCAAACACCATCGGCAGATTCAGCGCGCGGTTATCACGTGGGTCGAAGAACGGTACCGGGAAGTGCGAGAGGTCGTTTTGAACCTCCAGTCCCTGCACGGTCAAATTCAGCGAGCTGTTGCGTCCGACATCCAGCCACAGCGTGGAGCTGGACGGGTTTTCACACACATCACGGTAATGGCCGACAAATTCCAGGCGGACGCGGTTAAGATCGGTGATGTACAGCGGATCTACCGGCAACTGAGCACTGACTTTTTTACCCAGCTGTTCTTTGGTGACCGGCAGAACGCCCATCAGCTCGTCGTTAAGATAGACCTTCAACTGAGACTGTACCGGCAACAGCGCTGGCGATGGGGTGTAATCGAGATTCAGCAGCGCCTTCGTGACCACTTCGTCACTCCGGGTGCCGAACTCAATCGCACCGTCCGGGTTTGAGCCACGCAGCACCATGCTGCCAGGCGCGGGCGCAATCTGGGCAAAGGTCAGCTTCACCTCACGCGACGGGCTGTTTTCCAGCACCACGGCTGGTGCAGCGGTGGCGGTGCCAGGATCCGGGCTCACCGGTTCGGCTGGCTGAGTAAGCGCAACAGCGGTAGCGCCCGTTTCAGGCTCCGCATTTGTGGTAAATGGGACAAAACTGCTCATCCCCACGGCCACTGCATACATCCAGGAAAGTTTTCTTTTCATCGCGTAATCATCATTGTTGAGCCATAGCCGGTTCCGGTTGACGTTCTGTCACGCCTCGCTCAGGGCGGCGTGGAATAAACGACACTATCCATGCAACCAGTGAAGTCAGTGACCGGAAAATATATTTAACTGACGGGGGTGAAAACTCCGCAAGATGGCGATATCCGCGGAACCCGAGTTTCAGGATGTCGAGCAGACTTTCCAGCGGTTTGTCCTCCGGGAAGCTGTCCTGCCAAAGCGCCCATGTGTCAGCACGAGCAAAGGTGCACTGCACAAAATCGATATGCTGTTTGTTGGTCATCGGCAGCAGTTTCAGACCCACTTCGCTACCAATCACGCGAACCACCTGCGTCGGGAAGACATACTCCTGCTGACCACGCTTAAGCAGCAGTTGCACCTTTTGTCCTTCCAGCACCCGGGCATCGCCATTGATGCGAACGCCAAGACCGCCGTCAGAGAAGTCATGTACGGTACAGGAGAAGAGATGACCATCCTCACGGGCAAGCGCCGCGGGCATCGACATCTCAACACGGTGCGAGCGACGAACCTGTTTGCTCTCCACCGATACCGCCACCGCGCCACCGAGGATAATCAGGTTGTAGAACACCCACAGCAGGCTCACCCACACGGTCAATACTTCGTGCTGCGGCCCGTAGAAGTAGCGCCAGATACCAAACGCCACGCCCAGCAAGTTCAACAATACCAGGTAGATGTACGGACGCGAGATAACCCAGTCGACGTACTCTTCTTCCACCAGCCCGCCCTTCGCGGTGACGTTGAACTTACCTTTGTGCGGGTTAATCAGCGCCACCAACGTCGGCGGGGCGATATACCACGCGAGCACGGTTTCGTAGATCTCACTCCAGAACGAGTGGCGATATTTCCCCTGAATCTTCGAGTTAGTCAGGCTGGCGTGCACCATGTGCGGCAGGACGAACAGCGCAATCATGATAGCCGGGGCATAAATGATATAGGCGTGCAGCAGCAGGAACGCCAGCGGTGCGGTCAGGAAGATGAGCCGCGGGATCCCGGACAGGAAGTGGAACATGGCGTTGAGGTAGCAAAGCCGCTGTGGCAGTTTCAGCCCTTTACCAAATAGCGGGTTATCAAGGCGGAATATCTGCACCATGCCTCGCGCCCAACGGATACGCTGGCCGATGTGCGCCGACAGACTCTCGGTTGCCAGCCCTGCCGCCTGTGGAATACGCATGTAGGCAGAGGTGTACCCCAGGCGGTGCAGCCGCAGCGACGTGTGCGCATCTTCGGTCACGGTTTCCACGGCAATGCCGCCAATCTGATCCAGGGGTTCACGACGGATAACCGCACAGGAGCCGCAGAAGAAGGTGGCATCCCACATGTCGTTACCGTCCTGCACCAGCCCGTAGAACAGTGTGCCTTCGTTAGGCGTTTTACGAAAACGCCCGAGGTTACGTTCAAACGGGTCAGGTGAGAAGAAGTGATGCGGCGTCTGCATCATCGCCAGTTTCGGGTCTTTCAGGAACCAGCCCATGGTCATTTGCAGGAATGAACGCGTCGGCACGTGGTCGCAGTCGAAGATGGCGACAAACTCCCCTTTCGCCTGCTTCAGTGCATTATTGATGTTACCGGCTTTAGCGTGTTCATGGCTGGTTCGGGCGACGTAATGCACGCCCAGATTTCTGGCAAACTGACGAAACTCTTCGCGCCCGCCATCATCAAGGATCCAGATATTGAGCTTATCTTTCGGCCAGTCGATGCCCATCGAGGCGTAAATCGTATTGCGCACAACGCTGAGGTCTTCGTTGTAGGTCGGCACAAAAATATCGACGGTCGGCCACGTTGAAGTGTCCTTCGGCAGCGGTACCGGCTGGCGGTTGAGCGGCCAGACAATCTGGAAATAGCCCAGCACCAGCACAATCCACGCATAGGTTTCTGCAAACAGCAGCACCAGACCGCACACCAGGCTCACCGGGTCGTTCCAGTTGAGCGTCGAGGTATAACGCCACCAGATATAGCGACAGGAAACGGTCAGCGACAGCACGATAAGCATCAGCGCCGAGAAGCGCCCTGGGATCCTTCTCACCAGCAGCGCCACGCCCCAGAGCAGAATGAGGAAAATGAACTGCGACAACGGGTTAAAGGGTTGGGTAATACAGATAAGCGCCAGGACGAAGGAGAAAAAGACGATAACCCCAAGCACCACTTTACGCAGCCTTGGGTGGATATGACCCAGCTCTTTCTGGTGGTCAAGATGCCCGGTCTGGTCGTTGATTCTTTCCGGCAGGGTATCCAGCCACTCATGATAGCGAGCGCGAAGACGTTTCACGGTCTTCAACGAGCGAAAATTCATCTCTTTACGCGGCTCGCCGGTACCGGTAGTCGCCATCAGCCACAGCGCCTGCAGCAGATAGCGCGCCGGATCGAGCGGGCGCGGACGATGCGGATTAATATGCGGGAAATACTCGCGCTGGTGTTCGCGGATTTTCTGCCAGCGGGGGTGTTCAAGCGGGATAAACGTCCAGGCCATTGCCACCCAAATGCAGGCCAGGGTCGCTCCCATCCAGGACGCACCGTGCTGGCGGTAATCCCGGTAACGCGCGCTCAGCGTCGCCGCCACCGGAGGGGCAAGCAGCAGGGACGAAAGGCGCATCATGCTTCACTCCCGGCGGGTTCGCGCGTTCCGGCGTAATGCAGCAGACACCAGTTCGCCAGGGTGACCATCTCTTCTGCCGCCAGGGAATCGCTGCGATATTCTCCCAACGGCTGTTTGGAAGCCATGCTCTCGGCCATCGCTTCGTCGCGATGAATCGCAATCGGCAGCAGACGGCGCTGGCTTTGCAGCCAGATTTGATACAGGTCGTCCTGCAACTGGCTGGCCAGCCGCAGGTCGTTCAGCAAAATATGGGCATTTGCCGGAAGCGCCTGCTGGTGTAAACGCACATGGCAGTTGGTATCCGGGTTGACGATGGTCATCACGTGATGGCAGGCTTCAAGAAGCGTGCTCACCCAGGGTTCATAACCGTGCGGAAGATCGAGCAAAATCCACTGATAATGCCCCTGCCGGTGCAGTTCCTGGATAAACGTGGCGGCTTGTCTTAGCAGCGGCTCTTTTGCGGCCAGATTAATTTTTTCGTCGTGAGTCAGCTGCCCAAAGGGCAGCAAGTCTATCATCGGGGTATAACGTAATCCGCTGTCCTGCCACGGTTTTCCGTCCAGCAGCGCGCGCATCCAGCCATCCGAGTGCTGGAAGTCAACGTTAAACGACATGCGCAGCATGTTATCTGCACAGGTATCTACAACCAGTACGGTTTCTCCGAGTGATTGTAATGACCAGGCCAGTGCTGCGGTGAGTGACGTGGTTCCGACACCCCCACGAATGCCTTGTAAGCCCAGAATAGCCATCCACAGCTTCCTTCTTATTTTTGCTCGGCTAACTCTGCCAGCAGCGGCCAACGTTTTAATGCTGCGGCAAGTTGGTCGCGCTGGGATATATCGGTGTAGTCAATCTCTGGCAATGAAAAGGCCCGTCGCAGTGCCAGAAAGTCATTCTGAAAAGTATAACCGAGCGTTGGATCCGCCGGTTTAATGGGCTCATCTGTCGACATTTTTTATGATCCT
The DNA here is from genome assembly GCF_000735455.1 of Yokenella regensburgei ATCC 49455. Taxonomy (GTDB): domain Bacteria; phylum Pseudomonadota; class Gammaproteobacteria; order Enterobacterales; family Enterobacteriaceae; genus Yokenella; species Yokenella regensburgei. Next base: position 234,331 of record NZ_JMPS01000020.1, on the reverse strand, counting down.
GATCAGACTGGCAGAAAAACACGCGTTCATTTGCTGATATCACTCATAATACATTTACATGCTAATTCTGATGTTCTTTAATTTCAATGTTAGGTTTATTCTCTCGCTTTCGCTAGTAAACTGATTAACAGGCAAATACGAGACAAAAGAGGGACACCGTGGAGCCCATATTTTCTATTGGAATTCAATCGCTGTGGGATGAAGTCCGCCAGATGCCGCTGGGCGGCGTGTGGTGGATTAATGCTGACCGATATCAGGACGCGGTGAGTCTGCTCAACCATACATTATCCACTCAGGATAAGGATGCGAAACTCGCCGCTATCGTGATGGAGAAAAAGCCCACAGAAGTTGTAAAGTTATACGGCGATCGCGGGCCAGAAAAAATAAGGCTATTTTCCATGCCAGAGCATGAAAATGGTCTATACTCGCTCGGCCGCGATTTACTTTGTTCAATTGATCCGGTCAATAATTTATTTATCCTGCTGTGTCGTGAAAACACCTGGCAGAATATTGACGCGAAAAAACTTCGCGCCTGGCTGGCGCAAATTCAGCGCTGGGTGAAATACCACCACTGTTCAATGCTTATTCTTAACCCTGGTAATAGTACCGATAATCAACTATCGCTGTTACTCAGTGAGTATCGGTCTTTATCCGGACTTGCCAGCCTGCGCTATCAGGGCGACAGTCATCTTTTCGATATTGCTTTTTGGTGTAATGACAAAGGCGTCAGCGCCCGTCAGCAGCTTACGGTAATAGAAAAAGAAGACGGATGGCATCTGGCAGAAGAAGAAGAGACCTTCGTTCAGCCACGCAGCGATGAAAAGAGTGTGCTCTGTAACCTCGCGGTGCTCGAAGGCGCTCCTCCGCTCTCTGAATACTGGACGCTGTATGACACCAACGATGCGGTCTTTAACGCCGCGCGCACCGCTCAGGCCGCCACGATTATTTTCGCGGTGACCCAGAACGCGCAGATAGAGCAGCTCGCGACCTACATTCATACCCTGCGTCGCCAGCGTGGCAGCGCGCTGAAAATTATTGTCCGTGAGACGCTCGCCAGCCTGCGCGCCACCGATGAACGGCTTTTGCTGAGCTGTGGTGCCAACATCGTTATCCCCTGGAACGCCCCGCTCTCCCGCTGTCTGACGCTGATTGAAAGCGTGCAGCGTCAGCAGTTTAGCCGCCATGTGCCAGAAGATATCGGAACGCTGCTGACGATGACGCAGCCGCTGAAGCTGCGTGGTTACCAGAAATGGGATGTGTTCTGCGAAGCGGTCCACAACATGATGACCAACCCGCTGCTGCCCGCTGATGGCCGTGGCGTGATGGTAGCGCTGCGCCCGGCTCCGGGGTTGCGCGTGGAGCAAGCGCTCACGCTGTGTCGCCCCAACCGTACCGGTGATATTGTGACCATCGGGGATAACCGCCTCGTCCTGTTCCTCTCTTTCTGCCGCATTAACGATATGGACACCGCCCTGAACCACATCTTCCCGTTACCGACCGGCGATATATTCTCCAACCGAATGGTTTGGTTTGAAGATAAGCAGATAACCTCAGAGATCTTGCAGATGCGTGTCGTCACGCCAGAGCGCTGGACAACCCCGTTACCGCTAACTACCGGGCGCAGCAATGTTATCAACGTCGAGCATGACGGTCGAAGCTGGCGACGCATACCCGAGCCCCATAGCCTCAACGCAGGGGAGCACTCATCATGATGTCGATTAGCGATATTATTCAGCTAGTGATCCTCTGCGCGCTGATTTTCTTCCCATTGGGATACATCGCGCGCCACTTCTTTGGTCGCATTGAAACTGCGTTACGGTTGATTTTCTTCAGACCGCGTTACGTAAAACCAGCAGGCATCCTGCGCCGAACCCCGACCGTCAAGGCAACGCAAAAAGATGACTAAACCAATTAAAACCGCCACAGCGCCATCTCCACTCTGGCAATACTGGCGTGGTCTTTCCGGGTGGAACTTCTACTTTCTGGTGAAGTTTGGCCTGCTTTGGGCCGGGTATCTCAATTTCCACGCCATGCAGAACCTTGTCTTCATGGCCTTTCTGCTGGTGCCGCTGCCAAATATCAAACTGCATAAACTGCGTAACTGGATAGCCATTCCCATCGGTTTCGCCCTGTTCTGGCATGATACCTGGCTGCCGGGTCCTGAAAGCATCATGAGCCAGGGGTCGCAGATTGCCGGTTTCAGCGCCGACTACGTCTGGGACCTGGTCACTCGCTTTATTAACTGGCAGATGGTCGGCGCATTCTTCGTCCTGCTGGTCGCCTGGCTATTTTTATCGCAGTGGATCCGGGTTACGGTGTTTGTGGTGGCGATTATGGTCTGGCTTAACCTGCTGACGATAACCGGCCCGGTCTTCTCCCTGTGGCCTGCCGGTCAGCCAACCTCGACGGTAACCACCACCGGAGGATCTGCCGCCGCGACTGTGGCCACCGCCGGAGATAATCCGGTCGTCGGTGATATCCCGGCGCAGACTGCACCGCCAACCTCCGCCAACCTCAACGCGTGGCTGGCAAGCTTCTATGCGGCGGAAGATAAACGCAAAACCACCTTCCCTGCGGCCCTGCCGGAAGATGCGCAGCCGTTCGAACTACTGGTCATCAACATCTGTTCTCTGTCATGGTCAGATATTGAAGCCGCAGGTCTGATGCAGCATCCGCTATGGGCACACTTCGACATCCTGTTCAAAAACTTCAACTCCGCGACCTCCTACAGCGGCCCGGCAGCTATTCGTCTGCTACGCGCCAGCTGCGGTCAGCAGTCGCACGTCAATCTGTATCAGCCGGGCGGGAACCAGTGCTACCTGTTCGATAACCTGGCGAAGCTGGGCTTTACCGAACAGCTGATGCTGGGTCATGACGGCAAGTTTGGTGACTTCCTGAAAGAAGTGCGTAATCAGGGCGGCATGCAGGCACCGCTGATGGATCAGAAAGGGCTGCCGGTCAGCCTGCTGGGCTTCGACGGCTCGCCGGTGTATGACGATCTGGCCAACCTCAACCGCTGGCTGGATAAAGAGAAACAGGAAAACGGACGCACCGCGACCTTCTTTAACACTCTCCCGCTGCACGACGGCAACCACTTCCCGGGTCAGAGTAAAACCGCGGATTACAAAGCGCGTGCGCAGAAGATGTTTGACGAGCTGGATCAGTTCTTTACCGAGCTTGAGAAGTCAGGTCGTAAAGTGATGGTGGTGGTCGTACCTGAGCACGGCGGCGCGCTGAAGGGCGACAAAATGCAGGTCTCTGGTCTGCGTGACATCCCAAGCCCGGCGATTACCAACGTCCCGGCGGCGGTGAAATTCTTCGGTATGAAAGCACCGCATCAGGGTCCGGCGATTGAAATCACCAAGCCAAGCAGCTACCTGGCGATTTCCGAGCTGGTTGCCCGCGCGGTAGACGGCAAAATGTTTACCGAGGACAGCGTCAACTGGCAGCAGTACACCAGCAATCTGCCACAAACGGCACCGGTGTCCGAGAACTCAAACGCGATTGTTATTGAGTACCAGGGCAAACCCTACGTTCGACTGAACGGCGGCGACTGGGTACCGTACCCGCAATAATTCCACGTCCTGTCCTGGAAAGAAAGTTGCCAGCTGGCAACTTTCTTTCCAGCCTCTTCACACTAACATATTGATATTAAACATCTCCTTTTCTGGCACAGCGCTTGCTATTACAGCCTGAGCTGTTTTGTTTCGAATCTAAGGAGATATCATGACTGATTGTCGTCGTTACGGATTTAACACCCAGATCGTTCACGCAGGCCAGCAACCGGACCCTTCCACGGGCGCGCTCAGCACGCCGATTTTCCAGACCTCTACCTTCGTCTTTGACAGCGCTGAACAGGGTGCTGCTCGCTTCGCACTCGAAGAAGAGGGCTATATTTACACGCGCCTTGGCAACCCCACCACCGACGCGCTGGAAAAGAAACTCGCCACGCTTGAGTGCGGTGAAGCGGCGCTCGCGACAGCGTCGGGGATCTCGGCCATCACCACTACCCTGCTGACGCTATGCCAGCAGGGAGATCACATCGTCTCTGCCAGCGCCATCTATGGCTGCACTCACGCCTTTTTGTCACACAGCATGCCGAAATTTGGTATTAACGTGAGCTTCGTTGATGCCTCAGATCCTGAACAGATAAGGGAAGCTATTCGCCCGGAAACCAGGGTGGTGTACATCGAAACCCCGGCAAACCCGACGCTTTCGCTGGTTGATATTGAAACCGCCGCCGGGATAGCCCATCAACGCGGCGCGCTGCTCGTGGTGGATAACACCTTTATGTCGCCTTACTGCCAGCAGCCGTTGCGTCAGGGAGCAGACATCGTGGTACACAGCGTCACCAAATACATCAACGGGCATGGCGATGTCATTGGCGGCGTGATTGTTGGCAAGCAGGAATTTATCAATCAGGCACGCTTCGTCGGACTCAAGGACATTACCGGCGGCTGCATGAGCCCATTCAACGCCTGGCTGACGCTGCGCGGAGTGAAAACGCTGGGCGTGAGGATGGAACGCCACTGCGAAAACGCGCTCAAAATTGCCCGTTTTCTTGAGCAGCATCCGGCAATTACCCGGGTCTATTATCCAGGGCTGCCGTCGCACCCGCAGTATGAGCTGGGACGCCGCCAGATGAGCCTGCCGGGTGGGATAATCAGCTTCGAAATTGCCGGTGGGATGGAGGCTGGCAGACGGATGATCAATTCTGTAGAATTGTGCCTCCTCGCGGTCAGTCTCGGTGATACCGAAACCCTCATTCAGCATCCTGCGTCAATGACGCATTCGCCTGTTGCGCCAGAGGAGCGGCTAAAAGCAGGTATTACCGATGGACTTATCCGCCTTTCAGTGGGTCTTGAAGATCCCGAAGATATTATTAACGACCTTGAGAACGCCATCAAAAAGGCGACATTCTGACCACGCCATCGTGAACTGACGACTGTGGGTTCACGATGTGAATTATCAAGGCACAACGGCCTGGCTATACGCCTCATCCTGCGACATTCGCAGGATGGCGCGTATTTTGGGCAGGGGGCTTTATGCAGGACAACACATTACAATTACGCAACAATGAAGTAACCGCCGCCGCATTTTCAACAAAATTACCTTTTACCCGCTATGACTTTGGCTGGGTGCTGCTGTGTATTGGCATGGCGATTGGTGCCGGCACGGTGCTGATGCCAGTACAAATCGGTCTGAAAGGGATTTGGGTATTTATAACTGCCTTTATTATCGCCTATCCCGCGACCTATATTGTGCAGGACATTTATTTAAAAACATTATCAAAAAGCGAAACCTGCAACGATTACACCGATATAATCAGCCATTATTTAGGAAAAAACTGGGGAGTATTCCTTGGCGTTATTTATTTCCTGATGATTATTCACGGAATATTTATATATTCATTATCAGTGGTTTTCGACAGCGCCTCTTATATCAAAACATTCGGCCTGACGGACATGGATTTGTCGCAGTCGGTTATTTATAAAATCGCTATTTTTTCAGTACTGGTGGCTATCGCCTCTGGCGGAGAGAAACTGCTGTTCAAAATCTCCGGCCCGATGGTGGTAGTGAAAGTGGCCATCATTCTGGTATTTGGCTTTGCGATGATCCCCCACTGGAATTTCAGCAACATCACCGCGTTTCCGGCAGCTCCCGCTTTCTTCCGCGATGTTCTGCTCACTATCCCGTTCTGCTTCTTCTCAGCGGTCTTTATTCAGGTGCTGAACCCGATGAATATTGCGTATCGCAAGCGAGAAGCAGACCAGGTCACCGCTACCCGTATGGCGATTCGCACCCACCGTATTAGCTACATCACGTTAATTGCGATCATTTTGTTTTTCTCGTTCTCGTTCACGTTCTCCATTAGCCATGAAGAAGCGGTGTCGGCATTTGAGCAAAACATCTCGGCGCTGGCGCTGGCAGCGCAGGTCATTCCTGGGCAGATTATCCACATCACCTCTACGGTGCTGAATATCTTTGCCGTCCTGACCGCATTCTTCGGTATTTATCTGGGTTTCCATGAAGCGATTAAAGGCATTGTCCTGAACCTGCTGGGACGCGTGGTAGACGCCGATAAAATTAACCCATTGGTGCTGGCACTGGGTATTTGTGTGTTTATCGTGATTACCCTGGTGATCTGGGTGTCGTTCCGGGTTTCTGTGTTGGTATTTTTCCAGTTGGGTAGCCCGCTGTACGGTATTGTGGCCTGTATTATTCCGTTCTTTCTTATCTATAAAGTCACACAGCTTGAGAACCTGCGCGGGGTGAAAACCTGGCTTATCCTGCTATACGGTATTCTGTTATGCCTGTCACCATTGCTGAAGCTGATTGAGTAAATGCCAATGCCGTCAGCGCTCGCGTGCTGGCGGCATTCAGACGCTTTCCAGTTGATAACTCCGGATTTTATTCAGTACCGTCGTATGCGATACCCCCAGTGCCCTGGCGATGCGTCGTGAAGAAGCATTCTCTTCAACCATCTGTTCAATCAGCCTGCGCTCCTCATGTTCAACCTGCGCTTTAAATGGTCGATCGGCCGCGAGTTCTCCCGCAGGCGCCATTCCCAAATCCTCAAGCATCACAACTTCTGACTCAGCCATCAGCATCAGGCGAATAATGGTGTTCTCCAGTTCTCTGACATTTCCCGGCCACGGATGGGCGTGCAAAGATTCAAAACAGGCTTTATCCAGAATAAATCTCCGCTGAAACTCCTTTGAATATTTCTGCACAAAGTAGCGCATCAGCAGCGTGATATCCTGCGGTCGTTCACGCAGAGGTGGAATCGTCAGCGACAGTACGTTAACCCGGTAATAGAGGTCGGCGCGAAGCTGGCGATTCTCGACCATCTCTTCAAGGCAGGCGTTTGTCGCCACAATAATACGGGTATTAACTGGAATAATTTTCGTCCCCCCCACCCGGCGAATACCGCCATCCTGCAGCACTCGCAGGAGTTTCGCCTGTAAATTTAGCGGCATTTCACCAAACTCATCGAGAAATAGCGTGCCCTGATCCGCCGTCTCGAAAAGCCCTTTTTTGCCATGACTATCGGCACCGCTGAAAGCGCCTTTTTCATAACCAAAAAGCTCACTTTCCATCAACGTTTCCGGTAATGCTGAACAGTTAAGAGGAATAAAAGGCGAATAGCGTCGTTTCCCGGCATTATGAATCGCGCGGGCCAGAAGTTCTTTGCCGGTTCCGGTTTCACCGCGAATCAGCACCGTATATTTGCTGTCAGCAACTTTCACCGCCTGGGAGATGACGAGTTGCATCTCTGGGCTACAGCTGACAATGTCCGAGAAATCGCGCGGGCGAGTGGATTCTGGCGATGAGAAATGAACAAAATCTTCTGAATAATAAGCAATGTTAATGATATCGCAGTGCTGATTTAAACGCGTCAACACGCGAAAAATATCCTGCCGTTCGCGTAGCCATGATTTTATCAGGATCCTTCCTGGCGCGACTTTCATCGAAATAATATTAATATCGCAGCAGGAAAAGTCCTTGAGGACATCCTCAACCATAGACAGGCGATCGATTGTTGTTATATCCCAGCGTATCGTGACCACGTTTTCTCCATTGCACCCGGCAAATGAAAGGTAAGCGATTTTCTGTGACGTTAAGTTACCCGGCAAAAAGTGGGCCACTGCATTCTACCGTTTACCCCTTAATGTTCTGCTAATAACCTCACATTGTGTGGTTAAACATTTTGGAGAAAAAAAACCGGAGCTCCTGGCTCCGGTTTTTACGGTTTAGCACCTTTACTGCTGCGGATTTTCATCCTGGTCGACCGCAAAGCATGCCACCAGCTGGCCGCCGTAGTCTTTTAGCTGCGGCTGAAGCTGGGTGCACGGACCGAAACGACGACGGCAGCGGGCGTTGAAGGCACACCCCGGCGGCGGATTCAGCGGGCTCGGCAGCTCGCCGGTGAGCTTAATACGTTCACGACGATCGTCCGGGTTCAGACGCGGCGTGGCGGAAAGCAGCGCCTGGGTGTACGGATGACGCGGGTTGTTGAAGATCTGGTCTTTAGTCCCCTTCTCCACGCAGCGCCCGAGGTACATCACCATGACTTCATCGGCAATGTGCTCTACCACTGAGAGATCGTGTGAAATGAACACATAGGAAAGCCCCAGGTCCTGCTGCAGATCCATCATCAGATTTAGCACCTGCGCGCGCACCGAAACGTCCAGCGCTGAAACCGGCTCATCGGCGATAACCACGTCCGGATCCAGCATCAGGCCACGGGCGATAGCGATACGCTGCCGCTGACCACCGGAGAACATGTGCGGATAGCGATCGTAGTGCTCGGTTTTAAGCCCCACTTTCGCCATCATTGCCAGCACTTTATCCCGGCGTTCCGCTTTGCTTAACGTAGTATTGATTTGCAGCGGCTCTTCGAGGATCTGGCTCACTTTTTTACGTGGATTCAGAGAACCGTACGGGTTCTGGAACACTATCTGAATTTTCTGCCGACGCAGTTTCTGCGCCTGCGGGTCGTGCTTCAGCAGGTCCTGGCCCCGGTAGAACAGCTCACCGCCGGTCGGGGTTTCAATCATCGTCAGCAGGCGACCCAGCGTGGATTTACCACAACCGGATTCCCCCACCACCGCCAGCGTTTTACCGCGCTCCAGGGTGAACGACACCCCGTCCAGCGCCTTCACCAGGCGCTCAGGAGCAAAAATCCCCTTCCTGACCGGGTAATGTTTTTTCAGATCAATAGCCTGCAGCAACGGCTGGGTGGCCTCTGGCGTACTCATAGTGTGGGCCTCCCGGCATCATCGAGGGGATAGTGACATTTGGACTGACGCAGGCCGTCAAGGCTGTTCAGCTCTGGCTCTTCGGTGCGGCACTTGTCGGTTGCGTACGGGCAGCGCGGGTTCAGCAGACAGCCCATCGGGCGATCGTATTTACCCGGGACCACGCCGGGCAGCGACGCCAGGCGCGCTTTGTCCTGAGCGAACTCCGGCAGCGCGCGCAGCAATGCCTGGGTGTACGGATGGCGCGGCGCGCGGAAAATATCCTTCGCTTCACCGGTTTCCACCACCTGGCCCGCATACATCACGATTATCTTGTGTGCCGCTTCAGCCACCAGCGCTAAATCGTGCGTGATAAGGATAAGCGCCATGTTCTCTTTTTTCTGCAGATCGAGCAGCAGCTCGATGATCTGCGCCTGGATGGTCACGTCGAGCGCGGTCGTCGGTTCATCCGCGATAAGCAGCTTCGGACGACAGGCAATCGCCATCGCAATCATCACGCGCTGGCTCATCCCGCCGGAAAGCTGATGCGGGTACACGTCGAGACGTGACGCCGGGTCCGGGATCCCCACCTGAGTCAGCAGGTCGATGGCCCGCTGCTGGCGAGTTTTTTTATTCCCGCCCTGGTGTACCTTAATGGCCTCCATAATCTGGTAGCCAACGGTGTAGCAGGGGTTCAGACTGGTCATCGGATCCTGGAAGATCATCGCCACTTCAGCACCCACCAGCTGGCGGCGCTCTTTCTCGGAGATGCGCTTCAGGTCGCGACCGTTAAACGCCAGGCTTTCGGCCATCACGCGGCCAGGGTAGTCAATCAGCCCCATGATCGCGAGCGAGCTGACCGATTTACCGGAGCCGGATTCACCCACGATACCGACCACTTCGCCCTGATTTACGCTATAGCTCACTCGGTCTACGGCACGGAACTCGGAGCCCACGTCGCCGAAGTGCACCGATAATTTGTCTACATTCAATAACGCCATCTCGTGCCTCTTACTGCTTCAGTTTGGGATCGAGCGCGTCACGAAGACCGTCACCCATCAGGTTAAATGCCAGCACCGTCAGGAGGATAGCGACCCCCGGGAAGGTGACGACCCACCAGGCGCTTTGCGCGAACTGCAACACGTCGGAGAGCATTGTGCCCCACTCCGGTGTTGGCGGTTGCGCACCCATGCCAAGGAAGCCAAGAGCCGCCATATCGAGAATGGCGTTAGAGAAGCCGAGCGAGGCCTGCACGATAAGCGGTGCAAGGCAGTTCGGCAGAATATTGATAAACATCTGACGCATCGCGCCAGCACCCGCCACGCGGGAGGCGGTAACGTAGTCGCGGTTCACTTCCACCAGCACTGCCGCACGGGTCAGGCGCACATAGTGCGGCAAGGCCACGAAGGTCAGCGCCAGTGACGCATTGACTATCGACGGGCCGAATATTGCTACCAGCACCAGCGCCAGCAGCAGGCTTGGCAGCGCCAGCATGATATCGACCACGCGCATGATAACGGTATCGACGATACCGCCGAAGTAGCCCGCCACCAGACCGAGCACCACGCCCATAATCAGCGACAGCACCACCACCAGGCAGCCAACCAACAGCGACAGACGCGCACCGTACATCAGGCGGGTCATGATATCGCGACCAACGTCATCAGTACCCAACGGGTGCAGCAAGCTGCCACCATCCATCCAGAACGGTGGTGCCAGTAAGGTATCGCGGAACTGATCCGCTGGGTTGTAAGGCGCAATAAAGTTCGCGAACACGGCGATCAAAATCATGATGGCGACGTAGACCAGCCCCACCACGGCACCTTTGTTGCGTTTGAAATAGTGCCAGAACTCCTGCAGCGGGGTCATTGGCACCGGCGCGGCGACAACTTTGTTTTCAGTAACTTGTGACATGATGGCCCCTTACTTCTTATGCCGAATACGCGGGTTCACCACGCCGTACAGCAGGTCGACCAGCAGGTTAACAACGATAATCATCGTCGCCACCAGCAGTACGCCGCCCTGCACTACCGGATAATCACGGCGCTGCAAGGCATCAATCAGCCAGCGCCCCAGTCCCGGCCAGGAGAAAATAGTTTCCGTCAGAATCGCCCCCGCCAGCAGCGTACCCACCTGCAGACCGATGACGGTCACGACCGGCAGCATGGCGTTACGCAGCGCGTGGACGATGATGACGCGCATCCGGGTCAGGCCCTTGGCGCGTGCGGTACGGATGTAATCTTCACCCAACACTTCCAGCATGGAAGAACGGGTCATACGTACGATAACCGCGAGCGGAATGGTTCCCAGTACAATGGCAGGCAGGATCATGTGTGCCAGCGCATCGATGAAATCACCTGACTCACCCCAGATGGCGGTGTCTATCAGCATAAAACCGGTCAACGGCAAGGTATCATCAAGGAACACCGAATCGCTGATACGCCCGGATACCGGCGTCAGGTTCAGCTGTACGGAGACCAGCATAATCAGCATCATGCCCCACCAGAAGATAGGCATGGAGTAGCCGGTCAGCGCCAGGCCTACCGCCGTGTGATCGAAAATAGAGCCGCGCTTCACCGCTGCCAGTACGCCCACCGGGATCCCGACGGCGACCGCAAAAATCATGGCGCACACGCCAAGTTCCAGCGTGGCTTTGAAGCGAGGTACGAATTCGTCCCATACCGGGAGGCGGCTTTTCAGCGAAACGCCGAGATCGCCGTGGAGAACGCCCCAGATATAGTTGAGATATTGCTGCCACATGGGCTTATCGAGGCCGAGTTGGGCCAGAAGCGCCGCATGACGCTCAGGGGATATACCACGCTCACCCGCCATAATCATGACCGGGTCGCCCGGGATCATATGGACGAAAGCGAAGGTGAGAAGGGTAATACCGATAAACGTGGGGATGACTAATCCCAGACGTCGGAGGATAAACTGCAACATAACCCGGACTCTCTCTCATGACGTGTCGCCTGGTGACTCACGTCTGTATTGCTCACAAATCTTTTCCCCTCCCCCTGATGGGGGAGAGGGGATAAAGCATCACGCTTTTTTATTTATTCGACAGACACGTTTTCGAAGTGGTGTTTGCCCAACGGATCAACCACATAGCCTTTGACTTCTTTACGTACTGGCTCGTAAACGGTGGAGTGAGCCACGATCAGCGCCGGAGCCTGATCATGCATCACGACCTGAGCCTGTTTGTACAGTTCAATACGCTTGTTGTGATCGTCAGTCGCACGCGCCGGCTGAATCAGGTCTTCAAACGGCTTGTAGCACCAGCGAGAGTAGTTGGAACCATCTTTCGCCGCAGCACAGCTGAACAGGGTAGCGAAGAAGTTATCCGGATCCCCGTTATCACCGGTCCAGCCCATCATCACGGTCTGGTGTTCACCGGCTTTCGCACGCTTCAGGTACTCGCCCCACTCGTAGGTAACGATCTTGGCCTGTACGCCCACTTTCGCCCAGTCAGCCTGAATCATCTCAGCCATACGGCGAGCGTTCGGGTTGTACGGGCGCTGTACCGGCATCGCCCACAGATCGATAGAGAAGCCTTTTTCCATCCCCGCTTCTTTCAGCAGTTGTTTGGCTTTTTCAGGATCGTAGGTGTAGTCCTTAACGTCATCGTTGTAACCCCACATGGTTGGCGGGATCAGGTTCTTCGCGGCCTGGCCTGCGCCCTGGTAAACCGCTTTGATGATCGCTTCTTTATTGACCGCATAGGTCAGCGCCTGGCGAACCTTCACGTTATCCAGCGGCTTCTTCTCGGTGTTGAAAGAGAGGTAACCCACGTTGAGGCCCGGCTGCTCCATCAGGTTGATGGATTTGTCCTGCTTCATGCGTGCGATATCTGCCGGGTTCGGGTACGGCATCACCTGGCACTCGTTCTTCTGCAGTTTGGCGTAACGCACAGAGGCGTCAGGCGTAATAGAGAAGACCAGACGGTCGATCTGCGGCTTGGTGCCCCAGAAGCCCGGGAAGGCTTTATACAGAATGCGGGAGTCTTTCTGGTACTGCATCAGCTGGAACGGACCGGTGCCGATAGGGTTCAGGTCGACTTTCTCCGGGGTGCCGGCTTTCAGCATGTTGTCTGCATATTCTTTTGACAGAATAGAGGCAAAGTCCATTGCCAGGTCGGCAAGGAACGGTGCTTCCGGACGCGTCAGGACGAACTGGACGGTGTTATCGTCCACTTTCTTCACTTCGCTAATCAGGTCCGGCAGACCCATACCTTCGAAGTATTCATAGCTGCCGCCAGACACTTTGTGGTACGGGTTTTTATCGTTCTTCTGACGATCGAAAGAGAACACCACATCGTCAGCCGTTAAATCACGAGTCGGTTTAAAATCTTTATTATCCTGCCACTTCACACCCTGACGCAGATGGAAAGTATAGGTTTTACCATCTTCGCTGACTTCCCACTTTTCAGCGAGGCCAGGAATAACTTCCGTGGTGCCCGTTTTAAATTCTACCAGGCGGTTATAAATAGGCACGGAGCTGGCATCGTACGTAGTACCAGAGGTAAATAACTGCGGGTTAAAGCCTTCCGGCGAGCCTTCTGAACAATACACCAGGGTTTTTGCCTGCACGCTTGCCGCTACGGTCAGAGCCACCAGGCTCAGTCCGAGCTTCAGCATCCCTGACTTTTTCAAGGAAATACTCATTATTGTGCTCCACAATGTGATGTTGTTTGTTGTGTATATATTCCGCCAGCCTTTATTTGTTTTTTACCCGGTCTGGTCGGTAGTGCCCGAAGGCGTAATGAGAGATGGGGATTCCTTTCACAAGGGCGACTGAGTTGCAGTGCAGATTGTCCATAAAGTGCCCCTCATGCCCTACAATCTGTCAACAGAATGTGAAAACGTCAATACAGGCAACCGGGATTTGCATCGAGGGTGAGAATCGGCAAACAAAGATTAAAAAAAGTTCAGGGGGCTATTTTCAGCAGGGAAATTTATGCTACGCCGTCATCGGCAGCATAACGCACTTCATACTTTGCAACATTCAGTGATTAACAATTATGCAAAATGAAAAAAAATTCTTGCGAAATGGTGATTATCTGAGCGGTTCATGCCATGAACGTTAAAACGCACAGCGGAAAATGCTGAACATATCCATAAGCAACGCGAAAAAAGAGCAATGCAAATATATAAAATTGCAATGGATAATGTCACAAAATGGTTAACTGGAGGTTATAAATCGTGTTGAGCGGGGTTTTACGTGATTTGGGGCAAGAACCTGTGTCCTTACCCCAGTCTTCTCTCTCCCATGGAAAAGGGAGGAAGGATGATAACAACGAAAAAATACGCATCACTTCGACAGGTTTTTGATCTCTTCGCAAACCTGATCAGCAGTAATCTCATACATGCACAGCGGTTTATCGTAAATGCAGGTACTACATCTGTCGATAATGTGTCCTTGAGCGCATGGGCCGCACTCTTTCTCGTTAGCAATACAGTGGCTTAACTTTCCCCAGGGAGAAAAACGATGTGCGCAGCTCGAGCCATAGAGTCCAATCACCGGTATTTTCGCTGCAGAGGCAAGATGAATGTTGCCGGAGTCGTTACCCACATACAGCGAGCATAATTTTAGAATGGCTCCGGTCTCACGAAGCGTCGTTTTGGCAATTAGATTGACAACAGGCAGCTCGGGGCCACACATTTCAATGAACTGGTTTCCCTGAACCACATCTCCCTTTGCCCCTAACAGTACGAAGATCCGTCTGTTGTCCTCGGCATAAAGTTTCTTCGCTAATTCTGCAAAATATTCTAACGGCCATTGCTTGAGAACGGAGTGCCCGGAAGAAAGCCCCAGGCAAATATAATTCCCTTCTCTACTCAACTGATACTTTAGAGTCGCTGCCAACACTTCTTCGTCTGTTAACCAGATATCAAGATCATGGCGTTCGGTTAACTGAGTGTTGAACGCTGCGTTGAGTAACTCAACGCCACGCTCCACCTCATGACGCAGCACGTTACTTCTGACCAGAGTAGTAGACAGGCGGTCAAAGCTGTAATTGAGCAAAGATTTTCGCTCTGTGGTTTTCTCAGTCCAGGCTACACGCTGGGGTGCGAGCGTAAACAAGGAGATAAATGCGGCGTTATGGTCTTCATCATACCGCGGTACTATTGTAATGTCGGGAATGTAACTAAATTCTTTGATGACGAATGATAGGGTTTTATACAGTCGGTTGATCAAACTGTATTTGAGTGAATTGCCCGGATTATAGATTTTAATCTCATCAACAATCGTTGACTTTTCGACCAGCGCGTAGCTATTTCTGTGGACAACCAGCGTAATCCTGGCATCCGGGTTTTGCATGCGTAATGACTGAAGAAAAGCGCTGTTCATCACTGTGTCACCAACTGTCTTATCAAGGCGAATAACACAGATATTTTTTTGCTGTGAGGACAGTCTTCTTTTTGTCGCCACCTGATATATCGGTTTCATGACCAACGCCAGAGACGTTGACGCATACATAAAGGACTTTATTAGCAACGTCTTAAGCGACATTCTTCTCTAACCTTGTACGTTTAAACACCCATGCAGCCTGCATGCAACTATTAATTGATTCTACCGCTATTACACCTAGTGCAGCGCCGTAGATGCCAAACAAATGTAAGAACAGATAAATGAATATAACTGACAGTGTTAGGTTAACAAAGCTGACCCACGTCATGACTTTGAAATCGCCCATTGCCAACACTGCAGATGTAAGTGATAAATTCACTGATTTAAAAATAATAGCTATACACAATAAATAAATCACAGGTAATACGGGGAGATAGTCCTGGTAAAAATGATTAACCACAAACCATGAGACCGCTATTGTCAGAGCGACAATCAGCACTCCCAGGCAGAAAAACAGTGCAATCACCTTTTTAATTCTGATGGCAAAGAATTGCATTCCTTCCATATAGTAGCGAGACAGCAAGCTATATGAGTTTGCTGAAAAAGCCCCCACAATGAACAGCGCTGGTTCCGTAATTCTCTGTGCAAAACCATATTGTGCCAGGCTGATATCCTGGAAAAAATACTTGATAAATACGATATCAAGGCGAGAGTACAGAATAGCAACCAGCATTGCGATGCCGATCGCATAGTGTCTGTGTAAGTTATTGACAACTCTCTTTAAACTTACCCACAGCACATTGTGTTTTTTGAATACTTTATATCCCAATATCGCTGCGGTAAAGAACTCACCTATTACTACACAGCTGAGAGCCGGAAGTACGGCCTTTTGACTCCAGAAAACCATGAATGCAGCAAGAATAACCACCGTCACACCGATGATAGTGACAATGATTTTATCCAGCTTTTGCTGCGCCAGATAGAAGTTAACTGAGAAATTCAGGAACATAGGACTCACTGCCATCAAACCAAACAGTGAGATATAAATGGCTGGCCACTCTGGGTTACTGTATTTGAATATAGAAAAATAGAGAAGGAATATTAGAACTGCAGATAGCAACTTTTGTGTCATTGATTTAGACAAGATTTTGTCTATTTCTTTCTCATCCTGGGTTTGACTTATACATTTAATGGTATAATTATCAAGACCCATATCAGCAATAACACGAAATATTTCGGTACATGCCATTAAAAAAGCCAGCATCCCGAATATACTTTGATCCGCAATTTTGGCTAGTAGAATAAAAGCCAGAACCCGAACACCCAACGTTGTTCCACGAACTATTAATGTCGCGAATGAATTGATAAGAATGCTGATTTTTGACATAAATTAACAGTTCTTAAGAGAACATCCCATTTGGAATTTATTCCGGGCGATAAAGCTATGCAATACCGTCTCATAATTTAGAGCACTGGCTATATTCACAGCAAACCTATCACCTGTCAAGCTTCCGACACCGGGATAGCACGGGTTTCCATATACTTATAGGAACATTACCTAAACACGTTTGACTTGTAAGATACCGTTTTCGACGCATGCAAAAAAGCCTGCTCATTGAGCAGGCTTTTCGAATTTGGTCGGTGATAGAGGATTCGAACCTCCGACCCCTTCGTCCCGAACGAAGTGCGCTACCAGGCTGCGCCAATCACCGAATGCGGGGCGCATCTTACTGCTGCGTTGTTACCCCGTCAATCCCTTAATGCTAAAAAGGCATTCGATCGCTGAGAAAGTCACCATCAACGTGCCTTTACGTCACTTTTCGCTGCATCAGGTATGTGGCACCAGTTGTTATTCTGGTTAATTCCACCGTCTGGCGAGGTGTAGCCAAGGCATCCCATCATGGTGTCATACAGCTCAACGTGGCGACGCGGTATCTTCATGTCCGCCTGTTTTTTTAGCTGCGCGAAGGCGCGGGCATGGTCCGGGCTTTCCAGATATTTGTCTGACATCCACACCAGCATCGGCACACGGAACTGCTCCGGTGGTGCAAGCTTGCGCGGCGTACCATGCAGGTGCTCCTTCTCATTAATAGACTCACCGTGGTCGGCGGCGTAGAAGACGATGGCTTTCTTATCGCGCAGCTGGTCGAACACGCGGCTGATAAAGGTATCAACGTACAATACCGAATTATCATAAGCGTTGATCAGCTCCTTCTTGCTGCACTTCTCGTTGATACCGGCACATTCCGGCTGCCACCTGGCATAGTCGCGTGTATAGCGCTGATAATAGTTATAATGCGACCCTTTGGTATGCAAAATGATCATGTGCTTACCCTGAGGGTGATCCTTCAACGACAGCGACATTTCATTCAGCAACAGCATGTCATCCACGCTTTTTCCACGGTTGCGCGGCTCGGCGCCAATCTGCTCGCGGTAGGCGATGTTGTCGGCCATGGTGTTGCTGTAGAACCAGACCTCACTCTGCATCGCGAAGAGGTCAGTACTAAAGCCCAGCTGTTTCAGTACCGCAAATACGTTCTGCTCTTTAAGGGTACGCTGTGGGTTTTCATCTGCCCCACCCTCACGTACGAACATGCAGCGCAAAGAAAGTTTGGTCGCGGTGTCGCACGACTCACCGCGCCAGGCCACCAGGTTCTTCTCCTGGGCAAGTTTTGGTGTGGTGTTGCGGTTATAACCAAGAATGCCCATGTGGTCCCAGCGGGTGGTTTCACCAATGATGAACACGACGTAGGTATCATCAAGACCACCTGCAGGGGCGTTGTAAGTGAATTTTGTCGCCGGGTTAATCAGCGAGCGATTATCTGTCGATTCATCCGCCTGCGCCCAGGCGTACAGGCCTAACGCCGAGAGCCAGTTAGACGGCAGATAGGAGTTCGCCACGACCCCGCCGTAGCTTGGCATATCCACACCCGACATCTTCTCGACCTGCTTCATCCGCTGTTCCATCAGACGAATCGGTGCCCAGACCAGTAAACCGGCCATCACCACGATGGTGACATTACGCAGACGCTGCCCGCGGGTGCGCAGCTGGCGCAGCAAGGTATAGCGGCAGCGGTTACTCCAGATGAAAAACAGCGGCGGCAGGCTTGTCGCCACCGTCCAGATGATAAGCCCCCGGCTCACCACCTCTTTAGACAGATCGATATCCGTGGTCATCACCGAAGCCACGATGCCGTAGCCAATCACCACGTTCATGAAGGTCATGTAGTAGCTTGCTGCGGCCGAAATCACCACCACCAGCGACGTCAGAACCTGCCACGGGCGACGACCAAGCAGCGACAGCAGGCGCAACAGAAAGAAGGTCACAAGGACCGAGCCAAACACTTCGATGACCGCAAAAATTCCATTTCTTGCCGTGAATTGTTCGAAATAGCCTTCCAGTCGACGGAACAGCACCGCGCCGTTCAGAAACAGGCCTATATAGACGGACAACAGCAGGCACAGACGCTGCTGAGTAAGGGACTTTATGTAATTCATGCAAGCAACCCTGGAAAAGGGAAATAAAAAAACCGACATACATGTCGAAAGTGATGCGTCGTAGTTCGTTACCCGAAACGTCCAACATCGCGGTAAGTAGACCACAGGGGTTAGAAAAAGTGGCAGCAAGAAGTGTGATTGGTGAGTGTTTTTACAAAAAGACAAGTCTTAAAAAGGATAAAACTAAATTTCAGCGGGCCGTTATCAAACAAAAAAAGCCGGCAAAGCCGGCTTTAATTCGAGGGATGAATACTCAGGCATGCGCCGGATGGAACACTTCGCTTTTTGGCTGACGGATAGTGGTCGACAGCGCCAGAGAGACTATCAGCAGGGCGAAGATGACGCAGAAGGTCACGAAGAAGCCACCGAACAGCGATGCGATAAGCGAGCCGCAGATGCTGCCGATACCGAAGCCTAAGTAAATCACGCCGTAGTTTTTCGCCAGGTTATTCAGACCGAAGAACTCACTCACCAGAGACGGGAAGACGGTGATAGTACCGCCGAAGTTGAACGCTACACAGGCAATGGCGGCGAAGAAGGTCAGCGCATTCAGCGGGGCGAACAGCAGGGCCGCCATACCGACGAGGGAGATAACCTGCCCAATGGTGATGACGCGGATGCGGGAGATTTTATCCGACAGGATGCCCAGCACCAGGCGGCCACCCAGGTTCGCGATAGAGATAACGGTAACGGCGTTGGCTGCCGTCAGCACGTCAAGGTGCACCATGCCCTGCGCGATGTCTTTCGCTACACCGATAACGTACAGGCCGCTCATGCATGCGGTCAGGAACATCACCGCCAGCATCCAGTACTGCGGCTTACGCATGGACTCAGCAAGAGTAAAGTCGGTTTCAGTTACACCGCTGCTGGTTTTCACCGGCTGATTCGGCGCATCGGTCATCAGAGTCGCCCCGAAAACAATCATCACCAGCACGATAGCGCCCCAGATCATGAAGGTTTTTTCCAGGCCGACGCTGGTCAGCAGATGGCTGTCGATAAACTTGAAGCCCAGGCTGCCCAGACCGTAAGAACCGATGGAGAAAGCGGAGATAAGCCCTTTACGCTCCGGGAACCACTTCACGCAGTTGGAAAGCGTCAGCAAATAACCCGCGCCATCAGCAAGACCGACCAGCACACCGGCGCTCAGCCACAGCATCATCAGGTTGTTAGAATGGGCGGTCAGGAAAAAGCCTACACCAAGCAGAATGCCGGAGGCCATCGTGACGCGCTTCACGCCGAAACGCTCCTGCAGTTTGCCGGCAATGGAGGAGGAGATTGCCAGACCAAGGCTCAGCAGGCCAAAGGAAAAAGCGACCTGGCTTACCGGTTCGTTAAGTTTTTCAGAAAGAGGGCCATTGAACAGGCTCCAGGTGTAGACGGAACCGAGGGCGAACTGGGTAATGATGGTGCCGACGAGGGTAAGCCAGCGGACAGCATTTTTATTTGAAGGGTTCATAGCGGATGCGCCTTTATATATTCATTGGCGCTACCATAACGAAGTGCATTTCATGCCAGGGGGAAAAGGGCATGAAATGCACCCACGACGGAATGAACTGCACTCCTCACGGAATGAATGACATTGTCAAAATGCGGCGCTCACCCCAAGGATGTAGAGGTAATTGTTGGTACCGGTCGCCGCGTTATCCGCCTGCGACAGTGAGGCATACGCCGCCAGATGCGGGTTTACCAGCATGTCGGCTCCCACGGTCACGTCCATCCAGTTGCCGTTCTGCTCGCCAGCGGGCGCAGGCGCACCTCGATAGAACCCCGGCTGCGACTTCCACTGATTATCCCCATACTGTTGGTTGTAACTCACCTGCGCCCAGGAGCGCACGCCCCACAGCGCATCGGTATCCACGCGCCATCCAACCTTGCTGACGCTGGCGTGCCAGAGCGGATCGTTGGGACTCTCACCACTCTCGTACGCATTCCAGATCTCAGAACGAGAACCGTCATAGTGCCAGCTGGCGACCGGTCCGGTTGTCGTCCCGCTGGCAAGCGGAAAATTCCAGCCAACGCTCATCGTATGAGCCGGATCTAAAGGGCCACTATCCTGCGCATTCGTGGTGTAGCCCGACGTGACCTGGGTCGAATTTATCCGTTCGGCCAGAATATCTTCATAACGTGGTTGGTGATCGCTATCCCATGTATAACGTTCAGACGTATTACTTTGCGGGTCGATAAAGATATATTCCTGTTGCCAGGCATGCACAGAGGTAGTCAGACACATCAAGACTGATGTGCTCACCGGAGCAATAATGCCCCAGCGGCCACAGCTTTTTATTATCATCATGAAAACGACTCCAGGAAAGAGCCGAAACCGGCAGTATTGTTATTTAACGGGACGGCAAGAGTCCCTGTATTAACTATTGACTCTTTGGCATACACGTCAAGCCAGGCTGAATGAAATTTTTTGCGCTGGCGCAACGAAAAGGGAAGAAGCTATGCAACGATGCGGTTGGGTAAGTCAGGATCCTCTTTACATTGCCTATCACGACACGGAATGGGGGGTCGCACAGCGTAATGCGCAACACCTGTTCGAGATGATTTGCCTCGAAGGGCAGCAGGCGGGGCTCTCCTGGATTACCGTGCTCAAAAAGCGGGAAAACTATCGCCAGGCGTTCCATCATTTTGATCCACGGAAAGTCGCCGCCATGACCGACGAAGACGTTGAACGGCTGGTGCTGGATGCCGGTATTATCCGCCATCGCGGCAAGATTCAGGCGATCATTGGCAATGCTCGCGCGTTTCTCGCCATGGAGCAAAACGGTGAGCCTTTTGTCGAATTCGTCTGGTCGTTTGTTGATGACAAACCCATCGTCACCGCTGCCGCCACGCTTGCGGAAATCCCCACCTCAACCCCGGCTTCCGATGCGCTTTCTAAGGCACTGAAAAAACGCGGCTTTAAATTTGTGGGCACGACCATCTGCTACTCCTTTATGCAAGCCTGCGGTCTGGTAAACGACCACGTCACCGGCTGCATCTGTCACCCAGGAGGCAGCAATGATCCGCGAATGGCGCCATAACGAAGATACCGCCCCGCTGCTGACGCTGTGGATGGAGAGCACCATCTACGCTCACCCGTTTATTGATGTCAGTTACTGGCAGGAGAGCGAACCGCTGGTACGTGATGTCTATCTGCCCGGCGCCAGAACCTGGGTCTGGGAGGAAGAAGGCGCGGTGAAAGGGTTTGTCAGCGTAATGGACGGCCGCTACGTCGGCGCGCTGTTCGTTGCCCCCGCCTTCGAGCGCTGCGGCATTGGCGGCGCGCTGCTCAACCATGTTAAGCAGCGTTTTTCTTCCCTGAGCCTTGAGGTATACCAGAAGAACACCCGGGCGGTGAATTTTTACCACGCGCTGGGGTTTCGCATTGAAGACAGCGCGTGGCAGGAAGAGACCCGCCACCCGACATGGATCATGCGTTGGCAGGAGGATTAAACGCCGTCAGCGCCAGCACCGGTCCCGTGTACTTCTCCAGCCACGCCAGCGCGGTATTTCCCGCGCAGCCATTGCCCAGGCGTGAGCTGGGAAGATCTTTGGTCAGCACGTTCACCGCACCATTTTTACAGATCCCCCCGGCCGCAGGCTCCAGATCCGGCCATGCCCCTTCGTGCAGGCAAATCACTCCCGGGCGAATATTCTCCGACACCACCGCCCCCGCCAGCACCTGCCCTCGTGTGTTCCACACCCGTACCAGATCGCCATCATTGATGCCCCGCGCCTGCGCATCCAGCGGATGCAGAGTGAGCGGCTCGCGATCGGCTACGGCATAGCGGCGACGAAGCGACGTACTGTTGAGCTGGCTGTGCAGACGGTGCGCCGGGTGAGCGGAAAGCAGCTGTAGCTGCCCTTGCCCGGCATTACCGTGCCATTCATCCGGTTCCAGCCACGTCGGGTGCCCCGGGCAGTCGGCATAACCGAACCCGGCAATCCGCGCCGAGTGAATTTCGATTTTACCGCTCGGCGTCTTCAGCGGGTTCGCCTGAGGATCATCCCGGAAGGCTTCAAAGCGGACAAAACGGGCGTTCTGTTCACTTTCTGGCATCTCGATAAGCTGATTTGCCTGCCAGAAATCAGCGAAAGGCGGCAGCGCCACCTGCTGGCTGGCTCCCCGTTGGGCGGCAATGCTGTAAAACGTCTCCAGCCACTGCAGCTCACTTTTCCCCTCGGTGAAGCGTTCTCGCCCGCCGCGCTCCCAGCGTTCGCAAAGATCAGCGAAGACCGTAAAATCATCCCGCGCTTCATCCTGCGGTGCGACCACCTGTCGCATCGGCACCAGATGCTGGTTGCTGTAGTCGCCGGTCATGGTCAGATCGTTACGTTCAAACGAGGTCGTCGCGGGCAGCACGATATCCGCATGACGGGCCGCCGCCGTCCAGAAACACTCTGAGATAACGACCAGCTCCGGTTTCTGCCAGGCGCGGATCAGACGGTTTGTATCCTGATGATGAGTGAAGTTGGCGCCGCCTGCCCACCACAGGAAGCGGATATCCGGGAAGTGACGGTCCATACCATTGTGCTGATACGCGCCTCCCGGGTTTTCCAGTGCCTCAACAATGCGGGCAACCGGGAATTTATCCACCGCATCGCTACCACCCGGTACCACGCCCTGCATGGAGGCGAGCACCGCCGCACGACGCGTCGGGTTGCCGCCGTTGGCAAAATGATAGGAGAGGCCAAACCCGCCGCCCGGGGTGCCAATTTGCCCGAGCATGGCGGCGAGGGTGACCAGCATCCAGTGTTTTTGCTCGCCAAACTGCTGGCGCTGCATCCCCCAGCCCGCCATCAGCATGGTGGTATTTTCATAGAAAAGTTGTGCCAGTTCGCGAATTTTATCTGCACTGACGCCACAAATTTCCGCCGCCCACTCGGCGGTTTTCGCTGTACCGTCCTGGCGGCCGGTCAGATACTCGGCAAAAACCTCATAGCCGGTGGTACAGCGGGCGAGAAACTCGCTGTCGTGCCAGCCCTGCTCCTGCAGCGTGTGGGCGATGCCGAGCATCAACGCCACGTCGGTGCCCATGTGCGGCGCAATCCACTCCCCCGCCTCGGCGAAGAACTCAGCCGTTTCCGAGCGCATGGGGTCGATACAAATAATTCGTTTGCCGCTCTGACGCAGCTTATCGAACCACGGGATCCCCTGTTCATCGGAGGCATTCCACGCAATTTTTAGCGTATTGAGCGGGTTGGCGCTCCACAGCACCACCACGTCGCTGTGCTCCAGTATCAGAGGCCAGCTGGTCTGCTGTTGATACACCTCATTGCCGCCCACCACGTGCGGCATGATGGCTTGCGCCGCTCCCGTGGAGTAATCCCCCAGATGGCCGGTATAGCCGCCCGCCAGGCTCATATAGCGCTGGAGTAACGTCGCGGCTTTATGCAGCACACCGTTGGAGCGCCAGCCATAGGAGCCGGCGAAAATCGACGCCGGGCCGAAATTCTGGCGGATACGCACATGCTGGGCATGGATGAGATCCAGTGCTTTATCCCAGCTCACCCGCACAAACTCATCCTGTCCACGCACACCCTGCGGACTGTCTGGTGACGCCAGAAATCCTTTTCGCACCATCGGATAACGAATACGGGTCTTGCTGTGTACCTGGTCACGCACTGCGCTTTGCAGCGAATTGTTGAAGGTGCCGGGGAGAGCCCCGCGGGAGGAAAAAACGGTGTTGCCATCGGTTTCAACCAGCATAGGCCCCCAGTGGGCTGCGGTCAGTACCGTTTTGGTGGTCGATGAATGTGCCAAAAGCCGCTCCTGAATACGACGCAGGTGATGTTGTGACGGCGATGTTTTAACCACCGTTCAATTATGTTTACAAAATTCAGAGTTATCCCGGAAATTTTCTCTCTGTTCGCCAGTCATAATCCATCGCCACCCTCGCTGTGGCAAAGAATAAAAAGGATTAAAGGAACTAAGATGAAAAAACGTGTGATCATGATTGCCGCTATGGTTAGCGGCGCACTGGCTCTCTCAGGCTGCACCACCAACCCGTACACCGGCGAGCGTGAAGCGGGTAAATCCGGCATTGGTGCCGGTATTGGCTCACTGGTTGGTGCCGGTATCGGCGCGCTCTCCTCCTCGAAAAAAGACCGCGGTAAAGGCGCTCTGATTGGCGCGGCCGCAGGGGCTGCCGTCGGCGGCGGCGTCGGTTACTACATGGACGTACAGGAAGCGAAACTGCGCGAGAAAATGCAGGGCACCGGCGTCAGCGTAACGCGAAACGGCGATACCATCGTGCTGAACATGCCGAACAACGTCACCTTCGACAGCAGCAGCGCAAACCTGAAACCGGCGGGCGCCAACACCCTGACCGGCGTGGCAATGGTGCTGAAAGAGTATCAAAAGACCGCCGTTAACGTTGTCGGCTATACCGACAGCACCGGTAGTAAAGACCTGAATATGCGCCTGTCACAGCAGCGTGCAGACTCCGTCGCCAGCGCCCTTATCACCCAGGGCGTTGCCGCCGGCCGCCTGCGTACCAGCGGGATGGGCCCGGCGAACCCGGTCGCCAGCAACAGCACCACCGAAGGTAAAGCACAAAACCGTCGTGTAGAAATCACGCTAAGCCCGCTGTAGTATGCTCTTTACCCGGCGGCGCTCGTCGCCGGGTCATCCGTCACTCGCCTATCTTGTTTACGGAGAATTGCATGAAGCCGTCGGTTATTTTGTATAAATCCCTCCCGGACACGCTGCTACAGCGCCTTGAACAACACGCCAACGTCACCCAGGTGCAGGACCTCAGCCCGCAGACCGTCACGCAGCACGCTGACGCCTTCGCCAACGCCGAAGGGATGCTGGGATCCAGCGAAAAAGTCGATGCCGCGTTGCTCGATAACATGCCAGAGCTCCGCGTCGCTTCTACGATTTCCGTGGGATATGACAACTTCGACGTCGAAGCACTGAACGCGCGCCGTATTTTGCTTATGCACACCCCGACCGCACTCACGGAAACCGTGGCCGATACCCTGATGGCACTGGTGCTCAGCACTGCCCGCCGGGTGCCGGAAGTGGCTGAACGGGTGAAAGCAGGAGAATGGACCGACAGCATTGGGCCTGACTGGTTTGGCACGGATGTGCACCATAAGACGATGGGCATTGTCGGTATGGGGCGGATCGGCATGGCGCTGGCACAGCGCGCGCACTTCGGTTTTGGCATGCCGGTTCTGTATAACGCCCGACGCCGTCACCCGGAAGCCGAGAACCGCTTCCAGGCGCGCTACTGCGACCTCGACTCGTTATTGCAGGAGGCCGATTTTGTTTGCCTGATCCTGCCGTTGACCGATGAAACTCGCCATCTCTTCGGCGCTGAGCAGTTTAAAAAGATGAAATCATCGGCCATTTTTATCAACGCCGGACGCGGCCCGGTAGTCGATGAAACAGCCCTCATTGCGGCACTCAAACAGGGTGAAATTCATGCCGCCGGGCTCGACGTGTTTGAACAGGAACCGCTGGCAACAGACTCGCCGCTGCTGTCGATGCCAAACGTAGTGGCGCTGCCACATATCGGTTCCGCAACGCACGAAACCCGCTTTAGCATGGCATCCACCGCGGTGGATAATCTGATTGATGCACTGCATGGAAAGACGGAGAAGAACTGCGTGAATCCGCATGTGGCGTGAAGATAAGCACCCTCTCCCGAACGAGAGAGGGTAAATGAAGCGGATTAACGGGTCGCTTCGACCGCCGCACCCCAGGCCTGGCTAAACGCCTGGTGCTGAGAGGCCAGTGGGCCAATCAGGGTGTTGTACTGGCTTGCCTGCTGTGAAGTCGGGAACTGAATGCCGTTCGCCACAAAGCTCACCTGCGTACCCTGCTGTGCGACAAAATCGCCAACCTGGACCAGTTGCTGAGTGAAGATCTGCGCCGCCGGGATCAGCGGTTGCAGCGCATTCGCCGGGGATGTCACAACCTTGGTGTAAATCTGGTCAAATACCGGCTTCAGATCGTCTGCCTGTTTCAGAGCAGAATGCGCAGCATCGGCCTGCATTTTCGCGTTTTCCAGCTGCTGGCTGAGCACACCAAGCGAACCATTGGCCTGACGCAGCGGCTCACGCTGAGTCATGTAATCCTGCGGAACGCGGATGGCATTGACGCTATCAACGACCGGACGCAAACCTGCATCCATCGCCTGATTAACCTGCTGAGAATAGCCATAAATCACGGCATAATCAGACACAAAGGGGCCGAACTGTTTTTTCTGATCCGCAGTCAGCGTCGGTAAACGCTCTCCACTACGCATCGCAGTATTCTGTAAAAAGTCGATGAACGCTTTGCGCTGATCGCCTTCTTTATCGAAACACCCACTCAGGCTAACCACCATCAATAACGCCGCAACAGGCGCAAACCAGCGAGAGCAGGACTTTCCTGTCGCCATTTTTATACTCCTTTCAGCCAATAAACGCGCAAACCGGCACACTCGTGCCTGACGCAGACAAGGATAGTCCAGGTCAGCGTTGCAAGATACCTTTTCCTGAGGTTATGCGATGTAAAAACGGCGGGTTAACGGCTTTGCCAGTTTTGTACTGAGTATTTACAAAAAAATACCACCCGAGCGTGGGCGTTGCTTTTCAGGGCATTAGGCAGCCGCCTTTTTCGCTGAATCGCATCAGGAAAGATATATCGCACGATTCGCCCCTGGCCCTGGCGATCCCAGGGAAAATAACTGGCTATGCTTACTGAGCTCTACTTTATTCACGATCCCGCAGTGTGATTCAGAGGAGTTATCAATGGAATACAAAGAGACTGAGTTTGAACTGCTGAGCAGTCTGGAACAGATTGTTTTTAAAGACGAAATACAGCCAGCTATTCTGGCGCAAGCTTCCTCTGCCTTTACCGAGTTTGAGCAGCTGCGTAAAGGCACAGGCCTTAAAACAGACGAATTTGCCAGAGCGATGGGCGTTACCGTAGCCATGGTGCAAGAGTGGGAGTCACGACGCGTAAAACCTTCCACCACCGAGCTCAACCTGATGCGCCTGATGCTGGCGAACCAGCAAATGATAAAACAATTAGCCGTTTGATTTTTAATGTATTTACCCGAAAAACAGAGCCCACATCCAGGGCTCTGTTTACGTATAAGAATAAAAAAAGTTGCTATCGTCTGCCGAACATGAGTTAATGTCGCCGGTTTGATTTACAGACCATAAAGCAGTCGAGCAGAGCAGTCCTCTCATAGGTTGTCCAATGATACCCTCGTAGTGACCTTTCCCTTTTTTGCTTCAAATCTGTAATCACTACCATCATTGCCATTTGGCATAACACTTAAATTAAAGGAAATCACTATGTCTAACAAAATGACTGGTATCGTAAAATGGTTCAACGCTGATAAAGGCTTCGGCTTCATCACTCCGGACGACGGTTCTAAAGACCTGTTCGTTCACTTCTCTGCTATCATGACTGATGGTTACAAATCTCTGGATGAAGGTCAGAAAGTTTCCTTCACCATCGAAAACGGCGCTAAAGGCCCGGCTGCTGGTAACGTAACCAACGCATAAGCCTGCCTGAGAGCCTGAATCAGGCTCTATAGCACGTAAAGATCCTCGTCATTGACGAGGATTTTTTTTGCCTGTTATTCCCTACAGCGGTCCGAAATACCAGCCCGTCTCCCGCCATTCCAGACAGTGCGTCAGCTTCAGACCTTGCAGGAAATGCTCGTCATGAGAAACCACCAGCATCGCGCCAGGAAACTCCGCCAGCGCGGCTTCGATGGCGCGGGTAGAGGTCAGGTCAAGATGGTTGGTAGGCTCGTCCAGCAGCAGAAGCTGGGTGGCATCACGCCGCCAGAGCACGCAGGCCAGCGCCGCCCTCAGCCGCTCTCCGCCGCTCAGCGCACCAAGCGGCAGGTGGACTTTATCGGCACCAAGCTGCAGTTGGGCGAGACGAGTACGCAGCATGCCCTCTTCCAGCGGCGTGTCTGCGAGGTTGAGGTGCGCCATCACCGACAGCGTTAAATCGAGCTGGCTCAGGTGCTGATCGAGCCACGCCGCCGGTACCGACAGGCGGCACTCCCCGGATAACGGTGCTTCCAGCTCCATCAACGTTCTTAAGAGCGTCGTCTTGCCGCAGCCGTTTGGGCCACGCAGCGCAATACGCATCGGCCCGTCGAGCCGCCAGGTCAGCGGCGAGGTACTGCTGTACGCCAGCTGAAGCGCCTCCAGTTCCAGCACCTGTTTCCCCGTAGCAATCTGGCTCCCCGGTAGCGTGAACATCACCGGAGTCTCCTCTTCGACCCGCTCACGGGCTTCTGCGACGGCGGCGTTGAGTTCACGATTCTGCTCCCGATGCTGGCGCAGCACGCTGCCAGGGCGCTCTTTCGCCGCCCCTTTGTACTTCACCCGCTCGAAGGACGCGATATTCAGAGTATCAACCGTGCGTAAGGTCTGGGCTGAGCGACGCTGACTGGCATCATGTTCCTTCTGCATACGCGCCCGGGTTCGCCGCCGCTCGGTGGCCGCATGTTCGAGCGCCGCACGCGCCGCCTGCTGTTCGGCATCACGCTGCTGCTGATAATCATCGTAGTTGCCACCAAAGCTGCGAAGCTGGCCGGGAGTGAGCTCGAGAATACGCGGCATCCGGGACAAGAGTTCCCGATCGTGACTGGCAATCAGCGCCCCGCCACGCCAGCACGCCAGTTTGTGGTAGAGCCACTCGCGGCCCTGCTTGTCGAGATGGTTAGTCGGTTCGTCGAGCAGCAGGTAGTCCGCTCCCGACAAAAACGCTGCGCATAGCAACGCCTTCACTCGTTCGCCACCGCTCAGAGAGGTAGCGAGCCTCTGCGGCTCGAAACCACCAAGACCGGCCTCCAGAAACGCGCTGTTCAGGCGTTCCTGCAGATCCCAGTGACCTTCCAGACGTTCAACGTCATCGGGCAGACTCTCGCCGGCCACAACCCGGTGCAAAGCGGCGAAAACTGCCTCGTAGCCCAGCAGCCCGGCAAGCGTCATCTGCGGCTCTACCGCATGCTGCTGCGCCACCCAGACGTGGACGCCAAAACGTTCGATATGCCCACCAGACGGTACATCCTCGCCTGCCAGCAAGCGCAATAGCCGGGTTTTACCCACGCCGTTGCGCCCGACCAGGCCACAAAGCGAAGCTTCAAGTGGTAGATTCAGCGGACCAAAAAGAACATCGCCCGTCGCAAACTGACAGGTGACCTGATGCAAAATAAAAAGGGGGGATTGCGCACAATGGGCCATAAGCACTCCTGAATGAAATCAATAACTCCCCTGCCTGCGGTCTGCCGCTTAGCAAGGATTCGAATTCAGCAGGTGTGTTTGTCCATTTTCAGTGTGCCTCAGTGAGACGAGGGATTCGTCGCGGCAAAGGATAGCCGTAATAGCACCAGTATTTCAACTTTGTTTTTTTGAGCGACTGGGTTACAGGCATAAAAAAACCCGCCGGGTGGCGGGTTTTTAGCAGAGAACGGATTACTGCAGCAGCGAGATATCGGCTACCTGCAGGAACAGTTCACGCAGTTTTTCGAGCATAGAGAGACGGTTAATGCGCAGCTCTTTATCCTCAACGTTCACCATCACTTTCTCGAAGAACGCATCCACCGGCTCACGCAGTTCAGCCAGCTCTACCAGTGCCTCCTGGTAGCGACCTTCCGCGAAGAACGGCTCCAGCTTGTCGCGCAGCACCACAACCTGCATCGCCAGCTCGATCTCTTCCGGCTCTTTCAGCGTCGCGGCGTTAACACGCTCGTTCAGCGTTTCGTCAGATTTCGCCAGAATGTTGGAAACACGTTTGTTGGCCGCAGCCAGCGCAGATGCCGCATCCAGGGTACGGAAGTGTGACACCGCCTTCATACGTGCATCAAAGTCAGCCGGACGAGTTGGGCGACGCGCCAGCACCGCCTGAATGGTATCCACGGTGTAGCCTTCATCCTGATACCAGGCGCGGAAACGACCGAGCATGAAATCGATAACGTCATCAACCACTTTCGCGTTGGTCAGCTTGTCGCCGTACAGACGTACCGCTTCTTCGGTGAGGGTCTGCAGATCCAGCGGCAGGTTCTTCTCAACGATGATACGCAGCACGCCAAGCGCCGCACGACGCAGCGCAAACGGGTCTTTGTCGCCTTTCGGATGCTGACCGATACCGAAGATACCCGCCAGGGTATCCATCTTGTCAGCGATCGCCAGCGCACAGGCAACCGGGTTAGACGGCAGGTCATCACCGGCAAAGCGCGGCTGATACTGCTCGTTCAGCGCCACGGCCACATCTTCCGCTTCGCCATCGTGACGTGCGTAGTGCATACCCATCACACCCTGGGTGTCGGTGAACTCGAAGACCATGTTGGTCATCAGGTCACACTTGGACAACAGGCCCGCGCGGGTAGCGTGGTTAACATCGGCGCCAGTCTGGCCAGCAATCCAGCCCGCCAGGGCCTGAATGCGGTCGGTCTTGTCGCGCAGGGTGCCCAACTGCTGCTGGAACAGCACGGTCTGCAGGCGCGGCAGGTTATCTTCCAGACGTTTTTTACGGTCGGTTTTGAAGAAGAACTCGGCATCCGCCAGACGCGGGCGCACCACTTTTTCGTTACCGGAAATAATCTGCTGCGGATCTTTGGACTCGATGTTTGCCACAAAGATGAAGTTCGGCAACAGGTTGCCCGCGTTGTCGTAGACCGGGAAGTACTTCTGGTCACCTTTCATGGTGTACACCAGCGCTTCAGCCGGAACGGCGAGGAATTTCTCTTCGAACTTCGCGGTCAGCACCACCGGCCATTCCACCAGCGAGGTGACTTCTTCCAGCAGGCTTTCGCTCAGGTCAGCGTTACCGCCAATCTTACGCGCCGCTTCTTCAGCATCGGCTTTGATTTTGGCTTTACGCGCTTCATAGTCAGCAACGACCATGCCACGTTTGTGCAGAATTTCAGGGTACTGATCGGCGTTGTCGATGGTGAACTCTGGCTCGCCCATAAAGCGATGACCGCGGATCACGCGATCGGACTGAATGCCCAGAATCGTTGCCGGGATCACTTTATCACCCAGCAGCAGGGTCACGGTGTGAACCGGACGCACGAAGTGCACGTCGGAGGCACCCCAGCGCATCAGTTTCGGGATCGGCAATTTTGCCAGTGACGTTGCGACCATGTTCGGCACCAGCGCTTCAGCGCTTTCGCCTTTCACATGGGCACGATACAGCAGCCACTCACCTTTATCGGTGGTCAGACGTTCGGCCTGGTCAACGGTGATACCGCAGCCACGCGCCCAGCCTTCGGCCGCTTTGCTTGGTTTACCCTCAGCGTCAAACGCCTGGGAGATCGCCGGGCCGCGTTTTTCAACTTCGCGATCCGGCTGGGAAGCGGCAAGGTTAGCCACTTTCAGCGCCAGGCGACGCGGAGCCGCAAACCATTCAACATTGCCGTGCGCAATGCCCGCGTTATCCAGCTCTGCCGTAAAGTTAGCCGCAAAGGATTCAGCCAGGTTGCGCAGTGCTTTTGGTGGCAGCTCTTCGGTGCCGATCTCCACCAGGAAAGTTTTCTCAGACATGGCCGCCTCTTATTTGTCTTTGTTGCACATCGGGAAGCCAAGGGCTTCACGGGAAGCGTAGTAAGCTTCTGCCACTGCTTTGGTCAGGGTACGGATACGCAAAATGTAGCGCTGACGTTCGGTGACGGAGATGGCCTTACGCGCATCCAGCAGGTTGAAGCTATGGGCGGCCTTCAGAATACGCTCGTAGGCAGGCAGCGGCAGCGGGTTTTCCAGCGCCAGCAACTGCTGGGCTTCTTTCTCGTACTGCTCAAAGCAGGAGAACAGGAAGTCGACATCCGCGTATTCGAAGTTGTAAGTGGACTGCTCCACTTCGTTCTGATGGAACACGTCGCCGTAGGTGGTTTTACCCAACGGGCCGTCGCTCCAGACCAGGTCGTAAACGCTGTCTACGCCCTGAATGTACATTGCCAGACGCTCCAGACCGTAGGTGATTTCTCCGGTTACTGGTTTGCATTCCAGACCGCCCACCTGCTGGAAGTAGGTAAACTGGGTGACTTCCATACCGTTCAGCCACACTTCCCAGCCCAGACCCCAGGCACCCAGCGTCGGGTTTTCCCAGTTGTCTTCAACGAAGCGAATGTCGTGAATGGTCGGGTCCATACCCAGCTCTTTCAGGGATCCGAGGTACAGCTCCTGAATGTTGTCCGGGGAAGGTTTAATCACCACCTGGAACTGATAATAGTGCTGTAAACGGTTCGGGTTTTCGCCGTAGCGGCCGTCGGTCGGGCGGCGGGATGGCTGAACATAAGCGGTTGCCATCGGCTCTGGTCCCAACGCGCGTAAGCAGGTCATTGGGTGTGAAGTGCCGGCGCCGACTTCCATGTCCAGTGGTTGAACAATGGTGCAGCCCTGACGAGCCCAGTAATCCTGTAAGGTCAGGATCAGGCCCTGGAAGGTCCTGGTATCAAACTTTTGCATATTATTTCGTGCTGGATACGTGTGGATTTAAAGGAAGGAACCAGTATAACCGCTGGCTGCGAGATATACAGTACGAAACGGTTCTGTTTAGTGAAAATTGGGCAAAATTGCCACGAAAGGAGACCAACGCCGCGCGAAGCGGCGGGTTAGCGCATAGAAAGATGCAAAAATTGCCCGTCTGGATCAAATGAGCAGACAAAACCCTCATTGCGGGCAGTAAACCCCTGCAGCTCATAGCTCCCCTGGAACTGCTCAAAGCCGGTAACGTCGATTTTCTGTGCAGCGGTATTGTAGCGATGCGCCGCCTGGTTTTTGCACAACGACTCCATCTCAAGCGAGTGCAGCGGGCTGGCCTTCGCTTTTTGCGCTTTCTGTGGCGGCTGGTTTGCCGCACTGCATCCAGCCAGCAGCACAATAGCCAGCAGTGGAGCGAATATCTTTATCATCATCAGGCTATTGTCTTGTTATACGGCTGTTATATTTAGCAGGTCATCAAATATGCTAGAGCATTCTGCAAATACCGCACTCGCAGAACAAGAGGTGCGTGAAAAACTCAGAATATTCCAGCGAGCAACCCACGCGATCGCCGGTCAGAAGCTGTTAACGGGACAAATGAGGATACTGGGGCACGAATGCAGTCAAAAATTAACTGGATAGATAATCTGCGAGGGATAGCCTGTCTGATGGTGGTGATGATTCATACCACCGTATGGTCGATTACCAACTCCCAGAGCGTCAGTCATCTGAGCTGGGAAGTCGCTAATTTGCTGAACTCAGCATCGCGGGTCAGCGTGCCGCTGTTCTTTATGATTTCAGGCTATCTGTTCTTTGGCGAACGCAGCGCGCGCCCGAAACATTTTTTGCGGATCGCCGCCTGTCTGCTGTTTTACAGCGCCGTTTCGCTGCTCTACATCACGCTGTTTACCCGCATCAACCCTGAGCTGTCGCTGAAGTATCTGCTGCAAAAACCGGTGTTCTACCACCTGTGGTTTTTCTTCGCCATCATCGTCATTTATCTGCTTTCGCCGCTGATTCAGGTGAAAACCATCAGCGGCAAAATGTTGCTCGGCCTGATGCTGGTGATTGGGATTCTCGCGAACCCCAATACCGTTTCGCAGAAAATTGCTGGCTTTGAGTGGCTCCCCATCAATCTCTATATTAACGGCGATACGTTTTACTATGTGCTGTACGGCCTGCTGGGACGCGCCATTGGCATGATGGACACCGAAAAAAAATCACTGACGCTGTGGTGTAGCGCGCTGTTTGTGGTGGCCGTGTTTGTCATCTCACGGGGAACGCTGCATGAGCTGCGCTGGCGCGGTAATTTTGCCGATACCTGGTATCTGTACTGCGGCCCGGCAGTGTTCATCGCGGCGGCGGCGGCCCTGACGGTGGTCAAAAACACCCTTAACCAGCGCCCGATACCGGGCCTGGCGCTTATCTCGCGCTATTCGCTGGGGATTTACGGATTCCACGCCCTGATTATCCACGCCTTACGGGCCAACGGCCTTGAGTTTAAAACCTGGCCGGTGCTGGATATGGTGTGGATTTTTGCCGTCACTCTGGCGGGTAGCCTGCTGCTTTCCGTGCTGTTGCAGAAAGTGGATACCCGCCGGTTCGTCAGTTGATATGACCTCAGGACATCAGCGGCAGCAGCTGCTGATAGATCTTGCGGAACATTTCACGGCGCGGCGCATACTCCGCCACCCGCCGCGGGTCAGGGCTATGCGCCTGATCGAGCGCTAACGACGGGAGCAGCTCAGCAAGCGGTTTGTCCGGGTTCATCGCTATCTGCGCCAGCCGCGCCGCCCCTAACGCCGGGCCGACATCACCGCCGGTACGGTATTCCAGCCGCTGGCCGCTAATGTCCGCCAGCATCTGCCGCCAGTACGGACTGCGGGCGCCACCGCCGATGAGGGTAATGCTCTCTGGCGTTACGCCACAGGCGTGTACCGCATCCATTCCGTCGGCCAGCGCGTAGCCCACCCCCTCCAGCACCGCTTTGGCAAGTTCGGCTGGGCCATGTTTGTGCGTCAGGCCAAAGAATACGCCTTTCGCCTGCGGGTTGTTATGCGGCGTGCGCTCCCCCGAGAGGTAGGGCAAAAACCACACCGGCGTTGCCGTTGTATCTGCCTTCTGCGCCACATCGATAAGCGCGGGAACACTTTCAAGCCCGGTGAGTTTTGCCGCCCAGTCCAGACAGGACGCCG
Source organism: Yokenella regensburgei ATCC 49455 (assembly GCF_000735455.1). Taxonomy (GTDB): domain Bacteria; phylum Pseudomonadota; class Gammaproteobacteria; order Enterobacterales; family Enterobacteriaceae; genus Yokenella; species Yokenella regensburgei. The sequence goes on along the minus strand of NZ_JMPS01000020.1, from coordinate 199,113 downwards.
CGCTGAGCATCACCGACATCAGGTGCCAACGGCCAGGCAATGCGTGACAGAAGCTGTGCACCGCGCTCTCCGGCTTGCTGAGAAAACCGTTGCTGACGGCGAAGTAGACGCCGGAGGTACCCAGAGAGAGCATCGCCTGCCCGGCATTCGCCATGCCAACGCCCACCGCCCCCGCCGCGTTATCACCACCACCGGCGACTACCGCAACTTCGGGCATATTCCATGCCTCTGCCACCGCAGGCAAAAGCGTGCCGGTCACCGCACTGCCTTCGAACAGCGCAGGCATATGGCCGCGATTGAGAGAGCAGGCGCTCAGCATCTCATCGCTCCAGTCGCGCGCGCCGACGTCAAGCCACATCGTGCCTGCCGCATCCGACATGTCGCTTGCAAACTCGCCGGTCATTCGCAACCGCAGATAATCTTTCGGCAACAGGACCTTATCGATTTGCGCGAAAACTTCCGGCTCATGGCGCTTCACCCACAGCAGCTTCGGGGCAGTGAAACCAGGCATCATCAGGTTGCCGGTGATATCTCGCGAGCGAGGCACCTGCGCCTCAATAAGGACACACTCTTCGGCGCAGCGACCGTCGTTCCACAGGATAGCCGGGCGCAGTACCCGCTGGTCTTTATCAAGGAGCGTGGCACCGTGCATCTGTCCGGCGATCCCCAGCGCTTTTACCCCGCGCAGGGAATGTTGCTTCCCGAGGGCTTTCATGGCGGCATCCGTCGCCTGCCACCACGCCAGTGGATCCTGTTCCGACCATAGCGGGTGCGGACGGGAAACCGACAGTTTTTCGCTCTGCGTTGCCAGTACTTCACCCTGCTCGTTGAGCAGAATGGCCTTCACGCCTGAGGTACCGAGATCTATCCCAATGTACATAGTGCGAATTCCTTAACAAAAACGCCCGGTAGCTGACGCTGACCGGGCTGATATTCACCTGACGTTAGCGACTTATTTGTCGAAAAGGTAATGGTTAACCAGGTTCTCTAACAGCTCCTGGTGACCGCTGTGGTGCTGCGGCGCCAGATTATGTTGCTCGGCGTAGGTTGCAAGCTCGGTCAGCGACATCTGCCCTTTGAGGATCTGCTGGCCCAGCTCACCGTTCCAGCCGGCATAACGCTTAGCAACACGCTTATCCAGCTGGCCATCTTCCACCATACGTGCCGCCACTTTCAGCGCCAGCGCCATGGTGTCCATCGCGCCAATGTGGCCGTAGAACAGGTCATATTTATCCGTACTCTGACGACGAACTTTGGCATCAAAGTTAAGGCCACCGGTGGTGAAACCGCCCGCTTTGAGGATCTCGTACATCACCAGCGCATTCTCTTCCACGCTGTTCGGGAACTGATCGGTATCCCAGCCAAGCTGTGCATCACCGCGGTTAGCATCGACGGAGCCAAACAGCCCCAGCGCGATGGCGGTAGCAATTTCGTGGTGGAAAGAGTGGCCAGCAAGGGTCGCATGGTTCGCTTCGATGTTGAGTTTAATCTCTTTTTCGAGGCCAAACTGCTTGAGGAAACCGTACACCGTCGCCGCGTCATAGTCATACTGGTGCTTCGTCGGCTCCTGTGGTTTTGGCTCAATCAGCAGGGTGCCCTGGAAGCCGGTTTTGTGCTTGTGCTCAACAACCATCTGCATGAAGCGACCAATCTGTTCACGTTCCTGACGCAGGTCGGTATTCAGCAGGGTTTCGTAACCTTCGCGGCCGCCCCACAGCACATAGTTTTCACCGCCCAGACGATGGGTAGCATCCATTGCGGTAACCACCTGGGTAGCAGCCCAGCTGAACACTTCCGGATCCGGGTTGGTCGCGGCGCCTGCGCCATAGCGCGGGTTGGTGAAGCAGTTCGCGGTACCCCACAGCAGTTTTACTCCACTCTCCTGCTGTTTTTGCGCCAGTACATCCACCATCTGGGCAAAGTTGTTGCGGTACTCTTTGAGCGAAGCGCCTTCCGGCGAGACGTCGACGTCATGGAAGCAGTAGTAAGGAACATTCAGCTTATGGAAAAACTCGAACGCCACGTCGGCTTTGCGTTTTGCCAGCGCCAGCGCGTCACCGGCCTGCTGCCATGGGCGTTCAAAAGCACCCACGCCAAACATGTCTGCCCCGTTCCAGCAGAAAGTGTGCCAGTAGCAGGCGGCAAAACGCAGGTGCTCTTCCATGCGCTTGCCCAACACCAGCTCATCCGGATTGTAGTGGCGAAACGCCAGCGGGTTTTCCGATTTTGGCCCTTCATAACGAACACGTTCGAGTTGATCGAAATAACTTTGCATAATGAACTCCATATTCAGACACGCGGCGAGAAATAAATCATGTGCTAATACTGGATTCACATTCCGGCTTGCTCAATTACGTTATTTCACACCGCTATTAAGAGAATGCACAAACGTGCGCTGGCTCGCAAAAAAAGAGTGCACACCGCGGCTGTTTACTGGAATCTTGCTTCCACGTTGCAATGCAACAATAAGCTGAAACGTTTTAAAATTCGATCAGGGTCATAAATTAGCAAATAAACCAAATATCATAACGCGAAAAGAAAAAGCGGTAATTGCCAGAAATCTTTTCAGTGTTAAAAATTTGCAGCGTATCAGAAGTGCATGTTTCTTTTTCGTATCGATTACTCTCCCTGCAACTACAGAAAAAAGGCATCACGATCATGAAATTAAAACATTTTTGCCTCACACTATGTGCTTCCCTCCTGCTGACCAGCCTGTCCGGCATTGCCAAAGAAGTTAAAATTGGGATGGCGATTGACGACCTTCGCCTTGAACGCTGGCAGAAAGACCGTGATATTTTTGTGAATAAAGCAAAAGAATTGGGTGCTGACGTATTTGTGCAGTCTGCAAACGGCAACGAAGAAACCCAGATGTCGCAAATTGAAAATATGATAAATCGCGGCGTCGATGTTTTAGTCATTATTCCTTATAACGGGCAGGTACTTAGCAACGTCATTAAAGAGGCCAAACAGGAAGGGATTAAAGTTCTGGCCTATGACCGAATGATCAATAACGCCGACATTGATTTTTATATCTCATTTGATAATGAAAAAGTGGGCGAAATGCAGGCCCAAAGCCTGGTTAACAAAGTCCCCCAGGGAAATTATTTCCTGATGGGTGGCTCACCGGTAGATAACAATGCCAAGTTGTTCCGTGCCGGACAGATGAAAGTCCTCAAACCTTATATTGATGACGGAAAAATTAAAATTGTCGGCGATCAGTGGGCCGACGGCTGGCTGCCAGAAAATGCGCTGAAAATTATGGAAAACGCCCTGACGGCCAACAATAACAAAATTGATGCCGTGGTAGCGTCTAACGATGCCACCGCCGGTGGGGCTATTCAGGCGCTGAGCGCACAAGGGCTTGCCGGGAAAGTGGCCATTTCTGGCCAGGATGCCGACCTCGCGGGCGTGAAACGCATTATCGCCGGCACACAAACCATGACGGTGTATAAGCCCATCACCACGCTTGCCACCACCGCTGCAGAAATTGCCGTTGAGCTTGGCAACGGTCAGCAACCTAAATCAGACGCCACGTTGAATAACGGTCTGAAAGACGTTCCTTCCCGCCTGCTGACTCCGATTGAAGTGAATAAAAACAATATTGACGACACCGTGGTGAAAGACGGTTTCCACAAAAAGAGCGATCTGTAATAGCTGATGCCCCATTGCGATTAATGGGGCACTCCTTGTATTCCCAGGGGTAAATGCACATGCCTTATTTACTCGAAATGAAAAACATCACCAAATCCTTCGGGGCGGTAAAGGCGGTTGATAACGTCAGCCTGAGGCTCAACGCGGGTGAAGTGGTTTCACTGTGCGGTGAGAACGGCTCCGGTAAATCCACCTTAATGAAGGTACTGTGCGGTATATATCCGCACGGTAGCTACGAAGGCGATATTTTTTTTGCGGGAGAACCCCTGCAGGCCAGCCACATCCGCGACACCGAGCGTCGAGGGATCGCTATTATTCACCAGGAGCTGGCGCTTATTAAGCATTTAACGGTGCTGGAAAATATTTTCCTCGGCACCGAAATCAGCCGCCATGGTGTTCTGGATTACGACACCATGACCCTGCGCTGTGAAAAACTGCTGGCGCAGGTTAGCCTGGCGGTATCTCCCGACACCCGGGTGGGTGATTTAGGTCTCGGCCAGCAGCAGTTGGTTGAAATCGCCAAAGCGCTGAACAAGCAGGTACGTTTGCTTATCCTCGACGAACCCACCGCATCGCTGACGGAGCAGGAAACCGCGGTACTGCTGAACATTATTCGGGACCTGCAAAACCACGGGATTGCCTGTGTTTATATCTCCCATAAGCTGAATGAAGTGAAGGCCATTTCCGACACGATTTGCGTCATTCGCGACGGTCAGCACATCGGTACCCGCGATGCCCACGGCATGAGCGAGGACGATATCATCACCATGATGGTGGGACGAGAGCTAACGGCGCTCTACCCCAACGAGCCCCACACCTGTGGCGAGGAGATCCTGCGGGTAGAGCACCTCACCGCCTGGCATCCGGTAAATCGTCATATAAAACGTGTGAACGACGTGTCGTTCAGCCTGAAACGCGGTGAAATCCTCGGGATTGCCGGGCTGGTAGGAGCCGGACGCACCGAGGCCGTGCAGTGCCTGTTCGGCGTCTGGCGCGGTCGTTGGGAAGGCGACATTTATGTCGATGGCAAAGCGGTAAAAATAGCCAACTGCCAGCAGGCGATAGCCCATGGTATCGCCATGGTACCGGAAGACCGCAAAAAAGACGGTATCGTGCCGGTGATGGCGGTCGGTAAAAATATCACGCTTGCCGCGCTGGATACCTTCTCTGGCACGCTGAGTAGCCTCGATGATGCCGCCGAACAACACTGCATTTTGCAGTCGATTTCCCGTCTGAAGGTTAAAACCTCATCGCCAGAGCTGGCGATTGGCCGCCTCAGCGGCGGTAATCAGCAAAAAGCTATTCTTGCTCGCTGCTTGCTGCTGAACCCGCGAATTTTGATTCTTGATGAACCAACTCGCGGTATTGATATCGGTGCGAAGTACGAAATCTACAAACTGATAAACCAGCTGGTACAGCAGGGCATCGCGGTGATCGTTATCTCTTCAGAGCTGCCGGAAGTGCTCGGCCTGAGCGATCGCGTGCTGGTGATGCACGAAGGGAAATTAAAAGCCAACTTAATCAACCATGGCCTGACGCAAGAACAGGTGATGGAAGCCGCCCTGAGGAGCGAACGCCATGTCGAAACCCAATCCCTCTGAAATGAAACTCACGCCATCGGCAGCGCCAGCGCTACCGGGATTAAAATCGCTGAATCTGCAGGTGTTCGTGATGATCGCGGCGATCGTCGTGATCATGCTGTTTTTTACCTGGACCACCGACGGCTCGTATCTCAGCGCACGTAATATCTCCAACCTGCTGCGCCAGACGGCTATCACCGGTATTCTTGCCGTTGGCATGGTGTTCGTGATTATTTCCGCCGAAATTGACCTCTCCGTCGGCTCCATGATGGGCCTGCTCGGCGGCGTAGCGGCAATTTTTGACGTCTGGCTGGGCTGGCCATTACCGTTAACCATACTGGTGACGCTGGCCCTCGGGCTGGTGTTTGGCGTCTGGAACGGGTGGTGGGTCGCCTACCGCAAAGTGCCCTCCTTTATTGTCACCCTGGCCGGGATGCTGGCGTTTCGTGGAATTCTCATCGGTATCACCAACGGCACCACCGTTTCCCCTACCAGCGCCGCGATGTCGCAAATCGGACAGAGTTATCTGCCGGACAGCGCCGGTTTTATCATCGGCGTTATCGGTATGATGGTGTTTATTGCCTGGCAGTGGCGCGGGCGTCTGCGTCGCCAGGCATTAGGGCTGAGCACGCCGCCTTCAACCGGTGCCGTGGGGCGTCAGGCGCTGACGGCGGTGATTGTCCTCGGGGCTATCTGGCTGTTAAACGATTATCGCGGTGTGCCAACGCCGGTGCTTATTCTTGCCGCCCTGCTGCTTGCCGGGATGTTTATGGCAACTCGCACCGCATTCGGACGGCGAATTTACGCCATTGGTGGCAATATTGAGGCCGCGCGCTTATCGGGCATTAACGTTGAACGCACCAAGCTTGCCGTGTTCGCGATTAACGGCCTGATGGTGGCTATTGCGGGGCTGATCCTCAGCTCGCGCCTCGGCGCCGGTTCACCTTCCGCCGGAAACATTGCCGAACTGGATGCCATTGCCGCCTGTGTTATTGGGGGAACCAGTCTTGCCGGCGGTGTCGGCAGCGTGGCGGGCGCAGTGATGGGAGCCTTCATTATGTCGGCGCTGGATAACGGCATGAGCATGATGGATGTTCCGACGTTCTGGCAGTATATCGTTAAGGGTGCCATTCTGTTGCTGGCGGTCTGGATGGACTCCGCGACCAAACGGCGCGCCTGAATCTTAGCCAGCCACCGCGAACCTGCCGTGGCTGGTATTTTGCGATGATTCAGCGGGAAACCTGAACCATGTTTGAAAAGCGTCACCGAATTACGCTGCTGTTCAATGCCAACAAAGCCTACGACCGCCAGGTAGTGGAAGGCGTTGGCGAGTACCTACAGGCTTCACAGTCTGAGTGGGATATTTTCATCGAAGAAGACTTCCGCGCCCGCACGGAAAATATCAAAGAGTGGCTCGGCGACGGCGTGATTGCCGACTACGATGACCGGGAAATCGAACAGCTGCTCGCAGATGTGAAGGTGCCTATCATCGGCGTCGGTGGCTCCTACCATCTTCCGGAGCATTATCCGCAGGTTCACTACATCGCAACCGACAATTACGCGCTGGTAGAAAGCGCCTTTTTGCATCTGAAAGAAAAAGGGGTGCAGCGTTTTGCTTTTTACGGCCTGCCCACCGCCAGCGGTAAACGCTGGGCCGCCGAACGCGAGCACGCCTTCCAGCAACTGGTAGCCAAAGAGAAGTATCGCGGGGTGATTTATCAGGGGCTGGAAACGGCGCCGGAAAACTGGCAGCACGCCCAGAACCGCCTTGCCGACTGGCTGCAAACACTCCCGCAGCAAACCGGTATTATTGCCGTCACCGATGCCCGTGCGCGCCATGTGCTGCAGGCCTGCGAGCATCTGCATATTCCGGTGCCGGAAAAACTGTGCGTGATTGGCATCGACAACGAAGAGCTGACGCGCTACCTCTCACGGGTCGCACTCTCCTCCGTCGCACAGGGAACACGCCAGATGGGTTATCAGGCGGCAAAGCTGCTGCACCGTTTGCTGGATAACGAGAGCCTGCCGCTACAGCGCCTGCTGGTGCCACCGATGCGGGTGGTGGAGCGCCGTTCCACGGATTATCGTTCGCTGCGCGATCCGGCGGTGATTCAGGCTATGCACTATATCCGCAATAACGCCTGCAAAGGCATCAAGGTAGAACAGGTTCTGGATGCAGTGGGGATTTCACGCTCCAATCTTGAGAAGCGCTTTAAGGAAGAAGTAGGAACCACTATTCACGCAGTGATCCATAGCGAGAAGCTGGAGAAGGCGCGCAGTCTGCTGGTCTCGACGTCTTTATCAATAAACGAAATCTCGCAGATGTGCGGCTACCCGTCGCTGCAGTATTTCTACTCGGTGTTTAAGAAAGAGTACGACACCACACCAAAAGAGTACCGCGATCTGCACAGCGAAGTGCTGCTGTAGCCAAAAAAAACGCCTTCCGGATGGAAGGCGTTTTCTGTGATATGCAGTGATTACATATGGGCGGCAATCAGTCGCTGGTTATCCTGGTACATCGCGAACAGGTAGTTGTTATAACTGGACCCTTTCGTCGAGTAGCCTTTCAGCTTGTGGATCATCGCGGTTGCCGTCACTTCCTGATCGTTCTTGCGCAGCTGTGCACGAGATTTACGGAAGGAGGCATAGGCATTATGCGTATTCAAATTAATCACATACGCCTGCACCGATTCTTTTACTGACTCAAAGCGCGAGTAACCTTTCACTTTACCCGGACCGTTGTTGCAGCTACCGCTACCGCACTTCATGCCAAACAGATTGTTGTTGGCACGGGCCAGTTTTGAGGTACCCCAGCCGCTTTCCGCTGCCGCCATGGTTGCCACCATGCTGACAGGGATAATGTCGACGCGCTCAAGCAGCGAGTTCCATGGGATCTTACGGGTATTCCCGGACCAACCCACCTTGTAGCGCTTCGCAATGTCTTTCAGACGATTGCGCTCAGTCGGTGACCAGCGGCCATCGTACTGCTTGGAGATCAACCAGTTACGATCGGCGGTGATCGCAGCATTTTGACTGGTAATGTAAGGCATCACTGTCCGGAGAAACGCTTTTTTCCTTGGTGTTCCGGAAGGGTATTTTCGCAAGTCAGGAAGTGAACCGCTTATTTCACTATTGCGAGAATACTCTTGTTTACTGCTAACCTTAATACTACTTGTCTTTGCTACCGGGGCTTTGTGACTCTTTGTTGCTGTGTGCGTAGTGGTATGTGTCTTTGCCAGTACGCTACCTGAGAATATACAGGTAAGTAACATGAGTATCGCGGCCCCATATCGTCGAATGGGAGTCGATATCATTAGGTCTCCTGGTCGGATATAAACATTCCAACACCTTGTATTTTTCAAAAATTTGAGAGCTGAACCACAAATCATATCAAAAATAGGCTTCAAGAGCACCTAAAGAAATAGTCCAATTCCGAAACTATGTCACGCACGATGTGCGAAGTTCGCCATAAAAACGCCGAAAATGATGCTGTTATCGCATTTTACGGGCATTTTATGCGCAAGATCGCTCACCCTTGCGTCTCATCCCCCGCTGGGGAGGAGTACAGTGGTGTTTCTTGCTGTCACACTGAGCAAAAAACCGCGACAGGTGACTGAATGAAACGTGCTGCTCTTATGCCGCTTTTGCTGCCAGGCCTCGCCTGGTCGGCAGTGTGGACCGCCAACGACTTCCCCAATTTCACCCCACAGGGTGTTGGTCAGTTCGTCACTCAAAAAACGTTGGCGAAGGGTACACGCGCTTTAACGTTAGGTCTTGACCAGAAATGCTGGCAGCCTGCCGCCCCGATCAAACTCAATCAGACGCTGTCGCTTGAACCCTGTAACGATAACGCACCCGGCTGGCGCGTTTTCCGCGATGGTCTCTATACCCTGACGATAGATACCCGCTCCGGCACCCCCACACTTACCGTGTCGCTCAGAGCAGAGGAGACCAGCGCAGCATCAGCCGTGACCCGCCAGTGCCCCACATGGAACGGTGGCCCGTTGACGCTTGACGTCAGCCAGACCTTCCCGGAGGGTACCGTTGTACGTGATTTCTACAGTCAGCAAACCACGACCGTCAGCGAGGGGAAAATCACCCTTCAGCCTGCCCCCGACAGTAACGGCCTGCTGTTGCTTGAGCGCGCGGAAATCGATGCTCCCGCCCCTTTCAACTGGCACAACGCCACGGTCTATTTTGTCCTGACCGATCGCTTTGTGAACGGCGATCCGGGCAATGATAATAGCTATGGTCGTCATAAAGACGGGCAGCAGGAAATTGGGACCTTTCACGGTGGCGACCTGAAGGGCCTCACCAGCAAGCTGGATTATTTGCAGCAGCTCGGCGTCAATGCGCTGTGGATAAGTTCGCCGTTAGAGCAGATCCACGGCTGGGTCGGCGGTGGCACAAAAGGCGATTTCCCGCATTACGCCTACCACGGCTACTACACCCAGGACTGGACGCGGCTTGATGCCAACATGGGTAATGAAGATGACCTCAAACGCCTGGTGGACGGTGCCCACCAGCGCGGCATTCGCGTACTGTTCGATATCGTGATGAACCATACCGGCTATGCCACGCTTGCCGATATGCAGGAGTATCAGTTCGGTGCACTGTATCTGAAGGGTGACGAACTAAAGAAAACCCTGGGCGAGCACTGGACAAACTGGCAGCCAGGGCCGGGTCAGAACTGGCACAGCTTCAACGATTACATCAACTTCAGCGATAAAGCAGCATGGGAAAATTGGTGGGGTAAGAAATGGATCCGCACTGATATCGGCGACTACGATAACCCCGGCTTTGACGACCTGACGATGTCGCTGGCCTTCCTGCCGGATCTCAAAACCGAGTCAACGGTCCCTTCCGGGCTGCCAGTCTTCTATCAACATAAAACGGACACGCACGCCAAAGCCATCGCCGGATTTACGCCTCGGGATTACCTGACCCACTGGCTGAGCCAGTGGGTGCGCGATTACGGGATTGATGGTTTTCGCGTTGATACGGCGAAACATGTTGAACTGCCTGCATGGCAGCAGTTGAAGAACCAGTCAACGGAGGCTCTCGCGGCGTGGAAACACGCCAACCCGCAAAAAGCGCTGGATAACGCCCCTTTCTGGATGACCGGCGAGGCCTGGGGCCACGGCGTGATGCAAAGCGAGTATTATCGTTACGGCTTCGATGCGATGATTAACTTTGATTACCAGCAGCAGGCCACCAGCGCCAGCGGCTGCCTGGCGGAGATGGACGCTACCTGGCAGCAAATGGCCGACAAACTGCAGAATTTCAACGTACTCAGCTATCTCTCTTCTCATGATACCCAACTGTTCCGCGAGCCGGGTCACCGTGCCGCCGAGTTACTATTGCTCGCCCCCGGTGCGGTACAGATTTTTTATGGTGATGAGTCCGAACGGCCGTTTGGCCCTACCGGCTCAGATCCGTTGCAGGGCACCCGTTCTGATATGAACTGGCAGGATGTCGACGGCAAAGCAGCAGCACTAGTGAAGCACTGGCAACGTCTGGGGCAGTTCCGAGCCCGCCATCCGGCGATCGGTGAAGGCAGACAAACGACCCTGCCCCTCACTCAAGGTTATGGATTCGTTCGCCAGCACGGCGATGATAAGGTGATGGTCATCTGGGCAGGCCTGAAAAAATAATCGGACCGCTTCCTCTCCGGCACGAGGGGAAGCTAATTCTACTTTCCAGAAAATAAGCAGAATAATTCACCAAAAACTGCATACTCCTCCGATTTGCACCATGCCATAGCTGGCGTTATGGTGGGTAACTTCCCAGTAAGGCCAATAGAACACCTGCTATGACATTTTCACTTTTCGGCGACAAATTCACCCGCCATTCAGGCATTACCCGCCTGATGGAGGACCTTAACGACGGCCTGCGTACGCCCGGTGCCATCATGCTTGGCGGCGGTAATCCGGCCCAGATTCCGGAAATGAACGATTATTTCCAGAACCTGCTACGCGAGATGCTGGAAAACGGCAGCGCTGCCGATGCGTTGTGTAACTACGATGGTCCTCAGGGGAAAACCGAACTCCTCGACAGACTCGCCGGAATGCTACGGGATGAATTAGGTTGGGATATCGAACCGCAGAATATTGCACTGACAAACGGCAGTCAGAGCGCGTTTTTCTACTTGTTCAATCTCTTCGCTGGTCGCCACGCCGACGGCAGCTCTAAAAAAGTGCTGTTCCCGCTGGCACCGGAGTATATCGGCTACGCCGATTCGGGCCTCGAAGAGGATCTCTTTGTCTCAACAAGACCCAATATTGAACTGCTGCCCGAGGGGCAATTCAAATATCACGTTGATTTCGAGCACCTCAGCATTACCGAAGAAACCGGGATGATCTGCGTTTCGCGTCCCACCAACCCGACCGGTAACGTCATCACCGATGAAGAACTGCTGAAGCTCGATGCACTGGCGCACCAGCATGGCATCCCGCTGGTGATTGATAACGCCTATGGCGTGCCGTTCCCGGGGATTATTTTTAGTGAAGCGCGCCCGCTGTGGAACCCGAACATCGTGCTGTGTATGAGCCTGTCGAAGCTCGGCTTACCGGGCAGCCGCTGCGGTATCATCATTGCCAATGAGAAAATCATCTCTGCAGTCAGCAATATGAACGGCATTATCAGCCTGGCGCCCGGCGGTATTGGCCCTGCCATGATGTGCGAGATGATCAAACGCAACGACCTGCTGCGCCTGTCGGAAACGGTGATAAAACCGTTCTACTATCAGCGCGTTCAGGAAACTATCGCCATTATTCGCCGCTATTTACCTGAAGACCGCTGCCTCATCCACAAACCCGAAGGGGCGATTTTCCTCTGGTTATGGTTTAAGGATCTGCCGGTTTCCACCGAACTGCTGTACCAGCGTCTGAAAAAACGCGGAGTGCTGATGGTGCCAGGCGACTACTTCTTCCCGGGTCTCGATAAACCCTGGCCGCATACTCACCAGTGTATGCGCATGAATTACGTTCCGGATCCGGAGAAAATTGAAGCCGGGGTGAAAATTCTCGCCGAAGAAATAGAAAATGCCTGGCGCGAAGGGGCATAAATTAAAAAGCCTTCCAATCGGAAGGCTTAATTTTTCTGTGATCTTAGCGGTTATTTTGGATATATCATGAATATATTTCCCGCTTCGCCTCACACCAGGAATAATCCTATTTTTAAGCCAAGATTTAAGCAACTGTAAAATAAAACACCATTAACTTCAGTAGTACTAAAGAATTAATCAGGCATAAGCCTCTGTTTTTATACCCTTTCATTTATTCGTTATTTTTTCTTGCCAGCCAGCGGCGCAATTTATTTTTTATCTCCATTTTGCCCATTTCTGCACCAGATGCAGAGTTCCGAATTCCACTTACAATTATAAATACGCCGTCCGGCGTTTTATTGCGTGGAGTATTGTTATGGCTACTAATAACGTAAGCCACTTGAGCGTTATCGCAGTGGCGGTACTTCTTGCGTTCTCCCTTTCCGCCTGTAGTGGAAGCGGCGGAGGTTCTCATTCAACAGCCAAAAATAATCCCACAGCAGGAGCAAATGGAAGTTCCGGATCGGGAAGTGATGGCAGTAGTGGAGGCACAACAGCAGATAACGGCTCCGGCGGCAGCGGGAGCGGTAGTAGCGGGAGCAATGGTAGCGGTTCTGGCTCAGGTTCAGGAACCGGTAGCGGCGGCTCAGGCTCCGGTAGTGGTGGCTCTGGTAGCGGGAGTGGAAGCGGCGGTTCCGGTAGTGGATCAGGAAGCGGTTCAGGTAGCGGAAGCGGGTCATCTTCGGCCGCGAATAATGTGCTCAGCGATACCGGACAAACCGTCAGCAGCGTTGGTAGTACGCTGGATGGCTTAGGCAGCCAGGTTCCAACGAATAACCCGGTCACTTCAACCGTTTCAACGACGGTGAGCGGTGTCGGTAATGCGCTGCAAACCACAGGTAATGGTGTAACGACCGGCGTTGGTAATCCATCAAACCCTAATGGCGTGGGAACCACAGCCCAGGGCGTCACCACGACGGTGACTTCGCTCGGTAATACCGTTTCAAGCGTCGGTACCGGGCTCTCAAGCGGTACGGCTAACACTCCGGTTGGCGGCGTTACCGGCGTTGTCGGTAACGTAGTGAATAGCGCGGGCGAGGTTGTCAGTGGAACAGGCACCGGACTCACATCTGTCGTTCAAAGCCCTGATGTTGCGAAGCTCACAACAGGAACTACTGGTGTGCTCAATAATACTCTTGGCGGCACCCAAACACTGACCCAAAGCGTAGGGGCGACAACCGGGCTTGGTAAACCGGTTGATGGCTTGCTGACGCAGGTCGGTAACTCGGTGAGCGGCGTGGGTTCAAACATCAGCAGTAGTAATTCTGGCCTCAGCGGCGTTGGTCAGACCGTACAGGATGTCGGCCATACCGTCACAGACTCGGGCACCCTGGTTTATAAACCCACCAGCACCACCGGTGGTACAGGCACCAGCGGTAGCAACGTTTCCGCATCAGCGGCTGTAGACACCACAGCCAACGGCCTGGTGGCTAACGTCAATACCACTGTCAACACCCTGACGGCTGGCGCAACGGCAAGTGCGGGCACCACCAGCTCATCCTCCACCACCACTAACCCTCTTTCCAGCGTCAATAGTCTGGTTGGCGGGTTGTTAAATCCTAAAAAATAATTCCGGTGCCCCCCTCGGGGGGTACCTTTTTTTCGCTTAACAGCAATGGCAGCTCGCCCCGGCGGGCCAGTATACGAAGGATCGCATAATGAAATTCCCTCTTTACTCTGCTCTGGCGAGTTGCGTGTTACTGTCACTGGCGCGCGCCGATACCTTACCTGCCCTTATCGATCATAATAATCCGGCAAAAGCGGCCAACGGCATTGCGCCTCCGGGCGTATCACCCACCCCACGAACTCAGGTTAGCGTCAGCAAACCTGAAACAAAATTGACGCCGCAGACGCCGGTGCAGGTTAACCACGTCCAGTTTGTTGGCGGTACGGTTTATTCCCTGCCGTCGTTGCTCGCACCTTTCCGGCCATATGCTAAAAAAACAGTCCCACTGAAAACGATAATTGGGCTGGTCAACGATATTACCGCCCGCTACCGGGCAGATGGATACCCGCTCTCCTACGCCTGGCTTCCGGACGACAATTTCCATAATGGCACGATAAAAATCGTGCTGGTTGAAGGGTATATCGCTCATACCGACATCAAAACCAACAACCCGAATATCGCCGCACGCCTGCAGCGACTGGCAGAAAAAATCATGCAGGAAAAACCGCTGACCCAGGCGACATTCGATCGCAACAGCCTGCTGATGACCCGCACGCCGGACGTGCCCGTCACCGCCAACGCACAACTGCCAAAAAATATTTATGGCGCCGGCGTGATGCAGGTTCAGGGCGAGCAGCCGCACATCTGGGATTTCTCCTCCACGGTGGATACCCGCAAAGGACAAAACCTGGCACTGGTCAACGGCACGCTGAGCAACCTGACCAGCTACGGCGACCAGCTGGGGCTCGCGACCCTGATTCCGCTCGATAAAGACACGCGCAAAACCTACGTTGGCCTCAACTACCAGCAGTTCCTCAATGACGATGGACTGGCCATGCACCTCAAGGGCAGCTATTACCAGGAAAACCCGCGTGACTATACGCCGCTGTTGTATCTGCCCAATAACATCACCGTTGATGCCAAACAGAAATCCACCCAGTACAACGGCGGGGTGAGCTTTGACTACCCGGTGTTATTGACGCAAAAGCGCCAGTTCAGCGTCAACGGCGGTATCGATTACACCGACAAGCGCAACGACTATGCCCTGCAGGCCCAGATTCTGGATCAGAAATTCCAGCTCGATACACAGCACCAACGTGTGCGCTATCCGGCGCTGGAGCTGGGCATGAACGGATTGCAGGCTTTTGATAAAGCGAGCGTCAGCGGCAAATTAACCCTGCGTCAGGGGATTGATGGCGCGGGTGCCAGCGCCAACCCATCGCAGGGCACCGACCTCGGTTTTACGCTATGGAAAGGCAATCTGGATGCCGCCTGGATGATGACCGACAAATTACGCCTGTCGACATCATGGGAAGGCGACTGGAGCGATAACGATTTACCCGAGCCAGAGCGCGTCTCCTTCGGTGCTCAGCGCTATGGGCGCGGCTATCAGGACGGCGAGGCGACCGGCGATTACGGCTACGGCGGGCAGGTAGAGCTACGGTATCTGCACATGCGTAAAGAGAGCCAGTGGCTGGCAACCGTTCAGCCTTATGTACTGGCCGACACCGCACAGACATGGTTCAACCAGCCGGGTTATCGGCATCAGCGTTTAGGCTCTATCGCCACGGGGGTGACGGTGGGAGATAACAAACATTACACCGTGACAGTTGAAGCGGCGCGCCCCGTGGGCGACGTACCATCCGACAGCAATAACAGGGACTGGCGTTACAGCCTGACCTTTACGTGGAACTTTAATAACCTGCGCTAAAGCTCAAACATAAAAAAACCCCAGCCACAAACGTGCTGGGGAAAAAAATCCGGTGGCGACATCACACCCCAGATCTCAACTCATGGCGATGGAGAGAGGCGGTTCCGTGGCCTGGTAATAGAGTGGAATGACACCCTGATGATTGACAAAATAACCACAGCCTTTGGTGCTAAGAATAAAATCGGCGGGCAGGCCAAGTACTGACAGCTTTTTATTAAGATTGCTGACAACCTGCCACAAGCGCTGGGTGGAAGGACTCAAATTATGCTCTTCCCAGACGTGCGAAAACAGCTCATCCCTGGATACATGGCGCTCATCGGCATGCATCAGCATATATAGAAATAGACGTAGCATCGTTTTATTAAAAAAACCGAGGCAAACATTACCGTTTTGTCAGAGTTACTAACCGGAATCCGATAAGCCCGTTTATTAGCAATATCGACATGAACCTCTTTGCCAATCATGAATCCGTGCAGATAATATTCCATAGTCAAATACTCATTTAAAATTGAACCGACCAGGAGCATTGAGAAATATTTACGGCTCGTAATCCATACAATTTTTATCCGTTATTATAATTTGCTGAAACTCATTTTCAATAGATGAGTGACAACGCTATCACTCGCGCTTCCGATAGATAAAAACAGCCTATCATCTGGACTAAAATCAAACCACTAACGATAACTATCTGAGTTGCAATAAAACTGGTAATAAAATCCTGCTGATTTAGATTACGCCAACAACTCAAGACAAGACGCCTTATTAATCGCAAATTACAGTCAATAACTCTACGAGCTCGTGAATGCTCACCCATTATCCGGAGTTAATATGTTCTTTGCAGTAACGTCGTTTCCAGCCGGCTGGCGTCATTCCGGTGTGTTTTTTGAATATCTGGCGAAAATAACCAACATCATTAAACCCGCAGCACAGAGCAACCTCTTTTAGTGAGGCAGAATTGCTAATGAGCTGCTTTTCTGCCGCGATGATCCGCTGACGGTGGATAGCTTCCGTCAGCGTCAGGCGAAATACACGGCGATAAACACGCCCAAGATAATCAGCATTGCAATGTAATTCTGCCGCCATTCCGGAGGTGCTCAACGGTAAATGATACTGTGTACGAATTATCTGTTGTGCCCGATACGCCAGCGCCATACCGCGCCCATCCCGGAGGGGATCGCTGAATGCCGATACCGATATCTGTTGCAGTATAAGTAATAAAATGAAATCCAGAGCGATACTGCGATGAATATTCTCCTGCTCATGCAAAAATTGCCGAAACAACGACACGACGTACTGTGGATCGTTGACCCGTAAATGCTGTGGAAGCCGCATCGGCATCTGCTTATTCGTCATCGCGCTGCAATTATCAGTCAGTTCAAAATGCAGCCAGTAAAACTTAAGATCATCCGGAAATTCCCCTACCCCAACATGCCGCCGGTGGGGCCAGAGCAGCAAACTTTCTCCGGCGTTGACCGTAAAAGTCTGTTCTTCTTCGCGTAGCGTCAGCGTCCCTTTCTCAACATAAATTAATTCCCAGGAGGATAATTTCCTTGCCGGATGACTTCCCACTCCCCGGGAAATAAACAATCCGCCGTTTTGTACGCTAAGCGGAAGCGCTATGGATAATTCAAGCATGGATATGTATATTCCCGTTAATAATTGATGAAAAACAGTTCTTTCTCTTTGATTATTAATCAAATTTATTAAAAACCCTCGATCGGCTTCACAGATTTATCATCAGGTCGGAATCGTTATCTTTTTATACTTTTCCCTTCCCTTGTTGCCTTCGTTATTCCAGGCAGAATTATTCGGGTACACAACACAAATAAGAAAATCCCACCCTACAAAGTGAGGAGTACCCTATGACTTCAACACCGATTGCCACAACGGGCCCGGTGCCACTGACCTCCGCCGACAGGCTTTCCGTGCGGGAAAAAATTGGCTATGGGCTGGGCGATGCCGGGGGAACCGTCATCACCTGTCTTATCATGAATTTTCTGACCTTTTTCTATACCGACATTTTTGGACTGACACCTGCATTAGTCGGCACCTTGTTTATCGCTCTTCGCGTATTTGACGCGATCTCTGACCCCGTCATGGGGGTGATTGCGGACCGCACGCAAAGCTGCTGGGGTCGCTTTCGCCCCTGGCAGCTATGGGCTGCACTCCCCATCGGCGTCATTGGCGTGCTGACCTTTACCATACCGGAAGCCAGCATGAGCGTAAAAATTGCCTGGGCTTTCGCGACTTATCTATTGTTATCAGTGGGCTACACCGCCATTAACGTCCCCTACTGCGCGCTTATCAACACCATGACCACCCGCCATAGCGAAGTGATTTCCTGCCAGTCGTGGCGATTTGTTCTCTGCGGCGTGGCGGGGTTTTTGGTCTCTGTCGGCCTGCCATGGCTGGTTGCTGAGCTGGGCCAGGGTGATGCGGCACGGGGCTACCAGCTTGGCGTAGGGGTTCTGTGCGCCGTGGCGGTGGTGATGTTCCTGTGCTGCTTTTTCTGGGTCCGTGAACGTGTCCCGCTGGCGATGATGGGGAAATTCACTCTGCGCGAACACCTCTCCGGGCTGCGCAAGAATGACCAGTTGCTGCTGATGCTGGTCATGTCTTTTTTGCTCATCAACGTATTTAACATTCGCGGCGGGGGCTACATGTACTTCATCACCTATGTGCTGGAGGGCAGTACCGCCTACACCTCGCTTTTTTTCACGATGGTCACTTTAGCCGCTATTCTGGGTTCGGTCCTCGTCAATCCACTATCGCGCCGTTTCGACACCGTCAGGCTCTATTACTACACCAACCTGGTACTGGCACTGCTCGCCGTCGGGATGTGGTGCCTGCCCACCGGTCCCGCCTGGCAAACCCTGTGGCTTGTGGTGATCCTCGGCAATGGCATTATCCTTGGGTTCACGCTGCCGCTGCATTTCTCCCTGATGGCCTTTGCCGATGACTACGGCGAATGGAAAACCGGCGTGCGTTCCTCGGGAATGAACTTCGCCTTCAACCTGTTTTGCATCAAGCTCGCATGGGCCTCCAGCGCTGGCATCATCAGTCTGGTGTTTATCTTCGTGGCTTATCAGCCCGGAGCCGGGAACCAGACCCCGTCATCGTTGCAGGGGATCACCATGATGGAAACCCTGCTACCCGCCCTGTTCCACCTGCTGCTGGCCTTCACAATACGCGCCTGCAAGCTCAATAACCCAATGATGGCGCGTATGGCGAACGATTTGCGCCAGCGTCATGTTCAGTCTTAAGGAGAACCTTATGTCCGTGGTGGAAGTGAATCTGCATAAACTCAGCGTCAGCGATCCTTTCCTGGGTAAGTACCAGCAGCTGGTTCGGGACATTGTTATTCCCTATCAGTGGGACGCCCTCAATGACCGCATTCCGGAGGCTGACCCGAGCCATGCGATAGCCAATTTCCGTATTGCTGCCGGGCTGCAGGAAGGCGAATTTTTCGGCATGATTTTTCAGGACAGCGACGTCGCGAAGTGGCTGGAGGCAGTGGCCTGGTCCCTGTGCCAAAAGCCGGATCCAGAGCTTGAGAAAACCGCCGATGAGGTCATTGCGCTGGTCGCGGCCGCCCAGTGCGATGATGGTTACCTGAACACCTGGTTTACGGTGAAAGCGCCGGAAAAACGCTGGACTAACCTGGCTGAATGTCACGAGTTGTACTGCGCCGGACACATGATTGAAGCAGGCGTAGCCTTCTTCCAGGCCACCGGAAAGCGCCGGCTGTTGGACGTGGTCTGTCGCCTGGCGGACCACATCGACCGCACTTTCGGCCCCGCTGAACATCAGCTTCACGGCTATCCGGGGCATCCGGAAATTGAGCTGGCGCTGATGCGCTTATACGAAGTAACCCGCGAGTCGCGCTATATGCACCTTGTGAAGTACTTCGTCGAACAGCGGGGAACTCAGCCACATTTTTACGATATTGAATATGAAAAACGCGGCAAAACCTCCTGGTGGCATAACTATGGCCCGGCGTGGATGGTCAAAGATAAGGCTTACAGCCAGGCGCACTTACCGCTTGCCGAACAGCAAACGGCCATCGGCCACGCGGTGCGCTTCGTCTATCTGATGACCGGCGTGGCGCACCTTGCCCGCCTGAGCCAGGATGAGCAGAAGCGCCAGAATTGCCTGCGCCTGTGGGACAACATGGCATCTCGGCAGCTGTACATCACCGGAGGCATCGGCTCACAGAGCAGCGGCGAGGCCTTTAGTAGTGATTACGATCTACCAAACGATACGGTGTATGCAGAAAGCTGTGCCTCGATTGGCCTGATGATGTTTGCCCGCCGGATGCTGGAGATGGAGGCCGACAGCCGCTATGCCGACGTCATGGAGCGCGCGTTGTACAACACCGTGCTCGGCGGCATGGCGCTCGACGGCAAGCACTTCTTCTACGTAAATCCCCTGGAAGTGCATCCCAACTCGCTGAAATTTAACCACATCTATGACCACATCAAGCCCGTGCGCCAGCGCTGGTTTGGCTGCGCCTGCTGCCCGCCCAACATCGCCCGCGTGCTCACTTCACTTGGTCATTACCTCTACACCTCACGCGACGAGGCGCTGTACATCAACCTCTACATTGGCAACAGCGTGGAGATCCCGGTCGCTGGCCATGCGCTTCGTTTACATATCAGCGGTGATTATCCGTGGCAGGAGCAGGTCAGCATTACCGTGGAGTCACCCGATACGGTTAACCACACTCTGGCTCTGCGTATCCCCGACTGGTGTGTCAACGTACAGGTCATGCTGAATGGTGAAGAAATCCCGCTGCTGCCGCGAAAAGGTTATCTGCACATCACCCGCGACTGGCAGGAGGGCGACAAGCTCCTGTTGACGCTGCCCATGCCGGTGCGCCGCGTTTACGCCAATCCACTAATGCGCCACGCCGCAGGAAAAATCGCCATACAGCGTGGACCGCTGGTCTACTGCCTGGAGCAGGCTGACAACGGGGAAGAACTCCATAACCTGTGGCTACCCAAAGATGCCACCTTCCGCCTGCTCGAAGGCAGAGGCGTTCTGGCGCATCAGGTGCTGATTCAGGCCGACGGTGTGAAACGTACGGCTCGCTCCGCTGAAACTCAGCCGCTGTGGCAGTACGACCACGCCCCCGCAGAATCTCAGCCCCACACGCTAACCTTTATCCCGTGGTTCAGTTGGGCAAACCGCGGCGAAGGTGAGATGCGTGTCTGGGTGAATGAGGGGTAATGAACTAGCCAGGCAGCACCCGTCGTGCTGCCTCAGCAAGAAAAGCACTTCGATTAGCGAAGTCAGAATGCTCGCTGACGAAGCTATCAATTTTTACGAGCAGACGTCGCGGTATTGTGATGTTGATACGCTCAGCACGACCGTCGAACTGGCTCATATTAATATCCACCAGCAGCCATTGCCCACCGCTGAAATCTTCCGGATGCGTCTCCAGATGCTTTTCGACCACTCCCGGTCCAGGTAACGCGTCCTCCATTTCATACAGCAGCTCAAAATGCGCTACCAGTGCGCTCTTTGCGTCCTGAAATGCCTCATCCAGCGTATCCCCGGCAAAATAACACCCCGGGACATCGGGGAAAAAACCACTTGCACTACCGTCTGGGTCTGCATGAATGTAAGCCGGATAAAACATGATTACTCCTCACGTGATGGTTTAATTCCGGCTTGCCGCCAGATTTGCGCCAGAGTGCCTGGTTTTATGTCTTTGCGGGGATGCGGGACAGTAACGAGCCCAGGAAGATTGGGATGACAAAACTGATGGTGGCTTCCTTTCACTCTTTTCTGAATCCAGCCCTGTTTTTTCAGAATGGTGATGACATCCGCACTGGTCACATTCCCCGCCTTCCATGATTATACACACCATACACATTGCACAGTGAAGATACTCATCACATTAGCGTGAGCAATGGAGGTTTTCAGCCTCAAAAGTCAGGAAAAGGAATGCGGTACGCAGGGAAAAATATGCCAATCTGCAACTCTCATGAATAACTACGATCGAGCCTGCAAGATATACGCAAGCGCCCTTATCCACGAGGGCGCTTGCTGTTCCTCGTCAGAATAAGCCCAGCGGCTTATCGGAGTAACTGACCAGCAGACATTTGGTTTGCTGGTAGTGCTCCAGCATCATCTTGTGGGTCTCACGGCCAATACCTGACTGCTTGTAGCCGCCAAATGCGGCATGCGCCGGGTACGCGTGATAACAGTTAGTCCATACGCGCCCCGCCTGAATCCCCCGGCCCATTTTATAAGCCAGATTGCCATTGCGGCTCCAGACGCCAGCACCGAGTCCGTACTGGGTATCGTTGGCAAGCTCCAGCGCTTCCTCCATAGTTTTGAAGGTGGTCACCGCCAGCACCGGGCCAAAGATTTCCTCCTGGAAAACCCGCATATTGTTGTTGCCAAAGAGAATAGTTGGTTCGAGGTAATACCCCTCTTTCAGGTCACCCTCCAGGCGGCGGCGGCGTCCGCCGGTGAGGATATCCGCCCCTTCTTTCTTGCCGATATCGATATAGTTGAGGATGGTGTCGAGCTGGCCATGTGAGACCTGCGCCCCCATCTGCGTGATTTTATCCAGCGGGTTACCGCTACGAATGCTCTCTACCCGACGAATAGCACGCTCCATAAAGCGCTCGTAGATAGACTCCTGCACCAGCGCGCGGCTTGGGCAGGTACACACCTCGCCCTGGTTGAAGGCGAACAGCGCAAAACCTTCCAGCGCCTTATCGAAATAGGCATCTTCTTCATCCATCACATCGGCAAAAAAGATGTTCGGTGATTTACCGCCCAGTTCGAGCGTTACCGGAATAATATTCTGGGTGGCGTACTGCATGATCTGCTGGCCGACCTCCGTCGAACCGGTAAACGCCACCTTGGCAATGCGCTTAGAGGTTGCCAGATGTTCGCCAATCTCACCGCCGGCACCGTTTACCACGTTGAGCACGCCAGGCGGCAGCAGATCGCCGACAATCTCCATCAACAGCAGGATTGAGAGCGGTGTCAGGCGCGCTGGTTTCAGCACAATGCAGTTCCCCGCGGCCAGCGCCGGGGCCATTTTCCAGCTTGCCATCAGCAGGGGGAAGTTCCACGGGATGATTTGCCCCACCACGCCCAGCGGCTCATGGAAATGATAGGCAACAGTGTCGCTGTCCACCTCGCTGATACCGCCTTCCTGAGCGCGGATACAGGAAGCAAAATAGCGGAAATGATCGATAGCGAGCGGTACGTCGGCACCCATGGTTTCACGAATCGGTTTGCCGTTGTCCCAGGTTTCAGCCGTGGCCAACAGCTCCAGGTTCTGCTCCATGCGGTCGGCAATTTTCAGCAACACCGCCGCACGATCCTGCACTGAGGTATGTGCCCATTTATCTTTTGCTTTATGCGCTGCATCCAGCGCCAGCTCAATATCCTGTTTACCAGAGGAGGCCACTTCACACAGTACCTGGCCCGTCACTGGCGTCAGGTTTTTGAAGTACTCCCCGTTGACCGGAGCGACCCATTCACCACCAATAAAGTTGTTATAGCGGGGTTTTAATTTAAGCGGGTAACCGTATTCACCTGGCTGGATATTTGCTGTGTGCGGGTTGTTCGTCATGGCTGCCTCCTTACCGTGAATGTCCAGTAAGGTTAGTCGTGGCTGGCGAGTTCTTCGCCAGCCGGTCACGACTTTACGACCGCTGTCACGGATTACATGGCGGCGCGATAGATAGCCATAATCTCTTCATGAGTGGCGGTGACAGGGTTAGTCAGGCCACAGGCATCGTTCAGCGCGTTAGTAGCAAGCACCGGGAAGTCTTCTTCTTTCACATTCAGCGCGCGTAGTCCTGCCGGGATATTGACCTCCTGTGCCAGGCTACGAATCTCTGCGATGCAGGCCTCTGCCCCCTGCTGTGCGTTCATGCGGCTGACATCGACGCCCATCGCCTGTGCGCAGTCACGCAGACGAGCAGCGGCAACCTTGCTGTTGAACTGCTGGACATGAGGCAACAGCACCGCGTTGCACACGCCGTGCGGCAGATCGTAGAAACCACCCAGCTGATGCGCCATCGCATGAACATAACCTAAAGAAGCGTTATTGAAGGCCATACCGGCCAGGAACTGGGCATAAGCCATGGCTTCACGTGCCGCCATGTTGCTGCCATCTTCCACCGCGTGGGGAAGGTGTTCCGCTATCATGGTCATTGCTTTCAGCGCGCAGGCATCAGTGATTGGCGTAGCGGCGGTAGACACATAGGCTTCAATAGCGTGGGTGAGCGCATCCATACCGGTCGCTGCGGTGAGCGATTTCGGCATGCCCATCATTAATGTAGGATCGTTAACGGATAACACTGGCGTGACGTGTTTATCCACGATCGCCATTTTAATATGTCGTGATTCGTCGGTGATAATGCAAAAACGCGTCATTTCAGATGCGGTACCGGCGGTGGTATTAATCGCAATCATCGGTAACTGCGGTTTTTCCGAGCGATCTACGCCTTCATAATCACGAATTTCGCCACCGTTTGCTGCAACCAACGCAATGCCTTTCGCACAGTCATGCGGTGAACCGCCGCCGAGAGAAATAACGCAATCGCACTGATTTTCTTTTAATAATTCCAGCCCTGCCGCCACGTTTGCGGTTGTCGGATTAGGATGTGTACCATCATAAATAACGCTGAATATATCGCGCTCAGCCAGCGATTTTTGGATCTGGCCAGCCATTCCTAGCTTGTTCAGCATGGTATCAGTGACAATCAGCGCCCGGCGCCAGCCGTGTTCACGTACGGTATCAATTGCGCTGGTTAATGAATCTGCGCCAATAATATTCACTGAAGGGATATAAAATACGGATGTTGTCATGGTCGTTCCTTAATTGCGATCAACGACCATCGAGCTTACGAAAAAGACATTACCAACAACAGGGATAAACTATTTTTTTGCGACCTTCCCCGCAGGTTAAAAATTTAAATCCTGCGGGGAGAAATATTAACTAACAAAAATAACCATTTGGTAGTATTTGGTCTATTATTCTTGATCGCTTATTTCAGGAAATAATAATGCATCGCGTAATAAATGATCGTTTCCGCGACGCCGCGTAAAACCAATACGATCGAAATATTCGAGAATTTGAATCGCCAGTTTGCGCCCGACGTTTAAGGTATCGCGAAAGTCTGCCGCACAGGTGGAGCCACGAGCCAGATCCAGCTCACGGATCATCTTCGCGAAAGTTACGATACGATCGTTACGGTAATAACGATCTTTCACGATCGCCGTAATCATCCCCTGCTGTGCCGCCTGCCGCAGTACGCCACGCATCACCTGCTCATCGGTGCCCGTTTCTCGTGCCAGGTCACGCACCCACCAGGGTTCGTCGCCAAACAGCGGTTCTGCTTTCAGCCAGATAGTCTGCTGCTCATCGGTAAATCCGGCTTTATGATCCGGCAGGTGCAACCAGCCGTGATGACTTTGAATGGTACCGCCGTCACGCATCTGTTCAATCAGCGTCAGCACCAGTGCTTCATCTTCCATCGGTAACGCAATGCGCCGCAGACGTTCACGCCCCGGCCCCGGCTCGTCACGATGCTGTTCGTGATAGCGCGACAGCGCATCGAGGAGTTTACGCTGCCAGCCCGCAGCCAGCGGTGCATCAAGCAGGCTACCGCTGGCCTGAATGAAACCCGGTTTCCCCAGAAGCGCCTGCAGACCCGTATCGTTAAGCTGGCGTGCCCAGCCGAACGTCGCCAGCTTCACCGCATCACGCTGCAGATGAACGTCCAGCGCTTCGGCATCGTCCTTCACAGCGGCCAGCGCGTGCAACCATTGCAGATATTCAGGTTTACGTTTGCCACGTTTTGGCGAATGCAGTGTCACCACTCTGGCCCCGGCAAGGGTTGTACGGGCAGAGACGTCGCGCAGCACCAGACGGTCGTTATCCGCAAGCCACAGCGGCTTATCAAGCACCAGCTCCGCCAGGTTGCCCTCCAGCAGCGAAACACGACCGGTGATGTGGCTTGCCGCGTGGTGAATGTGCAGCGGTTGCCACTGGCTCAGCGGATGGTGGGTTTGCAGCTCAACAATGACGCGTTCTGCAGCCTCCGGCGGCGTTTGCGACAGCAGCCAGTCACCGCGGGTCAGCGCCTCTTTCTCCACATCACCGCTAATATTCAGGGCAATGCGTTGCCCGCCGTGGGCGTGCTCTACCGGCTGATTCTGCGCATGGATACCACGCACTCGCACCGGCGTATCTACCCCGGTCAGCCACAGCGTATCGCCGGTTTTCACATCACCGGAAAACGCCGTCCCGGTCACTACCAGGCCTGCCCCTTTCACGGTGAACGCCCGGTCGATGGCCAGCCGGAAACGCTGATGTTCCGGATGCGCTCGCTCTGGTAACCGGAGGAGATGTTCTCGCAGTGCATCAATACCACGGCCTTCGGTAGCCGCCGTTTCAAACAGTGTGGCGCTGGTAAAGCCAAACTCCTGCAGCACCGCACTAATTTCCTGGCGTACTTCATCGATGCGCGCGGCTTCAACACGGTCAACTTTCGTTAGTGCAACCGTCAGGGTTGGATTACCGGTCAGTTGTAAAATCGCCAGATGTTCACGCGTTTGCGCCATTACGCCATCATCACAGGCCACCACCAGTAACGCGTGGTCGATACCGCCCACACCTGCCAGCATGTTGGAGAGAAACTTCTCATGACCCGGAACATCAATAAAACCCAGCACACGGCCATCAGGCTGTGGCCAGTAGGCGTAGCCAAGATCGATGGTCATCCCGCGCGTTTTTTCTTCCGGCAGGCGGTCGGCATTCACGCCGGTTATCGCCTGCAGCAGCGTCGTTTTACCGTGGTCAACATGCCCGGCAGTAGCAATAATCATTTCAGTAGCATCTCCAGAAAACGCAATTCATCTTCAAGGCAGCGTAAATCCAGCCACAGGCGACCCTCACCTGTACGACCGATAACAGGAACCGGCAGCGCACGCCAGCGTGCGGCCAGCGCCTCCAGGCTACCGCCGCGACCGTCGCGGGGGGTAAAGGTCAGAGCCACACCAGGCAGCCGGTCAACAGGTAACGCCCCGCTGCCAATCTGCGACAAACAGGACGCGATAGTAACCTCAAACTCCGGGTAGCGCGCGGCAAGCTGCGGCTGCAGGCGTTCGGCCTGCTGACGAATATCCGCTTCAGAACGCGTCAGAAGACGCAGCGTTGGCAGCGTCTGGCACAGGGTTTCCGGATGCAGATAGAGCCGCAGCGTGGCTTCAAGCGCCGCCAGGGTCATTTTGTCTGCCCGCAGAGCACGCTTTAGCGGGTGCTGCTGCAGACGCTCAATCCACTCGCGCTTGCCGACGATAATCCCGGCCTGCGGTCCTCCCAGCAGCTTATCACCGGAGAAACTCACCAGACTCACGCCTGCGGCTATCATTTCCTGCGGCATAGGTTCTTTCGGTAGCCCGTACTGGCTGAAA
The DNA here is from genome assembly GCF_000735455.1 of Yokenella regensburgei ATCC 49455. Classification (GTDB taxonomy): domain Bacteria; phylum Pseudomonadota; class Gammaproteobacteria; order Enterobacterales; family Enterobacteriaceae; genus Yokenella; species Yokenella regensburgei. The sequence goes on along the minus strand of NZ_JMPS01000020.1, from coordinate 171,946 downwards.
TCCACCAGCGTACCGCTACCGAGATCGGCCATCACCGGCACATTCAGCTCCCGGCCAAGCGCCGCCAGTTCAGCTTCATCCACCGATTTAGTAAATCCCTCAATGCTGTAGTTGCTGGTATGCACCTTCAGCAACATGCCCGTATCTTCGTTCACCGCGTCGCGGTAATCCCAGGCGTGGGTGCGGTTGGTGGTGCCCACTTCACGCAATACACAACCGGCCTGGCGCATCACGTCGGGAATACGGAATGCGCCGCCAATCTCCACCAGCTCGCCGCGTGATACCACCACCTCTTTGCCGGCAGCGGTTGCCGCCAGCATCAGCAGCACCGCAGCGGCATTGTTGTTCACAATGCAGGCGTCCTCTGCGCCGGTCAGCCGACAGAGCAAATCTGCCAGCGCCCGGTCACGATGACCGCGTCCAGCACCTTCCAGACTGTATTCGAGCGTCACCGGCGAACGCATCGCCTGCGCAACCGCGTCAACCGCCGCCTCTGACTGTAGCGCGCGTCCCAGGTTGGTATGCAGCACCGTGCCGGTCAGGTTAAACACCGGTCGCAGCGCGCTTTGCTCATCCTGCTCCAGGCGAGCAGCAACTTCCTGTGCCCAGGCCTCACACCACTGCGGTAACGCCCCCGTATCGCGGATAGCCGCGCGGGCTTCGTCCTGCATCAGGCGAAGCGTGTCGACAATTCGGCTATGGCCGAAACGAGCGAGTAACGAGGAAAAGGTCGGATCGCGCAGCAGGCGATCGGTGGCAGGAAGCTGGCTGTAGAGTGAACGGTTTTCGGTTGTCATGGAATGGCCTGGCTATGGGTTGCCCCCTCCCGACGGGAGAGGGGTGACGACATGCGGGGAATTGTACTGCGTGTTGCCGCGCTCGGACATAACCGGTATCAAGCCTTTGGTGGTTCTGTGCGCGCAAAGCTTTCGCGCTGGAACAGCGTCTCGACCAGTTTGACCAGGTGTGGGCGCGTGGCGCACCAGCCCGGGGCAATGCGGCGAAAGTTGAGATAGCCAATCGCACAGGCCACCGCGATGGTCGCAAGATTCACCTCATCCGCCTTCAGCGTGCCGTCAGCGATGTAATGCTCAAGCATGTCGAGGCTGCGACTAATCTTTTCCCGCTGGCGCAGTTGTTCATCCTGCGATTGCTGCGCCACCGGGCGCGCCAGTTCGCGAACCGCGACGAGCCCAGCATCCATAATGCCGTCGGCAAGCGACTCGAGTTGGCGCATCTTCAGCGCTGCTTTTGGCTCAACGGGGACCATCGTCGGGGCGACGTTTAACAGTTCAATATACTGGGCGATAATCGGCGAGTCATACCAGCACTCGCCGTCGTCGGTTAACAGAGCAGGCACTTTGCCGAGGGGATTGTATTGCGCCACGCCGTTTTCGGCGTTGTAGGGCATTTCGTTGATGAAGTCGAAGGGGATACCTTTCTCCAGCAAGAGAACCGAAATTTTGCGCACAAACGGACTGGTATAACTGCCGATCAGTTTCATTGCCTGCTCCTTGTCACCGACGAAGATACACAAAGGTATAGGTTGCGCCCTACAATTGCACGCGTTTGGCGCTGATAGTCATTTTTAAGCAGGGTAAGGCGCGAACGGCGAAGTTTGGGGACCCAAATGAGTCGTGAGCAACACAGCCATGCTTAAAAATGACCTCAGCCCTTCGGGACGCGTGCAATTGTAGGGCACAACCTTGTATGGTGCAGGCAATGTAAAAACCTGATTAAAGATTAATGATCGAGATACAGGTAATGCATCCAGCTGGTCATCCGCAGCAGTACTTTACGCATCACCGCAACATGACTAAAGTGGTCTGAATAGACCGCCACCTGGGCGTAAATACCGTCCGGCAGCGCGTCCACCTCCTCGTTTGGTGTAAGCTCAATCAGCGCCAGCACGCCGTCAGTGCCGGGCACCACGGTTAATGACTGCAGCGAGCCCTGCGCCTGGTAGGAGCCGCCAGGCACTACCGGAAGAATGGTGGTCAGCTTGCCTTCAAAAACCTGTCCTGGCAGGGCGTTGAATACCACTTCAGCTTCATCACCAGGCTTGAGACGCAGCAGCGAGTTTTGCCGGAACTGCGCAACAATCTGTCTTTTTTGCTCCGGAATAAACACCATCACCGGGCGCAGCGGCAGTGCTGCGGCATAGGTCCCCGGGCGGATCAGCACCTGAGTCGCATAGCCGTTGCTCGGCGCGCGGATCACCGTCTGATCGAGGTTGTAACGCGCTTCCGTCAACTGCGCACGCAGGCTGACAATTTGGGATTGCTCACCGTTGACCATGCTGTCGAGCTGGCTTTTAATCTGCGACTGCTCCGCGACCGACGATTTCACCATCGCATCCTGCGCCAGATAGTTTTGTCGGGCGTTATCAATATCGCTTTCCGAGAACGGGTTAACCTTGGCACGGCTACCCTGCAGATAACGCTGGTACTCTTTGTACAGCCTGTCACGTTCAGCACCCACCCGTTGGGTATTGGCGATAGCCTCGGTCAGTTGTCCCCTCAATACATCCGTATTATGGATAGCCGTCACCAGGTCGGCCTGCAGACGATCGACCCGCGCCTGATAGCGGGTCGGATCTAATTTAAATAACACTTCACCTTTCTTAATCAGTGAGTTTTGTTTATCTGTCACCTCACTCACTATTCCTGTCACCTGCGGAGTAATAGGGATCGAGATAACCGCTTTCTGCGCAGAAAAGGTGTACGGGTGGTTGTAGTTCATTAATAAGATAAGTCCCGCAACAATAAACACGCCCCCTAATGTTGCGGTAGCAAGCGTCCATTGGTTTACCGGGATACGGAATATTTTAAAGATGGCCCAGGCGAATGCCACATAGGTCAGGATAATCAACAAATCCATGATTAATTCTCCGGAAAGGTGGAGTTATCGGTTTTATTCTCCCGATCCAGTCTTTTTTCCAACTGGCTGATACGCGCTGCCAGTGCAGCAATCTCGGGGTCTGGATCCTTTCCGGTAGGAGTGACATGTGACTGCATGCCCCAGCCACGTTCAGGCTGGTAGAGCGTTGCCCAAATCCACAAGAACGGCCAAATGGCATGGAGTGTAAACAGGCTAATCCAGCCCGCCGTATGGATGGCATCGGCATGGGGATGGTTGCGCTTCTTAGCCATGTTGTAGGGAATATCGTGGATGGCGATGATCCCATAAAACAGAACCAAAAATACGAAGATCAGCACGCCCAACGCGAAATAATTTAGAAACATACCTGCCTCGTATTCACGCTATTTAGAGTTTTTTTATGCTGGCAGCCGTATGCACCCTGGCTGATGTTTTGAACATAACTGTTGTTAAGGTTTTTTGCCATACCACAAAAAAAATATTTTTTTTGGTCTTAAGTTGCTTTTTTTGGCAAGTAAAATGTCAGTGCCAGAATCTGGCGCAGATCACATCTGCTCAAATTCAGATGAAAATATTTTGTGATATTCATCACGCATTCATAACAAACACACACACCAACAACGTGATACCAATCACATTAAATTGCCAATTTGCGCTAAATCTGTACTGGCGATGGCTTTTCATACAACACTTTTGTGATGCTGATCACGCAAACTTATCCTTACCACCCTATATTAACGTGATGTAAATCACACTAATTGGCGCTAGCTGGACAGTTGAACGATTCAGTGCCAGATTTCGCCATATCAACAGGGTCCGGCTACCTCTGCCGCCACATTAACAAAAAAACCTCGGGCTTCCGGCCTGCGCGTCAGCAAACATAAGAAGGGGTGTTTTTTATGTCATCCGATATCAAGATCAAAGTGCAAAGCTTTGGTCGATTCCTCAGCAACATGGTGATGCCAAATATCGGCGCGTTTATCGCGTGGGGTATTATCACCGCATTATTCATTCCAACAGGGTGGTTGCCGAACGAAACGCTGGCGAAGCTGGTCGGCCCGATGATCACCTACCTCCTGCCGCTGCTGATCGGTTTCACCGGTGGTCGTCTGGTGGGTGGCGATCGCGGTGGCGTGGTCGGTGCTATCACCACAATGGGTGTTATCGTCGGTGCAGATATGCCGATGTTCCTCGGTGCGATGATCGCCGGTCCGCTGGGCGGCTACTGCATTAAGAAATTCGATGCGGCAGTTGACGGTAAGATCAAATCCGGTTTCGAAATGCTGGTGAATAACTTCTCCGCCGGCATCATCGGTATGATCCTCGCTATGCTGGCGTTCAAAGGCATCGGCCCAACCGTAGAGGTGCTGTCCAAGGCGCTGGCTGCGGGCGTTAACTTCATGGTGGCACACGACATGCTGCCGCTGGCGTCCATCTTTGTTGAACCGGCAAAAATCCTGTTCCTCAACAACGCCATCAACCACGGCATCTTCTCGCCGCTGGGTATCCAGCAGTCGCATGAACTTGGCAAATCTATCTTCTTCCTGATTGAAGCCAACCCGGGTCCGGGGATGGGCGTTCTGCTGGCGTACATGTTCTTCGGTCGCGGTAGTGCTAAGCAGTCTGCAGGCGGTGCAGCAATCATCCACTTCCTGGGCGGTATCCACGAAATCTACTTCCCGTACGTGCTGATGAACCCGCGTCTGATCCTCGCCGTTATCCTCGGCGGTATGACCGGCGTGTTCACCCTGACTATCCTGAACGGTGGTCTGGTTTCTCCGGCTTCTCCGGGTTCTATCCTTGCCGTTCTGGCGATGACGCCGAAAGGTGCCTACTTCGCGAACATCACTGCGATTGTTGCTGCGATGGCCGTTTCCTTCGTGGTTTCCGCTATCCTGCTGAAAACAAGCAAGGTTAAAGAAGACGACGATATCGAAGCCGCGACTCGCCGTATGCACGACATGAAAGCGGAATCCAAAGGTGCAGCATCTCCGCTGACCGCAGGCGACGTCACCAACGATCTGAGCCACGTGCGCAAAATTATTGTGGCCTGTGACGCCGGTATGGGTTCAAGCGCCATGGGTGCCGGTGTGCTGCGTAAGAAAGTGCAGGATGCGGGTCTTACCAACATCTCCGTCACCAATAGCGCCATTAACAGCCTGCCGCCGGATGTTGACCTGGTCATCACCCACCGTGATCTGACCGAGCGCGCTATGCGCCAGGTTCCGCAGGCACAGCACATTTCGCTGACCAACTTCCTCGACAGCGGTCTTTACACCAATCTGACCGAGCGTCTGGTAGCAGCACAGCGCCATACCGACAACGAAGAAAAGGTTCGCGATAGCCTGAAAGACAGCTTCGATGCGGACAACAGCCACCTGTTCAAACTGGGTGCAGAAAACATCTTCCTCGGCCGTCATGCGGCGACCAAAGAAGAAGCCATCCGCTTTGCCGGTGAGCAGTTAGTGAAAGGCGGCTACGTTGAGCCGGAATATGTCGAAGCGATGCTGGACCGTGAAAAACTGACCCCGACCTACCTGGGCGAGTCCATCGCGGTACCGCACGGCACGGTTGAAGCTAAAGACCGTGTGCTGAAAACCGGTGTGGTCTTCTGCCAGTATCCGCAGGGTGTGCACTTCGGTGAAGAGCCTGACGACATCGCCCGCCTGGTGATTGGTATTGCCGCACGCAATAACGAACACATCCAGGTCATTACCAGTCTGACCAATGCGCTGGATGATGAATCGGTGATTGAGCGCCTGGCCAGCACCACCAGCGTCGATGAAGTCCTGGCACTGCTGTCCGGTAAGAAATAAGTCCCTTAGTTCCCTCTCCCCTCGCGGGGAGAGGGCTAGGGTGAGGGGAAATCACGCGGTCCCTCACCCCAGCCCTCTCGGGTAAAAAACATGATTGAAGGTTAATACTATGAAAGCATTACATTTTGGCGCAGGTAATATCGGACGTGGCTTCATCGGCAAACTGCTGGCAGATGCTGGCGTAACGCTGACGTTCGCCGATGTAAACCAGGTGGTGCTCGACGCCCTGAATGCCCGTCATAGCTATCAGGTTCATGTGGTCGGTGAAAACGAGCAGGTCGATACCGTCTCTGGCGTCAACGCCGTCAGCAGTATCGGTGATGAAGTGGTCGAGCTGATTGCCGAAGTCGATCTGGTCACCACCGCCGTCGGTCCGGTTGTGCTGGAGCGCATCGCCCCCGCTATTGCCAAAGGCCTCGCTAAACGTAAAGCGCAGGGTGTGAATACCCCGCTGAACATCATCGCCTGCGAAAACATGGTGCGCGGTACGACCCAGCTTAAAGGCCACGTGATGAACGCCCTGGCTGATGAAGATAAAGCCTGGGTAGAAGCGCACGTTGGCTTCGTTGATTCCGCCGTTGACCGCATTGTTCCGCCATCGGCTTCTGCCACTCACGATCCGCTGGAAGTTACCGTGGAAACCTTCAGCGAGTGGATTGTCGACAAAACTCAGTTTAAAGGCACTCTTCCGGAAATTCCGGGAATGGAATTAACTGATAACCTGATGGCATTTGTCGAACGTAAGCTCTTCACGCTGAACACCGGCCATGCTATAACCGCGTACCTCGGACAGCAGACCGGGCATCAGACAATCCGTGACGCCATTCTCGATGAAAAAATTCGGGCAGTGGTAAAAGGAGCGATGGAAGAAAGCGGTGCGGTACTTATCAAGCGTTATGGTTTTGATCCGGCAAAACACGCCGCCTATATCCAGAAAATCCTCGGTCGCTTTGAAAACCCGTATCTGAAAGATGACGTTGAGCGTGTAGGCCGTCAGCCGCTGCGTAAACTGAGCGCAGGCGACCGTCTTATCAAACCGCTTTTGGGCACGCTGGAATATGGTCTGCCACACGTGAACCTGGTGAAAGGCATTGCCGCTGCGATGCATTACCGCAGCAAAGAGGATCCGCAGGCACAGGAGCTGGCACAACTCATCACCGAGAAAGGCCCACAGGCGGCACTCGCGCAGGTATCCGGGCTTGAGGCAAATAGCGACGTGGTGGCGGAGGCGGTTAACGCATACAACGCAACCAAATGATGGCAGAACTGGCGCGGAGCTATCCGCGCCCATTGATAAAGTTGTCAGATATGCAGGCAATAATGGAAGAAACGCAGGCCTTTGAAAACCGTGTGCTTGAACGTCTGAATGCTGGCAAAACCGTACGCGGTTTCCTGATAGCCGCCGTGGAGCTGCTGACCGAGGCCGTGAATATTCTGGTGCTTCAGGTGTTTCGCAAAGACGATTATGCGGTGAAATATGCTGTGGAACCGTTGCTTGACGGCGACGGGCCGCTGGGCGAGCTTTCCGTGCGTCTGAAGCTCATCTACGGCCTGGGAATGATTAGCCGCGCCGAGTATGAAGACGCTGAGCTGCTGATGGCGCTGCGTGAAGAGCTGAATCACGACGGCAGTGACTACGCGTTTACCGATGACGAAATCCTCGGCCCCTTCGGCGAACTGCACTGCGTTACCGCACTGCCCCCAACGCCGCTTCTGGACAATAGCGACCCCGAGCTACTGGCGATGCAAAAACAGCGCTACCAGCAGGTCGTTCGTTCCACCATGGTTCTTTCCCTGACTGAGCTGATTTCCCGAATCAGCTTAAAAAAAGCGTTTCAGAAGTAAGCCCGCCCACAATCGTGTATCCTTGCCGTTATCTCCCGCGTTTTTAGAGTTAATTGTCATGAAAGAAATCGAAAAGAACGAAATCAAGCGTCTGAGCGATCGCCTTGATGCCATTCGCCACCAGCAGGCCGATATGTCTCTGGTTGAAGGCGCTGAAAAGTATGCCGAACTGGAAAAAGAAAAAGCGACTATCGAAGCTGAGATCGCTCGCCTGCGTGACGTTCATAGCCAGAAGCTGAGCAAAGAAGCGCAAAAATTACAGAAGTTGCCGTTCCGCCGTGCCATTACCAAAAAAGAGCAGGCCGATATGGGTAAACTGAAGAAAACCGTTCGCGGTCTGGTGATTGTCCACCCGATGACCGCGCTGGGCCGCGAAATGGGCCTGCAAGAGATGACCGGTTTTTCGAAGACGGAGTTCTGACTCTGCACCGGGTGGCGCTGCGCTGCCCGGTCTCACCGCCTCCCCCGCCAATTGGCCCAACCAATCCCTGAACAATCCGTCCAGCCGTTCACAATTCCAGCAAATCACATCACAAACTCGTTGCCGATGAGCAACATTTGATTAACCATCCATTGGCATTACCCCTACAATAGACCATTGGCAGGGCCACTTTTACAAACATCGCACGCCGACATAAAGAGCAAAGACTCCCGGCGGATTTGTTATGGCCCACTGGAGACCTGCATGAACCTCTGGCAACAAAACTATGACCCGGCCGGGAACATCTGGCTGTCGAGCCTGATTGCGGCATTACCGATAATCTTTTTCTTCTTCGCGCTGATTAAGCTCAAGCTGAAAGGCTACGTGGCTGCCAGCTGGACGGTTGGCATCGCGCTGCTGGTCGCCCTGTTGTTCTACAAAATGCCGGTAGATCATGCGCTGGCCTCCGTTGTCTACGGCTTCTTTTACGGCCTGTGGCCAATCGCGTGGATAATTATCGCCGCGGTCTTTGTCTATAAAATCTCGGTCAAAACCGGGCAGTTCGACATCATCCGATCATCAATACTTTCCATCACCCCGGACCAGCGCCTGCAGATGCTGATCGTCGGCTTCTCCTTTGGCGCATTCCTCGAAGGGGCTGCCGGGTTTGGCGCGCCGGTCGCGATCACCGCCGCCCTGCTGGTCGGCCTGGGGTTTAATCCGCTGTACGCCGCTGGCCTGTGCCTGATTGTTAACACCGCCCCGGTCGCTTTTGGCGCCATGGGGATCCCAATTCTGGTTGCAGGCCAGGTCACCGGGCTCGACAGCTTTGAAATCGGCCAGATGGTGGGCCGCCAGCTGCCGTTCCTGACGATTATCGTCCTGTTCTGGATCATGGCGATTATGGACGGCTGGCGCGGAGTGAAAGAGACCTGGCCCGCGGTGATGGTTGCCGGTGGCTCGTTTGCTATCGCCCAGTACCTCAGTTCAAACTTCCTTGGCCCGGAGCTGCCGGACATTATCTCGTCGCTGGTTTCGCTGGTGTGTCTGACTCTGTTCCTCAAACGCTGGCAGCCGGTGCGCATCTTCCGCTTTGCCGATATGGGCGCTTCACAGGTTGACCTGACTCTGGCCCGTACGCGCTACACCGCAGGCCAGGTTATCCGCGCATGGTCGCCGTTCCTGTTCCTGACCGCCACCGTTACGCTCTGGAGCATTCCGCCTTTTAAAGCGCTATTTGCACCAGGTGGCGCGCTGTATGACATGGTCATTAACATCTCCGTGCCGTATCTCGACAAGCTGGTTGCGCGCATGCCGCCGGTGGTGCACGCCGCCACACCGTACGCCGCGGTATATAAATTCGACTGGTTCTCCGCCACCGGTACGGCCATTCTGTTTGCCGCTATCCTTTCGGTTATCTGGCTGCGTATGAAGCCTAAAGACGCGGTGATGACGTTCGGCCACACGCTGAAAGACCTGGCGCTGCCGATCTACTCCATCGGCATGGTGCTGGCCTTCGCCTTTATCTCGAACTACTCCGGACTCTCTTCGACGCTGGCGCTGGCACTGGCGCATACCGGCAGCGCGTTCCCGTTCTTCTCGCCGTTCCTGGGCTGGCTTGGCGTCTTCCTGACCGGCTCCGATACCTCGTCGAATGCGCTGTTCGCCGCGCTGCAGGCCACCGCGGCGCAGCAGATCGGCGTTTCCGACGTGCTGATGGTGGCTGCTAACACCACCGGGGGCGTAACCGGCAAGATGATCTCTCCGCAGTCCATCGCCATTGCCTGCGCAGCGGTTGGTCTGGTCGGGAAAGAGTCCGATCTGTTCCGCTTTACCGTCAAACACAGCCTGATTTTCACCTGCATGGTGGGCGTTATCACCACGCTTCAGGCTTATGTATTAACCTGGATGATCCCATGATAGTGATGCCCAAACGCCTGGCAGATGATGTCGCAGACCGTATACGGGCGCTGATTAAAGCACAACAGCTGGAGGCGGGCATGCGCTTGCCCGCCGAGCGCCAGCTGGCCGTTCAGCTTGGCGTTTCGCGCAACTCACTGCGCGAAGCGCTGGCGCAGCTGGTGAATGAGGGGCTGCTCCTGAGCCGTCGCGGCGGTGGCACCTTTGTACGCTGGCAGCACGAAACCTGGTCTGAACAAAACATCGTTCAGCCGCTGAAAACCTTGATGGCCGATGACCCGGATTACAGCTTCGATATCCTCGAAGCGCGCCATGCCATCGAGGCCAGCACGGCATGGCACGCGGCGATGCGCGCCAGCGACGCCGATAAAGAAAAAATCCGCCTCTGTTTTGAAGCCACCCAAAGTGAAGATCCGGATATCGCCTCTCAGGCCGATGTGCGTTTTCACCTCGCCATTGCCGAGGCTTCGCACAACGTGGTGCTGCTGCAAACCATGCGTGGCTTCTTCGATGTTCTACAGTCTTCAGTGAAGCAAAGCCGTCAGCGGATGTACCTTGTGCCACCGGTCTTTGCCAAATTAACCGAGCAGCATCAGGCGGTGCTGGACGCTATTCTTGCCGGAGATGCGGAAGCGGCGCGCCAGGCGATGATGGCCCATCTGGGGTTTGTCCACACCACCATTAAACGTTTTGATGAAGACCAGGCCCGTCAGGCGCGTATCACCCGTCTGCCCGGCGATACGGTCTGATTAACAGGGAGAAATACGATGATTATCTCAGCAGCAAGCGACTACCGGGCAGCGGCACAACGTATCCTGCCGCCATTCCTGTTCCATTACATCGACGGCGGCGCCTACGCCGAACACACGCTGCGCCGTAACGTCGAAGACCTGTCGCAGGTAGCGCTTCGCCAGCGAGTGCTTAAGAATATGTCCGACCTGAGCCTTGAAACGACGCTGTTCAACGAGAAGCTGTCGATGCCGGTAGCGTTGGGACCGGTTGGTTTATGCGGCATGTACGCCCGTCGGGGTGAAGTGCAGGCTGCAGGGGCTGCCGACGACAAAGGGATCCCGTTTACGCTTTCCACCGTGTCGGTGTGTCCGATTGAAGAGGTTACCCCAACCATCAAGCGCCCGATGTGGTTCCAGCTGTATGTGCTGCGCGATCGCGGTTTTATGCGCAACGCCCTGGAGCGTGCTAAAGCGGCGGGATGTTCTACGCTGGTGTTCACCGTAGATATGCCAACGCCGGGCGCGCGCTACCGCGATGCCCACTCCGGGATGAGCGGCCCGAACGCTGCCATGCGCCGCTACTGGCAGGCGATGACCCATCCCCAGTGGGCCTGGGACGTTGGCCTCAACGGCCGCCCGCATGACCTCGGCAACATCTCCACCTACCTCGGTAAACCGACGGGGCTTGAGGACTACATCGGCTGGCTGGCGAACAACTTTGATCCGTCCATTTCGTGGAAAGACCTCGAATGGATCCGCGAATTCTGGGACGGGCCGATGGTGATCAAAGGGATCCTCGACCCGGAAGATGCACGGGATGCCGTGCGTTTCGGCGCCGATGGTATTGTGGTGTCAAACCACGGCGGACGTCAGCTCGATGGCGTACTCTCCTCCGCTCGCGCCCTTCCGGCTATTGCCGACGCGGTAAAAGGCGATATTACTATCCTTGCCGACAGCGGGATCCGCAACGGCCTGGACGTCGTACGGATGATTGCGCTCGGGGCCGACAGCGTGCTGCTTGGCCGTGCATACCTTTACGCCCTCGCCACGCATGGCCGTGAAGGTGTGGCAAATTTACTCAATCTGATTGAGAAAGAGATGAAGGTGGCGATGACCCTGACCGGCGCGAAGTCGATAGCCGACATCAGCCGTGATTCGCTGGTGCAGGAGCTAAACCAACTCGCAGCGCGGTAATCGGCAAATTCTGCTATTCTGCCCCCGCAATTAAGGGGGCAGCATGTTAAATATCGTTTTATTCGAACCAGAAATCCCACCCAATACCGGCAATATCATCCGCTTGTGTGCCAACACCGGCTTTCGTTTGCATATCATTGAGCCGATGGGCTTTGCCTGGGATGACAAACGCCTGCGTCGCGCAGGGCTGGACTATCACGAATTTACCGCCGTCACTCGCCACGCGAATTATGAGGCGTTTTTTGCCGCTGAAAATCCGCAGCGCTTGTTTGCCCTGACCACCAAAGGCACACCTGCCCACAGCGCGGTGAGCTATCAGGACGGTGATTTTCTGATGTTTGGCCCGGAAACGCGTGGACTGCCCGCCTCAATTCTCGACGCGCTGCCGCAGGAGCAAAAAATTCGCATTCCAATGATGCCGGACAGCCGCAGTATGAACCTGTCGAACGCGGTGTCGGTGGTGGTGTATGAAGCCTGGCGCCAGCTGGGTTATCCTGGCGCCGTCCTCAGAAGCTAAATACCGTCGCCATACTCAAAGGTATGGTGAATGCCGTTGAAGTGCTGATCCATATCCATGGCTGGCTTATCGCTGTCAGGCTTACCGACGATGCGCGCCGGTACGCCAGCGGCAGTGGTGTGTGGTGGCACGGGTTGCAGTACCACCGAACCGGCGCCAATCTTCGCGCCGCGCCCCACTTCAATGTTGCCGAGGATCTTCGCGCCCGCGCCAATCATCACCCCTTCACGGATTTTCGGGTGGCGGTCGCCGCTGGTTTTACCCGTCCCGCCGAGAGTGACAGACTGCAGGATCGAGACGTCGTTTTCGATAACGGCGGTCTCACCCACCACAATTCCCGTCGCGTGGTCGAGCATGATGCCGCGGCCAATTTTCGCCGCCGGGTGGATATCCACCTGGAAGGACACGGATACCTGATTTTGCAGGAAAATCGCCAGCGCACGGCGCCCCTGATTCCACAACCAGTGACCGATACGATAGGCCTGCAGCGCGTGGAAACCTTTTAAATAGAGCAGCGGCGTGGAGTATTTATCTACCGCCGGGTCACGGGTGCGCACAGCCTGGATGTCGCAGGCCGCAGAGGCGATCATCTCCGGGTCGGCCGCATAGGCTTCTTCCACCACTTCACGAATGGCGATAGCGGGCATGATAGGCGACGCAAGCTTGTTCGCGAGCATATAGCTCAGCGCGCTGCCCAGATTTTCGTGCTTGAGTAGCGTGGCGTGATAGAAACTGGCGAGCATCGGTTCACAGTCGGCCAGCGCCCGGGCTTCGGCTTTAATATTGTTCCAGACAATTTCCAGTTCTTCACACGGCATTGCTTACTCCAGAGGATATCGATACGACCGGCCAGCTCTTCGCTGGCCGGGTCGTTGAGTGACAAAGGTCCCTGCGCTTTAGTGGTTGCTACGCTCGTCCTTGCGTGCACGACCTAATAAGGTCAATGCTGCCTCGCGCGCGTTTTTTCCGCAATACAATACCTGATAAATTTCCTCAGTTATTGGCATTTCCACCCCAAAACGATGGGCAAGCGCCCTCACTTCTTTGGTGTTGCGGTAGCCTTCAACCACCTGACCAATCTTGTCCTGCGCGCCCTGCACATCCATGCCCTGACCGAGCATCATGCCAAAGCGGCGGTTACGCGACTGGTTGTCGGTACAGGTCAGCACTAAATCGCCGAGCCCCGCCATTCCCATAAAGGTGGCTGGGTCTGCGCCAAGCGCCGCGCCGAGTCGGGACATCTCTGCCAGACCACGGGTGATAAGCGCCGTACGCGCGTTAGCGCCAAAGCCAATGCCGTCGGACATCCCGGCGCCAATCGCAATCACGTTTTTCACCGCACCACCGAGCTGTACGCCGATGAAATCCGGGTTGATATAAACGCGGAAGCTTTTGCCGCAGTGCAGCAACTGCTGAAGATCGTCGGCAAATTCCGCCGAGGTCGAGGCGAGTGAAATCGCCGTCGGCATTCCGGCGGCCAGCTCTTTGGCGAAGGTCGGGCCAGAAATCGCCGCCAGCGGAATATCATCGCCCAGCACTTCTCTCGCCACGTCCTGCAACAGGCGGCCGGTTTCGGCTTCCAGCCCTTTGGTTGCCCATACCAGACGCGCATCAGGGCGCATCAGCGGTTTTATCTGCTGCAGCACGTCGCCAAACACATGGCTTGGCACCACCACCAGAATATCGCGACTAGCCGCAAGCGCGGTTGAGAGCGAGCTTTCAAGGTGGAGCGTGTCCGGGAAGGGAACATCAGGGAGGAAGGCGACGTTACAGCGGTCTTGCTGCAGTTTCGCGATGTGTTTTGGGTCATGGCCCCACAGCACAACGTGGTGGCCATTTCTTGCAAGCGTTATGGCAAGGGCGGTGCCGTAAGAACCGGCACCGATCACTGTCATTGAAGCATTAAATGCGTTCATCAGGCATCCTGATGTTGTTCAGCGCCTTCGCCAGCTTGCTGCTGCAGATAGTTCATGAACAGCGCATCAAAGTTCACCGGCGCAAGGTTCAGTTGCGGGAAAGTACCGCGAGAAACCAGGCTGGTTACGCACTCGCGTGCATACGGGAACAGGATGTTCGGGCAGTATGCACCCAGGCAATGCGCCAGCTGGTTACCATCAATCCCTTCAATGGAGAAGATGCCGCCCTGCTGAACTTCACACAGGAATGCCGTATCTTCACCCAGAGAAGCAGTAACGGTCACACGCAGAACCACTTCGTATACGCCATCCGCCAGTTGGGTGGAAGCCGTATCAAGATCAAGTTTAACCTCTGGCTGCCAGTCTTTCTGGAAAACGTGCGGCGCATTCGGCGCTTCGTAGGAAACATCCTTCGTATAGATACGCTGGATCTGGAAAGTCATTTCTCCGGTATTTTGTTCTGACATGTAAAAACCCTTAGTGTTATGTCCTTAAAAACGCATTAGCTGAGCAGGGGATCAAGTCCACCACGCGCGTCCAGCGCATACAAGTCATCACAGCCGCCAATGTGCTGTGCATCAATAAAAATCTGCGGAACCGTCGTGCGGCCACTACGTTGAATCATCTCTTCGCGTTTCTGCGCGTCGCCGTCTATCGGCAGCTCGTGGAAAGTCACGCCTTTGCTGTTCAACAGCGCTTTCGCGCGGTGGCAAAACGGGCAGGTTGCTTTGGTGTAGATCTCGATATTGGCCATCACTTCGTTCCTTATTTTCCGCGAACTAAAGGCAGGTTTTCCCCGCTCCAGCCTGAGATACCGTCTTTCAGGACACAAACGTTCTCAAAACCGGCTTTGATGAGCGCAGTTGCTGGCTCCTGAGCCTGAACACCTGAACCATCAACCACTATAATGGGTTTAGATTTGTGTTTTTCCAGTTCGCCCAGGTTATTTGCTTTGATTTCGGTTGGCAGCAGGTTCACAGAACCAGCGATGTGGCCTTTACGGAAATCATCACGCTGGCGTAAATCCACCACGACGGCTTCTTCTTTATTGATAAGACGGGTCGCTTCGCCACGGGTGATAACTTTAACTTTCGAAGTCAGCCCTTTGAAGGTGGTGAACAGTACAGCTGCCAGTAAACCAATCCAGGCAATGCTCAGAACCGGATGGCGGCTAACAAATTGCATAATTTCTTGCATGGGGGGTAACAACTCCCGACGTAGTGATTAAAAAACCAGGGCATGAGTATACCTGCGCTCCGGTGCAAATACAGCCAGCCAGTATCAGCTAATCATTTTTCTGCGGCCTCGACCGAGAAAAATCACAGAAAACACGCATGCGCTTTGCCTGACTCTACCGCTTTTTTGATCTTCTGAGGCTGTTTGATCGATTCAGCTGTAGTAAAATTACGCAATTATTTTGTCTTTGAGCATGAGGTTGTCGCAATGTCGGTTTCAAAAAAACCTATGGTTCTGGTGATTATGGATGGCTACGGCTACCGTGAAGACCAGCAGGATAACGCCATTTTCTCCGCTAAAACCCCGGTTATTGATGGCCTGTGGGCCAAACGTCCGCATACCCTGATTGACGCCTCCGGGCTGGAAGTGGGTCTGCCGGACCGCCAGATGGGTAACTCCGAAGTGGGTCACGTCAACCTTGGCGCGGGCCGCATCGTGTATCAGGACCTGACCCGCCTTGATGTTGAAATCAAAAACCGCACCTTCTTCGCCAACCCGGTTCTGGGTGGTGCAGTAGACAAAGCCGTGAGCGCAGGAAAAGCCGTGCACATCATGGGCCTGCTGTCTGCCGGTGGCGTTCACAGCCACGAAGAGCACATCATGGCGATGGTTGAACTGGCCGCCGAACGTGGAGCAGAAAAAATCTATCTGCACGCTTTCCTTGACGGTCGTGACACGCCGCCGCGTAGCGCGAAATCCTCTCTGCAGGCGTTTGAAGATAAATTCGCCGCGCTGGGTAAAGGCCGCGTTGCTTCCATCATTGGCCGTTACTACGCCATGGATCGTGACAACCGCTGGGACCGCGTTGAACAGGCGTACGACCTGATGACGCTGGCGAAAGGCGAATTCCAGTTCCCGACGGCGGTAGAAGCCCTTGAAGCCGCTTACGCGCGTAATGAAAACGACGAATTCGTTAAAGCCAGTGTGATCCGTACTGAAGGGCAGGAAGATGCTGCCATGGAAGACGGCGACGCGCTGATTTTCATGAACTTCCGTGCTGACCGCGCGCGTGAAATCACCCGTGCGTTCGTGAATGCCGATTTCGACGGTTTCGTGCGTAAGAAAGTCGTGAATCTGGACTTCGTGATGCTGACTGAATATGCGGCCGACATCAAAACCGCCTGCGCCTATCCGCCAACTTCACTGGCAAATACCCTCGGCGAGTGGATGGCGAAAAACGACAAAACCCAGCTGCGTATTTCCGAAACCGAGAAATATGCCCACGTCACCTTTTTCTTTAACGGCGGCGTTGAAGAGCCGTTCGCGGGTGAAGACCGCATTCTTGTCAATTCCCCGAAAGTTGCGACTTACGATCTGCAGCCGGAAATGAGCTCCGCCGAGCTGACGGAAAAACTGGTCGCGGCTATCAAGAGCGGTAAGTACGACACCATCATCTGTAACTACCCGAACGGTGACATGGTCGGTCATACCGGCGTCTTCGATGCGGCAGTGAAGGCGGTTGAAGCGCTCGACCACTGTATCGGTGAAGTGGCGAAAGCCGTTGAATCCGTTGATGGTCAGCTGCTGATCACCGCCGATCACGGCAACGCTGAGCAGATGCGTGACCCGTCCACCGGTCAGGCGCACACTGCGCACACCAACCTGCCGGTTCCGCTGATTTACGTTGGCGCCAAAACCGTTAAGGCTATTGACGGCGGTAAACTTTCCGACATCGCGCCGACTATGCTGACGCTGATGGGAATGGAAATCCCGCAAGAGATGACTGGTAAGCCGCTGTTCATCGTGGAATAATCCCTCCCCATGAGGGGAAAGGCGATCTATTCATTAACATTGACCGCGACGTCAGTCAGGTCAGTCCTTTACGCCAGCGCGCTCAGCGCTGGCGTATTGCTGTGCGCCGCTTCCGCCCACGCGGATGACCGCGCGCAGTTGCAATCTATTCAGGCCGATATCGCGACTAAAGAGCGCGCGGTACGCCAACAACAGCAGCAACGTGCTTCCCTGCTCGCCCAGTTGAAGGCGCAGGAAGAAGCCATTTCCGCTGCCGCCCGCAAACTGCGCGAAACGCAGAACACCCTCGCCCAGCTCAACAAACAAATTGATGAGATGAATGCCTCTATCGCCAAACTGGAGCGTCAAAAAGCGCAACAGGAACGCAACCTTGCCGCTCAGCTGGATGCCGCGTTTCGCCAGGGCGAACATACCGGCCTTCAGCTTATCCTGAGCGGTGAAGAGAGCCAGCGCGGGCAGCGCCTGCAGGCCTACTTCGGTTACCTCAACCAGGCTCGTCAGGAAACGATTGGTCAGTTGAAGCAAACCCGCGAAGAGGTCGCTTCGCAAAAAGCCGAGCTTGAAGAGAAACAAAGCCAGCAGCAAACGCTGCTCTACGATCAGCAGGCGCAGCAGGCGAAGCTTGAGCAGGCGCGTAACGAGCGTAAAAAGACGCTTGCCGGGCTGGAGTCCTCCATTCAGGAGGGTCAGCAGCAGCTGAGCGAAATGCGCGCCAACGAATCCCGCATGCGTAACCGCATCGCCCAGGCCGAAGCCGCCGCCAAAGCGCGGGCGGAGCGGGAAGCCCGTGAAGCGCAGGCGGTACGCGATCGCCAGCAGGATGCTTCGCGTAAAGGCACCACGTACAAACCGACCGAAAGCGAACGTTCGCTGATGTCGCGCACCGGCGGTCTCGGCGCACCACGCGGTCAGGCTTTCTGGCCGGTTCGCGGCCCTACGCTGCATCGATTTGGCGAACAGCTGCAAGGTGAGCTACGTTGGAAGGGGATGGTTATCGGTGCTTCAGAAGGCACCGAGGTCAAAGCTATCGCCGATGGTCGCGTGATCCTCGCCGACTGGCTGCAGGGCTATGGCCTTGTGGTGGTGGTCGAGCACGGTAAAGGCGACATGAGCCTGTATGGCTACAACCAGAGCGCGCTGGTCAGCGTCGGCACTCAGGTTCGTGCTGGTCAGCCGATTGCCCTCGTGGGCAGCAGTGGCGGTCAGGGCCGCCCGTCACTCTATTTCGAAATTCGTCGCCAGGGTCAGGCGGTCAATCCACAGCCGTGGTTGGGAAGATAAGTTTTGCTTCAATTTCGTCGAATAGCACTCTCCATCGCCGGTTCGCTGGCGCTGGCCTCCCCGGCGTTTGCCGGAAAGCTTGCCATTGTTATTGATGACTTCGGTTATCGCCCGCAGACGGAAAATCAGGTGCTGGCAATGCCCGCCACGATCTCCGTCGCCGTTCTGCCCAATGCCCCTCACGCTCGTGAAATGGCAACCAAAGCGCATAACGCCGGGCATGAAGTCCTGATCCACCTGCCGATGGCCCCGCTGAGCAAACAGCCTCTGGAGAAAGACACCCTGCGCCCGGAAATGAGCCAGGAAGAGGTGGCACGCATTATCCAGGATGCCGTCGCGAAGGTACCGTTCGCCGTGGGACTCAACAACCATATGGGCAGCGCCATGACCTCCAGCCTGCCGGGTATGGAAAAAGTGATGCAGGCACTGAGCCGCTATAACCTTTACTTCCTCGACAGCATGACCATCGGCAACAGCCAGGCCATGCGTGCCGCCAGCGGCACCGGTGTGAAGGTGATTAAGCGTAAAGTCTTCCTCGATGATACGCAGAACGAAGCGGATATTCGCGTACAGTTCAATCGGGCTATCCAGCTGGCGCGACGCAACGGCTCGGCCATCGCGATTGGTCATCCGCATCCTTCTACCGTGCGGGTACTGCAGCAGATGCTTTATAACCTGCCGCCGGATATCACGCTCGTGCGTCCGAGCAGCCTGCTGAATGAACCACAGATTGATACTTCTACGCCAAACACCGCACCGCCGAAAGCCGTACCGCCGACGCCACCGCGCAATCCGTTCCGCGGCGTGAGCCTGTGCAAGCCGAAGCAGAAACTACAGCCGGTATACGCAACGCACTTCTTCACGGTGCTGAGTGAAAGTATCAGCCAGAGTACGCTGCTCCAGTATTACCAGCAGCAGTGGCAGGGCTGGAATAAAAAGGCCTGAGCGGCTATACCCGTCATACTTCAAGTTGCAGGTGTGTTGGCTTTCCTGCAACTCAAATTATTTTGGGTATATCAGGTAAGATGAGAATCCGTGCGCGTTTCTGCCACGGATTTTTTTTGCTCCTGATGCTGATACCAGGCTTTAAAATATTTTAAAAAACTATAAAAAGTGGCGTAAATACCGGTGACCGCCCCCACCTTCCCGCGTCGCCATGCGCCGCTGAACAGGTACCATTTAAAAAATGCCCCAATCGCACTGATCACACCCCGGCCAATCGACGGGCGGATCTTGTTATATTTTACAAGCCTTGTCGTGTAGGTATTTAATTTATTAAAAACTTCATGGAGTGAATAAAAGGTGTCGTGGCGGACATGACCTGGTAATATTTCCGTATGAATATCTCCTTCCACCTGATCGTCCACCGGGCGGTTATTAAAAGAGGCAGAACGGCGATTAAAGAGTCGCACTGGAAAATCAGGTGATGAAACCGGGTAAAGTGTCCTGACCTCCTGCCCCAGCACATACCAGTAGCGCGGTAGTCGCCAGGCATTCTCCGGCGGGGGCGTCTCACCGGCTTTTAACGCCAGAATGGCATCAACGGTGCTTTGATCCAGAATTTCGTCACTGTCCATGCAGAGCACCCAGTTATTTTGTGCCTGGGCAATGGCATGGTTCATCTGCGCACCGTGCATTGCATAAGGGTGATGATGCGCTTTGATCCCAAAGGAAGCGCAAATTCGCAGTGTGTCATCATGACTTCCGGAATCAACAATGACAATATCATCCGCAACCATTAATAACGGCGGAATGACTTCGCGTAATAAGCGTTCAGAATTATACGTTAATAAGCATACGGAAAGTTTAAACATAACACCCATCAATGATTTATCCGCCAGATATCCTTATTATAAAAAGAATATGTCCATCTGCAGGGTACAAAAAATGGGATGCGGGAAAAGAGTATGGAAAGTGTGACGGAATTAAAAAATTGCCAGCAAAATATATGCTGGCAATGGTGTTCTATTGCGATCGAGATTTAATTCCAGCTCAGGATCACTTTTCCTGACTGTCCTGAACGCATGGCATCAAAACCTTGCTGGAAATCATCAATACCGAAGCGGTGAGTGATGATTGGGGTCAGGTCGAGGCCAGACTGGATCAGCGCTGCCATCTTGTACCAGGTTTCGAACATCTCGCGGCCATAAATACCCTTGATGAACAATCCCTTAAAGATAACTTTGGTCCAGTCGATGGACATGTCTGACGGCGGAATACCCAGCATCGCGATACGGCCACCGTGGTTCATGGTATCGAGCATCGCGCGGAATGCCGGCGGCGCACCGGACATTTCCAGACCGACGTCGAACCCTTCTGTCATACCGAGTTCGTGCATGACGTCAGTCAGGTTTTCTTTGGAAACGTTGACCGCACGGGTGATCCCCATTTTACGAGCCAGTTCAAGACGATACTCATTCACGTCGGTGATCACGACATTACGTGCGCCCACGTGTTTCGCCACAGCAGCAGCCATGATGCCAATAGGGCCGGCACCGGACACCAGCACATCCTCGCCAACCAGATCGAAGGAGAGCGCGGTGTGTACGGCGTTGCCGAACGGGTCAAAGATGGAGGCCAGGTCGTCAGAGATATTGTCCGGGATTTTAAAGGCGTTGAACGCCGGGATCACCAGATATTCCGCGAAGCAGCCCGGGCGGTTCACGCCCACGCCGGTGGTGTTGCGGCACAGATGAGTGCGGCCACCGCGGCAGTTGCGGCAATGTCCGCAGGTAATGTGGCCTTCACCGGAGACGCGATCGCCGATTTTAAAGCCCTTCACTTCCTGACCGATACCAACCACTTCACCAACATATTCGTGGCCAACGACCATAGGGACCGGGATGGTTTTTTGCGACCATTCATCCCAGTTATAGATGTGTACGTCAGTGCCGCAGATGGCTGTTTTACGGATTTTAATTAACAGATCGTTATGTCCGACTTCCGGTTCCGGTACGTCGGTCATCCAGATCCCTTCTTCCGCTTTCAGTTTGGATAACGCTTTCATCTCACATCCTCAGGCAATGACGCCCAGTTGTTTTCCGATGCGGGTAAAGGCTTCCACCGCCCGTTCAATTTGTTCAGGGGTATGCGCAGCCGACATCTGGGTGCGAATACGCGCCTGGCCTTTTGGTACTACCGGATAGAAGAACCCGGTGACATAAATACCTTCTTTCTGCAGTTCACGCGCGAACTCCTGAGCGACGGTCGCGTCACCCAGCATGACCGGGATGATGGCGTGATCGGCACCGGCCAGGGTAAAGCCCGCTGCGGTCATTTTTTCACGGAACAGGCGCGCGTTAGCCCACAGACGGTCACGAAGTTCAGCACCCGACTCCACCATCTCCAGCACCTTGATTGACGCCGCCACGATGGCAGGAGCCAGTGAGTTGGAGAACAGGTACGGACGGGAGCGCTGACGCAGCCACTCAACCACTTCTTTACGCGCCGCGGTGTAGCCACCAGAAGCGCCGCCAAGCGCTTTGCCGAGCGTACCGGTAATGATGTCGACACGCCCCATCACTTCGCAGTATTCGTGAGAGCCGCGGCCGTTGGCACCGACGAATCCGACCGCATGGGAGTCATCAACCATCACCAGCGCATCGTAAATGTCTGCCAAATCGCAAACCCCTTTCAGGTTGGCGATGACACCATCCATGGAGAACACGCCGTCTGTAGCAATAAGCACATGGCGGGCACCCGCTTCACGCGCTTCTTTCAGCCGTGCTTCCAGCTCCTGCATATCGTTATTGGCATAGCGGAAGCGCTTCGCTTTACACAGACGCACGCCATCAATAATGGAGGCGTGGTTCAGTGCATCAGAGATGATGGCATCTTCGGCACCCAGCAGCGTTTCAAACAGGCCGCCGTTGGCATCGAAACAGGAGGAGTACAGAATTGCGTCTTCCATGCCCAGGAAATCAGCCAGTTTCTTCTCGAGGACTTTGTGGGTGTCCTGGGTTCCGCAGATGAAGCGTACGGAAGCCATACCGAAGCCGTGGCTGTCCATCCCGGCTTTAGCGGCGCTGATTAGCGCCGGGTGATTCGCCAGGCCAAGGTAGTTGTTGGCGCAGAAGTTAATAACGTGGCTCTGACCCACGGTGATATCCGCCTGCTGTGCAGACGTGATGATACGCTCTTCTTTAAACAACCCTTCAGCACGTGCAGTGTCGAGGTCATTCGTTAACTGTTTGTAAAAATCCCCACGCATTGCAACTCTCCAGATATGGCAAAATTTAGAACATATTACCCAAACCTATACATCTATACGAGATGACGCAGTACTAAGTGTATTTTTTGTAGCATAAATCACGCGTCCCCCTACAGGTTGTCGGTGAATGGCTGAAAGTGGACCAATGTGATGATATGATAGAAAACATTAGCGTCTGAGATTGTCTCAGGACTCCACAATTCGAAGGTTACAGTTATGATCATCGTTACTGGCGGCGCAGGCTTTATCGGTAGCAACATTGTTAAAGCTCTGAATGATAAAGGTATCACTGACATTCTGGTGGTCGACAACCTCAAAGACGGCACCAAATTCGTCAATCTGGTTGATCTGAGCATCGCCGATTACATGGATAAAGAAGACTTCTTAATCCAGATTATGGCCGGTGAAGAGTTTGGTGAAATCGAAGCCATTTTCCACGAAGGCGCCTGCTCCTCCACCACTGAGTGGGACGGCAAGTACATGATGGATAACAACTATCAGTACTCTAAAGAAGTGCTGCACTACTGCCTGGAGCGTGAAATCCCGTTCCTGTACGCTTCTTCTGCTGCTACCTACGGCGGTCGCACTTCAGACTTCATCGAGTCTCGCGAATATGAGAAGCCGCTGAACGTCTATGGCTACTCCAAGCTGCTGTTTGATGAATATGTCCGCCAGATCCTGCCGGAAGCGAACTCACAGATTGTCGGTTTCCGTTATTTCAACGTGTACGGTCCGCGTGAAGGCCACAAGGGCAGCATGGCAAGCGTCGCTTTCCATCTGAATACCCAGTTGAACAACGGCGAAAGTCCAAAACTGTTTACAGGCAGCGACAGTTTCAAACGTGATTTCGTTTACGTCGGCGACGTGGCCGCGGTCAATCTGTGGTTCCTCGAAAACGGCGTTTCCGGCATCTTCAACCTCGGTACCGGCCGCGCGGAATCCTTCCAGGCGGTAGCGGATGCGACGCTGGCTTACCATCAGAAAGGCAGCATCGAATACATTCCGTTCCCGGATAAACTGAAAGGCCGCTATCAGGCATTCACTCAGGCCGATCTGACCAACCTGCGTGCCGCGGGCTACGATAAGCCGTTTAAAACCGTCGCCGAAGGTGTGACGGAATACATGACCTGGCTGAACCAGGACGCGTAAGATATACAATGAAAATACTGGTGATTGGCCCGTCATGGGTAGGCGACATGATGATGTCGCAAAGCCTCTATCGCACGCTCAAGGCGCGCTATCCCCAGGCGATAATTGACGTGATGGCACCCGCGTGGTGCCGTCCGCTTTTATCGCGTATGCCAGAAGTTAATGAAGCCATTCCCATGCCGCTTGGCCACGGTGCGCTGGAATTAGGTGAGCGGCGTAGGCTTGGCCATAGTCTGCGCGAACGTCGCTACGATCGCGCTTACGTGCTGCCTAACTCCTTCAAATCGGCCTTAGTCCCTTTCTTCGCAGGTATTCCTCTGCGTACCGGCTGGCGTGGCGAAATGCGCTATGGCCTGCTTAACGACGCGCGGGTGCTGGATAAAGACGCCTGGCCGCTGATGGTCGAGCGCTACGTTGCCTTAGCCTACGACAAAGGCGCGATGCACTCCGCAAAAGATCTGCCTCAGCCGCTGCTGTGGCCGCATCTTCAGGTCAACGACGGTGAGAAATCACTGACCTGCAGCACTTTCAAGCTCTCAGCAGAGCGCCCGATGATAGGTTTCTGCCCAGGAGCAGAATTTGGCCCGGCCAAACGCTGGCCACATTATCACTATGCTGAGCTGGCGAAGCAGCTGATTGATGAAGGGTTCCAGATTGTGCTGTTCGGTTCGGCAAAGGATCACGATGCGGGTAACGACATCCTGGCCGCGCTCAGCATGGAACAACAGGCCTGGTGCCGCAATCTGGCGGGCGAGACCCAGCTGGAACAGGCAGTGATTCTCATTGCTGCCTGCCAGGCAGTGGTCAGCAATGACTCTGGTCTGATGCATGTAGCAGCGGCGCTCGATCGCCCGCTGGTCGCACTGTATGGCCCCAGCAGCCCGGATTTTACGCCGCCACTGTCGCATAAGGCGCGCGTTATTCGCCTGATCAGCGGCTACCATAAGGTGCGTAAAGGTGATGCTGCAGAAGGCTATCACCAAAGCCTGATTGATATTACCCCCGAGCGCGTACTGGAAGAACTAAACCAGTTGCTGTTGAGTGAGGAAGCCTGACGGATGCGGGTTCTGATAGTAAAAACCTCTTCAATGGGGGATGTCCTACACACCCTGCCCGCCCTGACCGATGCCGCGAACGCCATCCCCGGGATCCGCTTTGACTGGGTTGTGGAGGAGGGGTTTGCACAAATTCCTGGCTGGCATGCCGCCGTTGAACGCGTCATACCGGTAGCTATACGCCGTTGGCGTAAAGCATGGTTTTCTGCCCCCATCAAAGCCGAGCGTCTTGCCTTTCGGACTAAAATCCAGGAGGTGGAATATGATGCGATCATTGATGCTCAGGGCCTCGTCAAAAGTGCGGCGCTGGTCACCCGACTGGCGCACGGCATTAAGCACGGCATGGACTGGAAAACCGCCCGCGAACCGCTGGCGAGCCTGTTCTACAACCAGCGTCACCATATTGCCAAAGCGCAGCACGCCGTCGAGAGAACACGTGAGCTGTTCGCTAAAAGCCTGGGCTACGAAAAACCGCAAACCCAGGGCGACTATGCTATCGCCCAGCATTTCTTACAGAATACGGCCTCTGAAACCGCACCCTATGTGGTATTTCTGCATGCCACAACCCGCGATGATAAACACTGGCCGGAAACGCACTGGCGACAGCTCGTGGAGCGCCTTGCCGGGAACGGTGTGCACATCAAGCTTCCCTGGGGAGCCCCGCATGAAGAGGCGCGAGCAAAACGCCTGGCTGCAGGCATTGATGAGGCCGAGGTATTACCGCGCATGACGCTCGAACAAGTGGCGCGTGTTCTGGCGGGGGCACGATGCGTGGTCTCTGTCGATACCGGATTGAGCCATCTGACTGCCGCACTGAATCGTCCAAATTACACTCTGTATGGTCCAACGGACCCTGGACTTATTGGTGGATACGGGCAGAACCAATACGTTGTGCGCTCTACTACCGGAGCCATGCAGGATATCTCTGCCGAACAGATATTTAGCTCCGTATCCGGGGAAATTTAATGCGTAAAGCACATATCATTAATCTTGAAAAAATGGGTGGCGTTGAGCGACTCTTTTTACAGTACATTCATGATAATACAGCAAAAAATGACGTTATATTCTGCATCAGCAACAAAATTGGTCCGGAAATCGCTCAGCATCTGGCGAACAGGAACGTGGTTTTTGTAAACCGGATGCTGAATGCTTTCACACTAAAATATCCGGTGTTTGCCCGTAAATACGCCCTGCAGACAAAACTGTGGCTGGCGGATCCAGAAGCCGTGATTGTCTGGGATCTTATCCCCGGCTTTGCTGGCAAGCCTGCACGGGGCAAGGTCATTTATTACGACCACGGTTGCTCATGGCGATATGCGCACAACGCAAAAACTCTTGGTTTTTTTGCCATGCTGGACGGCTGTATTTCCGCCGCGAAGGCCTCGAAACGCGTCATGGAGCTACGCTTCAATCTCACCTGTCCGGTACAAACCGTTATCAACCGCATTTTGCCACCTCCCAATATTGAGCGTGGTCCAAAGCCATTGACCTCTCCGCTGAAGCTGGGTATTGCTGCACGCCTGGTCGGCCTTAAGGGAATAAGCGTTGCTCTTCTGGCGGTCAAAGCCCTTCGCGATCGCGGCGTCGACGTCACGCTGGATATTGCGGGTAAAGGTCCGGATGAAGCAGCTTTCCGGGCGTTAGCAGAAAAGCTTAACATTACCGACTGCGTGAATTTTTTAGGCTTCCAGGATGATTTGAGCCAGTTCTTCAACCATATTCACATTTATCTCAGCACGCCGGTCACCGAGCCGTTCGGTTTGTCCTGCATGGAGGCGCTGTTTTACGGTGTTCCGGTTATCTTCCCGAATATAGACGGGCAACCGGAGGTAGTGAAAGACGGCGTCTGCGGTATCGGGATCACGCCAACGATAACGCCCGCGGCGCATCAGGAACAGACCGGCATCAGCGTTGATTTTCCGCATCAGGTTTACTCGCCGTACAGTGACACTCTGGTAGAACCTTTGCTTATGTCTCCGGAGGCTATTGCTAACGCTGTGCAGCAGATAGCAGGCTCTGCCTATGCAGACTATCGCGACAACGCATTTAAATATGTAGAAGAGCACTTTGATTACAAGAACTTCATCTGTGAGTTCAACGCCAGGATTTCGGATATTGTTGATGCAAACGTTAAAAAATAGCTATTCCAGCGGTTTGTTGTTCTTTCTGACTTTTATCACCATGTTGGCTAGCCAATACTTCATGTTTTACGATGCCGTCCACTCGCGGAAATTTTTCTATACCGCTGGTTACATCGCTATTGTGCTGGCACTGTTTTCGGCTCGCAAAATTATCGCTTCTCGGCAAAATGGCATCCCGACACTAGGTATCCTTATTCTGGCGCTCACATTTCTCATTTGGCTGTCGGTATTTAAGCAGAAGGGTTCCTTTGACGACGTCTACAATGCCTACGACACCTCTGGTCGGATTCTGCTGCTACTAGCCCTGCTGGTCTTTATCTTTTCAAACATTAAATTACCGCGTTATCCTCTGCTGCTTGACGGCATCTTCATAGCAGGCGGTCTGCTGGTCAATCTGTATGCTGCATGGCAATATCATGTCAGCGCAACCGAAAGGGTAGACCTGGGCTTCGATCGCGCCACCATTGCTGCTTACATCATCACTGTCATAGATATTTTTATGGTCTATGCCGTGCTCAACCGGCACGGTTGGGTCAGGTATATTCTCTTTGCCGCAACTATTGCCCTGACCTACAGTGTACTGATATTCACAGGGACACGTTCAGCCCTCCTTAGCTATCCCATTCTCTGTTTGTTGCTTGCATTTACTCACCCTAAGGTCAATAAGCAGCACTTACTTAAGATGCTGTTGTGCCTGGCGGGTCTATTGATAATTGCAGGTTATTTGCTCAAAAAGCCTATAGAACAGCGGATCAGCTCTCTGACCCATGACCTTTATGCCATCCAGGTCAATAATAATAATTTAACATCTGTCGGCTCTCGTATCGTGATGTTTCAGGTGGGGTTGGATACAGGGATGACAGCTCCCTGGGGAGAGTCCGTAGAAAGCCGGAGTCGTGAGATCGAAGCTGCCGTACAACACGATCCAGCTCTACAAGGGGCCCTTACCTTTATAGATGTACATTTGCATAACGAGATTATTGAAAACTTCTCCCTACGCGGAATCTTCGGTGTACTCGCACTGCTGTTCATGCACGCCTCGTTACTCTGGTGCGCCTGGAAGCAGCGCAATCCGGTACTGATGGTCATTACGCTGAGTTTAATGACCTATGGGATGAGCGATGTGATATTCTTTAGCCGCGAAGCATCCATTGCGTATGCCATCGGTATCCTAAGTGCTATCATCCTGTTCAAACGCGAAGATGAAGCCCCCGTGGCATCAGGGATCACATAAGCTCACATGCCCCATCGCGGTCAGACGCAGGTGGGGCCCTAACTTTCGAACATGCATCTGAACAAAATAATTATTGCGGGTTATGAACTCAGCGGCCTCGGCGGAATGGAAACGGTCTGTAGCACACTGGTCAGTCTGCTACGTCGCCAGCACCCCGGTATCGATATTTCATTCGTCTTCTTTAAGGAAGGGCGTAGTCACGTCAGTGATGACTGGCTGGGCGGCAATCGTCATGTCCGCATTACCTCCGGGATTAAACACACCAAGATCAGACGCCTGTCGTTTGCCCACAAGCTACGAAAAATCATATCTCAGGAAAAACCAGAGCTGATTATTGCACTGGACACGCTCTCCTGCTTCATCAGCAACATTGCACGTCGCTACACGCGCCATAAGCCGGTGACGTTTTCCTGGCTGCACTTTTCGACACATAACCTTTACAAAGCCGAATATGTCCAGCGTGCTGACTACCATCTGGCAATCAGTACAGAAATCAAAGAACAGCTCATCGCGATGGGAATTGAGGGTCGACGGATCACCACCATTTATAATCCGCTGCCCCGTCACCCGTTCTGCATTGCGCGCCCGAATGGCGTTCCCCGCTTCATTTATGTGGGCCGGGTCATTGCCGACGGGCAAAAAAACATGCGCGGGTTGTTTGAAGCCCTTTCACAGGTGCAAGGGGAATGGCAGTTGGATATCGTTGGCGATGGCCAGGATAAATCGTTACTGCAAACCCTGGCAGAATCCCTGGGTATCAGCGCGCGCATCGGCTGGCACGGATGGCAGACCAGGCCGTGGGAATACATTTCAACAACCCTCTCCGGGGTGACCTGTCTACTGAGCACATCCAATTATGAAGGGTTTGGCATGTCAATAGCCGAAGCCAGCTCCTACGGCGTATATGCAATAAGCTCAGATTGTAGAACTGGCCCTCGGGATATCATCAGAGAAAACGTTAACGGCAATATTTATCCGCTGGAAAAGCCCGGTGAACTGGTTACGCTATTGCAGCAGGTGGTGGATGGTAAATCGCTGCCCGCGAACAGCACCATCCAGCACGCCATTGAAGGTTTCTATGAGGATAACTATATCCAGCACGTCGTTCAGGCCTTTGAGCAGGCAGGGCTACACCTGCCCGTCCGTCAGGCGGGTTGATGCTTGAGCTGGTAGTACTCGGCCAGCGTCATTCCCTGGACCTGAGGCTGCAGCCAGGCAAAGAAGTGCTCAAGAGAGTCATAAAGACGCTCTATATCGTCCGGCGTTTTAAAGGTCGGACTGCCGCCGGGCATATACTCTGAAGAATGGAGCATATACTCAACGTAATCACTACCGTCCGCTAATGTCCGGGTCACCACGTCTTGCATCGTAGCCACGTTGCCCCCTGAAGGACGCAGCCAGTGCACAGAAGGACTGCGCACTTTACCTCGCAGCTTGTCATAAGCCTGCTTCACCGCGTTAAGCAGTGCACCATGCTTGAACTGAATGCTCATCGGCACCTCAAGCAACGATGAATCCCCTGCGCGGCTGATATCATTCTCGTCGATGAAGTAAGCCTGGGAAGGGAAGCGTCGATAATCGGTTCCTCCAGACCCCTGCGGTGCTCCTTTCGCCGTCTGCCAGTTCACTTTCGGGGTAACCGAGCAGTCGACTTCATAACCCAGCTCAATCAGCATCTGGGCATAGCGCTCATCAAACGCCCAGCGTCCGGCGCGATGGCTGCGCATTTTAGTCTGGAAAGTCTCTTCAAGCAGACGTGTCATATAGACGACTTTGTCTTTCATGACCGCATCAGAATATTCAATCAGATAGGGCTTGAAACGCCAGTCGTCATCCGTTAGCGGAATTTCCGGCGGGCTGTTCCAGGCATGCAGATGCATACCGACTTCCCCGGTGCCTCGCGCAATGACATCCTTCGCGAATTCAACGTAGGCAGGGTCAATCGCCATTTCATAGTTGGTGAGATAAACAGGTTTAAAACCATATTTCTCACATAACGCCTGAAATCGCGGGAGATAACGCGCATTCTCAGTGGTGATGCTGCTGTGTTTTTGCCACAGATTATCACCCTCGGTATCGATCGTTATCAAAAATGCCGGTTTAGTCATCAGAACATCCTTCAAGGCTTAATCGAAGCCATGTTAGAGCAACACAACGCTTCTCTCAATCCATCTAATCACCTAAAATCAGGGATTGGGCCTCAGGCGAAGAGTAGAGCATGACCGTAACCACATCGTCCCGCACACTATCAACACCTCACCGCATTCTGATAATTAAGCTGCGCCATCATGGTGATATGCTGCTGGTTACTCCCGTCATCAACGAGCTAAAACAGCAATACCCGAATGCCGACATTGATGTTCTTCTCTACGAAGAAACCCGGGACATGCTCGCCGCCAATGCCAGTATTCATCGTATCTTTGCCATCGATCGTAAATGGAAAAAAGCAGGGGTACGCTACCAGCTAGGACAAGAGTGGCAGCTACTACGCCAGCTCCGTAGCCAGCGTTATGACATCGTATTAAACCTTGCTGACCAGTGGCGTAGCGCCATCATCACGCGTATAACCGGCGCGCCGGTACGGCTGGGGTTTGCATTCCCGAAAAGAGATCATCCCTTCTGGCGCTATTGTCACAGTGAGCTGGTTTCTACCGAAGGCCACAGCAACATGCACACCGTTCGGCAGAACCTGTCGATTCTGGCTCCGCTGTTTACCCTTCCGGCTACCGCGGCTCACGCCACGATGGCATACAGTGACGATGACTGGCAGCAGTGTGCTGCGAAATTACCTGAGCAGGTGGCGGCGCGCTACGTGGTGGTTCAGCCAACATCGCGTTGGTTCTTTAAGTGCTGGCGCGAAGGGCGGATGAGTGAAGTCATCAACGCGCTGACCGCTGCCGGCCATTACGTCATTTTAACCTCAGGACCCGATGCCAAAGAGAAAGAAATGGTCTCGACTATCCTGAACGGCTGCGATGCGGAAAAAGTCATATCACTCGCGGGCCAGCTTACGCTGCGTCAGCTGGCGGCGCTTATCGATCATGCCACGCTGTTTATCGGCGTCGACTCAGTGCCAATGCACATGGCCGCCGCGCTGCAAACCCCGCTGATTGCTCTTTTTGGCCCCTCTAAGCTCACTTTCTGGCGCCCCTGGCAGGCCAAAGGGGAAGTTATTTGGGCGGGAGACTTCGGCCCGTTGCCCGATCCCGATGAAATTGATACCCGCACGCAGGAACGCTACCTGGATCTGATCCCCTCTCAGGTGGTCATTGACGCGGCAAAAAGGCTACTGGCATGAAAAAATATCGTTTAGCCATCGTCAGGCAAAAATATCGCCCGGATGGTGGTGCAGAACGCTTTGTCTCCCGGGCGCTCGAAGCTCTGGATGCCCACAATCTGGAACTGAACGTCATCACTCGCGAATGGCAGGGTCCGGTCAAACCGGAGTGGCATATTCACATCTGCAACCCGTTCAAATGGGGGCGCATCAGCCGCGAGCGCGGGTTCGCCGATGCCGCAAGAACGCTCTGGCAAAACGAGCAGTTCGACCTGGTACAAAGCCATGAGCGGATCGCCGGGTGCGATCTCTACCGCGCAGGGGACGGGGTTCACCGCCGCTGGCTTGAACAGCGATGCCGGATCCTACCCGGCTGGCAGCAAAAGCGCCTGCTCAACGACCGCTATCATCGCTATGTCATGAACGCTGAAGCAGAAATGTACGCCTCGGCGGAACTGCGTGGCGTTATCTGTAACGCCGCCATGATAAAACAAGAAATCATGGAAGATTTTGGCATTCCGGATGAGAAAATCAGGGTGATTTATAACGCCATTGATAGCCAACGTTTTCTTCCGCCTGAAGAAGCACAACTGCAGGCACTGCGTCAGCAATGGAATATTCCCGCAAACGCCACCTGCCTGGTGTTTGTTGGCTCGGGCTTTGAGAGAAAAGGTCTGAGCGCCGCCATTCAGGCCATTGCGCCGGGTAACCAGTATCTGCTGGTTGTCGGTAAAGATAAGGACGAGAAGCGCTATCAGTCACTGGCGCGCACGCTGCATTGTGAAGATCGCGTCCGCTTCGTTGGCGTACAACAGAATACCCTGCCGTTCTATCAGATGGCTGACGGGCTGCTGTTGCCCACAATGTACGATCCCTTCCCTAACGTGATTCTGGAAGCCATGGCCTGCGGATTACCGGTCATTACCTCTACCCATTGCGGTGGTTCGGAGTTTATCCGCGAAGGGGTTAATGGCTACGTGTGCGACGCGCTTGATATCTCTGCGCTGCAAAATGCGGTCAATGCGCTGCCCGCTCGTGCGCTGGGCTCAAATGCAGGGGTGCTGGCCCGGGAGCGCGTTCTTGAGTGCAACGCCGGACGCCTGTCGGCGGAGCTCATCGATTTCTACCAGACACTGCTGGGGGATGCATGAGGATATTATTCATCATTGATGGGCTACCCGGCGGTGGCGCCGAGAAAGTCGTTCTGACCCTGGCGCAGCAGTTTTTGCAGGAAGGAGAAGACGTCTCTCTGTTTTCACTACGCAATGTCTGCGACTATCCGCTGCCGGAAGGCCTCGATTATCAGGTTATCGCCGATCGCTGCCGCTCCCCATGGCGAAAGCTGACGGAGCTGTCGCGTCGCGCTGCCCAACTCGATACCGCCATTAACGATGCAGAGGCAAAGGCGGGAAAATTCGATCTCGTACTCTCCAATTTGCATAAGACAGACCGTATCGTCGCCCGCAGCCAGCAGCTTCGGCAGCATAATTTGTGGTTCTGCCTGCACGGCGTCTTCTCCGCCTCCTATCTCGGCAAGCGTAGCGGTTTCGATCGCTGGCTCAAGAAACAAAAAATTAAGCGGGTGTATGACAGGCGCAATATTGTCAGCGTTTCAAACGCGGTTGGAAAGGACTTGCTCGATGCCTTTGGTATCACCCCAGCACGGCTGGAAACCATCTACAACCCATTTGATATCAACGACATTAAGCAGAAGGCCGAGACGCCATGCGAAATGGCCGGTGAGGACTATTTGATCCATGTGGGTCGTTTTCATCCGGCTAAGCGTCATGACCGGCTGATAGAGGCCTACGCCAAAAGCGGAATCACCGCCCCACTGGTGCTGGTTGGCCAGGGTAAACCCGAGCAGGAAGAGAAACTGCGATCGCTTTCGGCCTCACTGGGCGTCAGCGACCGGGTGCTGTTTAAAGGCTTCCAGGTCAACCCACTACCGTGGATTAAAAACGCCCGTATGCTGATTGTTAGCTCAGATAGCGAAGGGTTCGGAAATGTTTTGGTCGAAGCCCTGATACTGGGCACATCAGCGGTCAGCACACGCTGCCCCGGTGGCCCGGCGGAGATACTCACCGGGCCACTCGCCCGCGGCCTCTGTGAACTCAACAGCGATGCGCTGGCTCAGACCATGCAAAGCATTTATCATAATCCACCCACGATTAATCCAGCGGCCTTAGTACAATTTGATGTTAAGGCTATTTGCCAGCAATACCGGCTGCTTGTCGCTAAAACTAGCGCTGAGCGGTGAGACTGACAGGTTGTCCATGAACAATACTCCATTACTCAGCATCGTTGCCGCGGTCTATAACGGCGAGAAATTCCTCGACAGCTTTTTCGTCAACATTGAGGAGCAGCAGTTAGACAACGTAGAAATCATCATGGTGAATGATGGTTCAACGGATTCTACCGCCGCCATTCTTGAAAAATGGAAAGCCACCTTCAGCGGTCTTAAAGTCGTTAATCAGAGCAATCAGGGTGTTTCTGCCGCCCGAAATTCTGGCCTGGTTCTGGCAACCGGTAAATACCTCACTTTCCCGGACATTGATGACAAACTCTACCCAGGAATGTATCAAACGCTGCTGGAAATGGCGGAAAAAGGAAACCTTGATGTCGCGACCTGCAACGGGCGCTATGTCTATGAAGACAACCGTCCGGCCCAGCCTATTTTCCCGCTTGACCGACTGTCATCGACTGAGGTGATGCCGGGTCATCTGTGGTTAAAGAAAGCGCTGGATTCCCGCAAGTTTCTTCACGTTACCTGGCTTAATATCTATCGCAGTGCATTCATCGCCGAACATGGTTTTAGTTTTGAACCTGGACTGCGTCATCAGGACATTCCGTGGACAACTGAAGTATTGCTTGCCGCTGAACGGGTGCAATATACCGACAAACAGTTTTACGATTACTATATTCATTCTGAATCGGTATCACATAAGCCCGATACCGACGATACGCTTATCCGCTCTGCGCATCACTACATGAAAATCCTTGAAATGCTGGAAGCAATTAACCAGCGTTACGCCGACAAAACTCGTAATATCAAAGCCTGCCATTGGCAAATTGCCAAAGAAGGGTTAGGAATTATTCATACCATTGATGAGATGAAAGATCGCACAAAACAGCAGGGTCTGATTCGCGAGTTTTTCGAGCGCGGCATCTGGCAGCTTATCTGGAAGAATGCCCACGACCTGCGTTTACGCTGGAGACTGGGACGCCGGTACTTCCGTCTGAAAAAAATGCTGAATAACTGACCCCTGATACTGGACGTGTTCCGGAGATATATGAGCAAAATTGCGAAACAGCTAGGAGCAGGGCTTTTCCTGTCGCTCCTGAAAGTGACCGGCTATAGCGTAAAAAAGATCAGCCGCTTTCCCGAGCAGGAAAAACTGCACACTATCGCTATCTTCTCTACCACCGCGTTAGGTGACTTCCTCATCAATACGCCTGCTATTATGGCCATCAAGGCACGCTGGCCCGAAGCAAAGCTGCTGCTGGTGATGAATAAGCGCAATAAGCTGCTGGCTGAAGGTAGCCCGCTTTTTGACGAGATAATCTACTGGAACGGCAAGGCTAACGATGTTCTGCCGCTGGCAAAAACGCTGCGTGAGCGTCGTGTTGAAGCCACCTTTATTCTCCATTCGCGCGCGCCGTACGACATCGTTGTGGCGTCCCTCGCCCGCTCGCGCTATATCTTCAAAGACGTGTATTACAGCGACTATCAGGGTCGTCAGGATTTTGCGCTTGCCCGCTACCTGTCAGCCTTTTATGACAACCGGCAGAATGGCAATATTCATCATATTCATCAGAAAACCGAGCTGCTGGAGTCGGTCGGCATTGCCGTTCCTTCAATGGCTATGGTGATCCCTGTGCCATTCACTCCAGACGTTTTCAGCACACCAACCATCGGCATCCACGCCGGGGCTTCGACCCCCGATCGCTGCTGGCCGGCAGAAAAATTCGCTCAGCTGATTCAAAAACTCCTCAGCCACCATGAATCACTCAACATTGAGTTAATTGGCGCACCGGGTGAGAAGGCACTAAACCAGCGCATTATTGATAGCCTGCCTGACATCAGCGACAGAGTAAAAAACGTCGCGGGTGAGACGAACCTGCTGCAGCTGGCAGGAAAAATTGCGGGTTTCAAGGCTCTGGTGGTCGGCGATACTGGTCCGTTGCACGTCGCTATCGCAGTAAAAACGCCGACGGTTGGCTTGTACAGTGGTCAAAGCGCGGTCGATGGTGCGGCACCGCTTCAGGACCACGACATTCACCATCTGGTCCTTCCGGCAGATGAAAAACAGGGGCTCCGTGGCATAGAGGTCGATGATGTTTATGCCGCGATTGAGCGTACTCTGGGTTAAAGCGCCTTAAGGGATAGCTTTAACCACGCTAAATGCTTAGAATTTGCCCGCCGAAACTAAAAAACGGATAACACACTTGGAATTGCTTTATACCGCCTTACTCTACCTGATTCAGCCGCTGGTCTGGCTTCGCCTGCTGCTTCGCAGCCGCAAGGCCCCCGCTTACAGAAAACGCTGGGCAGAACGCTACGGCTTTTGCAAAAACAAGGTAGCCCCGGAGGGTATACTCCTGCATTCCGTGTCGGTGGGTGAAACACTGGCGGCTATCCCGCTGGTTCGCGCACTGCGCCACCGCTATCCGACGTTGCCGATTACCGTCACCACCATGACACCGACCGGCTCCGAGCGCGCCATGTCCGCGTTCGGCAAAGATGTTCACCACGTCTATCTGCCTTACGATCTGCCCTGCGCCATGAATCGTTTCCTTGATACCGTGCGTCCTAAGCTGGTCATCGTGATGGAAACCGAACTGTGGCCGAACATGGTTTCCGCGTTACATGCGCGCAAAATTCCCCTGGTTATCGCCAACGCGCGTCTTTCAGAGCGTTCAGCGAAGGGTTACGGCAAGTTGGGCGGCTTTATGCGTCGCCTGCTGGCAAAAATAACCCTGATTGCCGCGCAGAATGAAGAGGACGGCAACCGCTTCCTCGCCCTCGGACTGAAGCGTAACCAGTTGGCTATCACCGGCAGCCTGAAGTTTGATATTTCCGTGACGCCTGAGCTGGCGGCTCGCGCCGTCACTCTGCGCCGTCAGTGGGCCGCGCGCCGTCAGGTATGGATTGCGACCAGTACCCACGATGGCGAAGAGCAGATAATCCTCGAAGCGCATAAAACGCTGCTGAAGACCTTCCCGGATCTGCTGCTAATTCTGGTACCCCGTCACCCTGAACGCTTCCCTGATGCCCGCCAGATGGTGCAAAAAGCAGGCCTGAGCTTTACCCTGCGCAGCACCGGCGAAATCCCGTCAGGCAGCACTCAGGTGGTGATTGGCGATACCATGGGCGAACTGATGCTGCTGTACGGCATTGCCGATCTCGCTTTTGTGGGCGGCAGCCTGGTCGAGCGCGGTGGGCATAACCCTCTGGAGCCTGCAGCTCATGCCATTCC
The DNA here is from genome assembly GCF_000735455.1 of Yokenella regensburgei ATCC 49455. Classification (GTDB taxonomy): domain Bacteria; phylum Pseudomonadota; class Gammaproteobacteria; order Enterobacterales; family Enterobacteriaceae; genus Yokenella; species Yokenella regensburgei. The sequence goes on along the minus strand of NZ_JMPS01000020.1, from coordinate 134,891 downwards.
GGTCCTCATGGGCCCGCACACCTTTAACTTTAAAGATATCTGCGCGCGCCTGCAGCAGGCGGACGGGCTTATCACCGTAACCGATGCCAATTCGCTGGTGAAAGAGATTTCTAATCTGCTCACCGATGAAGACTATCGCCTGTGGTATGGGCGCCATGCGGTGGAAGTGCTGCATCAGAACCAGGGCGCACTGACCCGTCTGCTTCAGCTTCTGCAACCCTATTTGCCCCAGCGGAGCCACTAATGTCCAGACGCCTCTCCGTGGTGATGATCGCCAAAAATTCGGCAGATCTGCTGCCGGAGTGTCTGGACTCCGTTCAATGGGCCGACGAAATCATCCTCCTTGACTCCGGCAGCAACGACGATACCGTCGCGCTGGCGCAGAGTCGGGGAGTGAAAGTGTTCGAAGATCGCGACTGGCAGGGCTACGGCATTCAGCGCCAGCGCGCACAGGCGTACGCCACGGGTGACTACGTGCTGATGATCGATACCGACGAGCGCGTCACCCCTGAGCTTAAAACTTCACTACAGCAAACGCTCACCGCTCCGCAGCCAGGTGCGGTTTACAGCATTGCCCGCCGAAACTACTTCCTTGGCCGCTTTATGCGCCACAGCGGCTGGTATCCTGATCGCGTACTGCGCCTCTACGAACGCGAACGCTGGCAGTACAACGACAAGCTGGTGCATGAGTCTCTTGAGTGCGGCAAAGCCCAGGTGATCCCGCTTCAGGGTGACCTGCGTCACCTAACCTGCCGTGATTTCGGTGCGTTCCAGCAAAAACAGCTGGCGTATGCCACCGCCTGGGCTCAGGAACGCCACCAGAAGGGTAAAAAAACCTCTCTCGCCGGTATCTTCGGCCATACGCTCGGCGCCTTCGTGAAAACGTTGCTGATTCGTGGTGGTATTCTGGATGGCGCACAGGGCTGGCTACTCGCCGTCGTGAATGCCCAGTATACTTTCAACAAATACACCGAGCTGTGGGCCCTGAACCGCGGCTACTCAGAGAAAGCGTAAGCATGAGTACAAAAGCGATTTATCCGGGGACTTTCGATCCGATTACCAACGGTCATCTCGATATCATCACCCGCGCCGCCAGCATGTTCGACACGGTGATACTGGCGATTGCCGCGAGCCCGAGTAAAAAACCGATGTTCACTCTCAACGAGCGAGTTGCGCTTGCTGAAGATGCCGTTTCGCATCTGGATAACGTAGTGGTGATGGGTTTCAGCGACCTGATGGCGAACTTCGCCCGCACCCAGCAGGCGAATATCCTGATCCGTGGTTTACGCGCGGTCGCCGACTTTGAGTATGAAATGCAGCTGGCGCACATGAACCGCCACCTGATGCCGGAGCTTGAAAGCGTGTTCCTGATGCCTTCGAAAGAGTGGTCGTTTATCTCCTCTTCGCTGGTAAAAGAAGTGGCGCGCCACCACGGTGACGTCACCCATTTCCTGCCACCGAAAGTGCATCAGGCGCTGCTGGCTAAAATCAAGTAATCACTTCTGACAGCGGCGGCAGTAAAACGTCGCCCGCTGCGCATGCTTCGTAGCCACAATCGGTTCCCCGCACACCCGGCACGGCTCCCCTTTGCGTCCATAGACCTGTAGCTCCTGAGCAAAATAGCCCGGCTTCCCATCGCTTTGCAGGAAATCCTTGAGGGTAGTGCCCCCCTGCTCAATAGAACGCAGTAGCACCGCCTTAATCACCCGCACCAGCAGCTCACACTCATCATGCGACAACGACGAGGCCAGTCGATCGGGGTGGATCCCGGCGGCAAACAGGGATTCACTGGCGTAGATATTACCCACCCCTACCACCAGCTTGTTATCCATCAACCAGGGCTTTATTGCCGTCTTCTTCTTCGCGCATTTCTGTTGCAGATACTGTGTGTTAAACGCCTCGCTTAACGGCTCAGGACCGAGATGGGCGAGCACAGCATGCCCCTCAAGCGTTGGCGTCCACAGCCAGGCGCCAAAGCGGCGGGGATCGGTGTAGCGCAGCACTTTGCCGTTGCTGAGCACCAGGTCAACATGGTCATGCTTCTCGGCGGGGAGTTCAGCGGTCAGAATGCGCAGGCTCCCGGACATTCCAAGATGAATGATTATCCAGCCGTCCGGCAGTTCGAGCAGCAGGTATTTCGCGCGGCGCTGCACGCTCAGTACCGGTTTATCACTCAGGCGATGGATTTCGTCGGAAACGGGCCAGCGAAGCCGTCCGTTACGGACAATAGCGTGCAAAATGGTTGCGCCAACCAGATGGGGTTCAATACCACGGCGGCTGGTCTCAACCTCGGGTAACTCAGGCATAGCAACTCCGATGGTTTTTCTGATGTCTCTAATATGGGGACGCCCAGAAAACAAAAAACCCCGCCGGGGCGGGGTTTTTCGCTAAGAAAACTAAAATTATTTGATTTTAGCTTCTTTGTACAGAACGTGCTGACGGACAACTGGATCGAACTTTTTCAGTTCCAGTTTTTCCGGCTTAGTACGTTTGTTCTTCGTGGTGGTATAGAAGTGACCAGTACCAGCAGAAGAAACCAGCTTGATTTTCTCACGAATACCTTTAGCCATGATTTATTTCCTCTTAGTACTTAGTACTTTTCGCCACGGGCACGCAGTTCAGCGAGAACTGTATCAATGCCTTTCTTATCAATAACACGCATACCTTTAGCAGATACGCGCAGGGTGACAAAACGCTTCTCGCTCTCAACCCAGAAACGGTGAGAGTGCAGGTTCGGCAGGAAACGGCGTTTAGTCGCGTTCAGTGCGTGGGAACGGTTGTTACCGGTCACCGGACGCTTGCCAGTAACTTGGCAGACTCGGGACATGTCTATTCTCCAAAAATCAAATTAGCTCGAGCTTCGTATGGGGTATTGGCGCCTCGTCAGGCTTCTCAGCCTGGTTATCGCAGTTCTAAGTGAACTCTCGACTGCCAGGCCCAAATGCCAAACCCGAGATTCTCAAAGGTGGCGTAGTATACGCTGACTCGGCGATGTGCTCAAGTCCCGAACAGACAAAGATCCCGATGGATCGCGCGAACAGGCTTAAATCCAGCCGCGTTCCGCGAAGGAAACCGTCTTTCCACGTCCAATAACCAGGTGATCGAGCACGCGAATATCCATTAAATTACAGCATTTAACAATCCTGTCGGTAATAATTTTGTCAGCTTTACTGGGCTCTGTATAGCCCGACGGATGATTATGGGCGAGGATCAGCGCCGCAGCGTTTATTTTGATGGCTTCTCGTACAATTTCGCGCGGATGCACTTCCACATGGCTGACCGTTCCAGAAAAAAGCCGGCTGTGCTTGATTAACCGGTGCTGGTTATCAAGAAAAATCACCATAAAGATCTCGCGTTTTTCATCCGCCAGCTGGCTTTGCAAAAACTCCCGGGTCTTTTGCGAGCTGCTGATCGGGTCCATCACGTTTTCATGCAGGCTGAAGCTGAAGTAACGACGGGCCAGCTCGGCAATCCCTTTCAGCTGAGTAAAGGTGGCAACGCCCATCCCGTAGGCCTGGGTGATATCTCGCTGCTCTGCTGCCAGTAGCCCATACAGTGAACCAAAATGGCTCAGTAATGACCTCGACCAGCTCATCACGTCCTGCTGCCGGGTCCCGGTGCGTAAGAACAGCGCCAGCAGCTCGGCATCAGAGAGCGTCTCAACGCCGTTTCGCAGCAGTTTTTCTCTGGGCAACATCCCTTCACTCACTTCCATCGTACCCTCCTTGTTTTCAAGCTGCATCATGGTGGCACAGGGTTTTTCGCCCGACGATGGCCTTTTTTCACTCTTGCGTAGCCCCTCGCAAAGTGAATCTGCCACAAGCGCACGAGTGCGAAAGGATTGTGATAAAATGCGCGCATCTGAGGTATCCCCACAGGAAAGAATCATGATGAGCCTGGCTGGTAAAAAAATCGTTCTCGGCGTCAGCGGTGGTATCGCCGCTTATAAAACCCCGGAGCTGGTCCGTCGCCTGCGTGAGCGCGGCGCAGACGTTCGCGTGGCAATGACCGACGCGGCGAAAGCCTTTATCACCCCGCTAAGCCTGCAGGCGGTATCGGGATATCCGGTATCCGACAGCCTTCTGGACCCTGCCGCAGAAGCCGCTATGGGCCACATCGAGCTCGGCAAGTGGGCAGATCTGGTGATTCTTGCCCCAGCCACGGCCGACTTAATAGCTCGCGTTGCTGCCGGTATGGCAAACGATCTGGTCTCCACCATCTGCCTCGCGACACCTTCACCCGTCGCCGTGGTCCCGGCGATGAACCAGCAGATGTATCGCGCCGCGGCAACCCAGGAAAACATAGCGCGTCTGGAATCCCGCGGGCTGCTAATCTGGGGCCCGGACAGCGGTAGCCAGGCCTGTGGCGACGTCGGTCCTGGTCGCATGCTCGATCCGTTGGCCATTGTTGATCTGGCCGCTGAGCACTTCGCGCCTGTCAACGATCTGCAACATCTCAACATCATGATTACCGCGGGCCCGACACGTGAGCCGCTGGATCCGGTGCGTTACATCACCAACCACAGCTCCGGGAAGATGGGTTATGCCATTGCGGCAGCGGCAGCAAAACGTGGTGCCCACGTTACGCTGGTGAGCGGGCCGGTAACGCTGCCCACTCCGCCACGAGTTAAACGTATCGACGTCTCCACCGCACTGGAAATGGAAGCGGCGGTGCGGTCTGGTGCACAAAAGCAGCACATTTTTATCGGTTGTGCGGCGGTCGCTGACTACCGTGCTGCCATCGTTGCCGATGAGAAAATTAAAAAGCAAGGCGATGAATTAACGCTAAAAATGGTAAAAAACCCCGACATTGTTGCAGGGGTTGCCGCGTTAAAATCACAGCGGCCATATGTGGTAGGATTTGCCGCCGAAACAAATAATGTGGAAGAATACGCCCGGCAAAAACGTACCCGCAAGAACCTGGATTTGATTTGCGCCAATGACGTATCTCAGTCAAATCAAGGGTTTAATAGCGACAATAACGCGCTGCACCTTTTCTGGCAGGATGGAGATAAAGTCTTGCCGCTTGAGCGCAAAGCGCTTCTGGGCCAACTATTACTGGACGAGATCGTTACCCGTTATGATGAAAAAAATCGACGTTAAGATTATGGACCCGCGTGTTGGCAACGAATTCCCGCTGCCAACCTATGCCACCTCCGGTTCTGCCGGACTTGACCTGCGTGCCTGTCTTGATGACGCCGTAGAACTGGCACCGGGAGCAACAACTCTGCTGCCGACCGGCCTGGCTATTCATATCGCCGACTCGTCACTGGCGGCGGTCATTTTACCGCGCTCTGGTCTTGGCCATAAGCACGGTATCGTGCTCGGCAACCTGGTTGGTCTTATCGATTCCGACTACCAGGGTCAGTTGATGGTTTCCGTCTGGAACCGTGGTCAGGACAGCTTCACCATCGAACCTGGTGAACGCATCGCCCAGATGGTCTTTGTTCCTGTTGTTCAGGCTGAATTCAATCTGGTCACCGACTTTGACGCTACCGACCGCGGCGAAGGCGGTTTTGGCCACTCAGGACGCCAGTAAACAGCCGATTAAGCATTCCGCTGCGTAATAATGCAAACACAAGCCGCAAACACCAGTTTGCGGCCGCGGCGATGATGGCTGCCCGGCATTTGTTTATTTTTCAGGGGTATTTTAGAACATGGCAGAAAAACAAACTGCGAAAAGGAATCGTCGCGAGGAAATACTTCAGTCTCTGGCGCTGATGCTGGAATCCAGCGATGGCAGTCAACGCATTACTACGGCTAAGCTGGCCGCTTCTGTCGGCGTTTCCGAAGCGGCGCTGTATCGCCATTTCCCCAGCAAAACCCGCATGTTCGATAGCCTGATCGAGTTTATCGAAGACAGCCTGATAACCCGCATCAATCTGATTCTTAAAGATGAGAAAGATACCTCTGCGCGCCTGCGCCTCATCGTGCAACTGATTCTCGGTTTCGGCGAGCTGAATCCGGGCCTGACCCGAATCCTCACCGGACATGCGCTGATGTTCGAGCAGGACCGTCTGCAGGGCAGAATCAACCAGCTTTTCGAACGTATTGAAGCGCAGCTGCGCCAGGTACTGCGAGAGAAGAAGATGCGTGAGGGTGAAGGCTACCAGACCGATGAAACGCTGCTGGCAAGCCAGCTGCTGGCGTTTTGTGAAGGGATGCTGTCGCGTTTTGTCCGTAGCGAATTCAAGTATCGTCCGACCGATGACTTTGATGCCCGCTGGCCGTTAGTGGCAGCACAGCTACAGTAACCTGGTTGCCCGGCGACATCATGCCGCCGGGCAATGATTTTACACCCCGTAAGCTTCCCGGTATGCACGTACCGCCGCCAGATGTTCCGCCATTTCAGGCTTCTCTTCCAGATACGCAATCAGGTCTTTCAGGGTGACGATGGAAATCACTTTGCAGCCATAATCACGCTCAACTTCCTGAATCGCTGAAATATCGGCACGGCCACGCTCCTGGCGATCAAGAGAGATAAGCACGCCTGCAAGCGTTGCGCCCTGCGCCTGAATAATTTCCATCGATTCACGAATAGCGGTGCCTGCGGTGATGACGTCGTCCACCAGCATTACGCGGCCCTGTAGGGCGCTGCCCACCAGAGTACCGCCCTCACCGTGGTCTTTGGCTTCTTTACGGTTAAAGCAGTACGGATAATCGCGGTCATGATGCTCAGCTAACGCCACGGCAGTCGTGGTCGCGATAGGGATCCCTTTGTAAGCCGGGCCAAACAGCAGGTCGAACTCAATGCCTGAATCCACCAGCGCTTCTGCGTAGAAGCGGCCCAACAGTGCCAGATCACGCCCGGTATTAAACAGGCCGGCGTTAAAGAAATAGGGGCTCTTGCGCCCGGATTTCAGCGTAAATTCGCCAAACTTGAGTACCTGCTTGCTAAGCGCAAATTCAATAAACTGGCGCTGATACGGTTTCATGGATTCGCTCCTCATTTTCTACAGACAAAAAAAAGGCGACTTCTCAGTCGCCTTTAAAACTAATTTTCTAACGCCGCTTTCTGCGTCGTGATAATGGATTCAATTCCCCCTCGGGCCAACGCCAGCAAGGTGAGAAGTTCTTCGTGGCTGAACGGTTCGCCTTCGGCGGTACCCTGAACTTCGATGATGCGCCCGTCTTCGGTCATCACCACGTTCATGTCCGTCTCGGCTGCTGAATCTTCAACGTATTCCAGGTCGCACAGCGCTTCGCCGTTAACAATACCTACGGAAACGGCCGCCACCATCCCTTTCATTGGGTTAGTTTTCAGTTTACCTGCCGCCACCAGCTTGTTCAGCGCGTCAGCCAGTGCCACACAGGCACCGGAAATAGAAGCGGTACGGGTACCACCATCAGCCTGAATGACGTCGCAGTCGAGGGTGATAGTGAACTCGCCGAGGGTTTTCAGATCAACTGCGGCACGCAGCGCGCGAGCGATAAGACGCTGAATTTCCATGGTACGACCGCCCTGCTTCCCTTTCGCAGCTTCACGCGCGTTACGGGTGTGGGTTGCACGCGGCAGCATGCCGTATTCTGCGGTGATCCAGCCCTGCCCCTGGCCTTTCAGGAAGCGTGGTACACCCTCTTCAATAGAGGCGGTACACAGAACTTTGGTATCACCAAATTCGACCAGCACGGAGCCTTCAGCGTGTTTAGTGTAGTTACGGGTCAGGGTTACGGGGCGCACCTGATTAGCGCTACGGCCTGCTGGACGCATAATGATTTCTCCGGCTTGAAACGAATGTGGCTGCGCATTATACGGATTAAACGCTCTTATTCCTATCCCGTGAAGCCCCGGAAAGCTATAATCCCCCCATCTCTTCGTTAAAAAACAGGAACGTCTATGATCCGCAGTATGACCGCCTATGCCCGGCGTGAAATCAAGGGCGAATGGGGCACTGCCGCGTGGGAACTGCGCTCGGTAAACCAACGTTATCTGGAAACTTATTTCCGTCTGCCGGAGCAATTCCGCAGTCTTGAGCCTGTCGTTCGCGAACGTATTCGTAGCCGTCTGACGCGTGGAAAGATCGAATGCAACCTGCGCTTTGAGCCTGATGCCAGCGCTCAGGGCGAACTGATTCTGAATGAAAAACTGGCTAAGCAGCTGGTGACCGCCGCTAACTGGGTCAAAATGCAGAGCGACGAGGGTGAAATCAACCCGGTTGATATTCTGCGCTGGCCGGGCGTCATGGCGGCTCAGGAACAGGATCTTGACGCGATTGCCACCGAAATTCTCTCGGCGCTTGACGGTGCACTGGATGATTTCATTGTTGCTCGTGAAACCGAAGGCCAGGCACTGAAAGCACTTATCGAGCAGCGTCTCGAAGGTGTCAGCACTGAAGTGGGTAAAGTACGTGCCCACATGCCGGAAATTCTTCAATGGCAGCGCGAGCGCCTGGTGGCGAAGCTTGAAGACGCCGAAGTCCAGTTGGAAAACAACCGCCTCGAGCAGGAGCTGGTGCTGATGGCGCAGCGTATCGATGTGGCTGAAGAGCTGGACCGTCTCGAAGCGCACGTGAAAGAAACCTATAACATTCTGAAGAAGAAAGAGGCCGTGGGTCGCCGTCTCGACTTCATGATGCAGGAGTTCAACCGCGAGTCGAACACCCTGGCGTCAAAATCCATTAACGCCGACGTCACCACCTCTGCCATCGAGCTGAAAGTGCTGATTGAGCAGATGCGCGAGCAGATCCAGAACATCGAGTAATGTCTGCGCGGGGTCTGAATATCGTCAGCCCCGCATTACTTTTTCTCAGTCATTATTTTCATCATTTATGACAAGCTCCCCACAACCAGCGCCGCAACGCCACCAAAGACATAAATAAAACTAATCAACTTCACTTCACGTGAGAAAATCTCAATCGTGATCATGCGCACAAAAAGCTAATCTGCCGCCATGAATTATGGGGGCGACTATGCTGTTACACATTCTCTACTTAATTGGTATCACCGCTGAAGCAATGACCGGCGCACTGGCGGCAGGCCGCCGCCGTATGGATACCTTCGGCGTGATCATCATTGCTACCGCCACCGCACTGGGCGGCGGTTCTGTACGCGACATCCTGCTGGGCCACTACCCGCTGGGTTGGGTGAAAAACCCTGAGTATGTCGTGATTGTCGCAACCGCCGCAGTGTTAACCACTATCTTCGCCCCGGTAATGCCACATCTGCGTAAGCTGTTTCTCGTGCTCGATGCGCTGGGACTGGTGGTGTTCTCTATTATCGGGGCGCAAATCGCCCTGGATATGGGTCATGGCCCTGTTATTGCCATCATTGCCGCGGTTATCACTGGCGTATTTGGTGGTGTGCTTCGCGATATGTTCTGCAAACGCATTCCGCTGGTATTCCAGAAAGAACTGTATGCAGGCGTCTCATTTGCCTCCGCCGTGCTGTACATCGCGCTACAGCATTACGTGAACAGTCACGACGTCGTGGTTATTTCAACGCTGCTGTTTGGCTTTACCGCCCGTTTGCTGGCGCTGCGCCTGAAGCTTGGCCTGCCGGTATTTGACTACAAGCACAACGTTCACTGAGGCAAAAAGCCGGCGATCTTCTGCTCCTGCAGCCATGCTGCAATACGCAGAACCTCCGGGCTACCCAACCACGCCATAATTTGACCAACCCGCCCGGCCCCCGTGCCGGGCTGTGCCAGCCACTCGGCTTCTCGTTTGAGCGTCACCGACAGCCATTTTTCCTCAGCAAGGTTTTTCAGCGTTTCTTGACTTAGCGGCATTCCCAACGCCACCAGCCATCGTTTCAAAGGCAGCTCACGAACCAGATTAAACTGGTGCCAGAGCTGCAGCCCTCTGGCGGCAGAAACGCCAGGCGTGTTTTGTAGTTGTTCCCGGGTCAGCGTCAGCCATGAAAAAAGATGTTTGAAACGATGTGCGCTGTGCAACGCACGCCAGGTCGCGGTACCAACGCCGGTCATATTTAGCGCCTGCGGTGTTCCGAGCCAGCTAAGACGCGACAAAAACTGCCCACTACACTGCGGCGAAGCAAAGTAGCAGGTCATGGGAGAGAACCATGCCTGCGGTGGCTGCGGTTTTTGGCGAACGACGCTACGCCACACCACACTATCAAGGCGTGGAATCCCCTGGCCCGCAAGGCTTATCAGCACCTGATCGCCGGGGGCTAAATCCAACGTCTGCCAGCGATTAACTGAGCCGATATTGACCCGCTTAACCTGTTTATCATCCAGTTGAAGCGGCTCCAGTTCAGCCACCACCGCAATTTTACCGCTGCGCCCGACGTTGAAACTCACCTGCTTCACTTCCGCCACCTGCGCCACCGGCGGGTATTTCCACGCGGCAAGCCAGGTCCCTTGTCCGGGCAGCCAGAGCTGGCCCGCAGGTTCTTTTGTCGTTCTCAGCACCACGCCGTCCGTGACAAAGGGCAGCGGCGAGCGAAACCAGCGCTCACGCTGGGCTTCTGCCTGCGCGAGCGTTTGCACTGGCAGCGTGTATTCATCTACCCATGCAAACCCAGCCTTCGACAACAGTGCCGTCCGTTCAGCCATCGTCTGCGGGCCGTCGGGCCATGCCCAGACAAAAAACGACATCTCGGGAATTGGGGCTGTGGTCTCCCGCCGCATCATCGCCCCAGCGACTTTTGCCCGCGCGTTCATGCCCCCCATCTGCTGTTGTCTATGTGCCTCACGACGTAAAAAAAGCTCCCCCTGTAGCACACTGTTTGCAAGCACGCCGGTCAGAGTCTGCGGAATAGCGGTAATCTGCCGGGTACGAGCCGTCCAGTCTTCTCCTTTAAGTCCATCGCCGCGGCTAATTGCCTGCATGAGTCTTCCGTTGCGATACACCAGGGTCATGGCCACACCGTCCACTTTCGGCTGGATCCAGACCTCGGGTTTATCTTTAAGCCAGTTTGCTACCGCCGCACGGTCAGCCAGCTTCTTTACCCCAGTGTGTGCTACCGGATGAACGATGGTCGCCGTCGCTGTAGCTAACGGAGCCTGCGTTTGCGTCTCACCACCAAAACAACGTTGCCACTGCGCCAGTCGGGCCGCGAGCTGATCGTACACGCTGTCGTTAATTTCGCTTTTCCCTTGCAGCCAGTAGGCTTCACTCCATTGCTTCATTTGCGCGTTTAACGCTGTCATCTCATGCCCGGCACGGGCAGGCGACCACGCCGGGCACACCGCCTGCACTGAGCCGCATAACAGTAAACTTAACCCCCAACGCCATGTTTTCATCATCCCGCCCCCTTTCTCGCAATAAACGGGATTAAATGCGGAACGGGGAACAAGTGCGATAAGACAAATAAAGCATTGCGTAGCGGCTTCCAGGGTTTCTCCTTTTTTGCACTAACCCGCAAAGAAATCAGGAAAAGCGCTCGCAAAATGCAATCACCAGATGCAAATAATGTGACAAAAACTACGTCAGCGGGCCGCGGCGTGTATAATAGGCTCGTATGTAGACATTCTTTGCTAACCACATACAAAAGACACTCATGGCTCAAGGCACGCTTTATATTGTTTCTGCCCCCAGTGGCGCGGGTAAATCCAGCCTGATTCAGGCACTGTTAAAGACCCAACCGTTGTACGACACCCAGGTTTCTGTTTCGCATACCACGCGTTCGCCGCGTCCGGGTGAAGTCCATGGTGAACACTATTTCTTTGTTAATCATGATGAGTTCCGTCATATGATTGGCCGGGACGCGTTTCTTGAGCATGCGGAAGTGTTTGGCAACTATTACGGCACCTCTCGTGAAACCATTGAGCAGGTACTGGCCTCTGGGGTTGATGTGTTCCTCGATATCGACTGGCAGGGCGCACAGCAGATTCGTCACAAGATGCCGCATGCGCGCAGCATCTTTATCCTGCCGCCGTCGAAAGACGAGCTGGACCGCCGCCTGCGCGGTCGCGGCCAGGACAGCGAAGAGGTAATCGCAAAACGTATGGCGCTGGCAGTTGCAGAAATGAGCCATTACGCGGAATATGATTACCTTATTGTGAATGATGATTTTGATACCGCCCTTGGCGATCTGAAAACCATCATTCGCGCCGAACGTCTGCGCATGAGCCGTCAAAAGCAGCGACATGACGCTTTAATCAGCAAACTATTGGCAGACTGAACGCACTTTCAGTATCATGCCCAGTCATTTCTTCACCTGTGGAGCATTTTAAGTATGGCACGCGTAACTGTTCAGGACGCTGTAGAGAAAATTGGTAACCGTTTTGACCTGGTACTGGTCGCCGCGCGTCGCGCTCGTCAGATGCAGGTAGGCGGTAAAGATCCGCTGGTTGCGGAAGAAAACGACAAAACCACCGTTATCGCGCTGCGCGAAATCGAAGAGGGTCTCATCAACAACCAGATCCTTGACGTTCGTGATCGCCAGGAGCAGCAAGAGCAGGAAGCCGCAGAACTGCAGGCTGTTACCGCCATTGCTGAAGGTCGTCGTTAATTAAACCTGCGGGTCGCCCTTGTATCTGTTTGAAAGCCTGAATCAGCTGATTCAAACTTACCTGCCAGAAGAGCAAATCAAGCGTCTTCAGCAGGCATATCTCGTTGCACGTGACGCTCACGAGGGCCAGACACGTTCAAGCGGTGAACCCTACATCACGCACCCGGTGGCGGTAGCCTGTATTCTGGCCGAGATGAAACTCGACTACGAAACGCTAATGGCTGCCCTGCTGCATGACGTGATTGAAGATACCCCAGCCACCTACCAGGACATGGAACAGCTGTTTGGCAAAAGCGTTGCCGAACTGGTGGAAGGGGTGTCAAAGCTTGATAAGCTCAAGTTCCGCGATAAGAAAGAGGCGCAAGCCGAAAACTTTCGCAAGATGATTATGGCGATGGTGCAGGATATCCGCGTCATTCTCATCAAACTCGCAGACCGCACCCATAACATGCGCACGCTGGGCTCACTTCGCCCGGACAAACGTCGCCGCATTGCCCGCGAAACCCTCGAAATTTACAGCCCGCTGGCGCACCGTTTAGGTATTCATCACATTAAAACCGAGCTTGAAGAGCTGGGTTTTGAAGCGCTGTACCCAAACCGCTATCGCGTCATTAAAGAGGTGGTGAAAGCCGCCCGCGGCAACCGTAAAGAGATGATTCAGAAAATCCTCTCTGAAATTGAAGGGCGTTTGCAGGAAGCAGGGATCCCATGCCGGGTTAGCGGTCGTGAGAAACACCTTTACTCCATCTACTGCAAGATGGTGCTGAAAGAGCAGCGCTTCCACTCCATCATGGATATCTACGCGTTTCGCGTTATCGTTCATGATTCTGACACCTGCTACCGCGTGCTCGGGCAGATGCACAGCCTGTACAAACCTCGTCCTGGGCGGATGAAAGACTACATCGCCATTCCGAAGGCGAACGGCTATCAGTCTTTGCACACCTCGATGATTGGCCCGCACGGCGTGCCGGTTGAGGTACAAATCCGAACCGAAGACATGGATCAGATGGCAGAGATGGGGGTTGCGGCGCACTGGGCTTATAAAGAGCGCGGTGGCGAAAGCAGCACAACAGCACAGATCCGCGCCCAGCGCTGGATGCAAAGCCTGCTTGAGCTACAGCAGAGTGCGGGTAGTTCGTTTGAATTTATCGAGAGCGTAAAATCTGATCTCTTCCCGGATGAGATTTATGTTTTCACCCCGGAAGGCCGCATCGTCGAGCTTCCGGCCGGCGCCACGCCTGTCGATTTTGCCTATGCGGTGCATACCGATATCGGCCATGCCTGTGTGGGTGCCCGCGTCGACAGACAGCCGTATCCGCTATCGCAGTCGCTCTCCAGCGGCCAGACGGTAGAAATTATCACCGCTCCGGGCGCGCGCCCGAACGCAGCGTGGCTCAATTTTGTTGTGAGTTCAAAAGCTCGCGCCAAAATTCGCCAGTTGCTGAAAAACCTCAAGCGTGACGACTCCGTCAGCCTCGGCCGTCGTCTGCTGAATCACGCGCTTGGCGGCAGCCGTAAGCTGCTCGAGATCCCGGCAGAAAACATCCAGCGCGAGCTCGACCGCATGAAGCTCGCCTCCCTCGACGATCTGCTGGCTGAAATTGGCCTCGGTAACGCCATGAGCGTGGTGGTTGCCAAAAATCTGCAGCAGGGTGAAGGTAGCCCAGTACCGTCCAGCAACTCCAGCCACGGCCATCTGCCGATTAAAGGCGCGGACGGCGTGCTCATCACTTTTGCGAAATGCTGTCGCCCTATTCCCGGTGATCCAATTATCGCGCACGTCAGCCCAGGCAAAGGTCTGGTCATTCACCATGAGTCCTGTCGCAACATTCGCGGCTATCAGAAAGAGCCCGAGAAATTCATGGCGGTTGAATGGGACAAAGAGACGGCGCAGGAATTCATCACTGAAATCAAAGTCGACATGTTCAATCATCAGGGTGCACTGGCAAACCTGACGGCTGCCATCAACACGACCACTTCAAATATTCAGAGCCTGAATACTGAAGAGAAAGACGGACGCGTATACAGCGCCTTTATCCGTCTGACCGCGCGCGATCGTGTTCATCTGGCGAACATCATGCGCAAAATCCGCGTGATGCCGGATGTGATTAAAGTCACCCGTAACCGAAACTAGTTTTATGAATTTACAGCGCTATGCGCGTATTTGTGAAATGCTCGCCAGGCGTCAGCCTGATCTGACGGTCTGCATGGAGCAGGTCCATAAGCCCCATAATGTTTCGGCGATTATCCGTACCGCCGATGCCGTTGGCGTTCATGAAGTGCACGCCATCTGGCCGGGTAACCGTATGCGCACCATGGCCTCCTCCGCCGCCGGCAGCAACAGTTGGGTCAGCGTGAAAACGCACCGCAACATCGGCGATGCCGTCACGCACCTGAAAGGGTGTGGCATGCAGGTGCTGGCAACCCACCTTTCTGATACCGCCGTCGATTTCCGCGAAATAGACTATACCCGTCCAACCTGCATCCTGATGGGTCAGGAAAAAACCGGGATCACCCAGGAAGCGCTGGACCTGGCGGATCAGGACATCATCATTCCGATGATCGGCATGGTGCAGTCGCTGAACGTCTCCGTCGCCTCGGCGCTGATTCTGTATGAAGCCCAACGCCAGCGACAGAACGCCGGAATGTATAAGCGCGAGAACAGCATGTTGCCGGAAGCCGAGCAGCAGCGCCTGCTGTTTGAAGGTGGCTACCCGGTTCTGGCAAACGTCGCAAAGCGCAAAGGCCTGCCTTATCCACTGGTCAACGACCAGGGTGAAATCGAAGCCGATGACGAGTGGTGGGCCATCATGCAGGCGGCGAAATAAGCTATGGCTGGCCGTCTGCTGGATGCCGTACCGCTGAGCTCCCTCACCGGCGTTGGCGCGGCGCAGACCAGCAAGCTTGCTAAAATCGGCCTGCACACCGTGCAGGATTTGCTGCTGCACCTGCCGCTGCGTTACGAAGACCGTACCCATCTCTACCCCATTAACGATCTGCTGCCCGGTATTTATGCCACGGTGGAAGGCGAAGTTCTGAATAGCTCCATCACCTTCGGCGGTCGCCGGATGATGACCTGCCAGATTAGCGATGGCACCGGCATCCTGACCATGCGCTTCTTTAACTTCAACGCGGCGATGAAAAACAGCCTGGCAACCGGCCGTCGCGTGCTGGCCTACGGCGAAGCGAAGCGCGGGAAGTACGGCCCGGAGATGATCCATCCGGAATACCGCATTCAGGGCGATCTCAGCACTCCCGAATTACAAGAAACCCTGACCCCGGTCTACCCGACCACCGAAGGCATCAGGCAGGCAACGCTGCGTAATTTGACCGATCAGGCGCTGGATCTGCTGGATACCTGCGCCATCAGCGAGCTGTTGCCACCGGAACTGTCGCAGGGAATGATGAGCCTGCCAGAAGCGCTGCGCACGCTACATCGCCCACCACCCTCGCTGCAGCTCAGTGACCTCGAAACCGGAAAGCACCCGGCCCAGCAGCGGCTGATTCTGGAAGAACTGCTGGCGCATAATCTCAGCATGCTGGCGCTGCGTGCCGGGGCCCAGCGCTATCACGCGCGCGCGCTGGCCGCGAAAGACGAGTTGAAAAACGGGCTGCTGGCATCGCTGCCGTTTACACCTACCGGGGCACAGAACCGGGTGGTGGCAGAAATCGAACACGATATGGCGCTGGATATTCCGATGATGCGCCTGGTGCAGGGCGACGTTGGCTCCGGTAAAACGCTGGTTGCTGCCCTTGCCGCGCTGCGGGCGATTGCTAACGGTCAGCAGGTGGCGCTTATGGCCCCAACCGAGCTGCTTGCCGAACAGCACGCCAACAACTTCCGCAACTGGTTTGCACCGCTCGGGATTGAAGTGGGCTGGCTCGCGGGCAAGCAGAAAGGCAAAGCGCGCCTGGCACAGCAGGAAGCCATCGCCAGCGGTCAGGTGCAGATGGTCGTCGGTACCCACGCTATCTTCCAGGAGCAGGTGCAGTTCAACGGCATGGCGCTGGTGATTATCGACGAACAGCACCGCTTTGGCGTCCATCAACGACTGGCGCTGTGGGAAAAGGGCCAGCAGCAGGGTTTCCACCCGCATCAGTTGATCATGACGGCAACGCCCATCCCTCGAACGCTTGCGATGACCGCCTACGCCGATCTCGATACTTCCGTGATTGATGAGCTGCCCCCGGGCCGCACGCCGGTCACCACCGTTGCCATTCCGGACACCCGCCGGCACGACATTATCGATCGCGTGCGCAACGCCTGTACCACCGAAGGCCGTCAGGCTTACTGGGTCTGTACGCTGATTGAAGAGTCTGAGTTACTCGAGGCGCAGGCCGCAGAAGCAACATGGGAAGAGCTTAAACTGGCGCTTCCAGAACTGAACGTTGGCCTGGTTCACGGGAGAATGAAGCCTGCCGAGAAGCAGGCGGTGATGCAGGCCTTCAAATCCGGTGAGCTGCATTTACTTATCGCCACCACGGTTATTGAGGTCGGGGTGGATGTGCCTAACGCCAGCCTGATGATTATAGAAAACCCGGAGCGTCTGGGGCTGGCGCAGCTGCACCAGCTCAGAGGCCGCGTAGGCCGTGGTGCGGTAGCCTCACACTGCGTGCTGTTGTATAAGTCACCGCTGTCAAAAACCGCCCAGCTACGCCTGCAGGTGCTGCGTGACAGCAACGACGGCTTTGTGATTGCGCAAAAAGATTTAGAAATTCGTGGGCCCGGGGAACTGCTGGGTACCCGACAAACCGGTAACGCGGAGTTTAAGGTCGCCGATTTACTGCGCGATCAGGCAATGATCCCCGACGTTCAGCGCATTGCCCGCCATATCCATCAACGTTACCCCGAGCAGGCCAATGCACTTATTGAACGCTGGATGCCGGAAACCGAACGCTATTCCAACGCCTAGCGCCGCACCTCCTCTTCAGGCGGGACGGCGCTGCGTGCCATTTTTACTTTCACAACGAGTTTGCTATGAAACGAGAGCTTGCCATCGAATTTTCACGCGTTACCGAAGCCGCTGCGCTCGCGGGTTATAAGTGGCTGGGCCGTGGTGATAAAAACACCGCCGACGGTGCTGCCGTACACGCTATGCGCATTATGCTAAACCAGGTCAACATTGACGGGACTATCGTAATTGGCGAGGGTGAAATCGATGAGGCACCGATGCTCTACATCGGTGAAAAAGTCGGTACCGGCAACGGCGATGCCGTGGATATTGCCGTCGACCCGATCGAAGGTACCCGCATGACCGCCATGGGCCAGGCCAACGCGCTGGCGGTGCTGGCGGTGGGCGATAAAGGCACCTTCCTCAACGCGCCGGATATGTACATGGAAAAGCTCATCGTTGGCCCGGGAGCGAAAGGCGCTATCGATCTCAATCTGCCGCTGGAAACGAATCTGCGTAATGTCGCCAAAGCCCTGAATAAGCCCTTAAGCGAGCTCACGGTAACCATTCTGGCAAAACCGCGCCACGATGTGGTCATTGCGGAAATGCAGACCCTGGGCGTGCGCGTCTTCGCGATCCCTGACGGCGACGTCGCGGCCTCAATCCTCACCTGTATGCCGGACAGCGAAGTGGACGTGTTATACGGCATCGGCGGCGCGCCGGAGGGTGTGGTCTCTGCCGCGGTTATTCGTGCGCTTGACGGTGACATGCAGGGTCGTCTGCTGGCACGTCACGAAGTGAAAGGCGACAGCGAGGAGAACCGCCGTATTGGTGAAACGGAGCTGGAACGCTGCAAAGCGATGGGCATCGTCGCCGGCCAGGTGCTACGCCTTGACGATATGGCGCTCAACGACAACGTGATTTTTTCCGCCACCGGTATTACCAAAGGCGATCTGCTGGACGGCATCACCCGTAAGGGCAATATGGCCACCACGGAAACGCTGCTGATCCGTGGTAAATCCCGCACTATTCGTCGTATTCAGTCGATTCACTATCTCGATCGCAAAGACCCAGAGGTGCAGCGCCACATTCTGTAATCGTTTGTCGGGAAGAGCTTTCCAGCCCAACGGGGCTGGAAATCTTCTCTCTGAATGGCAAGATAAGACATCGCAACAACACTGGAGAGAACCATGGCGGAGTGGGTTACCGGAAAAGTGACAAAGGTGGAGTACTGGACCAACGCGCTGTTTAGCTTGACCGTCCATGCCCCTGTACACCCTTTCACTGCGGGTCAGTTCACTAAACTCGGAATGGAAATCGATGGCGAACGCGTCCAGCGTGCGTATTCCTACGTCAACGCGCCGGGAAACCCTGACCTTGAGTTTTATCTGGTGACCGTCCCGGAGGGCAAACTGAGCCCACGCCTGGCAGCCCTGAAGCCGGGTGATGAAGTGCAGGTAGTCAGCGAGGCTGCCGGATTCTTTGTGCTGGATGAAGTGCCCGACTGCGAGACGCTATGGATGCTGGCAACCGGTACCGCGCTGGGCCCGTATCTGTCGATTCTGCAGGAAGGTAAAGATCTCGACCGCTTCAAAAATCTGGTGCTGGTTCATGCCGCACGCTACGCCGCAGATCTCAGCTATTTACCGCTGATGCGAGAGCTTGAAGCACGCTACCAGGGCAAACTGAAAATACAGACCGTTGTCAGCCGGGAAACCGTCGAGGGCTCACTGACCGGGCGCGTTCCGGCGCTTATTGAAAGCGGTGAGCTGGAGGCTGCGGTTGGCCTGCCGATGACCACTGACACCAGCCACGTGATGCTGTGCGGCAACCCGCAGATGGTGCGAGATACCCAGCAGTTGCTGAAAGATACCCGGCAGATGACCAAACACCTGCGCCGTCGACCGGGCCACATGACCGCCGAACACTACTGGTGATCAGCGGTATTTAACGTCCTGGGTTTCTTTCCCGTACTTGTTTTCGCCCTGGGTGCCGACGAACGCACCCAGGTCAATCACCATCATCACGATGATAACCGTCGGAATTAACCGCCCGACGACCCACTGCCAGACCCCCGGCAGCACTGCCCAGTTCCCGGCCAGCAACATCCAGGCAAGCACCATCAGCAGCGCCCAGATTCCGGAGCGCCCTCTGTCGTGCAGGC
Source organism: Yokenella regensburgei ATCC 49455 (assembly GCF_000735455.1). Classification (GTDB taxonomy): domain Bacteria; phylum Pseudomonadota; class Gammaproteobacteria; order Enterobacterales; family Enterobacteriaceae; genus Yokenella; species Yokenella regensburgei. The sequence goes on along the minus strand of NZ_JMPS01000020.1, from coordinate 115,422 downwards.
GTTTCACCATCACCGCCGCCGTGGGCCACAGCAGGCAGACCAGCGCGAACGCTGCCGTTTGCATGTTAAGCCAGCCCATACCCGCGAAAGTGAAAAGCAGCGTCATTGCCACTACCCAGAGCACCATCCAGATCCAGAAATCACGGCGCCCGATGCGCCCTTTAATCGAAAAAAGCCACTGCTGTAGGGTCATGTCCCATTCCTGAATGTCATCATGGCGCGTAGTTTACCTCAGAACGTGGTCTCTTTTTGACAAGAACGACGGTTCCCGTTTTAATCGACAGCAGCAGATGATGAGGACGGTAAGATGAAAAAATGGATAACGAGTGTTTTGTTCGGGCTGGCTGCGCTTGCGGTAAGCTCCGGCGCGCTATCTGCCGAAGCCTCACCCAGCGCAACAGCACCCTATCTGTTACCCGGAGCGCCAACCTTCGATCTCTCTATCAGCCAGTTCCGGGAAAAATTTAATACCGATAACCCGACGCTTGCGCTCAACGAGTTCCGCTCTATCGGGGGGAGTCAGGATCAAGCCAACCTGACCCGCGCCGCCACCAAGATCAACGAAAACCTGTACGCCTCAACGGCGCTCGAGCGCGGTACCCTGAAAATTAAATCGATGCAGATAACCTGGCTACCGATTCAGGGACCGGAGCAAAAAGCCGCAAAGGCGAAAGCCCAGGAGTATATGGGGGCGGTGCTTCGCCTGTTTACCCCCGGACTATCCAAACCCCAGAGCACTCAAAAGCTACAGAAACTGCTCACCTCCGGCAAAGGCAAACACTATTACGCCATCACCGAAGGAGCGATTCGCTATGTGGTGGCAGATAACGGCGAAAAAGGGCTGACCTTCGCTGTTGAACCGATTAAGCTGGCGTTATCTGAAACCCTCGAGAGCAACAATAAATGACAAAAAGCAAAGCCATCGGGGCTTTCGATCTCTATACTGTTCCACAGACCATGCTGCCCACCGGGCGGCTATATTCCTTAATTCGCTAACAAAGCGTGGAGAATTAAAATGCGACATCCTTTAGTGATGGGTAACTGGAAACTGAACGGCAGCCGCCACATGGTAAACGAGCTGGTTGCAAACCTGCGTACTGAACTGGCTGGCGTAACCGGCTGTGCAGTGGCTATCGCTCCGCCAGAAATGTACATCGACCTGGCAAAACATGCGGCAGCAGGCAGCCATATCAATCTGGGCGCGCAGAACGTTGACCTGAACCTGTCCGGCGCATTCACTGGCGAAACCTCCGCGGAAATGCTGAAAGACATCGGCGCGCAGTACATCATCATCGGTCACTCAGAGCGTCGTACTTACCACAAAGAGTCTGATGAGCTGATCGCTAAGAAATTCGCCGTCCTGAAAGAGCAGGGTCTGACCCCGGTACTGTGCATCGGTGAAACCGAAGCAGAAAACGAAGCAGGCAAAACTGAAGAAGTTTGTGCACGCCAGATTGACGCCGTGCTGAAAACTCAGGGCGCAAGCGCATTCGAAGGTGTCGTTATCGCTTACGAACCAGTATGGGCAATCGGTACTGGCAAATCTGCGACCCCGGCGCAGGCTCAGGCGGTTCACAAATTCATCCGTGACCACATCGCTAAAGCAGACGCGAAAGTGGCTGAGCAGGTTATCATTCAGTACGGCGGTTCCGTAAACGCAGCAAACGCTGCTGAGCTGTTCACCCAGCCGGACATCGACGGCGCGCTGGTTGGCGGTGCATCCCTGAAAGCTGACGCTTTCGCGGTGATCGTTAAAGCTGCTGAAGCCGCTAAACAGGCTTAATCAGCGTTGTGGTGCCGGATGCGACGCTGACGCGTCTTATCCGGCCTACAAAAAAGACCCGGTAAGCGCGAGCCGCCACCGGGTGTTTTATAACTTTCCTAGCACACTAAACCACAGATAATCCAGCGGCAACAGCACCAGATAGCTCACCAGCGCCAACGCCAGGCACAGCAGCATGCCCGCCTTCGCTGGCACCTTTCCAAGCCCCATCGCGACAACAATCGGTGATGCCTGATACGGCAGCAGCGGCGTTGAATATCCCAGCACCTGAATCATAATCACGCTTAACAGCGGGAATCCGGTCGCATCGGCAAAACTCTGTGCAAAGGTGGTATACAGCGCCGGAACGCCGTTGGCGGTCATAATGAAATTGAGCGCAGTAGTGATCCCGGTCAGCGCCAGAAAGCTGGTAAACGGATGCTCAGGATCCAGCGGCATGATCTGCAACAGCGCCTGCCCCACGGCATCGCCAATCCCGGTCTGGGTAACGGTTATTGCCAGCCCCAGAATGCCCGCCACATAGATACAGGTACGCAGGTTGACACCGGTAGAAAACTCTTCGCCGGAGATAAACCCAACCCGGGGAAGCAGAGTCACGCAGGCTGCAGCAAGCCCGGTCCACGCCGGGCCAATTCCGTGCCAGCTCTCGGTCACCCACAGGGTCAGCACCACTGCCAGCAGCCACGCCAGCCGCTTTTCGTCCGCGCTCATCGGCGCAGGCGGGGTAATATCGCGTGGCGGATGCGGTTTGCCGGGAAACAGCCAGCAGATAAGCGCTATCAGAATGGCGCCCTTCAGAAAGCCGAGCACCGGCGTATGCAGCCACAAGTAGGGCAAATAGTTGAGGTGGATGCCGTATGACCCTTCCGCCGCGCCGCTCATCACCAGATTTGGTACGTTGGCGGGAAGAATGGTTGCCGAAAGCTGGAAAGTGCCAAAACCGACGGCCAGCGCCAGACCATACCAGCCGCGCGTCCCCTCCTGAATACCTGCGCGCGACGCCATCGCCGCCACAATCGGCATCAGCAGCGCAATGCGCCCCATGTTAGAGGGCATCACGAAGGCCAGGGCATAGCTCAGCAGGACGACGCTCGCCACCATCTGTAGCCAGGAATCAGTGAGTCGTGCCGACAGCGCGCGAGCGGCGCGATCCGCAAGCCCGGTCTTACGAATGGCAATGCCCAGCACAAAGCCGCTGAATACCAGCCAGAACGCCGAGGAGGCGAAGCCGCCAAAAATAACCTCCGCCGGAGCGATTTTGGCGGCCATGGCGACGGTAAAAAACAGCAGGGCGGTGATGAACTCCGGCAACAGCGAGGTCGCCCACAGCAGGATAGTGATGTCAACAACCAGAGAGGGAACAAACAGCGGGTGCGCAAGCCAGGACATACCTGTCTCCTGTCGTTTTTTTTCAGCAAGAATACGACGACAGGCAGAACAGGTAAACGCCAGAGTTGGTGGGGCTACTTCAGAATATCACACTGATGATCCTGAATTTCTTCCGCCGAGGCGCGGTTCAGGGCGAGCAGATTACGCTCTGTCGCCAGCAGCACAAAGGTACCGTCACTCTGCTGCGCCATCGCCAGCGCGAAGCGCCCCATGTGGTCGCGCGCCTCTGGTACCTCCTCCGCCAGCATGATAAACGGGCTGCGCTGTGCAAGTTCGGCTTCGGTCACCCGCCGGGCAAGGTACTCGTGTCCACGCAGGCCTCCCGGCAGCGGCAGCCAACGGCTACTGATAGAGGACATTGCAGCGTCTAACTGCTGACGTACATCTTTACGCAGGCAGGAAATATGGATGTGGAAGTGGTTTTGCGTACGTCCGCTGCGCGAGTTGATGGTTAACGACACGGCACCATCAGGTACTTCACTGCCCTGACGCATGCTCATCACATCGCGCCCCTGCCACGCCTGCCAGAAAAAGTTGGGCGTCTGCGGCACCAGCAGCAGCGGGCTTTCGGTTCCGTTAATCCGGTAGGTGGGCATCAGGAGGTACTGCAGCGGCCCATTTCTGTCTTTAAACAGCACATAGCCGCCTTTGACGTTCACTTCTTCACAAGGAGCGGGCGACTGGTGCTGCTGTTGGTTCACCACGCACTTCTGCAACACGATTTCCCGCAGCGCGTTGGCATTAGCGGAAAAAAAGAAGTGCCATACGCCCGCAGCGACCAGCAGCAGTACGACTACCAGCCCCAGAATCATGCGGCTTGCCGTTTTCATACCCTACCCTCATTGAATACGTAAACCGCAAGCATACCGTAACTTTATGAATCTTCCTCGTTATCGGTCTACCAATAACCCAGCCAGCGCCACCATACGGCACCGATCACGCTCCAGATAAGCAGGTTCACCACGCTCATCACCAGCCCGGTTTTCCACCATTCGCCGAGGGTGACGTAGCCGGAGCCGAAGATAATCGGCGCGGTTCCGGTGCCATAGTGGGTTAACGACATCATCAGCGAAGAGGAGAAAGCGAGCATCAACCCAAGCAGCGCAGGTGGTGCACCCAGCGCCAGCCCTGCCGCGAAAAAGGCAGCGAACATCGCCGTAATGTGCGCCGTGGTGCTGGCAAAGAAATAGTGCGAATAGACATAGAGCAGCACCAGCAGCAGCGTCGCCACGCTCCAGTGCAGCCCCAGGTGATCGATACTGCTGCCTACACTCGTCGCAAGCCAGCTTACCAGGCCGAGCTTGCTAAGAAACTCTGCCATCATGACCAGCGCCGCGAACCAGACGATGGTATCCCACGCGCCGCGGCATTTCAGAATGTCGTCCCAGTGCAGCACCCCTGTCAGGAGCAAAATCGACAGGCCAATCAGCGCGGCGCTGGTCGGGTTTACCTCCCAGCCGCTGCCCATAATGAACGCCGGAACGCCCGCCCACAGGCAGAGCAGCAGGGCAAACACCCCGAGGGTAATTTTTTCCGCGAGCGACAGCGGGCCAAGCTCCTCCAGTTTGCTTCTGGCGAACTGCGGCGCGTTCGGCGTTTTGGTGATGGCCGGCGGATACAACCACCAGATAACGATCGGCATGACGATAAGCGACACCACCGCAGGCAGCAGCGCGGCGATGGCCCACATTCCCCACGTCATCGCCAGCACCCCGTCGGTGCCTTTCAGTAAAAAGCTCACAATCAGCGGGTTAGGTGCGGTGGCGGTGATAAACATCGCCGAGCTGATCGGGTTGATGTTGTAGTTCACCAGCGCCAGATAGCGTCCCGTCGAGCCGTTTTCGCTGTTGCCGGGCTCAGAGCCCAGGCTATCAGCAATCGCACGCATAACCGGGTGAATGATCCCACCACCGCGTGCGGTGTTGCTGGGGGTAACCGGCGCAATCAGCGTTTCAGCAAGAGTCAGCGCCCAGGCAATCCCGAGCGTTCTCTTACCAAACAGCGCGATAAACCCGTAGCCAATGCGCGCGCCAAGCCCGGTTTTTAACAGGCTCTGCGACAGCATAATGGATAAGCCGATAAGCCAGATGAGCGCGTTTGAAAACCCGCTCAGGGCATCGTTTAGCGCAGCTGCGGGCTTACCCGGGTTGGTGACGCCGGTCATGGCGACCAGCATGATGGCAACAATAGCAATAGCGCCAATCGGCATAGCCTTGCCGATAATGGCGGCTATCGTACCGATAAATAGCGCCAGCAGATGCCAGGCTTCAGGGGTAACACCTTCGGGGGTGGGAACGGCGAACCAGATGAGAAGGGTGATAACCGTTGCCAGTAGCGCAGGCCACGGGCGAACCGGAGTTAATCTGTCCATGCATCATTCCTTGAGTGTCCTGAGCGCAATCGCGCCATACATCCATTAACCGGCATTTCTGCCTGCAAAACAGTCAGGATAGTCACAAAATCGAGGAATGACAAAGACATAAAAAAACCCGGCGTTTAGCCGGGTTTTCTGAAGCGCGGTTATCGTTTGCTTATCTGGTCGAAGGTACCACCGTTAGCGAAGTGCTCTTTCTGTGCCTTCGCCCACCCACCGAACTCTTCATCAATGGTAAACAGCTTCAGTTTCGGGAATTCGTTTTTATACTGTTTCGCGACCTGCGGATCGCGTGGACGATAGTAGTTCTTCGCGGCAATCGTCTGTCCTTCCGGCGAGTAGAGGTACTTGAGATAGGCTTCAGCTACCGCCTGCGTGCCTTTCTTGTCGGCCACTTTATCCACCACCGATACCGTCGGCTCTGCGAGAATAGACTCACTCGGCGTCACAATCTCAAACTTGTCTTTGCCCAGCTCTTTGGTCGCCAGCAGCGCTTCGTTTTCCCAGGCAATCAGTACATCGCCGATACCACGCTCAACAAAGGTGTTGGTCGAGCCACGGGCACCGGAATCCAGCACTTCGACGTTTTTATACAGCGATTTGACGAAATCCTGAGCCTTCGCCTGGTCGCCGTTGTTGTGATGGAGGGCGTAACCCCATGCCGCCAGGTAGTTCCAGCGGGCACCGCCGGAGCTTTTCGGGTTCGGAGTAATCACCGAAACGCCCGGCTTAATCAGGTCGTTCCAGTCTTTAATCTGTTTCGGATTGCCTTTGCGCACCAGGAATACGATGGTCGATGTGTACGGAGCGGAGTTATCCGGCAGACGCTTGATCCAGTTTTTATCGATACGTCCACGCTCGGCAATGGCATCAACATCGTAGGCCAGCGCCAGGGTCACCACATCGGCGTCGATGCCGTTGATAACCGACGTTGCCTGCTTGCCAGAACCGCCGTGTGACTGGCGGATCACCACGTTATCTCCGGTCTCTTGCTTCCAGTGCGCGCTGAAGGCTTTGTTGTACTGTTCGTACAGCTCGCGCGTCGGGTCGTAAGAGACGTTCAGAAGCTGGATATCCTTAGCCAGTACGCTGGTGGAGGCCAGCAAAAGCGTTAACCCCAGATGCCATTTTTTCATCGACCGTTCTCATATGCAGTGTTGTGATGAGACCAGCCTGCCAGAAAGCCATCCAATGATTAAAGAATAAAAAAAGATTGGCTATAACCTGGTGATATATATACAGGCAAAGAAATCCCCTCAGAGAGGGGATCATAATTACTGCGGCAGATCGTGTTTCTGGCGGCGTAAACGGTAGCCAATCCAGAACACCATGGCGACCGACAGTACCGCTGGAAGGAAGTTAGAGCCGATATCTGGGTATTCGGCACGCACAACGGTGCTGTAGAGCAGCACGCCTAAAATAAAGAAGGCGGCCGCCAGGCCCGGTAACCCCACCGGCATGGTGCGATTCTGATAACGTTGGTGCAGGCAGTAAACCGCCAGCACCAGCGCAATGATTGGGAAGACGGAAAAAGGCATCACTGAGCTAAAGATTGCCGCCACGGTACCGTTTATCGATAAACCGGCAACCAGCGCCAGCAATAGCGTGCCTTTATCCTGTACTGACTGTTTCATTGTTTTTCCTTCACCTGGTCGGGATGATGAGTACTCTTTTCCTGTTCCCGGCGATACCAGTAATACGCGCCTTTGGAGATCATCCGCAGCTGTAAAACCAGTCGCTCTTCTAATTGTCGGCGCTGTTCAGGGCCGATATCCAATGCCTCTGCACCCGCGCTGAACACAATAGTGACCATCGCTTCGGCCTGTGCTTCAGTAAACGCACGCGGCATATGGTTTTCGATTTCCAGATAGTCAGCAAGTTCCGCAATAAAGTGCTGAATTTCTCGCGCAACGGCGGCACGAAACGCCGGGGACGTTCCGGAGCGTTCACGCAACAATAAGCGAAAGGCGTTAGGGTTGTTACTGATGAATTCCATAAATGTGGAGACTGAGGTACGGATCACGCTACCGCCCTTGGCGATACGCTGCCGCGCCTGACGCATCAGCTGGCGCAGCATCAGCCCGCTTTCATCGACCATGGTGAGACCCAGCTCATCCACGTCGCGGAAGTGCCGGTAGAAGGAGGTAGGCGCAATCCCCGCCTCGCGCGCAACTTCGCGCAGGCTGAGACTCGCAAAGCTGCGCTCTGCACTCAACTGACTGAAGGCCGCTTCTACCAGCGACCGTCGGGTTTTTTCTTTTTGTTGTGCTCTTACGCCCATCACGATGTCTGAATCCTTCCAAAGGCCCTGCAGGCACTATACCAGAGATTAAACTAATCTTTTTGCCAGCCTTTGTGAAAGAGAGTTTACAAGCCGTTTGTGCTCTCCGTTCGCAAAAAAGCACAACGATTATTGGGTTAAAGTCCGCCGAATGTTATCATCCTGTTTATTTTGTGTATAAAAACAGGTGAGTAATACCATGCCACATTCCTGGGATTATGATGCGATTGTGATAGGGTCCGGACCCGGCGGCGAAGGTGCCGCGATGGGCCTGGTGAAGCAGGGCGCGCGGGTTGCCGTTATCGAGCGTTATCATAATGTTGGCGGCGGGTGTACTCACTGGGGCACCATCCCGTCAAAAGCGCTCCGCCATGCCGTCAGCCGTATCATCGAATTCAATCAGAACCCGCTCTACAGCGACCATTCCCGCCTTCTCCGTTCATCGTTTGCCGACATCCTCAATCACGCCGACAGCGTTATCAACCAGCAAACGCGGATGCGTCAGGGGTTCTATGAGCGCAATCACTGCGAGATCCTGCAGGGTAATGCGCACTTTATTGATGAGCATACGCTGGCGCTGGAGTGCCACGACGGCTCGGTCGAAACGCTGACCGCGGAAAAATTCGTTATCGCCTGCGGCTCACGCCCGTACCATCCGGGGGATGTTGATTTCTCCCATCCGCGCGTTTACGACAGCGACTCTATTCTCAGCATGCAGCATGAACCACGCCACGTCATCATCTACGGTGCCGGGGTTATCGGCTGCGAATATGCGTCTATCTTCCGTGGAATGGACGTCAAAGTTGACCTTATCAACACTCGTGACCGCCTGCTGGCATTCCTCGATCAGGAGATGTCAGATTCCCTGTCGTATCACTTCTGGAACAGCGGCGTAGTTATCCGCCATAACGAAGAGTACGAACGCATTGAGGCGCTGGACGATGGTGTGATCATGCATCTGAAATCCGGCAAAAAGCTGAAAGCCGACTGCCTGCTGTACGCCAACGGCCGTACCGGGAATACCGACTCCCTGGCGCTGGAGAACATCGGCCTCGAAGCCGACAGCCGTGGCCAGCTCAAGGTCAACAGCATGTACCAGACCGCCCTGCCGCACGTTTACGCGGTGGGTGACGTCATTGGTTATCCGAGCCTCGCGTCCGCCGCCTACGACCAGGGCCGCATTGCCGCCCAGGCGTTAGTCAAAGGCGAAGCCAACGCACACCTGGTGGAAGACATTCCAACCGGTATCTATACCATTCCGGAAATCAGTTCTGTGGGGAAAACCGAGCAGCAGCTGACGGCAATGAAAGTGCCATACGAAGTGGGTCGGGCGCAGTTTAAGCACCTGGCGCGGGCGCAGATTGTCGGGATGAGCGTCGGAACCCTGAAAATTCTCTTCCACCGTGAAACGAAAGAGATCCTCGGCATTCACTGCTTTGGGGAGCGCGCGGCTGAAATCATTCACATCGGCCAGGCGATAATGGAACAGAAAGGTGGTGGTAACACCATTGAGTACTTCGTTAACACCACCTTTAACTACCCGACCATGGCGGAAGCCTATCGGGTTGCGGCACTGAACGGCTTAAACCGCCTGTTTTAACGGCTTGTCGAAATGGCCATCCATCGACCCACGGATGGCCTCTGCCAGCTGCTCATAGCGGCTGCGCAGCGGTGACCCTGGACGATATACCAGCCCGACCGTACGTTTTGGTTCCGGCTTGATGCACGGCAGATACACCACCCCATCACGTTTGCGCTCCGGTGGTACCGCCAGCGCAGGCAGCAGGGTGATCCCGCTCCCGGCCGCCACCATGTTACGCAGCGTTTCGAGGCTGGTTGCCCGGAAGTGGGTGTCTTCATCAGCACCGGCTTCAAAGCAGAATCCCATCGCCTGATCGCGCAGGCAGTGACCGTCTTCCAGCATCAGCAGTTTTTCTCCCGCCAGATCGGACATCGGTACGCGATCGCGGTTCGCCCACGGGTGATCTTCATAGATGGCCAGCATCATCGGCTCATCAAACAGCGGCACCTCAATGAACGCCTCGCTTTCCTTCACCAGTGCCAGGATAGCGCAATCAAGCTTACCGCTGTCGAGCTGCGCCAGCAGTTGGTGGGTTTGCGCTTCGTGGAGGTACATTTCAAGCTTCGGAAACGTCTGGTGCAGCATCGGAATGATCTGCGGCAACAGATAAGGGCCGACGGTAGGTATCAGTCCAATGTGCAGCGGCCCGGACATGGTTTCTCCCTGCTGGCTCGCCATTTCCTTGAGCACTTTGACCTCACGCAGCACCGTACGCGCCTGATCCACCAGCAACAACCCGGCCTGGGTGAACAGCACTTTACGACTGGTACGCTCCAGCAGCATCACGCCGAGTTCATCTTCCAGCTTGCGAATCTGCCCGCTCAGGGTGGGCTGACTCACGTGGCAGGAATCTGCCGCGCGGCGAAAATGACGGTGTTCGGCTAACGCTACCAGGTATTCAAGATCACGAATATTCATTATTCATCCTCCATCGCCATGATAGTTCATGGCGATAGGTAGCATAGCAACGAACGATTATCCCTATCAAGCATTCTGTTCAATAATACATCTCACCAACGGGGCGGTACCTCCTTTAACCCTTGAAGACCACCGCCCACGTCACGAGAGTTTCTCTCAAAATAACTAAAGCCAACGTGAACATTTGCGGACCCCGTGGTCCGCTTTTTTTTTGCCTACGCCAGCCGCCCTTTCGCTTCGGCAATGGCCTTCGCCACCTGCTGTGGTGATACCCCGCCTTTGGCTGCACGTTTGTCCAGGCACGACTGCAGCGACAGAATCGGGTATACGTCATCGCCAATCACGCTACTGAATTTTTGCAGAGAGCTAAGCGCCAGCGCTTCCAGCGGTTTACCCTGACGAATCGCCTCAACGACCGCTTCGCCAACGATATGATGCGCCTCGCGGAACGGCACCCCTTTCGCAACCAGATAATCCGCAAGCTCAGTGGCATTCGCGTAGCCCTGCTGCGCCGCTTCCTGGCAGCGCGGACGTTTCACCTGAATACCGTCCAGCACCAGCGCCGCCATATGCAGGCAGTCAAGCCAGGTATCGAGCGCGTCGAACAGCCCCTCTTTGTCTTCCTGCATGTCTTTGTTATAGGCAAGCGGCAGCCCTTTGAGGGTCATCATCATGCCGGTCAGCGCGCCCTGCACCCGCCCGCACTTGCCACGAATGAGCTCGAGCGCATCCGGGTTTTTCTTTTGCGGCATCAGAGAGGAGCCAGAGGTCACGCGATCGGAGAGCTCGACAAAACCGGCTTCACCAGAGTTAAAGAAAATCAGGTCCTCGGCAAAGCGCGACAGGTGCACCATACCGATAGAGGCATCAGACAGCAGTTCAAGAACGTGGTCGCGGTCGGAAACGCTGTCGAGGCTGTTGCGGGTCGCCGAGGCGAAGCCCAGCCATCCGGCGAGCTGCTCACGGTCAATTTCGTAAGCGGTGCCAGCCAGCGCGCCGCTGCCCAGCGGGCTAACGTCGAGGCGCTTCAGCGCATCCTGCAGGCGGCTTTCATCTCGCGCCAGCATTTCGACATACGCCAGGCACCAGTGGGCAAAAGTCACCGGCTGCGCGCGCTGCAGGTGGGTATATCCTGGCATCACCGCGTCCTGGTTGTCCTGCGCCGTGGCGACCAGCGCACTTTGCAGCTGACGGCTGGCATGCAGCAGTTCAGCAATGGTTTCTTTGCACCACAGCTTCAGATCTGTGGCGACCTGGTCGTTACGGCTACGCCCGGTGTGTAATTTTTTACCGAGCTGACCCACTTTATCGATGAGCTTACCTTCCACCCAGCTATGAATATCTTCGGCGTCACTTTCGAGGATTTGCTGTGGATTGGCGCGAACCTCTTCCAGCAGCGTATTAAGCGCCGCTTCCAGCTGAGACTGCTCTTCTGCGCTTAACACCCCAACGGTGACCAGCGCCTTAGACCAGGCCACAGAGCCAACGATATCCTGCTCCGCCAGGCGATAGTCAAAGCGCAAAGAGTCGTTGAACTGTTTGAACCGTTGATCCGCTGCCTGAGTAAAACGCCCGCCCCAAAGTGCCATAACATGCTTCCTTCATTTCTTGAATGTCATTGCCGGATGCGCTTCGCTTATCCGGCCTACCATTTCGTGTATGCAGGCCCGATAAGGCGTAGCCGCATCGGGCATCAAAAAGTTTACGCCAGAATACGTGTACCGATCGGCGTACCGTTAAACAATGCCGGTAGCTGCTCGGCGTGACGCCAGGAGGCGATATCCACCGGACGACCCAGCGCCCGCGCAGCGTCCAGCGCAGCGTTCACTTTCACAATCATACCGTCGGTGATAATACCCTGATCGATAAGCTGTTCTGCTTTAGCCGCCGTCATTTCGGCAATACGCTGCCCTTTACCATCGAGGATACCGCTGACGTCGGATAACAGAATCAGGTCTGCACCAAGGGTCGCCGCCAGCGCGGTAGCCGCCTGGTCTGCGTTGACGTTCATCAACTGCCCATCGTCGGTCACCCCGATAGAGCTCACTACCGGCAGGAAACCACCCGCCAGCAGGGTGTTAATCAGTACCGGAGAGCCCGGCTGCGCTTTGCCAACGTGGCCGAGCGCTTCATCAAGCTGCGTCACCTTCACGCTGTCACCGTCGCCAAGGTAGAGACCTACCGAGCTAAGATGGTGCTTCTTCGCCCATGCCAGCAGGGTTTTGTTGGCGGTGCCCGCCAGCGCTCCGGTGATGATGTCAATCTGGTCGGCAGGCGTCACGCGCAGGCCGTTTTTCTTTTGCACCGGCAGATGAAGCTGCTTCATCAGTTCATCCACCACGCAGCCACCGCCGTGAACGATGACCAGCGGGCGCTGGTGCGATTCGCGGTAATTCACCAGGGCGGTAAACAGACGCTCCAGCGCCTCTTCGCTATCCAGTAAAACGCCGCCCAGTTTGATAATTAATGGATTCATCGTCATCACACCTTAAATAAGAGACTGCGTTTCGGCGAAGCCAAAACGAATATTAGCGCACTGTACGGCCTGTGCCGCCGCACCCTTCAGCAGATTATCCTCTGCTGCTACCACAATCAGATGTTCACCATCGACGACAAAACCGATATCGCAGAACGGCAGCCTTTCTACGTTCTTCAGTGCCGGAACCCCTTTGTCGTACAGGCGAACCAGCGGTTTGTCGGCGTAGGCCTGCTGATAAAGCGCCGCAATCTGCGCCTGCGTAACGCCCGGGTTCAGACGGCAGGTGATGGTTTCAAGAATGCCACGTTTAAAGTTGCCCAGATGCGGGGTAAAAATCACCTCAGCACCTAAATGGCTTGTGATTTCAGGATGATGACGGTGATTGAAAATGCCATACGGCTGCAGGCTGACCTCGCAGAAGCTGTTGGAGATCGCCGCTTTGCGCCCGGCACCGCTGACGCCGCTTATCGCGTTAATCACCGGCCACTGGTTCAGGTTGAGTACGCCCGCATCGATCAGCGGTTTCAGCGCCAGCTGCGCCGCCGTCGGATAGCAGCCAGGCACCGCAATCAGCTGCGCCTCACGCAGTTTGTCGTGGTTCCACTCGGCCAGACCGTATACGGCAGCCTCCAGCCATTGCGGATGTTGATGAGTGAAGCCATAGAATTTTTCATAGAACGCCGCATCGTTGACGCGGAACGCACCGGAGAGATCGAACACCACGCAGCCCGCCGCCAGGAACTGCGGCGCCAGGTCGTGGCTCACCTCATGGGCGGTGGCGAGAAACACCACATCCACCCCGGTGGTAAACGCGCTGATATCAGACATCGGCTGCAGCGGTAAATCGACCACGCCCTTCAGCTCTGGATGCACTTCGGAGATTAACTTTCCTGCATCATTGCTTTGCGCTGAGACCGTCAAAGCGGTTATGTTCATATGCGGATGACGATTTACGTAGCTCACCAGCTCCGCGCCGGCATAACCGCTGGCGCCTACAATCAGCGTATTCAACATCGGGTTCCTTTATGCTCAACGATAATGTATTTTTATTCACTTATATTGCATGAATATTGATACTATCATGACCTGAGGTGTGTCAACAATGAAAAACAATTTACCGCCATTTATCGAGATTTATCGCGCATTGATAGCTACACCGTCCATCAGCGCCACCGAAGAAGCACTCGATCAGAGTAATGCAGCTTTAATCAATTTACTGGCGGGCTGGTTTGAAACACTGGGGTTCCATGTTGAGGTGCAACCTGTTCCGGATACGCGCAACAAATTCAACATGCTGGCAAGCGTTGGCGAGGGTGCAGGCGGGCTGCTGCTCGCAGGCCATACCGATACCGTTCCTTTTGATGACGGCCGCTGGACCCGCGACCCGTTCACCCTGACCGAGCACGACAACAAACTCTACGGGCTGGGTACGGCGGATATGAAAGGCTTCTTTGCCTTTATTCTGGATGCGCTGCGTGACGTTGACGTGACGCAGTTGAAAAAGCCGCTCTACATTCTGGCGACCGCCGATGAAGAGACCAGCATGGCCGGGGCGCGCTACTTCGCGGAAACCACCTCGCTGCGGCCGGACTGCGCCATCATCGGTGAACCGACCTCTTTACAGCCGGTACGTGCGCACAAAGGACACATCTCCAGCGCCATTCGAGTGCTCGGCCAGTCCGGGCACTCCAGCGATCCGGCGCGCGGGGTTAACGCCATTGAGGTGATGCACGACGCCATTGGTCGCATCATGCATCTGCGTGACGACCTGAAAACCCGCTATCACTACGAGGCTTTCACCGTGCCGTACCCAACGCTGAACCTCGGTAGCCTGCACGGCGGCGATGCCTCTAACCGCATCTGCGCCTGCTGTGAGCTGCACATGGATATTCGCCCATTGCCGGGCATGACCCTTAGCTCTCTCAATGAGTTACTGGAAGACGCGCTGGCACCGGTGAGCGAGCGCTGGCCGGGTCGCCTGACGATATCGGAGCTGCATCCGCCGATCCCGGGTTACGAATGCCCGCCGGATCACCAGCTGGTTGAAGTGGTGGAAAAACTGCTTGGAACCAAAACCGAAGTGGTGAACTACTGCACCGAAGCGCCGTTTATCCAGACCCGCTGCCCAACCCTGGTGCTCGGTCCAGGGTCGATAAACCAGGCGCACCAGCCGGATGAATACCTTGAAACTCGCTTCATCAAACCGACCCGCGAGCTGATTACCCAGGTGGTGCATCACTTCTGTTGGCATTAATCAACGTCCTCTCCAGCGAGAGGACTATATTCTTTTATTTATCAGGAATCTGAATGTTAGAACCGTCGTCAAACGCACTGACTTTTTATCATGTTGAGAACAGCACCATGGCTGAGCTTGCTCAGCATCAATTTACTCTCTTCACATTGCTCCAGCAGCGTGAACAAGAGTTTGGTTTTAACCCCCAGACCATCGTCCACTATCCACAGGCGCAGTTCCTGACTTCGCCTGTAGACTACCTGCACCATTTTTTGACCGATCTTGCTCAGCAAGACGAAGTCATTAACCAGGTGGTAATTCTCACAACCTGGGACATATTGGAAACCCCGTTATTACAGGCAGGCTATGAGCGTGAAGCGATACATATGCCCGCAGGCCCCGACAATACGGCAATTTTCAGACAACAATTGAACAATGTTCCTGAAGGAAAAACATTATATATCGAAGCCGTAGACGAACAGGACCCGAAAATTCGCCCGACGTTTGTGCTGGTACTCCGCAACGAACATGGGGAAATACTGGGGGGGATGTCAGGTTCAATATGGGAACAGGGTAAAACGCGTTACGCCTACATCGGTACGGTAGTTGTGCAACCCCAACTACGCGCCGGAACAGGGATGATGCTGGCCAATAGCGTGCTCGATTATCTGCGGGAACAGCACGTTTATGAGGTCAATCTAGGAACTCAGACGGCCGAAGCCTTCTATGCTCAACTGGGGTTCAAATCGATTCACCACATTGTGACGGCCTTACGCCACCGTACCGATAAAAATGGGCAAACCGTGCCTCATAATCTGGTGATTATGAGCAAACACCTCTGACACCCTCGCCTTCGACGAGGGCTTAATTTCCCGGAGAACGTCGACCCCCGCTTAATGGTGAGTGCTCTTAAGCGGCGTCTCGCGCAGGAACCAGGAGAGCAGAAACGCGATAACCATGATACCGGCGGCCATCAGGAATGCGGCGTGGATGGCGGCTCCGAAGGCGTCGAGATAGTCCAGCCGCAGCGCATCCGGTAAATGCTGTACCGCCACCGGATTCATCTGCGCAGGCAACTCGGCGTCGGGCGGCAGCAGGCGGCTCAGGTTCGACTGCAGAACGTGGGTAAACACGGCGCCAAACAGCGCCACGCCGACAGAACCCCCAATCGAGCGAAACAGCGTCACGCCGGAGGTTGCAACGCCGTACTGATGTTTGCCCACGCTGTTTTGCACTGCCAGCACCAGAACCTGCATCACCATCCCAAGCCCCATTCCCAGCACGCTGGTAAACAGGTACAGCTGCCAGGTCGGCGAGGTAGTGGTAATGCGGGTCAACAGCACCATGCCCGCCAGCGCCACCAACGTACCGGCGATGGGGAACAGGCGGTATTTCCCGGTATGACTGATAATGCGTCCGCTGATAATTGAGGTGATTAACAGCCCGCCCATCAACGGCAGCAGCTGCATCCCGGCCTCGGTCGGCGTGGCCTCCTTCACCACCTGCAGATACAGCGGCAGGAAGGTAACCGAACCGAAAAGCGACATCCCAATAATCAGGCTCATCAGGCTGCACAGCAGAAAGCTGCGGTTACGAAACAGCGACAGCGGAATAATCGGCTCCCAGGCCAGCCGCTCTTCATAAATGAACCCGGCAATCCCCACCAGCCCGAAGGCCAGAATGCACCACAGCTGCGGGTCGCTCCACGCGCGCACCGTACCACCCTCGGTGGTAAACAGCGTGATACACAGCAGCGCCATGCTGAGATAAATCGCGCCCAACCAGTCAATCTGGTGGTAGCTGCGCTTACCGCCGGAGCGGAACACCGCGCCAATAACCAGCAGGGCAAACAGCCCAAGCGGCAGGTTGATATAGAAGATCCAGCGCCAGGAAGTATGCTGCACGATGAAACCACCGATCAGCGGGCCGATAACCGTCGCCAGACCAAAGACGCCGCCAAACAGCCCCTGATAGCGCCCCCGCTCCGCAGGCGGAATAACATCCGCTACCGCCGCCATGCTGACCACCATCAGCCCACCGCCACCCAGCCCCTGCAACGCGCGCATTAACACCAGCTGCGTCATGTTCTGCGCCATCCCGCACAGGGCAGAGCCGAGTAAAAACAGCACGATAGCCGTTTGCAGCACCGCCTTGCGGCCAAACAGATCGCCGAATTTACCGTACAGCGGCACCGCGATGGTGGAAGTGAGAATGTAGGCCGTCACCACCCATGAAAGTTTCTCCAGACCGCCCAGCTCGCCTACAATGGTCGGCAACGCGGTAGAGACGATGGTCTGATCGAGCGCCGACAGCAGCATGACCAGCATCAGGGCGCTGAACAGCAGCCGCACGGAAGACACCAGCGGCGGCGAGGTCGAAGAGGCTGGTGTCATCGGATCTGACGCCATAAATACGCTCACTTGAAATTAATTAACTATATAATTAATATTTATCTCATTCAGGACTCAGGTCAAGGGATCGCCAGGCGATGACAGCATTAAAAGACAATTCTGACGCACCACGTAAGCCCGGTCGGCCACGCGGTAAAAAGAAAACCGCCAGCCGCGAACAGCTGATGGATATCGCCCTGCACCTGTTTTCTCAGATGGGGATCGCCCGCACCTCGCTCAACGCCATTGCCCGCGAAGCGGGAGTGACTCCGGCGATGCTGCACTACTACTTTAACTCCCGGGAACAACTGCTGGACGCGGTGATTGAAGAGCGTTTTTTACCACTGCGAAGCGCTATCAGCGCCGAGTTTGCCGCACATACGGACTCCCCGGTCACCGCGCTCACCATGATGGTGAAAGCGCTGGCAGAGCAGGCCGCGCAGCACACCTGGTTTGCGCCGCTGTGGATGCAGGAAGCCATCGGCGAGATGCCGGTGCTACGCCAGCACATGCATGCCCGTTTTGGCGATGACCGCTATCAGCAGACGCTGGAGACCGTGCGCCACTGGCAGCGGGAAGGGAAAATTAACCCAACGCTTGCCCCGGAGCTACTATTCACTACCCTGCTGAGCCTGGTGCTGGTGCCGTTTTCCCGAATGCGCAATGACCCGCGGCTGGCGAACCTTACCCATGACGATATCGTGCGCCATGCGCTGGCGATGATGAGCAGCGGCCTCAACGCCTGATTTGCGCAGCTGATGTCAGCGCCGTCACAGTTGTAATAAAAAATTCCATTCATGCACCTGCATTGTAATAAAATATTCATTATACTGAGCTCATTGAATGAACATGAGGTCATTATGAATATCGATCTGAGCAAACTGCTGACCGAGCGCCGCAACGCCAACAGCACCCACATTGACACCCTCTCCACCGAAGAGATGCTGGCGGTGATGAATCGCGAAGACCAGCAGGTGCCGCACGCCATCACCCCTTACCTGCCGCAAATTGCGCAGGTGGTCGATAAAGCCGCCGCCGCACTGCAGGCCGGTGGACGTCTGATTTACATGGGGGCGGGGACGTCTGGCCGCCTCGGTATTCTTGATGCCAGCGAATGCCCGCCGACCTTCGGCACCCGCCATGAACAGGTAGTTGGCCTGATCGCTGGCGGCCATACCGCCATTCTGCGCGCCGTTGAAAATGTGGAAGACAACAAGACTCAGGGCGCTGCCGATCTGCAGGCGATTAACTTCTGCGAGCGTGACGTGCTGGTCGGCCTCGCGGCCAGCGGCCGCACGCCTTACGTCATCGGTGGCATGGAATACGCCAAAAGCCAGAACGCCTTCGTCGCTATCATCAGTTGCAACCCGCACGGTGAAATGGCACAGCTGGCCGATGCGGCAATTACCCCAGAGGTCGGCCCGGAAGTGGTCACAGGCTCCACGCGTCTGAAAGCCGGCACCGCGCAGAAGCTGGTGCTGAATATGATCTCCACCGGCGCGATGATCCGCATCGGCAAGGTCTACAGCAACCTGATGGTGGATGTCGAAGCGACCAACGCCAAACTTATCGAGCGCCAGGTCTCCATCGTGATGGAAGCGACTGAATGCAGCCGGGAAACCGCACAGCAGGCGCTCGATGCCAGCCAGCGTCACTGTAAAACCGCGATTGTCATGGTGCTGACCGGGCTTAGCGCCGATGAGGCAAAAACGCTGCTTTCCGCCAACAATGGGTATATTCGTCAGGCGTTAACCAACAGGTAACGGGCAATGGCAAAAATAAATAAAGAGATGATAGCGCGGATCCTGACCCATGCGGGCGGAGCCGAAAACGTGGTGCAGGCCGGTCACTGCATGACCCGTCTGCGCCTGACCCTGCGTTACGATACCCAGGCCGACGTCGCCGCCATCCGCCAGATTGACGGCGTGATGGGGGTTATCGTCAGTGATGAACAGTTCCAGGTGGTGCTTGGCCCCGGCAAAGCACAAACCGCCGCCGAACTGATGAACCAACTACTGGAAGAAGCACCCCAGGGTGACGTTTCCACCAGCGCGTCGCTTGCCGACGTTGCGGCGGCGAAAAAGCAGGAGATGAAGGGCAAGCAAACCAGCAGTATCCAGAAGTTCCTTGCGAAATTCGCCACCATCTTCACCCCGCTTATCCCCGGCTTTATCGCCGTGGGTCTGCTGCTCGGCTTCGCCACCCTGATGGAGCAAATCTTCGTTCTGGAGAACGCCCATCCCAACGCGGTGCTGGTTGAACTCATTGGTTATATGAAGGTGTTCAGCAAAGGGATGTTTGCCTTCCTGAGCATCCTGATTGGCTATAACGCGCAGAAGGCGTTTGGCGGCTCCGGGGTGAACGGGGCGATCATCGCCTCGTTGTTTGTGCTGGGCTACAACCCGGAAGCCACCACCGGTTTCTACTCGGGGATCTCCAGCTTCTTCGGCCATGGCATTGACCCTCGCGGTAATATCATTGGCGTGCTGATTGCCTCAATCATCGGCGCGTGGGTTGAGAAACGGGTGCGCAGCGTGATGCCAGCCAACCTCGACATGATCCTGACCTCGGCGGTGACGCTGCTTATCATGGGCGCAGTGACCTTTATCGTCATCATGCCGCTTGGCGGTTACCTGTTTACCGGTATGTCATGGCTGTTCCTGCACCTGAACGGTAACCCGTTTGGCTCAGCGGTGCTGGCAGGGTTGTTCCTTCTGGCGGTGATGTTTGGCGTACATCAGGGCTTTGTGCCGGTGTACTTCGCGCTGATGGATGCCCAGGGTTTTAACTCGTTGTTCACCATTCTGGCGATGGCCGGTGCAGGCCAGGTAGGCGCCGCGCTGGCGCTCTACTATCGGGCGAAAAAAGATGCGCTGCTGCGCACGCAGATCAAAGGGGCCATCATTCCGGGATTCCTCGGCATTGGTGAACCGCTGATTTACGGCGTGACTCTGCCGCGCATGAAGCCGTTTATCACCGCCTGTCTCGGCGGTGCCTGCGGCGGTTTCTTCATTGGTCTTGTCGCGTGGATGGGGCTGCCGGTTGGCCTTAACACCGTATTCGGTCCCTCCGGTCTGGTCGCATTGCCGCTGATGACCTCCGGCCATGGCATTTACGCCGGGATGGCGGTGTACGCCGCCGGGCTGGTTGTAGCCTATCTCTGCGGCTTTGTGCTGACCTGGCTTTTTGGCAGCAAAAACGTTGATTTAAGTTAACGTCTCAGGAACCTGTCTCCCGCAGACAGGTTCCTGCTATGATGCCCTCTATCACAAAAAAAGAGAGAAAACCGCTAAGAGGGCAACATGGGCTCCACAAAAAGAGGGATGATGAACGTCCTGACCGCCGCTGTGTTATGGGGTAGTTCAGGGGTTTGCGCGCAGTACATCATGGAACAAAGTCAGATGTCGTCCGGCTTTCTGACCATGATTCGCCTGTTGTTCGCCGGGCTTATCCTGCTGATGCTCTCTTTTGTTCACGGCGATAAAATTTTCTCTATCCTGCGCAATCGCCAGGACGCCCTGAGCCTGCTGTTCTTCTCCCTGGTTGGCGCACTCACGGTACAGCTTACTTTCCTGCTGACGATTGAAAAATCCAACGCCGCCACCGCCACGGTGCTACAGTTCCTCTCACCGACAATTATCGTGGCCTGGTTTGCTATCGTCCGCCGCGCGCGTCCGGGGAACCTGGTGCTCACGGCCATTTTCACCTCGCTGGTCGGTACGTTTTTACTGGTGACCCACGGCAACCCAACCTCGCTCTCCATCTCTCCCGCCGCACTGTTCTGGGGAATTGCCTCGGCGTTTGCCGCTGCGTTTTACACCACTTACCCGTCAACGCTGATTGCCCGCTACGGAACATTGCCAATCGTCGGCTGGAGTATGCTGATTGGCGGCCTGGTGCTGCTGCCGTTTTACGCCGGGCAGGGCTCAAGTTTCTCCTTTACCGGCAACCTGCTGCTGGCGTTCTTCTATCTGGTGGTGATTGGCACTTCGCTCACCTTCAGCCTGTATCTGAAAGGTGCACAGATGATTGGTGGGCCAAAGGCCAGCATTCTGAGCTGCGCTGAACCGCTCAGCAGCGCGTTTTTGTCGCTGCTGCTTCTGGGTGTGAGCTTCACCCTGCCGGACTGGCTCGGCACGCTGCTTATCGTGTCCTCGGTGATTTTGATTTCGCTGGATTCGCGCAGAAGAGTCAAAGCAAGGGTATAGTTGATAGAACAGAAACGAGACGAGAGGAACCATCATGAAGCTAATGCCGTTGTGTTACCTTGCCGCCTGCCTGGCAGTCCCGGTGGCCCACGCCGATTCGCCGCTGAAAGGCCTGCAGTTTGAACAGAATAAGCAACAGGTAATGAAGGATATCCGCAAAGTCTGCACCCCCAAAGCCAGCATGAGCGATACCGACTTCGCCAACAAAATTCTCTCTTCTGAAGAGAACAAGCGCCACGTGCGCGATGCCACGCTGGCGCTTGAGAGAAACAATCCGAAGAACTATCAGGATGCGCTGGCTCGGGTACAGTGTCCGGACATGTAATTAGCGCTCAGCTAAGCGCCGGGCAATGCGTTCAAGCTTCATCATCAGCAACAGCGTAATCCCTACCAGCACGATGGTGAGCGCGGCGCCGTCGGCAATATTGCCGCGATCGGTGAGGCTGAAAATCGCCACCGGCAAGGTTGTCCAGCCCGGCGGGTAGATCATCATCGTGGCCCCAAGCTCACCCATCGATAATGACAGGCTGAGGGCCAGCGCAGAGATCATCCACGGCATCAGCAGCGGTAAGGTGATATTGAGCAGCCGGTAGCGCGGCGACGCGCCGAGGCTTGAGGCTACGTTCTCAATATCCGCCGAAATGCGCGTCAGGCCGGTAGAAATGTTGCTGAAGGTGAACGCCGAGATCAGCACGAAGTGCGCGACCAGGACAATCCACAAAGTACCGTTCATCTGCATCGGCCCCTGGCTGAAGGCCACCAGAATGCCAAGCCCCACCGATACCGATGGGATCGCGCTCGGCATCCAGAACACCATCCCGAGATATTTTTGCACCTTCGCGCTGTACTGCCGCAGCGCCAGCGCCGCCCACACGCCGCACAGCAGTGCAAACAGGCTGGCGCAGAATCCTACTACCAGGCTTGCGAACAGCGCATCCCACGCCGCACCGCGAAACGCATTCACAAAATGCACCAGCGTAAAGCCGGTTGGCAGTACGCTGTTCCACTGTTTTGTCAGACTGGAGAGCAGGATAACTACCAGCGGCAGCAGGAAGAAAACGCTGAACAGCGCGGTTGCCAGCGCACCGGCAGCAATACGTCCTTTACGTGACCAGATTAACATCAGGAACTCCTTACGCCGCTGCGGGCGGCGGCGAGGCGGTAGACGGCAAACAACGCCAGCGACAGCGCGATATTGATCAGCGCAATCATGCAGGCCACGCTGTAATCCGATTCAAGGATCGCCTTGCTGTAGACCATCATCGGCAGGGTATTTACCCCTTTCGCACCGATAAACAGCACGATGCCGAACTCGTTGGTGGTCAGCAGCAGACACAGGCTGCCCCCCGCCATCAGCGCCGGCAGCGCTGCCGGGAAAATCACCTGAGCAATAACCCGCCATGGGCGCGCACCGAGAATGCTTGCCGCTTCCAGCTGGCTTTTATCTATTTGTCTTAGCGCCGCGACCAGAGGGCGCATCACCAGCGGGGTGAAGACGGTGATCTCCGCCAGAATCACCCCCTGCATTGAATAGAGGAAATCCACCGGCGGTAACGCAAAGTCGTAAAGCGACATCAGCGCGCCGTTGAGCAACCCCGCCGAGCCGTAGATAAAGGTAAACGCGAGGGTAATCAGAAAGGTCGGCAGCGCGATGACGGTGTCGATAATCCGGCCCATCAGCGCGCTGCCGGGGAACGGGATAAACACCAGGATAAGCGCCAGTACGCTGCCAAGCAGCAGGCAACCCAGTGTGGCAAAAACGGCAATCTGCAGGGTATTAAGCAACGCACCGCTGAAGCGACGGGACTCCACTACCTGCCAGAAAGTGTCCAGGCTCCAGTGTCCGCTGCTGTCGCGCAGCGCTTCACTGGCAATCAGCACCAGCGGGTAGAAAAAGAGCATTGCCAGTATCAGCAACGGCAGCAGGATCCACAGCCACGGGCGCGAAGGCCTTCGGGTGCGGGGTAACGTCAGGGTCATCGACATCTCACACCTCAATCAGTACGGCGTCGTCGGCTTCGAACCACAACGACAGCGTCTCACCGGGAGTCGGCAACCTGTCGATATGGGTGAGGACAATGCGCACCGCCTCTCCGGCGACATCGCACAGCAAATGGGTCAGGTCGCCCTGCCAGTGCACCGACGTGAGCGTACCGTTCAGTCGGTTGCTCTGCGCCGAGCGCGGCGCAAGGCTCAGGTGCTGGGGGCGAATACACAGCAGCTTGTTATGACCATGGTGAATACCCTGGCTCCAGGCAGAGACGATGCCGCCGCCGCAACTGACGGCGACGCGCCCGGGTGCGGCGGTCACGTTGAGTGCAGTAGCGGAGAGAATATTGGCGCGGCCAAGGAATTCTGCCGCAAAACGGTTTGGCGGCTGGTGATAGAGCTGATGGGTTTCCCCATGGGCAATCATCTCCCCGTCCTTCATGATGCCGATTTTGTCGGCGAGGGTCAGGGCTTCGGTCTGATCGTGGGTGACGTAGAGGATGGTCAACTCCGGCAGTTCCCGGTGCAGACGGGCAATCTCTTCCACCATGCTGTGGCGGATTTGTGCATCCAGCGCCGACAGCGGTTCATCAAGCAGCAGCACGCGCGGACGCACGGCAATAGCGCGGGCAATCGCCACGCGCTGCTGCTGACCGCCGGAAAGTTGATGTGGGTAGCGGCTGGCGTAATCGGCCATCCCCACGGTTTTTAGCGCCTCTTTTACCCGATCGGCAATCAGCGCTTTCGGCTGTTTCTGCGCCCGCAGGCCAAAGGCGACGTTGTCTTCCACCTTCATGTGCGGGAACAGCGCGTAGTTCTGTACCACCATTCCCAGCCCACGCTGGTAAGGCGGCAGGTGGGTGACATCCGTGTCGCCGATCAAAATACGCCCGCCCGCCGGCTGAACAAAGCCTGCAATCGCCCGCAGCACCGTGGTTTTCCCGGAGCCAGAGGGGCCAATCAACGCCAGCACTTCACCAGGTTCAATGGTCAAAGACAGCGGCTTCAGTACCACGTTGCCGTGGTAAGAAACGCGCAATGAATCCAGGGTGATCCCCGAAGTGTCGGCTGCCGCCTCGGCGCGCCAGGTCGTATTTTTCATCAGCATATCCGTTACTCGCTGTCGGTCACTTTGTGCCAGCGGGCAATATCGGCCTGCAGGGAGGTCGCCACTTCATCCCAGTTTGGCTGCCATGGCGTAACGCCAGCCATCGCGGCTTTCGCGGCCTTGTAGTTGCTGTCCGTCGGGTTAACGTCATTGCGTACAGGCAGGCCCCACGACAATGCGCTGACGCTCTGCTGGGCTTCTTTCGCCAGCAGGAAGTTAATCAGTTTCTTGCCGTTTTCACTCTGCGGGCCATTCTGGACCAGACCAACCACATACGGCAGCGCCAGCGCGCTGCGTTCGCCTTTGGCATCGGCAGGCCAGAAGATCTTCACGTTCGGATTGCGCGCCATCTGCGACAGGTTCATCTGCAGGTCGCCGTTGGCAACGTACAGCTCGCCTTTGTTGACCAGCGCGGTGAGTTTGCCGGTAGAAGCGGAAGGCCCCACGTTGTTAGCCTGCAGTTTGCCAAGGTAATCAAATCCCGCATCTTTACCACCAAAGCTGTGGAACGCCTGCAGCATAACCGCCGTGCCGTCGCCCGCCTGGCCCGGCGTGGAGTACTGAAGTTTGTTTTTGAAACGGCTATCGAGCAAATCCTGCCAGCTGTTTGGGGCCGTTTTCAGCAGGCTGCCGTTGTAGATGAAGCTCAGGTAGTTATTGACCAGCGGGGCGTACTGATGGGTTGCGCCTGGGACAGAAGCAGCACCTTCCGGGGTGAAATCTGCCAGCAGTTTTTCCCCGGCGGCACGCTGGATAAACGGCGGTACCGTCACCAGTACGTCTGCCTGCGGGTTGCTGCGCTCTTTTGCCAGACGCTCAACGATGGCGCCAGAGCCACCCTCGACGTACTGCACCTTAATGCCGGTAGCTTTGGTGAAGGCATCAAACTGGCTCTGATACCAGCTGTTGTCGCCGTCATGCAGACCATCAGCAGAATAGACCGTGACCACGCCGTCGGCCCAGACGGGGCTGCTGGCAAGGGCGAGCGCGGATAACAGAGCAAGTCGGGAGAGTTTCATCGGATTAGCCTCTTGGGTTGATTTGCATTCTGGTCTACACCAGATTTGCCATCACGCTAACCGTTGTTTATGACAGAAAGATGAAAGAAATGCGTCGGTGGGATTAACGAGGGGGCTGCCCGGTAAGGCGCAGCCGCACCGGGCAAAAAGGCAGGCGCAACTTAATGCGTATCGACTTCAATCCGCAGGCTGTCGTGCCGCCAGTACTCGATGTCGTAATCAAGAATGCGGCCGTGCTGATCGTAGTTGAGGCGGCGCAACAGCAGCGCCGGACGACCTTCCATCACTCCCAGCGCTTCAGCGGCCTGCGGCGGCATCGCCGTCGGATAGAACGACAAATGCATGCTTGTGTAGATCAGGTCATAGTTCGCCTGATAGATCTCGGTCAGGCTACCGTTGAGATCGTGGCTCAGCAGATCCGGTACCCGTGCGGGCAGGCAGTGGTTCTCGCTATAGCAGATGGCCCGCCCGTCGGCTAAACGTAGTCGGGTGAGCAGGTAAATTTGATCAAACGGCTGCAACGCCAGTGGCGTCATGACGTCGACCGGCACCGGCGTAACGCGGCCCTCCAGCAGCACGGTTTTCGGCTCACGGCCCTGCTCAATGCACAGCTTGTGGAAATTAGTATTCTGGGTCGGATCCAGCCACAACCGTTCCGGAGTGACAAACCAGCCGCGACGGTCGGCACGCCAGATAAGCCCACTGGCTTCCAGCTGCGTCAGGCTCTCGCGGATGGTGATGCGCGTGGTATTGAAGATGGCACACAGCTCGCGCTCGGAAGGCAGTTTATCACCGCTTTTCAGCGCCCCATTCTGAATGCGCCCCTGCAGCTGCGCCTTGATAAGCAGGTACTGTGGGGTCTCGCCCGCGGGTGATTTCATGTTCGCTCACTGTGAAATTTGATGCGGCTATTATACAGAGCCAGATGAATTTTTTGTTGCAACGGCAATTTCCCTTTGACCTGCAGCTGACTTTATCACCATCATAAATGCAAATCTGGTATAGACCAAATGGTGAAACTCATGACATCTCGTAATTACCTGCTGCTGACCCCCGGACCACTGACGACCTCTCGTACGGTGAAAGAGGCGATGCTGTTCGACAGCTGTACCTGGGACGATGACTATAATCTGGGCGTGGTCCAGACCATTCGCCAACAGCTGGTTGCGCTGGCCACCACAGCGGAGGGTTACACCTCCGTACTGCTGCAGGGCAGCGGCAGCTACGCGGTTGAAGCGGTGCTCGGTTCAGTGGTTGGCCAGCAGGGTAAAGTGCTTATCGTCAACAACGGCGCTTACGGCGCCCGTATGGCGGAAATGGCCACCCTGATGGGCATTGCGCACCACCACTACGACTGCGGGGAAATCTCCCGCCCGGACGTGCAGGCACTCGACGAAATCCTCAGAAACGACCCGGCGATCACCCATATTGCGATGGTGCACTGCGAAACCACCACCGGGATGCTTAACCCAATTGCCGAAGTGGCAACACTCGCAACGCGCTATGACAAACGCTACATCGTGGATGCCATGAGCAGCTTTGGTGGGATCCCGCTCGACATGGCGGCACTGAACATCGATTTCCTCATCAGCTCCGCCAACAAATGCATTCAGGGTGTACCGGGCTTCGGCTTTGTGATTGCCCGCCAGCGCGAGCTGGAGAAGTGCCAGGGTCGCTCACGCTCCCTGTCGCTGGATTTGTACGCCCAATGGCGCTGCATGGAAGATAATCACGGCAAGTGGCGTTTCACCTCACCGACACACACCGTACTGGCCTTCGCTCAGGCGCTGAAGGAGCTGGCTGAAGAGGGCGGCATCAGCGCTCGCCATCAACGTTACCAGCAAAACCAGCGCAGCCTGGTAGCCGGAATGCGCAAGCTGGGCTTTGAACCGCTGCTGGCAGACGCGCTGCATTCTCCGGTGATCACCGCCTTCTACTCGCCGGCGGACCCGCAGTACCGCTTCAAAGATTTTTACCAGCACCTGAAAAATCAGGGATTTGTTATTTATCCGGGCAAAGTGTCGCAGAGCGACTGTTTCCGCATCGGAAATATTGGTGAAGTGTATGCGTCGGATATCGCCGCGCTGCTGAACGCCATTCAACACGCTATGTACTGGAAACGCTAAGGAGCCACCATGAACCGTATTTCCGCCGTGATCCTCGACTGGGCCGGTACCACCGTCGATTTTGGCTCCTTCGCGCCAACGCAGATTTTCGTCGAAGCCTTCCGTCAGGCATTTGATGTGGAAATAACCCTTGCCGAAGCCCGCGTCCCTATGGGGCTGGGGAAGTGGCAACACATTGAAGCGTTAGGGAAACTCCCTTCGGTAAGCGCCCGCTGGCAGGCGAAATTTGGCCAGCCGATGACCGCTGCCGATATCAATAAGATTTACGCCACCTTCATGCCGCTGCAGATTGCTAAAGTCGTCGATTTTGCAGCACCTATTGCAGGTGTTGTCGACACGATTGCAGCACTTCGCGCCGACGGGCTGAAGATTGGTTCCTGCTCCGGTTACCCGCGAGCGGTGATGGAAAAACTGGTCCCTGCCGCCGCCGCGCAGGGCTATGCGCCAGACTGCTGGGTGGCAACGGACGATCTCAGCGTCGGCGGGCGTCCTGGCCCGTGGATGGCGCTGCAAAACGTCATCACTTTGGGTATTGGCGCCGTGTCACAGTGCGTGAAGGTAGACGATGCCATTCCGGGAATTGAAGAAGGAATTAACGCCGGGATGTGGAGCATTGGACTGGCGTTGTCCGGCAACGAATTCGGTGCCACGTGGGAGGAGTACCAGACTATGTCGGCTGAAGAGATTGCCACCCGCCGCGAGCACGCCGCCGGTAAGCTCTACGCCGCAGGCGCGCATTACGTCATCGACACGCTGGCAGAACTGCCAGCGGTGATTGCGCAGATCAACGCCCGGCTGGCGCAGGGCGAAAGACCGTAATCTACACGCCCGGCAGCGTCAGGCTGTCGGGCCTGCTTTGGCAAACTTCACCGTTGTGGTGACCAGCAGCGCCGTCATCAGCATCAGAATTCCCGACAGCGCCAGCGGTGACAGCAGACCATACCGATCCAGCGCAATCCCACCGACCGCCGCGCCACAGGTATTGGCGAGCTGAATAACGGCAACCTGAATGGAGCCGGCTTTTTCCGCCTGATCGGCAAGCGAGCGGGTGATCCACGTTGACCAGCCTACCGGCACCAGTGCAAAGGCAAAGCCCCAGATAACCGCCACCGTCGCCGCCACGGCTTTATCGCTGCCCCACAGGATAAGCACCAGCGCGCTTAGCGCCAGCACCAGCGGTGATCCGGCGACCGCCATTTTTACCGAACGCTTCAGCACTATCGACGACACCGAGGTTCCGACAAAGCTCGCAATACCAAAGCTCAGCAGCACCAGCGTCAGGCCATCAACATCAAACCCGGCAAGGGTCATAAACACCGGGCGGATGTAGGTAAAGAAGGCGAACTGACCGGCGAAAGACATGAAAATCGCCAGCATCCCGGCCGCCACGCCCGGGCGTTTTAGCAGGCCGAACATATTCTGCTGCTGCGCCGTTTCACCCGGCAGCGACGGCAGCACCTTCACCAGCCAGACAATGCAGATAAGGCCCATCAGTGCCGCGCCGTTAAATACGTGCCGCCAGCCGATGATGCCGCCTAAAAAGCTGCCGAGCGGAGCCGCGATCACCAGCGCTATCGACACCGCGCCGAAAATCACCGACAGCGCTTTCGGAACCGACCGAGGGGGCACCAGCCGCATCGTCAACGATGCCGACATCGCCCAGAATCCGCCCAGCGCCAGCCCGAGACATGCGCGGCCAAGCAGCAGCAAGGCAAAACTGTTGGAAAACGAGACCAGCAGGCAGGACAGCGTCAGCAGGATTGAAAACAGAACAACCACCAGACGGCGGTCCGTTTTACCGATGATGTGGGTAATGAACAGGCTGGAGAACATCGCCACAAACGCGGTGGTGGTCACCGACTGCCCGGCTACCCCTTCGGTGATTCCCAGCTCTTCCGCCATTGGCGTTAGCAGGCTCACCGGTAGAAATTCTACGGTAATCAGACACGCTACGCAGAATGCGACTGCGAAAACCGCCGACCAGTTGGGGTGAGACGTAATGTCGGCGTGGTTTCGGTGTTCGGCATGTGGTGCACTCATGGGGTTCTGGCATCCTGACGGTGGTGGCGGGAGCGCAGTGTACCATTATAGTGTGATGGGGTTAACATTTAGACACAACGTTATCCCCGTCAGTGCAGCCAGTGGACGCCTTCTTCCGGCATAAACAGCGCGTTGTAACGTTCCTGGAATCTGTTCAGCTCCCAGGCATCTGGCTCCAGCTCACGCAGGAACCCGAGCGCCAGGCGCGTCTGCGCGTCGCTGATAGGTGCTGCCAGACGCGCTTTCTGCATCTGCCGGTACCAGTAGTGCAAATTCTGCTCACTGCCGTCAACGATAAACACCTGCCAGATAACCAGCACCTGCGCCGCATTTTGCAGATGCGCTTCGTTGGGACGTTCCAGATAGCGAAGAAACTCGTTACCCGCCGTTTTCCCCATCTGATCGATCATCGATTCTATCGGTACAGGCGTTATCGCCAGCCGCTCGCTCAACCGACGGATTGCCCGCCGGGAATCGGAGGTAAGCACCCGAAATCCAACCACAAATACGACCACCAACGTGGCCAATGCCATCCAGATCATGCTTCCTCTCAGCTCACTTGCGCTTCAACATCATAATGAGAAAACGGGGGAAGTCGACAGAGGGGTGTGTATAAAGCGAAGGGGGTTTATCGCGGACAAAAAAAAGCCCGGCATCACCCGGGCAAACAGCTACCTGAGAACTCAGGCTGTTCTTAATTGTTGCACCCGCTTTTCACGGCGAATTTTACGTTCTTCCAGGACCGCGACGATAGCCATCAGCACGATACAGCCAATGGCGGCGGCATCCAGCGCGGCGAAGGTCCCTGCCCAACCGGTCAGGCCGAATACGGGGGTGCCATCGGCAATCATACCGAGGCCGAGTTTGGCGAAGCTGTCACCAATCAGGTAAGCGAAGGTGCCTTTGATACCATCGGCTGCGCCGATCGCTTTTTTCGGCACGAAGCCAACGGCAGCGACACCAATCAACAGCTGCGGGCCAAACACCAGGAAACCGAGCGCGAAGAGCGATGCCAGGTACACGTACTGGTTGCTGGCGTGCTGGTAAACACCCAGCGTGGCGATAATAAGCGCCAGAGCAATGCAGGCTACCAGCGCACGACGACCGTTTGCCAGATCGGACAGCCAGCCCCACAGCAGTGTCCCCACCAGCGCGCCGACTTCAAACAGGGTAAAACCCTGAATCGCCACTTCTTTAGAGAGCTTCAGCTCCTGGAAGGCATACACGGTGGACCACTGATCAATACCGATGCGCACCACGTACAGGAAGATGTTAGAGAAGCACAGCAGCCAGATAACTTTGTTTTTCAGCACGTACTCAACGAAGATCTGCCACTTGGTCATCTCGTTTTCTTCGGTCTCTTTATCCTCGTCGCTCAGCTCCTCGCCGAACAGCTCTTCCGCTTTACCGAGGCCGTAGGATTCCGGGGAATCGCTGCCGTAGCGCAGGCCGATGAAACCGACAATCAGCGCGATAATCGACGGGAAGATAAACATGCCGATAACGTGGCCGTCGAACAGATAGTTCGCACCAATCAGCGCTACCCCTGCAGCACCCGCGCCACCAAGGTTATGGGAGATGTTCCACATGCCAAGGTACGTTCCGCGCTTGCGACGCGGCGTCCACTTGGTGATCGTCGAGTAGCTACAGGAGCCACCGGTACTCTGGAAAAAGCCGCTCAGCGCATAGAAGGCAATCATCAGGAACAGGCTAACAGAGCCAGAACCCATGCTGGCGCTGAAGCCGAGCATACAAATCGCCGACAGGATCAGCATAAACGGCAGGAACTGCTTGGTGTTTTTGCCGTCCGCATAGTAGGAAACCAGCGTTTTGCCGACACCGTAGGTTATCGAGAAACCAAGACCAATCATCCCCAGCTGAGTCATGCTCAGGCCGTAGGTGGAGATCATATCGTTCTGCGCAATGTTAAAGTTCTTACGAATCAGATACATCGTCAGGTAGCCGATGAAGACCACCAGATAAGACTGCATGAAGGGTTTGAACCACATTTTGCGCCGCACTTCCAGCGGCAGGTCCAGGGTTGGTTTACGCACCTGGTTTAAGAAGCCCAGCATGGGTTGCTCCCGTTATTTCTATGCCCGTGTATGGCGGGCATTGTAAAAACCCGCAGCAGGCATGGCCTGAGACAGTGTCCAGGCGGAACCGGGAAAATTTCTTAGTTTTACCGCTTTCGAGCGAAAACAGTGAGTCAGGTCACGCTTCGCGTGAACGAGGAGCCTGGGCGTTGAGAAATGGCAGCAGCAACAGCGCCGAGATCCCGGCGGCAATGGCGATGACCGCGAAGAACCCACTCCAGTGCCAGACGTCCATCACCCGCGCCAGCGGCCAGCCGGAAAGCGATGCGCCAAGGTAGGCGAACAGGCCAACAAACCCCGTCGCTGCACCCGCCGCCTCTTTGTGTGAGCACTCCGCCGCCGCCATGCCGATAAGCATCTGCGGACCAAAAACGAAAAAGCCGACGGTAAAGAAACACGCCGCCTGCATCACGTAGCTGGCAAACGGCATCAGCCACAGCGAACCGACAGAAAGCAGGATCCCGGCGGCAAAAATCAGGTTCATCGGGCCACGATTACCGTTAAACAACTTATCCGATCCCCAGCCCGCCACCAGCGCGCCGATAAACCCGCCGAGCTCGAACATGGTCACCGCCGAGTTTGCCGTCACCAGGTCAACGCCCAGCGTCTCGGACATATACAGATTGCCCCAGTCGTTGATAGCCGCCCGCACCACGTACACCAGCACATAGCAGAGCGAAAGCAGCCAGATGTACGGATTCGTCAGCACGTATTTGTAGAGGATCTGCTTGCGGGTAAGCCCCGCGCCTTCCTGCTGCTGGGCGATCTCCAGCTCATCATGCCGCCAGTCGCCCACCGCCGGTAAGCCCACGGTTTGCGGACGGTCACGCAGTCGCCAGCAGAGAAAAAGCCCGGCGAAGATCGCCAGTCCCCCCGCAATCATCATTCCCACACGCCAGCCGTAGTGCAGCGCCGCGGCACCTACCACCATCGGGATCAACGCCCCGCCGACGTTATGCGCGGTATTCCAGATAGCCCACCAGCCGCCGCGCTCGTTTCGCGAGTACCAGGCGGTGAGTAAACGGGCGCATACCGGCGCGCCCCAGCCCTGGAAAAATGCGTTCAGCGCCCACAGCAGGGCAAATGCCCACAGCGAGGTTGAAAAGCCGAAGAGGATATTCACCACGCCGGTGGCAATCAGCCCCAGGCCCATAAAGTAGCGCGCGTTGGAGCGATCGCTGACGATGCCGGAGAAAAACTTCGACAGCCCGTAGGTGATATAAAAAAGCGTAGCCAGCAGGCCGATATCGGTACGGGTCAGGACACCGTTGCCGAGAATGTCCGGTACCGCGGCATTGAAACTTTTGCGGGTAAAGTAGAACAGGGCGTAGCCGAGCCAGATGGTCAGCAGGATATGCCGTCGCCAGTAGCGATAGTGGGCGTCAATTTCGCTGCGTTCGCTTATCGGTTGTGCCGCTGGCGGCGCTTTCATGAAATTAAACATTGTCGCTCCTCAGGCATAGCGCTGCGGCAAACTCACGCTGACGCGGGTGCCGTGAGTGCAGGAAATTGTCAGGGTACCGCCAAGTGCCGTTACCCGCTCGCGCATGCCGGTCAGGCCAAAGCCCTGCTGACCGGAACCCGGCGGCAGCCCGCAGCCGTCGTCTTCAATCACCAGCATCAGGCGTTCATTCTGCTGCCAGCCCTGCAGGGTCACCGCGCTGGCGCTGGCGTGCTTAACGATGTTGTTAAGCCCCTCCTGGCAAACGCGGAACAGCGTCACCCGCTGGTTCTCACTGAGCCCGGTTTCATCTATGCGCCAGTCGAGATGGCTGATGATCCCCCTCCCTTCAAGCTCCATTTCACGCATCATGGAGCGAACGGCCTGGCCTAGAGTCAGGTCATCAAGCTGCCGCGGTCGCAGCCGTCCGAGCAGGCGCCGCACCGCGTCGTAAACCCCAAGAGAGAGGTGCTCTATCAGCACACTGCTTTGCTTTACACCGCCGTTGTCCGGTGCCAGGCGCTGCAAAATTCCAGCCTGAGTGCGAATGGCGGTGATGGTCTGGCCGATATCATCATGTAGTTCGCGGGCAACGTCGCGGCGGACGCTCTCTTCGGTCTCCAGCAGCCGCTCGGTGAGGCGGCGGTTACGTGCAAGCTCGGTCTGGAGTGACTGGTTCAGCTCGCGCAGACGCTGGATACCCGCACCGAGCAGCAGCCCGGTCAGGCTCTGCGCCAGCAGCGACAGCAGCAAATCCACCGGGTGATCGTGCCAGGTCTGGCTGGCAATCAGCGCAATAGCGTTCATCAGGGTGGCGATAAGCGCCCCCTGCCAGCCGTAGTGCCATGCCAGAGCGATAATCGGCAGCGCCAGACAAAACGGGGTGAAGCGCGAGAGTTCAGCCGGTAGACCCAACTGGAGCCACAGGCTGACGGTAAACAGCAGCAGGTAGCCCACCAGGTGCCGCCCTCGCCAGTTCACCGGCTGCGACACCAGCGAAGGACCTAACGGTAGCCAGGTGTTGCTGGTGAGATAGTGCCAGATAACCAGGCAAGTTGGCGCAAGCGTCAGGCCGCCGGTAAGAGTGAGCAGCAGCGCATTGAGCACTTCTTTGCCGTCACCGATCCACGGCAGCGTTTGCAGTAGCGCCGCCGCAATCAGGGCTGCCCCCTGTAAAAGCAGCGTGCGCCAGTCGCGCTGCTGGCGATAGCGGGAAATCAGCACCACCGGCAGCAGCGACAGCAGGCTTCCGGTCATCAATAATGGAAGATGGTCGAGCGCGACTTCCTGCGCCAGCCAACCGAGCAGCAGCCATTCCGCCCCCAGCAATACCGGCCAGTAGCCACGCGGGCATTGCAGCATCAAGCCAACGCGCAGCCCAAACGGGAACAGCAGCACCGCCAGATCAGGTCGCTCAACAAGATGCAGGCTGATGCTCCACAGACAAAACCAGGCGGCAGAAAATATCGAAACGCTGGCAACAACGGCAATCAGCTGTGAAAGAAAGGTACGCATTACCAGCCGTCGAACATTCGCCGGGCCAGCTCAACGTCGTTGCTGACGCCGAGCTTTTCCATCAGGTTCGCGCGATGCACATGCACCGTCTTCGGCGATAGCCCCAGTTCAACGGCAATCTCTTTAACCGCCATTCCCTGGGTCAGCTTTTCCGCTACCTGCCGCTCGCGGCGGGTCAGCGGATCCTGGCGTCCGGCCGCCAGCTTGATAGCGATATCCGGGGTCAGATAACAGCCGCCGGTGGCGACGGTGCGCACGGCGGAAATCAGTTCATCCGGACTGCAACGTTTGGAAAGAAACCCGCGGGCCCCGGTGTTCAGCGCCTGCTCAACCAGCGCCGGGCTGTCGTGTACCGACAGCATGATGGTCGCCATCCCTTTTGGCAGTTCACTTAACAACTCAAGCCCGGAGATGTCCGGCATTGAAATATCGCAGATGCACACCTGAACACCACGCCCCGGAAGACCGGCCAGCGCTTCCCGCCCGGAGCCGAACTCGGCAACAACCTGAAAATCAGGCTCCAGCCCCAGCAGTTGAGCAAAACCGGAGCGTACGATCAGATGATCGTCAATAAGGGCGATGGTGGTCATGGTAAATCCTGGCGGGTGTAAAAACGCGCTTACCTTAGCGATAAGCGCGCCGCTGTTCAAGCCTTGAACGATTACTCGAAGAAGAGACCTAGCTTGTTGAACACGCCAGGATCGCTCTGGTGACGCACTACGTGTACCACGTCCTCAAGTTTATCAATCTGGCTAATCATCTGCTCCAGACGCTGATCGTTGTTGACCAGAAGCCAGATCCGGCTCTTGTCGCTGTTCTGGATAGGCAGACAGAGGATCCCTTCCACGTTGAAGGCACGGCGGGCGAACAGACCGCAGACGTGGGTCATGACTCCCGGATGGTTACGCACGGTTAGTTCCAGAATCACGTTGTCATGTGTTGGCTGATGCATGGCTTATTCCCCCACCATTTCTGTATTTGCCGCTCCCGGCGGAACCATTGGATACACTTTCTGTTCGGCATCGATCCGCACATGGATCAGCGCCGGACCAGGGCGGGCGATAATGGCCTGCAGCGCCGCTTGCGGATCTGCTTCTGCGTTCAGGTCGCAGGTTTGCATGCCAAAACCAGCGGCAATCTGCACGAAGTTAATCATGCCAGGATACGTCGCGGCAAATACCCCCTGCGGATAGAACAGGCTCTGCTGCTGGTGAACCAGACCCAGCGCTTCGTTATTCATCAGGATGATTTTCACATCCAGCTGGTTTTCTACGGCGGTGGCCATCTCCTGAATGTTCATCATCAGGCTGCCGTCACCGGAAAAACAGAGCACTTTACGATGCGGATTCGCAAGCGCTGCGCCAATTGCCGCAGGCAGACCAAATCCCATGGTACCCAGCCCACCGGAGGTCAGCCACTGGCGAGGGCGGTTTAATGGATATGCCTGTGCCGTCCACATCTGGTGCTGGCCAACGTCGGTGGTCACGATAGCGTCATCGTCAACGCAGGCCGCTACGGCGTTGATCAGGCCGTAATGGGTCAGCGGATCGCCCGCCTGCGGAATAGCCGACGGGAACTCTTGTTGCAGCTCGCCAACCAGTTGATGCCATGCGTCGCGCGGCTTCGCGTCAACCAGCGGGATTAACTGCTCCAGCACTTCGCCCACGTCGCCCTGAATCGCCACGTGCGCCTGCTTGATTTTTCCGAGCTCGGCGCGGTCGATATCCACATGAATGATTTTAGCGTTCGGACAGAACTGTTCCGTTTTACCAATCGCCCGGTCATCAAAACGTGCACCTAAAACGACCAGTAAATCAGACTCCTGCAGAATAAAGTTGGTGCTGCGCGCGCCGTGCATCCCCAGCATACCAAGCGACAGCGGATGCGCTTTTGGCAGCATGCCTAAGGCCATCAGGGTCATGGTAGTCGGCAGATTGGTTTTTTCCGCCAGTTTGCGTACCTGTTCCGGTGAAGCAACGACCCCGCCGCCGAGATACAGCACCGGACGCTGCGCGGCGTTAATCATCGCCGCCGCTTCGCGCACATCCTGCAGGTTAAAAATCGGTGCCGGAGCGCGGCCGCCAGGGACCGGCAGGTCATCGATATCAATCGTCGCCGTCTGCACATCCTTAGGTATGTCTATCCACACCGGGCCGGGACGGCCGGACTGCGCGATGCGAAACGCATCGCTAACCACCTGCGGTAGTTCACTGATATCACGGACTAAATAGTTGTGTTTGGTGATGGGGATAGAGATACCGTAGGTATCGACTTCCTGAAACGCATCGGTGCCGATGAGCGATGCCGGTACCTGGCCAGTAATGCACACCAGCGGGATGGAATCCAGCCGCGCATCGGCAATCGCGGTGACCAGGTTTGTGGCACCCGGGCCGCTACAGGCCATACACACCGCCGGTTTTCCCTGGGTGCGAGCCATGCCCTGCGCAATGAAGCCTGCACCCTGCTCATGACGCGCCAGCACGTGGCGGATCTGTTTGCTTTGGCTTAAGGCGTCGTACAACGGCAGCACCGTACCGCCGGGAATGCCGGTGACGGTCGTAATGCCCTGTCGTTCCAGTAAGTGAACAATTAACTGCGCACCCGTAAAACGCGTGCTTTGAGATGTTGTGCCCGAACTTGCCATGCTCCAGTCCTTTTCTTCTGGGCCGACCTGCCGGGCGGGTTCTGATACAAAAAACCCCGCCCGGTTTGCGCCGGCGGGGTTTGGAATCGTGTGTTTTCCGGACCCTACGGCGCGTTGCCGACGACCACCACCACACGCACGACGACCACCGCGGCGTTGCGCGCGGTTTTTAGTAGGGTCGACATCGGCATGGAAGTGTTCATTAGGGACCTGTTGTTGAAATCATCAGTGGAATTTATACAAACACAGCTTTACGGCGCAGACAATGGAATTATTTTCATCTGCGCAAAAATGCGTCAGAGATCACAATTCAACCAGGAGAGAATAAAAACAAACATCCCGCCCACGTTATGTTACGGTTGCATGACAATTCCTGCCGCCACTGACGCTATGACGCTAACGCTGTTCGCTATTTTGCTTTTCGCCGCCCTGCTGCATGCCAGCTGGAATGCCATTGTGAAAGCGGGCAACGATAAGCTCTACGCCGCAGTCAGCGTCAGCGGATCGGCGGCAGTAATGGCGCTGCTGGCGCTCCCTTTCTCGCCACAGCCGAGCGTGGAAAGTATTCCGTTCCTGATAGCCTCCTGCATCCTGCAGGTGATTTACACCGTGCTGGTCGCCAAAACCTATCAAGTGTCTGACATGAGCCAGACCTATCCCCTGATGCGCGGCACTGCGCCGTTGCTGGTCGCCGTGATTAGCGTAGCGTTTATGGGTGAGACGCTCTCAGAGATGGCATGGCTTGGGATCTGCGTCATTTGCCTCGCGATTCTGGGCATGGCGCTGAACGGTCGCTCCAGCTCGCGAAAAGGCATCTATCTGGCACTGCTTAACGCCTGCTTCATTGCCGCCTATACCCTGGTCGACGGCACCGGCGTGCGGGTGTCCGGCACGGCCATCGGCTATACGCTGTGGACCTTCTTCATGAACGGTTTCTGCCTGCTATGCTGGGCGTTG
This sequence comes from Yokenella regensburgei ATCC 49455, assembly GCF_000735455.1. Lineage (GTDB taxonomy): Bacteria > Pseudomonadota > Gammaproteobacteria > Enterobacterales > Enterobacteriaceae > Yokenella > Yokenella regensburgei. The sequence continues at coordinate 76,850 of NZ_JMPS01000020.1, read as the reverse complement.
CTTGCTCGTCGTAAGCCTGCCATCAGCTATCTTTCACAGCACTGGCGCAAGGGGATCTTCGGCGGTATTGCCACGATGGGCGCCTATGGCCTGGCGCTGTGGGCAATGACCCAGGCGCCGCTGGCCGTGGTCGCAGCACTGCGCGAAACCTCAATTTTGTTCGGCGCGCTGATCGCTTTTATCCTTTTAAAAGAACGCGTTTCCGGCATTCGCGCCGTTGCCGCCTGTGGAATTGCCGCCGGGGCAATCCTTTTGCGCCTCGCCTGAGCAAAGCGGCAACATTTGTTGCCAATAATCGTTTATAAATCCTGCCTCTTCACCCTTAACCATTGGCACAAATAATGGTTAAGTTGTCATCTGTCTGTGGTAGATTCCTCTCGATTTTGGCGCTATCCATAGCAATATCTCCTTTGTTACCCAATTTTTAAGACGTAATCTTCGACATGAAAAGGCACGGAAACTTCAATTTATTGTTGATGCTGGTTCTGCTCGTCGCTGTTGGGCAGATGGCTCAAACCATTTATATCCCCGCTATTGCCGATATGGCGCGTGAATTACAGGTTCGTGAAGGCGCGGTTCAGAGCGTCATGGCGACCTATCTGCTGACCTACGGTGTGTCACAGCTGTTTTACGGCCCGCTGTCGGACCGTATTGGACGCCGTCCGGTGATCCTGGCCGGGATGTCGATTTTTTTGGTTGCGACCACCATCGCAATGACCACATCCAGCCTGACGCTGCTAATTATTGCCAGCGCCCTGCAGGGTATGGGCACCGGCGTTGGCGGTGTGATGGCGAGAACGCTGCCGCGGGATCTGTATGAAGGTACGCAATTACGTCATGCCAACAGCTTATTAAATATGAGTATTCTGGTCAGCCCCCTGCTGGCACCGCTGATTGGCGGGATGCTGGATACCCTTTGGGGCTGGCGGGTGTGCTACGCCTTCCTGCTGGTGCTGTGCGCGGTGGTTACCTTCAGCATGGCGCGCTGGATGCCGGAGACGCGTCCGAAAGAGGCTCCGCGGACCCGGCTTATCACCAGCTACAAAACGCTGTTAGGTAATGGTTCATTCAACTGCTATCTGCTGATGCTGATTGGTGGTCTGGCGGGCGTTGCGGTATTTGAAGCCTGCTCCGGTGTGCTGCTGGGCGCGGTGCTCGGTCTCAGCAGTATGGCAGTCAGCATCCTGTTTATTCTGCCTATCCCGGCGGCGTTTTTCGGCTCCTGGTTCGCCGGTCGCCCGAATAAACGCTTCCCGACACTGATGTGGCAGTCGGTTATTTGCTGCCTCGCGGGTGGGCTGATGATGTGGATCCCTGGCATCTTCGGGATAATGAACGTCTGGACGCTGCTTATCCCTGCCGCGCTGTTCTTCTTTGGTGCGGGGATGCTGTTTCCGCTTGCCACCAGCGGTGCGATGGAGCCATTCCCGTTCCTCGCCGGTACCGCAGGCGCGCTGGTCGGTGGGTTGCAGAATATTGGCTCCGGCGTGCTGGCCTGGTTTTCGGCGATGCTGCCGCAGACCGGACAAGGCAGCCTTGGCCTGCTGATGACCCTGATGGGGCTGCTTATTCTGCTGTGCTGGCTGCCGCTGGCATCACGCTTTAGCCGCCATCAGCAAACTATCTGATCCCTCAGCTCTGTTTTTGCAGCATTGTCATCAATTCCGCCGGTGAACGTTGCTGGCGGATGAGATCCCGCATCACCCTCATGTACGGGGCGGTGTAGGTAAAAAAGCGATGATAGCCCGCGCACAGCGCACTTTTGCCATCGGCAGTACGATGTTTCGGGCAGTCGCCGTAGCAAAAACGCCGCGCCTGACAATCGTGGCAGGCGCGCGACAGCGTGTCTCGTTTATGCTTGCCAAAGGCTACCGCCCGGGCGCTGGCGTTCAGTTCGGCAAGCGTGGTCTGATGCAGATTACCCAGCCGGTGCTCGGGGTAAACGTAGTGATCGCACTGAAACACATCGCCGTTGGCTTCCAGTGCAAACGCGTGTCCGCAGGTTTCGCTCAACGCGCACTGAGTTGAGCGAAAACCGCTCCACACGCCCAGCGTCGAATCAAAAAGCTGCACAAACGTACGGCCAATATCCTCACGCACCCAGATATCAAACACCTTCGTCAGAAACTCTCCCCAGGCGCGTGATGATACGGAGTCTTCGCTCGGCACGCCGTGTTCGTCCAGCTCAAGCAGCGGTATAAACTGGATAAACGGCGTTCCCTGGCGTCTGAGGTAGCGGTAAACACGCTCCGCTTCCTGGCTGTTGTGGCGGTTCACCACCGTCAGCAGATTGAACTCAACCCGATGAGCCACCAGTTTTTCAATCGCACTCATCACCCGCTGCTGAGTGGGTTTACCGTTGCGGCTGCGCCGGAAAACATCATGCAGCTCCGCCGGGCCATCGAGCGAAATGCCCACCAGCCAGTGATTTTCACCAAAGAATCGGCACCAGGCGTCGTTCAGCGCGACCCCGTTGGTCTGAAAGGCGTTGTGAATGCGTTTGTCACCCGCATGCTGCTTCTGCAACTCGATGACGCGTTCAAAAAAAGCGATACCGCAGAGCGTGGGTTCTCCGCCCTGCCAGGAGAACTGCACGTCTTTTCCCGGCTGCGCGGCAATGTGCTGACGAATGAAGGCGTCGAGGGTAGCCTCATCCATTTGAGCATACTTAGGTTTATCAAGATAATAGCAGTATCGACAACGTAGATTACAGCGAGAGCTGGCCGGCTTGGCCATCACCTGACATCCTGTCATACATAATCCTTAATGAATAAAACCACCTGACGTAAGTGTGTTACAGCAAACAATAATGCGAGGGAAAGGACAGCGAGGGAGATCAAAAATTTGTCACGCACTGCGCGCGGTTGTGAAAAATCGCTACGGCTAACGTCCATCAGATTGCGCTGACGGGTATAGCGCCAGAGGATGATAGCCACCAGCGCCAGGATGATTATCGATATCCAGAAAGGACTGCCGGAACGGTGCCAGTTGTGTTTTATCGCCAGCGCCATCAACGCCCCGTAGCCTAAAAGTGTACGAAACCAGGCAAGGGAGGTGCGCTCTGGCTGCAGACCCGGGTCGCTGTTGCGCCGCGCTTTGCGGCTATCAGGCATACAGCACCAGCCCCATCACTACCACGGCGACGATCATCAAAATAACGCTGATAATCAACAGGCTGTGGGTATAGGGTAAATCTTCTTTTAACCGCATCGCCTTTTCATTACTGAGCCAGCGCAGGTAGCCGTAAACCGCCAGCCCGCCCGCAAACAGGCACAGCAGCAGAGCCAGCACTTCGCGGATAAGCGGTGTCGCAAAATCAGGGGCCAGCTGGTCAAGCCCAACGCCTGCTGCCAGAAACCCAAGCGCCGTACGGATCCAGGCGAGAAACGTCCGCTCGTTCGCCAACGAGAAGCGATAGTCCGGGGCAACGCCCAGGCGGGAAATTTTCATTCACTCTCCTTCAGAACTGCTGCTTTTTCTCGTTCACCTTAACACCCTGCATTGGTAAGCCGGAAGTGGAGAGATGCGGAAGGAGAGCGCCTTCACAGGTGCTGAAGGCGCGTAAGACGCGCTAGCCGATACCCCAGAACAGTACGGCCAAAAGCTGCGGTGTGATAATGCGCAGGAACATCACCACCGGATAGACGGTAGCGTAGGAGAGCGCCGCCGCCCCGCTGGTCGCATGCAGGTTATTCGCAAACGCCAGCGCCGGTGGGTCAGTCATGGAGCCAGCAAGCATTCCACAGATGGTGAGATAGTTCATTTTCACGACAATTCGCGCCAGGATACCGGCCAGAAGCAGCGGAATAGCGGTAATGAAAATACCGTAGCCTATCCAGCTTACCCCTTCGCCGTGGAGCAGCGTATCAACAAAATCACCGCCCGATTTAAGGCCTACGACCGCGAGAAACAGAACAATCCCCAGTTCGCGCAGCGCCAGGTTCGCACTCGGTGGCATAAACCAGTACAGCTTACCGATGCTGCCAATACGCCCGAGGATCAGTGCCATAATCAGCGGCCCGCCCGCCAGACCAAGCTTCAACGCCACCGGGAAACCAGGAATAAACAGCGGAATAGATCCCAATAACACCCCAAGCCCGATGCCGATAAACACCGGCAGCATCTGCACCTGCTGCAGTTTCTGCTGCGCGTTACCCAGCTCTGCGGCTACCGCATCGATGGCCGCAGGACGTCCTACCAGGTTGAGGATATCGCCGAACTGCAGGCTGGCATTGCTGCTCGCTACCAGCTCTACCCCGGCGCGATTAAGTCGGGAGATAACGACGTCATAACGCTGTTTGAAGTGCAGATCGCGGATTTTCTTCCCTAATACCTTCTCGTTGGTCACCACCACACGCTCGACGCGCAGGTCAGTTCCTCGGGTGGAAAGCGACGTCTCGACCTCTTTGCCGATCACCAGCTGCGCGCTGTGTAAATCGGCCACCTGGCCAACCAGGTGCAGAAGGTCGCCGGTCTGAATAAGCGTGGTGGGCGACGGTACCATCAGCATATCGCCGCGCTTAAGCCGCGAGCAGATAATTTTATCACTGTTCAGGATCGGAACGTCCTGAATAGTCAGGTTGTTGAGGTTCGGGTTTTCTACCCGAATATTGATGGTCTGCAGCAGTACATTACCGTTGCCGACGCTGGCATCAAACTGCTGGGCTTCTTTTTCAACGTTGATACGAAAGAACAGGCGCACCAGCCACATGGAAAGCAGAATGCCGCAGATGCCGAACGGATACGCCATCGCATAGCTCATCCCCATCTGGTCAACCACGTCGAAAGGCACGCCGAGGTCGCGCAGGATCTGCTGCCCGGCACCGAGCGCTGGCGTGTTGGTTACCGCTCCGGAGAAAATCCCGAGCACGACCGGTAGAGGGATATTGAAGAGTTTATGCAGCAGTGCGGTGACCAGCCCGCCGAGAACCACTATCAGGATAGCGAAAAGATTAAGGCGCAACCCGGAGACCCGCAGGGAGGCGAAGAACCCAGGCCCTACCTGAATACCGATGGTATACACGAAGAGGATCAGGCCAAACTCCTGAACGAAGTGCAGCATCGGGCCACTCAGCGTGATCCCTGCCTGATCGACAAAATGTCCGACGATGATCCCGCCAAACAGCACTCCGCCAATGCCAAAGCCAACGCCACGGATCTTCACATTGCCAATCCATAACCCGACCACTGCCACCAGAGCCAGCACGCTCACGGTCAATGCTATATCACTCATCGTCGTTTCCCTGTGAATAACATTAGGTATATCAGGGATTCTGGCAGAACCACGGCGGGATGTATGGATCGTGGCGCACAAAAAGCCCCGATCAAACGCAAAACGGTAACCCGAAGGTTACCGTTTTTAAGGTATTTACCTTATCCCGAAGGGAAAGGGATTCGGCAAGACTGTCTTTAGCTGTTCAGTGCCGGGCGGTCGCTGATGGCGATACGCTGCGGAGCAAGCGCTTCCGGCACGTTACGGGTCAGGTCGATATGCAGCAGACCGTTGGTGAAGGTCGCGCCGCTGACTTCCATATTATCGGCCAGGGTAAAGCTCAGGCTGAACGCCTGGGTCACCAGACCCTGATGCAGCCATTTGGTCTCTTTTTCCGCCTGCTGCGGCTGGCCTTTAATGGTCAGACGCGTGCCTTCCAGCTGGATATCCAGATCTTCCTGACGGAAACCGGCTAACGCGAGGGTAATGCGATAGTGGTTATCGTCGCTTTTTTCGATGTTATAAGGCGGGAAGCTCTGGCTTTCACCGGCGGTTTGTAAGGCGTTAGCCAGTTTGTCAAAACCGATCCATTGACGCAGCAGTGGGGATAAATCGTAGTTACGCATAATAAAATCTCCTTCTGAGAAGCGAGTGTTTACCTGCGGATCCGCAGATCCGCATAGGCTCCCTGACGGCGAGCCGGTGGAATGTCGGGCCGCGTAGCGGCCCAACGGAATTAGTTAATTTCGATACGGCGCGGTTTTTTCGCTTCCGGGATCACACGTTCAAGGTCGATATACAGCAGACCATTCACCAGGTTAGCGCCACGGATGTGGATATTTTCGGCTAACTGGAATTTACGCTCGAAGTTGCGTTCCGCAATGCCCTGATACAGGTAAGTACGTTCTTGTTGTTCGCCCGTATGTGAGCCTTTTACAATCAGTAAGTTATCCTGCGCGGTGATCTCCAGTTCGCTTTCAGCGAAACCGGCCACGGCGATGGCAATGCGATAGTGGTCTTCGTCGACAAGCTCGACGTTGTACGGAGGGTAGCCGCCGTTACTCTGGCTCTGGCTGTTTTCTAAGTGGTTGAACAGACGGTCAAAACCAATAGCAGAACGATACAGTGGAGAAAGATCAAAGTTACGCATAAAAATAGCTCCTGGAATCAGCGAGAATTTACTGACCTTCCATCATGGACAGGTCGTTAGCACCCGGAGTACCCCGCAGGCGTACTCCTCATCGGGACTTATTCTTAAAATTGGGTAGCCCGAGTGATATTTCAAGAGCGGTTGTCTGAGTTTTTTTGCACTTTCGGATAGAGTGTTTAGACTGGAAGACAGCACTAAAGGTCAAATTGCGACAACCGCCACAGAGCGACGCAACGGAACTATCTATTTAGGTTATGGGTCGATATAACCCATTAAAGACATCACAACGATACTGAGATGATGAAAACAACTCTATTGATTAAGCTGACCCTGTTCAGTGGAATGATGGCACTGGGTGGCTGTTCAAGCGTGATGTCGCATACCGGCGGGAAAGAAGGTACCTATCCCGGTACGCGAGCAAGCGCAGGCATGCTCGGCGATGATGACACCAACTGGGGAACCAAATCGCTGGTGGTGCTTGATATGCCATTTACCGCAGTGATGGATACGCTGTTGTTACCGTGGGATATGTTCCGCACGGACAACTCCGTGCGGTCACGCGTGGAAAAGAGTGAGCAGAAGACGCTTGCCACCAATGCGGTGATCCCTCCAGCGGAGATGCCATCTCCCTGAATTACAGGCCGGTTTCCGTCACCCAAAGCTGACGAAAACCGCTGACCTCCTCCATCCAGGCGATCTGTCGGCCGTCAGGCGAAAAGACGATCGCGTCAGCTGAAGGCGGATTGCCATGTTTTTCCGTCAAAAAACTCACTTCTCCCGTCTGCGCATCGCAGCAGGCAATCCGGTTATTCAGCACAAAGCCCAGCGCCCTTCCTGACGGATGCCAGTTAAACGCCGACTGGATGCCGCCCGCAACGCGCGTCAATTGACGCGGCTCGCCGCCCTGCGGAGAAATCAGCCACAGCTGGACGATACCGGCATCATCACGCATCAAAAAGGCTATTTCACTGGCCTGCGGACTCGCCCGCACCCAGTGGCGCGGCACGTTTACCAGCCCCGGGAATACGCGCTGATGGGTAAAGGTCAGCCGGGTTTGCACTACTCCTGACGGCGGCGCTGGCAGCGTTTCACTCGTGCCCTGCAACGGCGTGCTGCCCGCCAGCTTCCAGCCCTTTTCATCCTGCGGCAGATGAACGATGAAAAGCTCAGGCACTTTCTCGCCCTGCGTGGAGAGCGTATCGCCAATAAACGCCAGTGCGTGGTTGCCCACCCAGCCCTCTTCATAGGCGCGGTTAATGTCATCACTTCCCGCCACAGGCGCTGGCGTCGTCTGGCTCACCAGTACGCACCAGTGGCTGCCCGCGTATTCCCGTGGGTGTCCACCTGCCGGGATGACCGGGCCGAAGGGCGTTGCTACGCCAACGTTACGCAGATCGAGCGCCGTATCACGCTCGTGCATCACGTGGTCGTTATAGGTGAAGCTAACGTACTCGCCGTTCGGGCTGTAAACATGAACGTGGCTACCGCCGCGCAGCGCGCCCGGTGTGAAAGGCGGGGTGATATCCATGGCATCCAGATTAGTCGTTACTCCGGCATGAGCTACCACGCCACGGCGATGATGAAAATCGTACTGCCAGTGGGCATCCGGGTGCTCGGGGCCATGGATAAACACGTACTTTTCTTCCTGCGGATGCACCGTGACCACACCGACGTATGCTCCGTCGGTGGCGCGGTAAATGACCTCAGTTTCACCGCTGTCGACGTTGACGCGCTCGATGGTTTCTCCGGTAAACGAGGCACCAGAAGGGCGCACGTCGAACACCAGCCAGCGGCTGTCCGGGGTCCAGGTTCGGGTGTTGGTGAGCTGATGGTGACGGGAAGCGAAAGTGACTTGTTTCATGTGGATACCCTGATGCACGAATCTGCCATCAGGGTATCGCAAGGGAGGGGGTTTAGCCTACTCGTTTCACCTCGCCCACCAGCAGGATGTAGGAGAGCGCTCCGGCCAGCGCCACTACCGCGATGTAGGTGAGCGCTGGCGCAAAGCCGTAGTCCTGCGCCAGGTAGCCAATCACCAGCGGCACCGTGATCCCGCCCAGCCCGCCGACGAAGTTGAACACTCCACCGGTGAGACCAATCAGACGCATCGGCGCCAGCGAAGAAACCAGTGACCAGGTGATAGAGGCAAACCCGTTACCAAAGAAGGCGATCGCCATCAACGTCATAATCCACATCGGGTCGTTGGTGTAGTTTGCCGCCATGATGCAGGTGGAAATCAGCAGTCCGCAGATGATGGGCGTTTTGCGCGCGACACCCAGCGAATAGCCTTTTCGCACCAGCCTGTCCGCCAGCCAGCCCGAAAGCAGCACGCCGAAGAAAGCTGCCAGGAACGGCACCGTGGTCATAAATCCGGCCTTCAGCGCAGTGATGCCTTTCTCCTGAGTCAGGTAGTTCGGGAACCAGGTAAGGAAAAACCACAGCGTAGAGGTGACCGCAAACTGCCCCAGATAAACGCCGACCAGCTTACGATGGAACACCAGCTTCCAGTCGGCTTTGGTCAGCGGCTGGCGCGCCTCTTTTTTCACTGGCGCATCGCCATCAACCAGCCCGCCCCCTTCACGAATATACTCAAGCTCCGCCGTTGTGATGCTTTTTGTCAGGCGCGGTGGCTGATAAACCTTAAACCAGATGAGCGACCAGATAATGCCAATCCCGCCGGTCACGATAAACACCCAGTGCCAGCTCAACAGCTCCTGGATCCAGATAAGCAGCGGGGTAAGAAACGCAAGGCCAACAAACTGCCCGGAGGTATAAAACCCAACGGCAGAGGCGCGCTCGTGCTCCGGGAACCAGCTGGTGACCATGCGGTTATTGGTTGGGAACGCCGGGGCCTCAAAAATACCGGTGATAGCCCGCAGGCCAATCAGCGACATCAGCCCGGTGGCGAAGCCCTGAAACAGAGTCGCGACAGACCAGCCGAAAATGGCAATAAAATAGGTGAGACGGGAGCCAACCCGGTCAAGGAACCAGCCGCCCGGGATCTGGCACAGCGTATACAGCCAGGCAAAGGCGGAAAATACATAACCCATTTCCGCTTTGCTGATCCCGAACTCCTCCTGAATATGCGCCGACGCCACCGCCAGGTTTGCGCGGTCGACATAACAGATAACTACGGTAATAAAGATCATAACCAGCGTCAGGTAACGGCGACGCCCTGTTTTTGCAGCAGTAACTGGAATATCCATCGCAATCTGTCTCCAGATTTTGGGCATAGCGAAGCCGCTCACCATGCCCTGTAATTTACAGAGGGTGTAGGAAAATCTATTTTTTAAATTATGATGTTGTGACGATTACCACTCGGCGACGGAGCCGTCTTCGTGACGCCACAGCGGGTTACGCCAGTCTGGCGCGTGTTGGCTCATCGCAATGACCTTCTCTTCGTTGATGTCCACGCCAAGACCCGGTTTCATTAACGGTTTAAAGAAACCGCCTTCCATACTGAAATCCTCTTTGTTATTCACAAAGTCGAGCAGCTCGGCGCCTTTGTTGTAATGAATACCCATGCTTTGTTCCTGCAGCACGGCGTTGCGCGAAACAAAATCGATATGCAGACAGGCCGCCAGCGCGATCGGACCCAGCGGGCAGTGCGGTGCCAGCGCCACGTCATAGGCTTCCGCCATGCCAGCAATTTTGTAGCATTCGGTGATACCACCAGCGTGAGAGAGGTCCGGCTGCAGAATGGCTATCCCACCCGCCTCCAGCACGCGTTTAAATTCAAAGCGCGAGAACATACGCTCACCGGCAGCAATCGGAATGTGCGTCTGGGCAGCGAGTTTCGGGTAGTACTCCGCCTGCTCCGCCAGCACCGGCTCTTCAATAAACAGCGGACGATACGGCTCCAGCTCTTTAATCAGCACTTTCGCCATCGGTGCGCTGACGCGACCGTGGAAGTCGAGACCAAACTCGATCTCGTTGCCAAAAGCTTCACGAATTTGTGCCACCGTACTGACGGCGGTATCCACCGCTTTCGAGCTATCGATAACGCCCATCTCTTCACAACCGTTGAGTTTGAAGGTATCAAAACCAATTCCACGCAGAGTCTTAATCCCGTCGATAACCTCTGCCGGGCGATCGCCACCCACCCAGCTGTAGGCTTTGATTTTGTCGCGTACCAGCCCGCCCATTAACTGCCACACCGGCGCATTCAGCACTTTGCCTTTGATATCCCACAGCGCCTGGTCGATACCGGCAATGGCGCTCATCAGCACGGGGCCGCCGCGGTAGAATCCCGCGCGGTACATCACCTGCCAGAGGTCGTTGATACGCGCCGGATCCTGACCAATCAGATAGTCGCTAAGCTCATGCACCGCCGCTTCAACGGTACGCGCGCGCCCTTCAATAACCGGTTCGCCCCAGCCAACCACCCCTTCGTCGGTTTCGATTTTCAGGAACATCCAGCGTGGGGGGAGCCGGTAGGTGGTGAGTTTGGTAATTTTCATTGCACTGCCTCTCGATACGCATTAACAAATGCCGCTGCCTGCTGCGCGGTGCGCTCAACGGACTGCCCGGCGCGATAGAGATCGCTACCCAGCCCGGCGCCCACGCAGCCTGCCTGAATCCATTGCTCAAGGTTTTCTGGCGTCACGCCGCCAACGGCAAACACCGGTACCTCAGGCGGTAATACCGCTTTCAGCGCTTTGATATATTCCGGGCCGAAGGCCGACGACGGGAAAATCTTCAGCGCCTGTGCGCCCGCATCCAGCGCATCGAAGGCTTCGGTCGCGGTGGCACACCCCGGACAGACGGTCATACCGTAGCCCACCGCACGGCGGATCACTTCCGGCTGAATATTAGGGGTCACGATAAGCTGGCACCCCATGCGGGCAAGCTCGTCGACCTGTTCAGGACGCAGAACCGTTCCGGCGCCAATCAACGCCTTATCGCCAAAGGCATCCACAATGGCTGGAATGCTTTTCTGCCACTGCGGTGAGTTAAGCGGAATTTCCACCGCATCAAATCCGGCGTCGATCACCGCAGCCACGTGGGCAAGGGCTTCATCCGGGGTGATACCGCGCATAATCGCGATGAGCGGGAGTTTAGTGTGCCACTGCATGGGTAATGCTCCTTATACCTGCCTGAAATGCGTTATCGCCGTCCACTGCCACCACCTGGGTCCCACAGGCTTTGAATGCCTGCAGATAGCGCGCCGTGAGCGTGCTTCCGGCAACGAGCGTTACCGACTGACCGGCAAATTTTGTGCTCTGGCTTGCCACTTCGGCACCGATCAGCAGACCGGAAAGAAATTCGCTCACTTGCTCACGCGGCAGGGCTCCCAGCACGTGACGAGCCCGAACTTCAAACAGCTGTGGCAGAATTGCGGGAGAGGCAAGACCGCGCTCAAGCCCGGCGGCAAAGGCGCCCGGAGAAGTTTGCTGCGGAGGTAAACCGGCACCCACCAGGGAATACGTGAGCAGCAGATGGTGCAGCTCACCGGTCATCACGGTATGAAAATCATGGACTTGCTGGCTGTCCGCCTGCACCCATTTACTGTGGGTGCCGGGCATGACGTATAAGGAGGAGGCGGCCAGCGTGCGTGCGCCGAGAAGCTGTGTTTCTTCACCGCGCATGACGTTGTAGTTATCGTCCCGCTGCACGCTGAGGCCGGGAACTATCCAGATATTGTCGCCAACGGTCGTTAACTGTTCGCCAATGGCAGAAAAATGCACGGGAACAGGCAAATATGGGGCAATTTTCCAGCCCACGTTGCTACCCACCATTCCCGCCATTACCACCGGCGTGCTGCCGTTGCGCCATCCCTCGGTGACTTCTGCTAACACCGCCTGCGGGGTTCTGCCGCTCAGGCGGGTCACCCCTGCCTCTGATTGTCGGCTTTCCAGACATGCTTCACCCTGATAAAGCCAGGCACGAAGGTTGGTTGATCCCCAGTCAACAGCGATGTAGCGAGACGTCATGTAATTTCCTTTAACCTTCGTGTGGAGCTGGCAATCATGGTAAGTGCTGCCTGCTCTGCCGCGTCGCCGTCCTGATGCCGGATAGCATCGAACAGCGCCTTATGTTCCTGGAGCGTTTTTGGCATGTTGGCCTCGTCGCCCATCCAGGTCCGTTCAAATACCGCTCGTTGCAGCGAGCTGATAGCCACGCTTAACTGCTGCAAGACCGGGTTATGCACTGAACCCAGCACCGCCTCGTGATAGCGGATATCCGCTTCGTTAAAGGCATCACGATTTTGGTTATTGGCAATCATGTCGTTGAGCGCTGATTCAATCAGAGCCAGATCGCCGGAGTTCGCGCGCTCTGCGGCCCAACGGGCGATTGCCGGTTCCACCAGGTTACGTACTTCGCTCATTGCGCTAATCAGCCGCGGGTCGTAGTCGTTCTCCAGCACCCACTGCAGTACCTCGGTATCGAGGTAGTTCCACTGGTTACGCGGGGCGACAAATGCACCGCGATAGCGCTTCATTTCGATGAGCCTTTTCGCCATCAGGGAGCGAAAAACCTCACGGATGATATTGCGTGAGGTTTCAAACTCTTCGCAGAGATCGGCTTCTGCGGGTAACGCCGAGCCGGGTACATACTTTCCGCCAACAATCTGGCGGCCCAGCGTTATCACGATGCGGTCGGTTTTATTGAGAGTCATGGAGAGTCCTTGTGCTCAGAGTGCCCATAACTACTTTACCGTGACCGGCGAAATTCACCTCATTTTTGCAGTACAAATGTGAGGTGTTCTAATCTTCTCTGGTGCTTAATGTAGTACAACACAATCATGTTGTACTACAATTTAGATCACAAAAAGAACAATCGAAGATCAAAAAAAAGCGCAGTCTGCGGTGAGCGCTGCGCTTAGGATCGAGAAAGGGGACTTATTTCGCTGCTTCGGCCTTGTCACTGTCGCGGGCGAAGGCCGACAGACGTGGGAAATCGGCGACGGTGTAGTAGGTTTTGGGGGCGGGCAGACGCTCCATGCTGCTGCCGGGCCAGAACTGTAATTCCGCCAGCGAGTCCAGGTCATACGTCAGCAAGCTATGGGGTAAGCTCTGCCGCCACGGCTTAGCCTGCTCGCCGGGTACCGCGGTAGGCAGACGATCGTCAGAGACATCATAATTACGCAGCAGCACCAGATATTTTTCGGGCACTCGTTTTTTACTGTCCCACCAGCGGCCATCCAGCATATCGAAGTGGAAGCGGGTGATGTTGGCCGGCTGCGCGCCAAGCTCCCTCAACGCCTTGGGCAGTGCACCGTCCATCGCCCGGTTGTATGCCGCTTCGGTTGTCGTATCTCCATGACGGATAAGCGAAACAGCAATACGTGCACCAAGTAAATTCGAGTAGAGATCTTCCGGCGAAAAGGCGGAAACTTCTTCAGAAAACCCGGGAATAGAAGCAAAACCGTACCACTGCGCAATTTCATGCCATGCCGCCAGCTGAAACGCCAGGTGGGCAGAAAGCCACGCCGCCAGGGCAATGCGTTCATCTTCATCCACCGGTGGCGTAAAACCGTTGAACACCACGCGGCGTTCAGTTAGCTCATCGTCAAGCCTGAGGACGAAAGACTGGCCCAGCTTCGGCAATAGCTGGCTGAAAAGGTATACCGTCATGTCGGCGGTATCACGGATATGTGCGGTGTCGATAAATCCGCCACGCGACGTGTACATAATTCCGTTGCGCTCCCGGCCCATCCCCGCCAGGTTTGCGATCCCCGCCAACAGGCTGTCATTATAAAGATGCTTTCCGAGGTCATCGGCGGTCACGACGTTATCTAATTCATATAACGGTATCGGGATGTTCAGCACTTCCGCCTGCAGATTGTACCCAAAGGCGCAGCATGGCCGCAGCCCCTGGGGCGGGGACAACGGCGCGAGCGGCGCGCTTTGTGCAGACGCGGCAAAGAGCATTAAGCCTGCCAGCAGGCCTTTCACTACATTCAAAATGCCTCTCCAACCTGAAAGTAAAACCCGCTGCTACCTTTACCGATACCATAGTCGAGACGCACGTTCATGCGCGGTTTGAATTCAAAACGATACCCCACGCCCGCCGAAGGTAACCAGCGTCCGTTATCGAGCTCGTGAAACGAAGGCGCCATCGTGCCCGCACCGACCCAGCCGACAATACCGTGTCGCCAGCTCAGTTTCTGACGATATTCCAGCTGGCCACTGATCACATTTTTGTCGCGATAGCGGCCTTCATAGTAACCGCGCATCCGCTCATTGCTACCAAGCAGTGGCAGCATATTCCACGGCACATCGCCCTGGGTGAAATCACCGTTCACCTCCCAGGCCAGCACGCCATTTTCGGTGATCGGATGGTAGCGGCTGTAGTGTAGCGCGTACTCATCAAACTGGGTGTCGCTTCCTGTGCCGGGGGTATAGCGGGTATAGCGAATATCCGCGGCCTGCCCGCTACGCGGGTTCGGCACAAAATCGCGGTCATCCCAGGTGAGCGCAACGCTTGCGCCGGAGCTAAACACCGACGTTCCCTGCGGCGTGCTTTCTATGCGTCGCGGATCGTCAGCATCAATGTCAGCGGCATGCTCCATCGCCACAGACCATCCCACCCCCAGATAGGCATGATCAACCAGTTGTCGATAGACCATCGGGCGCAGGGTAAATCCCTGCGAGGTGTACTTCTGCTTTTGATTGTCGTTATCGCCGGCGGCAAACCCCTGCCCCCAGTAATATGTCGGCGTGTTATTCAGGGAGCCATCAACAAAGAAACGCCAGCGATCGTCGGCGAAAAAGGCGTAATTATTAATATTAAGCCCGAAGGCACCGGTAGCACTGGCGTAACCACTGAGCGACAGCGTTGAGTTCTGGCTCACGGTATCGTCTGGATCCGGACGATACATACCCACGATGGCGGTGCCGAGCCCAATCCCCAGTTCCGGCGTGTAAAAAGGTCCGGGCATCACGCCCCAGTCGATCCCTTTGCTGGCATCAAACTGGTTGCTGGCACCCAAAGGTGCCAGCCAGCCGTCGATTTGCTCCCGGCTTGGCAGAAGTGACTGCGCGCCGCAGGGCAACGCCAGCAATCCTGCGAAAACCAGGAGTGCGGGAGTCATGTTACGCATCAGAAGCGGTACTCGCCCGCAACGAAGAAGCTATTACGTTCTGCAAAGCCAAACTCCGTTGTCACGTTGAAGTTACGGGTGATTTCATACTGCGCCCCCACCAGTACGTTCCATGGGGATTTCAGATGCTGTTTGACGTCGAAACGGCCATTGCCGCTGCGGTTCGCCATGTCCACCATCTTCTGCAGTTCCTCTGACGGCATGGTCAGATCGTTAAGGCTGCCCTTAAATTCCTGCTGCACGTCCTGGTACATGCTCCCGACCCAGACGTTCAGCTTCCCGGCCGGCAAATGCAATGCATCCACACCTGGCGTAGTAAATCGGTAGCCAACGCGCGGCGTGAGCGTAAAGGCATCGATACTGCCGTCAAGAATATCAAAACGTGTCTGAGTATAGTTGGCATCAAGCAGGGCAAACCAGTTACCGATCCCGCCCACAAACGTAGTCCCGGCGCCGTAGGTGGTGCCTTTAAAATCGAGCTGGAATTTCAGGTTTTGCAGATTGTCGGGCCTGATTTCATTCTTGCCCATTTTGATCCCAACGCCGATGTCAGAGACCGAATGCCCTTCGGTGTGACCGACCAGGCCATACACGTTCATAAACGGTAATACCCAGGCATCGAGCCTGACGGTTTCCGTTTTACTGCTTTCACGGGTATCGCCGACGTTGATTTTAAAGAGGTTATCCAGAGGTATGGACCCCAACGCCAGGCCGCTAAAGGCAATACTGTCGACAGAAATGTTCTGCCGCATATTCATGTAGTTGATGTTTACGCCGAATGGTTCGGGCAAATCGTAGCCCCGCGCTCGCGCTTCGTCGCCGTAGAACGGCAGTATCGAAGAAGATTGCGGCTGTTTGGTTTCCTCAGAGGGAGTGGTTACCGCTGTTGGGTTATCGTCCTGATAATTATAAAGAGAGGCAGGAGGTGTCGCTGGGGCCATTGCAGCCCAGGACTGAAAAGCCATACAGGGTAAGCTCACCAGTACCGTACGGATATAGTTATTCATATCTGATGAAGTGGTCTTGTGTGGCGATAAACGCCGATGAAAAGGGAGGGGGAAGGATACAGGAAATCGTTGTTTTCATTTATGAATTCAGTGCGAATTCACATAAAATAACAAAAAAATTGTGGATATTGTGGGCGTGATCATTCACATGAATTATGAATGGTGGTCCGGCAAGCAAAAACCTGCCGGACGGAGTGCCGCGCTCTGTCAGGCCAGCACAAACTTCTCAATGGCGTAGGCTACGCCATCTTCGTGGTTTGATTTGGTGACAAAATTAGCCACCTCTTTCACCGATGAAATCGCGTTATCCATCGCTACGCCCACTCCGGCGTACTCAATCATCGCGATATCGTTTTCCTGATCGCCAATCGCCATAACCTCTTCCGGTTTGATCCCCAGCGCATCCGCCAGCGATTTCACGCCGGTACCTTTATTGACGCGTTTGTCGAGGATCTCGAGGAAATACGGCGCACTTTTCAGCACGGTGTATTTTTCTTTCACTTCCGCCGGGATGCGCGCAATGGCTTTATCCAGGATGGCTGGCTCATCAATCATCATCACTTTGAGGAACTGGGTCTGCGGATCCATTTTCTCAGCTTCGCAGAACACCAGCGGAATGGTCGCAACGTAGGACTCATGAACGGTGTAGTAGCTGATGTCACGGTTGGCGGTGTAGAGCGTGTTACGGTCCAGCGCGTGGAAGTGAGAGCCCACTTCGCGGGACAGTTTTTCCAGATAGAGATAATCGTCATAGCTGAGGGCCGTCTGGGCGACGGTGCTGCCGTCGCTGGCTTTCTGTACCAGGGCACCGTTATAGGTAATGCAATAGTCTCCCGGCTGCTCCATGTGCAGCTCTTTCAGGTAGCTGTGCACGCCAGCGTAAGGGCGACCCGTAGTCAGCACTACGTTGACTCCACGCATGCGCGCGGCGGCAATAGCGTTTTTTACCGCAGGAGAGATGGTATGGTCCGGAAGCAATAAAGTACCGTCCATATCGATTGCAATGAGTTTGATAGCCATGAGATCCCCGATTTAAATGAGTCTTTGCTCATGCTAACGCGATTTAGCTCAAAAAACAGCAACGGAAAGCGGGGAAAAAGGGGCCGGAATGGTGAAGAGGGATTCCTCTTTTGTGTGAAGCTATTCCCCTCACCCCGGCCCTCTCCCGTATGGGGAGAAGGTTAGGGTGAGGGGAAAAACGGCTTAGATATCGATATTCGCCGCTTTCAGGGCGTTCTCTTCGATGAAGGCACGACGCGGCTCAACCGCATCGCCCATCAGCGTGGTGAACAGCTGGTCGGCAGCAATCGCATCCTTCACGGTCACACGCAGCATGCGGCGGCTTT
Source organism: Yokenella regensburgei ATCC 49455 (assembly GCF_000735455.1). Taxonomy (GTDB): domain Bacteria; phylum Pseudomonadota; class Gammaproteobacteria; order Enterobacterales; family Enterobacteriaceae; genus Yokenella; species Yokenella regensburgei. Next base: position 59,089 of record NZ_JMPS01000020.1, on the reverse strand, counting down.
CCGGATCCATCGTGGTTTCCCACAGCTGCTCCGGGTTCATCTCGCCCAGACCTTTGTAACGCTGGACACCGAGACCACGACGGGACTCTTTCACCAGCCAGTCGAGAGCAGACTCGAAGCTGGTAACCGGCTGACGACGCTCGCCACGTTCGATGAACGCGTCATCTTCGATAAGCCCGCGCAGTTTTTCACCGAGCGTACAGATACGACGATATTCCGCACCGGTCACGAATTCGTGATCCAGCGGGTAGTCGGTATCCACACCGTGGGTACGCACGCGGATAACCGGCTCGAACAGCTGCAGTTCAGCGTTTTCACGAACGGTGAAGTTCCACAGGCTGCCGTGCGCTTCGTTTTCGTTAAGCACCGTGGTCAGCTGAGTCACCCAGCCGGTAACCGTCGCTTCATTACCGAGGTCAGCTTCAGTAAGCGTTGGTTGATACACCAGCTCTTTCAGCAGCGTTTTCGGATAGCGACGCTCCATGCGGCCAATCATTTTCTGCGTCGCGTTGAACTCGGATACCAGTTTCTCCAGCGCTTCGCCAGACAGCGCCGGGGCGCTGGCGTTGGTGTGCAGGGTGGCACCATCAAGCGCGATAGAGATGAGGTACTGATCCATCGCCTCGTCGTCCTTGATGTACTGCTCCTGCTTACCTTTTTTCACTTTATACAGCGGCGGCTGAGCAATGTAGACATGACCACGCTCAACGATTTCCGGCATCTGACGGTAGAAGAAGGTCAACAGCAGCGTACGGATGTGCGAGCCGTCGACGTCCGCATCGGTCATGATGATGATGCTGTGATAGCGCAGTTTGTCCGGGTTGTACTCGTCGCGACCAATGCCACAGCCGAGCGCAGTGATCAGGGTTGCCACTTCCTGAGAAGAGAGCATCTTGTCGAAGCGCGCCTTCTCAACGTTGAGGATTTTACCCTTCAGCGGCAGGATAGCCTGGTTCTTACGGTTACGGCCCTGCTTCGCAGAACCGCCCGCGGAGTCCCCTTCCACCAGGTACAGTTCGGACAGCGCCGGGTCGCGCTCCTGGCAATCTGCCAGTTTGCCCGGCAGACCAGCGAGATCCAGTGCGCCTTTACGACGGGTCATTTCACGGGCTTTACGCGCCGCTTCACGGGCACGCGCCGCATCGATAATTTTGCCAACGACGATTTTCGCGTCAGACGGATTTTCCAGCAGGTACTCGCTCAGCAGTTCGTTCATCTGCTGCTCTACCGCCGATTTCACTTCCGATGAAACCAGTTTGTCTTTGGTCTGGGAAGAGAACTTCGGATCCGGCACCTTCACGGAAACGACGGCAATCAGGCCTTCACGGGCATCGTCACCGGTGGCGCTGACTTTCGCTTTTTTGCTGTAGCCTTCTTTATCCATGTAGGCATTCAGGGTACGGGTCATCGCCGCACGGAAGCCTGCAAGGTGAGTACCGCCATCGCGCTGCGGAATGTTGTTGGTGAAGCAGTAGATGTTTTCCTGGAAACCGTCGTTCCACTGCAGCGCCACTTCTACGCCAATACCGTCTTTTTCGGTGGAGAAGTAGAAGATATTCGGATGGATCGGCGTCTTGTTTTTGTTGAGATACTCAACAAACGCCTTAATGCCGCCTTCGTAGTGGAAGTGGTCTTCTTTGTTGTCACGCTTGTCGCGCAGGCGAATAGAGACGCCGGAGTTCAGGAACGACAGCTCACGCAGGCGCTTAGCCAGAATTTCGTATTCAAACTCAGTGACGTTGGTGAAGGTTTCGAGACTCGGCCAGAAACGCACCATGGTACCGGTCTTTTCGGTATCGCCCGTTACGGCCAGCGGTGCCTGCGGCACGCCGTGGGTATAAATCTGGCGATGGATTTTACCTTCGCGCTGGATGACCAGCTCCAGCTTCTGCGACAGGGCGTTAACTACGGACACGCCTACGCCGTGCAGACCACCAGAAACTTTATACGAGTTATCGTCGAACTTACCGCCTGCGTGCAGAACGGTCATGATCACTTCTGCGGCAGACACGCCCTCTTCCGGGTGAATACCGGTCGGGATGCCACGACCATCATCGGTAACGGATACGGAGTTGTCCGCGTGGATAGTTACCACGATGTCTTTACAGTGACCCGCGAGCGCTTCGTCGATAGCGTTATCCACAACCTCGAATACCATGTGGTGCAGACCGGTGCCGTCATCCGTGTCGCCGATATACATACCCGGGCGCTTACGCACCGCATCCAGCCCTTTCAGGACTTTGATACTGGAGGAGTCATAAGAATTCGACATCAACGTTTCTCGCTCATTTAAACTTGGGTTAATCCGTTATTTTACCCTTTTCCACGGTGAACATCTTCGAATTTTTGTCCGACATGTCCATTACGTGTTCAGCGCTAATGGCGCTGACAAAAACCTGTGATTGCGTGGCTTTTAAACGGCTGGCAAGCAGCCCACGCCGCGCATCATCAAGTTCAGAGGCAAAATCATCTATGAGGTACAGGCAGCGTCGCCCGCTAACGCGAGTGAGGAACTCCCCCTGCGCCAGGCGCAGCGCACACATCAGGAGTTTTAACTGCCCGCGCGACAGCGTGTCTTCCACCGGTGCACCGTCGGCACGAATGCGGAAATCCGCCTTGTGCGGGCCATGCGCGGTATAGGTCAACATACGGTCGCGTTCGAAGTTTTTCTCCAGCAATTCGCCGTAATCGGTCTCTTTTTCCCAGCCGCGCTGGAAAGAGAACGAAAGAGAAAACTCCGGTAAAAACTGCTGACAGGTATCCGCCATATCTTCCGCAATCGCCGCGCTATACTCGGCGCGCCAGCGGCTGATAAGCTCTGCCAGTGGGATAAGTTCAGTATCCCACGGGCGAAGCTGGGAATAGCGGGTCACCTGACGCAGCGCAGCATTACGCTGCTTGAGCAAACGCTTCAGGTTGCTCCAGGCGGTAAAGAAACCGGCTTCGTTGTGAAAGCATCCCCAGTCAAGAAATGCTCTTCTGTATTTGGGGCCGCCGTTGAGTAAAGTAAACCCCTCCGGCGTGATGAGCTGCATTGGCATCAGCAGCGCCAGCTCCGCCACCTTGTGGCCGTCGGAACCGTCGATACGAACCTTGCTGTCACCCTGTTTATCTTTGGTGAGACCGATAGCAATTTCTCGCTCAGCCCCCTGCAGGCGGCCATGCAGCACAAATGCGTCCTGCTCGTGGCGAATAACGCGACCAATCTGCAAACTGCGAAACGCCCGGCCGTGGCCGAGCGTATAGATGGCTTCCAGAACGCTGGTTTTACCGCTGCCGTTGGCGCCAACCAGAAAATTAAAGCCGGGGGATAAGGCGAGATCCGCGCTTTCAATGTTGCGAAAGTCGCGGATCAACAAGCGGGAAAGCGACATTACAGTCTCATTGGCATAACAACATAGGCAGCCGACTGCGATGCGGCATCTTCAATCTGTACGCTCGAAACAGAGTCAGTTAACAGAATGCGGACGTTTTCACACTTCAACGCATTCAGGACATCCAGCACATAGCTGACGTTAAAGCCGATTTCCATTTCGGTGCCACCGTAGGTGACATCCAGCATCTCTTCCGCTTCTTCCTGTTCCGGGTTGTTAGCGGTAATTTTCAGCTGGTTTTCGCTGACGTACAGGCGCACGCCGCGGAATTTTTCATTCGACAGAATCGCTGCACGGGCGAAAGCCTGCTTCAGCAGATCGCAACCGGCTTCCAGGTGTTTATCCGGATTCTTCGGCAATACGCGGCGATAATCCGGGAAACGGCCATCAACCAGCTTCGAAGTGAAGATAAAATCGCCGACGTGTGCACGGATATTATTGCTGCCAATCTGTACGCGCAGCGGGTTTTCGCCACCGTCGAGCATACGCATCAGCTCAATGACCCCTTTACGCGGCACGATCACCGAATGGTTCGGCAACGCTTCGCCAAGCGGCATGGAGCACACCGCCAGACGGTGACCGTCGGTCGCGACGGTGCGCAGCTCTTCGCCTTCGGTCTCAAACAGCATACCGTTTAAGTAGTAGCGAACGTCCTGATGCGCCATCGAGAACTGCGTGGCTTCAATCAGACGCTTCATGGTCGCCTGTGGCAGGGTGAATTCAACTTCGCTCTGCCAGTCGTCCAGGTTTGGGAAATCGGCGGCCGGCAGCGTAGAGAGCGAGAAACGACTACGCCCGGAACGCACCAGCATGCGATCGCCTTCCAGCTGCAGTGCGATTTCAGCACCTTCCGGCAACCCGCGGCAGATATCAAAGAACTTGCGCGCCGGAACCGTCGTTGCGCCTGGTTCGTGCGGTTGGGTGAGCGTGACGCGTGCGACCATTTCCATCTCAAGGTCGGTACCGGTCAGCGACAGCGTACCGTCAGCGACCTGCAGCAGCAGGTTACCGAGAATAGGCAGCGTCGGGCGGCCACCTAACGGACCACTCACCTGTTGTAACGGTTTTAATAAATGTTCACGTTCTACGGTAAATTTCATAGCGTCACGAAGATAATGTTCTGATTAAATTGGAGAAATCTTCTTTGATGTCGTGGCTTTCTTCACGCAACTGTTCAATTTTACGACAGGCGTGCAGCACGGTGGTGTGGTCGCGGCCACCAAACGCATCACCGATTTCCGGCAGGCTGTGGTTGGTGAGCTCTTTTGCCAGCGCCATCGCCATCTGGCGCGGGCGGGCAACCGAACGGGAACGGCGCTTGGAGAGCAGATCCGCAACCTTAATCTTGTAATACTCAGCCACTGTCTTCTGAATGTTGTCGATAGTGACCAGTTTTTCCTGCAGCGCCAGTAGATCTCTCAGCGCTTCACGCACGAAATCAATGGTGATCGCTCGTCCGGTGAAGTTGGCGTTAGCGATGACACGGTTCAGTGCCCCTTCCAGCTCACGAACGTTGGAACGCAGGCGTTTGGCAATAAAGAACGCCACCTCACCCGGCAGACGAATGTCGTTTTCGTCGGCTTTTTTCATCAGGATGGCCACGCGGGTTTCTAGCTCCGGCGGCTCGATAGCCACCGTCAGCCCCCAGCCAAAGCGGGATTTCAGGCGATCTTCCACGCCGTTAATCTCTTTTGGATAGCGATCTGATGTCAGGATTATCTGCTGATTGCCTTCCAGCAGAGCATTAAAGGTGTGGAAAAACTCTTCCTGGGAGCGTTCTTTATTAGCAAAGAATTGAATATCGTCGATAAGCAGGGCGTCAACGGAGCGGTAGTAGCGCTTAAACTCTTCAATGGCGTTGTTTTGCAGGGCTTTTACCATATCCTGCACAAAGCGTTCAGAGTGCATATACACCACTTTGGCATTCGGTTTGCGCGCCACGATGCCATTACCCACCGCGTGCAGCAGGTGTGTTTTACCCAAACCCGTGCCGCCGTACAGGAACAGCGGGTTATAAGCACCGCCCGGGTTATCAGCCACCTGACGGGCCGCCGCGCGCGCCAGTTGGTTCGATTTACCCTCAACGAAGTTATCAAAGGTGTGTTTAACGTTTACGTTAGAACGATAGGTTGGTTCTGCGGGTGCCGGAACATTGTCCCAGCCTGGACGCGGCGCAGGGGCTGCACGCGGCGTCTGAACCTGGGTCATTTGCGCCGGAGCGGCAACTGCCGCAGCATGCGCAGGCTCTCTGACCATCTGAGCCACAGGCTTAGTCCCAACTTCAAAACGCAGCTGTGGTACTTGCGTACCGCAAAAATCATTGAGTAAGCCATTAATATTATTAAGGTATTTATCTCTTACCCAATCAAGGACGAAACGGTTTGGCGCATACAGTGCCAGCGTGTTATCGCTCAGTTCCGCCTGCAAAGGGCGGATCCACATGCTGAATTCTGTGGCTGGTAACTCATCCTGCAGTCGGGCAAGACACTGCTGCCAAAGCGAAAGTGACACGGCGGACTCCACTCGAACAAAAAAGAAAAAATGAAACGATCATGATTGTTGGCACACGTCGGCAAGACCCTGCGCAAAAGGGTGACGTGCGAACCGCTGTGCGCGGTTTTCCCCAGTCAGGATCCAGGATCGCGATCGGGACCGCGGATCATAGCCTAAACTGAGCCAGAGATCTTCTGTTTCTCACAGATTCTTCCCGATTTATCCACAGGAACGATCCAGGCTGGATAAGTGTAATCGATCCTGGAAAGAGTGCGGCAGAATTTCGCCCACATATTGGAAAAATGACTGAGTACCGACATTTTTTTACTGATTCGATCTAACAAAGATCCTGGACGATCCTTGCGCTTTAATGGGGAGGCCGTATAATCCCCCACCCGGTGCGTCTTGCCTGTGATAAACGTCGCCGTCGCTGTGTGATTATTGTGCAAAAAGGTGCAATAATCGTTGGCTTATAAGGAAAGAGAATTGACTCCGGAGTGTACAATTATTACAATCCGGCCTCTTTAATTAGCCATGGCTCCAGCGTCGGTCGTTCGAATCTCGTTCGGGTAAACGCAAAAGTCAGTGAATTTATTCAAGTTTAGGTAGAAACCGCCATGAAACGCACTTTTCAACCGTCTGTACTGAAGCGCAACCGTTCTCACGGCTTCCGTGCTCGTATGGCTACTAAAAATGGTCGTCAGGTTCTGGCACGTCGTCGTGCTAAAGGCCGCTCTCGTCTGACCGTTTCCAAGTAATAAAAGCTAACCCCTGAGTGGTTAAGCTCGCATTTCCCAGGGAGTTACGTTTGTTAACTCCCAGTCATTTCACTTTCGTCTTCCAGCAGCCACAACGGGCTGGCACGCCGCAAATCACCATCCTCGGCCGCCTGAATTCGCTGGGGCATCCCCGCATCGGTCTTACTGTCGCCAAGAAAAACGTCAAACGCGCGCATGAACGCAATCGGATTAAACGTCTGACGCGTGAAAGCTTCCGTTTACGTCAGCATGAACTCCCCGCAATGGACTTCGTGGTGGTGGCGAAAAAAGGGGTTGCTGACCTCGATAACCGTGCTCTCTCGGAAGCGTTGGAAAAATTATGGCGCCGCCATTGCCGCCTGGCTCGCGGGTCCTGATTACCCTGATAAGGGGGTATCAGCGCCTGATAAGTCCGCTTCTCGGGCCGCATTGTCGTTTCACACCAACCTGTTCGCAATACGGAATTGAGGCATTGCGCAGGTTTGGAGTGATAAAAGGCAGTTGGTTGACAGTGAAACGCGTATTAAAATGCCACCCTTTACACCCGGGTGGAGACGATCCCGTCCCACCAGGACCATTTGATACCAGAGAACACTAACGATGGATTCGCAACGCAATCTTCTTATCATCGCTTTGTTGTTCGTGTCTTTCATGATCTGGCAGGCCTGGGAACAGGATAAAAATCCTCAACCCCAGCAGCAGACCACGCAGACAACGACCACCGCAGCGGGTAGCGCCGCCGACCAGGGCGTACCGGCCAGTGGCCAGGGGAAACTGATCACGGTTAAAACGGACGTGCTTGAGCTGACCATCAACACCAGTGGTGGTGATGTTGAGCAAGCGCTGCTTCCGGCTTACCCGAAAGAGCTGAAGTCTTCTGAACCGTTCCAGTTACTGGAAACCACGCCACAGTTTATCTATCAGGCTCAAAGCGGCCTGACCGGTCGTGATGGTCCGGACAACCCGGCGAATGGCCCGCGTCCGCTGTACAACGTCGATAAAGATGCGTATGTGCTGGCTGATGGCCAGAACGACATCGTGATCCCGCTGACGTACACCGATAAAGCAGGCAACGTCTTCACCAAAACCTTCACCCTGAAACGTGGTGAATATGCGGTGAAAGTTAGCTATGACGTGAAGAACGTTGGTGAGAAGCCGCTGGAGCTGTCTGCATTTGGTCAGCTGAAGCAATCCATCAATCTGCCTTCACATCGCGACACCGGTAGCAGCAACTTTGCGCTGCACACCTTCCGTGGCGCCGCGTACTCAACGCCTGATGCGAAGTACGAAAAATACAAATTCGACAAAATTGCCGATAACGAAAACCTGAACGTCAGTTCCAAAGGCGGTTGGGTTGCCATGCTGCAGCAGTACTTTGCAACCGCATGGGTTCCAGGTAATGATGCTTCCAGCAACTTCTACACCACCAACCTCGGTAACGGTATTGCGGCCATTGGCTACAAATCTCAGCCGACGCTGGTTCAGCCAGGCCAGAGTGCAAACCTCTCCAGCACCCTGTGGGTGGGCCCGGAAATTCAGGACAAAATGGCAGCTGTCGCGCCACACCTTGACCTGACCGTAGACTACGGCTGGCTGTGGTTCATCTCTCAGCCGCTGTTCAAACTGCTGAAGTGGATCCATAGCTTCCTGGGCAACTGGGGCTTCTCCATCATTGTTATCACCTTCATCGTTCGTGGCATCATGTACCCGCTGACCAAAGCGCAGTACACCTCCATGGCGAAGATGCGTATGCTGCAGCCGAAGATTCAGGCTATGCGTGAGCGTCTGGGCGATGACAAACAACGTCAGAGCCAGGAAATGATGGCCCTGTACAAAGCTGAGAAAGTGAACCCACTGGGTGGCTGCTTCCCGCTTATCATCCAGATGCCTATCTTCCTTGCGCTGTACTACATGCTGATGGGCTCCGTTGAACTGCGTCATGCGCCGTTTGCCCTGTGGATCCATGACTTGTCCGCACAAGACCCGTACTACATCCTGCCGATCCTGATGGGCGTAACGATGTTCTTCATTCAGAAGATGTCGCCGACCACCGTGACCGACCCGATGCAGCAGAAGATCATGACCTTCATGCCGGTCATCTTCACGGTGTTCTTCCTGTGGTTCCCGTCAGGTCTGGTGCTGTACTATATCGTCAGCAACCTGGTAACCATCATCCAGCAGCAGCTGATTTACCGTGGTCTGGAAAAACGTGGCCTGCATAGCCGCGAAAAGAAAAAGTCCTGATCTGGTAACTTAGCGCTAAAATAAGGGCGGTCTATTGACCGCCTTTTTTATTTGTATTGAACGAGACTAACCATGAGCCATAACGACACTATCGTCGCCCAGGCAACCCCACCGGGACGCGGTGGTGTTGGCATTCTGCGTATCTCCGGCCTGAAGGCGCGCGAGGTGGCAGAAGCGGTGCTGGGAAAACTGCCAAAGCCACGCTACGCGGATTACCTGCCATTTAAAGATACCGACGGCACTCCGCTGGACCAGGGCATTGCGCTGTGGTTCCCCGGCCCGAACTCCTTTACTGGTGAAGACGTGCTAGAACTACAGGGTCACGGCGGCCCGGTTATCCTCGACCTGCTGTTAAAACGTATTCTGACTCTGCCGGGCCTGCGCATTGCGAAGCCGGGTGAATTTTCCGAACGCGCCTTCCTGAACGACAAGCTCGATTTAGCCCAGGCCGAAGCGATTGCCGACCTGATTGACGCCAGCTCAGAACAGGCAGCGCGATCCGCGCTGAATTCTCTGCAGGGGGCATTCTCCAGCCGCGTGAACCACCTTGTGGAAGCACTCACTCACCTTCGTATCTATGTGGAAGCAGCGATCGACTTTCCGGATGAGGAAATTGATTTTCTCTCTGACGGCAAAATTGAAGCTCAGCTGAACACGGTCATTGCTGACCTCGATGCGGTACGCGCCGAAGCCCGCCAGGGCAGCCTGCTGCGCGAAGGGATGAAAGTGGTGATTGCCGGGCGTCCTAACGCCGGGAAATCCAGCCTGCTGAACGCGCTTGCCGGACGTGAAGCCGCTATCGTGACCGATATCGCCGGTACCACCCGTGACGTGCTGCGCGAGCACATTCACATTGACGGTATGCCACTGCACATTATCGATACCGCTGGCCTGCGCGATGCCAGCGATGAAGTTGAACGTATCGGCATTGAGCGCGCCTGGCAGGAAATTGAGCAGGCCGACCGCGTACTGTTTATGGTAGATGGCACCACCACCGATGCCGTTGATCCGGCGGAGATTTGGCCCGACTTTATCGCCCGCCTGCCAAAAAATCTGCCGATTACCGTGGTACGAAACAAAGCTGACGTCACCGGTGAGACAGAAGGCCTCACCGATGTGAATGGCCACTCACTTGTGCGTCTCTCGGCGCGCACCGGCGGCGGTGTGGATGTGTTACGCAACCACCTGAAGCAGAGCATGGGCTTTGAAACCAACATGGAAGGAGGCTTCCTCGCCCGTCGTCGCCATCTCCAGGCGCTGGAAACCGCAGCTACCCATCTGCAACAAGGTAAAGCGCAGCTGTTGGGCGCCCGGGCAGGAGAGCTGCTGGCAGAAGAGCTACGTCTGGCACAGCAGAACTTAAGTGAAATCACCGGTGAATTTACCTCCGACGACCTGCTGGGACGGATATTCTCGAGCTTCTGTATTGGCAAGTAACACACCTCCGGCATCGCCGGAGGTTTCTTCTCTATATCCGTAAATATTATTAAAAGTCCGGAATATTACTGTTATTCCGGCTTACTTCTCATTTTTTAAAATGAATGTTTATATACTCATCATTGTCAGAGGCACCTACATTCTGAATGGGATATTAAAAATGAGCAAGGAGCAACCATGTATTACAGAGATGACGTCATTAGTTATTTACAGTCCAATAAAATCCTCGCATTAAAACTCGATCACGCACTCACTGCTGTCAGGGAAATGGTAATAGATCAGGTTAAAACAATAGGGATGGGTGCAACCCGTGCATTGTATTACACATCTTGTTTCACTGATGAATACCAGGACGTTTGTCAGCAACAAAAGACTGAAGATTTCCGGTTTGGGTTCGGTGTTATTAATCTTCTTCAACATGGTGACGTTGTCTACAACATGGTACGGATCTATTTTGAAGAAATTTTTAAGCACAAAACATCAGAACAATTAGAACACATCAAAGAATTGCTTATGGCTGTGAACGTCCACATTGCTGCCAGTTCACTTACCAAGGCAGGTTTTGCCATAGCTACCGCAACTTCAGTGTGCGTTGGTATGAATCTGAACCTTGAGATGAGAGCACTTACCGCTAGTCGATCCGGTAGAGGAACTGTGTTAGCGACCGCATATGGCATAGTTCAGAAAGCAGCAGACAGCGCTCGCCGCCTTCAAGTGTTATATCCTGTTTATTACTCTGCGTTATACATGCAAGAGCTGGAAATGATGTATTTTCTTATCGAGCCGTTGTTTGAACGCGCCGGTGCACTTGAAGCAGAATGGGCTTCAGATTATGGTATAGCGAATATCATCACGAGAATGATTAGATAACCATGTTCAAATACATTAGAAGAATATTATTAGGGCAATGCAAATTTTTGTTTTCTTTGTGTGGACCTACTTTTTTCACTGTTTTATTTGCACTGCTTCAGATACATTTTTTCCCTGACAGCTCTATCTGGCCTATCGGTCTATTCATTATATTTATATTTATTATATTTGAACGTTATGTGAAATAATTTTTCAGTAATAACCAACCTCTCATATATAAGGATATTGTATGTCTACTCCAGCACACCTATGGCTTAAGGATGAAAATGGCTCACCAATTGTAAGTAGCTGTTTGATGCCACTGCGTTTAGGTTCTATCGAATTAAAATCATTTTCCCACGGTGTCACCATTCCGGTTGATGCTAGTTGGGGCAAACTCACCAGTACGCGCGCTCATCGCCCTATTGTGATAGTCAAAGACTTCGACCAGACAACCCCCATTCTGTACCGCGCCGTATGTGAAGGTCGCACATTGAAACAAGCCACAATCAAAATGTACCGCATCCTTGAGTCCGGCACAGAAACGGAGTATTTCAACATTCTGCTGGAGAACGTCAAAATCACTACCGTTTCGCCGCACCTTGCCCCTAACAAAATGAGCAGCACCCATCAGGAAACTCTTGAATTACGCTATGAGGCAATCACCTGGAAGTATACGGAAGGTAACATTATCTACCGTGATGCGTGGAACGACCGTGTCTACGCCTGAGTATCACCTCTCCTCTACCAGTCGCTGCTGCTCCAGCCTTCGCGCCCGGCGGCTTGAAACCACAAATACCACAATAAAAACAAGGGCGAACAGGACGACGATGGTGGGTGCCGGTGCGCTATCGATAAAGAACGACAGCCAGACACCGCTGACGGAAACCAGTACCGAGACCAGCATCGACACCATCAGCGCCACATGAAAGCGGTTCGTCAGCAGCACCGCAATGGCACCTGGCGCAATCAGTAACGAAATAGAGAGAATGATCCCTACGGCCTTCAGAGTTGCGACGATAGTAAGTGCTACCATACAAAGCAGGCCGTAATGCAGCCAACGCGTGGCCAGGCCGCTAACCTGTGCCTGCTGTGGATCGAAGCAGTAGAGCAGAAAATCACGCCACTTCATCGCAATAATCAACGCAATCACCACAGAGATAATCGTCGTCTGCACAATATCGGACATCATAATGCCCAGCATGTCACCAAACAGGATGTGGTCGAGATGCACTTCCGGTTTCACAGCGATGTAGAGAATCAACCCGGCAGCGAACATCCCGGAAAAGACGATCCCCATGACGGTATCCTGCTTAATTCTGCTGTTATCTTTCAGATATCCCGTCGCGACTGCGCAAAATACACCGGCAACGAACGCGCCGGCTGCCAGGGGTAATCCCAGCATCCAGGCAAGCACCACGCCGGGAAACACCGCATGGCTCATAGCATCGCCCATCAGGGCCCAGCCCTTCAGCACCAGAAACACCGACAGCAGCGCGCAGGGAATAGCCACCACCAGCGAAATCAGCAGTGCATTTTGCATAAAGGCAAACTGCAGCGGCTCGAGTAATACGTTCATCATCCTTGCACCTCCAGCGCTTTACGCGCACGTCTGCGGTTAGCCAGCAGCCCGTGGGTTGGCGCAAACACAAAGGCCAGCAGGAACAGCAGCGTCTGTGCCACCACAATAATGCCGCCCGTGGCTCCATCGAGGTAATAGCTCGCCCAGGCACCGAGGAAGCTGGTAACGCTACCGATGACAACCGCAATTATCAGTAGGCGGGGGAAGCGATCCGTCAGAAGCCACGCCGTGGCCCCCGGGGTGACGACAAGACAAATCACCAGGAACGCCCCGACCGTCTGCAGCGCCGCCACTGTCGATACCGCCAACAGGGTGAAGAACAGAATTTTCAGGCGCTCGGGACGCAGGCCTATCGCCCGGGCGTGGTTCTCATCAAAGAAGGTGACCATCAGATCTTTCCATTTGAAAAACAGAATGATGATGGAGATAGTGCCGATAATCGCCAGCTGCAAAATATCCGCCGGATCGATAGCCAGAATGTTACCAAGGACGATGGTCTGAATGTTTACCGACGTCGGGTTGAGCGACACCATAAACAGCCCGAGGCCAAAAAATGAGGAGAAGATGAGGCCGATAATCGCATCCTCTTTTAGCCTCGTACGCTGGTTGAGAAACAGCATACTGCCCGCAGCCAGACCACCGGAAAGGAAGGCTCCCAGCGCGAACGGCAGCCCCAGCATGTACGCCCCGGCAACCCCAGGTACGATGGAGTGTGAGAGCGCATCGCCAATCAGTGACCAGCCTTTTAGCATCAGGTAGCACGAGAGAAACGCACACAGCCCCCCCACCATCGCGGATACCCACATGGCATTGAGCATGTACTCATAGCCGAACGGTTCAAGGATGGCGTTCACTTTAGCCCTCCGGTTCCAGCAGAAACACGATGAGAAACAAACGGCCGTTCGTCATCGGTGATGATGCGCTCTTCCGATCCGCTCAGCACCACGTGGCGCAGAACGCCGCTAAAGGCAATCTCGAGGTTTTCCGCCGTAAAGGTGGTCTCTGTCGGGCCACTTGCCAGCACGGTACCTTTCACCATGACGGTGTAGTCGCAGAACTCGGTGACAGAGCCCAGATTGTGCGTGGAGACCAGCATGGTTTTGCCTTCATCCCGCAGCTCAGCCAGCAGGCTGATGATCTTAGCTTCCGTTTTCACATCAACGCCGGTGAAAGGTTCATCGAGCAGAATGACTTCTCCCTGTTGGGCAATCGCGCGCGCCAGGAAGACGCGTTTCCTCTGCCCGCCGGAAAGCTCGCCAATCTGGCGATGACGATACTCGAGCATATCCACCCGCTCCAGCGCCTTTGAGACTATCTCGTGGTCGTGCGCTTTTGGTCGCCGCAGCATTCCCATGCGGCCATAGCGCCCCATCATCACCACGTCTTCCACCAGCACCGGGAACGACCAGTCAACCTCCTCAGCCTGCGGCACATAGGCCACCAGATTGCGGCGTAGCGCCTGGCGGGTCGACAGACCCGTTATGGATATATCCCCGCTATTGAGGCGCACAAAGCCCATGATCGCTTTAAACAGGGTGGATTTACCGGAGCCGTTCACCCCCACCAGCGCCGCAATGGAACCACCCGGCACCGTAAAACTGGCATCGCGCAGCGCCGTGTGGCCGTTACGATAAGTCACCGTGACGTTGGCAACGCTGATCCCTGAGGTTTGCGTCATGATTTACTCCTTCATCCCATCTTTAATGCCCTGCACCAGCGTGCGGGTGGTTACATTGAGCAGATCGATATAGGTTGGCACCGGGCCGTCTTCCGCACTCAGAGAATCGACGTACAGTACGCCGCCATAGTGGGCTCCGGTTTCACGCGCGACCTGGCGCGCGGGTTTGTCAGACACCGTACTTTCACTGAATACCGCAGGAATATGATATTTCCTGACCTTGTCGATAACCTGACGAACCTGCTGCGGCGTTCCCTGCTGATCGGCATTGATCGGCCACAGATAGAGCTCTTTCAGCCCCAGATCGCGTGCCAGGTATGAGAATGCCCCTTCGCTGGTCACCATCCAGCGCTTTTCCTGAGGGATCTGCGCAACCTGTTCACGCAGCGGTGCCAGCGTTTGCGTAATTTTTGCTTTATAGGCTGCAGCATTTTGGGCGTAGATATCAGCATGACTGGGGTCGTACTTCATCAGCGCATCGCGGATGTTATCGACATAGATCAGCGCGTTATCCGGTGACATCCACGCGTGCGGGTTGGGTTTACCGTCGTAAGGCCCTTCGGTAATCCCCATCGGCGTTACGCCGGTGGTGACAATCACTTCCGGAACACCGTTCAGGTGCTGATAGAATCGCTTGAACCACAGCTCAAGGTTCATGCCGTTTGCCAGAATCAGCTGTGCTCCCTGTGCGCGTTTGATGTCGCCTGGGGTCGGTTGATATTCGTGGATCTCTGCGCCCGGTTTGGTAATGGAAGTCACCTCCGCCGCATCTCCCGCCACATTTTTCGCCATATCAGCAATGACGGTAAACGTGGTGATGACTTTGAATTTCTCGGCAGCAAATGCTCCCGTCGTGGTCGCCGCTGTCAGTAGTGCGCTAAAAAATACCACCTTTATTGTTTTGATGATGTCCATCGCAGGTGTCTCCGTAGGTGATTAAATTAGAAACAGAATTAGCCGTTGCTATCTTATATAGCACAAGCTATGTCTAAATGAAAATGGTTCTTATTTAGTAATAAAAAATGTGTCATTGTGCCTGACAGGAAAATGCTGTTGTCGTAATGGCAACTCGTTAGCGCTCAGGACTCGCTTTATCCTTAGCGCCAAATACTAAGAGGCTGGTTATGACACGTTTTCTGTTCTGCAGTTTTGCCCTGGTTTTGCTTTATCCATCCGGCATAGATATGTATCTGGTTGGCCTTCCACGTATCGCTTTGGATCTCGGCGCCAGTGAAGCTCAGCTCCATATCGCCTTCTCGGTGTACCTAGCGGGGATGGCAGCGGCAATGATCTTTGCCGGGCGCATCGCCGACAGCGCCGGGCGCCAGCCGGTGGCCATCGTCGGGGCGATTGTCTTTGTTATGGCCTCGGTGCTGTGCTCGCAGGCGCAGACCAGTACCCTGTTCCTCGCAGGACGTTTCTTACAGGGGGTTGGCGCAGGAAGCTGTTATGTCGTGGCGTTTGCGATTCTGCGCGATACGTTGAGCGAACAGAAACGTGCAAAAGTGCTGTCGCTGATTAATGGCATCACCTGTATTGTCCCGGTACTGGCACCGGTGATTGGTCATCTGATCATGCTGAAATTTCCGTGGCAGAGCCTGTTCTACATGATGGCGGGCATGGGGATGGTGGTGTGCCTGCTCTCTGCATTGGTGCTAAAAGAGACGCATCCGGGCACCCGGCAGAATACCAGCACAGATAACCGCAATACGCATGAGCCCCTGCTGCAGCGCTTTTTCCTGAGCCGCCTCGCCATCACGACGCTGAGCGTGACGGTGATCCTGACGTTCGTGAACGTCTCGCCGGTGTTACTGATGGAGGAGTTAGGGCTCGACCGCGGTCAGTACTCATCGGTGATGGCCTCAACGGCGCTGGTCAGCATGCTGGTCGCGTTCTCCACTCCGTTCGCCCTGAGCCTGTTCCGCCAGCGGACGCTAATGCTGACCGCGCAGGTGATGTTTGCCATTGCCGCCGTGGTACTCAGCGTCGCTTCATCGGTCACGGTTTCACTGATTGGCTTTGCCTGTATCTGCGCCGGTTTTTCGCTAGGATTTGGTGTCACCATGAGCCAGGCGCTGGCGCCGTTTGCGCTCCGCGCGGGAGTGGCAAGCTCATTACTGGGGGTATCGCAGGTGTGCGGCTCTTCGCTGTGGATTTGGCTTGCGGCGGTACTCGGAATTAACGCGCTGAATATGCTGATCGGGATTCTGATTGGCTGTAGCATAATCTGTATTCTGCTGATTATGTTAGTGACCCCGGTCCCGGCGACGCCACGTTATGAAGAAATCCATCACCAGTCTCGATCTTAACCTCCTGCTCTGCCTGCAGCTGTTGATGCAGGAGCGCAGCGTCACTAAAACCGCCAAGCGGATGAACGTGACGCCTTCAGCGGTCAGCAAATCGCTCGCCAAACTGCGCGGGTGGTTTGATGACCCTCTATTTGTTAAGACGCCACTGGGACTGCTGCCAACCCCGCTTGCGGTAAGCATGGAACGGGATCTGGCGGAATGGATGCAGATTGCCAGCCAGATTGTGGATAAATCACAGCATGAAACCCCGAGCGGGCTGAAGTTTACGCTGGTGGCAGAATCCCCGCTTCTGATGATTGGCTTTAACGACCTGTCGCAGCAGATTTATCAGCGCTACCCGGAAGCGCAGATAAAAATCCGCAACTGGGATTACGATGCGGTGGATGCCATTATCCGTGGCGAGGTAGACATCGGATTCGCGGGGCGGGAAAGCCATCCG
Source organism: Yokenella regensburgei ATCC 49455 (assembly GCF_000735455.1). Classification (GTDB taxonomy): domain Bacteria; phylum Pseudomonadota; class Gammaproteobacteria; order Enterobacterales; family Enterobacteriaceae; genus Yokenella; species Yokenella regensburgei. The sequence continues at coordinate 41,926 of NZ_JMPS01000020.1, read as the reverse complement.
CGCTCACGCGAGCAGTTGACCCTGCTGCCCTGGTTTATCGATTTTGAAGTCCTGTTTACCGATCTCCCCTGTGTCTGGCTACGAGAAGACCACCCAGCGCTACAGGAGCCATGGAACCTCGACACCTTCCTCAAGTACCGGCATATCAGCATTTGCTGGGAGCAGAGCGACACCTGGGCGCTGGATGAAGTGCTCAGAGAGATAGGGCGTGAACGGAATATCGCGCTGAGCCTGCCGGGATTTGAACAATCGATGTTTATGGCGGCCCAGCCGAATCACACCCTGCTATCGACCGCACCACGCTATTGCCAGCAGTATAACCAGCAGCACAACCTCAGGCTGGTTTCTCTCCCTATCCCGATCGATCCTGCGCTGCAACAAAAACTGGCGGTACCGTTTACGTTACTCTGGCATAAGCGCAATAGCCATAATCCAAAAATTGTCTGGCTGAAAGAGACCCTCAGCAACCTGTATCGCAGCCGTTTTCCGACCTGCTGATAGCGCAGACAACACCTAAAACTGTGATGAAACCAGCTATTGCGGCTAAGGATACGTAAAAGTCACGTGAGGAGGCTTTTCCGGGAGGTTTTTCCACATTAAAACCTACCCATTATCGGCGATACTATTTTGGTCACCGATAACCATTGTCCATTAATCAGGGAGAGAAAAATGGCCACGCACTTTGCACGAGGGATATTGAGCGACAGTCATCCGCTTTCGGTTCGGCTTCCCGCCGCTATACACCACGCCGCCCGGCAGCTGCCGGAGCATCGCAGAACCCGCTATCTGGCATCCAGAGCGCTACTCGCCGAGCTGATGTTTATGCTGTATGGCATCAGTGAATTGCCGGAAATCCGCTCTCAGGCGAACGGCAAACCGGCGTTTTCAGACCCGGAGCTACCGCGTTTTTCCATGGCCTATACCGGCAATATTGTCGGCGTCGCGCTCACCACCGAAGGGGATTGCGGCCTCGATATGGAGCTGCAACACAGTCTGGGCAGCGTTCATAGCCTGCATCCGCCTGAGCACTACCGCTTTTCAAGCAACGAAAATCTGTGGATTAACAACCAGAACGATCCGCACGAAGCGCGAGTTCAACTGGTCGCGTTGCGCCAGAGCGTGCTCAAGATGGCGGGGTACTTCGAGCAGGATTCACCCGGTCTGTTGCAGCTGCTGCCAGGCTCTGGTCGCCTGCGCGTCGCGAACGTCATGCAGGCAGAAGCTATCTGCGATGCCGAAGACGTGCTGGTATGGTCCGTAGCCGCAAGCCCGGCCATCGAAAAGCTACGGCTCTGGGAGTACGATGGTAAAAATGGCTGGAGCAGCCTGCCCGACATTCAGAGCCGGGCGAAAGAACCAGCCGCTCGCCTTATGCGATTCACCAGTTTACCGGCGGAAAAAGCCCTTATACTGAACTGACCGTCACGATGACAAAGGAGTAATCATGTCCGAAGCGTTGAACGTCGTTACATTACTGGGAAGCCTGCGCAAAGGCTCATTTAACGCAATGGTTGCCAGAACCTTGCCAAAAATCGCGCCAACAGGCATGGAGATAGCGCCGCTACCGTCTATTGGCGATATTCCACTGTACGATGCGGATATACAGCAGGAAGATGGCTTCCCGCAGAGCGTGGAAGCGCTGGCAGAACAGATTCGTCAGGCGGATGGTGTGGTCATTGTGACGCCGGAATATAACTACTCGGTGCCAGGCGGGCTGAAAAACGCCATCGACTGGCTGTCACGCTTACCGAATCAGCCGCTGGCCGGCAAGCCAGTACTGATTCAGACCAGCTCAATGGGCGCTATTGGCGGCGCACGCTGCCAGTATCATCTGCGCCAGATTCTGGTGTTCCTTGATGCGATGGTGATGAATAAACCGGAGTTTATGGGCGGCGTTATTCAGAATAAGGTCGACCCACAGACGGGTGAAGTGATTGATCAAAGTACGCTTGATCATCTGACCGGTCAGTTGACCGCATTCGGTGAGTATATTCAGCGGGTGAAAGCGTAATGACAGAGGTGAGTGCGCTCTGATGCCCTCACCTCATCCCTCTCCCACAGGGAGAGGGTGCAAACACTAAAACCTTTTAGTGAGCATCAATAAACGCAATCTTCAGTACGAACAGCAGCGCGACGATGATCACGCACGGGCTAAGATCGCGGAAACGACCGGTACCGATTTTCATCACACAGTAAGAGATAAAGCCAAGAGCGATCCCTTCAGTGATAGAGAAGCTAAACGGCATCATCACTGCCGTAATGAACGCCGGAACCGCTTCGGTCAGATCATCCCACTTCACGCGCGACAGGCTTGAAGTCATCAGTACGCCCACATAAATCAGCGCACCCGCGGCCGCGTAAGGTGGCACCATGCCCGCCAGCGGTGACAGGAAAATCACCAGCAGGAACAGCAGACCCACGATCACCGCCGTCAGGCCAGTACGTCCGCCCACGGACACCCCGGAAGACGACTCGATATACGCGGTAACGGAAGACGTACCAATGAATGAACCGGCAACAGAAGAGATACTGTCCACGTACAGCGCCTGCTTCATACGCGGGAATTTGCCTTTATCATCTGCAAGGCCAGCTTTGTCGGTGACACCAATCAGGGTACCGGAAGAGTCAAACAGGTTAACCAGCATGAAGGAGAAAATAATACCCGCGAGACCCAGATTCAGGGAACCCGCCAGGTCGACCTGGCCCACGACGCTAGTGACGCTCGGCGGCGCAGAAACGATACCGGTGTAGTGCACATCGCCCAGCAACCAGCCCAGCAGGGTAGTGACGATTATCGACACCAGCACCGCCGCGTGAATGTTACGCGAGGCAAGAATAGCAATGATGAAGAAGCCAAGAATACCGAGCAGGACGTTATGCGAGGTCAGGTGACCAATCGACACCAGCGTATCCTAGTTTGCGACGATAACACCAGCGTTCTTCAGGCCCATCATGCCGATAAACAGACCGATACCGCTGGTGATCCCCACGCGCAGGCTGACCGGGATATTCGCAATCATCCAGTAACGCACACGGAAAATGGTCAGCAGCAGCAGACCAACGGCGCCCCAGAAAATCGCGCCCATGCCAATTTGCCATGGCAAACCCATTGCACCAACGACCACAAAGGCGAAGAAAGCGTTCAGACCCATTGCCGGGGCCAGCGCAACCGGCAGGTTGGCAAACAGTCCCATCAGGATACTGCCGAGGGCGGCGATAAGGCAGGTCGTTACAAACACGGCGCTGGTGTCCATTCCCGCGGCGCCAAGAATTTGCGGGTTAACGAAAACGATGTAGACCATCGTCAGGAACGTTGTAAAACCGGCGATCACTTCCGTACGGGCAGAAGTCCCGTGTTCGCGCAGTTTAAACACGCGCTCAAGCAGTCCCCGACCGGAGGTCTGGGTTGTGTGTTGTTGACTCATCTTCTGGTTCCGAAGCATTGGAGGGAAAATTCGTCGCTATCCTACCGCAAAATGCGACAATAGGGGGGATAAAGCATCACTTTTTTCATCGAATTTGCTTATACGGCAACGATTGCGTCGCCGGTAATTACATTACGTAAACGTTAAACTTGCTATAACAGGAAACGGCATGTCCAACATTGAGGCGGTATTCTTCGACTGCGATGGCACGCTGGTCGACAGTGAAGTGATTTGTTCCCGTGCCTATGTCCATATGTTCGAACAAGTGGGCATCTCCCTTGAACTTGAGGAGATCTTTAAGCGCTTTAAGGGCGTGAAGCTCCACGAGATAATCGACACCATTGGCACAGAATATGGCGTAAGCCTGCAGCGCGACGAGCTTGAGACAGCGTATCGCGCTGAGGTTGCTCGCTTGTTTGACAGCGAACTGGAGGTCATCGCCGGGGCGAATGCGCTACTTAACGCAGTGACGGTACCTATGTGCGTGGTCTCTAACGGCCCGGTCAGTAAAATGCAGCATTCGCTGGGGAAAACCGGCATGTTGCATCATTTTCCGGAGAAATTGTTCAGCGGCTACGATATTCAGCGCTGGAAGCCGGACCCGGCCCTGATGTTCCACGCCGCCAAAGCGATGGATGTCAGAGCGGAAAACTGCATTCTGGTGGATGATTCCAGCGCGGGTGCGCAATCTGGCATTGATGCAGGGATGGAGGTGTTTTACTTCTGTGCCGATCCGCATAACAAACCGATCGACCATCCAAAAGTGACGACTTTCACCCGTCTGGCGGAATTACCGGCGTTGTGGAAAGCGCGTGGGTGGGATATTACACGCTGATATCGCGATTCTCCCCTCACCCCAAAGGGGCGAGGGGATCCGTATTACTCCTTCGGATCTTTACCCGCCAGCAGCTTATCCAGCTCATCGCCGCCCACGTGACGGAAATCTTGTCCCTTCACGAAGTAGAAGATGTATTCGCAGATATTCTGGCAGCGGTCTCCGATACGCTCGATGGAGCGCGCGCAGAACAGTGCAGTCAACACGCTTGGAATGGTGCGGGAGTCTTCCATCATGTAGGTCATCAGCTGACGCACAATGCCCTCATACTCCTGGTCCACTTTTTTATCTTCACGGTAAATACGCACCGCTTCGTCGATATCCATACGCGCAAAAGCGTCCAGCACATCATGCAGCATTTGCACCGTGTGGCGGCCCAGCGACTCCAGGCTAACCAGCAGTGGTTGATGCTGTTGGGAGAACTTCTCCAGCGCCGTGCGGCAGATTTTATCGGCCACGTCGCCAATACGTTCCAGCTCAGCGATAGTTTTGATAATCGCCATCACCAGACGCAGATCGCTGGCGGTCGGTTGACGTTTGGCGATGATGCGCACGCAGGCTTCATCGATCGCCACTTCCATCATGTTGACCTGCTTGTCACCGTCGATGACGCGCTTTGCCAGCTCCTGATCCTGATTGTGCATCGCGGTAATTGCATCAGTCAGCTGCTGTTCCACCAGCCCACCCATGGTCATGACCTGGGTACGGATATGCTCCAGCTCGGCGTTAAACTGGCCGGAAATATGTTTGTTGAGGTTAAGGTTGTCCATGGTTTCTCCACATGCACTAAGGCAAATCAACCGTAGCGGCCAGTAATATAATCTTCCGTCTGTTTCTTCGCGGGCTTGGTAAACAGATCGTCCGTATTGCTGAATTCAATCAGCTCGCCAAGATACATGAACGCGGTATGGTCTGAACAACGTGCCGCTTGCTGCATGTTGTGGGTTACGATAACCACGGTGTAATCCTGTTTCAGCTCGGTGATAAGCTCTTCGATACGACCGGTTGAGATCGGATCGAGCGCCGAGCAGGGTTCGTCGAGCAGGAGCACTTCCGGGCGAATCGCAATGCCGCGCGCAATGCACAGACGCTGCTGCTGACCACCGGACAGAGAGTACCCACTCTGGTGTAATTTATCTTTGGTTTCGTTCCATAATGCGGCCTTGGTCAAAGCCCACTGTACGCGCTCGTCCATATCCGCACGGGACAGCTTTTCGAACAGACGCACGCCAAAGGCGATGTTGTCGTAAATCGACATCGGGAACGGCGTTGGCTTCTGGAAGACCATCCCAACCTTGGCGCGCAGCAGCGCGATATCCTGGGTATTGGTGAGAATATTGTCACCATCCAGCAGAATTTCGCCTTCAGCGCGCTGCTCCGGATAAAGCTCAAACATTTTGTTGAAGGTACGCAGCAGCGTGGATTTACCGCAGCCAGACGGCCCGATAAACGCCGTGACCTGGTTTTTAGCGATATCCAGGTTGATGTTCTTCAGGGCATGGAATTTGCCGTAGTAGAAGTTCAGGTCGCGAACTGTAATCTTACCCGGGGCAGTATTAGCCATACTCATCTCAATCATTTCCTCATTCGGCGCCGCGCTAAGCCGCGCCGTAAAAATTAACCGTGTTTACTCTTGGCAAAAATGACGCGCGCCAGAATGTTCAGCAACAGGACGCAGAGGGTAATAATCAGCACCCCGGCCCAGGCCAGCTGCTGCCACTCAGCAAACGGGCTCATCGCAAATTTGAAGATGGTCACCGGCAGGTTGGCAATCGGCTGCATCATGTCGGTGCTCCAGAACTGGTTCGAGAGCGCGGTGAACAGCAGCGGAGCCGTTTCACCAGCAATACGCGCGACCGCCAAAAGCACACCGGTCATGATCCCGGAGACGGAGGCTTTCAGCGTAATGGCGGAAATCATCTTCCATTTTGGCGTGCCCAGGGCATAAGCCGCTTCACGCAGGCTATCCGGCACCAGTTTCAGCATGTTTTCGGTGGTTCGAATCACAATCGGCACCTGCAGCAGCGCCAGCGCAATCACGCCCGCCCAGCCGGAGAAGTGCTCCATCTGCGCCACAACAATGGTGTAAACGAACAGGCCTACCACGATAGACGGTGCGGACAGCAGAATATCGTTGATGAAGCGGATGACTTCCGCAAGCCAGGATTTACGGCCATATTCCGCCAGATAGATACCCGCCATAATGCCGAGAGGGGTACCAATGACCGTTGACCAGAGGATCAGCAGCCCGCTACCCGCCAGGGCGTTCGCCAGACCACCGCCCGCGGTATTCGGCGGCGGCGTCATTTCGGTAAACAGCGCAAGCGACATACCGTCGATACCGCGCGTAACGGTAGAAAACAGGATCCACACCAGCCAGAACAAACCAAACACCATCGTCGCCATTGAGAGCGTCAGGGCGATGCGGTTTTTCATGCGGCGTTTCGCCTGCATTTTGCGGCGAGATTCCATCAATTCCGGGCTGGTTTGCATTTCGAGAGTCGCCATTAACGTGCCCCCTCGTTTTTCGCGAGGCGTTTAATCATCAGCTTGGAAATAGCCAGAACGATAAAGGTGATAACGAACAGGATGAGACCCAGTTCCATCAGCGCCGCCACGTGCAGACCAGATTCCGCTTCCGCAAACTCGTTCGCCAGGGCAGAGGTGATGCTGTTACCCGGCATGTACAGCGATGCGCTGTCGAGCTGGTAGGTGTTGCCGATGATAAAGGTCACCGCCATGGTTTCACCCAGCGCACGACCCAGGCCCAGCATCACGCCGCCGATCACCCCATTTTTGGTGAACGGCAGTACGATGCGCCAGATAACTTCCCAGGTGGTGCAGCCGATGCCATAGGCCGACTCTTTCATCATCACCGGAGTTTGTTCGAACACATCGCGCATAACCGCTGCGATGTAAGGAATAATCATGATAGCGAGGATAACCCCCGCGGCCAGCAGGCCGATACCAAATGCCGGGCCAGAGAACAGGGCGCCAACAAACGGAATGCTGGAGAGGATATTGCCCACCGGCTCCTGGAAGTAGGTGGCAAACAGCGGTGCGAAGATAAACAGGCCCCACATGCCGTAAACGATACTCGGGATTGCCGCCAGCAGCTCAATCGCAATACCCAGCGGGCGCTTCAACCAGTTTGGCGCCAGCTCCGTCAGGAACAGGGCGATACCAAAACTCACCGGAACGGCGATCAGCAGCGCGATAAATGAGGTGACCAGCGTGCCGTAAATCGGCACTAGCGCACCATAGATATCGTTTGGAGCATCCCACTCTTTGGTCCACAGGAATGAGAAGCCAAACTTCTGAATGCTCGGCCAGGAGGAGAACATCAGGGAAACAATGATGCCACCCAGCATCAATAGCACAATCAGCGCAGCCAGTTTTACCAGCGCACTGAAAATCATGTCACCCTTTTTGCTTGGTGGGTTAAAAGCAGGCTTGCTTGCAGCCATAAATCACTCTTCTGTTAAACGCATTTACGAAGCTGGCGGGTAAGCACCAGGGCTACCCGCCATTTTCGTTAATTATTCCAATTAGTACAGTGCTTTACCGCTGCTGTCTTTTACGTTGGTCTTCCATGCAGCACGCACCTGCTCAACCACGCTCTCCGGCAGGGTAGCGTAATCCAGCGCATTAGCTTCTTTCGCGCCGTTTTTGTACGCCCAGTCGAAGAATTTCAGCACTTCTGCGCCCTGCTCAGGTTTCTTCTGATCTTTGTGGACCAGGATGAAGGTGGTGGAGGTGATTGGCCACACATCCGCCCCTTTCTGATTGGTCAGATCCTGTGCGAAGGACTTGCTCCAGTCAGCGCCTTTTGCCGCATTGGAGAAGCTCTCTTCGGTCGGGCTGACGTCAGCACCATCTGCAGATTTCAGTTTGGTATAAGTCAGGTTGTTCTGCTTGGCGTAAGCGTATTCAACATAGCCAATAGAGCCCGGCAGACGCTGTACGAAGGCGGCGATGCCGTCGTTGCCTTTGCCACCGAGACCGGTTGGCCAGTTAACGGTAGAGCCAGAACCAATTTTAGATTTCCACTCTTCGTTCACTTTCGCCAGGTAGCTGGTGAAAACGAAGGAAGTACCAGAACCGTCAGCACGACGAACCACGGCGATGTTCTGCGCAGGCAGTTTCTTGCCTGGGTTCAGCTTAGCAATCGCTTCGTCGTCCCACTTCTTGATTTTACCGAGGTAGATGTCACCCAGGGTTTTACCGTCGAGCACAAGCTCGCCGGATTTGAAGCCAGGCAGGTTTACCGCCAGTACCACACCACCGATAACGGTCGGGAACTGGAACAGACCTTCCTGAGAAAGTTTTTCGTCGCTCAGCGGCGCATCAGATGCCCCGAAGTCAACGGTGTTTGCTGTGATTTGCTTAACGCCACCGGAGGAACCGATACCCTGATAGTTAATTTTGTTACCCGTTTCTTTCTGGTAGGTATCCGCCCATTTGGCATACACCGGCGCAGGGAAGGTTGCACCTGCACCTGTCAGGCTTGCTGCTGCAAACGCAGAGAAAGCGCTCATCGATAAGGTCGCGGCGACAACAGTTGCGACAGTGGTACGCATGACTTTCATAATGTCTCCTGCAAGATGGGTATAAATCATTGTTAAGTGGCTACGATGAGCAAAATAGGACAAAGAGGTGACAGTTATATGTATGGTTTATGACAGTTTTATGACAAGCGAAATTTTTGTTAAAAACAAAAATAAAAACCCTTACTCATCAAATAAATAGCCATATTTATGACATTAAGTTTTCACTAAAATTTTATTTTTGTGACACCTCAAAGCGTAGCCAATGCTGATAGAAAGGCCACCCTTAGGTGGCCTTTATGAACGTGCTTACATCCCGCTGTAGACTTCTTTTCCCGCAAACATGGTCCAGAGCACCGGAGCATCCCGCAGCTTCTCAATACTCACTTTTTCAAGGTTTCTGTCGAACAGCACCATATCTGCACTTTTCCCTACGCTAAGAGATCCGGTCTCTTTGTCACGACCAATCACTTTTGCGGCGTTTAACGTATAGGCCTGCAGCATCGCGGCCCGGCTGATTTTTTCACTGTCAGGCGGTAGTTCCCCCTCTTCCCCCATTCGGGTCACCGCCGTATAGATAGCAAACAGCGGATTAGGGCTCGAAACAGGCCAGTCGCTGGCACCGGCAATCAGTGCGTGATGGCGGAACAAATCGCCCGCGGGATAGAGATGTTGTAGTAAGGGAGTCGGAACTTTCCCTTCCAGCAGCGTAGTGGTTGCACTGTCTTTTCCCGCCCACAGTAACTGCATCGACGCCGCGACGTTCAACTGCTGGAAACGGGGAAGGCTCTGCGGACTAACAATTTCCAGATGGGTGATACTGTGCATAACCTGGCTATCGCCATTTTGCTTTCTGGCACAGGCCACGGCATCCAGAGACTCCTCTACGGCACGATCGCCAATAGCGTGGAAATGGGCGATAAGTTTTGCCGCATCGGCTTTGGCCACCAGCGAGCAGAACTTCACTTTATCGAGCGAATTGTTACCACTGTAGCCGGGCCGGTTCAGATACGGCTGGCTTAGCTTCGCCGTCTGTGACGGGTACTCAATCACCCCATCCTGGAAAATTTTAATCCCGGACAGCACGATGTTGGGGATACCGGCATATTTTGCGCGGAGAGCGACAACATCATCAATCACCGCCGGCGAGGCGTCGATATTGACCAGGGCTAACCCGGTCACATGCGCGGTGAGTTCCCCGCGTTTTGCAAGTTCACTGTAGGCCGGGAGCAGCCCTTCATCACCGGGCCCGGGATGAGCATCAAAGGAGGGCGCCAGTGGCCGCAGATTGCTGAGCGGCTCCATCCAGGCGGTGATACCGTAGCGGTTCATCTCTTTTGCTCCCGCAACAATCGACTGGGCGATTTTTTCGTTGTCGACGGGCGGAATGGCGCTCAGAACCCGATCCCAGGCGCCTTCCGAAACAAAGCCGTTGAGTTTACCGTCGCCCGTAAATCCGACGTTCGCTTTAATACTGCTGTCAGCGGTGACGATGGTCTGCGGGGTCAGATTTGCTTTGCGCAGCATCGCCTGATTCACCCAGCCAGTGTGGGCATCAGAGCCCGCCAGAACCACTGGAACATCCTGATACTCAGGTGCATTAAAAACGCGGTTCAGCAGGGGAATATTGTCCCAATAATCCAGAGAGACATTGCTATAGAACTGAATGCCATGGAGATCGCGCCGAGGGTTACTTTCGTTTTTCGCCACGAAGGTTTTGATGGCCTGCGCCTCTTTCAACGCCGGCGGAAACTCGACGGTAATGGTCTGAAATCCACCGTCCGCGACGTGGGCATGGCTGTCGATAAATCCCGGCATCAGGAATTTACCTTGTAAATCGACTCGGCGGGCAGTGGCGCCCATTTGTTTAAGGACATCCTGATAGCGGCCAACGGCAACAATCTTGTCACCTTCAATTCCGATGGCCTCAGGATGCAGGTTCTCAGGATCGGCGGAATAGATGTGTCCGCCATAAAACAGCGTTTGCTGACTCCCCGCCTGAGCAATAGCCGAACTCGCAGCCAGTGTACATGCCAGAAAAATCATAGAGAATTTCATTAATAATTAACTCCGTTGCGTTGCGAATAAACCCATTATTTATTGTGGTAATTCGTCATTCTTCTGGCGTTAATTCAAAGGGATGCAAATGTCATAGACATAAAAATTGCAGGCTGCGTTGGTCTCGTTGTAATACTTTTCGTAGCAGGGCTTATCGCTTTTTATCATTCCCCGCGTCCGCATCCAGGCAAAAGCGAGCTTCCAGGTGTGGTCGATTTGATCCTCGTGAGCTGCACACTGGCCAACAAGGTAACTTCCACCTGCAATGGTCTGCACAGCAATGTTTCTGGGCACCTGTTCACCCGGCGCAAGCTCAAAACCGACATCGGTACGGCAGCGCAATTCGGTCGTGACGTCCGGCGGATCCCAGTACACACAAAACGTTCCTGCGGGATGCGCGGGTGTCCTTTCCGGTAACGAGGCAAGCAGATCCCGATGCGTTTGCTGGCAGGTTTCTTTGCCATAGGGGCCAAACCGGCGCATAAAGGCCACTCGTCGCGTCGGAAGCGAAACCACACTCACACCAAGCAAACCGGCGGTGCGGCGCTGCTCCTCGCTAATATCGCTCTGAGGATAGGTGCTTTTCTGACACGGAACGTGTCCTGCCTTGCTTTTTGTATCCGGACGATAGCGCAGACGAAACGCTCCCGGAGAAACGGAAAAATGCTGACGAAATGCCCGGGCAAAATTCTGTGAGCTGGAAAATCCACTCTGCAAAGCCAGACCGGTAATGTCGCTGTAAGGCGCATCAATCAAACGCATTGCGGCTTTCTCCATCCGCAGACGACGGGTAAATTCCGCAACGGTTTCACCAACCAGTGCTTTGAAAATTCGATGAAAATGAAAGCTGGAGAGCGCCACTTCCCGGGCAACATCTTCCAGAGTGGGATTGTGAGCCAGATGCTGACTGATGTAGTCCATGGCCCGGAACACCTGCTTACGGTAATCCTGAGCCATATTCAGCCTCTCAGGGTGATGAATTGACGACATAAAAAAATCCGGGATGCTGCAACAGCACTCCGGATTTTTACGATTAACGCTTGCGATGTGTTGCGCAGCGTTTTACTCGACGGTAACGGACTTCGCCAGGTTACGCGGCTGATCGACGTCGGTGCCTTTAATCAGCGCAACGTGATACGCCAGCAGCTGCAGCGGCACGGTGTAGAAGATAGGCGCAATCACCTCTTCCACATGCGGCATCTCGATGATGTGCATGTTGTCGCTGCTGTTGAAACCGGCATCCTGATCGGCGAAGACATACAGCACGCCGCCACGGGCGCGAACTTCTTCGATGTTGGATTTCAGTTTTTCCAGCAGTTCGTTGTTCGGTGCCACGACGATAACCGGCATATCGGCATCAATCAGCGCCAGCGGGCCGTGTTTCAGCTCACCTGCCGCATAGGCTTCGGCGTGAATGTAGGAGATCTCTTTAAGCTTCAGCGCACCTTCGAGCGCGATCGGGTACTGATCGCCGCGACCGAGGAACAGCGCGTGGTGCTTGTCAGAGAAATCTTCTGCCAGGGCTTCAATGCGTTTGTCCTGAGACAGCATCTGCTCAATACGGCTCGGCAGCGCCTGCAGACCGTGAACGATGTCGTGCTCAATGGCGGCATCAGCCCCTTTCAGGCGCGCCAGTTTCGCCACCAGCATCAGCAGAACGGTCAGCTGAGTGGTAAACGCTTTGGTGGACGCCACACCGATTTCGGTGCCGGCTTTGGTCATCAGCGCCAGGTCAGATTCACGTACCAGCGAAGAGCCAGGTACGTTGCAGATAGCGAGGGAACCGAGGTACCCCAGCTCCTTCGACAAACGCAGTGCCGCCAGCGTATCGGCCGTTTCGCCAGACTGAGACAGGGTAATCATCAGGCTGTTGCGACGTACCGCCGATTTGCGATAGCGGAACTCAGAAGCGATCTCCACATCACACGGCACACCGGCCAGTGCTTCAAACCAGTAGCGGGACACCATACCGGAGTTGTAGGAGGTGCCACAGGCAACAATCTGGATATGCTCAACCTGGGCGAGCATTTCATTGGCGTTAGCACCGAGCTCGCTCAAATCCACTTCACCATGGCTGATACGGCCGGTGAGGGTGTTTTTGATAGCGTTCGGCTGCTCGTAAATCTCTTTTTGCATGTAGTGGCGATAGATACCCTTATCACCAGCATCATATTGCAGGTTCGATTCGATATCCTGACGCTTAACTTCTGCACCCGATTTGTCGAAGATAGTGACGCTACGACGAGTCACTTCCGCAATATCACCCTCTTCAAGGAAGATGAAACGACGGGTTACCGGCAGCAGTGCCAGCTGATCGGAAGCAATGAAGTTTTCCCCCATGCCAAGACCGATAACCAGCGGGCTTCCAGAACGCGCAGCCAGCAGCGTGCTCGGATCGCGAGAATCCATCACGACTGTACCGTAAGCGCCACGCAGCTGAGGAATAGCACGCAACACCGCTTCACGCAGTGTACCGCCCTGCTCCAGCTCCCAGTGCACCAGGTGAGCAATCACTTCGGTGTCAGTTTCAGAGGCAAAAACGTAGCCACGAGACTGCAGCAGTTCGCGCAGCGGTTCGTGGTTTTCGATGATGCCGTTATGGACCACCACAATGTGGTCGGACACATGCGGATGCGCGTTACTTTCAGACGGTTCACCGTGGGTTGCCCAACGGGTGTGCGCGATACCGGTACCTCCGTGCAGCGGGTGTTCTTCCGCGGCCTGAGCCAGCATCTGCACTTTACCGAGACGACGCAGACGGGTCATATGACCTGCTTCATCAACCACCGCCAGACCGGCAGAGTCATAGCCACGGTATTCCAGACGACGTAACCCTTCGAGAAGGATTTCAGCAATATCACGCTGCGCAACTGCGCCAACAATTCCACACATAGTTTTAGATTCCGAATTTAGGCATTACGCCTGCGTTGTCGCTGACCTGTATTTGCCCTTTCCGGGCGCCCCGAGCCTTGTAGAGAGTGGGGTTATATTTATGAGTACTGCTGTTGGGGGGGAGGATTATATTATCCTCTCACCCCGACCCTCACCCCAAAAGGGCGAGGGAGAAAACACTATCACTTCTTCTTCACCGGACGCTGCCAGCCCTGTTTATGCACCTGCGGCACGCGGCTAATCACCAGCTCGTTATCGGCAACATCACGGGTAACCGTGGTACCTGCAGCGATAGTGGCGCCATTACCTACGCTCACCGGAGCCACCAGCTGAGTATCGGAACCGACAAACACATCGTCACCGATGATAGTCTTGAACTTATTCGCACCATCGTAGTTACAGGTGATGGTACCTGCGCCGATATTAACGTTGTCGCCAATTTCCGCGTCACCGAGATAGCTCAGGTGACCCGCTTTGGAGCCTTTACCCAGACGCGCTTTTTTCATTTCGACAAAGTTGCCAACGTGAGCGCCTTCCTGCAGCAAAGATCCCGGACGCAGACGGGCAAACGGACCAATGGTACAAGCAGCTTCCAGGTGAGCGTCCTCAACCACTGAATACGGGCTAATTTCGCAGTCATCACCGATAACGCTGTTTTTAATCACGCAGCCAGTGCCGATCTTCACCCGGTTGCCGAGTGTCACGCGGCCTTCGATGATGACGTTAGTATCGATTTCTACATCGCGCCCGTGGTTCAGGGTACCGCGCAGATCGAAACGTGCCGGATCGCGCAACATAACCCCTGCCAGCAGCAGTTTATCCGCCTGTTCGCTCTGGTAGACACGCTCCAGACGAGCGAGCTGCAGACGGTTGTTAACGCCTTCCATTTCGCTCAGGTGGGTTGGATGCACGGTGGCAATCTCATGACCTTCTGCATATGCCATGGCAATGATGTCGGTGATGTAGAACTCGCCCTGAGCGTTGTTGTTGTTCAGCTTTGATAGCCAGCGCTTCATGTCTGCACCGTTGGCCACCAGGATACCGGTGTTAATTTCCTGAATTTTCAGCTGCTCTTCGCTGGCATCTTTCTGCTCAACAATACCCGTTACCTTGCCGTTTTCACGGGTAATACGGCCGTAGCCGGTAGGATTATCGAGTTTTACCGTCAGCAAACCGATCCCACCCTGCGGTTTCACCGCACACAGACGCTTAAGGGTGTCGACAGAAATCAGCGGTACATCGCCGTACAGCATCAGGATGTCTTCATCATCGCCAAAGAACGGTGCAGCCTGCTGCATCGCATGACCAGTACCCAGCTGTTCGGCCTGCAACACCCAGTTCAGATTGTCGTTTTTCAGGGTCTGCTGCAGTAAATCACCGCCGTGACCGTACACCAGGTGCACCTGGGCGGCCCCTAAATCAGCAGCTGTATCAATAACATGCTGAACCATCGGTTTTCCCGCCAGGGTGTGAAGCACCTTGGGGAGTTCGGAATACATGCGGGTCCCTTTGCCTGCAGCAAGGATAACCACGCTCATCGCACTGTTTGACATACGCATCCTGACAGTAGTTTGAGTGGGAAGTAGAAACCTTTCGCGTTGAAAATTCTACATATTTTGCATCATGAAATGGGATGCAGAGAAAATGCACAACGCATGGGTTAAAAACCGGTTAATGACTCTATTTTCGGCCATCGTAAACGGTTTTGTCCCGAAAAATATCCCCTGAATCTGAATATTAGTGGCTATGCCGCTGCTTTTACGGTTTTTTTGTCACCTGAATAAAGCGCTAATAAACAAAAAGGCCGCCTGGTGGCGACCTTTTTCTATTCTGGCAATCAGAACTCAGAAGTTCATGTTGCTGAACATAGCGATGATTTTATTGATCATTTTCATTATGAATTCCTGCATAGCACTGGATATTTTTTGTGACTTGCATCACAAAAATAAGTCTACGCTTCATTTTTGAACCGATCAATACCACCATCAGGTTATTTCACATTTAATTAACAGAGGGCATAAAAAAAGCCAGCCTGGAAACCAGACTGGCCTTGAGACATTCAAGCCGGTGTTACATCGCTTTTCTGGTCAACTCGATAACGCGCAGTTTCGCGATAGCTTTAGCCAGTTCAGCGGATGCCTGAGCGTAATCAACATCACCGTGCGAGCTCTTAATGTGCTCTTCCGCTTTACGCTTCGACTCCAGGGCTCGCGCTTCGTCGAGATCCTGGCCACGAATCGCGGTATCAGCCAGAACGGTCACGCTACCAGGCTGCACTTCAAGAATGCCGCCGGACAGATAGATAAACTCTTCATGACCGAACTGTTTAACGATGCGGATCATACCAGGCTTAATGGCGGTGAGCAGCGGGGCGTGCCCTGGGTAGATACCCAGCTCACCTTCACTGCCCGTTACCTGGATTTTCTCAACCAGACCAGAGAACATTTGTTGCTCTGCGCTGACGACATCCAGGTGGTAAGTCATTGCCATATCACCCTCCGATTAAGGCGTTAAAGTTTTTTGGCTTTCTCGACGGCTTCGTCGATGGTGCCAACCATATAGAACGCCTGCTCCGGCAGGTGATCGTATTCACCGTCCATGATGCCTTTAAAGCCACGGATAGTATCTTTCAGCGATACGAATTTACCCGGAGAACCGGTGAAGACTTCTGCAACGAAGAACGGCTGAGACAGGAAGCGCTGAATTTTACGCGCACGTGCCACGACCAGTTTGTCGTCTTCAGACAGTTCATCCATACCCAGGATGGCGATGATGTCTTTCAGTTCCTGGTAACGCTGCAGGATAGACTGTACGCCACGCGCGGTGTCGTAGTGCTCCTGACCAACAACCAGCGGATCCAGCTGACGGCTGGTGGAATCCAGCGGGTCAACGGCCGGGTAGATACCCAGGGATGCGATCTGACGGCTCAGTACCACAGTCGCGTCAAGGTGCGCAAAGGTGGTGGCTGGTGACGGGTCAGTCAAGTCATCCGCAGGTACGTATACCGCCTGAACGGAGGTGATAGAACCGGTTTTGGTAGAGGTGATACGTTCCTGAAGAACACCCATCTCTTCCGCCAGAGTTGGCTGATAACCTACCGCAGAAGGCATACGACCCAGCAGTGCGGATACTTCCGTACCGGCCAGGGTATAACGGTAGATGTTATCGACGAACAGCAGAACGTCACGGCCTTCGTCACGGAATTTCTCAGCCATGGTCAGGCCGGTCAGCGCAACGCGCAGACGGTTTCCCGGCGGCTCGTTCATCTGGCCGTACACCAGGGATACTTTATCCAGTACGTTGGAGTCGGTCATTTCGTGGTAGAAGTCGTTACCCTCACGAGTACGTTCACCCACGCCTGCAAACACAGAGTAACCGGAGTGCTCAATCGCGATGTTACGGATAAGCTCCATCATGTTTACAGTTTTACCTACACCCGCACCACCGAACAGACCGACTTTACCACCCTTAGCGAACGGGCAGATCAGATCCATTACTTTGATACCGGTTTCCAGCAGTTCCTGAGAGCTGGACAGCTCTTCATAGGAAGGTGCTGCGCGGTGGATAGCCCAACGCTCTTCTTCACCGATGTCGCCTTTCATGTCGATCGGCTGACCCAGGACGTTCATGATACGGCCCAGGGTTGCTTTACCTACCGGGACTTCGATCGGGTGCTCGAGGTCTTTAACTTCCAGACCACGACGCAGGCCGTCGGAAGAACCCATGGCGATAGTACGCACGATACCGCCGCCGAGCTGCTGCTGAGCTTCCAGCACCAGTTTCTCGTTACCATTTTGTACCTCAAGAGCATCGTACACGCGCGGTACGGCATCCTGAGGGAATTCGACGTCAACCACGGCGCCGATTACCTGGACAATTTTTCCAGTAGCCATCTTGAATCCTCTACGAATTAACCTGGTTATACCGCGGATGCACCACCGACGATCTCGGTGAGTTCCTGAGTAATGCTGGCCTGACGAGCTTTGTTGTAAACCAACTGCAGCTCTTTAATCAGGCTGCCGCCATTGTCGGTCGCGGCTTTCATCGCCACCATACGTGCGGCCTGCTCGCTGGCCAGGTTTTCTACCACGCCCTGATAAACCTGAGATTCCACATAACGACGCAGGAGGGTATCCAGCAGCGCTTTTGGATCTGGCTCATACAGGTAATCCCAGGATTTACGCTTCAACTCAGCATCGTCTGATGCCGGTAACGGCAGCATCTGCGTGAGGGTCGGAACCTGAGACATGGTGTTAATAAATTTGTTGCTGACAACGTACAACCTGTCCAGACGGCCTTCATCATAGGCCTGCAACATCACTTTTACCGGGCCGATCAGTTCGGACAGGGACGGGTTATCACCCATACCGGTCACCTGGGCGACAATATTGCCACCTACGGAATTGAAGAAAGACACGCCTTTAGAGCCGATCATCGCGATTTCGCTCTGAACGCCTTTATCAGACCATGCTTTCATATCCGCCAACAGTTTCTTGAACAGGTTAATGTTCAAGCCACCGCACAGACCACGGTCGGTCGACACCACCAGGTAGCCCACGCGCTTAACGTCGCGTTCTTCCAGGTAAGGGTGCTTGTATTCCAGATTACCACTCGCAAGGTGACCAATCACTTTACGCATGGTATCTGCATAAGGACGGCTGGCCGCCATACGCTCCTGCGATTTACGCATTTTGGAAGCGGCGACCATCTCCATCGCTTTAGTGATCTTTTGCGTGTTCTGGACGCTTGCGATCTTACTACGTATCTCTTTTGCGCCGGCCATGAGCTTCTCCTCAATGCCTACGGCCTGCCCGAAGACAGGCCGTCAGACGTTACCAGGACTGGGTTGCTTTGAAGGAATCGAGGATGCCTTTCAGCTTGCCTTCGATTTCGTCGTTATAGCCACCGGACTGGTTAATCTCTTGCATCAGCGGAGCATGATCACGGTCAACGTAAGCCAACAGTGCGGCTTCGAAGCTACCGATTTTCGCCAGTTCTACATCAGACAGATAGCCACGTTCAGCAGCGAACAGAACCAGAGACTGCTGCGCAACAGACATCGGCGCATACTGTTTCTGCTTCAGCAACTCGGTCACTTTCTGACCGTGGTCCAGCTGTTTACGGGTTGCATCGTCAAGGTCGGATGCAAACTGGGAGAACGCCGCCAGTTCACGATACTGTGCCAGCGCGGTACGAATACCACCGGACAGTTTTTTCATGATCTTGGTCTGAGCAGCACCACCAACACGGGATACGGAGATACCCGGGTTAACCGCCGGACGAATACCGGAGTTAAACAGGTTGGTTTCCAGGAAGATCTGACCATCGGTAATGGAAATTACGTTAGTCGGAACGAACGCGGAAACGTCACCGGCCTGGGTTTCGATGATCGGCAGCGCGGTCAGAGAACCGGTTTTGCCTTTCACTTCACCTTTGGTGAAGTTCTCAACGTATTCAGCGTTTACGCGGGATGCGCGCTCCAGCAGACGAGAGTGGAGATAGAATACGTCGCCCGGGAATGCTTCACGTCCTGGCGGACGACGGAGCAGCAGGGAAACCTGACGGTATGCAACAGCCTGTTTGGACAGGTCATCGTAAACGATCAGTGCATCTTCACCACGGTCACGGAAATATTCGCCCATTGCGCAACCGGCATACGGAGCCAGGTACTGCAGTGCGGCGGATTCAGACGCGGTAGCGACCACAACGATGGTATTCTGCAGTGCGCCGTGCTCTTCCAGCTTACGTACCACGTTAGAAATGGTGGACGCTTTCTGGCCGATTGCTACGTATACGCATTTGATGCCGGAATCACGCTGGTTGATGATCGCATCGACAGCCATCGCGGTTTTACCGGTCTGACGGTCACCGATGATAAGCTCACGCTGACCACGACCGATTGGGATCATGGCATCAACGGATTTATAACCGGTCTGAACTGGCTGATCTACGGACTGACGGTCGATTACGCCCGGTGCGATAACTTCGATTGGAGAGAAGCCATCGTGCTCAACCGGACCTTTACCGTCGATTGGCGCACCCAGGGTGTTAACCACACGACCCAGCAGGCCACGGCCAACCGGAACTTCCAGGATACGACCAGTACATTTAACCTTCATGCCTTCGGCAAGGTCAGCGTACGGACCCATAACTACCGCACCAACGGAGTCGCGCTCCAGGTTCAGTGCGATAGCGTAACGGTTACCCGGCAGGGAAATCATTTCACCCTGCATACAATCGGCAAGGCCGTGAATGCGGATAACACCGTCACTTACAGAAACAATAGTACCTTCGTTGTGAGCTTCACTCACTACATTGAACTGAGCAATGCGCTGCTTGATCAGTTCGCTGATTTCGGTGGAATTCAGTTGCATGCTCCAGTCCCCTTAAGACTGCAAGACGTCTGCAAGGCGCTCAAGACGGCCGCGTACGCTGCCATCAATGACCATATCACCCGCTCGGATGATAACGCCTGCCATTACAGACTTATCGATTTTGCAATTCAGCTTAACTTTGCGTGACAGACGTTTTTCCATCGCACTGCTGATCTTCGCAAGCTGCTGTTCACTTAATTGCGCAGAAGAAGTCACTTCGACTTCCGCGATTGCCTCACTAGCGGCACGCAGGTGAACAAACTGCTCAAGAACATCCGGGAGCGCGTTCAGACGACCGTTTTCAGCCATAACCCGAATCAGGTTCTGGCCATTGTCGTCCAGCTGCTCACCGCATACGGCGATAAACGAGTTAGCGAGCGTTTCCGGCGCCAAAGCGCCAGAGAGAAGCTCAGCCATCTGTTCGTTTTTTGTCACTTCGGCGACAAACGCCAGCATGTTCTGCCAGTGTTCTACGCTTTGGTGTTCGACGGCAAAGTCAAAAGCTGCTTTGGCGTAGGGGCGAGCTACCGTTACAAATTCAGACATCAGCCCCTCCCTCCTTACAGTTCAGCGACAAGTTTGTCCACGATGTCGCTGTTAGCAGCTTCATCCACGGAACGTTCGATGATCTTCTCGGCGCCAGCAACAGCCAGGTGAGCAACTTGCTTACGTAACTCTTCGCGGGCACGTTTACGCTCAGCTTCAATTTCAGCCTGCGCCTGTGCAACGATTTTGTTACGTTCCTGTTCTGCTTCAGCTTTTGCTTCGTCCAGAATCTGAGAGCGACGTTTGTTCGCCTGCTCAATAATCACCTGGGCTTCCGCTTTCGCTTTTTTCAGCTGGTCGGTCGCGTTGGCCTGTGCAAGGTCCAAATCTTTCTTAGCACGTTCTGCAGAAGCAAGGCCGTCAGCAATCTCTTTTTGACGTTTTTCGATGGCAGCCATTAAAGGCGGCCATACGTACTTCATGCAGAACCATACGAAAAGAACAAACGCGATGGCCTGGCCGAGGATTGTTGCGTTCATGTTCACAGCACAATACCTCTTAAAATATCTGTGGCTTAGGTTGTTATTTCGTACGACTTACTACGCGACAGCAAACATCACGTACAGACCCAGACCTACAGCGATCATTGGGATAGCATCCACCAGACCCATAACGATAAAGAACTGAGTACGCAGCAGAGGAATCAGATCCGGTTGACGCGCTGCGCCTTCCAGGAATTTGCCCCCGAGGATGCCGATACCGATCGCAGCACCGATTGCCGCCAGACCCATCATCACAGCGGCAGCCATGTACAGCAGATCCATATTCAGGTTTTCCATGACAGTCTCCAGTTTGTTTCAGTTAAAACGTAGTAGTGTTGGTTAAAAATCAATGCTCTTCAGATGCCATCGACAGATAGACAATCGTCAGAACCATGAAGATAAAGGCTTGCAGTGTGATAATCAGGATGTGGAAAATGGCCCACGGCACATTCAGAATCCACTGTGACCACCACGGCAACAGACCAGCTATCAGAATGAAAATCAGCTCACCCGCATACATGTTACCGAACAGTCGCAGACCGAGTGAAACCGGTTTGGACAGCAGGCTAACCCCTTCAAGGATTAAGTTGACAGGAATGAACGCCCAGTGATTGAACGGCTGCAGGGTCAGTTCTTTAACGAACCCGCCCACGCCTTTCATTTTGATGCTGTAGAACAGAATGAGGATAAATACGCCCAGCGCCATCGACAGTGTGATGTTGACGTCAGCAGACGGCACCACACGCAGTGCAGGCAGGCCGAGAACGTGCTCACCAATCCACGGAATAAAGTCGATAGGCAGCAAGTCCATCAGGTTCATCAGGAATACCCAGACGAACACCGTCAGCGCCAGCGGTGCAATGAGCTTGCTCTTGCCATGGTACATGTCTTTGACGCTGCCATGAACAAAACCAATAATCATCTCAATTGCGGTCTGGAACTTGCCTGGGACGCCGCTGGTCGCTCTTTTAGCCACACCACGGAACATCGCCAGGAACAACAGACCCAGAACCACCGAGAAAAACATGGAGTCAATATTGAGCGTCCAGAAGGTGGCTGGGGGGTTATGCGGATCCACCAGCGAGAATGTACGTAGATCAAGCTGAAGGTTATTCAGGTGATGACCTATGTAATCCTGCGGCGTCATATTTTCAGAAGCCATGATGCCTTTACCCTTTGTTGTTAATTACAGCGGGTGCCAGTATCTGAACCACTAGCACCAAAATCCACGTCACGATGAGCGGCAAAAAAACCGCCTTAAAAACCGCTAACGCCACCACCAGCAAAGCCAGCATCGCTAACACCTTGAACGCCTCACCGAAGGCAAATGTCCAGGCCACTCGGCCCTTCGCAGGTGTCTGCGCCTGGTGACGCCAGGCAAAAATCATAAACAACACGTTAGGCAGAAATACTGCCATACCGCCGCATGCGGCGGAAATGCCCCAGAAGGGGTCTTTGAGGCAAAACAGCAGTCCACTTGCTATTACTGCCATAAGCTGGATGAACAGAAGCTTACGAGCAACGTTTCGACTCACGAGCGACACAGACATCACGTTTTTACTCCTGCTCCCTTCGAGGTATGTCGCGTGTCGTATAAAACGTTCTTTAAGGCTTAGAGTCAAGCATCAAAAAGCGGTCAAATTATACGGTGCGCACCGGTGATTTCAAACATTAAGTAGCTAAAAGGTGAATAAATGTTTAAATAATTTTCCGCCGTGCTGTTTTTCACGTTTTGACGATTCTGTGAACGATCAAACAAAAATGCAAATAACGCGAAAACCCTGAATACAAAGCGTGGAGCAGATCACAAATTAAACATTACGCTGCTGATTCGATTAAATAGGCGCGAAAAATGCTGGTTTTCATCCATTTGAAAATTAAGATGAAACTGAACCTCGGTTTTCGAAAAAGCCATATACACAATAAAAACCCCTGATTGACATTTATAATAAAAATTTAACATCAGAGTGTTAGTCATGCTTATACGTTTAGCCCGCTAATAATCATGCGCTTGATTATTAGAAATTCCGGTACGCTATTGCTCGTTAAATCGGCGATAAAATCAGGTTAACGCTGGGTTAAATGTAACCAGATATGCTGCGGCAATCGGTCTCATTTATTAACATTCCAGCGCCCCTGTTTTTTCCATTTTTTTTGATGAAAATTAAATTTTGTTTGGCTTTATGAGCACTAAATGACGTTCGCCATCAAGATGTGGCACCTGAAGCTTGATTGATTTTTCAACAACAAAACCTTCCGGCAGCTGCGCTATCTCATCTTCAGGTAAAATCCCCTTCAGCGCATAGAAGCGCCCTTCCCTGCCAGGCAGGTGCTGACACCAGTTCACCATATCGGTCAGTGAGGCAAATGCACGGCTGATAACACCGTCAAACGGCGGTTCGGCCGGAAACGCTTCCACACGGCTCTGCACCGGAGCAACATTCTCCAGTTTCAGCTCATGCTGTACCTGCTTCAGGAAGCGCACGCGTTTGCCAAGGCTGTCGAGCAGCGTGAAGTGGCAGTGCGGCAGAACGATAGCCAGCGGAATACCGGGTAAGCCCGGGCCTGTACCCACATCGATAAAACGACTGCCCTGCAGGTGTGGAGCCACGACGATGCTGTCGAGGATATGACGCACCAGCATCTCGTTCGGGTCACGTACTGAGGTCAGGTTGTACGCCTTGTTCCATTTGTTGAGCAATTCGACATAGGCCACCAGCTGATTTTTCTGGTGATCGGTGAGCGAAATACCTGCTTCATCCAGCAGACGAGAGAGTTTGTTGAGCACGGTGAATACCTGTTTGCGGTGATGAGCCGGATAGCGATTTCGGCTTATCCGGCTTTCGTTCCAGACCCGGCAAGCGCTGCCGGGCATTTTTCGATAAGTTATGCGCTGCGGCGCAGCATACCCTGTTTTTTCAACCAGACCAGCAGGATGGAGATTGCAGCCGGGGTGATCCCGGAAATACGCGAAGCCTGGCCTATCGATACCGGTTTGTGATCGTTAAGCTTGGCAATGACTTCGTTAGAGAGGCCATTGACCTGGCGGTAATCGAGCGTTGCCGGCAGCAGCGTATTTTCATTGCGCTGCTGTTTTTCAATCTCATCCTGCTGACGCGCGATATACCCTTCGTATTTCACCTGAATCTCAACCTGTTCAGCGGCTTCGGTATCTTCAAGACCCGGAGCAAATGCGCTAAGTTGAACCAGCTGTTCGTAGGTCATTTCCGGGCGGCGCAGCAGATCTTCACCGCTGGCTTCACGCGACAGCGGTGCCGTCAGGTGAGCGTTCACTTCCGGTGCAGACTCAGCGGTCGGGTTCACCCAAGTCGATTTCAGACGCTGGCGTTCACGCTCAATGGTTTCCAGCTTGTCGTTGAAACGCGCCCAACGTTCGTCATCCACCAGACCCAGCTCACGACCCACTTCGGTCAGGCGCAGATCGGCGTTGTCTTCACGCAGCATCAGGCGATATTCAGCGCGAGAGGTAAACATACGGTACGGCTCTTTGGTTCCCAGAGTACAGAGATCGTCCACCAGCACCCCAAGGTATGCCTGAGAACGGCCTGGCGCCCAACCTTCTTTCTCCGCTGAGAAACGCGCGGCGTTAAGCCCGGCAAGCAGACCCTGGGCAGCGGCTTCTTCGTATCCGGTGGTGCCGTTGATCTGACCAGCAAAGAACAGACCTTCGATGAATTTGCTCTCAAGCGTCGGTTTTAGATCGCGCGGGTCAAAGAAATCGTACTCGATGGCATAGCCAGGACGAACGATACGCGCATTTTCCATCCCCTGCATGGAGCGAACAATCTGCATCTGGACATCAAACGGCAGGCTGGTGGAGATACCGTTTGGATAAATTTCGTTGGAGGTGAGTCCTTCCGGCTCAAGGAAGATCTGATGCTGATTGCGATCGGCAAAGCGCATCACTTTGTCTTCGATGGATGGGCAGTAACGCGGGCCGATCCCTTCGATCACACCGGCATACATCGGGCTGCGATCGAGGTTATTACGGATCACGTCATGGGTTTTTTCATTGGTGTGTGTGATGTAGCACGGCACCTGGCGCGGATGTTGTTCAACCGACCCCATGAATGAGAATACCGGCATCGGGTTATCACCGTGCTGCTGTGCCAGAACGCTGAAATCGATAGTGCGCGCGTCAATACGTGGCGGAGTACCGGTTTTCAGGCGATTTACGCGCAGCGGCAATTCACGCAGACGGCGTGACAGCGAAATGGACGGCGGATCGCCTGCACGGCCACCGCTGTAGTTATCCAGACCAATGTGGATCTTACCGTCGAGGAAAGTCCCCACGGTCAGCACTACCGCTTTGGCACGGAACTTCAGGCCCATCTGGGTGACTGCACCCACGACACGATCGTTTTCGACGATCAGATCTTCAACCGCCTGCTGGAAAATCATCAGATTCGGTTGATTCTCGAGTGCGGTGCGCACTGCCTGACGGTAGAGTACGCGGTCAGCTTGTGCACGAGTAGCACGCACTGCCGGGCCTTTGCTGCCGTTTAGTATCCTAAACTGAATGCCTGCCTGATCGATAGCTTTTGCCATCAGCCCGCCGAGAGCATCCACTTCTTTTACCAGGTGTCCTTTCCCAATACCGCCAATGGCCGGGTTGCAGCTCATCTGCCCCAGCGTGTCGATATTGTGTGTCAAAAGCAGGGTCTGTTGGCCCATTCGCGCTGCTGCCATTGCGGCCTCAGTGCCTGCGTGACCCCCGCCAATGATGATGACGTCAAAAGGATCCTGATAAAACATGGTGGTCTGCCTCGCGTAAAGCGGTTTGAAAATGGATTGATGCCCGGGCCGTGGATTCTACTCAACTTTAGTCTTTCGAGAAAGCACTGGGATCCTGAGTATTAAAAAGAAGATCTTTTTATTTAGAGATCTGTTCTATTGTGATCTCTTATTAGGATCGCCATGTCTTGTTGATAAGTCGGATCCGCTTTTTAAGATCAAAGAGTTATTCTGGATCATTCGCTGTGAATGATCGGTGATCCTGGTCCGTATAAGCTGGGATCAAAATGAAGGGTTATGCACAACTCAAAAACTGACCAATCGTTATTCATTGGATAACTACTGGTTGATCCAAGGTTTTAACCAGAGTTATCCACATACGATCGCACGATTTGTTCATCTACTTGATCAAGTTTTTCCACGATCCCAGCCAAACCTCAGCCGGATCTTCAGGAATATCGTGCTCGAGAATGTTGATCTTCAGGGTGTCGCCAGTCTGCTTCGCCCCGCAGGCTTTCAGTGCGCTGTCCAGCTTGTCGATAGCGCCACAGAAGGTGTCGTATTCGCGACTGCCGATCCCGATAGCGCCAAAGCGAACATCGCTAAGATCGGGTTTCTGCTCCAGCAGGCAGTCGTAAAACGGCTGCAGGTTATCCGGAATATCTCCGGCACCGTGGGTAGAACAGATAACTAACCAGATACTTTGGGGATCAAGGTCATCCAACAGCGGCCCATGCTGCGTTTCGGTCGTAAAGCCCGCGTCTTCCAGCTTTTCGGCCAGGTGTTCTGCTACATATTCGGCACCGCCAAGGGTGCTGCCGCTGATGAGAGTAATATCCGCCATGAATGCCTGCTCCAGAGTCTGAGTGGCGTATTGTACGCTGTGAGCGGGCTGGGATCTACCTGTGGAAAACAGGGGATTAAAAAAGCCCGATCACGGGCGAATGGTACGCATGATCGGGTTCTGCAGGGAGATCAGAGTTTCGGTGGACTGAATTTCATCGATTGTTTGGATCTTGTTGATAAGTACCTGCTGCAGGGCATCAATCGATCGGCACATGACTTTAATGAAGATGCTGTAGTGTCCGGTGGTGTAGTAGGCCTCGGTCACCTCATCCAGACTTTCAAGCTTCGCCAGCGCAGACGGATAGTCTTTTGCGCTCTTCAATATAATGCCGATAAAACAGCAGACGTCGTAACCGAGCTGTTTTGGGCTGACGTCGATACGTGCCCCAGTGATGATGCCCGCCTGCTTCATCTTCTCTACCCGAACGTGAATGGTCCCGGGGCTTACGCCAAACTGTTTGGCCAGCTCAGCGTAGGCCGTACGCGCATTGGCCATCAGCACCTCAAGTATGCTGCGGTCCAGATTGTCGATCTGATAATTTTCCATCGTTTTTTCTTATGAAGATTGATGATTATGATAATTTTAGCGCCTGATTTTAACGAATTAAAAGTGCAATGGCGATTTTGTTTGTTGATTATTGAATTGAACCCGCTTTTTGTTGCTTAATCAACAGCAACAGGACGCAGGAGTAAATAAAAATGAAAACCGCTTATATCGCAAAACAACGCCAGATCAGTTTCGTTAAGTCCCACTTTTCACGCCAGCTGGAAGATAAGCTTGGGCTGATTGAAGTTCAGGCACCAATCTTAAGCCGCGTGGGTGACGGGACGCAGGATAACTTATCCGGTTGCGAAAAAGCGGTGCAGGTGAAAGTGAAAACACTGCCAGACGCCCAGTTCGAAGTGGTTCATTCCCTTGCGAAGTGGAAGCGTCAAACCCTGGGACAACACGACTTCAGCGCGGGCGAAGGGCTGTACACGCACATGAAAGCCCTTCGCCCCGATGAAGACCGTCTCTCTCCTATTCACTCCGTATACGTTGACCAGTGGGACTGGGAGCGCGTGATGGGTGATGGAGAGCGTCATACCGGTACGCTGAAAGCCACTGTTGAAGCAATCTGGCAGGGGATCAAAGCCACCGAGGCGGCGGTAAGTAAAGAGTTTGGTCTGGCACCGTTCCTGCCAGAGCAGATCCACTTTGTTCACAGCCAGGAGCTGCTGAGCCGCTACCCGACGCTTGACGAAAAGGGTCGTGAGCGCGCAATTGCCAAAGAGCTTGGCGCGGTATTCCTGATTGGTATCGGTGGCAAACTGAGTGACGGTAAGCGTCACGATGTACGTGCGCCGGATTATGATGACTGGAGCACGCCGTCGGCTTCCGGTTTTGCCGGACTCAATGGGGATATCCTGGTGTGGAACCCGGTTCTGGAAGATGCTTTTGAGCTCTCTTCTATGGGGATCCGTGTTGATGCTGACGCCCTGAAACGTCAGCTGGCGATCACCGGTGATGAAGATCGTCTGCAGCTGGAATGGCACCAGGCGCTGCTGCGCGGTGAGATGCCGCAGACCATCGGTGGTGGTATCGGCCAGTCGCGTTTAACTATGCTTCTGCTGCAGCTGCCGCACATCGGTCAGGTTCAGTGTGGCGTATGGCCGCAGCAGGTTCGTGAGAACGTCGGCGCTCTGCTGTAAGACTTAACGCCGCCAGCGACGCAGCAGGCGGCTCCGCAGCCCGGTATCAAAGCGCCAGATATGATCGAAGATGCGCATGATGCCGGGTTTGCCATGAACGGACATTGCCACCGCGTGAAAACGGTGCTGGTGACGATGCTGCAACTCTTTCACTTTCTCCACCACATCGTCCGGCAGTCGCTGGGCAATAAAGTCAGAAATCACGACCGCATCGGCGTCCGCCCATGCCGCTTCCTGCATTCTTTCTATAATGGCGCGAAAGCAGCTGGCAATATCGGTGCCGCCGCGAAAGCGCTGGCTTAGAAAACGGATCGCCTGCTCGATCCCCTGGCGCCCGGTCAGCTCGTAACGCACCACTTCGCTGGAGAACAGCATAATGAAACAGCGGCGGTTATCAGCCAGCGCGACGCGCATCAGCGCCAGGCAAAAGGCTTTCGCACACTGTTCATTGAATCCGCCCATGGAGCCCGAGGTATCCACGCAGACGATGAATGGTCCACGCGGCTGCTGCTCAACATCCTGATGGACTACCGGACGCTCACTCACCTTCTCGCGCCAGGCGTCGCCGTGCAGACGATACGTCAGCAGCTGTTTCTCCACCAGCCGGCGATAAAACTCGTATTCCAGCTCGGTTATCCCAAGCGTCGCCAGCTCCGGTGGCAGCAGGCGCAGAATATCGTCGCTCTGCTGGAGGCCATCAACCTGTTCCGGAACGGTTGCAGGTTCACGCACCAGGGTGCGGAAGGTTTCCATCGGTGAGTCTTTCTTCGGCACGGATTTCGCTTCCCGCGAGCGCCCGAGCTGTTCTGCAAGCTGCAAAAGCTCCGGCTGCTGGGTCAGAAACTCACCATATTTAACGATAAGCTGATAATCGCCGCGCTTGAGCTGGCCTGCGCTCATATCCCACAGGCGACCGGCAGCGTTTTCATTCTCGACAAGCACCGGATCCAACTGCCCGCTTAAGGTCATTCGTTCCTGAACTTCACTCAGCAGTTGTTCCCGCTCCTCTTCAAGCAGTTGCTGATTGAGGGTGGTAGTTTGCACCACCAGACTTAGCCGCCAGCGCTGTAAAAAGAGCGTGTGTAACGCCGGGGTAAAGGTGGCATTGCCGTCCACCAGCTGTTGCGCCTGAGCGGCGAAGGGCGACTGCAGCTTATGCAGCAGCGTCAGGGTTTGTGGTAGCTGAACGATAAACTGCGTTGTCGAAAGCTTCTGACACTGCTGATAGCACATCACCTCATCCGCCAGCTCCGGCGGAACATCGACCTCTTTGAGGCGATTTTTCAACGACTCCCGCCAGCGCGGGATATCTTCGGTGATGGCGTGCTTCAGGCGGGGAAATTTCTCAAAGAACAGTGCCAGCTGTGGTGAGGCTAACAGCGCGAGGAGCATCTCTTCAATGAGGCCCTCCTCGCTGACGGAGAGCATGACGTTCAGTGTATCCAGCGTCAGCATTGACGGGCCTGTTTAATCTGCGCGCCGACATCCTGCAGACTGGACTCAATGCGACCTAACCAGTCGCTATGCACAAACAGGCATTTTTGCTGTTCACTGAAGCGGTTGTGCTGCTGGTGCCACTCTTCATCGAGCGCGTCCAGTTGCTGTTTTATCTCTTCCGGCATGTTCTCCTGGGCGGCAATGCCGGGCAGGGTCAACCGCGATCCCTGCAGACTCACGTCGCGTACAACCAGATGCTGGCTGGCGTCGACCTCCAGATTCACCACCTGAGCAAAGCCAATACCGTTGAGCTTGCCGCGAATTTCACCTCCCTTTTCCAGCCACAGCTCGAGCGCCGGGCGATCAAAGGTGATGTGAACGACGTTGATATCGTGAAGCTTCAACGGCTGCTGGAGCAGCAGAGTGAGGAGGTTATCTTGCAACTCTGCCGGTAGCTCGTAATGAGGTTTACGGCTAAACATGCCGCCGACGCGGGTCACTTTCAGCGCAGTTTTGTCGCTTTGCTGTTGTTGAAGCTGGATACGTCGCTGGGTAATTGCTCCCAGGCGGTTCAGCATGGCCTGCTGCTGCCAGGCGTGCCCGGTCATCAATATCTCCAGCTGATGTTGCATCAGATGCATGCTTTCGGCGTTGTGCCACAGACAGTCTTTCAGCAGGATAAGATCGATAGGTGCAATGGCGTCGCGACCGCTGAAGAAGGCGCTGGCCTGCAGTAAACGGATCGCCTTTTTCCAGCGCCGATCGGACACATAGGGCGCGCTTGGCAAGGTATCGAGCTGTTGGCGAAGCTGGTAGATGAGCTCGAAAACGCTGTCTGTCAGCCTGACGCTGCCGATATCCTTTTGCCACTGCACAAACTCTTCATCCGTAACCTGCACGCTTGCAGGAACCGGGTTTTCGTTTTCATCCTGCTGGCTGACCAGCATGGAGCGGAAGTTTCCCTTCTCCTGCACTTTATCCATCCACAGGCGAATAAGCATACGGTCGTACAGTGCTTCAAGGCTGCTGTCGGCTTCCGGGAGTTCGTTCGATGCGGCTACCAGCAGGCGCATTGGGATTTTGGCTTCGTTGGCACCGTTGCGGAAGCTGCGTTCGTTGATGGCGGTAAGCAGAGTGTTCAGGATGGCCGGGCCCGCTTTCCAGATCTCATCGAGAAAGACGATTTCAGCTTCCGGAAGATATCCGGCGGTCAGTCGCTCATATCGCCCTTCATCTTTTAGCGCCTGAATCGAGAGTGGGCCAAACACTTCTTCCGGGGTGGAGAAACGCGTCATCAGATATTCAAACGCGCGCGCATGCTGGAAAGCAAATTTCAGGCGACGAGCAATCAGGCTTTTAGCGATACCAGGCGGCCCAAGCAGGAACACGCTCTCGCCGCTGAGTGCTGCCAGCAGGCAGAGCCTAATGGCGTGGCTACGTTCATACAGCCCTTTCTCCAGTGCCGCGCTTAGCCGGGAAATTCTTTCTGCCAATAAATGTGATTGAGCCATAATTGATTTGCGTCCTTTCTCCGTGTTCCGGCTTGACTTAGCGAGTATAGCCGTTCAGGAATGTGGGCGGAACCTGGCGGCAAAAGCACCGATTTTTTCTTTGAGCCAGGTTAACATGAATTCAGTTAGGGGTACGATTTTGCAGTAAATCATGCATACTGTGCGCCTTTTGTGGGCCAAGGGATCAGGCACTCATTTGTTTTATAAACGAAAGACGAGTCTATGAGCACTGATAATAAACAATCATTGCCCGCGGTTACG
This sequence comes from Yokenella regensburgei ATCC 49455, assembly GCF_000735455.1. Classification (GTDB taxonomy): domain Bacteria; phylum Pseudomonadota; class Gammaproteobacteria; order Enterobacterales; family Enterobacteriaceae; genus Yokenella; species Yokenella regensburgei. The sequence goes on along the minus strand of NZ_JMPS01000020.1, from coordinate 10,265 downwards.
CTTGCGGCAATTGGCGTGGTATACGGCGACATTGGTACCAGCCCACTTTATACGCTTCGAGAATGTCTGTCAGGGCAGTTTGGTTTTGGCGTTGAACAGGATGCGGTATTTGGCTTTCTGTCACTGATCTTATGGTTGCTGATTTTTACGGTTTCCATCAAGTACATCACCTTTGTTATGCGGGCGGACAACGCCGGTGAAGGGGGGATCCTGACGCTGATGTCCCTCGCCGGACGCAACACTTCTGCCAAAATGACCTCCGTTCTGGTGATCCTCGGCCTTATTGGCGGCAGCTTTTTCTATGGCGAGGTGGTTATCACCCCGGCCATTTCGGTTATGTCAGCGATAGAAGGGCTGGAGATTATTGCTCCCCAGCTTGATTCCTGGGTGGTCCCCATCGCGATAATCGTACTCACGCTGCTGTTCATGATCCAAAAGCATGGTACCGGCATGGTCGGTAAACTGTTTGCACCTATCATGCTTATCTGGTTTGTGCTGCTGGCGGTATTGGGCCTCAGAAGCATTATTGATAACCCGATAGTACTGCAGGCGTTGAACCCGTACTGGGCGGTGCATTTCTTCCTCGAATATAAAACCGTGTCGTTCGTGGCGCTGGGTGCCGTGGTGCTGTCGATTACCGGTGTTGAAGCACTGTATGCCGACATGGGTCACTTCGGTAAATTACCGATTCGCGTGGCGTGGTTCAGCGTGGTGCTGCCTTCACTAGTGCTCAACTATTTCGGCCAGGGGGCTCTGCTTCTGAAAAACCCGGAAGCCATTAAGAACCCGTTCTTCCTGCTGGCGCCTGAATGGGCGTTGATCCCCATGCTTATTCTCGCCACTCTGGCGACGGTGATTGCATCGCAGGCGGTTATCTCCGGCGTCTTCTCCCTGACCCGCCAGGCGGTACGCCTCGGATATTTGTCGCCAATGCGGATAATCCATACTTCAGAAATGGAGTCCGGGCAGATTTATATCCCTTTCATTAACTGGCTGCTCTACTTCGCGGTAGTGCTGGTTATCGTCAGCTTCGAACACTCCAGTAACCTGGCGGCGGCTTATGGTATTGCGGTAACCGGCACCATGGTGCTGACTTCTATCCTGTCTGTGACCGTCGCACGCAAAAACTGGCACTGGAACAAGTATCTGGTCGCTGTGATCCTGGTGGCGTTCCTGTTTGTTGACGTTCCGCTGTTCTCGGCGAACCTGGATAAGCTGCTCTCCGGCGGTTGGCTGCCGCTGAGCCTTGGTATCGTGATGTTTATCGTCATGACCACCTGGAAGAGCGAGCGTTTCCGTCTGCTGCGCCGTATGCATGAGCACGGCAACTCTCTGGAGGCGATGATTGCCTCGCTGGAGAAATCGCCGCCGGTTCGCGTACCGGGTACCGCCGTGTATATGTCTCGCGCACTGAACGTGATTCCGTTTGCGATGCTGCATAACCTCAAGCACAACAAAGTGCTGCACGAGCGGGTGATTCTGCTGACGCTGCGTACTGAAGATGCGCCTTATGTACATAACGTACGCCGGGTGCAGATTGAGCAGCTCTCGCCGTCGTTCTGGCGCGTGGTAGCAAGCTACGGCTGGCGTGAAACGCCAAACGTGGAAGAAGTATTCCACCGCTGTGGCCTGGAAGGATTAAGTTGCCGAATGATGGAAACCTCGTTCTTTATGTCGCACGAATCGCTGATTATTGGCGAGAAACGGCCATGGTATCTGCGTCTGCGCGGTAAGCTTTATCTGTTGCTGCAACGTAACGCCCTGCGTGCGCCGGACCAGTTTGAGATCCCGCCTAACCGGGTTATTGAGCTTGGTACTCAGGTCGAGATCTAACGACGCTTTCATGCCGGGTGACGCTTTGTTCGCCCGGCACTTCCCCCTTCCTCTATTTCTTCCCATTTACGTTAGCGAAACGTTTCGACCGCGATCACAAATTTGCTACTTCATGATGGTTTTCTGTACATACTTACGTCTAAACTATCCATAGCGAAACGTTTCGCTAGTGGAGCAAAATAATGAAGAAAGGTACGGTTCTTAACGCTGATATTTCCGCTGTCATTTCCCGTCTTGGGCATACGGATACGTTGGTGGTGTGTGATGCGGGTCTGCCGATCCCACACAGCGCTGAACGCATCGATATGGCATTAACCCAGGGCGTACCTTCGTTTATGCAGGTACTGGAAGTCGTCACGACGGAAATGCAGGTAGAAGCGGCCATTCTGGCGGAAGAGATTAAACACAAAAATCCGCAACTCCACGAAACGTTGCTCAAGCACATCGAGCAGCTGCAGCAACACCAGGGAAACACGATTGAAATTCGTTACACCAGTCATGAGCAGTTCAAACAAAAAACCGCATCCAGTCAGGCGGTAATTCGCAGCGGGGAGTGTTCCCCGTATGCGAATATCATTCTCTGTGCTGGCGTCACTTTCTGAGGCCATCATGGACGCATTACTGCAACTCAAAGGTATTGATAAATCCTTCCCCGGCGTGAAGGCGCTCTCCGGCGCTTCACTCAACGTTTATCCTGGCCGCGTGATGGCGCTGGTGGGAGAAAACGGTGCCGGTAAATCCACCATGATGAAAGTACTGACCGGTATCTACTCGCGTGATGCTGGTTCACTGTTATGGCTTGGGAAAGAAACCACTTTTAACGGACCAAAATCCTCCCAGGAAGCGGGTATCGGCATCATCCACCAGGAGCTGAACCTGATCCCCCAACTGACCATTGCCGAGAATATCTTCCTTGGCCGCGAATTCGTTAACCGCTTTGGCAAAATCGACTGGAAAACGATGTACGCCGAAGCGGATAAGCTGCTGGCGAAGCTGAATTTACGCTTCAAAAGCGATCGTATGGTTGGGGATTTGTCGATTGGCGACCAGCAGATGGTAGAAATCGCTAAAGTGCTGAGCTTTGAGTCGAAGGTCATCATTATGGATGAACCGACCGATGCGCTGACCGATACCGAAACCGAATCACTCTTCCGCGTTATCCGCGAACTGAAATCGCAGGGACGTGGAATTGTCTATATCTCCCACCGCATGAAAGAGATCTTCGAAATCTGCGATGACGTTACGGTCTTTCGCGATGGACAGTTTATTGCCGAGCGCACCGTTGACAGCCTCAATGAAGATCAGCTCATCGAAATGATGGTTGGCCGTAAGCTTGAAGATCAATACCCGCATCTGGATAAAGCGCCGGGTGAAACTCGCCTGAAGGTCGATAATCTGTGCGGTCCGGGGGTGAAGGATGTCAGCTTTACCCTACGCAAAGGGGAAATCCTGGGCGTAGCTGGCCTGATGGGGGCCGGGCGTACCGAGCTGATGAAAGTGCTGTATGGCGCGCTGCCGCGCACCAGCGGTTACGTTACCCTCGATGGTCATGAAGTGGTGACCCGCTCTCCGCAGGATGGCCTGGCCAACGGGATCGTCTATATTTCCGAAGACCGTAAGCGTGATGGCCTTGTGCTCGGGATGTCGGTGAAAGAGAACATGTCTCTGACCGCGCTGCGCTACTTTAGCCGCAGCGGTGGTGGCCTTAAACATAAAGACGAGCAGCAAGCAGTAAGTGATTTTATTCGCCTGTTTAACGTCAAAACTCCGTCGATGGAGCAGGCTATCGGCTTGCTCTCCGGCGGTAATCAGCAAAAAGTGGCGATTGCCCGCGGCCTGATGACCCGGCCGAAGGTGCTTATTCTCGACGAACCCACCCGTGGGGTAGACGTTGGGGCAAAAAAAGAGATTTATCAGCTGATTAACCAGTTCAAAGCCGATGGCCTGAGCATCATCCTTGTCTCCTCAGAGATGCCGGAAGTGCTGGGCATGAGCGATCGCATCATGGTGATGCATGAAGGGCATCTCGGCGGCGAATTCACGCGCGAGCAGGCCACCCAGGAAGTATTGATGGCTGCCGCAGTTGGCAAGCTTAATCGTGTGAACCAGGAGTAAGAAAGATGACTACCCAGGCCGTTTCCGGACGCCGCTATTTCACCAAAGCGTGGCTGTTAGAGCAAAAATCGCTGATTGCCCTGCTGGTGCTTATCGCTATCGTCTCGACCATGAGTCCCAACTTTTTTACCGTTAACAACCTGTTCAACATTCTTCAGCAGACCTCCGTGAACGCCATTATGGCGGTTGGGATGACGCTGGTGATTTTAACCTCCGGCATTGACCTGTCCGTGGGTTCCCTGCTGGCGCTGACCGGCGCGGTAGCGGCTTCCATCGTGGGCCTTGAAGTGAATGCGCTGGTGGCCGTTGCCGGTGCGCTGGCGCTGGGCGCCGCGATTGGTGCTGTGACTGGCGTTATCGTGGCGAAGGGCCGCGTTCAGGCGTTCATCGCTACGCTTGTGATGATGCTGCTGCTGCGTGGGGTAACCATGGTGTATACCAACGGTAGCCCGATTAATACCGGATTTACGGATAACGCTGATGTCTTCGGCTGGTTCGGTATTGGTCGTCCGCTGGGTGTGCCGACACCGGTGTGGATCATGGCTATCGTGTTTATTGCTGCCTGGTACATGCTGCATCACACTCGTCTGGGTCGCTACATCTATGCGCTCGGTGGTAACGAAGCGGCGACGCGCCTCTCCGGTATCAGCGTGAATAAAATCAAGATTATCGTCTACTCACTGTGTGGCCTGCTGGCGTCGCTGGCGGGCATCATTGAAGTGGCGCGTCTCTCCTCCGCCCAGCCGACGGCCGGTACCGGCTATGAGCTGGACGCTATCGCGGCGGTCGTGCTTGGCGGCACCAGCCTTGCTGGTGGTAAAGGTCGTATTGTTGGGACGTTGATCGGCGCATTAATCCTTGGTTTCCTTAATAATGGTTTGAATTTGTTAGGTGTTTCCTCCTATTACCAGATGATCGTCAAAGCGGTGGTGATTTTGCTGGCGGTGCTGGTAGACAACAAAAAACAGTAATAATCGACTACAGGACATCTCAGATATGAACATGAAAAAACTCGCTACCCTGGTTTCAGCTGTGGCACTAAGCGCCACCGTTAGTGCCAACGCGATGGCGAAAGACACCATTGCGCTGGTTGTCTCCACGCTGAACAACCCGTTCTTTGTGTCCCTGAAAGATGGTGCGCAGAAAGAAGCTGACAAGCTGGGTTACAACCTGGTGATTCTGGACTCTCAGAATAACCCGGCGAAAGAGCTGGCGAACGTGCAGGACCTGACCGTTCGTGGTACCAAAATTCTGCTGATCAACCCGACCGATTCTGATGCGGTAGGTAACGCCGTGAAGATGGCTAACCAGGCTAAGATCCCGGTTATTACCCTTGACCGTGTTGCTGCTAAAGGTGAGGTGGTTAGCCACATCGCTTCTGATAACGTGCTGGGCGGTAAAATCGCCGGTGACTATATCGCGAAGAAAGTGGGCGAAAAGGCAAAAGTTATCGAACTGCAGGGGATTGCAGGAACGTCTGCTGCGCGTGAGCGTGGAGAAGGTTTCCAGCAGGCCGTGGCAGCACATAAATTCAATGTCCTGGCAAGCCAGCCGGCAGACTTCGACCGTACTAAAGGTCTGAACGTCATGCAGAACCTGCTGACCGCGCATCCGGACGTGCAGGCCGTATTCGCTCAGAACGATGAAATGGCGCTGGGTGCACTGCGCGCGCTGCAGACTGCAGGTAAATCTGATGTGATGGTGGTTGGATTTGACGGCACACCGGATGGCGAAAAAGCCGTAAATGATGGCAAACTGGCTGCGACTATTGCACAGTTACCGGAGCAGATCGGCGCCCAGGGCGTTGAGGTTGCGGATAAAGTGCTGAAAGGCGAGAAAGTTCAGGCTAAGTATCCGGTAGATCTGAAACTGGTAGTTAAGCAATAAACTAGTAGCGATTCAGGCTTCGCGCCTGAGGGACAACGTAAAAAAGAAAAGCAGGGCACGCGCCATCGGTGATTTCGCCGGTGGCGCACTTTACCGGACATATTCAACATGAAAACCGCAGGCAATCTCGTCGTCCTTGGCAGCATCAATGCCGATCACATTCTTAACCTTGAATCTTTCCCATCGCCGGGTGAGACCGTTACTGGCAACCACTATCAGGTGGCGTTTGGCGGTAAGGGCGCTAATCAGGCGGTGGCCGCGGGTCGTAGCGGAGCTCATATTGCTTTTATCGCCTGTACTGGCGATGACGATACCGGTGCCCGCGTTCGCCAGCAGCTGGCAAGCGACAACATTGATGTCGCACCTGTCAGCGCGGTTAGCGGAGAATCCACCGGCGTGGCGCTGATTTTCGTCAACGCAGAAGGTGAGAATGTCATCGGTATTCACGCCGGGGCTAACGCCGCGCTGTCTGTCGCGCGCGTTGAGGCTGAAAATTCACGTATCGCAGAGGCCGAGGCGCTGCTCATGCAGCTCGAATCACCGCTTGAGAGCGTTCTGGCAGCGGCCAAAATCGCCCATCAACATAACACCTCTGTCGTGCTGAACCCGGCACCTGCGCGGGAGCTCTCTGATGAGCTGCTGTCGCTGGTGGACATCATCACTCCGAACGAAACGGAAGCCGAAAAGCTGACCGGTATTCGGGTGGAGAATGATGAAGATGCCGCTCGTGCCGCAGGTGCGTTGCATGACAAAGGCATTGAAACCGTCATCATCACGCTCGGTAGCCGTGGCGTGTGGGCAAGCGTAAAAGGCGAAGGCCAGCGTGTGCCTGGTTTTAAAGTGAAAGCCATTGATACTATCGCCGCTGGCGACACCTTTAACGGTGCGCTGGTCACCGCGTTGCTCGAAGACAAACCACTGGCGGAGGCTATCCGTTTCGCTCATGCGGCTGCGGCTATCGCCGTGACGCGTAAAGGTGCGCAGCCATCGGTTCCCTGGCGCAAAGAGATCGACGAGTTTTTACGTCAACAGGGGTAACGCTTGGCTACTATGAAGGATGTTGCCCGCGTGGCGGGCGTTTCCACTTCAACCGTTTCGCACGTCATTAATAAAGATCGCTTCGTGAGTGAAGCGATTACGGCGAAAGTCGAAGCGGCTATTAAAAGCCTTAACTACGCGCCCTCTGCGCTGGCGCGTAGCCTGAAGCTTAATCAGACCCGCACCATTGGCATGCTGATTACAGCCAGTACCAATCCCTTCTATTCTGAGCTGGTTCGCGGCGTGGAGCGTAGCTGCTTTGAGCGCGGCTACAGCCTGGTGCTGTGCAACACCGAAGGTGACGAACAGCGGATGAACCGAAACCTGGAAACGTTGATGCAAAAGCGGGTGGATGGCTTACTGCTGCTCTGCACCGAAACGCATCAACCCTCGCCAGAGATTATGCAACGCTACCCGTCTGTTCCGACGGTGATGATGGACTGGGCGCCTTTCGACGGCGACAGCGACCTGATTCAGGACAACTCGCTGCTCGGCGGTGATATGGCGACACAGTACCTGATTGATAAAGGCCACTCCCGTATTGCCTGTATTTCCGGACCGTTAGATAAAACTCCGGCGCGCCTGCGTCTGGAAGGTTACCGGGTGGCAATGCAGCGCGCCGGGCTTAAGATTGCCGATGGATATGAAATCACCAGCGACTTCGAGTTTGGCGGTGGTTTTGAAGCCATGCAGCGTTTGCTGGCATTGCCGGAACGGCCAGATGCGGTATTCACCGGTAACGATGCGATGGCGGTTGGGGCTTATCAGGCGCTGTACCAGGCAGGGCTTCGGATCCCGCAGGACGTGGCGGTTATCGGATATGATGACATCGAACTCGCACGCTACATGACACCGCCGCTGACGACTATCCATCAACCGAAAGATGAGTTAGGTGAGCTGGCCATCGATGTGCTTATCCACCGAATGGCGCAGCCAGGGCAAAAACAGCAGCGTGTACAGCTGACGCCAGAGCTGGTGGTTCGCGGTTCCGTTTAACGCTTATGCCGCTCCTTAATCAGGTTGCGGCCATCTTTCGGTTTTAGCAGCATAAACATCAGTGCGGAAACCACGGTGATAGCGCCCATGGTAATAAAGGTGTAGTGGAACTGCTCCACCGTGCTGCTACCGTCAAACCCTTCATAAAAACGCAGTACCGCAGCACTGATGGCAACGCCAAGGCTTATCGACAGCTGCTGTGTGACCGCGAGCAGGCTGTTACCGCTACTGGCGTTGTCATCGGTCAGATCGGCAAGCGTGATGGTGTTCATCGACGTAAACTGCGTTGACATCGCCATTCCCAACACAAAGAGCGGTAAAAGCATCATCCATATTGGCATGGCTGGCGTCTGCAGTGAAAACTGGGCGATCATCAGGCCGATAAATACCGTTATGCCCACCAGAACTTTGCGATAACCGAACCATCTCAGCACCTGAGTGACCGTTGATTTGGCGATAATCGAGCCGACGGCGGTAGGGGCCATCATGCACCCGGCAATCAGCGCCGGATAACCAAAACCAACCTGTAGCATCAGCGGCATCAGGAACGGAATACAGCCAGTCCCCAGACGAGTGGCGAGATTCCCGGCGATCCCGACGGAAAAGGTGCGGGTTTTGAAAATCGGCAGCGCGATAAGCGGCGTCGGGTGACGACGGGCGTGGCGGATATAAGCCAGTAGTAGAAGAACACTCAGCAGCACTATCGCCAGCGCAATCCACGCAGCAACAATCTTCTCGCCGAACAGCTCCATACCGCTGGAAAACAGAACCAGGCTCAGCCCAAACAGGAGAAAGCCGGTCATATCAAAACCGCGGCGGGGAGTCGTAAAGTTCGGCATATATTTGCGGGCATACAGAATCCCGGCCACGCCAATCGGAATATTAATCAGGAAGATCCAGTGCCACGTCGCCCAGGTGACCAGGACCCCGCCGAGTACAGGGCCAAGAATGGGGCCGACCAGTCCAGGCATGGTAACGAAGTTCAGCACCGGGAGGAGTTCGCTGCGCGGATAAGCCCGCAGTAGCGCTAGTCTCGCCACCGGCATCATCATTGCGCCACCGACGCCCTGAATCACACGGAAAATAACCAGTTCGGTGAGTGTACTTGAGAGCGCACAAGCAAATGAACCGAGCGTAAAGAGGCTAACCGCCAGCATAAAGACCCGGCGGGTACCAAAACGGTCGGCCAGCCAGCCGCTTACCGGAATGAGCATCGCCACCGTCAGGGTATAGCTGATGATCGCTGACTGCATGGCGAGCGGAGAGCGGTTGAGACTGTGAGCTATCGCGGGAAGGGCGGTATTCAGAATCGTGGCATCCAGTGCCTGCATAAAGAAAGCCATTGCCGCAATCCACGGCAACCCGGCCATACTGCGTGCTTTTTTCTCGGTCATTCGGTGTCCCTTTGGATTCAGGCTCCGGTATGCGGTGTCGTTAACAATGTCTGGCAGGCTTGTTGTGCTCGTAGCCCGTCGCCTTCCTGGATAGCATCGACAATAGACTGATGAAGACTCAGCTTCACCACTTCATTGTGGGTTATCGACGTAAAGTAGGTGTGGTAGACCGAATGGAAGAGAGAAGCAAAAGAGGTCAAAAAGGGATTGGCGCTCATTTCATAGATATGTTCGTGCCAGGCCATATCCACTTCTATCCAGCGTTCGCGATTGAAGTGTGCCTTCAGATGGACCATCTCTTCCATTAATGCATTGAGTTCTGCTTTTTGTTCAGCCGTTCCCTGCGTCGCGGCGAGAAAACACGCTTGTGGTTCAAGACTGCTGCGCATGACGAGGAAATGGCTCACCACTGCTTCGAAGTTATCTTCAGTCAGCCACCAGGACAGCAGCTCTTTATCGAGGAAATTCCAGTGGCTTTGTGGCATCACCCTTGTGCCAATTCGCGGGCGGGGAAGTACCATGCCTTTGGCGGTCAGTGTTTTTACCGCTTCCCGAACGGCGGTTCGGCTTACGCCAAAGTGCTCACCGAGCTCCATCTCACCGGGAAGAATGCTGCCTGGGGCATATTCACCAGTGAGGATCTTCTGCGCCAGTTTCTCTGCCAGTACCCAGGAGATGTTCTTCTGAGCCGCCAACTGCTGTGCACTTAGAGACATAAATGCCGTTCCTTTATGGTTATTACACCGTTTAGTATGCCATTCGATGAGAAACTTCGGTGGTTAAAACAGCAGATAGTGCATTTTATGGTGCTTTACGACGCGATTTGGTGAAAAAAAAGGCGAACGAAAAGTTTTTTTGAATTTCCTCTTGTCACACCGAAATAACTCCCTATAATGCGCCTCCACTGACACGGAACAACGGCCTACAAGCCGCCGGGTTAGCGGGGTTCAGAGATGAACGCCACAGAGAAAAGTGAAAATAAACGCTTGACTCTGAATGAGG
>NZ_JMPS01000019.1 GCF_000735455.1 Yokenella regensburgei ATCC 49455 | reverse complement strand
TTTTGCTCTTTAAAAATCTGGATCAAGCTGAAAATTGAAACGACACACAGTTAATGTGTGTTCGAGTCTCTCAAATTTTCGCAACACGATGTGTTTTACGAAACATCTTCGGGTTGTGAGGTTAAGCGACTAAGCGTACACGGTGGATGCCCTGGCAGTCAGAGGCGATGAAGGACGTGCTAATCTGCGAAAAGCGTCGGCGAGGTGATATGAACCTTTGACCCGGCGATGTCCGAATGGGGAAACCCAGTGCAACTCGTTGCACTATCGTTAACTGAATACATAGGTTAACGAGGCGAACCGGGGGAACTGAAACATCTAAGTACCCCGAGGAAAAGAAATCAACCGAGATTCCCCCAGTAGCGGCGAGCGAACGGGGAGCAGCCCAGAACCTGAATCAGCTTGTGCATTAATGGAACGGTCTGGAAAGTCCGGCGATACAGGGTGATAGCCCCGTACATGAAAGTGCACAGGCTGTGAGTTCGATGAGTAGGGCGGGACACGTGGTATCCTGTCTGAATATGGGGGGACCATCCTCCAAGGCTAAATACTCCTGACTGACCGATAGTGAACCAGTACCGTGAGGGAAAGGCGAAAAGAACCCCGGCGAGGGGAGTGAAAAAGAACCTGAAACCGTGTACGTACAAGCAGTGGGAGCACCTTCGTGGTGTGACTGCGTACCTTTTGTATAATGGGTCAGCGACTTATATTCTGTAGCAAGGTTAACCGTATAGGGGAGCCGAAGGGAAACCGAGTCTTAACTGGGCGTTAAGTTGCAGGGTATAGACCCGAAACCCGGTGATCTAGCCATGGGCAGGTTGAAGGTTGGGTAACACTAACTGGAGGACCGAACCGACTAATGTTGAAAAATTAGCGGATGACTTGTGGCTGGGGGTGAAAGGCCAATCAAACCGGGAGATAGCTGGTTCTCCCCGAAAGCTATTTAGGTAGCGCCTCGTGAACTCATCTTCGGGGGTAGAGCACTGTTTCGGCTAGGGGGTCATCCCGACTTACCAACCCGATGCAAACTACGAATACCGAAGAATGTTATCACGGGAGACACACGGCGGGTGCTAACGTCCGTCGTGAAGAGGGAAACAACCCAGACCGCCAGCTAAGGTCCCAAAGTCATGGTTAAGTGGGAAACGATGTGGGAAGGCACAGACAGCCAGGATGTTGGCTTAGAAGCAGCCATCATTTAAAGAAAGCGTAATAGCTCACTGGTCGAGTCGGCCTGCGCGGAAGATGTAACGGGGCTAAACCATGCACCGAAGCTGCGGCAGCGACACTATGTGTTGTTGGGTAGGGGAGCGTTCTGTAAGCCGTTGAAGGTGTGCTGTGAGGCATGCTGGAGGTATCAGAAGTGCGAATGCTGACATAAGTAACGATAAAGCGGGTGAAAAGCCCGCTCGCCGGAAGACCAAGGGTTCCTGTCCAACGTTAATCGGGGCAGGGTGAGTCGACCCCTAAGGCGAGGCCGAAAGGCGTAGTCGATGGGAAACAGGTTAATATTCCTGTACTTGGTGTTACTGCGAAGGGGGGACGGAGAAGGCTATGTTAGCCGGGCGACGGTTGTCCCGGTTTAAGCATGTAGGCGGGAGGTTTAGGTAAATCCGGACTTCTTTTAACGCTGAGGTGTGACGACGAGGCACTACGGTGCTGAAGTAACAAATGCCCTGCTTCCAGGAAAAGCCTCTAAGCATCAGGTAACATTGAATCGTACCCCAAACCGACACAGGTGGTCAGGTAGAGAATACCAAGGCGCTTGAGAGAACTCGGGTGAAGGAACTAGGCAAAATGGTGCCGTAACTTCGGGAGAAGGCACGCTGATATGTAGGTGAAGCCCCTGCGGGTGGAGCTGAAATCAGTCGAAGATACCAGCTGGCTGCAACTGTTTATTAAAAACACAGCACTGTGCAAACACGAAAGTGGACGTATACGGTGTGACGCCTGCCCGGTGCCGGAAGGTTAATTGATGGGGTTAGCGGCAACGCGAAGCTCTTGATCGAAGCCCCGGTAAACGGCGGCCGTAACTATAACGGTCCTAAGGTAGCGAAATTCCTTGTCGGGTAAGTTCCGACCTGCACGAATGGCGTAATGATGGCCAGGCTGTCTCCACCCGAGACTCAGTGAAATTGAACTCGCTGTGAAGATGCAGTGTACCCGCGGCAAGACGGAAAGACCCCGTGAACCTTTACTATAGCTTGACACTGAACATTGAGCCTTGATGTGTAGGATAGGTGGGAGGCTTTGAAGCGTGGACGCCAGTCTGCGTGGAGCCAACCTTGAAATACCACCCTTTAATGTTTGATGTTCTAACGTAGACCCGTGATCCGGGTTGCGGACAGTGTCTGGTGGGTAGTTTGACTGGGGCGGTCTCCTCCTAAAGAGTAACGGAGGAGCACGAAGGTTAGCTAATCCTGGTCGGACATCAGGAGGTTAGTGCAATGGCATAAGCTAGCTTGACTGCGAGCGTGACGGCGCGAGCAGGTGCGAAAGCAGGTCATAGTGATCCGGTGGTTCTGAATGGAAGGGCCATCGCTCAACGGATAAAAGGTACTCCGGGGATAACAGGCTGATACCGCCCAAGAGTTCATATCGACGGCGGTGTTTGGCACCTCGATGTCGGCTCATCACATCCTGGGGCTGAAGTAGGTCCCAAGGGTATGGCTGTTCGCCATTTAAAGTGGTACGCGAGCTGGGTTTAGAACGTCGTGAGACAGTTCGGTCCCTATCTGCCGTGGGCGCTGGAGAATTGAGGGGGGCTGCTCCTAGTACGAGAGGACCGGAGTGGACGCATCACTGGTGTTCGGGTTGTCATGCCAATGGCATTGCCCGGTAGCTAAATGCGGAAAAGATAAGTGCTGAAAGCATCTAAGCACGAAACTTGCCCCGAGATGAGTTCTCCCTGACTCCCTTGAGAGTCCTGAAGGAACGTTGAAGACTACGACGTTGATAGGTCGGGTGTGTAAGCGTAGCGATACGTTGAGCTAACCAGTACTAATGAACCGTGAGGCTTAACCTTACAACGCCGAAGCTGTTTT
>NZ_JMPS01000018.1 GCF_000735455.1 Yokenella regensburgei ATCC 49455 | reverse complement strand
TTTTTGCGTTTTTGTCCGCCATAAAACCAAAAAAGGGCCTAAGCCCTTAATTCTTAGCCTTCAGCCATGCCAGAATGAACGCAACAATGGCATCCAGATCATTCAAATCCAGTACCGGAACCTCAACGTCCAGAGGAATATTGCTGGCAATAGCAATAACGTGCTCATCAAGCACCAGTTCATCTTGGGTATGACCACTACCTTCCCGGAAGAGCATCATCTTTGCCACTGGCTCATGCTTAAACCCTTCAACCAGAACCAGATCCAGTAACGATGCATCCATTCGACTGACCAGATAAGAGAGATCGATCTCAGGCTCCTCGGGAGTTTCTGTCATTAATGCCCAACGTTGCGAGCTGGCGACAATTGTCTGTGCCGCTCCGGCTTTACGCAATTCATAACTGTCTTTGCCGGGTTTATCGACATCCATATCGTGATGAGTATGTTTGATTAATCCCGGGCGAATACCAGCGGCGCAGAGTGCGGGTATCAGTTTTTTGAGGAGCGTTGTTTTCCCTGTACCGCTCCAGGCGGCGATGGCGAGAAGTGGGATCATTTGGCCACCTGTCTTTTCGCAAGACATTCAGGGGTGTTGACGTTAATAAACGCAGATTTGATATCACTACAGTCCACGCTGTGTCCTCCAACACTTCGCATGAAAACCATGACCCTACGCTCGCCACGTACCAGATACTCTTCCATTGCTGGCAAAACCTGTCGGTGAACCAGGGCAATTGTGGGGTGATCGCGCTCACCGTCGTTGACCCACACGACGGGGGCATCTCGCTGTTCATGCTGTAAACGTGCCAGCAGATCGGCAGGGATAAATGGCGTATCACAGGGGCAGAAAAGAAACCATGGAGATTCGATGTGCTGCATGACAGCGACCATCCCGGCAAGCGGCCCAGGATAATCTTCCAGAGAATCCTCGATAACCGGTACGCCACTGTGACGATATATGGACAGGTTACGGTTAGCGCTGATGGCGATATTGTTCACCTGAGGAGTTAGCATCTCGGCGACATGGCGCCAGAGAGGCTTCCCGTTAAGTTCCAGTAAACCTTTATCGCTCCCACCCATGCGTGTGGCTCTGCCACCTGCAAGAATTACGCCCGTCACAGGACTCATAACATTCACCAATATCGCCTCTTTTATTGTGGGTTTGACCCTGTTAACGTGTCTCTATCAAGAGTAAGGAGCACTACCATGAAATGTAAACGTCTGAACGAAGTTATTGAACTCCTCCAGCCCGCCTGGCAGAAAGAGCCAGAGTTGAACCTGATGCAATTTTTACAGAAACTGGCGCAGGAGTCAGGTTACGACGGAGAACTGGCTGATTTATCCGATGACATTCTGATCTATCACCTGAAAATGCGCGATTCCAGCAAAGATGCAGCGATCCCAGGCATTCAGAAAGACTATGAAGATGATTTTAAAACCGCATTGCTGCGTGCGCGTGGTGTTATTAAAGAGTAAAACCTTGTAAGCAGCGCCACCGAAATTGCTGTGAAATGATATCCTGAACCATTCGTATCATTATTGGAAGTCAGGATGAACGACAAGGCTTTCACATTCCAGACACTACACCCGGATACCATTATGGATGCTCTGTTTGAGCAGGGGATCCGGGTGGATTCCGGTCTTACGCCGTTAAACAGCTACGAGAACCGTGTTTACCAGTTTCAGGACGAAGATCGTCACCGCTATGTGGTGAAGTTTTATCGCCCGGAGCGCTGGTCGGCTGCGCAAATCCTCGAGGAACATCAGTTTGCTCTTGAGTTAGTGCAGGATGAGGTTCCGGTCGCTGCCCCGCTTATTTTTGACAATCAAACGCTCCTTACCCATCAGGGTTTTTATTACGCCGTATTCCCGAGCCTGGGTGGGCGCCAATTTGAAGCCGATAATCTCGATCAAATGGAGTGGGTCGCTCGTTATCTTGGTCGTCTGCACCAGACGGGCCGAAAAAAGCCCTTTGTGGCCCGCCCGGAAATCGGCGTGAAAGAGTATCTGATAGAGCCTCGCGAGCTGTTTGAAACCGCAACTCTGATCCCATCTGGCCTGAAGGCTGATTTCCTGAGCGCGACCGATAAACTCATCGACGCGGTGATGGGTCAGTGGCATGGTCGTTTTAATACGCTGCGCCTACACGGTGACTGTCATGCTGGCAACATCCTCTGGCGAGACGGACCACTGTTTGTCGATCTCGATGATGCTCGTACCGGGCCTGCCATTCAGGATCTCTGGATGCTGCTCAATGGCGATAAAGCCGAACGGCGCATGCAGCTGG
This sequence comes from Yokenella regensburgei ATCC 49455, assembly GCF_000735455.1. Lineage (GTDB taxonomy): Bacteria > Pseudomonadota > Gammaproteobacteria > Enterobacterales > Enterobacteriaceae > Yokenella > Yokenella regensburgei. The sequence continues at coordinate 74,347 of NZ_JMPS01000018.1, read as the reverse complement.
AGGTGATTATTGAAGCGTATGAAGAGTTTAGCGCCTTCAATTCGGATGAACTCACCCTGATTGAACCTTTACGCGCCATGCGATTAGTCTATTATCTTGCATGGCTGCTAAGACGCTGGGAGGATCCGGCGTTTCCAAAAAACTTCCCGTGGTTAACCGGGGAGGATTACTGGCGCGGACAAACCGCAACTTTTCTCGAGCAGGTGAAGGTTCTACAGGAACCCCCTCTTCAATTAACGCCAATGTACTAATTTGAAAATTTCAGGAGAGAGTCATCATGAATAAGATTTGGCTGGCGCTGGCCGGTATGGTTCTGGCATTCAGCGCCCAGGCTGCGCAGATTACCGACGGCAAGCAGTACACGACCCTCGATAAACCGGTTGCTGGTGAGCCTCAGGTACTGGAGTTCTTCTCATTCTACTGCCCGCATTGCTATCAGTTTGAAGAAGTTCTGCATGTTTCCGATACCGTGAAGAAAAAACTGCCGGAAGGCACCAAAATGACGAAATATCACGTTGAGTTCCTCGGCCCATTGGGTAAAGAGCTGACTCAGGCGTGGGCTGTCGCTATGGCGCTGGGCGTAGAAGATAAAGTGACTACCCCAATGTTTGAAGCGGTACAGAAAACGCAGACCGTCCAGAACGTTGCCGATATTCGTAAAGTCTTCGTTGATGCTGGGGTGAAGGGTGATGAGTATGACTCAGCCTGGAACAGCTTCGTGGTGAAATCTCTGGTTGCTCAGCAGGAAAAAGCAGCTGCTGACCTGCAGCTGCAGGGCGTTCCGGCGATGTTCGTCAACGGCAAATATCAGCTGAACCCGCAGGGGATGGATACCAGCAGCATGGACATTTTTGTCCAGCAGTATGCTGATACCGTGAAACAGCTTGTTGAAATGAAATAAAAAAAACGCCGGTCACTGACCGGCGTTGTTGTATTCAGATTTAATATCTTCAATCTGAACATCTTTATCATTCCATAAGGTGTTCAGCCACAGCTGGAAACGGCGCTTAAAGTTTTTATCGTTCACATAATCCCCGTGCAACTCTTCCGTAATTGGCACCAGGTTAATTCGCACCACAATGCGGGTCAGTTTGCCGCTCAGCATATCGTAGAACGGTGTTTTGTCGTTTTCCGGGTAGCATAGCGTCACGTTGAGCATTTTATCAAACTGTGAGCCCAGCACGTTTAACGCCATCGCAATGCCGGCGGCCTTCGGCGGCAGCAGGTTCTTATAGGGCGAGCGCGTTTCGGCTTTTTTCTCTGGGGTAAAACGCGAGCCTTCGACAAAATTCACAATGGTCGAAGGATGAGCACGAAATTTTTCGCAGGAACGGCGCGTGGTTTCCACATCTTTACCACGGCGTTCCGGGTGGCGGATAAGATAGCTACGCGAATAACGGCGCATGAATGGCATATCCAGCGCCCAGCAGGCGAGGCCGATAAACGGTACCCAGGCCAGTTGCTGCTTGAGGAAATACTTATTCATCGGGATGTGTTTACGGAACAGTACGCACAGCACCACAATATCGGCCCAGCTGTGATGGTTACAAATCAGCAGGTACCAGTTCTTTTTGCTGAGCCCTTCCAGCCCCTCAATGTCCCATTTCAGCCATGGGTTGAGATACAGCAGCGCAGCAAGGCCTTCGCACCAGCAGTACATCATGAAGTTGCAGAAAACAGAGACTGCGCGCCAGACTGCCGGAATGGGCAGTATCAGCTTAATGATCCCGGCAATAATAATGGGCACGGAACACGCCACAGTGACCAGGATGGTTAAAAGAACGCTCAGAAGCAGCGTTACAGGAGCGAGCAATCTCGACATAATTCTATATTTCAGGTAGTTAGCCACACAAAGTGCGCTGAAAATCGGCATAAGGTGCTGATTTTATCAGAAAAGACACCAAATAACGGCTCTTACCAGAGCAGAAAAATAAACAATACTTATATCCACATGGAACAATTTGTCCCCACTTAGTTCTAATACGAAACAGTTTAGTTATAATGTATTGAAATAAATGAAATAATTGTTTACTCCGTGACGTTGTGACTATGGTTTTATTAGTCATAACAATTCTATGCACAAAGTTATCCACAGAATGGATTTGCGAGCGATCTTCTGGATCCGCAAATCTTTCGCCGCAAATATCGCGAAAAACTCATGTTTTATGTCGGTCTGTGGCATCCTTTACTCATAATCTGATAAACAGGCACGGAAATTATGGTTCAGATCCCAGAAAACCCCCTCATTCTTGTTGATGGCTCCTCTTATCTCTATCGGGCGTATCATGCGTTTCCCCCGCTGACCAATGGCGCGGGCGAGCCAACCGGCGCGATGTATGGCGTGCTGAATATGCTCCGCAGCCTGATCCTGCAATACCAGCCTTCACACGCTGCCGTGGTGTTTGATGCGAAGGGAAAAACCTTCCGTGACGAACTGTTTGAGGATTACAAATCGCACCGTCCGCCGATGCCGGACGATCTGCGTGCGCAAATTGAACCACTGCACGCGATGGTGAAAGCGATGGGCTTACCATTGATGGCAGTCTCTGGCGTAGAAGCGGACGATGTTATCGGTACCCTGGCGCGAGAAGCCGAGAAGGCGGGCCGTCCGGTGCTTATCAGTACCGGTGATAAAGACATGGCTCAGCTGGTGACGCCAGGTATTACGCTGATTAATACCATGACCAATACTATCCTCGGGCCTGACGAGGTAGTGACAAAGTACGGTGTACCGCCGGAGCTGATTATCGATTTCCTCGCGCTGATGGGTGACTCCTCCGATAACATCCCTGGTGTGCCTGGCGTTGGTGAGAAAACCGCCCAGGCGCTGCTGCAAGGGCTGGGTGGCCTTGATACGCTGTATGCCGAACCCGAGAAAATCGCCGGTCTGACCTTCCGCGGTGCTAAAACCATGGCCGCGAAGCTTGAGCAAAGCAAAGACCTCGCTTATCTCTCTTATAAGCTCGCCACGATCAAAACAGACGTTGAGCTGGAGCTCACCTGCGATCAGCTGGAGGTTCAGGCTCCGGCGGCAGACGAGCTGCTGGGGCTTTTCAGGAAGTACGAATTTAAGCGCTGGATAACCGATCTTGAAGCCGGTAAATGGATGCAGGCGAAAGGCGCTAAACCGGCGGCTAAGCCGGTAGAAACCGTCGTTATTGACGAAGAGCCCGAAACACCTGCTGCGACGCTCTGTGCCGAAAACTACGTCACCATTCTGGATGAAGAAACGCTGAAGTCGTGGATCAAGAAGCTGGAAACAGCGCCGCTGTTTGCGTTTGATACTGAGACCGACAGCCTCGATAACATCAGCGCCAATATGGTCGGGCTCTCTTTTGCTATCGAACCCGGCGTGGCGGCATATGTCCCGGTGGCACACGATTATCTCGACGCCCCGGATCAAATCTCCCGTGAACGTGTGCTGGAGCTGTTAAAACCGCTGCTGGAAGATGAAAAACGCCTGAAGGTCGGCCAGAACCTGAAATACGATCGCGGTATTCTGCAGAATTATGGCATTGAGCTACGTGGCATTGCCTTCGACACGATGCTCGAATCCTACACGCTGGATAGCGTAGCTGGCCGTCACGACATGGACAGCCTCTCCGACCGCTGGCTTAAGCATAAAACCATTACCTTTGAAGAGATTGCCGGCAAAGGGAAGAACCAACTGACTTTTAACCAGATTGACCTTGAGCAGGCCGGGCGCTATGCGGCGGAAGATGCTGACGTCACTTTGCAGCTGCATCTGAAGATGTGGCCGACGCTACAGAAGCACGAGGGTCCACTGCGAATTTTCAACGAGATTGAAATGCCGCTGGTGCCTGTACTGTCGCGCGTTGAGCGCAACGGCGTAAAAATTGACCCCACGGTACTGCATGCCCACTCGCAGGAAATTGCCAAGCGTCTGGTTGAACTGGAGCAAAAGGCCTATGAGATCGCCGGGGAAGAGTTTAACCTCTCTTCGCCGAAGCAGCTGCAAACCATTCTGTTTGAAAAACAGGGCATCAAGCCGCTGAAGAAAACCCCGGGCGGCGCGCCGTCCACCTCGGAAGAGGTGCTGGAAGAGCTGGCGCTGGATTACCCGCTGCCGAAGGTTATCCTCGAGTATCGTGGGCTTGCCAAGCTTAAGTCGACCTACACCGACAAACTGCCGCTGATGATTAACCCGAAAACCGGGCGTGTGCATACCTCCTATCACCAGGCGGTGACTGCCACGGGACGTCTGTCTTCAACCGATCCGAACCTGCAAAATATTCCTGTACGTAATGAGGAAGGACGTCGTATTCGTCAGGCGTTTATCGCGCCGGAAGATTATCTGATTGTATCTGCCGACTACTCACAGATCGAACTGCGTATCATGGCGCATCTGTCGCGTGATAAAGGCCTGCTGAATGCTTTTGCCGAGGGTAAAGATATCCACCGGGCTACCGCCGCCGAAGTATTTGGGCTGCCGCTTGAGAACGTCACCAGCGAACAGCGTCGCAGCGCGAAGGCGATTAACTTTGGCCTGATTTACGGTATGAGTGCGTTCGGGCTCTCCCGCCAGCTCAATATTCCGCGTAAAGAGTCACAGAAGTACATGGATCTCTATTTTGAGCGCTATCCTGGCGTACTGGACTATATGGAACGTACTCGCGCGCAGGCAAAAGATAATGGCTATGTTGAAACGCTCGATGGTCGCCGACTGTATCTTCCGGACATCAAATCCAGCAATGCCGCACGCCGTGCGGGCGCTGAGCGTGCTGCGATCAACGCCCCGATGCAGGGGACGGCTGCTGATATCATCAAACGTGCGATGATCGCGGTGGATGCCTGGCTGCGAACGGAACAGCCGCGAGTGCGCATGATCATGCAGGTACACGATGAACTGGTGTTTGAAGTGCATAAAGACGATCTGGACGCGGTGTCGAAGAAAATCCATGAACTGATGGAAAACAGCACCACGCTGGACGTGCCTCTGCTGGTGGAAGTCGGCAGTGGAGACAACTGGGATCAGGCGCATTAATTAGCCAAAACCGGGAGTGCTTTTTTGTAAGTTAGCAACATAACTTATAGCGAATTGTGATGATCATCGGAATTCGCTATGTAAAGAGTGAAAAAAAACTACAAAAAGTGCTTTGTACCACTCAAAAAAAAGAGTAGAGTTGTTCGCGTAGGGTACAGAGGTAAGATGTTCTATCTTTCAGACCTTTTACTTCACGTAATCGGATTTGGCTGAATATTTTAGCCGCCCCAGTCAGTAATGACTGGGGCGTTTTTTATTGCGCGAAAGAAAAAGCGCGGACGATGCCGCGCTTTTGATTAGGCTTCTTCCGGCAGCTCTGCCGGTGGGATCTCGCTGTACCAGGTATCCAGCTTTTGCTTGAGCTTATCAACGCCCATTTTCTTCAGCGAAGAAAATGCTTCAACCTGCACATCGCCATTAAAGGCCAGAGCCGCTTCGCGAACCATATTGAGCTGCGCTTTACGTGCGCCGCTGGCCAGCTTATCCGCTTTGGTCAACAGAACCAGCACCGGAATATTGCTGTCGACGGCCCACTCGATCATCTGCTGATCGAGGTCCTTCAGCGGATGGCGGATATCCATCAGCACCACCAGGCCTTTCAGGCAGATACGTTTTTCCAGGTATTCACCCAGCGCACGCTGCCATTTGATTTTCATCTCTTCCGGAACCTGCGCGTAGCCGTAGCCCGGCAAATCCACTAAGCGTTTACCTTCTGCGGTTTCGAAAAGGTTGATGAGCTGGGTACGTCCAGGCGTTTTGGAGGTACGGGCCAGGCTCTTCTGGTTAGTCAGCGTATTCAGGGCGCTGGATTTACCCGCGTTAGAGCGGCCAGCAAAAGCCACTTCAATCCCGGTATCCGCCGGTAAATGGCGAATATCTGGCGCGCTGGTGACAAAGTGCGTCAGTGAATAATTCAGGTTAGTCAAAACGGTTTCTCCGTTTAAATCGTGTCATGGCGGGGATTATACCTGAACCGAGAAAAAACGCTGTTTTTCCGGGCAAGAGATACCGTAAGTAATAACCCTGTGCTTTGTAAGATATCTGCCACAGAGATTATGCGACATATCAGAGAAATCGCAGGCGATAAAATCACTGAGTTCTTAAAAATCAGTGCATTACAGATAAGAAAAAGTCTGAAAGTACGTTTTTCCGCGTTTTGTCCCTTGTCTGCAGAGCGTAAAACGGTAAAGTAGCGAACGAAGGCGAGGATGCCCGCGGGAATACGACTCAGGACGAGGGTCAGGAGCGCCAGGAGGCGAAGACTAAGGATTTGTCAGGATGACGAAACGTTCGGAGACGTTGTAAAAGGGAAAGGGAACCAACACAGGAGTGTTCCAGCTAAAGGATAGACAGGGCAGTTGTCAGCAAACATGGAATGTGGAGCCCGTATGGGTGGTGAGTCAAGAAAAAGGCGGCAGATTACTCTGTCGCCTTTTTTCTTTGTCCGGATTCTGCTAGATTCCGCCTCAATTCTATACTGAAGAAAACAGCATAAAGACACCCGATCATGAAAAAACCAACAGCAGCACCGCGCGGCAAATCCCCCGCTAAAGCACGTCGTAAATCGCGTGAAGAGTTAAACCAGGAAGCCCGCGACCGCAAGCGCCAGAAAAAGCATCGTGGCCACGTGGCTGGTAGCCGTGCAAGTGGTAGCGCTGAGGCCGGTGGTCAGGGTAAACAGCAGCAAAAAGATCCTCGTATTGGCAGCAAAAAACCCATCGCACTGGGCGTTACCGATGCACCAGTGATTAAACAGCACAAACCGAAGAGTGAGAAACCTATGCTTTCACCGCAGGCTGAGCTTGAAATGCTGGAAACGGATGAGCGCCTGGATGCGCTGCTGGAACGTCTGGAAGAGGGCGGTACCCTGAATGCTGAAGAGCAGTCCTGGGTTGACGCCAAACTGGACCGTATTGATGAACTGATGCAGCAGCTCGGCCTCTCTTACGATGATGACGAAGAAGAGGAAGAAGAAGGCAAGGAAGACATGATGCGTCTGCTGAAAGGCGGAAACTAACGTTTGCACCCGGTCGGTTTTACCGTCCTGCTTATAACCCTTCCGGTTATATGTTATCTGGCGTGGTTATTCGTTAAACTACGACGGTTGTCGCGGCGCAGAAACTGGCTGCGCAACCGGTTATTGACCCGCAGTACGGGTCTGCCGGTTCGCCGTCGCCGCCAGCGATATCATCGGAAGGAGTGAGCATGTCTGAGCAGTTAATCGACTGGGATCTGGCCCTGATCCAGAAATACAACTATTCCGGGCCACGTTATACGTCATACCCGACCGCGCTGGAGTTTAACGAGAACTTTGGTGAAGCGGATTTCTTACACGCGGTTGCGCGTTATCCCGAAAGACCGCTGTCGCTGTACGTCCACATTCCGTTCTGCCATAAGCTGTGTTACTTCTGCGGCTGCAATAAAATTGTTACCCGCCAGCAGCATAAAGCCGATCAGTATCTCGACGCGCTGGAGCAAGAGATCCTCCATCGCGCACCGTTGTTTGCCGGACGCCATGTCAGTCAGCTGCACTGGGGCGGCGGTACGCCAACCTATCTGAATAAAGCCCAAATTAGCCGCCTGATGGCGCTGCTGCGTGGCAACTTCAGCTTTAATGCTGACGCCGAAATTTCGATTGAGGTCGACCCGCGTGAGATTGAGCTTGATGTGCTCGATCACCTGCGTGTGGAGGGTTTCAACCGCCTGAGCATGGGCGTACAGGACTTCAATAAAGAAGTGCAGCGCCTGGTGAACCGCGAGCAGGATGAAGACTTCATTTTTGCGCTGCTGAACCATGCGCGTGATATTGGCTTTACTTCAACCAATATTGACCTGATTTATGGTTTGCCGAAACAGACGCCGGAAAGTTTTGCGTTTACCCTGAGCCGGGTCGCAGAGCTGAACCCGGATCGCCTGAGCGTCTTCAACTACGCCCATTTACCGACCCTGTTTGCCGCGCAGCGCAAAATTAAAGATGCCGATCTGCCTTCTGCACAGCAGAAGCTGGATATTCTGCAGGAAACCATCACCTCACTCACCGACAGCGGTTACCAGTTCATCGGGATGGATCACTTTGCCCGTCCGGATGACGAACTGGCGGTCGCACAGCGCAACGGTGTCCTGCATCGTAACTTCCAGGGCTATACCACTCAGGGCGACAGCGATCTGCTGGGTCTTGGTGTTTCTGCAATCAGCATGATGGGGGACTGTTATGCGCAGAACCAGAAAGAGCTCAAGCACTACTATCAGCAGGTTGATGAACACGGTAATGCGCTGTGGCGTGGTATCGCGTTAACCCGCGACGACTGCATTCGTCGTGACGTTATCAAAGCGCTTATCTGTAACTTCCGCCTCGACTTTAGCGCCGTGGAAGCGCAGTGGGATCTGATCTTTAGCGACTATTTTGCCGAAGATATGAAGCTGCTGGCACCGCTGGCGAAAGATGGGCTGGTGGATGTGAGCGAGAAAGCGATTCAGGTGACGCCGAAGGGACGCCTGCTGATTCGTAATATCTGTATGTGTTTTGATGCCTACCTGCGCCAGAAAGCGCGGATGCAGCAGTTCTCGCGAGTGATTTAACTGCGCTGCCGGTGGCGCTACCACTTATCGTGCCTGCCAATTGCAGGCCTGATAAGCAGTAGTGCCATCAGGCGACTCGTTTAGCTAAAAAGCCCAAAGAGTGCTGCGCACAGTACGGCGGCAATGGCCGTATGCGGTGTGGTGCTGTCGACAGCACCACTCGAGATGGTGGTGATAAGTGAATCAAGCATGATAACCCCCTGCGTTCGCGCAAAAATCATACTTAACTCATCGGAACAGTAAAGGACTATATAACCGCTCTTTGCGCTAAACCGTCCTTTTTTACATTTACTGCACCGCTTACTCCATTCCCAGTTCTTTCAGCTTGCGGGTCAGGGTATTACGCCCCCAGCCCAGCAGCCTTGCCGCTTCCTGTTTGTGTCCCTGCGTGTGGCGTAACGCCGTCGTTAAGAGCGTGCGCTCCATCTCCGGCTGCGCTTCGGAAAGCAGATTTTGATGACCGGAACGCAGCGCGCGATCGGCCCACTGTGCCAGCAGCGTAGCCCAGCTGTCCGAGAGGGCATGTGCGGTAGTTTCCGGTACGGTCGACTCAAACAGTTCGCCCGGTAAATCCTGAATCAGGACCTCCTGGCCTGCGGCCATCACGGTCAGCCAGCGGCAGGTGTTCTCCAACTGGCGTACGTTCCCAGGCCAGGCAAGACGCGTGAGCGCGGCTTCGGTTTCCGGGTGCAGCTGTTTGGCTTCAACGCCCAGCTCGCGGGCGGCATCCTGCAGGAAGTGGCGGGCCAGACGAGGAATGTCTTCCCGGCGCTCGCGCAGCGGCGGCAGGTGGACGCGAATGACGTTCAGACGGTGGAATAAATCCTCACGGAATTTACCTTCCCGAACGCGCAGCTCCAGGTTCTGGTGGGTGGCGGCAATGATGCGCACATCCACCTTCACCGGCGCATAGCCACCAACGCGATAGAACTGCCCGTCGGCAAGAACACGCAGCAGTCGGGTTTGCACATCAAGCGGCATATCGCCGATTTCATCCAGGAACAGCGTGCCGCCGTCGGCCTGCTCGAAACGCCCCTGACGCACCGTATTGGCACCGGTGAACGCGCCTTTCTCATGACCAAACAGTTCCGATTCGATAAGATCCTTCGGAATTGCCGCCATGTTCAGGGCGATAAAGGGGGAGGAGGCGCGTGGGCTATGGCGATGCAGCGCATGTGCGACCAGCTCTTTACCAGTACCGGATTCACCGTTGATAAGTACGCTTATCGATGAACGCGACAAGCGGCCAATAATACGAAATACATCCTGCATCGCCGGCGCTTCACCGATGATGTCGGTTGTCGGGCCAAATACCGGTGCATTGCGCGGTTGTTGTTGTTCCTGATAATGGCTGATAGCGCGTTCAACCAGCGCTACCGCCTCATCAATATCAAAGGGTTTTGGCAGGTAATCGAATGCCCCCTGCTGGTAGGCGCTGACGGCAGCATCCAGATCGGAGTGGGCGGTCATTATGATGACCGGAAGCATCGGATGGCGCTGTTTAATCTGCTTCAGCAGCGCCAGGCCGTCCATTCCCGGCATACGGATATCTGACAACAGCACGTCCGGGGTTTTGGTCGTCAGGGCTTCCAGTACCTCGGCACCGCTCTCAAAAGCGGTGCAGGTCAGCCCTGCGCCAGCAAGCGCGCGTTCCAGTACCCAGCGGATTGAGCTATCGTCATCAACAATCCAGGCTATCCCTCGTTGCATACACTAAACCCCTCTATTTCCTGATTGGCAGGTAAACCGAAAACTCGGTATGACCCGGCCAACTGGTAAATTCAATTTTGCCGGAGTGTTGATCAATTAAATTACGCGCTATCGACAGGCCAAGACCGGTACCACCTTCGCGCCCGCTGACCATCGGGTAAAACAGCGTGTCCTGCAGATGTGGCGGAATACCCGGCCCGTTATCTTCTACATCGATACGTGCCGTCAGGCGGTAGCGAACGCCGTGCAGCGTGAGCTGGAATGCTGTACGGGTGCGCAAAATTATCTCGCCACCCTCCGGGCCCAGCGCCTGCAGTGCATTGCGCACGATGTTCAGCAGCACCTGCTCAATCTGGTCAGGATCGTGCGGCAGCTCCGGCAGGCTGGGGTCATAATCGCGGATCAGGCGAACGTTATCCGGCAGCTCCATCGATACCAGGTTAAACACGCGCTCGGCAACTTTGTGAATACTCTCGGTCACATGCATGCCGGGGAGCTGCGGCCCGAGCAGTCTGTCTACCAGATTACGCAGGCGATCGGCCTGTTCGATAATCATTTTGGTGTATTCCAGGAGCGATGGGTCGGGCAATGCTTTGCTCAGCAGCTGTGCGGCACCGCGCAGGCCGCCCAGCGGGTTTTTAATTTCATGCGCCAGGCCGCGAACCAGGTCACGTGCCGCGACCTGCTGTGCGTGCTGCAATTGCTCCTGGCTCAGGCGTCGCTGGTTATCCATCGGCGACAGCTCAAGCAAGATCATGCCGTCAGGCAGTCGCTGTGCGGTCAGTGACAGCACATGCGATCGGCCGTCAATCACCAGCGTGACTTCGTTATCGGTGAAGCCTTGTCCACCGGCCAGGCTTTCATGCATCAGGCCGATATTCAGCGAAAAATAGCTCAACAGTTCGGGAAGCGGGGTGCCAAAGAGTTTGCGCGAGCTTTGTGCCAGCAGCTGTTGTGCCGCCGGGTTCGCGTAATGCACCGCGAGGTCGTCATCGACCAGCAAGATACTGTTAATCAGAGAGTTAAGGATCTGCCCAGCATCGGGCAGCATGCCTGTTGCCATCCAGCAGTCCTCCAGTTGAATGCACCAATTTAGTGCATTATAGCTTCTTGTCGGCGAAAAGCGCGTGAGATCAGATTGTTGGTGGAGAAAAAAGCCCATCCTGGGATGGGCTAAAGTTTCCACGGCAACTTACAACCTCCGTTTACTGCGCTGTCTCCGATGGTGGCAGCGCATTCGCGGAGTATTACGACAACTTAAACGCTGTAATACAGTTCAAACTCAACCGGGTGCGGCGTCATGCGAACGCGGTCGTTTTCTTCCAGACGCAGCGCGATGTAAGCATCGATAGCTTCGTCGGTGAACACACCACCTGCGGTCAGGAACTCGCGGTCGGCGTTCAGTTCGTTCAGTGCTTCTTCCAGAGAGCCTGCAACCTGTGGGATCTCTTTCGCTTCTTCCGGCGGCAGGTCGTACAGGTTTTTATCCATGGCTTCGCCCGGATGGATTTTGTTCTTAATACCGTCGAGGCCAGCCATCAGCAGTGCTGCGAAGCACAGGTACGGGTTAGCCGCCGGGTCCGGGAAACGCACTTCGATACGACGTGCTTTCGGGCTTGCAACCACCGGGATACGGATAGAGGCAGAGCGGTTACGAGCTGAGTAGGCCAGCATAACCGGCGCTTCATAACCCGGGACCAGACGCTTGTAGGAGTTGGTGGTCGGGTTAGACAGGGCGTTGATGGCTTTCGCGTGTTTGATAACACCGCCGATGTAATGCAGTGCCATTTCAGACAGGCCAGCGTATTTGTCGCCAGAGAACAGGTTAGTACCGTTCTTGGACAGAGACATGTGGCAGTGCATACCGGAACCGTTATCACCGAACATCGGTTTTGGCATGAAGGTCGCGGTTTTACCGAAACGGTGCGCCACGTTGTGCACGACATATTTGTAGATCTGAATTTCATCCGCTTTTTTGGTCATGGTGTTGAAGCGGGTAGCGATTTCGTTCTGGCCAGCAGTCGCCACTTCGTGGTGATGTGCTTCAACCACCAGGCCCATTTCTTCCATGATAAGGCACATGGTAGAACGGATGTCCTGAGAAGAATCGACCGGAGGAACCGGGAAGTAACCGCCTTTCACGCCTGGACGGTGACCTTTGTTACCACCTTCATATTTGGTGGAAGAGTTCCATGCACCTTCGATATCGTCGATGGCAACGTGGGAACCGGAGATAGAAGCCCCGAAACGGATGTCGTCAAACAGGAAGAATTCTGGCTCTGGCCCGAACAGCACGGTATCCGCGATGCCGGTAGAACGCAGGTACTCTTCAGCGCGTTTAGCGATAGAGCGCGGGTCGCGATCGTAGCCCTGCAGAGTGCCTGGCTCGAGGATGTCGCAGCGAATGATCAGCGTCGGTTCCTCAAAGAACGGGTCAATAAGCGCAGTGGTATGGTCCGGCATCAGCACCATGTCTGATTCGTTAATGCCTTTCCAGCCGCCAATCGAGGAGCCGTCAAACATTTTGCCTTCTTCGAAGAATTCAGCATTTACCTGATGAGCAGGAATGGTGACGTGCTGTTCTTTACCTTTGGTATCGGTGAAGCGCAGATCAACAAACTTCACTTCATGCTCGTTCAGCATCGTCAAAACGTGTTCAGCGGACATACTTAAACTCTCCCGGATTGGTCATTGTCGTCGTGGTAACGAACTACATAACACTGCTTCTGATGGCGTTGTTGCCGTAAATTTATTAAAGCGAAAACTGTGCCAACTTTTAAATGCCCCCCAAAACGCTGTATCATGCGCACCACAGTGCAAAAGGGCTGCACCAGTTTGGATTCATTGCACCAGTATAGTGCTTCAATGTGAACATTAGGCACCATATTGGTGCAATTTTGTAAATTTGGCCCTTTTCCTTGTCCGTGAAAGCGATCACAAAGCAACTCTGCAATACTTGTTTGCGGAGGATGTTTGTGATCCTGTTTTGTAGTGCGATTAATCCGTGTACAATAACGCGCTATTTCTAATGCCTGAGGCAAAGTTGTGATCGAAAATTTGCGTAACATCGCCATCATCGCCCACGTTGACCATGGTAAAACGACCCTGGTTGATAAGCTGCTGCAGCAATCCGGTACGTTCGACGCGCGTGCCGAGACCCAAGAGCGTGTGATGGACTCCAACGATTTGGAGAAAGAGCGTGGGATTACCATCCTCGCGAAAAACACCGCTATCAAATGGAATGACTACCGTATCAACATCGTTGATACCCCAGGGCACGCCGACTTCGGTGGTGAAGTTGAACGTGTTATGTCCATGGTTGACTCTGTGCTGCTGGTCGTTGATGCAATGGATGGCCCAATGCCGCAGACGCGCTTCGTGACCAAAAAGGCATTTGCCCACGGTCTGAAGCCAATCGTTGTTATCAACAAAGTTGACCGCCCTGGCGCGCGTCCTGACTGGGTTGTTGATCAGGTATTCGACCTGTTCGTTAACCTCGACGCGACCGACGAGCAGCTGGACTTCCCTATCGTTTACGCTTCTGCGCTGAACGGTATCGCTGGTCTGGACCACGAAGATATGGCGGACGACATGACCCCGCTGTACCAGGCGATTGTTGACCGTGTACCAGCGCCGGACGTTGACCTGGATGGTCCGTTCCAGATGCAGATCTCTCAGCTCGACTACAACAACTACGTTGGTGTAATCGGCATCGGTCGTATCAAGCGCGGTAAAGTGAAGCCGAACCAGCAGATCACTATCGTTGATAGCGAAGGCAAAACCCGTAACGGTAAAGTGGGTAAAGTACTGACTCACCTGGGTCTTGAGCGTATCGAAAGTGATGTAGCAGAAGCAGGCGACATCATTGCTATCACCGGTCTGGGTGAGCTGAACATCTCTGACACCATCTGCGACACGCAGGCGGTTGAAGCGCTGCCAGCCCTGTCTGTTGATGAGCCGACCGTTTCCATGTTCTTCAACGTCAACACCTCTCCGTTCTGTGGTAAAGAAGGTAAATACGTTACCTCTCGTCAGATCCTTGACCGCCTGAACAAAGAGCTGGTGCACAACGTTGCACTGCGTGTAGAAGAAACCGCCGACGCTGACGCCTTCCGCGTTTCCGGCCGTGGTGAACTGCACCTGTCCGTTCTGATTGAAAACATGCGTCGTGAAGGTTTCGAGATGGCGGTTTCCCGTCCGAAAGTTATCTTCCGCGAAATCGACGGCCGTAAGCAAGAGCCGTTCGAGAACGTAACGCTGGACGTCGAAGAGCAGCACCAGGGTTCTGTCATGCAGGCTCTGGGTGAGCGTAAAGGCGACCTGAAAAACATGAATCCGGACGGAAAAGGCCGCGTACGTCTCGACTACGTGATCCCAAGCCGTGGTCTGATCGGCTTCCGTTCTGAGTTCATGACCATGACCTCCGGTACCGGCCTGCTGTACTCTACCTTCAGCCACTACGACGACGTTCGTCCGGGTGATGTTGGTCAGCGTAACAACGGCGTACTGATCTCCAACGGTCAGGGTAAAGCGGTTGCGTTCGCGCTGTTCGGTCTGCAGGATCGCGGTAAGCTGTTCCTGGGTCACGGTGCTGAAGTTTACGAAGGCCAGATTATCGGTATTCACAGTCGTTCTAACGACCTGACTGTAAACTGCCTGACCGGTAAGAAACTGACCAACATGCGTGCTTCCGGTACTGACGAAGCGACCGTTCTGGTTCCGCCTATCAAGATGACCCTGGAGCAGGCTCTGGAGTTCATCGATGACGACGAACTGGTAGAAGTTACCCCAACCTCTATCCGTATCCGTAAGCGTCATCTGACCGAGAACGACCGTAAACGCGCAATGCGCGGTGCGAAAGAAGACTAATTCAGCGCTTCTTAGCCGATACAAACCCTGCCTCCTGAGGCGGGGTTTTTTTTGCCCTGAGTACGGCTCCCTTATCCACGAAGAGAACCCCGTCACATATCTTTCCAAAGCCTGAGGTTCACATTGCATTCCATTTTGTCGACAGAGTAAGATTGATTCATCTGGTTTAAACCAAATGGATTAAACAATGGAAAAGAATCCGTCGACCGTCGAGAACGCAAAAGAAAAACTGGATCACTGGTTGAAGCAAGGCATCACCCCGGTCGGGGGAAAGCTCCCTTCAGAGCGAGAGCTGGGAGAGCTGCTGGGGATTAAGCGTATGACCCTGCGCCAGGCCCTCTTAAACCTTGAGGCGGAGTCCCGGATCTTCCGCAAAGACCGCAAAGGGTGGTTTGTGACCCAGCCCCGTTTCAACTATAGCCCGGAGCTTTCCGCGAGCTTCCAGCGTGCGGCGCTGGAGCAGGGACGCGAACCGTCCTGGGGGTTTATCGATAAAAGCCGTGTATCGCAGTTCCCACAGGCTGCAGCCCCATTGCTCAGCGCGGCAGCCTCTGAAGAGCTGTACTGCATTACCGGTTGGGGAGCGCTGGAAGGGCATAAGGTGTTTTATCATGAAACCTATATTAACCCGCAGGTGGCTCCCGGTTTTATTGAGCAGCTTGAAAGTCAGTCATTCACCAGCGTCTGGGAAAAATCATATAACAAAGACGTGATTATAAAAAAACTTGCCTTTAAACCCGTAAGAATGTCTGGAGACGTGAGTAAATTTATTGGCGGCTCATCCGGTATGCCTGCGATCCTGATTGAAAAGCATCGGGCAGATAGCCATGGCAATATTGTACAAATAGACATTGAATATTGGCGCTTTGAGGCTGTCGATCTCTTTATAAACTTGTAGGTATGTTATGGTCACCAAAGAAAATGCAGGGAAAATACTTTCTCGTGTAGATAATATCCCGCTGTATCTTCACGCCTATGCTTATCATCTGAATATGCGTCTGGAACGTATATTACCCGGTGATTTACTGGATATCGCTCATGAGAACCATCTGCGTGGGGTAAAAGTCCATGTTCTGGATGGTGAGCGCTATTCGCTGGAAAATATGCAGGATACTGAGCTGGCGGCGTTTGGTGATAAGGCCCGTCGTCTCGCGCTGGATGTGCATATTGAAACCAGCGCTTCCGACAAAGACACTATCGATACCGCAGTGCGCATCGCGCTGAAAACCGGCGCGACATCGGTTCGGTTCTACCCGCGCTATGAAGGGCATGTGCAGGAAGTCATGGCAAAAATCGCCCAGGATATTGGCTATATCAAAGCGCAATATCAGCACAGTGGGCTGACGTTTACCCTCGAGCAGCACGAAGACCTGAAGAGCCATGAGCTGGTGGCGCTGATTGAGCAAAGCGGGATGCCGGAGCTTTCGCTGTTGTTCGACTTTGCGAATATGATTAACGCCAATGAACACCCGCTGCAGGCGCTTGCGACAATGTCGCCCTGCGTGACCCAGGTACACATCAAAGATGCGCTGATTGTGCCAGAAGACGGCGGCCTGGGGCATAAGGCCTGTATCTCCGGAGAGGGTGATATGCCGTTTAAGGCGCTGCTGACGGAACTTATCTGCCTCGGAGAAGCACAGCCGCAGGTCATGGCCTACGGGCTTGAAGAAGAGGTGGATTACTTCGCCCCGGCGTTCCGCTTTGAAAATGAAGGCGATAACCCGTGGATCCCGTGGCGGCAGATGAGCGAAACCCCGTTACCAGAAGCGACTCACCTGGAAGAGCGCTTAGTGAAAGAAAAACAGGATGCCATTCAACAAATTCGCTTCGTCAGAGAGGTTCTTCAGCAAATAAAAGCAGAGGCAACGCACATTTTAAATCACTAATAATAAACATTCTCATATTTTAATAAATCCATTCATTAAGAATGGACGGGGTTCTATTACCTAATTTAAGACAGTGGCATTTATGCCATTAGGGGATTCTATGCTCACAAAAAAGAAATGGGCGCTTTTTAGTTTATTAACGCTTTGTGGCGGTACTATATATAAACTGCCCTCTCTGAAAGACGCATTCTATATACCGATGCAGGAGTATTTTCATCTGAGCAACGGGCAGATAGGTAATGCGATGTCGGTGAACTCGTTTGTTACCACAATTGGTTTTTTCCTGTCGATTTACTTTGCTGACAAACTGCCACGTAAATACACGATGTCTGTCTCCTTAATTGCGACAGGTTTGCTGGGTATTTATCTGTCAACGATGCCGGGCTACTGGGGCATCCTGTTCGTCTGGGCGCTGTTTGGTGTCACCTGCGATATGCTGAACTGGCCGGTATTGCTTAAATCCGTCAGCCGTCTGGGTAACAGTGAGCAGCAGGGGCGCCTGTTTGGCTTCTTCGAAACCGGTCGCGGGATTGTTGACACCATTGTGGCATTTACCGCGCTGGCGGTCTTTACCTGGTTCGGAAGTGGCCTGCTGGGCTTCAAAGCGGGGATCTGGTTCTATTCGGCCATCGTTATTCTGGTGGGGATAATCATCTTCTTTGTGCTTAATGATAAAGAGGAAGCTCCGGCGAAGGCGGTGAATGAGTCACAGGACGCACCGAAAAATACCAGCATGACTTCGGTACTGAAAGATAAGACCATCTGGCTTATCGCTTTCAACGTCTTCTTTGTGTATGCGGTCTACTGCGGGCTGACGTTCTTCATTCCGTTCCTGAAGAACATCTACCTTCTGCCGGTGGCGCTGGTCGGGGCTTACGGCATCATCAACCAGTACTGCCTGAAGATGATTGGTGGACCAATCGGTGGAATGATTTCCGACAAAATCCTGAAATCGCCCAGCCGTTATCTGAGCTACACCTTCATGATTAGCTTTGTCGCGCTGCTGGTACTCATCATGTTGCCGCATGAAAGTATGCCGGTATACCTCGGCATGGCCTGTACCTTAGGCTTTGGTGCTATCGTGTTTACCCAGCGCGCGGTCTTCTTTGCGCCAATTGGTGAAGCCAGAATCGCGGAGAACCACACCGGTGCGGCAATGGCGCTGGGGAGCTTTATCGGTTACGCCCCGGCGATGTTCTGTTTTAGCCTGTACGGCTATATTCTGGATCTGAACCCTGGGCTGGTTGGCTACAAAATTGTCTTTGGCATTATGGCCTGCTTTGCATTCTGCGGTTCCGTCGTTTCGGTGCTGCTCGTGAAGCGCATCAGCCAGACGAAGAAAGCACTCCAGGCCGCAGAAGCCTGAGTGCGGAAAAAGAAAAAAAGCCGCTGAATATCAGCGGCTTTGTTGTTGCTTCAATTAGAAACTGTATTTCACACCCAGCATACCGCGAGTATCGCTGTAGCCTTTGTCGCCGACCTGCTGCGCGACGTTGCTCCATACGTTCAGACGCGGGGTGATTTGCCCTTCAACACCCACCTTCAGCTCGCCGATGTTCTTCGTACCACGCATGTCGTTGCTGACATCGTCCATCTTCACACGAGCAGTTTGTGTGTTGTGGATCCAGTTTGCTTCCACGAACGGCTGGAACTCACGGGATTTGCCGTCATCGATGGCGTTATGGCCATTGATGTAGGCTTTAACGCCCAGGCGGGTCATCAGATTACCGTCACTATCATCCTTCACGCGGGTACCGTTTGCTTCGCGGTGGTCGTCGGCCTGCACGTCCATCCACACCACCTGCGCTTTAGGTTGCAGCCAGTAGCTATTACGTTCGCTCTCGCCCAGCTTGAAGCTGTAACCGGCTTCGACCGAGGCCGTGATCCCTTTGGATTTGTATTTTTCAGTCGCCTGATCCTGACCCATTACCTTGTTATCAAACCAGTTGTACAGCGCCCAGGTATCCACATAGGCCCCTGACTGGTCGATATCGTTGGCATACCAGGTACCGTAAAGACCGATGCTATAACCTGTGACCTGACCGCGGGAATGGTAACCGGTTACGGATGACTGCGTGCGGTTCTGGCTGTTGGCATAACCTGCCATTGCACCAATATGCCAGCGGTCCAGGCCGTCACTACTCCACTGCGCCAGATCGCCACCCAGCTGCAACACGTAGCTGTTGCTTTGGGTTTTCAGCTGTCCGCTGCCGTCCTTGAAGCGGGTATGCGCACCGACGTTACGCATCCACAGGCTGGTGACCTTTTTCTCGCCAGTCAGCATGTCGGTGTACTGCGTTTCACCCAAACGGTCATGCAGACGAGTCATGAACAGCGTGTTTGCCGCATAGTTGTTGGCAAGATAGCTGCCAGCTTCCGGGCGGAACTGATGTTCTGCTGCCGGTGGTGCGACAGGTTCTTCTGGATCTGGGATCACGGGATCCGGAATCACAGGGTCAGGAATGACCGGGTCAACAGGATCGGGGTCTACCGGGTCGGGATCGACGGGATCAGGGTCCACCGGATCGACCGGTTCTTCCGGCTCAATATAGCTTGTCAGATACCAGTTTTTACCTTTCTGAACCACGTTATAGTCATAGGCTCCGGCGACAATACGGCTTGCTTTTGCAAAGGTACCATCAGAATTGCCGGCTACGTTGATAATTTCAATCCCTTCAACGGTTTGCGCCCCGGTACCGCCAATATTATTCACCGCGACAAACGAGTTACCCGAGGTGTTGCCGAGGACCTTCAGCATGTCGGTTTCTGAGTCATCGTCGTTCAGCACGGTATTAAAGACCAGTTTACCGCCATTGCCGATGTAATCTTCATTGATGGTCAGCGTCTGCCATGGCTCACCATCCACATGGCTGAAGTTTACGGTCGCGCCACTGTTTAGCGTCAGGTCGGTGAGCGTTGAGCTGCTGGTCATATTCCAGGTGGCATCGCTCATTTGCACAGAGATAACGCCTGTGCCCGCTGTGGCGCTGGTGATGTACGATGCCCCGCTCCACAGGGAGTTGTCCGTCATATTGAGCTTAATCGTACTATTCTTCTGCGGCAGCGTGCTGGTAGCCGCGGTGGCACCGGCAGCGTGAATGTCACCGTTGATGAGGAAGCGGCCGCCGGCAGATCCGTCAACAATACCGCCCGTTTCTGTGCTGATGGCATAGCTTTCGCTACTGTTATCGCCCGCCATGGTGATCGCTGCGCCGCCAGCCAGATTAATGGCGCCGCGAGAGAGCGCATATAAGCCGCGCGGGGCTTTGCTGTAGGACGCCGCCTTACTGGCACTGTTCACATTAATGGTGGCGTTATCACCCAGATTAACGGTGGCACCGGTGGCATATACCGCGTGTGCGCTGGCACCGTTTACCGTAATGGTCGCGTTGTTGCCAAGCTCGGTTCTGGAAGATGATGCGGCATAAATCCCGGTTGAAGATGTACCGGAGGTCTCAATGGTGGCGTCATCGCCCAGACGGATCAACGAACCGCTTTGCCCGGTACGTAACCCTTCCGAACTGTCGCCGGTGGTTACAATATGCGCACGATTGCCGACAATAATTGTATTTTTGGCGAGTGAAGCATCTCTCATGGCGTTGGCAGTGATACCGCGCCCCTGGCTGCCCGTGGTTTTGATGTACAGGTCGTCGCCAACATAAATGCTTGCAGACCCTGTCCAGCCCTGGCTCAGCGAGTTGTACCCGGCGTTGATACCGTCACCATCCTGACCATCAACGTAGATGCTGGTGCGGTCACCGGTAATAATAAACACCGGGTTATCCGGAGTGTTAGCACCGTGAGTACGAATACCGTCGACATCTTTACCATTGTTGGCAGCATTCTTCGACTGTGTCCTAATGGTCAGGTCGTCGCCAAAAATAACGCCAGGGCTGCCCGTTGAGCTGTTCTGAATAACGGTAATGGTGTGCTCGAATGCTTCTATGCCCGGGCCATTGAGCGTTAACCCATTACCATAAACCGGGATAGTCCCCGCATTCCACTGATAAACGTAATTTGGCATGGCGCTGGTTTTTGCGAAGTTCGCATTCGCCTGTGCCGGGATAATGGCCTGCAGTTCGGGCGGTAGCTCGCTGACCAGCCCGCTCAGAGGAAGGCTATCAACGTCAACCCAGGCCGCATGGGTGGAAAATACCATAGAGGCTAATGCGGCAGAAACCGCTATGGCGATTGGTGAGTAATGTTTGGGGTTTGGCATTATTGCCTCCTGCATTCAGGCGTAGAGCGTCCACCACATCGCAATGATGTGGAAATAATAAAAAGGAAAAGTTCGCTATAAAATATTCGAGATAATCTTATGAATACTATGGCCTAACTTATTTTCAAGCCGAAGCTTGTGTACATAAATTTTCTTAATATCAATGTTGTCAGTTTTTATAATTTGTTGAATACTTATTCCTGACATGAAACGTTTTAGTAATATAAACTCTGTATAGTTAAGTGAGCGTCCACGTTTGGTGTTAGCAAGTCGCCCTGTAAACAAACGGCGGATCTTCTGTTGTTGCACAAAATCATCATCATCGGAATAGATAATCCCCTGAATCTTATTGCTTTTGGAAAGCCAATAATTCGCCAAAGGTGTCAGGCTTCGGTCTGAAATCAGGACAATATGCATACCACTGTTTGCCAGCCTGTCGACCCATTGCGGATCGGAAAAAATCCGTAGATTTGGGAATGAAAAATCAACGAATATAAACCCTCTCGATAAATGATTTTGATTATCAAGTAGTAGTTTTTCGACAACGCCTTTTTTCAGATATGCATTACCCTCCGGCCAGATGGCAAATGCTGCATTATTGCAATATTGTACCCGCACTGCGCTGTCAGGAAATAATTGACAGGATAATTCACAGCTAATACAACGGACAATCTGTGGTGTCTTTCTCATCATCCAAAACGACTCCTGCCGATTTTTCTCTTTCAATATTTCATTGGTAAATAAGTGTGTCAATCCAGCCCATCCAGTAGGCGATAGTTATTAATAAGGGCGAATAATCACTCGTGTAATAAATTCCTGGTAAGTGATTAAATATAACCTTCAGAAGCCGTGATGTAACCTGGCGCTGCGATAACTTAATTCAGATTAATAACCAACTAACCAGGATTTTTATACACATTTACCTGTATTAGGAAAAATCTTAAAATAGCACTATTTGCTAAACGATTGACGTAATAAATAATGCTTCTTAATAACATCTCTCAGCTTCTTCTGGCACATCTCTGGTGTTGCGATAAAATATAAACATAACTCTGGTGAAACTGTAATGAATTCTTATTATTAAGTTTTAGAAAATTCTCACCTAAGATATTTGTCTGATATCTCATTGTAATGAAAGTGTTTTGATCTCAAGCCTTGAGATTCTTATCTATGATCATGTACAAAGAAGGGGCGTCTTATCGATTTGCATGTAAAATTAAAGGGTGCGCACTGTGCATCCCGCGAAACGTTTTTGTAACAGAGGGCCGGGCAATTGTACCTTATCAATCAGTTGGTCGAATTTAATCCGGATAGCAAGAGTCTGGTCAATCGGTTGACCGGGCGGTCTATTCAACTGCAGCTTCCTGCCTCTCTTTGTTTACTCTATTTAATAACGCATCCGAATGAAGTTGTTTCCCAGAACGCGTTGATGAAAGTGGGTTGGGGTGAGAGAAATGATGTGACGACGCCTAATACTTTTTACCAGGCGATTTTAACATTACGTAATGCACTGGAAGATGTGGGGCTAGCCCGCGATACGGTAAAAACGATTTCCCGGCGTGGACTCACTTTAATTGAAAACACCCGCGTGGATGTGGTGACACCTTCCCAGGGGGATGTTCATGAATCACCCGTTATCGAAGAGCGCGAATTAACGGCAATAATACCTCCTTTGCTGCAACGACAGAGCCGGGTTCCACTGTGGCTTACGGTGTGCCTGACGGGGTTAAGTATAGTCACGGTTGTTATTTGGCTGGTGTGGTATCAGACACGACTTGTTATGCCATTTAGCCAGTTTCTACCGGTTTCAATGCAGACACCGTCGAGTACTCACTGCAAAATCTATTACTCACCGAATGAACATGACCTGGACAGCTATTTTCAACTGATGCAAGCGCATCCGGAACTCTGTGGTAATAATCAACGAGTGTATCTCTCTGGTTACAGCAAAGCGGAGCGGGTAGTGGCATTTGTCTGTGATAAAGATGCGCGGGCTGATGCTTCTGCATTTTGTACTACGCATTATTACTGGACGCGCAGAAAATGAAAAAAAATCGCAACATTATTCTGCTCTCCGTTGGGCTTATCATCGCTATCGGTTCCGGTATCTGGTTATGGTATTCACGCTATGCCGATACGCCGGTGAACTGCATCGGGAATGTCGAATGGAATATTGGCAGTAATCGATTTGCAGGTACGCTCTCTTTTCGTATGTATAACCAGGAGGGGCTGGCGACACTCACCGGTAAACTCTACGGGCGAAATACCACCGATGTCAGCAGAAACATCTACTTCAGCTATACCCAACAGCGGGATGCCCGCGTGCTGCGTACGATGCAGGTGGTCAAAACCTTCGCTGATTCGGCAGATGAAGAGGATATCGACGACACCTTGCCTGGTTTCTATCGCCAGACGGGCAGAGGACTCAGCGTGGTGATGGATGAATATCGGGGAGCATGGATTTTTGCGACCTCAAACGTCCCTTCACTCTACTGCCGCAAAAGATAACGCTGAAATCGGATGAAAAAGCCGTGTGCGGATGCATAGTCAAAGTCCTGCTTTCCCGCTAAAGTTAGTTTTCCACGGCGCGAAAGGAGACAAAAATGCTCTATATCTTTGATTTAGGTAATGTGATTGTCGACATCGATTTCAACCGTGTCATGGGAGCATGGAGCGACTTCAGCCGTGTTCCTCTGGCTACGCTTAAGCAGAAATTCATTATGGGCGACGCTTTTCACCAGCATGAGCGCGGTGAAATTAGCGATGAAGCCTTCGCCGAAGCGCTGTGCCATGAGATGGATCTCTCGCTAAGCTACGAGCAGTTCTCTCATGGCTGGCAGGCCATTTTTGTGGGGCTGCGCCCTGAAGTTATCGACATCATGCACAAGCTACGTTCGCAGGGACACCGGGTCGTGGTGCTGTCAAACACCAACCGGCTTCATACGACCTTCTGGCCGGATGAATACCCGGAAGTGCGGGGGGCTGCCGATCATATTTATCTCTCACAGGAGATGGGTATG
This sequence comes from Yokenella regensburgei ATCC 49455, assembly GCF_000735455.1. Taxonomy (GTDB): domain Bacteria; phylum Pseudomonadota; class Gammaproteobacteria; order Enterobacterales; family Enterobacteriaceae; genus Yokenella; species Yokenella regensburgei. The sequence goes on along the minus strand of NZ_JMPS01000018.1, from coordinate 50,059 downwards.
CGTAAGCCTGAGGCGCGTATCTATCAGAAAGTGCTCGAGACAGAAGGCTTTTCTGCCAGCGATACGGTCTTCTTCGACGATAACGCCGATAATATAGAAGGCGCTAACCAGTTGGGGATCACCAGTATCCTGGTCACCGGTAAGGAGACCATTCCCCACTATTTTGCGAAGCAGCTATGATAAAAACCGTTCGTCATCATGTCAGTCATCGTTTAGGGCCGCTGGTCGCATGGCTTAAGCTGCTCTGGCGACGCATTGATGACGATCATATGACGACGCTTGCCGGGAATCTGGCCTACGTGTCGCTGCTGTCCCTGGTGCCGCTGGTAGCCGTGGTGTTTGCATTGTTCGCGGCATTTCCGATGTTCTCTGACGTTAGCGTGCAGCTGCGGCACTTTATCTTCGCAAATTTTATTCCAGCTACCGGCGATGTTATTCAGCGCTATATCGAGCAGTTTGTCGCCAACTCCAGCAAAATGACCGCCGTTGGCGCCTGCGGGTTGGTCGTCACCTCGCTGCTTTTGATGTACTCCATCGATAGCGCGCTCAATACCATCTGGCGTAGCACCCGCATTCGCCCAAGGGTGTATTCGTTTGCCGTTTACTGGATGATCCTCACGCTTGGGCCGCTGCTGGCCGGTGCCAGCCTTGCCATCAGCTCTTATTTGCTGTCGCTGCGCTGGGCTAGCGAGCTTAACGGGGTGATTGATAACGGGTTACGCCTCTTTCCGTTGCTGCTCTCGTGGATGTCGTTCTGGCTGCTTTATAGCATTGTACCCACCACGCGAGTCCCCAACCGCGATGCCGTGGTCGGGGCATTTGTTGGTGCAGTGCTGTTTGAGCTCGGCAAGAAAGGTTTTGCGCTCTACATCACCATGTTCCCATCGTATCAGCTGATTTATGGTGTCCTTGCGGTAGTTCCCATTTTGTTTGTCTGGGTTTACTGGACCTGGTGTATCGTCTTGCTTGGGGCAGAAATTACTGTCACTCTCGGGGAATACCGAAAACTTAAAACAGAGTCTGAAGAACAACCATGATTGCATTAATTCAACGCGTAACCCGTGCCAGCGTCACCGTGGAGGATGAGGTGACGGGCGAAATCGGTCCAGGACTTTTGGTGTTATTAGGTGTCGAAAGAGATGACGACGAGCAAAAAGCCAATCGCCTGTGTGAGCGGGTACTGGGCTATCGAATTTTTAGCGATGCCGACGGCAAAATGAATCTGAACGTCCAGCAGGCGGGGGGAAGCGTGCTGGTGGTTTCGCAGTTCACCCTGGCGGCAGACACCGATCGCGGAATGCGCCCGGGGTTCTCAAAGGGCGCGGCGCCAGAAAAAGCAGAAGCGCTGTATGACTATTTTGTCGAGCGCTGTCGTCAGCAGGAAATGAATACCCACACCGGACGATTCGCTGCGGATATGCAGGTTTCGCTGGTCAACGATGGCCCTGTTACGTTCTGGCTGCAGATATGAGCCAACTTCCGGGCTGGTCGGTAACCAAAGAGAGTACAGCTATGTATCACCTTCGTGTACCGCAAACAAAAGAAGAGTTAGAGAACTATTACCAGTTTCGCTGGGAAATGCTGCGCAAACCGCTGCATCAGCCGAAAGGTTCAGAGCGCGACGGTTGGGATGCGCTGGCGCATCATCAGATGGTGGTCGATGAAGAGGGCAAACTGGTCGCCATCGGTCGCCTGTACATTAACGCTGATAATGAAGCCTCAATTCGTTTTATGGCAGTCCACCCCTCCGTACAGGACAAAGGTCTTGGTACGCTGATGGCGATGACCCTGGAGTCCGTTGCTCGTCAGGAGGGGGTTAAACGCGTCACCTGCAGCGCGAGGGAAGACACGGTCGAATTCTTTGCCAAACTGGGGTTTGTGAATCAGGGGGAAATTACCACCCCACAAACTACGCCGGTGCGCCACTTTTTAATGATCAAACCGGTCGCGACGCTTGATGATATTTTGCATCGCGGTGACTGGTGTGCCCAGCTGCAACAGGCGTGGTACCAGCATATTCCGCTCAGTGAAAAAATGGGTGTGCGCATTCAGCAGTACACCGGGCAGAAATTTATCACCACCATGCCGGAAGTCGGTAATCAGAACCCGCACCAAACGTTGTTTGCCGGTAGCCTGTTTTCGCTGGCTACGCTGACCGGCTGGGGGCTTATCTGGCTGATGCTGCGTGAACGCCATCTCGGCGGCACCATCATTCTTGCCGACGCGCATATCCGCTACAGTAAACCCATCAGCGGCCGCCCGACCGCTATCGCCGATCTTGGCTCGCTGAGCGGCGATCTCGATCGCCTGGCGCGTGGACGCAAAGCCCGCGTGCAGCTTCAGGTTGAGCTGTTTGGCGATAAAACCTCCGGCGCCGTTTTTGAAGGCACCTACATCGTACTCCCCGCGAAGCCTTTTGGGGCTTATGAAGAAGGCGGTAACGAAGAGGAGTAGTACGGCCTTTTGGGTTTCTGGATTGTCGATCGCAGAAGCGAAAGCTGCCTTCAAATTCCGCTTTATCCGCTTATTAAGAAGGCGTAATTTGCCTGAAAATTAATCAGTGGTGATATACTGGAGTGATATATTAGTCTGGTGGCAGACCTTGATATGGGCAGGATTCTGATAGATTTGTCGGACGATGCAATCCAACGGTTGGATAACCTTAAACAGCTGCGAAATCAGCCGCGCGCTGAGTTATTGCGTGAGGCCATTGAGCAATATCTCGATAAACAAGGCGCTTCGGTGATCCGGGAAGCGCTAGGTTTATGGGGGGATCAGGAAGAGGATGGGCTTGAATACGAGCGTAAACTTCGTGAGGAATGGTGATCATGGAGCATATGGCAGTATTTGATACCAATATTCTCATCGATCTTTTCAACAATCGTATGGAGGCAGCGGACGCCATAGAGAGTACTGCGACACATCGGGCAATAAGTCTCATCACCTGGATGGAAGTGCTCGTTGGCGCTCGCAAGCACGGTCAGGAAGCAAAAACGGCGGCAGTAATGAGCGCTTTTGAGATTATCGATGTTTCACGCGAGATTGCAGAACGTAGCGTTTTGCTTCGTGTAAAACACGGGATGAAGCTTCCGGATGCCATTATCCTGGCCACCGCACAAAGTAAAAATTGCCAACTTATCTCACGTAATACTAAAGATTTTGCGGGCATCGCTGGGGTTATTTCGCCCTATCAGTTGTAAACCGGGCAAGCGAAGCGTTGCCCGGTAATTACAGCCGTTGAAGTTACTCTCCTTCACCCGGGAACAGGAACGGGTTGATAGAGCTACGGGCGAACCCTTCCTGCTCCATTTTAGCGTCCAGCACCAGTGAGGCGAGGTCGTCCGCGACGGCTTCTACATTCGGGTCTTTTTCCTGATACAGAATCTTCAGGTAAGTGCCGCAGTCGCCACAGCTTTCTGCTTTGATAGCCGCCTGCTCGTTGTCCAGCGACCAGTAATGCAGATCCCGGCTCTGTTCGCAGTTGCTGCACTTCACGCGCACCACGTGCCATTCCGTTTCACACAGGTTGCAGTGCAGGTAGCGCAGCCCCTGAGTGGTACCAATCTGCACAACGCTTGATACGGGCATAGAGCCGCATACCGGGCAGTACTGGCGCGCTTCGCCGTATTCGGCGCGGGCTTTGCCTGGGATAAGGCTCGCCATTTGCGCCCAGTACAGCGACAGGGCTGCCCAGATAAACGGGGCTTTGTCGCTGCTCACAGAAGCAAAATCTGAGGCAAACAGCGCGCTCGCCATCTGCTCCAGCTCCTGCTCAGAAGCCTTCTCCAGGTTTTCAATCACCGCCAGCGCCGGCCCGCTCATCTCCGGTTTCAGCTCAGCAATCATCGATTGCAACAGCGTGTGCCAGTGCTTGTCGCGCGGCAGCACGTGGATATCCAGCGGCGGTTTGCCCTGGGCGGCGGCTTCTTTGATGCGTGCGGTCAGATCCATCTTGAGTGGATGATCGTACAGCACCACTTCCTGGGCATGGGCGATAAGCGCGGCAAAGCGCAGATAATCGCCCAATGGATTGTGCTCTGCCAGCTCGCGCAGGCGTTCAGCCCGGCGGTTGTAGAGGTTTTTCAGTCTGGGGAACAGCAGCGGCGGAATTGCTTCCGCCGTGCGTTTCTCGCTCGAACCCAGCTCATCTTGCGGGATTATGCGAATACTCATTCAGTCGATTTTTCCGTTGTCTTACGAACTTCGCGGTACCAGCGCGGGTGATGTTTCTTCGCCCACGAACTGGTGACCCAGCCTTCCACCATCGCGGTAATCGTGCCTTTTACCCACAGCGCGGCGTAAATATGCACCATAATAACCACAATGAGCGCTACTGCGGCAAATGAATGCAGCATCAACGCGAACCGGATCACCGGAATGGAGAAAGCAGGCGCAAAGTATGGACGCCAGATAATCACACCGCTCACCAGCAACAGCACCAGGAAAATAATCGCCGCCCAGAAAACGCATTTCTGGCCGAAGTTATAGCGCCCGGTGTCACCCACTTCCTCGTTGACGACAATCTTACGAATATTCTTCGCCCAAAAGATATCATCCCGATTGATTAGGTTGTGGTGCCAGTAACGGAAAAACATGATGATGAACGAGGCGAACATCACCACCCCGACGAACGGGTGCAGAATACGCGCGAGCTGCGGCGTACCCAGAATATGCATCAGCCAGTTGAAGGACGGGAAGAAAAAGCCCAGTCCGCTCACCGCCGCCAGAATGAAGCAGAAGGCGGTGACCCAGTGGTTGATACGCTCTGGCGCCGTGTAGCGCACGATGGTGTCACGTTTTTTCATTTGCGCACCTCGTCATCTTTCTCATGCAGGTTGTCTTCTTCCTCATCCGCACGGTTCGGACCGACACCGACGTAGTGGAAGATGCTCGCGGCGAAGGTTGCCGCAAAGCCGATCGCGGCCAGCGGTTTCCAGACACCCTTCCAGAATTTCACGGTCTGGCTGATTTCCGGGTTCTCCGGCAGGCCGTGGTACAGATTCGGCTTGTCGGCGTGGTGAAGCACATACATCACGTGCGTACCACCAACTCCTGCCGGATCGTACAGACCTGCGTTTTCGTAACCACGGGTTTTCAGTTCGCTCACGCGCTCGCCCGCCAGAATTTTCATATCCTCTTTGGAGCCAAAGTGGATAGCGCCGGTCGGACAGGTTTTCACGCATGCCGGTTCCTGGCCCACCGTTACACGGTCAACGCACAGCGTACATTTGTAGACGCGGTTGTCTTCCGGGTTCAGGCGCGGTACGTCAAACGGACAGCCGGCGATGCAGTAGCCGCAGCCGATGCACTGCTCAGACTGGAAGTCGACGATGCCGTTGGCATACTGAATGATAGCCCCTTCCGACGGACACGCCTTCAGGCAGCCCGGATCGGCACAGTGCATGCAGCCATCCTTACGGATAAGCCACTCCAGCTTGTCGTTTTGTTCCACTTCCGAGAAACGCATTACCGTCCACGATTTGGCGGTCAAATCGGCAGGGTTATCGTAAACCCCAACGTTGTTGCCCACGCTGTCGCGGATGTCGTTCCACTCAGAACAGGCCACCTGGCAGGCTTTACAGCCGATACAGGTGGTCACGTCGATGAGTTTCGCCACTTCCTGCTGGTGATCCCGCGCCTGTGGCGCGGGAGTGAAACCGTTAGTCGCGGAACGACGAATAATGTCTTGCGATTGATAAGCCATAAGTCGTCTCCGTTACACCTTTTCCACGTTCACGAGGAAGGCTTTGAACTCCGGCGTCTGCGTATTCGCATCACCGACGAACGGCGTCAGCGTGTTGGCAATAAAGCCTTTCTTCGCCACACCCTCATAACCCCAGTGGATAGGAATACCGATAGTATCGATATCTTTACCATCCACTTTCAGCGTGCGAATACGTTTGGTCACCACCGCCTTGGCTTTGATGTAGCCACGGTTAGAGGAGACTCTCACCGTATCGCCATGACTGATACCGAGTTTGCCCGCCAGTTTCTCACCGATTTCCACAAACTGCTCCGGCTGTGCGATAGCGTTGAGCAACGCATGCTTGGTCCAGTAGTGGAAGTGCTCGGTCAGACGATAAGTAGTACCGACGTACGGGAACTTATCGGCTTTGCCCAGAGCTTCAAAGTCGTCTTTGAAGATACGTGCGGCTGGGTTCGAGACCACTTTCGGGTGCAGCGGGTTGGTACCCAGCGGCGTTTCAAACGGCTCGTAGTGTTCCGGGAACGGTCCTTCGGCCATCTTATCAATAGCGAACAGACGTCCCATCCCTTCCGGCTGCATGATGAACGGGCCAACATCCGAGCCCGGCGCTGCCGTGCTGTAGTCCGGAATGTCCACGCCGCCCCATTTTGCGCCGTCCCATTTCAGAAGCTGGCGTTTCGGATCCCACGGGTTACCCTGCGGGTCAGCGGAAGCACGGTTATACAGAATACGGCGGTTGAGCGGCCACGCCCACGCCCAGCCCAGCGTATTGCCAAGACCGGATGGATCGGCGTTATCGCGGTTGGCCATCTGGTTGCCATTCGGCGTCCAGCTACCGGCGAAGATCCAGCAACCGCTGGAGGTGGTGCCATCGTCACGCAGTTGGGCAAACGAACTGAGCTGCTGGCCTTTCTTGACGATAACCGCGCCGGTGGCCGGATCGACAATATCTGCCAGCGCTTTACCGTTGCTCTCCATGGCCACTTCCTCAGACGCCGGTTCGTCAGGCGTTGAGTAGTTCCAGCTCATGTTCAGTACCTGCTCCGGTACCGGGCCGCCTTCGGTGGCATACATCTTGCGCATACGCATGAAGATACCCGCCAGGATTTCGCCATCGGTTTTGGCGATCCCCGGGGCGTCCGCGCCTTTCCAGTGCCACTGCAGCCAGCGGCCGGAGTTAACGATTGAACCGTTTTCTTCGGCAAAGCAGGTGGACGGCAGACGGAACACTTCGGTCTGAATTTTGGATGGGTCAACGTCATTCGACTCACCATGGTTCTGCCAGAACGTCGATGTTTCGGTGTTCAGCGGATCGATAGTGACGAGGAATTTCAGCTTCGACAGTGCCGCGACGACCTTGTTCTTGTTCGGGAACGAGGCAACCGGGTTAAAGCCCTGGCAAAGGTAACCATTGACCTGGCCTTTATACATCATGTCGAAATACTGCAGGACGTCGTAACCTTTGTCCCACTTCGGCAACCAGTCAAAGCCCCAGCTGTTTTCTGCTGTCGCCTTATCACCATAGAACGCCTTCATCATGGAGATGAAGAATTTCGGGTAGTTGCCCCAGTAGTTCACCTGGCCATCCAGCAGCGGTTTCGGCGTGTTGGCTGTCAGGTAAGTCTGCAGGTCGGTCTGTTTTTCGCTTGGCAGCGTCATGTAGCCCGGCAGGCTTTGTGACAGCAGGCCTAAGTCGGTCAGACCCTGGATATTGGAGTGTCCACGCAGGGCGTTGACGCCGCCGCCAGCCATCCCCATGTTACCAAGCAGCAGCTGAATCATCGCCATGGTGCGGATGTTCTGCGCGCCAATGGAGTGCTGAGTCCAGCCGAGTGCATAGAGGAACGATGCGGTTTTATCCGGCGCGCTGGTTTCAGCGATGTACTCACAGACTTTCAGGAAGTCGGCTTTCGGCGTACCACAGATGTTTTCGACGACGTCCGGCGTATAGCGGGATACGTGCGTTTTCAGCAGGTTCCAGACGCAGCGCGGATGGGTAAGGGTGGTGTCGCGTTTCGCGTGACCATTTTCATCCAGCTCGTAGTTCCAGCTGGTTTTGTCGTACTTACGCTTATCCGCGTCATAGCCCGAGAACAGGCCATCATCGAAGGTATAATCCTCACGCACGATCAGGCTGGCGTTGGTATAGGCTTCGGTGTATTTGCGGTTAATTTTTTCGTTAGTCAGCAGGTACAGAATAACGCCCGACAGGAACGTAATGTCGGTACCGGAACGAATTGGGGTATAGAAATCAGCGACCGATGCGGTACGAGTAAAGCGCGGATCGATAACAATCAGCTTAGCGCCGTTGTGGATCTTCGCTTCCATCGCCCAGCGGAACCCTACCGGATGTGCTTCAGCGGCGTTACCGCCCATCACCACGATCAGGTTGGCGTTCTTCATATCGACCCAGTGGTTGGTCATCGCACCGCGACCAAAAGTTGGAGCAAGACTTGCTACCGTTGGTCCGTGTCAGACACGCGCCTGGTTGTCGACCGCGAGCATACCGAGCGCGCGAGTGAATTTCTGGGTTAAATAACCGGTCTCGTTGCTGGAGGCCGAGGCGCAGAGCATCCCGGTGGAGAGCCAGCGGTTAACCGTCGTGCCTTCGGCGTTCTGGGCCACGAAGTTAGCATCACGGTCGGCTTTCATCAGCTTCGCGATGCGGTCGAATGCCTCATCCCAGCTGATCTGCTGCCACTTGTCTGAACCTGGCGCACGATACTCTGGGTACTTCAGGCGGCTCTCGGAGTGGACGAAGTCCACCAGACCGGCCCCTTTAGGGCAGAGCGCACCACGACTCACCGGATGGTCCGGATCTCCTTCGATATGGAAGATGGATGCTTTGGCGTTTTTTGCACCGTCACCGAGGCTATACATCAACAGCCCACAGCCAACGGAACAGTATGTACAGGTGTTACGGGTTTCACGGGTGCGCAGCAGTTTATATTGCCGCGTTTCCGCCAGCGCTACGCTTGGGGTGAAACCCAGCGCCGCTACCGTGGTGCCTGCCATACCGCCAGCGCAGATCTTAAAGAACTGCCTTCTGCTGACCTGCATGGTTCGCTCCTTGTTTCTTTTTCGACATTGTCACGAGTAGTTATTTACTTTGCGGTTGGCCCCGCAAAGGTTCAGAATTGGGGTAATTTCCCTCTTCCGTGGAGGGATTTGTATCAGAATACCACATTGTCGGTATGCCTGTTCCAATACGGTTAATACAAAGTGAACAACATCTATCCAAAACAGATCAAAAGCGTGACGTCGATCACAGGAATGCGCCAAATCGACCTGTGGAAAAGGCAAGATTTGCAACATCCTCAGCCTGACGAGTTAGCTGAAGAGGTTCCGGTAGCGTTAGTCTATAACGGCATATCCCATGTCGTGATGATGGCGACGCCCAAGGACCTTGAGCACTTTGCTGTCGGTTTTTCCTTATCCGAAGGGATTATAGAAAATCGCCGCGAGATCTTTGGGATGGATGTGGTGCAGGCCTGCAATGGCCTGGAAGTGCAGATCGAGCTTTCCAGCCGTCGTTTTATGGGGCTCAAAGCCCGCCGCCGTGCCCTGGCGGGACGAACCGGCTGCGGCGTGTGCGGGGTGGAACAACTTAACGATGTTGGAAAACCGATAACCCCTCTGCCTTTCACGCAAACTTTTTCGCTTAACCACCTCGATATGGCGCTTGAGCACCTTAACGATGTGCAACCAATCGGTCGTTTGACCGGCTGCACTCACGCGGCGGCCTGGGTGATGCCGGGCGGTGAGCTGGCGGGTGGGCATGAAGACGTCGGGCGCCACGTGGCGCTGGATAAACTGCTCGGTCGTCGTGCAGCGGAAGACACCCGCTGGCAGCAGGGTGCGGCGCTGGTTTCCAGCCGTGCGAGCTATGAGATGGTACAGAAGTCGGCCATGTGCGGGGTTGAGATCCTGTTTGCGGTCTCTGCGGCGACGACTCTGGCGGTAGAAGTGGCGGAGCGTTGCAACCTGACGCTGGTGGGGTTTTGCAAACCGGGCCGGGCCACGATTTACACGCATCCACAGCGTCTGATTACCGCTTAACTATTGATCAGTATTTTTGAAAGACTATAGCAATTCCTTCCGCTTTCAGTTAGCGGGTGCCGGGGCTATTATTTATCTCATCAAGGCACGGCGCCTTATCTAAACAAACTAATTGAAAGGTATACATCATGAAAAGCATCAAAACTTTTGTCGCAGTTATCGCTCTTGCTACTTCTTTCGGTTCTTTCGCTGCTCAGACCGTCACGGCAACTGCTTCTACCCTTGATGGCGCAGAAGCCAAAATCGCCGCTCAGGCAGAGCAGGCCGGTGCTTCTTCCTACACCATTACCCAGGCTTTCAACGGTAACCGTGTACACATGACCGCTGAACTGAACAAATAATGACTTAGTTTTTGTCGAAAGAGCGCCTCCGGGCGCTTTTTTCGTTTATGGCAGTCCTGCCAGCCGCAGTAGCGCCGTCACCACCGCCGCGGCGGCGATGACAATAATTAATGGCACTTTTTTCCAGGCGAGGAATACCGCAACGGCCACGCCAGCCACGCGCGCCATGCCGGCAAAATGACTGCCTTCAAAAAAGGTGGTTGCCAGCGCTACGGCAAACAGTAAGGTCGTCGCTCCGTCGTTGAGCATCGACTGCGAACGCTCGGAAAGCGCCAGACGGTTACCCAGCTTCGCCCCGCCAAACCGCATCAGGTAGGTTCCCGCCGATAGTATTGCGATGCCGACGATAATCCAGATCGTATCACCCATTATTTTTTCCTCGCAAAAATGCCGAGCAGCGACAGCAGAACCGGTACACCTGCCGGAGTGAAAGGTACGGAAGCCAGTGAAATCACTGCTCCGGTCACGGCACGAATCAGCGTCGTCCGGTTTTTAAACGCCGGGATCACCAGCGCGAGCAGGATGGCGGGGAACACAGCGTCCAGACCGATGGTTTCCGGCGATGGCAGCAACTTACCCACAGCTGCGCCAATCAGCGCCCCCACAGGCCAGCAGATAGCAACCCCCAGCCCGCAAAGCCAGTAGGCGGCTTTGCGCTGTTCCGGGGTTTTTTGCGACAGGCCGAAAACCACGCTTTCGTCGTTCATGATATGGCAGCCGAGAAAGCTGGCGGCACGTTTACCGACCAGATCGCGTACCGTCACACCGAACGGTACATGGCGCGCGTTCACCAGCAAACCTGCGGCAGCAGCGGCCAGCGGATTACCGCCGCTGGCGATAATGCCAATAAACATGAACTCAGATGCCCCCGCCAGGACGAAGATCGAGAGCACAAACGGTACCCACAACGGAAAACCATAGGCGATGGCCAGCGAGCCATAGGACAGGCCGACAACGCCGACCGCCAGGCAAACCAAAAATATCGCTTTTATCGTGTCGCCTTTGAGGCTGGAGAAGTGATGTTTCATACAATTTTAGCCATATCGAACGAGTATCCATTATAATGAACGCATCAGTGTCGTTTATCAAGATGAACGATTCGTTCGATTTATAAAACAGAGGCCGTTTATGACGCAGCCAATTAGCGTGATCGCCAAAAGTCTGGTGCGAGAGCGCATGCGTACCGGACTTTCACTGGCGGAAATCGCTCGCCGTGCCGGGATTGCAAAATCCACGCTCTCACAGCTCGAATCCGGGAATGGTAATCCTAGCCTGGAAACGCTCTGGTCGTTATGCGTAGCGCTGGATATTCCTTTTGCGCGATTGCTGGAGCCGCAGCTGCCAACCACTCAGGTGATCCGCCGCGGTGAAGGGACAAAAGTGGTGGCCGAACAGGCCAACTATCAGGCGATCCTGCTTGCCGCCTGCCCGCCGGGGGCCCGCCGCGATCTTTATCTGCTGATGACGCAGCCCGGTGCCGACCGTATTTCTCACCCGCATCCACCGGGATCGGTTGAGCATATTATTGTGACTCAGGGACGGGCGATGGTCGGGCTGACCAGCGCGCCGGAAGAGTTAGGAGAAGGGGATTACATCTGCTATCCCGCTGACCAGGAGCACGTGTTTAAGGCGCTGGAGCCAGATACGTTGGCCATTCTGGTGGCAGAACAGAACTGACTCCCCTCTCCGTTAAGAGAGGGGAAAGGACTATCACGTCAGATAAAACACCGGCTTCAGCTCGGCGCTCAGCGGGCTGTTGTCCGGATTAGCGGGCATCACTTCGCGCATGTGTTTCCACCAACGTTTGCACACCTCGGTGCTGGCAACAGCGTTCCAGCGCTCTTCTGACTCAATCTCAACGCTGGCAAACAGTAGGTGCCGCACGGGATCGAGCCAGATGGCGTAGTGGTGTGCTCCGTGCGCCTTAAGCGTGGCCTCAAGCTCCGGCCAGATGGGGTTATGCCGCCGTTCGTACTCCTCGTGCGCGTCGGGGTTCACCTGCATCACGAAGGCTTTGCGGATCATAGCGCCTCCAGGTACAGCTCGCGCACTTCGTCGCGGCTGGCGGTACGCGGGTTGCACGGTGCGCATGGGTCGGCGAGGGCTTTATCCAGCCAGCCTTCGATATCTGCTTTAGTCACGCCAAGCTTGCTGAATCCGGATGGGATCCCCACGCGGGTGCTCAGCTGACGAATGGCTTCTATCGCCGTCATGCTGGCCGCTTCGTCGCTCATGCCCCGCGTGTCCACGCCCATCGCCTGCGCCACGCGGGCAAAGCGCGCCACGGCGTTAGGGCGGTTAAAGTTCTCGATAACCGGCAGCAGAATAGCGTTACACACGCCATGCGGCAGGTTATGGGTCGCTCCCGGCTGGTGCGCCAGCGCATGAACCAGGCCAAGACCGGCGCTATTGAACGCCATTCCTGCCAGATACTGGCCAAATGCCATCTGCTCGCGCGCTTCGAGGTTGTGACCATCATCGACGGCTTTCGGCAGCCACAGGTTAATCAGGCGTATCGCTTCCAGCGCATTGGCGTCGGTCAGCGGGTGAGCACCAACGGAAACATAGGCTTCGATAGCGTGGGTTAACGCATCCATTCCGGTGGCGGCGGTGACGGAGGCCGGGATTTCCAGCATGACGCTTGCATCGTCAACGGCGATATCCGGAATGATATTGGAATCGATGATGACCTCTTTGACCTGGCGCTCGCTGTCGATGATCACCGCGTTGCTGGTCATCTCGGCGGCGGTGCCTGCCGTGGTGTTAATCGCCACCAGGTGAACGCCAGGATGGATGACTTTGCCGACGCCGGAATACGCCGTGGAAGGGCCCGGGTTGGCCGTCAGGATTTTAATCGCTTTGGCGGTATCGATTGGGCTGCCGCCGCCAAAGGCAATAATGTAATCGCACTGCGCGTCCTTATAGGCCTCATATCCTTTTTGTACCAGCGCTTCCGTTGGATTTGGAAAGACGTCATCGAACAGATGATATGACATCTGGTGCGCGTCCAGCGCGGCAAACAGGCTGTCGAGCAGCCCCAGTTTGACCAGCTGTCCGTCGGTAACAATCAGCGCTTTGCCCCACTGCTTGCCCGCCACCAGGTTAACCATATCGCCAATCGCGCCTGCGCCGTGCAGGCTGATTTTGGGTAACGCCAACATAAAACTCATGACAATTCTCCTTAAGGTTTACTGTGATGCTTCCGGCAGCAGCAGGCGCGTATGGGCTATGCGTAAAGTTCCAGGGCGCTGGCCAGTGGGGTCACGCCAAAGCGTTTACCCAGCGCAATCAACTGCTCGCGGGTGATGGTCTGCTTCATGCCGCCCATCGAATAGATTTTCACCAGCACTTCGGCGGATTTTTCTGCGGTGTCGATAAGACCGAACGCCTCGTCAAGCGTTGGACCGCTGCCGAAAACGCCGTGGAACGGCCACAGCACCAGTGGGTGTTTTTGCATCTCCTGAGCGGTAGCCTGGCCGATTTCATCGGTGCCCGGCACCATCCACGGCAGAATGCCAACGCCGTCCGGGAAGACCACCAGGCACTCGGTGCTGCCTTCCCACAGTTTGCGGGTGAAGAGGGCGCTGCTGTTTTCCAGCACGTAGGTCAGGGCTATCAGGTTGGTCGCATGACAGTGCATGATCACGCGATCTTTACCGCCAGTGGCGATAATACGCTCACAGTGAGAGAGGAAATGTGCGGGCAGTTCCGAAGTCGGTACCGCTTCGTTGATAAGCCCCCACAGGATGTGATACCCCGCGCCGTCGCTGTCGACCTGTACAATGCCGAGGTTACCCGCCGGGCACAGCTGTACGTTGCGAAAGAATTTCCCTGAGCCGGTGACGATGAACGGCGTATTGGCCAGCAGCGGCATCGGCTGGCTCAGCGCGATGTAGCGCGGTTGTGGATGGAATTCTGCTTTAAATGGCGCGATGTCGCTTTCGTCGAGGCGCAGCGTCAGGTTACCGCCGTTACGCTCGTCCCAGCCTTTCAGCCACGCATCTGAGGTAGCTTTAATCATGCCCTGGACGAACCAGGCGTCGGTGATAGTCTGCATAGTCTTTTTGAGTTCCTTGTTGTGTCCCCCTCTCCCTGCGGGAGAGGGGTGGGATGAGGGCAGCATTACCCGCGCAGGCTTAAAACGTTTTTCTCGTAGGACCGAATGTTTTCCAGCCACTCGATGCCCGCCGGAGTGTCGTGACGCTGGCAGTACATCTCCCACACGGCCTGCCACGGCAGTACCTTCTGCTCCTCCAGCAGCGCCAGGCGTGCGGTGTAATCGCCACCAGATTCCAGCTGGCGCAGCAGGGTCGTTGGCTCCAGCAGCGCGCGTAGCAGTGCTTTTTTCATATTGCGGGTGCCAATCACCCAGGCGGCAATGCGGTTGATGGAGGCGTCAAAGAAGTCGAGACCGACATGGACGCGATCAAACAGGTCATGGCGGATAATTTCGCTGGCAATGGCCTGGGTCTCGTCATCCAGCAGCACTACGTGGTCGCTGTCCCAGCGTACCGGGCGGCTCACGTGCAGCAGCAGGCGCGGAACAAACAGCATCGCGGCGGAGATTTTGTCGGAAATCACCTCGGTCGGATGGAAGTGTCCGGCATCGAGGCATAGCGCGGTCTGGCGGCTGGTGGCGTAGCCCATATAAAACTCGTTCGACCCAACGGTGTAACTCTCGGCGCCAATGCCGAACAGTTTGCTTTCAACGGCGTCGATGTGGTGTGCCGGGTTCAGTTTTTCACTGATGATGTCGTCCAGTGCGTTCAACAGACGCTGGCGTGGGGCAAAACGGTCCACGGTGAGGTCTTTCATCCCGTCGGGGATCCAGATGTTCATCACCGACGGAGTACCTAGCTGCTCGCCAAAATATGCCGAAACGCGGCGGCTGGCTTTGCAGTGATCGATCCAGAACTGGCGAATCTCATCGTTAGCGTGGGCGAGGGTGAAACCGTCGGCACTCAGCGGATGTGAGAAGCAGGAGGGGTTGAAATCGAGCCCCAGATGGTTGGCTTTGGCCCAGCTCACCCAGTGGGTGAAGTGCTCAGGCTTGATTTCATTACGCGCTACCGGGGCATCGGATTCCAGATAAATGGCGTGCAGATTCAGGCGCTTTGGTCCCGGGATCAGGCTCAACGCCTGTTCAAGATCGGCCCGCAGCTCTGCGGCGTTGCGCGCCTTGCCCGGATAGTTACCGGTGGCCTGAATACCGCCGGTCAATGCTCCGCCAGGATTTTCAAAACCAGCAACGTCGTCGCCCTGCCAGCAGTGCATTGAAATTGGCAGGCGGTCGAGCTGGCGCAGTGCCTCCTCGACGTCCACGCCAACGGTGGCAAAACGCTGTTTAGCCAATTCCCAGGCCTGTTCTGTATGAGTCGTCATGCGCAAAGCTCCTTTGTCGGTGAAGTTGGCTGAAACTGCGCAACGTAGCGGGCAATTTCATGATTTGGATTCGGGGTAAAGGTGGTCAGCGGGTAGTTGTGGGCCACCAGCTGACGGAAGTCGTCGACGTTGTGCAGTTCATCAAGCGCCATCAGCTGAATGCCGATGTTGCCAAGCGTTGACGCCTCAACCGGCCCGGCAACCACGGTTATCCCGCAGGCATCGGCACAAAGCTGGTTGAGCAATGGGTTCTGACACCCGCCGCCGACGATATGTAGCTGCCCGAACGGGCGTCCGCGCAGCGCCGTCAGCTCCTCCAGCACGCGGGCGTAGAGCAGGGCGAGGCTGTCAAAAATACAGCGCGCCAGCTGGGCGGCAGAAGCCGGAACAGGCTGCTGGCTTTCGCGGCAGGCGGCCTGAATTTCTGCGCTCATGTTGTCGGGGTTGATGAAGCGGTCGTCGTTGGGGTTAATCACAAAGCGGCAGGCGGGTAACCGCTCCGTTTCTGCGATAAGTGACGGCAGGTGGCTTACGTTCTGCTCTTTCAGCACCCGCTGCAGCAGCCACAGGCCCATGATGTTTTTCAACACCCGATAGCGCCCTTCGGCACCGCCCTCATTGGTGATATTGGCCTGCAGCGCCGCCTCGCTGGTGTAAGGGGTTTTGCTCTCAAAGCCCATCAGAGACCAGGTGCCGGACGAGAGGTAGGCGGCATCGTGGTTCATCAGCGGGGAGGCGATCACCGCGCTTGCGGTATCGTGGCTGGCGACAGCAACCACCGGAATCGCATTACCCTGCGGGCAGATCCAGTGGCCAATCACGTTGCCGGGATGCGTCGGGGTGCCGAACCATTGGCGGGGTGCCCCGCTCCAGGCAAGCAGCGCGTCGTCCCAGCTGTCGGTGCTGATGTTCACCAGTTGAGTGGTGGTGGCGTTGGTGTATTCCCAGTTCATATTGCCGGTCAGGCGGTAGCTGAAGTAATCCGGGATCAGCAGCGCATGGGCCACCTGCTCCGCCAGCGCGGGCTGTTGCTCCGTCAGGGCGCGCAGCTGATAGAGGGTGTTGAAAGGTAAAAACTGAATACCGCTGCGACGATAAATATCGGCTTTGCCGAGCTGCGCCATAGCGCGCGGCATGATGCCGTGCGTACGGCTGTCGCGGTAAGAGACCGGCAGCCCGACGCGTTCGCCCTGTTTATCGAGCAGAACATAATCCACGCCCCAGGTATCAATGCCGATACTGTCGATGAGAATGCCTTCCGCACAGACGTTTTCCAGGCCGCGGCGGATCCCCGCTTCCAGGCTGTCGATATCCCAGCAGTCTGTTCCGTTGATTTTCTGCAGGCAGTTCACGAAGCGATGCGCTTCACGTAGTGACAGCGTACGCCGCTGGCGGTCGTAGGTGGCAAGCATTACCCGCCCGCTGGAGGCGCCTAAATCAACGGCGACGCAATGGCGAAAAGTCATGTCATGGGTCCTTCTCAGAATCAGTGGACCCAGTCTAAAAAGTGCCGCCCGGCACCACCTTCTTGTTACTGACAGGCAAAAATGGGCGCTGGCAAGAAAGCAAAGATGAGTGTGAGGAAGTTCACGGTTTCCAGTAATAGATGCGCTAAGTGGGGATGTGACCCGCTGCGCATTTCCTGATAATTCCGGGCGTATCTTGAAAAAGCGACAGGCTTTGCGCGCTTTGCTGTCGAAAATTCAAGGTGTCACGGAGGGCTGTTCATTACTATCCAGAAAACTCACCTGAATCGTGCAGGAGCCGGAATGACTATTTTGCAAAGCGCGGATTTTTTCCCCTCAGGCGTATCTCCTGTCGCGATCGAACCACGCCTTCCTCAGCCAGCGTTTCCCGAACATCATCATGATTTTCATGAAATTGTGATCGTTGAACACGGTACCGGTATTCATGTCTTTAACGGCCAGCCATATACCATCAGCGGCGGTACGGTATGCTTTGTGCGCGATCATGACCGCCATCTTTACGAGCATACTGACAATCTGTGCCTGACCAACGTGCTCTACCGTTCTCCGGATGCGTTCCAGTTTCTCTCGGGCGTCAATCAACTGCTGCCACAGGAGCAGGACGGGGTGTATCCCTCCCACTGGCGGGTCAGCCAGAGCGCCCTGCAGCAGGTCCGGCAGCTGGTGGTACAAATGGAAAACGCCGAGCAGGGAGAGGCGGCGCACGCCGTCGCCAACCGGGAAATTCTGTTTATGCAGATGCTGATCCAACTGCGGCGCGGCAGCCTGGCGGCGGAGGCGCGGAATAATGATGCCCGGCTGAACCAGCTGATTGCCTGGCTTGACGATCATTTTGCGGAAGATATCTGCTGGGAAGGGGTAGCTGAGCGATTTTCGCTGTCGCTGCGCACCCTGCATCGTCAGCTGAAACAGCACACCGGCCTGACGCCGCAACGCTACCTGAACCGGGTACGGCTCACCAAAGCGCGCCATCTTTTGCGCCACAGTGATGAAAGCGTCACGGATATCGCATTTCGCTGCGGTTTTGGCGACAGTAACCACTTTTCAACGCTTTTCCGCCGGGAATTTAACTGGTCGCCGCGCGATATTCGCCAGGGACGCGACGTCCGGCTCCAGTAACGCGAGAGCAGTCACCGTTTTTTGCGCCTGAAACGCGAATAATATCCGGCTTCGTACAGTGAGGTGACGTCGTGTCCGGTGAACTTATCCTGCAAAAAGCGGAGTTTTTTGCCTCGCCCGCTCAGGCGGTGGCGGTAGCTGACCGCTACCCGCAAAACGTTTTTGCCGAACATACCCACGAATTCTGCGAGCTGGTGCTGGTGTGGCGCGGCAATGGCCTGCACATCCTCAACGACCGTCCCTACCGTATCACCCGCGGCGATCTGTTCTATATTCGCGCCGAAGATAAGCACGCCTACGCCTCGGTAAACTCTCTGGTGCTGCAGAATATTATCTACTGCCCGGAGCGGCTAACGCTTAACCTCGACTGGGCAGCGCATATTCCTGGTTTTAACGGTTCTCCCCGGCAACCTCACTGGCGCATCGGCAGTAACGGAATGACGCTGGTGCGGCAGGTAATAAGCCAGCTGGAGCATGAAAATCTGAAGGATGACCCACTTGCGGGAAATATGGCAGAACTGCTGTTTGCTCAGCTGGTGCTGACGTTGAGTCGTCATCGTTACGCTACCGATAACCTCGCGGCGACCGACAGCGAAACGCTGCTCGATAAACTGATTACGGCGCTGGCGGGGAGCCTTAACCGCCCCTTCACGCTGGAGCGTTTTTGTGAGCAGGAAGGCTGCAGCGAGCGCGCATTGCGTCAGCAGTTTCGTCAGCAGACCGGCATGACCGTCGGCCAGTATTTGCGCCAGCTGCGGATCTGCCACGCCCAGTATCTGTTACAGCATTCGCCGGGAATGATAAGCGACATTGCGATGATGTGCGGATTTGAAGACAGTAACTATTTCTCAGTGGTGTTTAATCGGGAAACGGGGATGACGCCAGGCCAGTGGCGTCATCGCAGTCGCGCGTTAGTCTGACTAGTTCGCCATACCAAGACCCACAATGTTAGCAGCGATGATGATCACCACGCAGCCGAGGCTCAGCACGCTCACCGGGCGGCGACCTGCGTTTTTCCACTCTTTGAGCACCAGCCCTACCAGGCCACCGCACAGCACGTAGAAACTCATGTGCAGCATCCAGCTCATGTAGTCGTACTGTGGCGGAATGCTGGCGTGTCCCCAGGCGTAGAAGAAGAACTGCAGATACCACATCAGACCGCCCAGTGCTGAAAGCAGGATATTGCTGATGATGAGCGATTTTGCCAGCGAGAAGTCGACTTTTACCGACAGGTTTTTAACTTTTGCCAGACGAATAAAGCAGAAGCCCAGATTGATAACCGCGCCGCCGCCCATAATGATGACGTAGCTCGGTAGCGCAACGTATAACGGGTCAACGCCCAGCGCCGCGGCAGCTTCATGCATAGGTTTGGCGGCGTTCATGGCAAATGACATGCCGGCCGAGAAAATCCCGCACATCACAGCCAGCGCCAGGCCTTTTTTCAGATTGAACTCTTCCGCCTGAATGCCCATTTTGCGCTCTTTGAGTTGACCTGCGCGGGTCACAATCCCAACGCCAATCAGCGCCACCAGAACACCAAGCAGGGTCATCTGACCGCCGGAGGTGTGGATCAGAACGTCAAAGTTGCCGTTAATAATCGGCGTCATCAGCGTACCAACCACCAGAGTAATACCGATAGCAATGCCGATCCCCATCGACATGCCAAGATAGCGCATGGTCAGGCCATAGTTGATATTGCCGATCCCCCACATAGCGCCGAACAGAAACACCGGCAGCAGCGTAGAGGCGGAAAAGGAGCGGTAATAGGCCCAGAAATCAGGCAGCAGCAGAGCGCTGACAATCCACGGCAGTATTATCCAGGAGACAATGCCGCCTATCGACCACATGGTCTCCCACGACCAGTTTTTCACTTTCTTGAACGGTGCATAGAAACAGGCTGCGCTGGCCGCACCTATTAAATGCCAAAAGATCCCCATCGTAATCGCGTGACTCATTTTTCTTATCCTCATCGTTGTCGTCGATGAATCTTCATCTGACGGGATGAGTGTAAAAATCATACAACTGATTAACCTTCGACCCCTTGCCGCAAAGCGTTCCGGGCTGGCAAAAAGCGCGTACTACGGGTGAGCTGTCTCACAGAATCAACGAGATAACCGGCGAGGATATCCACAGGAAAACTACGGCATTGATAATCATTTTCAATATCATTTAATTAACTATAATGAACCCACTGCTTACGCGGCGTTAACACCTCTGCCGCCCGATAATACTGGAGATGAAAATGAGCTATACACTGCCATCCCTGCCGTACGCTTATGATGCACTGGAACCGCACTTCGATAAGCAGACGATGGAAATCCATCACACCAAGCATCACCAGGCTTATGTCAACAACGCCAATGCCGCGCTGGAAAGCCTGCCAGAATTCGCCAACCTGTCTGCAGAAGAACTGATCGCTAAACTGGATCAACTGCCGGCTGACAAAAAAACCGTACTGCGTAACAACGCTGGCGGTCACGCGAACCACAGCCTGTTCTGGAAAGGCCTGAAAATCGGCACCACCCTGCAGGGTGACCTGAAAGCCGCCATCGAGCGCGACTTCGGTTCCGTAGACAACTTCAAAGCTGAGTTTGAAAAAGCCGCTGCAACCCGTTTCGGCTCTGGCTGGGCGTGGCTGGTACTGAAAGGTGACAAACTGGCTATCGTTTCTACCGCAAACCAGGACTCCCCGCTGATGGGTGAAGCTATTTCCGGCGCTTCCGGCTTCCCGATTGTGGGCCTGGACGTGTGGGAACACGCTTACTACCTGAAATTCCAGAACCGTCGCCCGGACTACATCAAAGCGTTCTGGGACGTTGTGAACTGGGACGAAGCCGCTGCACGTTTTGCTGCTAAAAAATAAGTTCTGACGCCTCTGGCGTGATGATAACCCTGCTCAATCGGCGGGGTTTTTTTATGCCTGCTACCCGCCTCCTGTGATACACGTCACCAACAGAAAACAATGATCTGATAATTATGAAATACAGTTTCATTTTGCAAATTGGATCACTTTTATCTGATTCGTGAATGTCTATTGTGGCTGCAACGACACCGCTGACGCGTGCATACAACAACAGAAATCAGCGGCCACAACATTACATTGATCGAGTCAGGTGGCGATATGCAGATTAAACGTGCGATTGAGAAAATCCCTGGTGGCATGATGTTAGTGCCGCTGTTTCTGGGCGCTCTGTGCCATACCTTCTCCCCGGATGCGGGTAAATACTTTGGCTCCTTTACCAACGGGATGATCACCGGAACCGTACCGATTCTGGCCGTCTGGTTCTTCTGCATGGGGGCTTCTATCAAACTGAGCGCCACCGGTACCGTGCTGCGTAAATCCGGCACGCTGGTGGTGACCAAAATCGCTGTGGCGTGGATTGTGGCGGCGATAGCTTCCCGCATCATTCCGGAGCATGGCGTTGAAGCCGGTTTCTTTGCCGGGTTGTCGACGCTGGCGCTGGTGGCGGCGATGGACATGACCAACGGCGGGCTGTACGCCTCGGTAATGCAGCAGTACGGCACCAAAGAAGAGGCCGGGGCGTTTGTCCTGATGTCGCTGGAGTCCGGCCCGCTGATGACCATGGTTATCCTCGGTACCGCCGGGATTGCCTCCTTCGAGCCTCACGTATTTGTCGGCGCAGTGCTGCCGTTCCTTGTCGGTTTTGCGCTCGGTAACCTCGATCCTGAGCTGCGTGAATTCTTCAGCAAAGCGGTGCAGACGCTGATCCCGTTCTTCGCGTTCGCGCTGGGTAATACGATTGATTTGAGCGTGATTGCGCAGACCGGCCTGCTCGGTGTGCTGCTGGGCGTGGCGGTGATCATCATCACCGGTATCCCGCTGATTCTTGCCGATAAGCTCATCGGGGGCGGCGACGGTACGGCAGGTATTGCTGCTTCAAGTTCCGCCGGTGCTGCTGTCGCAACGCCGGTGCTGATTGCAGAGATGGTGCCCGCGTTTAAACCGATTGCACCGGCCGCGACGTCGCTGGTTGCGACTTCGGTGATTGTGACGTCGATTCTGGTACCTATCATCACCTCTATGTGGTCGCGCAGGGTGAAAGGTGAAGCGGCGAAGGTTGAGATCCGCGAAACGGTAAAATAGATAACCCTGCTTCGATGAAAAAGCCCCGAACTACGGGGCTTTTATCGTTAGTTGAGCGCGAAAAGGTGGTCTATCTGCTGGCACTGTGCCACTGAAAGTTCACCCGCAAAGTTGCGTGAGTGAGGCTGGCAATAGCCGTTCTTGCGTGAGACAGCGGTTTTGATGGTGGTGACGAAGTCGTCACCGATGGTGTAAATCGACATAAAGCGGCTGATTTCACGCTGGACGTTATACAGCGTCTGCAGATCCCGTTCCTCCCAGGCATCCCGCGCCTGCACGAACAGCTCCGGAACGATGTTGTTCAGCCCGGAGATAATCCCCGCACCGCCCGCCAGCAGATTGGGAATGTAATACTCGTCGTAACCCGAGAGTACGGCAAAATCGTGACGTACTGATTCGGTGGCGAGAATGGTATTACGGGTGTGCGACTGGCAGTCCACCGTGTCTTTGATACCGGCGAAATTGGCAAACTCTTTGGCAAGCGTTGCTGTGATTTCAGGAGTGATATCGCACCCGGTTCGTGCCGGGAAGTTATAGGCGAACCACTTGCCGCTGAACTGACTACCAAGCTCGCGGAGGTAGCTCAGAAGCTGGCGTGGCGTTTGCCCATAGTAGTAGGGTGGCAGCACCATCACCGCGTCATAATCGCACTGCCAGGCCTCCTGCGCCATGCGCAGAATATCGCTCACGCAGGTGGAAGAGACGTTAGCCACCATTTTCAACGGCGACATTGCTCGCGCCTCGCGAATTAGCGTTAAGCGCTCCTCAAGGCTTAAGGAAGCGAATTCACCAATGCTGCCCATTAGTAGCAGCACATCGATGCGTGCGGCGGTCAGGCGTTCAAGGTGTTTTGCGAGGCCCTGCAGATCAAGTTGTCCCTGTGCATCCATCGGGGTGATTGAAGGACACCAGACGCCGGCAAACTGTGAATGACTGGTCACGTCGTTAACTCCTCATTGTGAAATGCCGTTTCAATTTCCATAAAGAGATACCATGATTCGCCCACCATAAGCGCTATGCTCGTCGCATTTTACGCAGTCGATGCGCAAAATTTATGCTCTAATAAGGCCACCAGGCGACGAAGGAAGGGAAAACAGATGCGACATGCGGTGGAAGTATTTACAGGTACAATCCGTGATTACGCCGGCAGCAGGCCGAGCGCCATTGGCAAAGTGCAGGTTGACGGCGAGCTGAAGCTAACGGAGCTTGGGCTGGAAGGCGACGAACAGGCCGAGAAAAAGATACACGGCGGGCCGGAGCGCGCGCTGTGCCACTACCCGCGCGAGCACTACGCCGAGTGGGCGCGAGAGTTCCCGGAGCTGGCTGAGCAGTTCTGCGCCCCGGCATTCGGCGAGAATCTGTCGACGGTGGGGATGACCGAAGAGAACGTCTACATCGGGGATATCTACCGTTGGGGTGAGGCGTTGATTCAGGTGACTCAGCCACGTTCCCCGTGTTTCAAGCTGAATTTCCATTTTAATATCAGTGATATGTCATCGCAGATGCAGGCCAGCGGCAAAGTGGGTTGGCTGTATCGCGTGGTTGCCGCGGGCAACGTGTCCAGCGATGCGCCGCTGGAGCTGGTTTCGCGGGTGAGCGATATTTCGGTACGTGAAGCGGCGGCGATTGCCTGGCATATGCCGTTTGACGATGAGCAGTACCACCGTTTGCTGTCGGCAGCAGGATTGTCGACCAGCTGGACCAGAACGATGCAGAAGCGTCGGTTAAGCGGTGTGATTGAAGATAATTCGCGGCGATTGTGGGGCGCGTAAACGCCCTCTCCGTTGCGGGAGAGGGCGGAGTAACGTCTTAATCTCGTTTGTATAGCGGCAGCCAGATGGTCAGGCGCAGGCCACCAAGCGGGCTGTCGTCTGCCTTCACCCAGCCACGGTGCTGCTGAATGGCGGTTTCAACAATCGCCAGTCCCAGCCCGGTACCGCCAGATTCACGATCGCGAGCCTCGTCGGTACGGTAGAACGGACGGAAGATTTGCTCTCTGTCCTCCGGACTGACGCCCGGACCATCGTCATCAACGTTTATCGTAATGCCGTCTTTATCCACCGCAAACGCCACCGAGATTTTGGTGTGCGAGTAACGCAGGGCGTTGCGAACGATATTCTCAAACGCACTTTCCAGCGCATTCGGGTTACCGTACAGCGGCCACGGGCCAGGTGGATATTCCACGGTAAACGATTTGCCCATTTGCTCAGCCTCAAAGGCCGCGTTGTCGAGCACTTCACCCCAGAGCTGGTTCGCCTTCAGGGTTTCGCTGACCAGCGCGTTCTTTTGCTGATTGCGCGACATGACCAGCAGATCGTTGATCATGCTGTCCAGACGCTGAGCCTCGGTTTCAATACGTGCCAGCTCTTTGCTCTCACCCGCGCGGCGTCGCAGCAGCGCGGTGCCCAGCTGCAGGCGCGTCAACGGCGTACGCAGTTCGTGCGAGATGTCAGACAGCAAACGCTGCTGGGTGGTCATCATGCGCTCCAGCGCGGTCACCATCTGGTTAAAGCTGGCGCCTGCTGCCAGGAACTCCTGAGGACCCGCCTCAAGCTCCGGATGCTGTCGCAGGTTACCCTGCGCCACTTCATCTGCCGCGTTCTTGAGCTTACGCGCCGGTTTGGCCAGGCTCCATGCCAGCCACAGCAGCAGCGGCGAGCTGACCAGCATTGTGACAATCAGCAGCAGCAGAGGTCGGTCGAACAGCAGGTTGATAAAATCAGACTGCGAACTGCTCGCCGGTCGAATCAGGTACAGCTGGTAGTTGTCTTCCCCATCACGAATGGCGAAAGGGCCGACCAGTTCTACCCGGCCGTACTTTTTCTTCTGCGGATGATCGGCGTTATCGGCCTGGCCGATAAAGTTACGAATGATCTGCATCTCGCTGCGTTCTGCGCCGATCACGCGGCCTTCACTGGTGACCAGCAACAAACGCTGCCCCGGAGGGGCCCATTTGTCGATGGCGCGAAACAACCGCCGCCACCACATCAGGTCGTTCGGCGGATCGTTCGCCAGTTCCGCTTCGACGTGCTGCTCGATCATCATGCCCTGACGCTGTTCGCTTTCCAGCAGTTCGGTCATCTGGCGTGAGTCGAGCTTTGGCAACATCAGAACCAGCATCAGCACCAGTGCCAGGGATAACCAGAAAATGGCAAAGATGCGTGCGGTCAAACTTCCTATCATGAAGCGGACACCATCAGATAGCCGCGGCCGCGCAGGGTTTTAAACCACGGATGGCCGTCCTGACGCTCTGGCAGTTTGCGGCGCAGGTTCGAAATATGCATATCGATTGCGCGATCAAACGGCGTTAAGCGCTTGCCCAACACTTCCTGACTCAGGTGTTCACGTGACACCACCTGCCCCAGATGCTGCGCCAGCAGATACAACAGCGTGAATTCGGTACCGGTCAGTTCCAGGGTTTGCCCGTCAAAGCTGGCTTCCTGGCGGCCCGGGTTCAGGCTGAGTGCGTCCACTTCCAGCGTTGGTGAGCCGTTATCGGTGTTTTGCTGCTGCTCGCTCCAGTGGGAACGGCGCAGAATTGCGCGAATACGGGCCACCAGTTCACGATCGTTAAACGGTTTAGGTAAATAGTCGTCCGCGCCGAGCTCAAGGCCCAGAACGCGATCCAGTTCGCTGCCGCGAGCGGTCAGCATAATCACGGGTGTCTGGTGTGTCTGACGTAGCTCTTTAAGGGTGTCGATGCCATTTTTCTTCGGCATCATCACGTCGAGCAAAAGCAGGTCGATGCTGTCATCGAGAAGCGCCAGCGCCTGTTCGCCATCATGGGCAACCAGAACGTTGAAGCCTTCCATGTCGAGCAGCTCCTTCAGCAGGGAGGTAAGCTCCCGATCGTCATCAACTAATAAGATTTTGTTCATTGGTTTAATACCTCCGAGGCAGAAATTACGTCATCAAGGCACGCTAATCCATGACTTTACGTTGTTTTACACCCCCTGACGCATGTTTGCAGCCTGAATCGTAGACTGTCTCTCGTTGAATCGCGACACAAAAGTTTTTGGGAGCAAGTGATGCGCAAAGTTACCGCTGCCGTCATGGCCTCAACGCTAGTGCTAAGTGGATTTAGCCAGGCAGCTGAAGTCGTCACCGGCGTTAACTGGCACCCGACTGAAGGGAGTGCGCAGCGAAACAGCCAGGGACATATGTTTGACGGCATAAGTTTAACCGAACATCAGCGTCAACAGATGCGGGATTTAATGCACAGGGCCAGGCACGAACGCCCGCCCGTGAGTATCAACGAAATGGAGACAATGCATCAGCTTGTCACCGCCGAAAAATTTGATGAAACCGCTGTCCGCGCTCAGGCAGAAAAGATGGCGCAGGAGCAGGTTGCTCGCCAGGTCGAAATGGCGAAGGTACGCAACCAGATGTACAACCTGCTAACACCGGAGCAGCAGGCTGTTTTACAAGAGAGACACCAGCAACGAATGGACCAGTTGCGTGAAGTTGCACGGATGCCGCAGAGCTCTGCGATAACAGTTTCAAGTAGCAATACCCGTAGCAACCAGTAACAAACCCTGTTTTCCTTGCCATAGACACCATCCCTGTCTTCCCCCACATGATGTGGGGGTTTTTTTTATCAATCACTTACCTCTGTATTCAAATCAAAACAACGACTTAAAAAGAGTTGTGAAGGTTTGGAACGTTTTCAAATTTCCCGGAGTGTGGACAGTATGTGGACACTCCGGGGCGCATTTTATGCCGCAATTCCTCCCTGCAATGGATTCAGTGTAACCGCGTTTTGCAGGTAGTCAGGCGACAGGTGCGCATAGACCATCGTTTGCTGAATATTCGCATGCCCCAGAATCTGTTGCAGTGCGATAATATTCCCACCGTTCATCATGAAATGGCTTGCAAAGGTGTGTCGCAGGATGTGCGTTGCCTGGTTTTCCGGAATATCTGGCTTTACCGCCCGCAGTATCTTGCAGAACCTTTCATAATCCACTTTGAACAGCTTCCCGCTGGCCTCTTTTTTCACCTTGTTTTCCAGCTCTTCAGAGATCGGCACCGTTCGCTTTTTCCCGTTCTTGGTCTTCAGGAACGTGACGCGGCAGTTAACGATATTCGACCGCTTAAGCGTGGCGACCTCTGACCATCTTCCGCCGGTGCTCAGGCACAGTAGAGCAACTAACAGATAATCCCCCTCCAGCACGCTCAGCAAACTGTTGATCTCATCCCGCTCCAGGAATGTCATTTCCGGGTTTTCTTCCGCCAGCGGTGGAAGCCCGTTAACGGGGTGTTGCCCGCTAAATTCCTCAATCTGTAATAACTTCGTAAACATGCCGGATAATCGGTACATCTCGCGATTAATCGTTGATGCCTTGATCCCGGCATTCAAACGGCTTGAGCGGTAATCCATTAAATCCCTTTTGCTTAACCGGTTAACGGCGGGATCGCCGAGGCCGCTTATTGTCTTCAAAAGGTGATTGAATTCCTTTTTGCCGTTTTCATGGTTTTGCCCGTGATACCGCCACCAGGCATCGAGCAACTCACTTAAGGGCCGCCGGTCGGCGCGCTTACCAGCCCATTCTTTTTGGCTGGCGTTCGCTATCGTGTATTGCTCAAAAGCGGTAGCTTCAGCCTTTCTGTCAAACGTCCTGCGGATGCGGCGTCCTGCTGCCCCGCGCGGTCTTATGTCCACCATATAGCGACCATCATCGAGCTTCTTAATCGACATAAGAAAGCCCTCCGGCGCTGATTTCACTATCTTGGTAACAAATAGTGAAAATGTAATGCTTATAAATTGTTAACCAGTCTGTTTCTCGGATTGGTCTGATTCCGGCAGCTCTGGCCCAATGTGCGCGAGGGCCGGTGCAATCTGACCAGCCTGCGGGGAGGTTTTGTCAGTCATCAGCCATAGCGTGTATTTTTGAAGTTGCGGGGTATTCGTGATCTTCAAAACAACTCCTAGCCCCGGCTCTGCGTGTCCACCCTCATAGTTTTTTAAAGTACTTAGAGCTAACCCGCTGATTTCGCAGAATCTTACTTGCGTCAGTCCTTCAGCTTTACGTATCGCCTTAATTTTTTCGGCTATGTTCATTTGACATGGTTCCTACCTTGAGCTATATTCTCCCAAAAGGTCTAAAAGTTAGAACCTTTTTGGGCGTAATTTCCAGCCGCTAGAACGTTTTCAAACGGTTTAGAAGGGGCTGGATCTTACGAGATTAACATGAAATGAGCAGGGGGAAACGATGGAGAGCGGCGCTGAAGGCGGCGGAGTAAACGATAAAGGTTTCCGCCGTCGATATTTCAGGAACGGATCTTATGCAGGGTCAATTAAGACTAGTGGCGGCTCTTTGGTGCTAGTGACTCAGTCAGTTCCGCCTTGGCAATGTACTGCTGAAGAAACGCTACGGTGTCCTTCGCTTGCTCAACAGTCAGGCCAGTAAAAACCTCATCGGCTGCGGGAATCTTGTTTGGTTGAGCCAAACGATAGTGAAACCGCAAACAGGCGAGATTATTTGCAATGTAGTACTCAAGTTCAGCAGGGATATAGATCGGGACTTCTTTGTTAGACATTTTTTATACCTTTCTGGTTGTGTGGAAACTCCAGAATACCATGTGCCGGGGCATGGTTAAAAATCCCGGCAAATTCAATCTATGAGGAGGTGTTATGGAAGCTCAAGACTACACCATCAAGTATCCACTTGATGCAGTGCATAGCGAAAAGTTCGCTGAGCTAATTGGTAAACCAAAGACCGCAGTGGACGAAATGATCAAAGCCCGGAAGCTGCCAGTGATTGAACTGCGCGACCCGACCAAACCGAACGCACGCGCCGGTGAGCGCTGGGTTTACATCCCTGAGTTCAATCGTGCTGTGCGTGAGGCGTACTACAACCGCCCGGTAGAACAGCGTGATGCCTGGTTGTTGTGGATGGGGCTTTAATGCGAACCGCTTCAGGGAGGGGGAACATGAAAAGTGGATTTGGCGGAGCGGTGACGCAGCTGAATAGTAAAACCAGCCTTTACCGTGGCTTTACCATTCTGAAACTCCCGCGCAAAAAACCATACAGTCGCCAGCGATATCAGATTACGCACGACGGCTGCTATTTCGGTATTGATTTTGCGTTTGCAGAGGCAATGGTGACCATTGATAGATTAAAGCGTGGTGAAAAATATGAAGCTTGAAATGATTGTTGGGCTCTTATTTTTCTCAATCGCAGTAATAAGCCTGATTCAGTTTCTAATCAGAATGCACTGTAAGAAGGTTAGGCAGAAAAGAGAAAAAGCCTTATCAGAATTTAAAACGCGCCGGGAAGAAGAAGAGCGCAAAGCACGCAGGCAACTTTAACAGGTACACGATATGAACGAAGAGATCCCATCACTTGCAAGCCTCCTGAAAAATGGTTGTCAGGTTACACACTACCGTAATACGCGGGGCTGGATTGAATGCCCGGACGGGCGTTTCTTTAAGCCGGAGCCTAATAAGGTTCGTTTTGTTAAGGGAATGAGCAAACCTTTTGTTTATACGAAAAAGATAAATAAAGGTTTATTTAGTGCCTTGCTACATTTCATAAAAAAACTGGGTGCCTGAATGACTCTGCTCTTGGCTCACCAGTTGTCACCTGAATTGCAGGTAAAAATGCAGAGCGCGCGGCGCATACGGATTGCTAAGGCTGAGCTTGCCATGATCCGCATTCAGTCGATACTTGGCCTGAGCGATGAGGAGCTTATCTGCGCAACCAGAAGAGTAACTGCACTGGATGTGACAGAGAATCTTTCACCACCACCAAAGAATCGGTGAGGCTCAATATGTTTACTGAAGAGAAAACATCGTGGGAACGGGAAATGCTGATCCGCGAGGCGATAGAAAATGCGGAGCAGGGTTTTACCGTAATTTTGAGAAACGGGAATCGCATTATCGTTGCGCCAGATAGCCCATCTATTGATCTGATCATTTACGGGTTGGAGAAAACAATCCGAGGTAATCACGAGCGTGCGCGAATGACCTTTATTGATTTTCTATATTACTGGCACGAAAGATTGTTTAAACAGGTTAAAAGAAAACCTCGCCCTAACCACTAATTAAGCAGGCTTAAATTAACGGCATTTATTTTGCCGGGGATTCGTTTTGCCTTTTTCAGGAGGTTGCATGTCGGTTAAGTCAATAAAGCTGGATAGCGAAATAAGTGATCCGGAGTTTGTAGAGATAAGCGCCAACGCACGAAAGCACGAGCGCGCCCACCTTTTGGGGTTGCTTCGTATTTTTGTCAGCCAGCTGAAAAAGGAAAGCGCCACACCAGAAGAGATTTATTCATCAGTCGAGCGGTGGATCGCAAGCCGCGAATTAACCATTAACGAGGGTAACAAACAATGAATAACTTCATGTTAGATATTCGCGCGCTGGGGAAAGCGCCAAATTCGCCGATCTTTGCTATTGAGTGCGTTTTCTTCGAGCCCTCGACAGGTCAGATTGGTCCGCAGTTTTATCGCGCCATAAATATCAGGACGGTAGGGGGCATTTATCCTGAAGCTGTTTTGCAGCTCATGAAGGGAGACAACGCGCAGCGCGCTGAGGTTATCAGTGCAACTTGCAGCGAGATTGACGCCATACAGTCCGCCTGCCGGTTTATTAATACCACCGCATCAAAACACGAAAAACTCTATTGCTGGTCTGCGAGCAATTCAGCTGATGTGGCTACGCTGGCTCATGCTCTCTCCCGATATGGCATCCCAGACCAGGTTCTGCCGCCTTTCGAAATTCGGCATCTCTCTACGTTAATCCACATCGCCGGTATCACCGGATATACACCGCACCCGCGCCGCTCGACGGCAACCTACATGCTGACCGATGCGGCATATCGGGCTGAGCAGGTTTGCGAGGTCTGGCAGCGCCTGACCAGTCCTCACTTTGAGTCCCTGTGAGGTCTGCCATGCATCCGCGTCTTTCAGTCGTTTGCAGCGCGCCATTGCCTGTATGCACCAGGGCGATTGCCGCCCTGAAATGTTTTTCACGTGGTCAGCACAACTTCTCCCGCGTCAAACCGCACGCCTATCTCGTGATCCGCATTGGCCGCCGCTGGCGCTTGCTAAGCAAGAACGGCGGCGCTCAGTGGCGGCTCATGACCCATGAAACCTACAACCAGGAGTTTCGCAAATGATCAGATCACCAATTAAATGGGCGGGAGGAAAAACCCGCGTTATGCCGCAGCTGCTTAAGCATTTGCCGAAAGCGGATTGTCTGATTGAGCCGTTTGTGGGGAGTGGTACGGTGTTTATGAACACGGATTACCGCCGCTACGTTCTCTGCGACAGTAATATCGCGCTGATTAATTTTTTCCGACAATTAACCGGCCGCAAAGAAGACGCTATTGCCGCCTGCCGCTGGGCTTTCAAAGGCGGAAACAGTGCGGAGGAATACTACAGACGGCGCACTGAGTTCAATTCACTGGCCCGCCAGGCTGACTCTGATCCGGACGCAGCAATGCTTTATGCCGCGTATTTCCTGTATCTGAATCGGCATGGCTATAACGGTCTGTATCGCGTTAACCAGAAGGGCGAATTCAACGTTCCATTCGGTAAGTATGCCGAGCCTTACTTTCCTGAAGCGGAAATGCGCTTATTCGCCGAAAAGGCCAGCGACACAAAAGCGGTCTTTATCCATAGTGATTTCCGCCAGTCTATCCCTGACGTTATGCAACTCGCGCATGACGCGGTGATTTATTGTGACCCACCCTATATTCCTGCGAGCGACACCGCCAATTTCACCGCCTACGGCAAACCCTTTACCCTGGATGATCATCGCGCTCTGGTAGCGGCTCTTGTGGCTGTTAACCGTCAGTACGCCACCCGCTCGATCATCTCAAACAGCGACACGCCTGAAACTCGCGAAATTTATTCCGCCTTCAACCTTCACTCCCTGAGTGTCCGCCGCTCTGTGAGCGCCAAAAGCCGCGATATGGCTGGCGAGGTTATTGGCGTTCTTCGCGTGTGTGATGGCTGCGATCGTGCTGGCGGTGGTTGCTGCCCGGATTGTGGGCCGGTAATGGGGAATGCGACTTACGGCGAGATGTTTTTAGGCTTCGACCCTGCCAAGGGCTGTGAAACACAGGAGCCTTTCTGATGACCATTAAAAAGACTCATACGGGCATCGTTATTACCAAAGACGGCCCGCAGCGCAAGAAGTTGCACCAGACGGAATCCATGTGGGTAGTCGGTAAAACAGAGTGCTACCGGAAAGACACTGGCAAACGTCACTTTGCCGAACGCACCCGCCGTCGACTGCTGCTTGATTCAATCGAAGAGATTCGGGAGGTCGCCACCCGATGAACACAGTTGATGCAGTGATCACTCGCGTGCTCGACGTTCGCCCATACCGCCATTTCTGGATCGTTGAGGTGGAGGTGTTGAGCTGGGGCAGGTACAGCAGCACGACCATTATCCGTGATACCGAAAAAGACGCCCGGCAGATTAAGCCCGGCGACACCGTGACGGTGTAGGTGGTGCGCGATGACGGCTTATTACAACGAAATCGACCCTCACGCAGCGCAGCATCTGCGCAACTTAATCGACGCCGGGCATATAGCGCCTGGTGTTGTTGATACACGCTCAATTGAGGATGTAACCCCGAATGATCTCAAAGGTTTCAGACAATGCCATTTCTTCGCCGGAATTGGCGGATGGTCACTCGCATTGCGTCGCGCAGGCTGGCCCGATGATCGTCCAGTATGGACAGCGTCATGCCCTTGCCAACCTTTCAGCGCGGCAGGCAAAGGACTTGGGTTTGCTGACGAGCGGCACTTATGGCCCTCCACACATTGGCTTATCGGCCAGCGCCGCCCTGTCGTGGTATTTGGCGAACAGTCTTCAAGTAAAGATGCTGAAGACTGGATCGACCTTGTACAAACTGACATGGAAAGTTTGGGATATGCCTTCGGGGCGTCGGCGTTTCCGTCTGCGGGCGTCGGTGCGCCGCACATCCGGGAGCGCACTTACTGGCTGGCCGGCACCAACAGCGAGCAATACGAAGAACGCTTATCAGGATGCCGAGAAGGTGATCGCCAGGAAGCTTGCTGGGCGCCAATCGAACTTACAGGACTTTGCTTGTCTTGCGGGCTGGCCCACCCCGGCGGCGAGGGATGGAAAGGGCGGTTATCAGGGGGG
Organism: Yokenella regensburgei ATCC 49455; assembly: GCF_000735455.1. Classification (GTDB taxonomy): domain Bacteria; phylum Pseudomonadota; class Gammaproteobacteria; order Enterobacterales; family Enterobacteriaceae; genus Yokenella; species Yokenella regensburgei. Next base: position 16,738 of record NZ_JMPS01000018.1, on the reverse strand, counting down.
CAGACTGAGGAATGGGAAACTGTCAACGGACACGCTGGATGTGGTAGCACAGATAGCAGGCCCGGCGCGGTTAACGGCTTCTGGGGAGCTTCTGACTGGCTGTTTTGCAGAGATGGAAAGTGGAGGCCAGTTAAACCCGGCCTTAAGCCTCTGGTTAATGGGGTTCCCGCCAGAGTGGGAAGATTGCGCACCTACGGAAACGCCATCAACATCGAAGCGGCGGCGGCATTCATAAGTGCTTATATGGCGACGGTGAGTTATGTCTGATCTCGCCGCGTTAGCATGGGAATGGAATACCAAACGGCAGGCCATCAACCCCCATAAAACCGAAAGTTCAGCCATTGAGTATCTGACACCGAAAGGCGAGCGCAGGGCGCTCGCTTATGGCGATCTGGTTGATACGGTCTATCGCACACCATTGCGCCCTCGCGAGGGCGGTGCGCGTGAGGCATTTGATCGCAATGGCCGAGCTAACTACCTCCGCCGCCGGGTGCAAACGCTCCCGGCGTTTATCCGTAAGCGCTTCTCGCAGCACCTTGAAAACCTCGAACGCAGCAAGCCAAAAGACATCGTGCGCTGGCTGTTCGGTACGTTTGAGCGGCATGTTTTACGCCGTGTTGATGCGGTTAACGCGCAGTATCTCCCACAAAGTACGCTCCCGGCGCTACTTCTTCCGCTGCGTGATGAATTTCATCTGTTGCCGTGGGCGGACAAAAAACGCCTGAAAAGACTGGCGTATAAGCTTGCGAATCTGATGAAAAGCGAGTTTATGCGCGAGTTTGATTTTCAGTATGAGCAAACATCCGATCTCGAGTTTTCGTCGATTTACGCGTACGGGGCTATAGCGAGCAAAGCGGCGACGCTCAATATCGCCATCCCCGGATGGGCGCGTTATTGCGATGAAGAACTGGACGCCGACGAGGCGCTACGTGCCGCTGGCAGACTTCATTCCGAAAAATGGTGGCTTAACAAAATCCGCCGCATCCATGACTGCTGGCGCGAACATCTTATGATCGCGACCGGCTATGTCAGCAAAGTGGCTTCACCCTATTGCTCTGATCCCTGTTTCAGGGAATGGGTGGCGCAAAAAAAAGCGAACTTCGAATTCCTTCAGGCGATGGAGCTGGAAGACCAGGACACCGGCGAGCGCAGCTCATTACTGGATAAGGTGATGGGAAGCGTATCCAACCCGAAGATCGCGCGGCATGAGCTGATGGTGCGCATGCGCGGGTTTGAGGATATGGCGAATGAAATGGGGCTGGTTGGCATGTTCTACACGCTGACAGCGCCGTCGCGTTACCACTCAACGCATGTTGAATCAGGCAGGCGAAACGATAAGTACCAGCACGCCAGCCCGCGTCAGACGCAAAAATACCTTTGCAAAGTCTGGGCGCGCGTCAGAGCCAAATGGAGTCGAGAAGGTATTCGCACGTTTGGTTTTCGTGTTGCCGAGCCTCACCACGATGGAACCCCTCACTGGCACCTGTTGCTCTTCCTCCGACCTGAAGAAGTGGAATATGCAACAGCCATTTTCCGCAAGCATGCCATGAGAGAAAACGGGCAGGAGCCAGGGGCACAGGAGCACCGCTTTACCGTTAAGCCAATCGACGAGCAATTTGGATCGGCGACGGGCTACATCGCCAAATACATCTCCAAAAATATCGACGGCTACGGAATGGATGGGGAGCTTGATCTTGAGTCAGGCCAGCCCGTCAGGGAAATGGCAAAGCGCGTGCGCGCCTGGGCTTCACGCTGGAATATCCGCCAGTTTCAGCAGATTGGCGGCGCGCCGGTGACAACCTGGCGGGAGCTGCGCCGGTTAGGTAACCGTGAGCTGGTATTGCATCCGGAGCTGGAAGCGGCACGCGCCGCAGCCGATGCACCAGACTGGCCGGGATATACCAATGCTCAGGGCGGGCCATTTGTCGCGCGCGATTGTCTGCGCGTTCGCCTTAACTATGAATTCACCGAAAACGGCAACGATTATGGTGACACGGTCGCCAAAATTACTGGCGTTTATTGCCCTTATGCGGGCAGCGAATCAGTCATTTTCACCCGCACCACCGATTACAAGATTGTGCCGAAGCGTAAGCCGTCGCCGGTCGAGATTTTGACCTTAGAAGGCCGCGCAGCGGCCCCTCGGAGTTCTGTCAATAACTGTACGGGGCGCTCCGGAACGGACGAAAAACCACCGTTAAAAGTGGCGGTGCCAGCTGGTACCACACCGTCAAAACCGACGATGCATGCCGGTATTGATCACCCGGACAGTCAGATGACAGAACTTCCGCTGAATATCGAAGATTTGCGCCGATATTCACGCCAGCAGCGGCAGGAAATCACCAGCAGACTGAAAAACTTTGGCCGTGAAAGCTCAGATCATGCCTTCGAGCGAACCGCGCGCGGCCTGCGCACGTCTGTTGATGATGAAACTGCGTTGGCGTGGGGGCCAAAAGTGGTCGCTGCGAAAGATATGAGCCTGACACCGGAAGAGGCGGAACAGCGTTGGCGCGAACAGCTGCGGGCTGAAGCCGAGCGGCGCGCGAATAACTACGCCGCAGCTGTTGAGGAATACCAGAAGAAAAAAGCCGGGGCCGCACTGCAACAAGCGCAACAAAAAGAAGCATCACAGATAAACAGCATCCCCGAAGAGCTGATCAGCAATATCGGCGCGCAGCTGCGTAGCTGTCGGATATTCGTCAGTGATGACGTTGTTCGGTCAATAGCCGCCGGTGCCAGCATTCGCCACGGCGGAGGGATGCTGGCGGCTGACGGTGGCCGGTTACGTGAAGTAAGGGCGTGGCGCGCAGGTGAGAAAGATAAATCAACTTCTGAATATGTGGCGGTGTGTGACCTGGTCACGCGCTGGAAGAAGGCAGTTAAACGGAAAAATGAGAGGTAAAAATGAAGCACTCAGACACCAGAAAAACGAAGACAGCAAACAGGGCACAGAGAAGGAAAAACAAGAGCAAGGGCAGAGCGAAAGCCATCGTTTACAAGTCTAGGCAGGTAGGAATGACTTATTTTCAAGGCATTAAAGGGAAGAGGCCAGCGCTTGAGCTGCCAGTCATCCCGGCGGGGCGTGAAAAAATCTTCGGCTTCGACTGGCTGGACTGGAATGAGCTATCAGCGCTCGGTCTTATTGTCCGCATTAACGCTGAAATCCTTCATCCACTTGGATTGGCAATTTTCCGCGATCCGGCTTCCGGCATCTCCGCGGGCGCCATGATTGCGCCAGATGGAAAATGGGAGTATGCGCCCGAAATTATCGAAGGGCTGCGGGTAAGGCTCTCTGCTCCTCCAGTGAAGCATGGTCGCTTTTGACTGTGCTGGCCATTCTATCGAGCGCCGTCATTTTTGGCGGTGCTGCAGGTTTGTTTTTTTGAAAGTGAGGAAGCTATGAGCTATCTGGGAAGTAAGGCGGCGAGTGGGGTTTATCAAAAGATTATTGCTGAAATGCCTCCGCATGATACCTACATTGAAACGCACCTGGGCAGTGGTGCGGTAATGTTTTACAAGCCACTCGCAGCCAGGACGATTGGAATTGATGTTGATGAAAGTGCTTTTAAGTTAACCCGAAATCGCTGGTCAGAGATGGGGGAAACTCCGCCTCTGTTGCACCTGTATCACGGTGATGCTGTAGGGTTTCTGGAAAGAGAAGACTTTACTCGACATGGCCGCGTGCTGGTCTATTCCGATCCTCCCTATCTGCCAGAAACGCGCACCAGTCGCGCCCGGTACCGTCATGAATATACCGTTGCCGATCATGAGCGTCTGTTAGCCTGCCTGATGAGTCTGCCGGAGAACGTCAGCGTTATCCTTTCTGGCTATCCGTCGCAGCTTTATGACGAAATGTTAGTGGGCTGGCGCAGCAAAGAGTTTCAGGCGATGACGCGCGGCGGGGTGAGGACGGAGAAAATCTGGATGAACTACCAGGAGGGGCGCGCTTATTCGCATACTTTTGCAGGTAAAAATTACAATGATCGCTATCGAATCAAACGAAAAGCGCAGCGCTGGAAGGAAAAATTTGCAGCGTTACCGCCTGCTGAGCGCCTGGCGATCATGGTGGCGCTCGGCGAGGTTGATCAGGGGTAAAAATGGGGGCCGCGCGGATGCAAAAAGATGCACAAATTTGCACAATTTTTGAAACAACGTTTTTCCCATGCCGCCCCAGCGCTGGCGGGGCCTGGGCGGCCTGCACAAAGTGCACAAAAAGAGGTCGGTTTAGCGCGCAGGCGAGGCGGGGGAGCAAGCGCGCGCAAAGGGGGGGGGCAGGCAGGGGGTCATATCCTCCGCCATTCGCCGCCTGTCGGGCGCTCATGTTGATGGTTGAGCGAAGCGGCAGCGCGAGAGAAGTCGCGCCAGAAGCCCGCTGGCTGCGTCTGGTAGGGGGTGTGGTTTATTTGTGTTTCGCGAGTGTCCGATATGGCCGGAAATGATGGTGCTGCGGGTGGTACCGCACCGCCAGAAATGACGATGCGGCCAGGAGATCACTTCGTGGGTTCAAGCAATGCGTAAGGGTTGAAGCGAATCACCTCCTCACCCAGCCAGTCGTTAACATGCTTCATGGCCTCCATGCAGGGTGTCAGCTCGTTGACGGCGAACACGCGAGCCGCTTTCTCAATATCACCGAATGAACCGTTCCCTTCCGGAATGGCTCCCATCAGTTGCGGCGGCACCCGGTGCGCTGCCAGCATGTCATCGCGGGTGGAAGACTTCACCCCCACAAACTCATCCTTAGCCGATATTTGGCTGAATGGCAGTATTTGCACGGAGTCTTTGCCGCCGTTAGGTGCGTGCAGAAGGATGTTCTTAAACGCCCCGCCGCGGCGGGTATCCGTCAGCGTCTTTTTGAGCTTATCAAGGCTCTCCTGGTCGGCCATCGCGCTGTTAACGTAGACGATGCAGCCAGCGTGCGAGCCGTTGTCGTAGTAGAGCTTTCTGAACTTGTCAGCAGAATGGGCCAGGTTTGCAGACAGCAGGCCAGCGAAATACTCAGGCATGCCGTATATTTCCTGGTGAATATCCGGGCTGAGAACGTGACATACCGAACCCGTTGAAAACATGTGATCCTGTAGCCCGGCCTGAATAAACCAGTAAGTGTCCAGGTCAGAACCACGGCGTGTGTATTTCGCCAGCGAGTGACGAAAGCCAAAGGAACCACCAAGCCGGTTTTTTCGCATCTCAAGATAGCCATTCCCGAAGACAAACCAGTCCAGTGCGAAGGCGGAGAACACCTGGCGGGAAAGAAGTTTGTGCGGGATAAAGCATCCGGCAAGGACATTGCGCTTGAAATAAAGCGCCGACTGGTGCCAGCTCGCATAGCCAAACTGACGGGCGAGGCCATACCAGTCAATAGGGGTTTCGTAGTATCGCCCGTTGTCTGCGCAATACATGTTATCAAGCAGGTCGCTGGCACCACTCACCGGCCATGGGCCGTCGAAGGTGAATGAGTTCAGCTCCGGTGACGCTTTCAGTGAGGCGGCGAGATCTGCCTGCTCCCTGGCATACTTCCTGCCGCGTGTGGGTCTTTGTTTGCTCAAGGTTAATACTCCGTAACTGTCATACTGCTGCCGCCTTCTTGTCCCAGCGGTTCGTTAATGGTGGCAAGCATCGTCGCCCATGCGAGATCGCCATGACTGACGCCGCGAGAGCGGTCCGTGTCGTAAGTGACAACGCCTCCAGGGGTAACGATCTTGCGGACAGAGTTGAATGCACCAACCAGGTCAAGCTCACCACGATCAAACTCCCAGCGCCCGCCACGAATCAGCTGTTGCATCTTCAGCACGAGCATTCGCTTGCTGGACGGTGAGAACTGGTAACAAACCGCTGCCGGGAAATGCTTTTTAACCAGCTGATAAACCGCTTCACCAATACCGGTGCCATCGATCCCAATGTGCTGCACGTTGTACCGGGTGAGCATGCCGATAATGAGATTGGCCTGCTCTTCGAACTCCATCCCTCGTATGCGTAGTGTCTCAATCGTGCGGAACTTGCCGCCGGGCACCATCGGCACAGCGTTAACGGATATGGCTCCACTGTCCCCCTTGCCGCTGGCGCCGTTCGGGTCATAGCCAATCCAGACGGGACGATCAGCCATGGGGCGGGCCGCATATGGCCGCCAGTCGGGCCAGTCGTCATAACCATCAGCGCCGCATGCCAGTAGCCTGTTATAGTCAAAGGCGCTTTCACCGCTTTTGATGAACTGGCATCCGTACAGGTTGTCGTATTCCTCCGGGCTGTTCTCTTCCCGGATTTCGTCGATATCAGTCAGATCCCATCCATGGTCGATAGCATCCTGCAACGTGACAATCTGCCTCCAGATCTTGTCCGGGCACATCAGGCCGCTGTTAAGCGTTTTCCAGGATGTATCAAACTCAATGCGCTTGCCATGGCTGCGACCTTTGTTAAATGCTTCACCTGTCCAGAATGGATAAGCCTCATGGCTTTCGGCTGAAGGGGTGGAGAAATAGGTACGCGTTAGGCCTTTTAGCGTTGCCATGGCGCCCGCGACTTTTTTCAGGTTGGCAAACTGGCCTACCCAAAAGAATTCGTCGAAATACAGGTTGCCCGTGTATGACTGAGCGGTAGCCGCTGACGTGCCAAGAAAATGCAGCTCGGCGCCGTTGAACAGCTGGATCATGTCGCCGCCCTTAAGCTCTACATCTACTTCTTCAGCGGCCGAGCGAATGAAACTTCGAAACTGGTACGCCTGGCGGCGGCTTGCCGATAAAAAGATTTGGTTGCGCTGATGCTTATATTTCACATCCTCAGACAGGGCGCGCACCAGAGCTTCACGTGCGAAATACCACGTCGCGCCAACCTGACGGCTTTTCAGGATCATGCGGTTGCGCCAGTGGTGATTGTCATACCACCCTTTCTGGTGCCAGTGCAGAGAGCCGAGAATGTTCTCCCGCAGCGCGGCAATCTGCGACTCTGAGAAATAGTTTTGCTTTTTGCGGATCTTTTTCTTCGGCTGGGTGGCTGCTGTGCCGTTATCCAGCTTTTTCAGCTGACGGGTGAGCAGGTCAATCTCTTTGAAATCACCGCCGGTCTTTTTGTCTTTGCCAGTGAGCTGAATTAGCCTGGCATCAATGGATGTTGTCACGCGCTGGATCGGCGGTGTGGCGTCCCATTCATCTCGCTTTTTCCATGAGTAAACCGTGTTCTGGTTGATCCCCATCAGGCGTGCGATCTCTGCTGGCGGGTAGCCCTGCCAGTAAAGCTGTCGTGCACGCTGCATGATGAATGCTTCTTCAATCGCCATTAATCCTCCTCGCTTCCTGCCGGGGAGATTAACCCGCGCGCGCGTACCCTTGCGCTCGCTTTAGGTTGTAGTGCTCCGCTCACAACAACAACGCGTTGAGAGGGGATGCGTCCCCCTGCCATCATCTCCGGGAACTCAGAAAACAAGCGAGTAAACGAACATGGCAGGCACAGCAAAACCACGTAAGAAGTTTCGCGTGGCCGTCTCCGGAAATACCGTTGACGGGCGCGAAATTCAACCGCAGCACCTTCGCGATGCGGCAGCAAATTACAACCCTGAGGTGTATGGCGCGCGGGTCAACATTGAGCACTACCTCTCTATGTTCCCGAATAGCGATTTTGGCGCGATGGGGGATGTGGTAGCCCTCAGCACCGAAGACATCACCGAAGGTGCACTGGCGGGGCGTACCGCGCTTTATGCCGAAATCGAACCATCCGAGCGCATGGTGCAGATGACCGACAAAGGGCAAAAAGTCTATTCCAGTATTGAGCTGCATCCGCAGTTTGCCCTCAACGGCAAAGCCTATGTTGTCGGGCTGGCAATGACCGATACCCCGGCGAGCCTGGGTACTGAGCGTCTTAAATTTGCCTCACAGCAGCGTGCATCGGTGATGGCCTTCAATAACCAGCAGGGTGAGGCGCCGATGTTCACCGAAGCGCTTGAAGCAGAGGTGATCGAGCTGACCGCCCAGCGCAGCGATGAAGGTGCTAAGTGGTTTAATCGCGTGATGAGCATTATTGGCAAAAGTCAGAAAACGGACGATCAGCGCTTCAGTCAGATGCATCAGGTCGTTGAGGCCGTGGCGCAATCTCAATCCGAGCAAATTGATCGCTTCAGTGTCGCAGAGCAGGAGCGCCAGGAGGATAAGGCCGCTATCCAGAAGCTGACCACTGAGCTTGCGGAGCTGCGCCAGAAGCTGGTGAGCACTGAAGCTTCCTTCAGTCAGCGACCACCTGCGAACGGCGGCGCCAACGCGCAGCTGGCTGATTACTGATATCCACTACGAGAGCAGAGAACATGGAAAACAATACCCGCCAGCTGTTTGATCAGTACGTTGCACAACAGGCGCGCTTAAACGGCGTATCGACTGCGGCAGTCGCTGCGAAATTTGCGGTAGACCCTGCGCGTCAGCAGCGCATGGAGCAGGCCGCAAAGGAGAGTGATTCTTTCCTGAGCAAAATTAACGTGTTTGGTGTTAATCAGCAGATTGGTCAGAAAGTGCTGATTGGCAGCAAAGGCCCGATGGCTGGCGTTAACAACAGCACCACCAACCGTCGTAATCCAGGGGCTAACCATTCAATGGAGCCGTTTGATTATATGTGCCGCAAGGTCAACTACGACTACGGGATCAGCTATGAACAGCTTGATACCTGGGCGCATATGCCGGAATTCCAGCCCCTGATCAGCAAGGCGATGGCTCGCCAGATGTCACTTGACCGCATCATGATCGGTTTCAACGGCACCAAATACAGCGATCCATCAGACCGCGCGGCTAACCCGCTGTTACAGGATTGTGGTATTGGCTGGCTGGAGAAAATCCGTACCGAAGCCTCACACCGCGTGATTTCCGGCGTCACGATCACCTCCCGTGATGAAGATAACAAGGTTATTGCGAAAGGGACTTACGGCAACCTGGGCGCGGCGGTGTATGACGCCAAAAACAGCCTGATGGATGAGTGGCACAAACGTAATCCTGACAACGTGGTGATCCTGGCGGGCGACCTGTTGACCACCGGCAACTTCCCGGCGATTAACGCCATGAGCCAGACCAACCCGAACACCGAAATGCTGGCCGGTCAGCTGATTGTCGCGCAAGAACGTGTCGGCAATATGCCGACCTTTATCGCGCCGTACTTCCCGGTCAATGGCGTACTGATCACGCCATTTAAAAACCTGTCCGTGTACTACCAGCGCGGTGGAATGCGCAGGACGATCAAGGAAGAGCCGGAATACAACCGTATTGCGACCTATCAGTCATCGAATGATGACTTTGTGATCGAGGACTACGGCAACGTCGCATTCATTGACGGCATTGCCTTTGCCGAGGCGCCGGAAGGCGGCGCATAACCGCACACTGACGGGCTTAGGCCCGCCGTTCATCGGGGAAGAAACAATGCTGACACCGGCACAACGACATTTTCAACGCGTCATGGCTGAGCGCCATGGCAAGGCAGATCATCTGTCAGAAACGGCGCGTACTGCACACGAGCAAATTCTGCACCGCATGCGTATGGATATGAGTGCGCTGAAGAAAATTCAGGGCGAACAGGCAAAAGCCGCGCTTAAACGCCAGCTGCTACCCAATTATGAGGGGTGGATTGAAGGAACGCTGGAGGGAGACAGCGGGCGACAGGATGAAGTGATCACACGCCTGATGATTTGGGCGATTGATATTCGGGATTATCCGCTGGCCGTGCGCATCGGGCGGTATGTCATCGCGCACAATCTGGCAATGCCAGACCGGTTTAACCGCACGGCAGCGACAGCGCTGGTCGATGAGATTTGCGATCCCATTCTGGTGCAGGTCAAGGCGGATGACAGCACTGATGTTAAGCCATATCAGGCGGTGCTCGATGAGGTCCAGGAGATCACTGAAAACAGCGATATGCCAGACGTCGTCCGGGCCAAGCTGTATAAAGCCCGCGCTTTTGCATTGTGCAACGGCACTGCGGATGAACAGGCGACTGCGCTGGAGCTGTTGCGCCGCGCGCTGAATCTCGACTCCGGCGCCGGGGTGAAAAAGCTGATCGATAAGCTTGCCAGGCAGGTAAAAAAAGCCTCTGCGGAGAATGCATCAGGCAGTGAGGGTGCAGACCAGAGCGGGGGCGAAGAGGGCAATAATCAGGCTGCAGCAACGCCGGAAGTGACGGTGCCAGCTGCCAAAAAGCCAGCCGCCAAAAACAACCCTGGCAGCACAACACGTAAAACGGCGGCCCGCAAAACAACGACGAAAAAGCCCACCGCCGATAAAAAATAACCGACTTGCGCCCCGTGCGCTGGCGGCGCGGGCGGAGATCTGCAACGCATCGCGTTAGCTTTTCTCCGTCCGCTCACCGCCAACCTTTTCTGGAGACTACACGATGAGCCTTGTGGCCCCTCGCACAGTTACCCCCTCTGCGGAGGATGTGCCGGACGTGGATGACGGCGGAGAGAAAGTCACCGCCGGGGAGTTCTGGCCCGAGATAGTGCTGAGCAACGTCCGTAAGGAGATGCGGATCACCGGTGCGGTTACCACTTCGCGTTTAAAGCAGGTGGTCATCGAAGCCGTAGCCCACACAGCTGACCAGCTGAAGCAATGGCAGGCTGAACAGATCGGGGCCGGATATGCCAGTTTAGCCGCTGTACCGGCCATGGTGATTAACGACGAGAGCGTAAAGGTATATCGCTGGCGCCGCGCAGTTTACAGCATCTCGCGGGCCCTGCTGATCGAGACTTTCCGCGATGTTGACACCACGGGCGACGCGGGCGAAAAGCGCGCCGCCGCGCTCGCAACCCAGGCGAATGATCACTGGCGTGATGCGCGCTGGGCTATCTCGGATATTCAGGGCGTGGTCCGTAACTCTGCGGAGGCGTTCTGATGAAAGTGAAGGCATTGCAGGGCGATACAGTGGATTTGTTGTGTCAGCGTCACTACGGCATCACCCAGGGCGTGACCGAGATCGTACTGGCTGCGAATCATGCGCTGGCCGGTCAGATCTTCCTTGATGCAGGGCAGGAAGTTGAACTGCCTGACGTCGACACCTCTGCGACAAAGGAGACTGTTCAATTATGGAGCTGATAAACCGCCTCTGGAACTGGACGGTGTACCTCTGGTCGATGCTGCTGACGGGCGTCGGCATGATGACGCAGAAGGACTGGCTGGCTTTCATTGCTGCGCTCACCGGGATCGTGGTTGCCGTGCTGGGTGAGCTTCATCGCCGCCGGATGTCCCGCATCCATGAAACCAATAATGTTCTGCTGAATGAATTGATCGATGCGATTCGGGACGATACCGAGAACCGGCAGGACGTGAAGGAGTTAATCCGGACTATCAGGGAGTCACCGCGATGAAAAGAGGAATTATTGCCTGTTCTGTTGCGGCGATTGTTTCTCTCGCAGCGGCACTCTGGCCGCAGACGCTGCGCACAAGTCCTGAAGCGCAGCTGAAGATGGCGAAATACGAGGATTGCCGAAAGACGCCGTATTACTGCCCGGCAGGTGTGCTGACCGTTGGCATGGGGTCGACCAGCAACGTGCAGAACCGCGAATACGCCGAGCGCGAGATCGCCGAGCGATGGGTGAATGACCTGTTTCGTGCTGAGAAATGCGTAAACCGCGAGTTTAATGGCACAGCTGCACCACAACGGGTTTTCGAAGCGCTGACTGACGGCGCATTTAACGTCGGTTGTGGTGGTCTTGGCTGGTACACCAACAAAAAGGGCCAGAAGGTCAGAACAACAATCTGGCGCAATGCGCAGGATGGCAACTGGCAGGGCGTTTGCGAGCGACTCACAGACTTTGTCAACTCCGGCGGAAATCGTCTGCCGGGGCTGGTAAAGCGCCGGGAAGAGTTTCGGGACTGGTGCCTCTCAGAGCCTGAGCTGAAGGGGGCGAAATGAAAGCGCTGGGTGTATTTACCGTTTTTATTTCCCTTCTGCTGGTCATCGCAGGCGTCAGGCTGACGCTGGAGAGCAGTAAGCGAGAGGCCGCAGAGACGGCACTTGGAGAAGCCAGCCAGAAGCTTAAGCAAACCGGTGATGTGCTGGCCGAGATCAGGGCGTTACGTAACGACGTGAACGAAGTGGCCGCTGGTCTGAAAACACTGGCTCAGAAGCGTAGCGATACAGGGGAAAAGCGCCGTGAAAATATCAAAACTGAGCTGGCCGGTGATAAATGTGCCGCTGTGCCTGTGCCTGACCGTGTGGCTGACAGCCTGTACCAGCGAGCCGCCGAAGTCAGCGCCGGTGATTATTCAGGAACCTTTACCGGAAAGCCTGACGGCAAAAACTGAAACGCCAGCACCGCCAAAACCAATGACATACGGGAGCCTCGCTCCGTGGTCCGATGCGCTGCTGGATGCGCTGGACACATGCAACGCCGATAAGGCGGGTATCAGAGAGCTGGAACTGCGGCGAATCGCCAGGGGGATAAAGTGAAAAAAGCAGAGTTGATGCGTGAAGCCCTGATAGCCGGTAACACCTGGTGTAAGGCCAACCCGGAGCAAATTACCGTCTGGGTGGAAAAAGGCAATATCGGGATTGAAGCGACCGGCGAACCGTCTTTCATGTACCTCTACACCATCAATATTCTCGCCGTGGAATTCCCCGGGGCGGTTGATGATCTGATGCTGCCGATCATGGCCTGGGCCTGGCAATATCAGCCTGATTTACTGCTGAATCCTGACAATAACCGCAAGGTGGAGTTTGACGCTGACATTATCAGCGACGACCTGGCCGATCTTCTGTTCAAGGTGCCGGTCTGGGAGCGCGTCATGGTGGAAACCTTTGACGGGAAGCCCGTCGCGAAGCACCTGAGCGAAGACCGCCCGCGCATCAATGGCGGAGAGTGGGAAGTGGTATTTGGCGGAGGAGAGCTGGCATGACCGATGATGCCGCGCTGTTTCATCAACTCGATCAGGTTTTTGCAGACATCCTGTCCGCAATGGCGCCAGCACGCCGGTTGCGTACAGCGCGCGGAATAGCGACTGCCCTACGTCGAAGTCAGAGCCAGCGCATCGGTAAGCAGACTGCTCCGGATGGTACGAAATACCCGAAGCGCCGCCGTCGCGTACTGAAGTCACGCGCTGAGATCGGCTTTATCTGGGAAGGGGAAGAGCGCCATCTGCGCAACTGGCGGGCAACCCGTGGAAGTCGCGGGCGTATGCTGACCGGATTTGATGAAGGGAAAGGTGCCGTGCGTTCGTTCTATCGTGCGGATATTGAGCGTTACCTTGAACTCAACGCCAGCGAGACGCGCCGCGATACCACGAAAAGCGATCCTATGTTTCGTCGACTGCGCACAGCTCGTTTTCTGAAAGCAAGCGCCACTTCTGAGGGGGCTGTAGTTGGTTTTTCTGGTGCAGTTGCCCGTATTGCCCGCGTTCACCAGTACGGACTTCGGGACCGGGTAAACGACAGTGGCGCGATGGCAAGCTATCCGCGCCGTGAGTTGCTCGGCCTGAGCAAGGCGGACCGCATGGCTATTGCCCGGCAGGTCATAGATTCTCTGGGGGTGAGCTGATGGATCTGGCTGAAGTCATTCGCCTGCTGGAAAACATCGTTCGCACCGGTACGGTGACGGAGATTGACGAGGAAAAGTGGCGGGTAAGGGTAAAAAGCGGAGAGCTGGATTCCACCTGGCTGCGCTGGAATGCACAGCGTGCAGGCGCTTTCAGCTTCTGGGTGCCGCCGTCTGTTGGCGAGCAGGTATGGTTCCTGTGCCTTGGGGGTAACACTACCGCTGCGATCATCGGGGGAAGTCTTTACAGCAACGACAATCCGGCGCCAGGCATATCGGCAAAAGAAATGATCGTGACCGCACCGGATGGCGCGAAGTTTCGCTATGACGCAGAAGCAGGGGCTTTGCAGGTCAGCGGTATTAAATCAGCAACGATTGAGGCGTCGGTTAAGGTCTTACTGGAAACGCCACTGGTCGAGTGTACCGAGATGCTGAAAACCAAAAATTTCACCGTTACGGAAGGCGGCAAAATGCAGGGGGACTTTACGCACACTGGCGGTGCGTTCATCTCAAACGGTGTCCAGGTTGATGATCATGGTCATGGTGCCGTGCAGCGTGGCGGAAGCTGGACGGAGGGCACGCGATGACGGTGCGTTATACCGGGATGAATCCTGATGGCACGGGAACGCTTACGGACGCCGCCCACGTGTGGCAGTCAGCCAGTGACATTCTTAACACCCCGATCGGCTCGCGGGTCATGCGCCGTGGCTACGGCTCTCTCGTTCCTGATCTGATTGATGGTCCGCAAAACGACGTTACACGCATGCAGCTGATGAGCGCGGTGGTTATTGCGCTGGCGACATGGGAACCGCGGATCATGCTGAGCATCGTGGATGTGCGTTATTCGCAGTCCGGAGCAGTGGAGGCGGGATTGTCAGGGACGCTGACGGAATCTATGGAACAGCAGACGACAACCTTAACACTCAGGAAAAGCAGCAATGGCAACAGTTGATTTGGCGCAGCTACCGCCGCCGCAGATTATTGAGGCGCTGGATTTTGAAGTGATTCTGGCGGATGTCAAAGCCGTCATGATCGCGGCTTTCCCTGATGAACAACAGGCTTCTGTTGCCGCTGCGTTAAAACTTGAGTCTGAACCCCTGACCATACTGGCGCAGGTGATTGCCTACCGGGAATTAATGCTGCGCCAGCGAATCAATGAGGGGGCTGCGGCCTGCATGTTGAGCCATTCCGTCTCCACCGATCTTGATAACCTTGCGGGTAACCTGAACACCGAACGCCTGGTTCGTATTCCGGCTACCGAAACCACCGATGCAGAGATGGAAAGCGATACCGCACTGCGTCTGCGCGCGCAATCCGCTTTTGAAGGGTTGAGCGTTGCTGGCCCTACCGGTGCATACGAATATTTTGCGAAGAGTGCCAGCGGAAAAGTTGCAGATGCCAGGGCAACCAGCCCCTCACCCGCTGTTGTCGTCGTGTCCATTCTGTCTACCGAAGGGGATGGCACGGCGAGCGACGAGCTGATCGCAACGGTAAACGATACGCTCTCAGCGGATGATAAGCGGCCTGTCGCCGACCGGCTAACCGTCCAGTCAGCGGAGATTGTGAATTATGAAATTGACGCTCTGCTTTATCTCTATCCGGGGCCGGAATCTGAGCCGATCCTGAGTGCGGCAGATGATGCACTGCGGGCATGGCTGGCAGAGCAGGGAAAAATCGGTCGCGATGTTGCGCGTTCGGCCATTATGGCCGCTCTGCATGTGCAGGGGGTGCAGCGTGTAGTCTTGCTGAACCCTCCGGAAGATATCGTGATCGATGATACCCAGGCGGCACGGTGTATTTCGCACACCATCAACGTAGGGGGAACGGATGAGTAACAGCCTCCTGCCGCCTTCAGCCAGCACCTTCATGCGGAATGCGGAGAAACCGACGGCGCGGATCAGCGGTATTCCTGTCGACCTTCGAAAGCTCTGGAATCCGGATGAATGCCCCGTGGAGTTTTTACCCTATCTTGCCTGGGCGTTGTCTGTTGATCGCTGGGATAAGCGCTGGTCTGAACAGACCAAGAGGCAGGTAATCAAAGCCTCCTGGCTTGTCCATCGTCACAAAGGCACGATTTCAGCGCTGAGGCGCGTTGTTGAACCTTTCGGCTATTTGCTGAGGGTGATTGAGTGGTGGCAGAACGGCGAGGAGCCAGGCACTTTCCGGCTTGAAATCGGCATTCAGGATGAGGGGATCACCGAGGAAACTTATCGGGAGCTTGAGCGCCTGATCGACGATGCAAAACCCAGAAGCCGTCACCTCACCGGCCTTTCACTTTCGCTTCAGTCTCAGGGTTATATCGAGATAGGGGCGGGGTGTTACGTGGGAGATACGCTGACGGTATATCCCTATTTTCCTGAAACCATCGCTGTGGGTGGCAATGACTACACCGGCGCAGCAATCCATTTAATTGATACCGTGGAGATCGCAAGTGGCGACTAAATATCTTGCCCTGTTGACCAATATCGGGGCGGCAAAACTGGCAAAAGCCACGGCGTTGGGTACGAAAGTTGAGATTACCCAGTTGGCCGTTGGTGATGGCAATGGTGTACTGCCTACACCGAATCCGGCACAGACTGCCCTCGTACATGAGTTACGCCGAGCCCCTCTGAATATGCTGACGGTGGACCCGGCGAACGCTAGCCAGATCATTGCGGAACAGGTCATACCGGAAGACGTCGGCGGGTGGTGGATTCGTGAGATCGGCCTTTTCGATAAAGATGGCGATATGGTGGCGATTGCCAATTGCGCTGAAACCTATAAGCCTCAGTTGCAGGAGGGGAGCGGGCGCGTTCAGGTTATTCGTGTGATCCTGATTGTCAGCAGCACCGAAGCCGTTACGTTGAAGATTGATCCAGCTGTTGTACTGGCAACACGCCAGTATGTTGACAGCCAGTTGCGCGCGCATGAGCAGTCACGTAATCACCCGGATGCGTCAACGACAGAGAAAGGGTTTGTGCAGCTCAGCAGCAGTGTGACCAGTGACAGCGAATCGCAGGCGGCAACATCGAAGGCCGTTAAAATTGCGATGGATAACGGGAGCGCACGGCTGGCAAAAGATCGCAACCTGTCGGACTTACCCAATACCGCATTAGCACGGCAGAATTTAGAGCTGGGTGACAGCTCGACGCGAAATGTTGGAACAACTGCCGGAACGGTAGCCTCGGGGGATGATGCTCGAATTACCGGGGCGATGCAGAAAAGCCAAAACGGCGGGGATATTCCTGACGTGGCGAAGTTTCTCCAAAACCTTGGTTT
>NZ_JMPS01000017.1 GCF_000735455.1 Yokenella regensburgei ATCC 49455 | reverse complement strand
AAACCAACGTTTGCCGGAAGACATGGTTACTTCTGACGGTGCGGTACCTAACCTGCAGTACAGCCAGAAATGACGATGCTCGATACAATGCGAGGGACTATGGCATCTAAATAAAGGGGATTTTTATGCTGATCGGCTATGTAAGGGTGTCAACAAATGACCAGAACACCTCGCTGCAAAGAAATGCACTGGAAAGCGCAGGATGTGTACAAATATTTGAAGACAAAATAAGCGGAACAAAAGCGGAAAGGCCGGGCCTTAAGCGTTTATTACGGACCTTATCGGAGGGGGATACGCTGGTTGTCTGGAAGCTTGATCGTCTCGGGCGGAGCATGCGCCACCTGGTGACAATGATCGAAGAGCTACGCAATCGCGGTGTTAACTTCCGCAGCCTGACAGACAGCATTGATACCTCAACACCTATGGGGCGCTTTTTCTTTCACGTCATGGGGGCGCTGGCAGAAATGGAGAGGGAGTTAATCGTTGAGCGCACCCGCGCCGGTTTGGTTGCAGCTCGCGCAGAAGGAAGGATAGGCGGGAGGCGACCAAAACTGACAAAGCAGCAATGGGAACAGGCGGGAAGACTGATAGCCGCAGGGGAGAAACGACAGCGGGTGGCTATTATTTTTGATGTTGGAATGTCGACGCTTTATAAAAAGTTCCCTTCAGCAAGAAGGGAACATGAAGGGGCTTAAGGCATCACTAAAACAGACCGTTGAGCGAGTCTTTCACCTGGTTTATCGCATTATTTGCACTCGTCTTTAACCCGGCCAGGGCATCGCTGACGGTCGAGCTTTGCAGCTTCTCCCTGTAATCCGCATCGACACGGCTCAGGCTGAGGGTAAATTCGATTTTTTTTGGATTCCCAAATCGGTCGAACTCGGACTTGCCCCGCTCCAGACGTGTTAAAACGTACATACCATAAATACGCCCCGTACCCTCAATAAGGGGCCATGGGCGCCCTGCGTAGCCGATAGTTTCAAGGGCTGACAGCGAGAGATTTCCACCGGTGATTTCCGGGTAAAGGACGCCTGACAGCGTTATATTGTCATCACCAGCCCCAATGTACTGCCAGCCAGCTGACTGGTTAACCCGCTCGTTTTTTACGTGCCTCCACTCCTGCGAGTGCTGGAGTTGCTGGTAAGGGGTGGTGCGCAGCATAAAAACGAACATTCCAAAAACCATCATCATAATCGTCACCTAATCTCTGTCGCGGAAAGAACCACGGTTAATTCTGCCGGTGCTGGCCATTGCATCACGCACAACATTGCGCATCATTCTTTCCAGCTCCTGATCCGTGCGCTTACCAACATCGTTAAAGGTAATGTTAAAAATTGGGGCGCTGCCGGTCGGAGCGGTAACGGGAGCTGATACCGGGGCCTGTGTGGCTGCTGTCGCTGAAATAATGCCGCCAGCTGCGGGCGTTGCCACTCGCGGTACTGATTGCGGCGTAACGCGCGCTTCCTGATATGCGCCACGCAAAGCCAGAGCACGCGGCAGGTTTTTGAAAATAATGTCACCCGGCCCGACTTTCTTGGTGTTGTCAGCGGTTGCTTTTGTATTGTCTGCGATGCTTTGCAGACGTCTTTGCGTACCGGTATTTCCTGACAGTGGCGAGGCCGCAGGTGGTGCGCCAGTAGTAACTGGCGACTCTGCTTTTTTGGGGGCAACTTTAGCCATATCACCGGCAAGGAAAGCCACCTTATCCTGAAGGAGGGCGGAGCGTTGCGCATCCTCAATTTTCTTGCGCGCCCTCTCTGCTTCATCGGGTAATACACCAAGTTTTTCAAGTATCCAGCCAAGGGTATCAAGAAGCATCTTGGCTGGGGTCAGTACGAGATTTATTGCACCGCCGAGCACGTTACCGAAGATCTCGCCAGCGCTCGTGCATTTATCAAGCGTCTCCTTGCTGGTCTGCACTGGCGATAAGAGGTTCGTAAACCACTGCCAGACGGATTTAACCCCATCACTGATCATGTCAAAGATGGGGGAAAAGGTGGCAAAGGTATCCCTGAGAGGAGAGATCGCCTGCATAACTCCGGTAAACACACCGAGGAAAAACGCCTTAATGGGTTCCCAGTATCGCCAGATTAGCAATCCCGCAGCGACAAATGCGGCGCCAATCAGGCCTATTGGACTGAGTAAAAAAGATAAAGCCCCACCAAGAATAGATACCGCACCGGTGATCATGCCCCAGATTGCTGGTAAGCCAGTGAGGCGCAACAGCAACATGCCAATGTTTTTAGTCAGCGATCCCAAAAGTGCGCCAGGAGACAGGAATGCAGTAAGCAGACCAGAGCGAACCGCGGGGAGAATAGCTGAAATTCTTCCCAGTTTAGGTGCGATTCCTGACAGTAAGACGGACCACCCTCTGACGTTCGCCATGGCCGGGCCCGCGGCAGTGCCGAGAGTGCGAAAAGCTGCAATGGTGCCGAGTAGCCCGCGACCACCGGTCAGCAGTGAAAAACCGAGCTGTAGTTTGGTGAGGGGGCCAATAAGAATACCCATCGCCAGTGATGCAGCGCCAATTGCCGCCACCAGTGCAAGTGCCCCACCCACAACCAGAATGATTGTTTGTGCCAGGCGGGGGTTTTCTTTTACCCAAGTGCTGGCAGCGGTGATCATATCGCTAAGCCCCTGAGTGAGAGAGCGCAGAGGGCCGTCGGCAGTCTCCTCAATCTGAATGCGGAAACCTTCCCATGCGCTGTCCAGGTTTTTCAGATCACCGCTGAGGTTGTCAGCCATGACCTTCGCTGCCTTCTGCGCTTCGCCCTGAGAGCCGCGCAAATCGGCAAGGAGTTTTTGCAGCTCACCGCTACCAGCCGATCTTACCAGCGCCTGAAATGACTTTGCTGCTTCCTCGCCCGCTATGTCTTTAAAGAATGACAACTGGTCTGTGTCGCCGTACTTTTTGATAGATTTATAAATATCAGACAAGACCACTTCGGCCGGTCGCATTTTCCCGGTGGCATCGGCAACAGAAACGCCCAATTCTTTCAGGGCTGCCTGGGCTTTACCTGTTGGTGCGGCCAGACGCGAGAAGGTGGTTTGCAGTCCCGTACCTGCAATACTGCCGCGCAGGCCAACGTTCGCCATTACGCCGATCATGGCGGTTGTGCGTTCAACATCAACGCCAAGACCGGCCATCCCCGTTCCTGCATACTTCATCGCCTCACCGATGTTCATTAAATCGGTGTTAGTACGGGTAAATGCTGCGGTCAAAACATCGCTGACCCGATCCATTTCCTTTGGATCGAGACGGAACTGCGAAAGAATGTTGGAGCTGATGTCGGCACTTTCACCAAGATCCATGCCGCCAGCCAGCGCCATATTCAGAACGCCAGGCAATGCAGCCTGAATAGCTTCTGGAGTAAAGCCAGCCATTGCAAGAAACGCCTGCCCACTGGCAGCATCTCGTGAAGTAAATGCAGTTTCTGCACCGAGTTTTTTAGCCTGCGCGCGCAGATCCCCCATTTGGGAAGAGTCTTTATTAAGGCGGGTTAATGCCTGAACGCGTGACATTTCCTCGTCGAAACCAATTGCAGGCGCCAGGAATGATCCGCCAGCGTAACCCGCAGCAGCGGTGCCGAGCATCATCCCCATACCCGCCCCGCGAAGTTTGCCCGCAGTCTCTTTTGCCCGATCGTATCTGGCCTGGGCTTTCTGAGTAGCAGCCAGCTGGCGGCGTTCGCGCTCAAGTGTCTGGTTGTATTGCTCCGTGCGCCTGATGGCACTCTGGATGGCGCCGCTGCCGGTGGTGAGGTTAACGCCATGCTGGCGCACTGCCTGTGCAGCTGTGCGAAGCTGCGTCGTTTGCCTGCCGTATGTTTCAGTCAGCCGGGAAAGTTTGGTGCGAAGTGACTCAAGTCGCGCCGTCTGGGCTTCAGTAAGCTGGCCGCCTTCGCGTTGTTTCTGGTTGAGACCGTCAAAGGCCCGCTGGGTGCTTTTCAGCTTCAGCGCAGTGTCATTGGCTTGCGAGCGCAGCTTATCAAATGACGTTGCGCTTTTTTCCAGGTCTTTGATAGAGGACTGTGTTTTTTTGAGGGAGTCAGAAAGGCCGCCAATGGCTTTACTGGCGGCGCTGACCGGGCGGGTGAGCTTGTCAATTGCACTGAAAGCAACGCGAATACTAAGATCCATCGTCGTCATCCTCCTTCTCATGGTTACCGCTTCTGATGGCCGCCCGTTCGCGCCAGGCCATCAGCTCGCGCAACTCCATGCTGTGCATTTCGGAGGGCGGCCAGTGAAATATCACAGCGATGTCAGCGATCAGATCGTCGACATCGCTGAATACTGCCTCTCTTACTTGCTCGCCGTCGCCGCCTCGCTCGGTGCGGACGGCGCCGCTTTCGTCAAAAAAGGCGTAATTTCTTCGCACAGCGCCGTAAAGTCGCCGGTCGCCATTGAGGAAATATCAGTGGTTGTCAGCTGAGGCGCGGTGACGCGTGTCAGCAGAGTTGATACCGCGTCATAGTCGAAGTTGAGAACATCAACCAGCCGCAGCCCGCGCAGTGAGCCAGCTTGCTTGATTGTGTCGGTGATTGCGACGGATTTGATTTCCTGGTCGCCGCGTTTAATGGGTTGGCTGAGAGTTACTGACATTATATTTTCTCCGGGCGGCCAGGCTGGCCGCCATTGGTAGTGGTTAAAAAATGATTACTGGCCGAGGCCCAGGGCGGACGCAATGCGGTCCGGGTAGAGACTCTTGCCGTTGCGCTTGTAGATGAAGTTCAGCAGGTCGATTTCCAGCAAAGGCTTGTCATCCACGGAGAGCTTGTAATACGTATTTTTGAGCGCATAAGTATGGCTGGTGTCATCACCCTGCTTGGCTTCGCCCTGGTCAACTTCGGTAATACGTCCGCGCATCTCGATCTCAAGCAGGGAACTTGTTCCACCGCTGTAGATCTCACCGACAAAGCGCGTGCGTAGTTCGTCAATGTCCCCGCCCCATTTCAGGATCAGCTCTTCGACCATGCCGCCAACAACCATTGATGCATCCAGTGCACCTGAATCAAGGCCGAGGTCGACAGCAGCGGAGCCAAGCATCCCGCCACCCTGGTAATCTTCCGTTTTACGGGTAATTTTGGGGAGCGTGACGCTGGGGATTTTCCCGATGTAGTTGTCACCATCGACAAACATCGTGAACAGGCGGAGTTTCTTCGGAATAGCCATTTATGCACCTCCCAGCGATGCAAAGGCTGGTTCGTAATACTGATCGGTAAACGTCTGGATCAGCGTTAAATCTTCCAGCGGTGGTACGGGGCTGTAGTTGTAGCGAACAACGGCTTTACCCTGGCGAATACCGGTGGTCGGGTTATCGACAATATCAAACCAGCATGCAGCACCAATCAGTTTGCCAGCAGTAACCAGCGCCTGAAGCTTGGCATTGATCCCACTCACGACGTCTTTGACGTTAGCCGGGGTAAGAGGTTTGTCCACGGTGGTGAACTGTGCTTCCGCGATGCTGTCCGCCAGAATTTGGGCCGTACGGGTAAACACCTCGAAAATATACTCTTCGGTGTCGGTGGTGCGGTTCCCCCAGAACCGGAAGCCGTCGCGTTTGATCAGCGTGGTAATCTCGTTGGCGTTCAGCTCGTTGGCGTCGGAGTCCTCCGCCTGTAACGCCCAGAACACATCTTTGGAGATACCCAGGACGTTTTTCACCGCAACGTTAGAAAGTGACTTGTGCCAGCCCTGCTCATTGTCAATCAGTGCCCGCAGGCCAAGCGCATAGGCAACAGCCGGGAACTCTTCATTAACGCCGGTCTGCGGGTTGTAGGCGATGAAGTTAGGCCAAATCATCATCCCTTCACGTTCGGCAAACTGCTCGCGGTAGGTTTTCGCTTCGGCAATAGTCTCGCAGCTATCGCAGTAACTGTAAGAGAATGCACGCAGCTGCTTCGCAATTACGCGCAGCTGTGCGGTTACTTCCTGCGTGTCGTACATCGGAATGCCGAGGATACGAGGGCGATAACCGGTTTTCTGCTCTGCGGTCAGCAGGGCAAACATCCCGGTATAGCTTCCGTCAGCCTGTGTGCCACCGATAATGAGCTGGGATTGAGTTTTGGCATTTTCTCCTTCCTTTGCTTCGGCGACACGAACAACAATTACACGTGTGCTGACCTGGTCGGAAATAGCCTTGAGAGATTTATACAGTGAGCCTGTTTTGCCCGCCTTACCCAGCACGCTAATCACGCGAGTGATCAGGACTGGCGTATCAAGTGGAAAGGTGAGGGGATCGGCATCATCGGCCACCGCAACCAGACCAATGACCGTTGAATCAATGTCATTGATCGCGGTCTGGAGGTCGGTGTTTTCTTTGGTGCGCGCCCCGTGGAAAAAGTTGTCGGTCATACTCTACCGCCATCATGTTTAGTGAGTTCATGGTGATATTCGCTGAATTCTGGGCGGCAAACACGTTGCGATGGATGTAGCAGAAAGGCGACAACAAAAGGCTGTTTGTCCTATCGCGCGCGCATGGAAATATTTGCGAGAGGAGAAAGCGATGGCACTGACAACTGACGCAATAGAGAGCGCAAAAAGCCTGCTGAATGCAGGTGCTGAGAAATTCAAAAATTATCCTGGCGACCTGTCACGTGTGCCAGCGTTTAACGTCATGCTTGGCGGCAAGGCGCTGATCATGCTGGATGAGAAAATACTCTCGTTAGAATTAACAGATAACAGGGGCTTTAATGCTGATGAACTGACTATCACTGTTGATGACAGCCAGGGAGATATTGAGTTACCGCCACGTGGCGCTGAATTATCGGTAGCGATAGGCTGGCAGGGAGAAAAACTGGTACACAAAGGGATTTTCATCGTGGATGAAATTGCGCACTCAGGGCCGCCGGACCGTATCGAGATCACGGCCAGAAGTGCAGATTTCCGCGATGAATTTAACGTTAAGCGGGAGGTGTCGTGGCATGACGTTACAGTAGAGCGCATCGTCTCTGCTATAGCTCACAGGTACAAGTTAAAACCTCTCATCTCAGAGCAACTGATGTCCGCCGAGATCGATCATGCAGATCAGACGCAGGAAAGCGATATGTCGTTTCTGACGCGCATGGCGGAAATGCTGGGCGCTATTGCAACTGTGAAAAATGGTTACCTGCTCTTCATCCTGCCTGGTGGTGGTGTTAGCGCAAACGGCAGAGCGTTGCCGGAGTTTTCCATCACGCGCAGCAGCGGAGATCGCCATTCTTTCCGGATTGCAGATCGCGACGCATACACTGGCGTGCAGGCGTACTGGCTTGATATGGAATTCGGGAAAAAGAAAAAGGTTACTGTTAAAAAGCGGAAGAAAACCGCAGACAAAAAGCCGCGTAGCAGCAGCCGGGAAGGGGACTATATTGCCGGTGAAGATGGTAACGTTTTTGTACTCCGTACGACGTACAGCAGTGAGATGGCCGCACAACGTGCAGCAGCTGCAAAATGGCAACAACTCCAGCGCGGAGCTGCTGAGTTCTCTCTCACCCTGGCTTACGGGCGCGCGGATCTTTATCCGGAGATGCACGGAACGGTAACGGAGTTCAAAGATGTCATTGACGGCCAGGACTGGATAATTGCGAAGGCGAGCCACACTATTGACGATGGTGGGTTTAAAACACGTCTGGAACTGGAAGCAAAAATACCTGAATGGATTGCAGAAACCGAATCATAGCGGCCATAATATGAGCGAGTTCAACTCCCGCCATGGGAGGCCATTATGTTTAAGTGTCCTGTTTGTGGTGCCGTCGCTCGTACGCGCACCAGTCGCCCTCTTAGTGAAATGACAGTCCGGCATTATCACCAGTGCCAGAATTTCGAATGCAGTATTACGTTTACTACGCTCAACAGCGTTGAGAAACTGGTAACCAAACGCGCCCCCCGCGAAAAGTTACCGGCTGATTTCATCCCATCAGATGCCTTCCCCGCTTCGCATTATGGAAGCAGTCAACTCAGCCTCGCAGTATGAAGAAAACCCCGCATTTGCGGGGTTTTGCTTGAGAAGCAATCAGCAGAAAATGATAATTACCGCTCTTACCAATGGAAGTGGGGAACGAAAATGAGAAAAACCATGGTTTTACTGGCATTAATCGGGCTCGTAGGGTGTAAGCCTAGTGTTGATAAGGCTATTGAACTGGCGCAGAAAGAGGTTGCCGCGGATACAAGAGATCCAGATAGCGCAAAATTTCGATATATGCGTTTTGTGCAAACAGAAGAAACAAAAGATGGTGAGGTTAAGGGGATCGTATGCGGGCAGCTGAATGCGAAAAATGGGTTTGGGGCTTACGCTGGTTTTTCTCCCTTCCTGGTCGAAATAAACATGGTTCCTAAGGGCGCATTCTCAAAGGGTGTAACCTACTCAATCTTAAGAAAAGAAATTTACACAGGTTTAGATAGAACGACGCCAAAAGATTACGAGAAATTGTGCGGCCCAGAAGAGTCGGCCGCACAATAGAAGGCCACTGTTACAGTGGCATTAAAATGTCGATATGGTCACAGTGTGGACACTGGCTGATAAAAATCCTTTTTTATCAGTTGGATGGGAGCAGGCTTGGCGCACCATCCCTGTCTTCCCCCACATGATGTGGGGGTTTTTTTTGTCCTTTATTTAGCAAATTCTCCGCTAAAGCGATCCGCTATACTAGCCCCAGAGAACCTCTGGAGCGCATATGAATCAATCCTATGGCCGGCTGATTAGTCGGGCGGCAATTGCTGCAACGGTGATGGCATCGCTGTTGCTGGTGATAAAAATTTTCGCATGGTGGTACACGAGTTCCGTCAGTATTCTGGCGGCGTTGGTCGATTCGCTGGTGGATATTGCGGCATCGCTGACTAACCTGCTGGTGGTGCGTTATTCACTGCAGCCCGCCGATGAAGAGCACACCTTCGGTCATGGGAAAGCGGAATCGCTGGCGGCATTGGCGCAAAGTATGTTTATTTCTGGATCGGCGCTTTTTCTGTTTCTGACCGGTATCGACCATCTGGTGCGTCCGGAACCCATGAATCAGCCGGGAATCGGGATTATTGTCACTATTATCGCGCTTTTTAGCACCATTGTGCTGGTGACGTTTCAGCGCTGGGTGGTGCGCCGCACGCAAAGCCAGGCGGTGCGCGCAGATATGCTACATTATCAATCAGATGTTATGATGAACGGTGCCATTCTGGTCGCGCTGGGGCTATCGTGGTACGGCTGGCACCGGGCTGATGCGCTGTTTGCATTAGGTATTGGCGTCTATATTTTATATAGCGCATTGCGTATGGGTTATGAAGCGGTGCAGTCGCTGCTGGATCGCGCGTTGCCAGACGAAGAGCGCAAAGAAATTATCTCTATCGTGACGAGCTGGCCAGGCGTCAGTGGGGCTCACGATCTTCGCACGCGGCAGTCAGGGCCGACCCGCTTTATTCAGATTCATTTGGAAATGGAAGACAACCTACCGCTGGTTCAGGCGCATCTGGTGGCTGAGCAGGTAGAGCAAGCAATTTTGCTGCGTTTTCCGGGATCCGATGTCATTATTCATCAGGATCCGTGCTCGGTTGTTCCGCAGGGACGACAAGGGCGTTTTGAACTTTCGTAATCGGATGAAAAGGAGTGGGCCTGGCGGGCATTTTTTGTATAATTTACCGCCGTTTGGTCTGACCTGAATCAATTCAGCACGAAGCTCTTGTTATACTATGGCTCTATAGAGTCGTTCACTCCCTTCAGGTGGGAGCGCTTCGGGCAGAAGAATTAATTATTAGCATTCCTAAGTTCAGAGGTAGTCATGATTAAGAAAATCGGTGTGTTGACAAGTGGCGGTGATGCCCCAGGCATGAACGCGGCGATCCGTGGCGTTGTGCGCGCAGCGTTATCGGAAGGACTGGAAGTTTTTGGTATATATGACGGCTACCTGGGTCTGTATGAAGATCGTATGGTTCAGCTCGACCGTTACAGCGTTTCCGATATGATCAACCGCGGTGGTACTTTCCTCGGTTCCGCTCGTTTCCCGGAATTCCGTGACGAAAATATCCGTCAGGTGGCTATCGAGAACATGAAAAAACGCGGCCTGGATGCGCTGGTTGTTATCGGTGGTGACGGTTCCTACATGGGTGCAAAACGCCTGACGGAAATGGGCTTCCCATGCGTGGGCCTGCCGGGCACTATCGACAACGATATTAAAGGCACCGACTACACCATCGGTTTCTTCACCGCGCTGGGTACCGTCGTTGAAGCCATTGACCGTCTGCGCGACACCTCCTCTTCGCACCAACGTATCTCTATCGTTGAAGTGATGGGCCGCTACTGTGGCGACCTGACCCTTGCGGCAGCTATCGCCGGCGGCTGTGAGTTCGTTGTTGTACCTGAAGTGGAATTCAGCCGCGAAGATCTGGTCGCGGAAATCAAAGCGGGTATTGCGAAAGGTAAGAAACACGCGATTGTTGCTATCACCGAGCACATCTGCGACGTTGACGAGCTGGCGAAGTACATCGAGACGGAAACCAAGCGTGAGACCCGTGCAACCGTTCTGGGCCACATTCAGCGCGGTGGTTCACCTTGCCCTTACGACCGCATCCTGGCGTCGCGTATGGGCTCGTACGCTATCGACCTGCTGCTGCAGGGCCACGGTGGCCGTTGTGTTGGTATCCAGAACGAGAAACTGGTTCACCACGACATCATCGATGCCATCGAGAACATGAAGCGTCCGTTCAAGACCGACTGGCTGGACTGCGCGAAAAAACTGTACTGATTTCGCATCAGCGACAAACAAAAAGGCCTTCTCATTGAGAAGGCCTTTTTACTGTCTGGCAGTCGATTACTCGATGTCGAGCGGATCTTCCGACAGGATGATACCAGTGTTGTCGGCATACAGATGGTCGCCGGAGAAGAAGGTCACGCCGCCGAAATTGACGCGAACGTCGCTTTCGCCAATGCCTTCACCTGCTGCACCCACCGGAATAGCGGCCAGCGCCTGGATGCCCAGATCGAGATCTACCAAGTCATCGACCTGACGCACGGCACCGTAGACCACAATGCCTTCCCACTCATTCTGCATGGCAAGACGGCCCAAATCGGCATCGATCAGGGCGCGACGGACAGAACCGCCACCATCGACCAGTAGAATGCGACCACGGCCGTTCTGTTCGAGCATATCGTACAGCAACCCGTTATCCTCGAAACACTTCACCGTGATTATCTGTCCACCAAACGATGACCGTCCCCCAAAGTTGGAGAACAGCGGTTCTACGACGTTGACATCTTCCTGGTACATGTCACAAAGCTCGGAGGTATCGTATTTCATAGGCTTAACTTCAGTTGCTGCGAGAATTTTTAGTATATCGCGCCTGGCGCTCTGTTTGCAAAATCATCAATTGTTAATTGATATTTGTCAGTTACGCGAGGACCCGGCTTAGCACTATTCCCACGACAAACAACAGGTTAGTCAGCAGCGCACCTTTCACGGTTTTTTCCAGCATCGGACGCATCGCGACCGGATCCTGCTCGCGCAGAATATAGCGTGCCTGCTTCACCAGCAGCGGTGCGGCAAGAATAAACAGCCAGCCCCAGGCGCTGTGCAGCGAGATAAGGTTAAACAGCGCCAGACACAGCAGCGCACCCATCAGCAGGCAGGCGTGATAGCGGCGGGCAAGCTGAGGCCCCAGGCGTACCGCAAGCGTGTTCTTACCGTTCTCCCTGTCGCTGTTGATGTCGCGCAGGTTGTTGACGTTCAGTACGGCGGCAGCCAGCAGGCCACAGGCGGTGGCCGGCAGGAAAATGGCCGGGTGCAGGTTATGCGCCTGCAGATACCAACTCCCCATCACGCTCAGCCAGCCGAAGAACACCAGCACCGAGATATCGCCAAGGCCAATGTAACCGTACGGGCGGGTGCCCACGGTGTAGGTGATGGCGGCGATGATTGAGAGCCCACCCAGCACCAGGAAACCAATGAAATCGCCGATACCCTGCCAGGCTGCGAACAGCAGTCCCAGGCCACACAGACAGATTAGCGCCACGGTAACGATCAGTGCGCGTTTCATCTGCTGCTGGGTGATAACCCCTTTCTGCATCCCGCGCAGCGGCCCGATGCGGTCAGGCTTATCGCTGCCTTTGACGGCATCACCGTAGTCGTTTGCGAGGTTCGACAGGATCTGCAGCAGACCGGCGGTAATCAGCGACAACACGGCGACCAGCGGGTCGAAATGGCCTTGCCACCAGGCGAGCGTGGTCCCGACAACAATCGCGGCAAACGCGAGAGGTAACGTTTTAGGGCGCAGGCTTTCCAGCCAGGCCCGAGTGCGGCTAATGGGTTGCGATTCAGTCATAAATAGCGCCAATAAAAATGGGGGCCAATAGCCCCCATCAACAAAGATGAAAATGCATTTACCGCGATTATAGAATAAAACGGCTCAGATCTTCATCTGCCACCAATGCATCTAAATGTTTACTCACGTAATCTGCATCGATAGTAATGGTCTGACCGCCGAGATCGCTGGCATCGTAAGAGATGTCTTCGACCAGGCGCTCCAGTACGGTGTGCAGACGGCGAGCACCGATGTTTTCGGTGGTCTCGTTCACCTGCCAGGCGGCCTGCGCAATGCGTTTAATACCGTCCTGAGTGAATTCAATGTTCACGCCTTCGGTTGCCATCAGCGCTTTGTACTGTACGGTTACAGAAGCGTTTGGCTCGGTCAGAATACGCTCGAAATCTTCGGTGGTCAGCGCCTGCAGCTCAACGCGGATTGGCAGACGACCCTGCAGCTCTGGGATCAGATCTGACGGGCTGGCAACCTGGAATGCGCCAGAAGCGATGAACAGGATATGATCGGTTTTGACCATGCCATGCTTGGTGGAGACGGTGCAGCCTTCCACCAGCGGCAGCAGGTCGCGCTGTACGCCTTCACGGGACACGTCCGGGCCGGAGCTGTTGCCGCCGCGCTTACAGATTTTGTCGATTTCGTCGATGAACACGATACCGTGCTGCTCAACGGCGTCGATGGCGTCCTGCTTCAGCTCTTCCGGGTTAACCAGCTTCGCGGCTTCTTCTTCAATCAGGAGCTTCATCGCGTCTTTGATTTTAAGCTTACGCGGTTTCTGCTTCTGACCGCCCAGGTTCTGGAACATGGACTGCAGCTGGCTGGTCATCTCTTCCATACCCGGAGGCGCCATAATCTCAACGCCCATCGGCGCGGCAGCGAGATCGATTTCAATCTCTTTATCGTCGAGCTGGCCTTCACGCAGTTTTTTGCGGAATGCCTGACGGGCTGCAGACGGTTCCTGAGCGGCTTCGGCCTGGCCCCAGTTGTTCTTAGCCGGTGGGATCAGCACGTCGAGAATACGCTCTTCCGCCATCTCTTCGGCGCGGTAGCGGTTTTTCTCAATGGACTGAACGCGAACCATCTTGATAGCAGAATCGGTCAGATCGCGGATGATAGAATCCACTTCTTTCCCGACATAGCCCACTTCAGTGAACTTGGTTGCTTCAACTTTGATGAACGGCGCATTGGCGAGCTTCGCCAGACGACGGGCGATTTCGGTTTTACCGACGCCGGTTGGGCCGATCATCAGAATGTTTTTCGGGGTGACTTCGTGGCGCAGCTCTTCATCCAGCTGCATACGGCGCCAGCGGTTACGCAAGGCGATAGCCACAGAGCGTTTGGCAGCGTCCTGACCAATGATGTGTTTGTTCAGTTCGCTCACAATTTCGCGTGGGGTCATTTCAGACATGGGAGATCCTTACGCTTTAGAGGTCAATTCTTCGATGGTGTGGAAATGGTTGGTGTAGATGCAGATATCACCTGCAATATCCAACGCTTTAACCGCGATGTCGCGGGCGCCCATATCGGTGTTTTCCAGCAGCGCACGGGCCGCAGCCTGCGCATAAGGGCCACCGGAACCAATGGCGATAAGATCGTTTTCTGGCTGCACAACGTCACCGTTACCGGTGATGATGAGCGAGGCGTTTTCATCCGCCACCGCCAGCAGCGCTTCGAGCTTGCGCAGCATCCGGTCGGTACGCCAGTCTTTTGCCAGCTCAACGGCGGCTTTCACCAGGTGGCCCTGGTGCATTTCCAGTTTACGTTCAAACAGTTCAAACAGCGTGAAGGCATCTGCAGTACCGCCCGCAAAACCGGCGATGACTTTGTCGTTGTACAGACGGCGGACTTTTTTCACGTTGCCTTTCATGACGGTATTGCCAAGCGTGGCCTGACCATCACCGGCAATCACAACATGACCGTTGCGGCGAACACTAACTATTGTTGTCACGAGCAGACCCCCTGGGTGTAAATCGAAATACGCGCCCCGCACAGTGTACGGGGCAGAATGCAATTATAGATGGGGGAGAATTTAGGGGTTTCAACCCCCGGCGCCGAGACGAATGCAGTTTGAGTGTCCGGCAACCTTCAGACGGCTGAGGACTCCGTCGGCATTATCTTTACCTTTCAACGGCCCAATGACCACGCGATTCCAGCCGTTGTTGGTGGTGATGCGTGAGTCAAAACCTTCGAACGCGAGCTGTGCACGCACGGTTTCGGCCTGGTCAGCGCCTTTAAACGAACCACACTGTACCATCCAGCGGCGCTCGTCTTTCTTCTCCGCCGTGGCTTTTGGTGCTTCTGGCTCACGGGTAACCGGTGCGGCCTGCTGCGCTTTTGGCTGCTGTGCGGCCGTGTGCGCAGGGGTCTGCAACAGATCCTGGTACGGCTGCTGGCTGGTCGTGGCCGCTTTTGGCGGCGGGGTCTGACGCGGTGGCGTCTGTACCGTCTGTGTCTGCTGGTATGGCTGCTCCGCTACACGAGGAGCGGTGCGCGGCTGCTGTACCGGCTGAGTTTGCGACCACTGCTGCTGTGTCTGCTGCTGCTGTTGTTGCGCCTGGTTTTGCTGTTGAGCTAAACGCTGACGCTGCAACGTCTGCTGACGCTGCGCCGGGGTCTGTTCATTCCACGGGACTTCGGTCAGCTGCGTCGGCTGCTGGCGCATATCTGCCTGCATTTGTGCGAGCAACTGGCGCTGCTCATCCGTCAACTGCTGAGCGTTTTTCACTTCGCCGCCGGCAGAAGGTTCCGTTGGCGCACGGACGCCTGGCTGACGTGTTTCCAGCTCTTTAATGTAACGCCAGCGCTCTTCCGGTTTTGGCGGAAGGCCGTTACCCGTCACCTGACGACCCTGCAGGGTGTCAGCTTCCTCTTTCTTGTGGTGGGTAATAAAGTACAGGCCACCGATAAAGGCCACCAGCACCGCTGCCGCAATGGCAACCATAGCGGGTGAAACGGAAGGAAAGCTGCTTTGCTTTTTCCTCGAGTTCCGTGAGGGGCTCTTTTTGCGCCGCGAAGGAGCCGGTTGGCTGCGGCGTACATAATCTCGTTGTGCCACTATCGTTTCGCTGTATTTATTCGTTCATCAGCCCGCCATGTTACTTAAGCGGCGGGGCTTTGACCAGAAGACCGAGTCCGAAAGCTATTTACTTTAGGGGTTTATTTTTCGTGTGCTGCCGCGAACGACCAGTTCACAGTCCAGCAGGCGCGATCCGCTACTGACGTTTTGCCCGTGGAGCTGGTCAAGTAACAGTAGCATCGCTTCCTGACCAATGCGGAAACGCGGCTGCGCCACGGTGCTGAGCGGCGGGTCGCAAAACTCGGAAAGTGAGATGTTATCGAAGCCGATAATCGACAAATCTTCCGGCACCCGGATCCCGTGACGCTTTGCCCACGAGAGCGCCCCGAGCGCCATGATATCGCTATGGCAGAAGACCGCCGTTGGCGGTTTTGGCAGCGCCATCAGCTGAGCCAGCGCCTGACCGCCCGCTTCAAAGGAGAAATTGCCGCGCGCAATATAGTGGGGGTCAACCGTTAAGCCGCTGCGGCGCAGGGCCTGCACGTAACCCTGCAGACGATAATGGCACAGCGGCATCTCTTCTGGCCCGGCGATACAGCCAATTCGCTGATGCCCCAGCTCATGAAGATAGTTCACCGCGTTAAACGCCGCCGTCAGGTTATCGATATGCACCGTTGGCAGTTCCAGTTCTGGCGCAAATTCGTTGGCCATCACCATCGGGGGCAGATTCCGTTGCTCCTCAATGCTGGCATCAAACGGCAGGCGAGAGCCGAGCAGCAGCATGCCGTCAATTTGTTTGGTAATGATGAGATCGATGAAGGTTTTTTCCTGCTGATTCTGATGGGCGCAGTCGCCAATCAGCACCAGGTAACCCTGCTGGGCCGCCGTCACTTCGATACCGCGAATGATTTCGCTGAAGAAGGGGTCACAGATATCCGGCACAATCACCAGAATCGTTCGCGACTCATTGCGCTTCGTGTTGCGCCCGAGGGATTGCGGGAGATAACCCACTTCCAGCGCCGCCTGCTGCACGCGGTTACGGGTACTCTGCGACACTTTATCGGGATTCATTAACGCGCGGGACACGGTTGCCGTCGAGACGTTTGCCTTGAGGGCGACGTCCTTCATGGTTGCTGAGACAACCTCTTTTTTGGGTTTCACCTGAACTCTCCTCGCTGATGGGCGCAGAGACATCCGCTGTCTCTGACATCAGCCCACATTTTTATCAGATAGTTAAGCAGGAGAGTTACAGAATTTTCATGAAAAGTGTGATGAATGTTGAATTTATCGATCTGGCTCGCAGCATCGGGCATTAGCCTTCAATGGGGTCAACGTCCAGCACCCATTTTACCTTGCGGGATTCCGGCAGCGTATTGATGAGCACCAGGGTTCCGCTAACGATGTGCTGCAGACGAATGCGTGACGGATGCTGCAGCAAAATTTGCCAGCGCCAGCGGCCACCGCGTTTTGGCGCCAGCGCCGGAACCGGGCCCAGTACCCACAGCTTGTCGTCCGCCAGCGGGCTTGCCTGGATCAGGTTACGCAGTTGCTGAAGAAACTGCGGTGCCTGCTGATTGTTGTGATCTTCGGCGCGGATAAGCACGTGGCTGGTCCACGGCGGAAGCTGCATGGTCTGTCGTTCTGCCAGCGCCTGTTGAGCAAAGGCGTCGTAGCCCTGGTGGAGCAGGGTTTGTAGCAGCGGGTGTTCCGGGTGGTGCGTTTGCAGGATAACTTCCCCCTGCTTGCCAGCGCGTCCGGCACGCCCCGAAACCTGAGTATAAAGCTGGGCGAAACGCTCGGCGGAACGGAAATCGGCGGAGAACAGCGCGCCGTCAACGTCGAGCAGCGACACCAGCGTGACGTCGGGAAAATGGTGCCCTTTTGCCAGCATCTGGGTGCCAATCAGGATACGCGCACCGCCGCGATGTACTTCCGCCAGATACTGCTCCAGCGCGCCCTTACGGCTGGTGGTATCGCGGTCGATGCGGGAGACCGGTACCCCCGGGAACAGCGGCGCCAGCGCCTGCTCCAGCTGTTCCGTGCCCAGCCCTACCGGCACCAGGTGCGTGGAACCGCATGAGGGACACTGGCGAGGAACCGGTCGTTGGCTGTCACAATGGTGGCAGCGCAGATGCTGCTGCGCCTGATGCAGCGTGTAATAGCTGTCGCAGCGCGGACATTCGGCAATCCAGCCGCAGTCGTGGCACAGCAGCGCCGGGGCGAATCCGCGACGGTTCAGGAACAAAATCACCTGGTTATCCGCCTGCAGGTGCTGGCGCATACGGCTTATCAGCGCAGGAGAGAGCCCCGCCTGCAGCTGCTGGCCTTTCATATCCAGCACGTGCTGATTTGCCGGACGCGCGTTACCGGCACGCTGGGTTAAGCGCAGCTGGCGATACTTGCCCTGGCGGACGTTGTGCAGCGTTTCCAGCGCCGGGGTAGCGGAGCCGAGGATGATAGGGATTTGCTCGCTGTGCGCCCGGTATACCGCCAGGTCGCGGGCGTGATAGCGCCAGCCTTCCTGCTGCTTGTAGGAGCTGTCGTGCTCTTCGTCGATGACGATAACGCCGAGGTTTTTGAACGGGGTAAACAACGACGAGCGGGTGCCGATGACAATTGCCGCCTCGCCGTTTTTGGCCTTCAGCCACGCCGAAAGCCGTTCGCTGTCGTTAAGCCCGGAGTGCAGAACCTCAACGGGCGCGTTAAAACGTTCACGAAAACGGGCGATGGTTTGCGGGGTCAGGCCGATTTCCGGCACCATCACCAGCGCCTGTTTGCCCTTTGCCAGCACGTTTTCCAGTACGCTCAGATAGACTTCGGTTTTGCCGGAGCCGGTAACCCCGGCCAGCAGCCAGGCGGAAAACCGATCGGATTCGCTATGAATAGCGCCCACGGCGGTGGCCTGCTCGGTATTGAGCCGCAGACGTTCACCGGCCACCGCGTAGCCGTCGCGCCAGTCGGTCATCGCCGGTGCTTCAGAGCCCAGTTCACTCAGGCCTTTTTTACGCAGCGCCTGGAATCCCGCTTCGTCGAGCTCAAGCTCAGCCACCTGGTGACGCCAGATTTTTCCGGTGCGTAAGGCTGCCAGCGCGCGCTGCTGTTTTGCCGAACGCTTCAGTGAGTTGATATCGACTGCCTGGCCCTCTTCCGTGGCAAACCAGTACCACAGCGGTGCGGCGCTGGCCGGTTTGCCCTGACGCAGAGGAATGGGCAGGGCGTGAAACAGCACGTCACCCACCGGGTGGTGGTAATATTCTGCCGCCCACAGCAGCAGCCGCCAGACCGAGTGCGAATAAACCGGCTCGCCGTCCAGCACTTCAACAACGCTTTTAAGCTCCGCCAGCGGCAGCTCGCTCTGTTCGCTTACCGAAACCACAATGCCCACGCGCTCCTGCTTACCAAACGGCACACGCACACGACACCCGGCTTTGGCGCTCATGCTGTCGGGCAGCAGATAATCAAAGGTGCGGGGCAGCGGAACGGGCAGGGCAACGTGAGCGACGGGCATCGAATCTTCCTGACTTGAAATGTGGCGCGTTAGTATACACATTAGTAACCAGTGACGTGCGGATCAGTTTGCATACGACGGTCAGATTCTGTATGATTCGCCGCCTTTGGTGCACATTAATCTCGCATCAACAACTATATTATTAACATCGCGTGGTGTCTGGCGTTAGGGCCGGAAGAGCGACGCGGCCTTAACTGAGGTTCTCCCATGAAAAAAGGTATTCACCCGAATTACGCAGAAGTTACTGCAACTTGTTCTTGCGGTAACATCATCAAGATCAACTCCACCGTGGGTCACGATCTGAACCTGGACGTGTGCGGCAAATGCCACCCGTTCTACACTGGCAAGCAGCGTGACGTTGCTACCGGTGGCCGTGTTGACCGCTTCAACAAGCGTTTCAGCATCCCGGGCGCTAAATAAGCAACCCGAAAAAAAAGCGCCGCAAGGCGCTTTTTTTGTATCTGAAACTCAGTATTCCCACGTCTCCGGGTCGATCCCCAGCTCACGCATAATCACTTTCGCTTCTTCCGGAATTTCGTCGCTACGCTCTTTGCGCAGATCGTTATCATCAGGTAACGGTTGACCGGTAAACGCATGCAGGAACGCTTCACACAGCAGTTCACTGTTGGTGGCATGACGCAGGTTGTTCACCTGACGACGAGTACGTTCATCGGTGAGGATTTTTAACACCTTCAGAGGAATGGAAACTGTAATTTTCTTTACTTGTTCACTCTTCTTACCGTGCTCAGCGTATGGGCTGATATATTCGCCGCTCCATTCAGCCATGAGATACCTTTAATCCTCTCTGTCATTAATAAAAGGTCCTGAACCGACCGTTCAGACCATAAACGCGCGTAGTTTACCGTAGAGGCACGACGGTGACACGAATAATGCCTCTGTAGATGTGCGCTAATGCATATAATTTTAACGGCTATTTGCCATTTGCTCAATCTATACGCAAAGAAGTTTAGATGTCCAGATGTATTGACGTCTATTGTTGCAGTGGTTAATCTGTGGCCTGACTTTTCACAGACATTGCCAGGAACGAAGCTCTATGACGCGTAAACAGGCCACCATCGCAGTGCGTAGCGGATTGAACGACGACGAACAGTATGGCTGTGTTGTCCCGCCGATTCACCTCTCCAGTACCTATAATTTCACCGGTTTTAATGAGCCACGCGCTCACGATTACTCCCGTCGCGGTAACCCGACGCGTGATGTCGTACAGCGTGCGCTGGCGGAACTTGAGGGCGGCGCGGGCGCCGTACTGACCAATACCGGAATGTCAGCGATTCATCTGGTGACCACCGTGTTCCTGAAACCTGGCGATCTGCTGGTGGCACCGCACGACTGCTACGGCGGCAGCTACCGCCTGTTCGATAGCCTGGCAAAACGCGGCTGCTACCGGGTGCTGTTTGTCGATCAGGGTGACGATCAGGCGCTGAAAGCGGCGCTGGCGGAAAAACCGAAGCTGGTTTTGGTGGAAAGTCCGAGCAACCCATTGTTGCGCGTCGTGGATATTGCGAAAATCTGTGGTCTGGCGCGTGAAGCCGGAGCCATCAGCGTGGTTGATAACACCTTCCTGAGCCCGGCGCTGCAAAACCCGCTGGCGCTGGGTGCGGATCTGGTGCTGCATTCCTGCACCAAATACCTGAACGGCCACTCAGACGTTGTGGCAGGTGTGGTGATTGCAAAAGACCCGGAAATCGTCACCGAACTGGCATGGTGGGCGAATAATATTGGCGTGACCGGCGGCGCGTTCGACAGCTATCTGCTGCTGCGCGGCCTGCGTACCCTGTCGCCGCGTATGGAAGTGGCTCAGCGTAACGCTCAGGCGGTGGTTGAGTTTCTCAGGAAGCAACCGTTGGTGAAAAAGCTGTATCATCCTTCCCTGCCGGAAAACCAGGGGCATGAGATTGCCGCGCGCCAGCAAAAAGGTTTTGGTGCGATGCTGAGTTTTGAGCTGGATGGTGATGAGCAGACGCTGCGTCGTTTCCTTGGCGGGCTGTCGCTGTTTACGCTGGCGGAGTCGTTAGGCGGGGTTGAGAGCTTGATCTCCCACGCGGCGACCATGACGCACGCTGGCATGGCGCCGGAAGCGCGCGCCGCGGCAGGTATTTCTGAGACGCTGTTACGTATCTCAACCGGTATTGAAGATTGTGAAGATTTAATTGCCGATCTGGAAAATGGCTTCCGGGTCGCAGCAGAGGAATAAACATGAGTGTGATTGCGCAGGCAGGGGCGAAAGGTCGTCAGCTGCACAAATTTGGTGGTAGTAGCCTGGCGGATGTGAAGTGCTATCTGCGTGTTGCGGGCATCATGTCGGAATACTCTTTGCCGGGCGATATGATGGTCGTCTCTGCGGCCGGGAGCACCACCAACCAGCTGATTAGCTGGCTGAAATTAAGCCAGACTGACCGTCTTTCTGCGCATCAGGTTCAGCAGTCGCTACGTCGCTACCAGAGCGAACTGATTAGCGGCCTGCTGCCGGGCGATATCGCCGATCGCCTGATTGCCCTGTTTATTCAGGATCTCGAACGCCTGGCGGCGCTGCTCGACAGCGGCATCACCGATGCGGTATACGCGGAAGTGGTGGGCCACGGTGAAGTGTGGTCAGCGCGCCTGATGGCGGGCGTGCTGCAACAGCAGGGGATGGAGGCCGCCTGGCTTGACGCTCGTGAATTCCTCCGCGCTGAACGCGCCGCACAGCCGCAGGTTGATGAAGGCCTCTCTTACCCGCTGATGCAACAGCTGCTGGCGCAGCATCCGGGTAAACGCCTGGTGGTGACCGGGTTTATCTCCCGCGACAGCCACGGTGAAACGGTGCTGCTGGGGCGTAACGGTTCCGACTACTCCGCGACCCAGGTTGGTGCACTGGCAGGGGTTTCCCGCGTCACTATCTGGAGCGACGTGGCCGGGGTATACAGCGCCGACCCGCGTAAAGTGAAAGATGCCTGTCTGCTGCCGTTGCTGCGTCTGGATGAGGCCAGCGAGCTGGCGCGTCTGGCGGCTCCGGTGCTGCACGCTCGTACTCTGCAGCCGGTTTCCGGCAGCGATATCGATTTGCAGCTGCGCTGCAGCTACACCCCGGATCAGGGCTCAACCCGTATCGAGCGCGTGCTGGCTTCCGGCACCGGGGCCCGGATTGTGACCAGCCACGACGACGTGTGCCTGATTGAGTTCCACGTTCCGGCAAGCCAGGACTTTAAGCTGGCGCATAAAGAGATAGACCTGGTTCTGAAGCGCGCTGGCGTGCGTCCGCTGGCCGTTGGCGTTCACGCTGACCGCCAGCTGCTGCAGTTCTGCTACACCTCTGAAGTGGCGGACAGCGCCCTGAAAATGCTGGATGAAGCCGGTCTGCCGGGCGAGCTGCGTTTGCGTCAGGGTCTGGCGCTGGTGGCAATGGTGGGCGCCGGGGTAACCCGTAATCCACTGCACTGTCATCGCTTCTGGCAGCAACTGAAAGGGCAGCCGGTGGAGTTTACCTGGCAGTCGGAAGAGGGCATCAGCCTCGTGGCGGTGCTGCGCACTGGCCCAACGGAAAGCCTGATCCAGGGCCTGCACCAGTCACTGTTCCGCGCCGAGAAGCGCATTGGCCTGGTGTTGTTCGGCAAAGGAAATATTGGTTCCCGCTGGCTGGAGCTGTTTGCCCGCGAACAGAGTACGCTCTCGGCGCGTACCGGTTTTGAATTTGTGCTGGCCGGGGTGGTGGACAGCCGCCGCAGCCTGCTCTCATACGAAGGCCTGGACGCCAGCCGTGCAATGGCGTTTTTCAACGATGAAGCGGTAGAACAGGATGAAGAATCGCTGTTCCTGTGGATGCGCGCCCACCCGTACGATGACCTGGTGGTGCTGGACGTGACCGCAAGCGAACAGCTGGCGGATCAGTATCTTGATTTTGCCAGCCACGGCTTCCACGTTATCAGCGCCAATAAGCTGGCGGGAGCCAGTGCAGGCGACAAGTATCGCCAGATCCACGACGCGTTTGAGAAGACCGGCCGCCACTGGCTGTACAACTCCACCGTAGGCGCGGGGCTGCCTATCAACCATACGGTTCGTGACCTGCGCGACAGCGGCGATACCATCCTCGCTATCAGCGGTATTTTCTCCGGTACCCTGTCGTGGCTGTTCCTGCAGTTCGACGGTACGGTACCGTTTACCGAACTGGTGGATCAGGCCTGGCAGCAGGGGCTGACCGAACCCGATCCGCGCGTTGACCTTTCGGGGAAAGATGTGATGCGCAAGCTGGTGATCCTGGCGCGCGAAGCGGGCTACGATATCGAGCCGGATCAGGTGCGCGTTGAATCGCTGGTTCCGGCACACTGCGAAGGCGGCTCTATCGATCACTTCTTCGAGAATGGCGACGAGCTGAACGAGCAGATGATCCAGCGTCTGGAAGCCGCCCGTGAAATGGGCCTGGTGCTGCGCTACGTGGCTCGCTTTGATGCTAACGGTAAAGCACGCGTTGGCGTAGAAGCGGTGCGTCCGGAGCATCCGCTGGCCTCGCTGCTGCCGTGCGACAATGTCTTTGCCATTGAGAGCCGCTGGTACCGTGATAACCCGCTGGTTATCCGCGGCCCGGGTGCGGGTCGCGACGTGACCGCCGGTGCGATTCAGTCGGACATCAACCGCCTGGCACAGCTGCTGTAGTTTTTCCCCCTTACCCCCACTCTCTTCCTGTACGAGCGAGTGGGGGCATCAGACCTTGTCTTCTCGCGTCATGAATTTTTTTCATCTTCGCTGAACATTCCTCACCACCAATCGCTATTTTTATGTTGACGCCCCCTGGCTTTTCCGTCATTTTTACATCTGGACGTCTAAACGTATAGAAGTTCACAACACAACAAATAACGACATGCGATTGATGAGGTAAGGTATGAGCTTTTTTCACGCCAACCAGCGGGAAGCCCTGAATCAGAGCCTGGCAGAAGTTGAAGGCCGGATTAACGTTTCATTTGAATTTTTTCCGCCGCGCACCAGTGAAATGGAGCAGACCCTGTGGTCCTCTATCGACCGTCTGAGCAGCCTGAAACCGAAATTCGTTTCCGTGACCTACGGCGCGAACTCGGGCGAGCGCGACCGCACGCACAGCATCATCAAAGGCATTAAAGATCGTACCGGTCTGGAAGCCGCGCCGCACCTGACCTGCATCGATGCCAGCCGTGCTGAACTGCGCACCATCGCCCAGGATTACTGGAACAACGGCATTCGTCATATCGTGGCACTGCGTGGCGATCTGCCACCGGGCAGCGGTAAACCGGACATGTACGCAGCAGATCTGGTTGCCCTGCTGAAAGAAGTGGCGGACTTTGATATCTCCGTGGCGGCCTATCCGGAAGTGCATCCAGAAGCGAAAAGCGCGCAGGCGGATCTGCTGAATCTGAAGCGTAAGGTCGATGCCGGGGCAAACCGTGCCATTACCCAGTTTTTCTTTGATGTTGAAAGCTACCTGCGCTTTCGCGATCGCTGCGCGGCGACGGGGATTGATGTCGAAATCATTCCGGGGATCCTGCCGGTCTCCAACTTCAAGCAGGCGAAGAAGTTTGCTGATATGACTAACGTGCGCATCCCGACCTGGATGGCAAAAATGTACGAAGGTCTGGACGACGACGCGGAAACCCGCAAACTGGTCGGCGCGAACATCGCGATGGACATGGTGAAAATTCTAAGTCGGGAAGGGGTAAAAGATTTCCACTTCTATACGCTCAACCGTGCCGAAATGAGCTACGCCATCTGCCACACGCTGGGTGTTCGCCCGGCGGTCTGAATAAGAAAAACCTCAGATAAACTGAGGTTTTTTTTGATCTTAACCCACCTGTACAGCATTTAATCTTTTGCCAGTGAAAAACAAAAGGCTTTGGCTATTGAATCTGTGGGTAATCTCAACTATCTCTTATTGCTGAGGGTGTATATCGTAACGGTACCACTATAAAGGGAGCAGATAGATGAGCACAGTAGACGAGAATACAGGTAAGTGCCCTTTTCATCAGGGCGGTCATGACCAGAGCGCAGGCGCTGGCACCAGTACCCGAGACTGGTGGCCTAAGCAACTTCGCGTAGACCTTCTTAATCAGCATTCGAACCGTTCAAACCCTCTGGGTGAAGACTTCAACTATCGCAAAGAATTCAGCAAATTAGATTACTCTGCGCTGAAAGGCGATCTCAAAGCACTGTTATCCGAATCTCAACCGTGGTGGCCTGCCGACTGGGGCAGCTACGCTGGCCTGTTTATTCGTATGGCGTGGCACGGTGCCGGTACCTATCGTTCAGTGGACGGACGTGGTGGTGCTGGTCGTGGTCAACAGCGCTTTGCCCCGCTTAACTCGTGGCCGGACAACGTCAGCCTCGATAAAGCCCGCCGTCTGCTGTGGCCAATCAAGCAGAAATACGGCCAAAAAATCTCCTGGGCCGACCTGTTTATCCTTGCAGGTAACGTCTCTCTGGAAAACTCCGGTTTCCGTACCTTTGGTTTTGGTGCCGGGCGTGAAGACGTCTGGGAACCGGATCTGGACGTGAACTGGGGTGATGAAAAAACCTGGCTTGCTCATCGTGACCCGGAAGCGCTGGCGAAACGCCCGCTGGCGGCGACCGAAATGGGTCTTATCTATGTGAACCCGGAAGGGCCAAACGCCAGCGGTGAACCGCTGTCTGCGGCAGATGCGATTCGCGCCACCTTTGGCAACATGGGGATGGACGACGAAGAGACCGTGGCGCTGATTGCCGGTGGTCATACGCTGGGTAAAACTCACGGTGCCGGTTCCGCAACCCACGTTGGGCCAGATCCAGAAGCGGCGCCGATTGAGCAGCAGGGCCTGGGCTGGGCCAGCAGCTACGGCAGCGGTGCCGGTGCTGATGCCATCACTTCCGGTCTGGAAGTGGTCTGGACGCAAACACCGACCCAGTGGAGCAACTACTTCTTCGAGAACCTGTTCAAATACGAATGGGTTCAGACCCGCAGCCCGGCAGGCGCTATTCAGTTTGAAGCCGTCGACGCGCCGGAAATCGTGCCGGATCCGTTCGATCCGTCGAAAAAACGTAAACCGACGATGCTGGTGACCGATCTGACGCTGCGTTTCGATCCCGGGTTTGAAAAAATCTCTCGTCGTTTCCTGAACGATCCGCAGGCGTTCAACGAAGCCTTCGCCCGTGCATGGTTCAAACTGACGCACAGAGATATGGGGCCGAAATCGCGCTACATTGGTCCAGAAGTACCGAAAGAAGACCTGATTTGGCAGGATCCGTTACCGCATGCGTTCTTCCATCCGACGGCTGCCGATATTGAAAGCCTGAAAGCAGAAATCGCGGCCTCCGGTCTTTCGGTCAGCGAACTGGTGTCGGTTGCCTGGGCTTCCGCCTCCACCTTCCGTGGTGGTGATAAACGTGGTGGTGCGAACGGTGCACGTCTGGCGCTGGCGCCGCAGCGTGGCTGGGAAGTGAACGTCACGGCGGCTCGCGTTCTGCCGGTGCTGGAAGGCATCTATAAATCGGCGCACAAAGCGTCGCTGGCCGATATTATTGTGCTGGCAGGCGTCGTGGGCGTTGAGCAGGCAGCGAAAGCCGCTGGCGTCAGCGTTAAGGTTCCGTTTACGCCGGGCCGCGTTGATGCGCGTCAGGATCAGACCGACCTTGAGATGTTCGAACTGCTGAAGCCGATTGCCGATGGTTTCCGTAACTATCGTGGCGAAGGCGAAGCGGCGACCACCGAATCTCTGCTTATCGACAAAGCACAGCAGCTGACGTTAACCGCACCGGAAATGACCGTGCTGGTAGGCGGTATGCGCGTGCTGGGTGCCAACTTTGACGGCAGCCATCACGGTGTCTTCACCGATAACGTGGGCGTGCTGAGCAACGACTTCTTCGTCAATCTGCTGGATATGCGTACCGCATGGAAAGCGACGGACGCGTCGTCTGAGCTGTTCGAAGGCCAGGATCGCCAGAGCGGTGAAGTGAAATACACCGCCACTCGCGCGGATCTGGTATTCGGCTCTAACGCCGTACTTCGCGCCCTGGCCGAAGTGTACGCCAGCAGCGACGCGCGCGAGAAGTTCGTCAAAGACTTCGTTGCCGCGTGGGTGAAAGTAATGAATCTGGACCGTTTTGACCTGCTGTAAGCTGTTTGTCGTATAGTTCGATCCCCACTTCGGCGGCTGTTTCACGACAGTCGCCGAAGTGCTTTCGCCTGCTATGGCGAGTATAGTGTCCGCAGTAAAATCTCATCTCACTGGATTTATCATGGCTGTCTCAGGAAAGAGCAATCCGTTGGCCATTGGTGGCCTTATCGTTCTGACTATCATCTGGAGCTATAGCTGGATTGCGATGAAGCAGGTGACGCTGTATATCGGCGCGTTCGACTTCACCGCGTTACGCTGCATTTTTGGTGCACTCCTGTTATTCATTGTGCTGCTGCTGCGCGGACGTGGCCTGCGGCCAACGCCGTTTCGCTTCACGCTGGCGATAGCGCTGCTGCAGACCTGCGGTATGGTTGGCCTGGCGCAGTGGGCGCTGGTGAGCGGCGGCGC
Organism: Yokenella regensburgei ATCC 49455; assembly: GCF_000735455.1. GTDB lineage: Bacteria > Pseudomonadota > Gammaproteobacteria > Enterobacterales > Enterobacteriaceae > Yokenella > Yokenella regensburgei. The sequence goes on along the minus strand of NZ_JMPS01000017.1, from coordinate 10,962 downwards.
CGGGAAGGTTGCTATCCTGAGCTACACCATGCCGTTCTGGGTGGTGATTCTGGCAGCGATGTTCCTCGGCGAACGAATGCGTCGTCTGCAGTATGCGGCAATTGCGGTGGCGGCCGTGGGGCTGATGCTGGTGCTGCAGCCGTGGCAGCTCGATTTCTCCTCCATGAAAAGTGCACTGTTGGCTATTCTCTCGGGTATCAGCTGGGGCGCGAGCGCGATTATTGCCAAGCGCATGTACGCCCGCCACCCGAAGGTAGACCTGCTGGCGCTGACCACCTGGCAGATGCTGTACGCCGCGATCGTCATGAGCGTAGTGGCGCTGCTGGTGCCACAGCAGCCTGTTGACTGGCAGCCAGGCGTCTTTTTCGCCTTAGCCTATAGTGCCATTCTGGCAACGGCGCTGGCGTGGAGCCTGTGGCTGTTTGTCCTGCGCAACTTGCCTGCCAGTATTGCCAGCCTCAGTACGCTGGCGGTACCGGTCTGCGGCGTGCTGTTCTCCTGGTGGCTGCTGGGTGAGAACCCGGGACCGGTGGAGGGCAGCGGTATCGTGCTGATCGTGCTGGCGCTGGCGATAGTCAGCCTGAAGAAACGTCAGACCCGGGTACAAAAGGTGCCGCAGCCGTCAGAGCGCTAAATGAAGCTAAAAAAAAAGCCTCCTTGCTAACGCAAGGAGGCTTTTTGCTATCTGATTTGCGGGATTAGCCGGTGTTACGCATCCCCGCCGCGACGCCGGCGATCGTGACCATCAGCGCCTGTTCAACGCGCGGATCTGGCGCTTTACCCTGTTCTTCGCTGAGGCGGGAACGGTGCAGCAGCTCTGCCTGCAGAACGTTCAGCGGGTCGGTATAGATGTTACGCAACTGGATAGACTCGGCAATCCACGGCAGGTCGGCCATCAGGTGGGCGTCGTTGGCGATATCCAGCACCACTTTGATATCCGCTTCCAGCAGCGCACGCAGCTCTTTACCCAGCCCCCACAGCTCCGGTTTCACCAGACGCTGATCGTAGTATTCCGCGAGCCACAGGTCGGCTTTGGAGAACACCATCTCGAGCATGCCAAGACGCGTGGAGAAGAACGGCCAGTCGCGGCACATGGTTTCCAGTTCACTCTGCTTGCCTTCCTCGACCACTTTCTGCAGCGCCGTACCGGCACCCAGCCATGCAGGCAGCATCAGGCGGTTCTGGGTCCAGGCGAAGATCCACGGAATGGCGCGCAGGGACTCCACGCCGCCGGTCGGGCGACGCTTCGCCGGGCGTGAACCCAGCGGCAGTTTGCCCAGCTCCTGCTCTGGTGTGGCAGAGCGGAAGTACGGCACGAAATCTTTATTTTCACGGACATAGCCACGATACACCTCGCAGGAGGTGTCAGACAGCGTATCCATAATGTCGCGCCATTCGGCTTTTGGCTCCGGCGGCGGCAGCAGGTTGGCCTCCAGAATGGCACCGGTGTACAGCGACAGGCTGCTGATAGTGACTTCCGGCAGACCGTACTTGAAGCGGATCATCTCGCCCTGTTCGGTAACGCGCAGGCCACCTTTCAGGCTGCCCGGCGGCTGGGAGAGCAGAGCCGCGTGCGCTGGCGCACCACCGCGGCCGATGGAGCCACCGCGACCGTGGAACAGCGTCAGTTCAATGCCCGCTTTCTCACAGGTTTTGATCAGCGCGTCCTGCGCCTGGTACTGCGCCCAGGAGGCGGCCATCACGCCCGCATCTTTGGCGGAGTCGGAGTAGCCAATCATCACCATCTGCTTGCCCTGAATAAAGCCGCGATACCAGTCGATGTTGAGCAACTGGGTCATCACATCGTTGGCATTGTTCAGGTCGTCGAGGGTTTCGAACAGCGGCGCTACCGGCAGCGCAAAGCCGATACCGGCTTCTTTCAGCAGCAGATGAACGGCCAGTACGTCAGACGGCGTTTTCGCCATCGAGATAACGTAGGCGGCGATAGAGCCCAGCGGCGCTTCGGCAATCACCTTACAGGTGTCCAGCACTTCGCGGGTATCTTCGCTCGGCTGCCACTGACGCGGCAGCAGCGGGCGTTTGGAGTTCAGCTCGCGGATCAGGAAAGCCTGTTTGTCGGCTTCAGACCAGCTTTCGTAGTCGCCAATGCCGAGGTAACGAGTCAGTTCGCCCAGCGCTTCGGTATGGCGGGTGCTCTCCTGGCGGATATCAATACGCACCAGCGGCACGCCGAAACACTTCACGCGGCGTAAGGTATCGAGCAGCTCACCGTTGGCGATGATGCCCATTCCGCAGGCCTGCAGGGATTTGTAGCAGGCGTACAGTGGTTCCCACAGCTGTTCGTTCTGCGTCAGCAGTCCTGCTGGTTTCGGCAGCTTCTCACCCTTCAGGCGTGCCTCCAGCCAGGCCTGGGTCGCCATCAGCTGGCTACGCAGGGTTTTCATCAGGTAGCGGTATGGCTCTGAGGCGCCCGCTTCACCGACCATCGCGCGCAGCTCGTCGGTGCAGTCGACCATCGAGAGCTCGGAGATCAGCAGGTGAATATCTTTCAGGAACAGGTCGGTGGCTTTCCAGCGGCTCAGCAGCAGCACGTGGCGGGTGATATCGGCGGTAACGTTCGGGTTGCCGTCGCGGTCGCCGCCCATCCAGGAGGTAAAGCGTACCGGAACAAAATCGACCGGCAGGCGGTAGTTGAGGTGCTCTTCGAGCTGTTCGTTCAGCTCGCGCAGGTAGTTCGGCACGCCTTCCCACAGGCTGTTTTCGACCACCGCAAAGCCCCATTTGGCTTCATCCACCGGGCTTGGGCGGTTCTTACGAATTTCATCAGTGTGCCAGGACTGCGCCAGCAGCTGGCGCAGACGACGCATCAGCTGATTACGTTCGTAATCGGCGAGGTCTTTGTTATCCAGCTGTTTTAGGCAGTTGTTCACTTCACCCATTTTGTGGATCAGGGTACGGCGGGTGATCTCCGTCGGGTGGGCGGTCAGTACCAGCTCCAGCGACAGTGACTCAACGGCTTTTTTAATGGTGTCTTCAGTGAGATTGGGTTGGTCTTTGAGTCGGCGCAGGGTACGGGCAATCACTTCCGGATTGCTGGCCGCTTCGCCTTTCGGCGAAATGCTGTGGTACTGCTCTGCGGTGTTGGCCAGGTTCAGAAACTGGCTAAAGGCGCGAGCGACCGGTAACAGCTCATCATTCGACAGATTCTGCAGCGTGGTCAGTAGTTCCTGACGGTTCGCTTCATTACCTGCCCGGGACGACTTGGACAGTTTGCGGATGGTTTCGACGCGATCAAGAATGTTTTCACCCAGTGCATCCTTAATTGTGTCGCCCAGCAATTTACCGAGCATACTGACATTACTACGCAAAGCGGAATATTGTTCGTTCATGTTACCCCAGACACCCCATCTCATTTTATTTTGTTATATCTGATGCTCTGCAGCCGTGAGCACCAAATAAGCACACCGTCTTTTATAAAGCCACGTAAAAACCCCCACGTCAAATGCTGCGAAAACGGTTCAGCAACGTAAATCAGGCGGGTAATTTGCAAAATTAAATTCGTGTTACTTGAGATAAGTGATGCTTATGGAAATGTGAACAAAGTCACGGGATTTTGTTATCGAATTAACCCGAAAGGAGTAGGCGAGGAATCGTATTTTCTTATGGCAGATGCCGTTGAATTCGCTGCACCATCCAGGGGTAAAACGGGTTCGCCGTGGCGCGCATGAGGCCGTCGAGCCCGACGATGAGTACCGAGGTTTCACCGCGCAGCGACATCGTCCCAATGCTGATGCCATAGCGATTTTTGGCTTCCGGTTCGCCGCCGTACAGCGCGTCGTTCATGGGGAACGGCACGGCGACGTGGGATAACGAATACATATCCTGTGGCCAGCGCAGACCGAGCGGTTCGGTCGTCTCGGTCAGTTCGCCTGCCGGGATGGTGAGCGCCACGACGTCGCTGGTGGCGTCGTCGGCGTTGGTCACCACGGTCGTACTGTACTGGCGCGGAGGCGGCGGTAGCAGAGAGGCCACCGCGGAGTAAACCTGTGGTTTGAACAGCGGTCGGTAGCCCGCCGCCTGGTTGATATCAAAAATCACCAGTTCGCTGCCGTTATCCGGCAGGTAACGATACAGCGACTCCACTACTGCCCGGGCGCTGACCGTGGAATCCATCACCGACTGGAAGGTCAGCACCGGCGGCAGGTTACCGAGCAGGTGATCGCGGGAGGCCTGCAGGATTTGCTGCTGCAGTGATTTGGTCAGCAGGTACGACTGCCGTGCCGCGTTGACCGGGAATGAATTGTATTTAAAGGGATTAAATTCCGGCACCACGTTGAGCCAGGCCGCTTTGGCAAACGCCGGGAACACCGCAGGCAGCCCTGCCAGCCCGGCAAAGCGGGCGAAGGCGGTGACGCCAATCATCGGCGAGAGCAGCACCACCTGCTGCGGGCGGCGCAGGGATTTATCCTGCAGGCTGTCGAGGGTGTACTTCATTGCCAGCGCGCCGCCGTTGGAATAGCCCACCAGCTCAAGCGGTAGTTGGGGGCCGGTCAGGCGTGTGGCTTCGCGAACCGCGAGTCGGGTGGCGGCAAGCCAGGCTTCCCAGTCGACGTCGGTCAGCGCACCGGGAGCGGTGCCGTGGCCCGGCATGCGGATCACCACGGCGACAAACCCCTGACGCTGATACTCCTCCGCCAGCGCCCGCATGCTGTAGGGAGAATCCGTCAGACCGTGGAGCAGCACCGCCGCCCCGCGTGGTTGCCCGGTGGGCATCAGAACAAACGAGCGGTTCCAGTTGGTGTCGAAATGGCCAGGATACACCGGGCTTTGCGGATCGTAGCGGTTATAAACGCCGGCGTCATCGCTCGCTGTTTCGCTGACGTTACGCTCCAGATCGTGAAATATCGCGGCTTCCTGCTGCAGATATTCATCAAAGGTGGCACCGTCGATGGCGGCGGCGGTCATCTCCTGGCCCGTCCAGGTATGCCAGACGTGAAGCGCGGGTCCGCGCTGCGATTCGTAAACCCGCGCGGCGAGGAAAACCACCAGCACTATCGCCAGACCCATGGCGACTTTTTTCACGACTGAAGCGATGCGCGGAACCATCCATATCCATCCCTGTGGGAGTTAACAGGATGATTATCGGCTATAGCGTGGCATATTGCTCAAGTCTTTTACCCGCCAGTTTACGCCAGCTTTCCGCCAGCTCCGGCATTTTGTTCAGCGCCTCCAGCTCCTCCGGCAGCAGGATCTCCCCCCACAGCGCATGCTGCACCCGGCTTAACGTCCACTTCGGTTTTGGCCGCGCCTTGAGAATGAGCTTATCGCCGGGATGAATTTCGCCGGACTGCAGCACGCGATAAAACCAGCCGTTGCGCGACTGCTGGTGCATAATTTCCGGCGCTAACGGATCGTTGAGCTTACCGGCTATTTTTTCGCAGGCTTCCCGCCCCCAGGAGACCTGCAGCTCCACGGCGCCAAGATGAAAAATATCGCCAATACAGACGTTTTTCTCCGTGAGCCCCAGTGTGGAAATATTCTCACCAAAGAAGCCGGGAGTGATTTTTTCCGGCGCGAGGTTCGGGTACTGCTCGTGCCAGAATACATAGTGCTCTTGCGCATAGTGCAGCAGGGCGCACTCGGTATCCTGATAATATTCTTTGATGCCGTTATCGGCTTCCAGACCGTGAGCGGTGATGTAGATGCTGTCGGTCAGCACCACTTTTTGTGTACCTCCGGCGGGAAGGGTCACGTTGCCGTGCAGGGAGAGTAGCTTGTAATCGGGTTGCATTATTATCTCCTTTTCAATGACCTCCCACGCACGCAGGAGGTCGATACTCAGAATTTATATTCCATGCCCAGCCAGTAGTTGCGCCCCTCTTCGATAAAACCTTCGCTGTAGGCGTAGGCGGTGTCGAACAGGTTGTTGACGGACGCGTTCACGCTCACCCCATAGCCGATGTTGTAGTCCGCGCGCAGGTGGGTGATAGCAAATCCCGCGGCTTTCTGTGAGCCGTCGGTATTGCTGTAGCTTGAGGAGCGCGCTTCTTCAGAGACGGTAAAGCTGAGCGGCTCCCACGGTTTTAGCGTCAGCCAGGCGGTGAGGGTTTGCGTGGGCAGATCGGTGATTTTACCCGCGCTGGCCTCTTTGGTATCGGCATGGATCAAGCCATAGCTCATTCCCACTTCCAGCATACTGAAGGGATTGCCCTTCACGCCAAGATCCATCCCGGTGTAGTCCACCCGGCCGCTGTTCTGGTTCTGCACGGTATCGGCGTCGATGTTGTGCGACAAAATGGCATCGGTAACGCGGTTGTAGTAGACGCTTGCTTCCAGTCCCCAGTCGCGGGTAATGGCGGCGTTCCAGGTCAGATCGACACCGCGGGCGCGCTCTGGCTTCAGCTGCGGGTTCACCAGCGCTATCTGGTTATAGGCCGGTTTTGAGGTGGTGTAGCGCTCTTTCAGGGTCGGGAATCGGGTGCGGTCGTAGTAGGAGAACGACAGCGTATCGGCGTTCTCGAAGTGGTATTTGGTCATCACCTGCCAGTTAAACGCGTGCTGGCTGTTGGCATCATAATGGGTGACGGTACCGTTTTTTTCGTACTTCTTCCCTTCCACGCTGTCGCGCCAGTCGTAGCTAATCCCACCGACCACGTCGAGATTGTCCATCGCCTGCCACTGGTATTCGCTCGCCAGCGACCAGGTACGATCTTCGTAACGATCATACGGCGCACTCGGTGCCCCTTTCTCGCGGTGAACGTCGTCCTTCCAGTTCACGGCAAATGAGAGCAGATCGGCATCGCGCATTTCGCTCGCAAGCTGCAGCCCGGCACCGTCGCTGTAGTCGGAATAGTAGCTGTAGCTTCCCTTTTTATTTTGCAGATCCGCCAGCGAGTTATACATCATCAGCGTGTTCTGGAAGGTATCGCGATACAGGCGGCTTTTCAGGGTAAAGCGGTCGCCGAGGTGCGTGGTGCCCTGATAGTAATAGCTCTCTTTGTCGTACTGCGGCCACTGCCAGTAGCGCGACTTCTGGCTGCTGGTGCCGGCATACGGCGGATTATCCTTCTGCCCGTCCTGATTAATATACGTGAATGTATATTCGTCGTTGGCGCGCGGGGTAAAACCGACCTTCACGATGCCGCGCTTATCGTCGGCGGAGGAGTTGATCATCTTACCGTTGCTGCCTGCAATCGGGTTGTTTACATCATGAGGCAGGCCGAGAAAATCCTGCTTCAGCTGGCTGCCGCTGAGCTGGATGTAGCCAAGATCGTTGCTGGCACCAAACGAGGCGTGCATATCCTTCGCGTTATCTTCACCCCGGCTCCATCCCTGGCGATAACCGATGCTGCCTTCAATCGGCTTCGTCGGTTTTTTGGTGGTGATGTTAATGGCGCCGCCCATCTGGTTCGGGCCCTGCAACAGGGAGGAGTAACCTTTGGAGACCTCCACCGAGGCAATATCAGACGTGAGGAAACGACCTAAATCGAGGGTACCGTCGTAGGGAATGTAGATAGGCACGCCGTCGAAGAAGATGGGCACCTGGCGGTTATCAAAGCCGCGGACTCTGACCTGCTGCTCGTTACGATTACCGGATTTTTGCAGCACCACGCCGGGGATCACGCTCAGCGCCTGCGCTACGTTCTGCTTATCCAGTTTTTCAATCGTGTCCTGCCCGAGGATGGTGGTCGTGGTCGCGGAGACCGGGCTGGACCAGACGGTCATGGAGTCGCTTTCCTGCCCGGCAAAGGCGTTATTGGTGATAGCGAGCGATAGTGCCGTATAAAGACAACCTCTGTTGACGTTCATTATTTTTATTCCATGTATTCAATGTTATATGCCGTATGCGTCCGGGCTCAGGCTGACTTTTATGTCCGCGGGAGGTGCGTAGTAAGGGGCCGAGGTAATAAAGAGTCTGATGCCACAGTCGAGAAAGCCCGCTAAGGTCGCGAGCGTGATGCCGCCGGTCAGCGCCAGCGTGCAGTCAGGCGCCAGCGACGGGGCTAACGCCGCGATCTCTGCTGCCTGAAGAGGGGTAAATTTGTCGAGCTGTAAAACGTCGGGGCGGGCACGAAGCGCGAGGCGTGCTTCTTCTGGCGTATCCGCTTCCACCACGATTTTTTTCTCCGGCGCCTGACGGCGCAGCAGGGATACTGCGCTGTGCCAGTCGTCGGGGTTATCGAGAAAACGGCGGTGATTGGCAAACAGCAGCAGGGTTTCTGCCGAACCGCCGCGGTGAATGATGCCGCCCGCCGCGAGTACCGCCTGGGTAGCCAGCATGCGGGTACCGGGGATGGCTTTGCGCGTGCAGGCGATATGCCCTTCGGGATGCTTTTCACGCAGCAGCGCAAGCATGGCGGCCATGTACTGCGACACCCCGCAGCTCCACTCCAGCACGTTTTGCACCGCCTTCCAGCCCTGATGCAGCGCGGCGGTATTCCCGCTGACGCACAGCAGCGTCTGACCGGGGGCGGCGGTTTCGCCATCCTGCATCTGGCAGTGGATGTCGAGCCCCAGAGAGTCGAGCATCTGCCGGGCGACGGCCATGCCGCTCACGCATCCGCCGTTGCGGTGATAAAACGCCATGCGGCCATGGGTGTCGCCAATGCCCAGCGCGCGGGTGGTGAGATCGCCACCGTGGATGTCTTCGAGCAGGTAGGCATCCGTTTGTGCCTGCGAGAAGAAGATCATCGGATGGCGTCCTGCGAAATGCTGTCCCAGGAGATCAGCGCCCAGTCCCGGCTGGCGGGAGCAATCTGGCCGGCATCCTGCAGCTGGTACCAGTGGTGCAGGCGATCGCGCTCTTCGGCGCTAAGTTCGCCCATGCTCCAGCGTACGTTCTCTTCAAAACGCGCCCAGGTGCTGTTGTCCTGCTGGCAGTTTTTGCCGCGAATGTAGTCCACGCGCGGGTGAATACCCATCTGATACAGCACGTTAATGGCGTAGATATAGTTCGGCAGTTCCACCACCTCGCGGCCCAGCGCCCGCTGAATTGCGGGGGAGACAAACGAAGAGCTGACCAGATGCGTGGTGTAGACCCGCAGACGCGCCTGGCCGTTAAGTTTGGTCATGGCGTCGCGCATGTCGGCAACCAGCGTGGAACGGGAAGCCACGGCGATATCGCAGCGCGGCAGGTCGCGCCAGTCGTCTTCCCACGCGCGGGCTATCCACTGCGCGTTGCGGATGCCCTGCGCCCCGGCGCGGCGTGCGGCGACATCAAGCATGCCCTGGCTGTAGTCGATGCCATACACCGCCTGCAGCTGCCCGGCGAGCATCAGGGAAACTGTCCCCGGCCCACAGCCCATATCAAACAGCGTTTCTGCGCCCTGCAAATCGATTTTTGCCATTAGCTGCTGCAGGTAGCTGTCGGCAGGCGAGGTGCAGGTGACTGCCATCTTCTCCGCCCGTTTGTCCCAGTGGTCCGGGGTCTTTTCCGTGCGTTTCGCTTCAAGCAATTGCTGGCGGTAGAGTTCGGCAAAATCAATGTCATCAATGAGCATAGTGATTCCTTATGGTTGTGAGGCGCAGAGGTGGTGCTGGATCTGCGAAGGGGAGACCCGGTACAGCGTCGCCAACCGTTCGGCGGTGAGCTGAACCTCCGGTGGCCCCTGGGAAATCTGCCCGTCGGGTTCAACGCACACGACGCTGTCGGCAATGGCCCGGGCATGCAGCGGGTGGTGGGTGGACATCAGCAGCGTCATGCCGGATTGCTTCAGTGACTTCAGCGTGTCGAGCAGATGTATCTGATGACCAAAATCGAGGCTGGAGGCGGGTTCATCGAGCAGCAGCAGGCGCGGCTGCTGCACCAGCGCGCGGGCAATCAGCGCCAGCTGGCGCTCTCCGCCGCTGAGGGTGTTCCAGCGCCGGGCGGCCAGGTGTGAGATGCCGAGTGTCTTCAATTGCTGGTAGCCGCGCTCGCGCTCGTGCGCGCCCGGTACGGCAAACGCCGCCATGCGGGGGGTACAGCCCATCATCACCATATCAAGCACGCTGAAGGCGAAAACGCCGTCGTGGGCCTGCGGTACCCAGGCGATGGCGGTAGCCCGCTCGCGGTCTGACAGCCGGGCAACCGGTGCGCCATCCAGCGAGATCTCGCCGCCGAGCAGCGGCAGCACGCCGAGAATGGTGCGCATCAGGGTGGTTTTTCCGCTACCGTTGGCGCCCAGCAGACAGCACAGCGAGCCAGCGGGCAGGGCAAACGAGATATCGCGTAGCACCGGATGGCGGCCATAGCCGAGGGTGGCGCGGCGCAGCGTCAGCAGGCTCATCGTGAACCTCCGCGCAGCAGAAGCAGCAGAAAGAACGGGGCGCCGACGAAGGCGGTAAGAATGCCGAGCGGGATCTCCGTACTGCTGGCGGCGCGGGCAAGGGTATCCGTCACCAGCAATAAAATGGCGCCGATCCCCATCGCAACAGGCAGCAGCTGCTGGTGGTTATTGCCGGTCAGCAGGCGGCCGATGTGCGGCACCACCAGGCCAATCCAGCCAATAATCCCGGCGATCGCCACCGTACTGGCGGTGATAAGCGTGGCGCAGACAATCAGCCCGAGGCGCAGGCGCGCCACGTTGATCCCAAGCGAGCGCGCCTCGTCATCCGAGAGGGTTAACAGATTCATCCGCCAGCGCAACAGCAGCAGCGGCACTATGCCCGTGAGGATAACGGGCGCGGCCACCGACAGATCCCGGAGCGTGACGCTGGAAAGTCCACCAAGCAGCCAGAAGGTGATAGAGGGGAGTTGGGTGTAGGGATCGGCGAGAATTTTTATCAGTGAGATCCCCGCACCGCACAGCGTGCTGAGGGCGATGCCGACCAGCACCAGCGTCAGCACCGGATCGTGACGCCGCACCCGTCGGGTGATGAGCCAGACCCCTGCCACGACCAGCAGGCCGCCGCAGAAGGCATACAGCTGGATAAGCACCATCGGCAGACCCAACAGAATGGCGGTACAGGCACCAAGACCAGCACCGGCCGAGACGCCGAGGATATCCGGCGAGACCAGCG
>NZ_JMPS01000016.1 GCF_000735455.1 Yokenella regensburgei ATCC 49455 | reverse complement strand
CGGAACATGCCCTGATAGGTGGTACCGGCTCCGGCAAGGGCTGCGCCGAGCAGCAGAGCGGCAAGAATACGCGGCAGGCGGATCTGCCAGAAGACGATGCGATCCTCAGGCGACAGCGTATCGGGTTGCGCGATCAGGGCGATCACCTGAGCAAGATCCAGATGATAGGCTCCGGAGATCAGCGCCAGCGTTACGCTCATCACCGCGAGGGCCGCCAGCATCAGGGTGAGGGTGGCGATTTTCATCCGTTCTCCACCAGCGCTTTGTACTGCGCGTCGCTGAGCGACGTGTGCCAGAACAGCTTCGCGTAGCGCGTCATGTCGGCCTGAAAACGTTGCTCAACCGCAGGGGAAAGCCAGGCGTGCAGCCGCCGCAGCCCCAGCAGACGGTTGATACCCGGCGGCGCATCCAGCCAGCCGAACGGCAGACCGTGCAGAAACAATATCCGCTGCGCTTTAACTGCCTTCACGCCCTGCCAGACCGGATCTTCACGCAGATACCGGGCGGTGACCGGATCCTGCACGAGGATAATATCCGGCTGCCAGCTGAGCAGGTTCTCCATCGACACCTGGGTAAGCCCGCTGCGTCCGGTAATGCGCGCGACGTTGCGCAGCCCCAGCAGTTCGGCGGCCTCGGTATGCAGCGACCCCTGCAGGCCCGTTTCCAGCCCGCGCGCCCCCCGGGCGGCGTAAAAACGTAGACCCGCGGCGGAGGTTTGCGCAAAGGTTTCCGCTTCCTGAATAAATTGCCCGGCAAGCTGTGCCTGAGCGGTAGTGCGTGAGGTGACGCCGAGCGCTTCACCCGCCGCGTTGAGCTGCTCGGGGGTTTGCCGCAGAGCGCCGTCGAGCAGCAGCCACGGGATCTGCGTTTGTCGGCTTATCTGCCGCGCCTGCGACAGCCAGGTTTCATCGGCGTTGCCGCAGTCCACCACCAGATCGGGATGAAGGGCCATCAACCCTTCCAGCGACAGGGTACTGGCGCGACCCGCCAGTCTGCCGAGCTTTTTCAACTGGCGAATCTGCTCCGGGAACAGCCCGGCAGGCGGTTGGGATAAATCGATGGAAGAGAGCCCCAGCAGCTTTTCCGGTGCCACCGCAAGCATCAGCAGATCGGCAGGCGCACCCGCGCTCACCACCCGGCGGATGTTATTCCCCGCGGGCAGCGTTCCCATCACGTATGAGAGCGATGAGCGCGCCCGCACAGGCAGCCCCGCCAGCAGCAGCGCGGACGCCATGGCCTGAGCAAACAGTCGTCGGGTGATCGGCATAACATTCGTCCTGACTGGTTAAAAAGCGCTATATATTTACATATACATCGCTTAAAAACTTGTTCAGTATCAAATTATTGCCGATGCAACACCGCGTTAATCACAAAGTGTTAGGCGAAGCGTTTGCGCGGTGGGTTGGGATATTTTCGGGCCGGGTGAGAGAAGTGTGCCCGGCAAGGGGGCTCAGAGAGAGATGTGTGAGCGGCTATCTTAAGGCACTCTCAATACCACTCAGTTTTTGTTTCAGCAGTTTTATTTCAGCCGGCATCTTTTGTTCCTGCTCGCCAAAGGTCATTAGCACAATACAGCCCGGCATCACTTTCACCGTCACTATAAATCAGTCAACGTCTGGAAAAGCACCCACTTTTCAAATCCGTATTACCCCTGAACTAAAAGCTCAGTTTGAAGCTGCCGCAAAACAACAAGAAATGAGTTTAGGTAACTGGCTTAAAACGCTGGGGAGGCAAGAACTGGAAAGAATAAATTCTGGAAAGGATTAATTTAAAACCAATGAGCTTTGAATTTAAATAATTCAAATAAATAGGGATATCGACGTTTGAAATAACAATTTTGGCGGAGATCACAGGAGTCGTATTCGGTTGTTAACTTATTGATTAATCTCTGATGTTTTGTGTTGGATAAATGAGTAACCCCCATAAGCACCCCCAAATGGTTTTACTTGGGGGAAGGTGGGCTAAATAGCTATTGTAATCAATTCGTGGCGCTAGATTGTGAAGGTAACATTCCAGGCTAATGTTTAGCAATGATGTCATTCAGCTTATCGACCAGCTCTGGCCTTTTGAAGCTGATATGCGCTGTTCCCTTCTGAAAATATTTAATCGCAAACATCTCATCTTCGTAACGGTTGCTATGTCGGTTCTCATGGATATGATCGCCGAGACGACGGGTAACGTCAGCGCGGTTGTCGGGGACAGGCTTGCCATCCAGAAGCATCAGCATACGCTCAAGGTCTGCCAGTCGGTCACGCTGCCAGCCCCAGTTAAGCCCAAATCCCCACCGGTCATATTTGACCAGTCCCGTCACGATGACTTTCGCGCCAAACTTACAGGGGCAATTGGTCTTGTAGTCCCAGCTTAAGCCTTTGAAGACGTTAATGACTCCTCGCTCAAACACCTCACCTTTATTCAGATGCAGTTGCTCAAACGTGCTCAGAATGTTGGCTTCGCTGACAGCCGGAATATCCTCCCCTTCAAGGTTTTTGTACCACTCATCACGGGCCTGAGCATCAATCAGGCTCAGCATCCCCGATTTCTTCATCAGGTCTTTCCAGATACCGCGATCAATATTGCGGGTGATCGCCTTCATCGCGGTTTCGGGTTTCTCCATCAGCCAGCAGTCGTAACGGTATTGCTGCACACCCCATTCATTCGCTTTGCCCCCGCCAATGCTGTCGGTGAGTGCAGAAATATCATTAAGTTGATGAATAAGGATTTCTGTCAGGCTCAACGCTGCATTACGTCCGGTAACAATGCGCCCAATGCTGGTGGAGCAAATCACGTCGGTGTGGTCGGTGAGTACTTCGGCTTCAGTCTGCATGTTAAATCTCCATAAAAAGAAAAGACCCACAATGAATGCGGGCCGGGGGTTGTGTGTCCATCAGGGTGACGGGGGATGTAAAACGGTGGGGCGCAACCATCGATCGATGTAACCGATCGATTTTCGAAAATTGATCTGCAAAATGAATTATCCCTTCGTATAGTCCCTGTGCCAGAATCCCGCAAACGATTTAACTGATTGTTTATCAATTCATTTCCTGTCTGGCTGAGGGATGGCTTTCTTTTGCCCCGCAGGCACGGCAGCGAAATAACGTAACGGACGATGTGATGAAAAGATGCGCACGCTGTAATAAGAAAAGGTGTGTTCTGGACCGGATTTTCGGGCTCGATAAAGAATTCTGCGACGAGTGCTTATTTGATATCGACCAGGAAATCAGGGAAAAACACATTATCCCCGTCAGGCGTCAGAAAGATGACCGCCAGGGGAAAGCGTAGCCCGGTATGAAGCTTAAAATTGACGTCAGCGTCATTATCCCGGCCTTCAATGCGCAGACCACCATCAGCCACCTGGTGCACAAGCTCCTTATCCGCCTCGCATGACAGCCCTTTCGCGTAGAGCGTGACGCTGTGTTGATGGCGGGGATTAAGCTCACCGGAAAGCAGCATCAGCTCCAGCTGTTTGAGCAGCAGCGGAAACGCCTGGTCGAGATGGTGTAAATCCGCGTCGCTGAAGGTGCCGGTGATGCTGGCGCAGTCGGCCAGGTAATGTAGCCGGTTGCCTTCCTGCACCAGGCGTGCGTCAAAGCACGGGGTCATATCATGTTTCAGTCCCCATCAGGGTTCGGCGATATCGTGGCTGTCTGGTCGTGTTTTATTCGACAATTTAGCTCTCCTTAAATTTGAGTTAATTCAACGTAACGCTGCGTAATACGACGTACGGGCCGTTGCGGTCCTGACGGCGTTCTGCAAAGACCGCGAGCACACCGCTGATATCCTGCACCTCCCGCCCGGCATAGTGGCAGACGCTGCCGGACCACTGGTACTTACCTGTGCAGAAGCGAAACAACCGGGACTGCGGATGCTGGCGGTATATCGCCATTGCCTGGCGTTTACTGATAATTTTCATCGGGTTATTTTCCTGTTGTGCTACAGCCAGCCTCTCTCAGAAAAGGAGGCGATTTCCATGCCGCCGACCACCAGGTGGTCCAGCAGGCGAATATCGACCAGCTCCAGCGCCTGCTGAATACGCGTGGTGACCTGACGATCTGCCTTGCTGGGTTCGGCAAGCCCTGACGGGTGGCAATGGGCGACAATGACAGCGGCGCAGTTGTATTTCAGACCGGCCTTCACCACTTCGCGGGGATGGACCAGCGTATGGTTGATGGTGCCGGTAAAGAGCGTTTCGTGTGCTATCAGGCGATGCTGGTTATCAAGAAAGAGTGCGGTGAACTCTTCGCGCTCCAGTGACGCGAGCTGCAGACGCAACCAGTCACGTACTGAGCTACTGGAGGTAAATGCCGCGCCGGGTTCGCGTAGCTGGCACGCCAGCAGGGTTAAGGCTTCCCGGATGGTTTGCTGGTCAGCAGTGGCTAATTCACGGGCAAACAGCGGTAACTGTTGTTCCATCGTCTTATCCCTCAGTCAATGATGTGCATGATGGCGTTACATTCCGCATGGCTGAGCGCGTAGTCCCGCAGGCGGTAGTAGTGCTCCGTCATGGCGTCGCATTCGGTACGGCAGGCGTGGTGGCTGTACGTCATCAGACAGACGGCTATTCCGGCTGCCTCACTGCTGAGTTCACCACCGTTACCGTTCATGCTGTTGAACAGCGACCATTTTTCACCGGTATCCTCATTCGCTTCCGGAGCCATAAAGGCACCGCCGTTGTTCAGGGTGTAAAACTGCCAGATGCCCCCGATATAGTCCGTGCAGAAGCGGTCCATCCATGCGAAGACCGTGGGTTCAAGAATTATCCACTGCGGTATGCTGCCGAAGTGCTGCGGCCAGAAGTCCACACGCCGTTCGTCGGGCACGGGCGTGGCGGTCAGCGAGGTGGCGTCACCGGCATATTGCGGACGTAACAGGTTGTTGTCGTTAAGGTTGATAATGTCGGTCATATCAGTTGTTCCTTTGAGTAATGGTCATAAGCGCACTCCCGCCGGGCGGGAGCGTGTAAGTCGTGTGATGTTGGGGTAACAGGCGTACCGGGTTACCAGCGGGTGATATCTGCAGGCGCTACGTTCAGGCGCAGCTGCGGGCAGGATTGTGCACAGCCGTCAGCATCGCACCGTGAGGGCCAGATGCCGTCAGCCACAGACAGCCGGCACAGGCTGAGCTCGCCGGGACGGTAGCAGAGATGCCTGCACCAGGCGCAGAGGTCATCGTCGGAGATGGAACGGCAGCCAGGCTGGTTTTCCAGGGGCACAGGCCAGACAGCCATCTGGCGGGTATGTGCCGGAACGAACGGCATCAGCTCAGTGCCTGCTGCAGTTCTTCGGCCATGACCCACAGCGCACGGTTGAGTTTGATATCCCCGTCGATGCCGTTGACTGCACGGGTGTGGGTACGTCTACCCTTTGCGGTACGCCCGCTCAGCCCGCCTTTCAGCAGGTTCTCCTGGAGCCTCTGGTAGGTTGTCCACAGGTCATTCTGCCGGTCTTCGTAGCGTCGTGGCGTCAGTATCTGCGTGGCGGTGACCGGCTGGTGTTCTTCACCAAAGCGGTACGTCAGTGCGGCGTTCGCCAGGGCGTGTTGTGCAGGTGGTGGTAGCAGCAACGACTCCATGGCCTCACGCTTCTCTTCCACCCTGTCAAAGATATCGAGTACTTCGTAAGCCCCTTCAATAACGCGCTCCACAACATTACTCCTGTGTGGCACACGAATTTCGCCAAACGACTGTCCACAGACGAGCGAATTCGTGCAAACCTGGCGAAATATGCCCGGCAATAACTGAAAACTGGACTCGCCTCCGTGGCTGTTTAAAATAATGATTTCAGGTACATGCTGACCGTTTATCTGACCTGCCCGACGTAAGCGGAGCAGGTGTTTGGTATGCTCCCGACGCTCCGGGTCACGAACACGTGACTGACAGGCGAAGAAGGGCTGGAACCCTTCACGTTGCAGGTTCTCCAGCAGAGTAATGGTGGGGATGTAACAGTAGCGGTCTGAACGGGATGCGTGCTTGTCTTCCCCGAAGACGCTGGGGACGACCTGCATCAGTTCGTCACGGGTTAAGGGACGGTCGCGGCGGATCTGGTTTGTCCGCCCGAAGCGGCTGGCTAGTCTCATTGTTAATTTTCCTGCGTTGGTTGACTGAACGGCATAAACAAAAAAGCCATGCGCCCCGAAGGGAGCATGGCCTGTTGGTGGTGTGGCGGGTATTAAGCTGAGGGGCGTGGTGAGTCAGTCCCGGGGGATACCGTGGCTGAGCAGATAGCGGTTGAACCATTCTCCGGCACCGGCTTCAAAATTCCATGCCCGCCAGCTCAATTGCCCCTCGCTGTCACGAATGACCAGCCGAAAGTGCGTGCCCAGGTCATCTTCAATAGCGACGTTCCGGTACGACATCACGACGGCCTCAGCCTGCCTGCGGGTAAATGTGTCTGCGGGCAGTAACGTGTGCATCGTCGTCTCCTTATTAGCGTCATAAAACAAAATGCCCCGCTCAGTGAGCAGGGCATCAGTGGGTTAAGTGTGTGGTAATAATCTGCAGTATCTGCTCCATCAGGGCCGTGATTAAGGCACCTGCGAGCAGTAGTGCCGTCTGTCTGGCGATGTAAATACTGTCTTCGCCGTAGCCTTCTTCGCGGAAGTGCTCTTCCACAAACTGCTGTGCCCGGCTGCTGGCGCACCACGTCAGCAGCTGGCGCAGGGTGTTGAGCACAATTTTCAGTAATGTCATTGGGTCAAATCTCGGAGTGGAGTCCGGACGGATGAGGGGCATTCACTGATGCCCCTGCCGGGTAAATAAGAGGAGGATGGCGTTACTGCGGTGACGGGGATTCTGGCGGCACGGGAGCCTGAACATGAATAATCCGGTGTTTTGCCAGCGCCTGAGGCATGTCGTTGATACAGTACGTAATGTAGAAGACGTTAAAGGCGACGGTGTAGAACGCGTTCATTTTCAGGTCAAAGCGGAAGGTGTTCAGCGCGTAGTGGCGCAGCGCGGCTCTGGCCTTAAACGCCCAGATGATGTACATCACGCCACAGGCGAGCGACAGAATACCGCTTAAGGCCAGCAGCGTGTCGCTGCCTGTGTCGTACCCCGCCAGACCCGGAGAGGCCATCACGCCGAACTGTCGCCCGAGCCCAAAGCAGACGGCCAGCCAGATAACGAAGATATCACCGCTCACCGGGTAACCGGTGGTGTCGCTGATAATCTGCTGTTTCCGGTACAGCCAGAGCAGCGGCCAGACACCGCAGGTGGCGACAGTGAGCAGCACGAAGTTCAGAGTTGGGGTTGCCAGTCGCTGGCTGAGTGTCGAAATATCGGTCATCGGGATTTTCCTTGTTATACCGTGGGTTGATAAAAATGAGTGTGGGTGGATATGGGAGAGGGTTTCAGCGTGGATTACGGCACGTCAAACTTTGCCACGCAGCCGTTATCGCCAAATGCCGGTATCACACCGGCAGCACCGTTCAGCGTGAAGACGGCAGGTTGTGCACCTGATCCGGAGACGACCACACGCTTACCGGTACGCAGTTTGTTCCATGCCCACATGAGGTTATCTTCCCCCACGTGAGAGCCGCTCTCGCTGATGTCGGCCGCTTCGGCGTTATCGATTTTCATGGTCAGGGTCTGGCCGCTGTCCATGCTGACCTGATGGCCGTTTGCATCGGTGAATATGATGGTCGCGGCCTGTGAGCCTGAACTGTCGCAGGCGAGGTACAGCTGTGACTGCCCCTTGCCGAGGATGGTGTATTCCGCTGTGCCCTGCGCGAAGCCGCTGGTCCAGGTATCGTGATTACCGAATGCCAGCGCCTGGCCGGAGAAGCAAAGCACAATGGTAAGAGGGACTATCGATTTGAAAGGCATAATATTTTCCTTTGATAAACAATAAGAAAGTTGGGGGGATTAGAGGTCGGTGTTAAAGGCGGTTTATTCGGTCACCGTGAAGGTGCCCCGGTCGGTGAATACCCGGGCTTCAAGGAAACTGCAGACCACGCCCGCCGGGGGCTGAAGGTAGGTATGGCCAAAATGCCAGGTCAGGCCGTCAGCAAAATGCATCGTGGTGGGCGTGAAGCTCGCCCCCTGCGCCACCCAGCCCTCAAGCCGTTTGCCCTGGTATGTGATGCTTCCCTTTGTCAGCAGCGGGCATTTGCCCCGGTTGACGTCAATATTTTTAATCACGACAGTGTCAGTTTTAGCCGTCACGGCGACATTGATACCCTGTATGTTCTTCTGAATATCGACCTTAACGATGTCGTTTTCAGACGCACTGGCCGCTGAGGACAGGGCTGCCAGCAGCATCATGGCCGCAGTAGCGGTATAATATTTAGTCACAGAAGCTCCTTAAGACGTGACAATCCCTGCGAGTCATCACATTGATTTTTAATGAGTAAATAACGTAATGACACGGTTCCCCGTGGATTATGTAACCGCGGGACTCATCAGGTACAACGATGAATATCGATCTGTTCGATCGACGAAATTGATCGTCGTTAGGCAAAAACACTTATCGACAACGACGACGATGTTTATCTAACCGAAGAAAAATCCCCACAGG
The DNA here is from genome assembly GCF_000735455.1 of Yokenella regensburgei ATCC 49455. Taxonomy (GTDB): domain Bacteria; phylum Pseudomonadota; class Gammaproteobacteria; order Enterobacterales; family Enterobacteriaceae; genus Yokenella; species Yokenella regensburgei. The sequence continues at coordinate 53,396 of NZ_JMPS01000016.1, read as the reverse complement.
GAGCGTGCCGCCCGTGCGACGGTGTGGGTCACCGCATGCAGCGCCGAGCGGGCCACCTGCGGCAGCGGGGCGAGGTCAATGACCTTATCGATGACGTCCACCACCGCATCGCCAAAGCTGCTGCTGGCGGTGCTGATAACGCTTGTGGTGCGATACCCGTTTTGCAGGTGAGGCACAAGCGGACTGCGGGCCTGCTTTGGGAGCCGGGTAATCATAGCCTCCACCAGACGTGACAGACGGTAACGCCCCCGGACTGAAACCGGCAGAATATCTATTTCTGCTATCTGCAACTGCCGGGCCACCGCCTGCTGTTTCTGCGCAATACGCTCAGCCTGTAATACCGAGGGCTGCGCCGACAGCCATAGCCACTGCTCGGCGGGTTCGGTTTTGTCCACCTGGTTGAGTACCCACAATACCGGCGGTATCGGTCCGCTGAACTGCGCGAATACATCCTGATAAAACTGCTCTTCCACCGCATAAGCGCGGTCATCGGCCTTGAGCACCCACAGCACCATATCCAGCTGCGGCATGAGCTCCCGGTACAGCTCACGGTATTCGCCGTCACGGGGAACGCTCTCGCCCACGCCGGGCAAATCCACCAGCGTCAGATAATGGCTGCCAAAGCGCAGCCGCACACGCTGGGGCTGGCGGGTGCAGGCTTCCACGGCATTGACGGCGCAGACTTCACTACGGAACAGTGCATTACACAAACTGCTCTTCCCGACGCCGGTTTTCCCCATAATGCCAATCACGGGTTCATACGTAACGAGCCGGTTAAGCTCCCGGATAAGATGCTGGCGCAACGCGTGTGGATAACGCCGCAGGTGACGGCGAATAAGGGCGTAGCCCGAAGGGTGTTTCATGCTGGCCTCTGGATGAAAAAAGGCCATCCGGGAGGGGATGGCCTGTTGATGTAAAACGGGAGGGAATTCAGTAAGGTGATATATATCTGAGATTTTTTTAAATCCGGATATATCCGTTACTGTACGGGTTTTCTCAGCGTGCCATAATGCCGGCGGGTCCAGTGCGTAATCAGCTTATGCAGGCTGATCCCCCTGATTTCTGCAATTTCATCCAGCATGTCTTTCACATCCGGGTCAAGCAACAGCGTGACCATCAGCTTTTCTTTATTTTTTTCCTGGTATTTCTTTACCGAGTAAATTCGGCTCAGCTTCCTGAGTACAGCACGGTCACGGTACTCAAAAAAATGATACATACAGGGGATCGCCAGCCGTATGGACTCAGGTGTAATACACTTCACACCGAATGACGGAAGTCCTTCATCAACAGCACACGCCATGACTTCCTTAATCTCTTCCGGAATAACCTCCTTATCCTTAAATAAAAAACGAAAGCGTTTTTTTAATTTTTGACCTTCGATGCTCCATTTTTCTTGCATAAGTGTGATGACATTAATTTTGTCATCAGTCGAAATGCGGGATGTGTCAAAAATATGCTCAATGGGCAACAGTCGTTCTTCCGGGGTATCAGGGGCGACAAGATTTATTTCATCAGGGAGTGTCCAGTTTTTCGGGTTGAAAGATGTATTTTTTTTATCAGCCAGCTGTTGAGTATCTTTCAGTGACTGGACCTCAAGAATGTGAAACCAGACAAACATGCCAGCCAGTTCATCTTCGGCAATCCAGGCGAAATATTTATTGTCGATGGTCGCTCTGGCCCATTCGTCTTTCCTGACCATCAGAAGATAAGGAACATGCTCCGGTTGCAGCGCGTAGTCAACCCCTCTCAGCGCATCCGCCCCTTCATCATGGAGCACGGTCTCATAGAAGAAGTGGTGGATTTTCTCATTGAGCTCCGTCAGGTTGCATCCACTGACGGCGACGTGCTCACGATGGTCGTGCAGATAAAAGAGGGCTTCACGCACGCTGCGGGCGTGCAGTTTAGGCAGGGTAATATGCTCCATGTTTACCATTCCGGAATTTCATCAACATGATTTTACGTATAAATTTACCGTAATCATGGAATGATATCAAAGGATTAACAGGTGAATCTTTGTGACAGAAATATGTTATTTCAATTATGAATCATGCAGATATGCTGTTTTTAGTAGTGTTTTATATTTGTCCGGCAGCCTCACTTTCAGATGCGTTTTGCTGACGCTCACCCGGCGGCAGGAAAGGCGGGAATGCCACGGTGCTGTGCTGGTTAATTATTGTACAGGTGATGCGGGCTGCGTTGGGCCAGAACGACTCTCCCTGCAGAGTCTTAGGGGGATGATTTGCCGGTTTTTTGTTCATGCACTGAAGCCGATAACGGGGACGCATTCTGATTTTTGTGGGGATGGCGAGAGGGATAAACGGTTTCGGTTTGTCGGCTGAAGTCTGTAGCGTTAACACGGAGAAAAGAGTTTAACAGTTCGTCCTGCCGGGAGGGATTTATTGCCCGGCTTACTGGCTTAAATAAATATGTGATTATTCTCAGGCCGGCAACAGATAACACGGTGACTGAATCCCTCAGGATCTGGAATACGCACTTAAACCGTCGGGACTGATGAATGAGTAAGTAAGCAGTATTTACGGCAGTACTTTTATTTTTGTATTTCGTCTGGACGCTGCAGGATGCAGACTGGTTAATGACGCAGGTAAGTTCATGTGCGCAGCAGATAAAGACATCGCGTACCGGCGACTGAATGTTATATTAGTGGCTGAAAATTATTACTTTGGTCCTGGATATTTATTTCATCTGCCATACAGCATGATTGACTCAATGTCGGAAAAGGAAACCCGTATTTCATCCAATGACGCTTTCTGATTATTGGCCCGGAGCTTTGGTTTACGACCATAACACTGTTGTATCAGCCAGAGAACCTGGCTGATACGGATAACAGGGTTACAGCCATGTCGACGTAACCACCTCGCAGGGGGCTGTGTTCATTCTTTGTGACTCAGAAAAACGATCAGAGCAAGTGTGTTGGGTACCATATAAAGCAATGCACCCAGTTGCGTGGAAAGCGGATTTTCTTTTGTCTGCCAAGACATGAACCAGTCACCGGCCACCACCATAAAACCAACACCCCACACAAGAATTGCGCATGTTGCACCTGCCATAGCCCATACTTTCCCGGTCGAGAATTGTTGATATGGCTATGCCTCACTGAATGCACCGAAAAGAAAAGAGCTCACAGACGCCGATCATCAGCGTCTCAGAAAGCTCATCTGGCCAGAGACGGATAAGTAATGATTAAGACACGCCGGCCGTTGCCGCTGCAAAGGAGAGTGCTGATTGTACTGGCCGCTGAGGACTTTTCCGGCATTTACGATTACACGCTGCTGCGTTTTGGTAAAGTTCAGGCGGAGCATTACACTGAAGCCATGGAGGCGTTTTTTGACACGCAGGCGGGGATGCCACGCCCCGGACGGGAATATTCGCCCGTTCCCGGTGTGATGCGGGCTGAATTTCAGCCCCACACCATTTTTTACACCATCAGGGATAACGATATCCTTGTTGCCCGTATTCTGCATCAGCAGATGAATCATCCCCGCCATTTGCTCTGAAATTTTAGCGGCGCAGGTGGGACTGCAGCCGTTTTTCATAATCATCCCGACAGTCCGCATCACAGAAATGCACGTTATCCAGCGGCTCACTGCAGTTATGACACAGTCCGGTGAAGGGCAGTGACGCCCGCGTTCTGCCCTTCAGCAGATGCGCCAGTTTTGACTGTTGGGCCAGGCTGGCCAGATCAACTTCATCCATTTTTTACCTCTCCTTAACAATACGGAAAGCGATGGACTATACAAACGTTAACGCCGTGCCATCAGTGATCTGCAGCACATTACGCCGGATGAAAAACAAAAAAACGGTTAACAGCGGTAATATCTCCGGATTGCCGGGATATTCACCCGGTCTGATACAGGCTTACGACGTGGTGTCGCTGTCCAGATGCCAGCGGTGGATGATACGGTGCACGAACGGGCTTATCAGCACGCCCAGCGCGACGAAAAATACCGCCTGCAGGTAAAAGCCGTACAGGGCGATAAAATACTTCCCGCCCGTGCTGACCGGCGGGAAATGCACGCCCTGAGAGCCGGCCATGGACACCGCGTTCAGCGCAGACTCGGCAAAAGAGAGGCCTTCCGTCATCATAAAACCGACGATCCCCGGGATGATCCCCAGCAGAAAAATCCCCGCCGCCCGCAGGGCGAAGCGCCCCACGCGCAGCAGAAACTTATCCAGACTGAGCAGTTCCTGCGAAAACTTTTCCATTGTCTCTCTCTCAGCATAACGACGCCGGGCCGGACGCTTCACGGCAGGCCCACAGATGATAACGGAGGTCCGACTGGTGCTCCAGACGCCAGCCGCTGCGGTCCAGCAGTTCCCCGAGGCCCGCCACGCTCCCGGTGATGTTCGCCATCAACACCTTTACCTGGTGTCCGTCCTCGTCGAACGCGGCATCAAGATTACTGAGGGGCAGATACACGGCATTCACGCCGGCATTCAGCGTCACCGCATGCCGGCCGGACCACTCCCGGTCGCTGAGCATCCGGCAGAGCCAGTGCATGTCCCTCGCCGTCTCAATCGCATGCGTGAGGCGAAACAGATCGGTCTGCGCCTTCAGCTCGCCGGTGCAGGATTCCCACAGGTAGGTCAGCTTGCTGACCAGCTTCGCGTTGACCCCCAGCCGTCGCCCCTGCTTCAGCAGCCAGCTGATATCGGTGGCCACTTCTCGGGGAAAACGGCGCTGCTTCTGCGCGGTCGCCAGCCAGAGGGTGAGAAACAGGTTCTCCTGCGCCGGCGACAGGACGCTGCCGTCACGACGGGCCAGCGCCAGCGCCACCAGGGCGCACCAGACCATGTGCCCGGAGAGCATCCCCAGCTTCTGTTTTGCGGCTGCGGCATTTTCCATTGACGTCAGTGTCCTCTTTCTGTGCGGAAACAACAGATTATACAAACAAACGCGGTGCGGAAAATACATCGCCCCGCTTACGGCGTGCCGGTCAGCGACTGCGAGTAATACCCGGTCTGCCCTTTTACCGCGCACATCGTCCGGTTAAAGGGAGCAGACAGCGCGCCGCCGTCCAGCGCCAGCGACACAAACGCCGGCCGGATACAGTGACCGCCGTCAAAGGCATCGCTGGCCACCCAGCGCAGCAGGATCTGCAGGGCTTCCCCGGCGGGCACAATCACCGGCGGCAGCGCCGGCCCCGGATACATGCCCCGGGCCGTGCGCCGTTCCGCCGTCAGAGGTCTGTGTTCCGCATCGCTGAAGCTCAGTGCCGGTCGCGGCGGCAGCATGCAGGGGGCTTCTCCGGCGTTGTATAACACCAGGGACATACCGCCCTGCGACATACCGTCGTACAGGCCGTTCCGGTCATCGGTGTGCAGCCGGATATCGGCACTCCGGCAGGGCAATATCGGGGTGCTGTCGGCCAGGGCGGAAGCCACCGGCAGCAGGCAGAGGAAGGTCACAGAATTAAATTTCAGTTTAAACAATGAATTAACTCCTTAACGTGCGTTTCCGTTCCACTGACCGTTAAACCCGGTCATCCGCAGCCGGGGACGATATCGCACAGGTATCGCGTCGTCAGTCAGTTGTGCAGCCGGCTGCGGGCATAAAAAAGCGCAACACAAAACGGTCGGTGTGTTGCGCGCTGTACAAAAAAATGAGGGTTGGTCATCCGGTCAATACAAAGTAGCAGTGGCTTAAAACACAATATTAGCGCAACGAGGGAGAGGGGGCGTCAACTCCGGCAGGGAAAATGCCTGTCCCCGATCACATCCCCGGGGCGGTGGTGAAAAAAAACCGGTCAGCCAGTGACCGGTTTGCATACTGCTGATGTCACATCAGAACTGGTAAACCAGACCGGTGGCCACTACGTTATCCGTTGCCACGCCGGTGTCGCGGGTGAACTTATTGTCGTCAATCAGGTTGATTTTGTAATCGACATAGGTGGACATGTTCTTGTTGAAGAAGTAGGTCGCGCCGAGGTCGATGTAGTTCAGCAGGTCCTGGTCGCCGTAGCCCTCGATGTTCTTGCCGCGGGAGTGCAGGTAAGCGATGGACGGACGCAGGCCGAAGTCGAACTGGTACTGCGCCACGGCTTCGAAGTTCTGTGCCTTATTGGCAAAGCCGTGGTCGCCGTCATTGCTGCCGAAGCGGGTGGCGTTGTAGCTCTGGGTGTACTGGGTCGCGACATAGACGTTGTTGGCGTCATACTTCAGGCCGCCGGTGTAGGTGGTGGCCTTGTCGCCGTTGCCGAACGCCAGCTGGTTCTGCTCATCGGTGCGTTTTGAGCTGGCGATGGCCGTGCCCACGCTGAAGCCTTCGCCGATGTCGTACGTCAGGGAGCCGCCGAAGCCGTCACCGTTCTGTTTCATGGCGTTACGGCCGTTGTTGGTGGCACCTTCGCCGGACACGCTGCCGTTTTTGCCCTGATACTGCAGGGCCAGGTCCAGGCCGTCAACCAGGCCGAAGAAGTCGTTATTACGGTAGGTGGCCACCCCGTTCGCACGCTGCTGCAGGAAGTTGTCAGAACCGTAGGTATCACCACCGAACTCCGGCAGAACGTCGGCCCACGAGGTCACGTCGTAGACAACGCCGTAGTTGCGGCCGTAATCGAATGAGCCCCAGTCACCAAACTTCAGACCGGCAAAGCCCAGACGGGTCCAGGACTGGTTATCAGAGCCCTCGGTATTGTTGGCCTGCATGTTGTATTCCCACTGGCCGTAGCCGGTCAGCTGGTCATTCACCTGGGTTTCGCCCTTAAAGCCGAGGCGGGCATAGCTCTGGTCGCCGTCGGCTCCTTTGTCATCGGAGAAGTAGTGCAGGCCGTCAACCTTGCCGTACAGGTCGAGTTTGTTGCCGTCCTTGTTATAGATTTCAGCAGCGTGTGCCGCGCCGGCGGCCAGCAGTGCCGGAACCAGCAGGGAAAGAACCTTAAATTTCATCTGAATAGCCTCTGCTTTAGAATTTTTACCACTGAACGGGGCCGGAGCGGGAATATACGCCCTCCTGTCCCCGGTGCATGCCATATGCATACCGGGTGAAGCATCACAACGGGATGACAGGATAATCAACGAGTAACGTCACAAAACAGACACACGCCGTCAGCGTACATTCATCCATCGAAATCGGCGAAATTTCCTGATTTATTTGTCATACAATTTTTTGAGGAAGCTCACATTAATCCATTGTGGAATAAAATATTCCTTTAAAAAAGCATTTTGTTCATTAATTATTCCATTCTGCGCCAGGCCACTTTTTGCGCTGGACGCCGGAACGTTAACGCTGCCAGCCGGCACGAATGAAACAGAAATAGCGAGACAATGATGAAGATCGATTTATCTGCCATGACCACCGAAGGCCGTAATACCTACAGTGAAAATATCGACATGCTGTCGACCGAACAGATGCTGCGGGTGATAAATCAGGAAGACCAGAAGGTTGCACTGGTCGTTGAGAAGGTGATCCCGGAAATCACCCGGGCTGTCGATGCCATCGTTGCTGCTTTCCAGAAGGGAGGACGCCTGATCTACTGCGGTGCGGGAACTTCCGGTCGCCTTGGCATCCTTGACGCCAGTGAATGCCCGCCAACTTACGGCACGCCGCGCGAGCAGGTTATCGCGCTGATCGCCGGGGGCCATCAGGCCATTTTGCAGGCCGTTGAAAACGCCGAAGACAGCCTGACGATGAGCGTGGATGACCTGAAAAACCTTCGGTTCAACGAGAAAGATGTTCTCGTCGGAATTGCGGCCAGCGGGCGCACACCTTACGTCGTAGCTGCGCTGAACTATGCCAACAGCCTGGGGGCAACCACGGTAGCACTGACCTGCAACGCAGGCAGTGAAATCACTCAGATCGTGAAAATTGCGATCATGCCGGTTGTCGGTGCTGAAGTGGTCACCGGTTCTTCACGCATGAAAGCCGGTACAGCTCAAAAGCTGGTGCTAAACATGCTTACCACCGGGGCGATGATTCGCAGCGGCAAGGTTTATGGCAACCTGATGGTTGATGTTGAAGCGACCAACCAGAAGCTGGTTCAGCGGCAGATCAACATCGTGATGCAGGCTACAGACTGTGACCAGCAAACCGCGTCACAGGCACTGTCTGCCTGTGAAGGCCACTGTAAAACGGCCATCGTCATGGTACTGGGCAAACTGAGCGTGCAGCAGGCGAAACGGCTGCTGAACGATAACAACGGATTTATTCGCAACGCGTTAGCCAGCACGGAGATCTAGCAATGGCTAAGATTACGGAACACTTAATTGCCACGATCCTTGATTTGGTTGGCACTAAAAATAATATCACTAACTGTGGGCATTGCATGACCCGTCTGCGTTTGACGCTCGTTAATGATCAACTGATCGAACACGGCAAACTTAAAGCGCTTGACGGCGTGTTGGGCGTGATAAACTCCGACGACCAGTTGCAAATTATTCTTGGTCCAGGCAAAGCACAGACGGCAGCGGAGATGATGAACACGATGCTGGCCAGGGAGGGAGATCCGACTTCATCTGTGCAGCCGGGCGTTGGCTCCGTTGCCAGCGACATCAGACAGAAAATGAAGGCGAAGCAAAACAGCGTGGTGCATCAGTTCCTCGCCAGGTTCGCCACTATCTTTACGCCGCTGATCCCCGGCTTTATCGCCGCCGGTATGCTATTGGGCTTTGCGACGTTAATTGAACAAAGCCTGCTCGCGGACACCGCTGTAAAAAATGCGACCATCGTGCATATCGTTGGTTACATGAAAATTTTCGGCAAAGGCCTGTTTACCTTCCTGCCGATCCTGATTGGGTATAACGCACAAAAAGCGTTTGGCGGGTCGGGCGTCAATGGGGCGATCATCGCTTCGTTGTTCCTGCTGGGTTATAACCCGGAGGCGACGGCAGGCTATTTCTCCGGGATCGATAACTTTTTCGGAATGGGAATCGATCCGCGCGGCAATATTATCGGCGTGCTGATTGCAGCAATTCTGGGGGCATGGATTGAACGACAGGTTCGCAGGATTGTCCCGGATAATCTGGATATGATCGTCACTTCTCTGCTGACGTTGCTTATCACCGGTGCGTTGACCTTTACGCTGATTATGCCGTTCGGCGGCGAACTGTTTAAAGGAATGTCCTGGCTGTTCCTGCACCTGAACGGTAATCCTTTTGGCTGCGCGGTGCTGGCAGGGCTGTTCCTGATAGCGGTGGTCTTCGGCGTACACCAGGGCTTTATTCCGGTTTACTTCGCGCTGATGGATGCGCAGGGTTTTAACTCGTTATTCCCGATTCTGGCGATGGCAGGTGGCGGCCAGGTTGGCGCGGCGCTGGCGCTGTACTGCCGCGCGGGGAAAGATTCAGTCACACGTAATCAGGTGAAGGGTGCGATTATCCCTGGTCTGCTGGGTGTGGGTGAGCCGCTGATCTATGCCGTGACACTACCTCGTGTCAAACCGTTCGTGACCGCCTGTCTTGGTGGCGCCTGCGGCGGCTTCTTTATCGGCCTGGTTGCCTGGCTGGGATTGCCCGTTGGCCTGAACACCGTATTCGGCCCCTCAGGTTTGGTTTCGCTGCCGCTAATGACCTCCAGTCAGGGTATTTATGCAGGAATGGGGGTTTACGCTACCGGCGTAGTGATCACCTACGCATGTGGTTTCATTCTAACGTGGTTCTTTGGCTACAAAGACGTTGACCTGAACTAAGAGCGAGGGCAGGCGGCTTCCCTCACACTCACTTTACCGCCTGCTCTTTTTCCCGAACTGATACGCACTCTGCGCCTGGTAACGGAAAAACGCGGCGAGAAACTGCACGCCTGGCAGGCGTATCCAAAATGACGGTAATTCACGTATGCGGTGGCTGCCATGCAGCGCCACCCGGAGGCAGGGCATGAAAAACTGCCTCTGGTGATACCGGTGCTGTTCTATATGGGTAAGCGCTGGCAGGCAAACTCTACAGCAGTACTTTCCCGCTGGTTGACGTTATGGTCATTCCGGATGATGAAATTGCTGGCCATCGCAGCATGGCCGCCCTGACGCTGCTTCAGAAACATATTCATCAGCGAGACCTGGCAGTACGTAAACTGCATCTCTCCTCACGATAAGAAGTCCCTTCGAAAGTCACGATGGCCGCCAGCAGCAGAAATGACGCTGACCGTGTGGGCGGATGGATAAAATGCCGTGCCGTCCTGGTTCAGAAAACACCGGGCGCTGTGCCCGGTGCTGCTTACGGTTGATATTACTGAGTGTTAAGGCTCATTGAAGGTATGTTCGCAGCGCGTGCAGCCATATTCATCAAATATTGTCCCGTCCAGCTTTTCACCGGCAACGGACCCCGCCACTGCGCCGGCACAGGCACCGGACGGAAAACCAATGTGCCCACCGGCCAGTGTGCCAACCACGGGAACTGCAGAGCCAATCATCACACCGGCAGAAGCCCCTTCAAGACCAGCCAGTCCCCCGGCAGTCGCGCCAATCACCACACCTGTTTTTTTACCCACATGGCGCAGCCTGATGTCAGACGATCCACAATTCGGACAATGCATTTTTCTCTCCTGGTTACTGGCATAAATAGCTGCCTGAATGAACAGGCGGGCCGTGTATGAATATGATTCTGATACCAGAACAGGAAATATGGCCGCATCGTAGCGGGAGAGGCATGCACAAAGGTATTTTACAGGGCTGTTTACCGGCGTGAGGGAATAACGGCATCTTCAGGGTATCTGAACCCCGAACGTTCTTATCAGACACATTAACCTCCGTGAGTGAAATAAAAAATGGCAGCATTTCTGCTGCCGTTATCACCTAGGTAATATAGGTCTTAAATATTTTTGAATGTAAATTTTCAATGCTGTCAGAGGGATGCGGGTACAGCAGAACTGATGCATCATTTTCATTTTGTTTTGGTGTGTTTAATTATATGTAAATTTGATGCTAACTTGAGAGTTTAAACAAAGGGTTATTTGATAAACTAATTGGTGTTTTTATGGTTTTCTTCTTCTATTGCATTTCAGTGGTTAAAGAGGGAGGTTGATGTCGGTTTGGTAATATAACCATATAGAATAACTATGTAGAAGACTATCTATAAAACATATTAGAAGGCTATCTGTAAAATGTGTTAGAGAAATATCAATGAAATATATTAAGAGAGTATTGTTATAAGTCATTAATGTAACGTTGTTGCAAAGCATTAAGATGGTATCACTACGCTGAATGAGAAGTGTGTTAGTGCAATCATTGTAATAACAGAATGGCTCAGTATTGAATACGTGCTCAGAATAATGCTCATTGTTATACATACTCTGCATAACTAAAGTTACTGCAGTGGTTTTTTAGACCTCATATCTGTAAATCCATTACCCCGTGCATTTATCCCATCTCCGGTATTTCATGAAAGTAATTTATTATTCCATCCTTGTATCTTATTGAACAACTAATGTAAGGACATGACTCATGAGTATTCATACACACAGCCATTACCCACTGAACAGAACCTATGTTAAACGTATCCAGGATACACTGAATAAATCGATTAATGAATATTCCCGTACGCTGGTATTGCGAGTGGATTTACGATTGCCAGAGTTCGATACAGACTCGTATAATTCAGACTCATCGTTAATCACCCGATTCATTGTCTCTCTGAAAGCTCAGATTGAAGCTGATTTACTGAAGAGAAAGAATGCCGGTAAACGCATCCATCCGTGTCGTGTTCGTCATATCTGGGCGCGTGAATTCAGTCGTATGAGTAAGAAACACTATCACGTGGCATTACTGCTCAATCGCGAAAACTATGCGTACCCGGGGAATTACCGGTCAGTGAACGGTGAGTATTCGCATAATCTGGCGTTGATGATTATGGAAGCCTGGGTACGGGCACTGGAGCTTAACCATTCACAGTATTACTCACTGGTGGAGTTTCCGGCTAACTGTTATTACCACCTGAGTAAAAATAGCGCTGATTTTACCACACAGTACGAAGCAGTGATGATGCGTATTAATTACCTGGCTAAAGAATACAGCAAAGACTATTCAGACGGCCAGCGTAACTTTGGCTGCAGTCAGTACTGATTGAGTGTAAGTATTTTTTTACCCGTACAGCAGATGTTATGACAGAGTGCCGCCTCTACAACATATTCACTGATGTCGGTGCTCCTGTCTTCCCTTTCCTCAAGACAGAGAAAACGTCATGACAACTGCTAACAGTAATACCGGTCTGCTGAGTGATAAACTCGTGGATATGGTTTTTATCACTGAGTTCACGGGTTTAAGTGACAAATGGTTTTATAAACTGATTTCACTGGGTGAGTTTCCTAAACCGATTAAACTCGGGCGTAGCTCCCGTTGGCTGAAAAGTGAAATCGAGGCCTGGGTGCTGGAGCGTATTGCAATATCTCGTGGTGATGCCAGCTTTATAGAATAATGTGTATTTGTTATTAAATATAACATTTCTGTAAAACGAGTATCACCTGAAAAATGACAGAACCTTTCATTTAAGGCTTTCGATTAGACCTGAAACATCCATTTCCCCTGGTTTGCTGCCACAGCCTGCGCTCTCGCTTCTGTATGCTTTTTAATCGAAATTTGTTTTGAGTTAATAAATTAATGATTTAAAACCCGCTAAAAAGGGTATTTTAGCGGATTTCATTAAGTTAATTTACAGGTTTTTAGTAAAAAATGGCTGTTTTATGTACTCATGCTATGTGATGTTCAGGTGTTTCATATGAAACTAACCAGATTTCGTTTCTTGCTTCGTGTTTAGCCTGATATCTTCAAGGTCAATGTAAAAGTTCGGAGTGAAAGGCGTAGAGTCCGCTTCCTGAATGTTGTCAGACCTCTTGTTTCCAGGCATCAGGTAAAGACCTTCGTGGTTTCTTGCGACGAGCATGATTGTTTCGTTAAGTGTATCCCTGCGGATTTTTACTTCACCCTGACCGATCAAATGATTCAACACCGGCATGAGTTTTTCTAGTCTGCGGAGGTTATTAGGTCCAAGCTGCTCAATCTCACTGAATGTTATAAAGCGGCTATTCTTGTTTTTAATACAGCCGTTTAAAATAAAGCGGTATAACTTTTTAACATCCTGAATGAAACGAAGGCGTTCTGGCGTGTAAAAGAATATCCGGTTAATCGCATTCAGATACCAGTCGATAATTCCCGTACAGTTTTGCATGATATCTTCGTTGATTTCCTCCTCACATTCATTGCTCAGATACTGGAAGATAGCGGATAATCGCAATACGTTAGCGCTGGCTTTTGCAGCGAAATCACGAATATAGTAAAGCTCACCTGCGGGTACCATCTTTAGCAATAATTGCTCCCGATGTTTTTCCCAGAGCGTCGTTGCGGCAGGGGATAGTCTCAGTTGTTTTCTGGTGGTAGTCTGTTCATCAATTCTGGTTTTCTTCTTATCAAGAAGGTCATTCAATAACTGGTGGAAGTTATTTATTGCAGACCAGGTGGTTTTACTGGAATGAGTACCTTCAGCAAAGTGTTTAAGATCATCAATTCTGGAAAACAAAAAGCGTGACAGAAAACCGCTCTCTTTGAAAACGTCGCCGTGGGCTTCCATAAAACCATCAAAGATAGCCGTTTGTGTCATCAGAGAGGCGGTTAAGCAGGGCGTAAAATGACAGTCTGTTTTACCTGAACGTCGAAAATGGTAGGGGCTACCGTCCCAGGCATTGTTTAAAAATCCGATTTTACTTTTTGGTCTGCTACCAAAATAGGTAATGGCTTCATCAGTGATTAGCCCTGCGTCAGAATACTGGCTGAGCCCCTGAATTAAATCGGTTGCTGAGGTATCGTTATAAATAATCTGAGGAAGTATCGGAGGATGAGGTCTGGCTTTGTTATGTTTCTCAAGTTCCCGAGATTCAGGTTCACCAGAATAGTTCCTGTCAATAGCTTTGTTCAGATTCCTGACAAGTGCTTTTCGCTTACATTTCCAGATTTCAAATTTTGCATCATATGCTGACATTTGTTTGATGTGCTCAAGCCGCATTTTCTCGTCAAAATCATAAAAGGGTTTCATAACCTTGTTTTTGATTGTTGATTTCCCAGCACCGGATTCAGCGATGGTAAAAAAATAAAGAGAGCAAGGCTCAGGCACACTGGTATGAGGATGAATCACTTCGATAAGGGACTGGCATGCCAGGGAAGCCGCACTGAGAACGATATTCCCCGTCAGCTCATCCGGAATACGCGTATTACGATGGAGTTCATTAAGCGGCTCTGATAATGCCACAGAAAACAGATGTTCAGGATAAGGGGGCAGCGGCTGCTCATTAGCAAATTCTGAGCGCTCTGCTCGGGTAGAGAGTTTGACCCATTGAAAATCACTTTTCTTCACGTTGTCTTCCTTTTTGAATTGTAAGCGAAGCATAAAACAAAGTGTCGTGAGCCACTAAATTATTTTCAGACTGGATGAATGGAATCATGGCACCTGCGGAATTGCTACACGGTGATTTAGAGCGTGGTACAACTGCATAAGGTCGTTGCCTGGGGAAAAGGTAAGAGGCAGGGAGGATGGTGGAGAAAAGCCCTGAAGGGCTTTAGAAGGCGGTAACTATCAGGCAGCACGCCAGTGCTCGGGGTTACCTTTGTTGGTATTTCTGACGTGCGCAACCAAAGGTTTAAATCCTTTTGCTTTTGCTGCATCAATAGCGCTTTGCTGTGTTGCGTGACTTTTTCCATCAATGCTTACACCATGAACGTGCTCGAGGGTATAGTGAGTAATGGCTGAGCCTTCCAGGCGTCCGGTTGGTTGTGGTTCAACGTATACGTTAGACATCATATTTCCCTTTTCATAGACAATGGGTTATCTCACCCTCTTCCTGTGTATGGCTTTCCCGATACTTTTTCAATCACGGACTGATGTTTTTATGATATCAGGATACTGATGTGATGACTTTCGGTTCAGTCAGACCGGGAGTAACGAGCGAGCTGGGGCGGAAGGACTGTGGCTATATTCGCCGTAGTGGCCTGCTGACTGCTGGTGGGGGATTGCTGAGCTCAGCCGGATCGGTATGCAGGCAATTGTCGGCGACGCCTTTTCAGTCGCAATTGAGCTGGTGACCGCTTTCAGAATACTCGGCCAGTGGAACTGTCGCAGGTTCCAGGCCAGCCAGAGTGCGAACCTGTTTAACGGGAGCGGACGTACATCCACTCAACAACAGTACGCTGTTAAGTAAAATTCGGTAGTCTGCCATCGGGTATCCTTCTGACTGAGTTCGTTTTTCCATGCCAGTGTTATGAGCAATGCGCTTCAGGGATGCTGGCTACATAGAGCAGCAGGCTTGCGAGCTTTACCCCTATGCTGCCTGGGCACCAGGCGGATATCGTGATTGATGCATAACGTGCTTTTGCTGCTGACCGTTTTACAGGTTTGATGTAGCCCCCTGAAACACCAGACAGTAGCTGTATCTCCAGATAAGAGATAGGCTTGAATATATGTTTAACACTAACGCCAATCTTGAGATGACCGGGATCCTGTTAGGGCAAGAAGCCCGCAAACGTAAGACTCCTCAGGAGAAAATCGCTATTATCCAGCAGACGATGGAGCCAGGAATGAATGTCTCCCACGTCGCTCGTCTGCATGGTATCTAGCCCAGCCTGCTGTTCAAGTGGAAGAAACAATACCAGGAAGGCAGCATCACTGTCGTTGCGGCCGGGGAGGAAGTCGTTCCTGCCTCTGAGCTTGCAGCAGTACTGAAACAGGTTCGGGAACTCCAGCGCCTTCTGGGCAAGAAGACAATGGAAGTTGAGATCCTGAAAGAAGCAGTGGAGTACGGTCAGTCGCGAAAATGGATAGCGCACGCGCCCTTGCTGCCAAAGCACGGGGAATAGCCCTGGTCAGCCGCACCATGGGCGTGTCGCGTGCGCAGCTGTCACTGCGGATGAACCGTTCTGCCGACTGGCTGGACAGGCGCGGTAACCGGCGTAATAACGAAGCTGACGCTGGAATACTGTCGGCTATCCTCAACATTATCAGCGATATGCCGAGTTATGGTTATCGACGCGTGTGGGGCATCCTGCGCAAGCAACGTCGCTCAGAGGGACAGCCACCTGTGAATGCCAAACTCAGCGCATCCAGCACGAACGAAGTTTCCATCGACGATGACACCCGCCAGCCCACGATAACGCCTGCGAACACATCGATAATGAACGCCACGTAGGCGAACCCCTGCCAGGTGCTCACATACGTAAAATCTGCCACCCAAAGCTGATTGGGGCGTTCTGCCACGAACTGACGGTTTACCCTGTCGCTTGCCGCTGCTTCTTTCCGGCTGACCGTGGTGCGCACTTTTTTACCCCGAAGCACACCAGCGAGGCCCATGCTCTTCATCAGTCGCGCGATGGTGCATCTGGCCACGCTGAAGCCTTCACGTTGCAACTGTCTCCAGACTTTACGGATGCCATAGACACTGTAGTTTTCGTCATACACCCGCTGTATTTCCGGTTTCAACTGGTCGTCACGGCGGTCACGCTGACTACGTTTCTCCGGATGCTGGCGGTATTCACGGTGCCGGTAGTACGTCGACGGGGCGATATTCAGCTCATGACATACCGGCACGACCCCGTGACTACCGCTGAGGGTATCCAGCAGCGGCATTATTTTTTCCACAGGCGGTCGTACTCCGCCTTCGCAAAATAAGCTGAGGCCTGGCGCAGAATATCGTTGCTGCGCCGCAGCTCACGAACCTCCTGTTCCAGCTCTTTGAGGCGCTGACGCTCATCATTTGTGAGCCCTGCGTCACCTGCGCCATTATTGCGCTCATGCTGGCGTAACCAGGCTCTGAGCGTGTCGGGGCTGCAGCCAATTTTTGGCGCGATGGAATTGATGGCGGCGTATTCAGAACGATATTCACTGCGCTGTTCCAGCAACATTCTCACAGCCCGCTCACGCAGCTCTGGTGGGTAACGGTTTGCTCGTCTGGATGTCATTTCGGGTCTCCTTTCACTGAGAGTTTAGTCTCCCGAAAACCCGGTACGGTTCAGTGCAAAATGGTACTGATGATGAATCTTGATACGCTGGGGGCAGCCCACGACGAAAGGGCTCAGCAGGCGATGAGAAAGATCATCCGCAACGCATGGCTGTGTGTTACCGGTTCTGAGCATCATGGCGTAACGAACATCACACCGAGCATTATCAACCGCGCTGTACGGGGAGCCTTCATATCGCCTTTTAACCAGCTCAGAACACAGGTTCAGTCGATGGCTGCGCCCGTAGCGACAGCGCGGACGGGAATAGTGGATTAACGCGAGCATTTTTATCTGATAGTGAGTTGTTCCCCAGAGATTGGCGAGGATGTCCGCATAAAACGGTGGCGCTTATCCGATGTGTTTATCAAGGAGATTACTGACGAGTATCGCGGCATGTTCACGTGCCTGCTGGATAAGGTCATCTTTATCGACAGTGTGCCTGCAGTGAGCACAAGTGGTGCCGGTAACATCGTCCACATCGCTGATTTCTGTTCCGGTGTGTACGGTGAGATCGTGATTACAGCCTGGGCATTTAAATGGAACGTTGCTCATTATTGTTGACCTTTTGATAGAGGATATTAGTTGACCGAACGTATCAACGGCAGTGTAAATTCCGCAAGGATCATTTGATCCATGTCCAGAAGCAACGTTGAACCGTGGAAGTGGTCTACCCGCAGACGAAAAAACAGGGTTGAGCAAATTGTACTGAGCCGCACCGACAAAGTTGCCTTTCTGGTTACACCTGCTTTCCCTGAATACCAGCGCTGCCAGCGTTCTTTCCTGTAGCCCTGCCGGAATACCCATCGGCGATGAATCCCTTTCTTCACGACGCGCTGTTCTGGCTGCCAGGAACAACCTGCAACGATCTTTTTTTTGCACGTTATCATCACCCGTTTTGAGGATATCCGACGGTCATTTCCGCTCTGATAATCGGCACTTGCAACATCAGTGCCATCAGGCACCGGGTTTAACTGTTATCACCAGGACGAGAGAGTTATCATGACACCACATACCACTGAACGTCTGCCGGACGGCGGAACCCCGTGCATCCTGAACGCCTCAGCCAGGGCAAGGACCGCCGCAGAACTGGAACAAAAAGGCAATTATGGCGAAGCTGCCCGATGGTGGCGGATGGCGGCAGAGTCCGCCCGCAATCCACGCCAGCAGCACTGGCATGAGTCCCGGGCCAGCCTGTGTGAACGCCGTCACCAGGGCCAGCTGTCACAGCCTGAGCGCTAAAGCCACTACCGGAGCGGCATACATGCGATACCTTTCCCTGAGACTCATCACCACCCTGCCCGTGCTGTTAACGCCACTGGTCCGGGCGGACACTGCCCTTCGAAGCGTCAAATATGGTGGTGCATACCGATGACCTGAGCGGTCTTTACGACGGGATGTCGCAAAGCGGTACGACCCTGGTGTTACACAACACTGGCCCCGGGGCCTGCATGTTTCCGCCGCGCCCGGCCTTAATCTTCAGCGATGCTTCATATCACCCGATGCTCGTTGAGCGACGCACCGTCCGGGGCATGAATCCCGGTCAGGTGCTGCCGCCGGTGATAGTGCCTGCCGATCGCGAGTTGCAGATACTGTTGCGCTGGTTGTCCAGTGATGCGTTTGACGGTGGTAACTGTATCCGGACAGCGTTTGTTTCGATGGACCTGGCAGGTGGCACGCTGACGGTGCCTTTTGACAGCCAGATGTGTGCGGCGAAAGGGAGTACCGGCTATTACTCGCAGTCGCTGACAGGTACGCCGTAAGCGAGTTGGGGATGAAAATCGGTTACCTGCTTCGATTGTCATTTTTGCGGTGACCGTAGCCCTGCTGTTGTGGTTCCCCCGGGATTGCATGGTTAGTTTCACTTATGTATTATCCCGCTCCTGGTCCTTTAGCTCAGGTGGTCAGAGCGTGCGACTCATAATCGCCCGGTTGCGGGACCAGGGCCGACTTCGCTCAGCAGGCAGAGCTACTGACCTGTAATCAGCAGGTCACCCGTTCGATGCCGGTAGTCGGCACCATGCACTGTTAGCTCAGATGGACAGAGCGTTGTCCTCCGGAGGCAAAGGCCACTGGTTCAACTCCAGTACAGTGCACCATGCGTTTATCGTATAATGGCTGTTATCTCAGCCTTTCGGGCTGATGATGCGGGTTTGATTCCAGCTGACCGCTCCAGTTAACGCTTTTGAATGGGCGCTGCTTTTTGCAAAATTGCTGTGTAAAAATACTGACCTTTGGGTTCAGCGCTCATCCAAAAGCATCTCGTTAAAATCCAGTTAACCAGGGGTGGTTTGTTGGATGAGATGCCTCAAATTCATATGCCTCGTTCTGGTGAGTTTTTTATGCCCAGGTATTGCCAGTCTCTTTCTCCCGCCGGGATAAATGAATCCCACTATGCACGGGGGCGTAAACAGCGAAGACGGGTTGTTATTTATCCGGTTCGGGACATCCGTTAGTGGGCCAGGTGGCAGACCAAAGACTCACAGAGGCACTCCACGCCGCAACACTTTGAGTATGCTGAACATTGTCTGGTGGCAATACAACCACGGACGGTCTGAAATAATGTTATTAGCCCTGCCCGCAGACGCGGTATCGTGGGGGCTGCTGCCGGGACCGGGCACTAAAAAGTGCGGCACCGGGAGCTGGTGGCGTAGTGGGGAAAGCGACGCACTAATAAAAAGACGGGCGCTCAGGCTACCCGGTGGTGACTGCCCTGACGGGGCTGTATCACAGCTTTTCCGTTAACAGTGACCCCGTTATAATCCCCGTATGAAAAAGAATCTCACAGCATTACCTCCCGAAGAATCACTGGCTGACCTGGCGCATTTTGCCTGGTGTGCGCTGGTGGGATTACGGCTGGCTCAGCAGGACGGCCAGGCACGTTCACCGCTGACCATTCACACTTTTCTGGTCCGCTGGCTGGCGGATGTGCAGAAACAACGCCGGTTCCCGCGCTCTGTTGCCTCTGATATTGACAGTTTATTGCGTCTGGGGCGAATGAAAGGTCCTGCTGCGGGTTTAGAGCAGCGGCTGCAATACCTCTGGCAGTCCTGCACGGAGCCGGTTTCGCAGCAGTCGGATTTGTTTCGCCTGACCCATGCGATTGAGTACCTGAAATCACAGGGCTGGGTCAATGCCGTGGTGGCGGACGAAGAGTGGGTTCCAGAAACGCTGTTCGCCGAATACGCGGACGTATCTGCGCTACTGGTCAGAAAGTCCGAGCTGCAGCGCCATTTTACTGAAGAGGGTAAGCAGTCCGCACCAGTGGCGTTTATCGTTGCTGGAGAGGTGCGTGTTGCCAGCGATGCGTTTGATGCGCGGGAACTGCGGTATGTCATTCGGGAGCAGCATGCAGGCTGGTGTGTTCTGGCGTTGGTGCCGTCAGCGCAAGCCTCCGGCTATGCAGTACAGGCTCCCTGAGCGCAGGCACGATGACGTCAATGTAAAGGAAGGGCTGATGGGACAAATCGATTATCAGATTGAAAAGTACCATTTTACCGAAGCAACAGAGCCACAGCGGTTAACCCGTCAGTGGGCCGATGTGCTGAATGAATGTTGCCAGCTAAAAGCCGGTCCGGAAGAACGGCTGCGTATTGCCCTGCTGAACGTTGATTATGTCACCAGCTTTGAACTGCCTTTCCGGTTAGTGTTGATACGCACGCCGCAGCTGATTGCCGGTTTGCGTGAAGGACTCTGGCTCAGCCAGAAGAACGTTATCTTCAACGGTAAGCACTATGGCTGCCTCTGGAGCTGGGCACCGTGTCCGATGCGTTTCAGTATCGTCTGGTGACCCTTATCCGGCGGGAATGTCCGGAAGGCACGACGGCGGCACCTTATCAGCAGATTGCCAGGGATGTGAAAACGCCACGTGAACGACTCCGGCTGGCGCTGGAGAGCGGACTGTCGGTGACTGCACTGGATGCGCTATTCTGGTTTGATTGCCAGCGTATCGCCGCAGAGGTGCTGCGTCTGCGCAAAACGGGGATGAGGATTGCCACATCGGAGACGGAGGTGTTTGACTCGCTGACCGGAACCACCCGCCGGGTGCCGGTTTACCTGCTGTGAATCCCACTGCTGCAGGTGTTCATTTTCATGGTTCTGGGATAGCGCTGTGAAAAAAATCGGATATCTGCGTGAATTCCCCCTCAGCACACAGAGCCTGGCTACCTGGTCACAGTGCACTTCCACGTTCTCTTCCCCTTCATCTTGTTTCAGTCGCAAAAACTCAGTTGTTTTAACATTCAGCATTCTGCTGAAACATACTGTTAACTCTTTGCCCTTGTGGGGTTAATTTACCGTGCGTAGTATTCGCGACGTGTACAGGAGAGACAAGCCGCCACTAGCTCAGCAGGACAGAGCCGGTGACACTGATGTTGCAGGTGCGGGGTTCAAGGCCCCGGTGGCAGTCCATTCTGGCTTTTCGGCCTGCGATGAAGGGTTAACCCGGAGTGGCCGGAAAGCCCATTCGCATGAGTGCGGGTATGCTAACCCGGATATTAAATCCCCTGACGCCTGCATACTTCGCACTCAGCCGAATGTAACGACATTATCGATAAGCACACGGTTCCCGGGGACCTCTGGCA
This sequence comes from Yokenella regensburgei ATCC 49455, assembly GCF_000735455.1. Taxonomy (GTDB): domain Bacteria; phylum Pseudomonadota; class Gammaproteobacteria; order Enterobacterales; family Enterobacteriaceae; genus Yokenella; species Yokenella regensburgei. The sequence goes on along the minus strand of NZ_JMPS01000016.1, from coordinate 31,894 downwards.
TGCGGGCCAGGTGGCGGCATGCAGTGTGTTTATCCATCATGTTTTTCAAACCGATTTTTGATGCGAGGATTACAGGGGGAAAGGATGTTACCTGCTGAACGAATTTTTCATGCTTTACCTGCTGGTATCGCTAGGTGCCTGCAACTCGTCCTTAACGCTGGTTTGTTGCTGCTGGGGCTGATACTGGTCGCGTTTCTTGCAAAGGAAACCTTGCACCTGGGCAACGTGTTGTTTCAGCCAGCTGCAGAGAACAGTAAGTACAGCCTGGTGGCAGGGCTGATGGTGTACTTTCTGTACTTTGAGTTTATCGCGCTCATCGTGAAGTACTTTCAGGCGGGGTACCATTTCCCGCTGCGGTACATCATCTATATCGGTATTACCGCTATCGTCAGGCTGATTATTGTGGAGCATCCGTCCTCGCACGATGTACTGCTCTATACTGGTGATGGTCATGACGCTGTGGCTGTGTAATTCGCCGCGACTGAAGCGAGAATAACGATGGCTGCAGGCTGTTATGAGGTTGCGGCAGGAGTGTGGTGAGAACGGTATCGTTGTGCACCATACCGGGTGGTGCAAAAACTTGGCACCCGCAGTCTACCGTTGTCAGGGGCGGGACGTGCTTTTACATCATTTACATCAGGGAAATGCATATGCAAAAGACGTTTATGTTGGGATTATGCTTTATCATCGGTAGCGCCTGCAGTCTGGCTGAGGCGGCAGAGCACAATAAGCTCACAAACCCTGCCGCTGGTGTGGTCTGTGATGCGTACGTTCGCGCTGATGCGACGGGGATTTCAGCTACGCTGACGACATACCTGGGCGCGAAAAAAAGGTCAGCAACTGGCTGCGCAGGGCGCATTTGACTGCACGGCGTTTACGTTTGCTAATGGTGTTTACTGCGACACGAAAGAAAAGGTGTGTCGTAAGGACCGGTACTTTGGTGCCGATGGTAAACTGTCAGGTGCGATTGACAAGAAGACCACAGCGCTGTTGTTTGCGCCATGATGAGTAGGGGCCTGGCGGATCCCGGTATTTTTAGTTTTGACAGCGCTCGCTTACGTCGTTTAGTCCTTCGTTTTCCTTTTTGAATGACACAAATTTCCCCTCATCACTCAACTGGATTATGTACAGGCTGTCAAAATCATCGCTTTTCCATTGCGGGATTTGTTCTGGATCGCCTCCGGTTCGTTTTACCATTGCTTTCGCGGCCACTACCAGGTTTTTCTGCTCCCAGAAAACGAATATCCGCTTGTCCTGGTTATTGGGCAACAGAAGTTCGCCGACCAGTTCGTCCGTTTGTGTGGCATGGTATTTCAGAATCACCGGCCTCTCTGCCCGGATAGCCGTGGGGAGAATGGTGGTCAGCGGACGCAGGGAACTGCCGGTTTTGTTTTCTTTTGGTGCGGAAGCATAAATAGCATCAGGCATTCCAAAGCGTGGCAGTAGTACTGATGGCAGTGCCAGAGCACGATTAAACCCTTTGCAGGTCATTTGACCGGTAGGCGTGACAGGTTTTTCTCCATGACGGAGAAAGATGACTGTTGTGTCTGCCTGTACAGTAAAAACAGTCAACAACAGAGAGCCAGAAGCCACCAGTAAGGCACGGCGCAATGCAGATTTTAATGTCTTCATAATCAGACTACGTATTTATTCATGAAAGTATCGAAATGATGTTCATGCTTAGTATAAACGAATTGGCAACAAAGCTTATTTTTATTGTGTTGGTTTTGATTTTTATTGCTATGCAATAAAAATCAATGGCTGAAAATGATGTTTTGTATTTCTGATTGTATTTAATGGCGTGCACGTAGACATATTTTTATCCTGCCCGGTGACGGGGTGGATGTGTTTTATTGTTTTAATGAAATAATATTCTACAAGTGAAGGTGGGGATAGGCTTTGTAGGCGTCTTTGTGCTGTTGTGATGGCGTTTATCAGATTTATCTCAATTTATCCGTGTGGTTACAAATTGAAGTAAAATCACATTTTGTGATCTCGTGTTGATCTTTAGTTCTGTTTTATTGCAAATAAATAGTGTAATGATCTATCATGATCAGGATAAAATCGGACGCGCTGAACGTCCAGAATCGGTTCGTGGTGTCAGGCCATCGTTGCGAATTAACTGTCAGGTGAATGCTTAAAAGTGAGCCCGGGATTTCATCCAATACCGGGGTGCATTTGCTGATCTGCCTGTTTTAATTTTTTGCTTTTTGACGAAATCGAGTGAGAGGAATATGAGTAAAAATAAGGACAGATCTTCTGTCGCGCCGAAAGAAAGAATTAATATTAAATATGTTCCTGCGACCGGCGGTCAATAGGCAGAGGTTGAATTACCATTAACTCTGATGGTTATCGGTGACCTGAAAGGGCGAACAGAAGAAACGCCGATTGAAGAACGTCAGACGGTGTCGCTGGACAAGAATAATTTCAATGCCGTCATGCGGGAAAGCAAAATTGATCTCGCTTTTAATGTGCCAAATCGTCTGGAAGACGAAAGCGAAGATGACCTGCCTGTTCATCAGAACATTTCTTCTCTTGCTGATTTCTCCCCGGACAACCTTGCGCAGCAGGTCCCTGAGTTACGTAAATTGCTGGAGTTGCGTGAGGCGCTGGTTGCGTTCAAGGGGCCGCTGGGGAATATCCCGTCATTCCGTAACCGTCTGCAGGATTTGCTTGCCAGTCCCGATGCCCGTGAACAGCTACTCAAAGAGCTGGATCTTATTAAACCAGAAGAATAATGCGACGACAGTAAGGGAAAAATTATGTCTGTTACCGAAAAAAAAACCGCACTGACGTTGCCGGGGACGTCTTCCTCTCTGCTTGACGAAATCATGGCGCAGGCCCGTATTACGCCCGTCGATGAAGGCTATAACGTCGCAAAGCAGGGCATCACTTCGCTGATACCCGACGATAACAATAAGTGGGCAGATCGCTGATAACGGCATGGATACGGGCCAGTGCTTCAGTATCATCAGGCTTGCGCTTGAGCCGACGATCCTGCCAGTCCTTCGACCGACGGGCCATGGCATGCAGTTGCGCACGTGACACCCGGAGGCAACGACTGACAAGGCTTATTCGCCATCCTCCGGCAACAAGGGCACGTGCGCTATCCACTTTTTTTGTCGACCATATTCAACAGCTTCTTTAAGCAGCTCGTTTTCCATGGTTTTCTTGCCCAGCAGGCGCTGCAGCTCTTTGATTTGCTTCATCGCAGACACCAGCTCCGACGCGGGTACAACCTGTTCTCCTGCGGCAACGGCTGTGAGGCTGCCTTCCTGATACTGCTTACGCCACAGGAACAGCTGACTGGCCGCGACACCATGCTGACGGGCGACCAGCGACACGGTCATTCCGGGCTCAAGGCTCTGCTGAACAATGGCGATTTTTTCCTGAACACTTCGCCGTCTGCGCTTCTCTGGACCTAAAACATCAATCATCCGGACTCCAACGACTAGTCTAAAAACTAGTATTAAGACTATCACTAACTTAAGTGATACCAACTGTCTGGAGATTCATGGGGCCAGTCTAATGCCCATCCGGTTTCAGTGCGTGTTAATCAGAAAAAAACGAGTCACGCAGGGGCGACGTCCGCGAAAAAGAACACCAGAGATAAACAGAAATCTGAAAATGGCAGGACGTTACCACTCAAAAAATGAAGTAAGGGATTCGGCGCAGGACTGATGTAGATCGCCCTGTGCTGCCATTCTCCCACTGTTCCCTGCCAGCAGTGAGTTAAGGTCAACAAGGTTATCCGGCAGGAGTAAAAACAGGAACAGAAGGTGTCGATGCATTCTGCTCACTCTCTGTGTACGCATTCTGGCTTTTATCAGGACGGCTGTCAGTGGTTGTAAAGTAAGCAGTTATACCGGCTCAGACTGAAGCCGGAGTTTTACCTGGATTTTCAGACTGTTGAAAATCTAAAATGGTTTTTTCAGACCCTGGGCTATCTCTGACAGTGACGGATCCCATTCTTCCTCAGAGCATGGGGGCCATTCAGTTTGATATAGCTCTTGCTCATGCATTGCATGTTTTAGCGATTCAGTCACGAGTGCCGGTAGTTCCAGTACCTCCTGTGGGATATTCACATCAGCCAGATCCCGATGAAGCACAAACAATTTCTCAGCAAAAGAAAGCTGGGATATCCGGGCAGGCATCCAGCCCGTCCGGGAGAAAACTAATTGATTAAGTGCATCAAATCCTTTCATGGGAGCCCAGACTGAGGGGTGTTTGTTGCGGTATCGCATGATGAGGATGTCCAGCCTCAGAAATTGTTCCGCCCGAAGCCATGATTGGAGTGCGGGGATGAAATCCTCCTCTGAAGACCACTTTCGATATCTGGCGATGTTCCTGGCGTGCTGGGTGAAAAGTGATTTTAGTTTATGTAGTTCCATTCTAAACGCCTTTGATTCTTTGCTTATGGAAATCAAAAGAGTAACGACGGGAGTGGTAACTGCACCAGACGTAATCTGGCACCCATTCTGAGACTGTGCGTCCCGGGCGTCTTTGCGCATGGTTAATGATCTGCTGATAAGCAGAGCAGTTGACTGCCTGTTCTAAAGGCGAAGAAAGCTCCGGGGAGCGAGTAGCCTGGCAGGCCAGAGTAAAAAAAATGCACACACAGTAAGAAGACCGAAAAACGTGTGTGCAGCCAGCACATGATGATATATCAACAGATATCCAGTACAGTTATCCTGCGACTGTACTGGATATGGCGAAAGGGAACTAACGCATACAAAGTAACAATCTGAACGGGAGCCACGGTGGTCAATTGTGGCAGCGGCACTGTCACGGTTAGCGGTAATAAGGCGAATATATGCGCAGACAGATATGAACATGCCGCAATTGATAATGAGAAACACTGCTTCATGCCCATAGGATGACACAACGTGCTGTGCCTTTGCCATCATAAGTAATGAACCGACAGATGAATAATGTAAACGGGAGTGCGTGAAGTCAACATCAATCTGGTAGCAGTAGCGGTCACGCATATAATCAACTCCAGTCGATTGAGTTTGACAAAGAAAGGCAGAGACATTTTGAGGCTGGCGCAATGCAAACAGCGTAGAAAGTGTTACACCTGACCAACCAGATTATGTGGTACCGGGTAACCGGTCAGAACAATTGCGGTCAGTAATACCGGGGGAGATCACGAGGTAACATAGATGATGAATGACATTATTGTATTTTGGGGAGCGTATTATTGTAGTCGGCTTTTCTCCACGCAATATGATAATTTATTATCTGCGCGTAGTTTGTTGATCCTCCTTCACTGTTGGTTTCTATTGGTAATTGTCATTAAGCGGAACTAAAATCTGTATTTTTCTGTGAATATAAAAAGTCCGTATATCTACATACTGGCAACGCTAATGATTTCAACCTTAATGAGAAAATAATGCACACTGAGTCAGTGAACGGAAGGTTGCGGATAAAAATATAAAATGAAAATGATGCGATATCCGTCAAATAAATTATTGTACCGATAACTGCCCAGGAAATTGTACGCCAGTCGCCATCAGTAATTAGTCATCGATGTTCCGGCGCAGAATTTCCGTCGCGTTCATCATACATCTCCTGAAGTCGTTGCCGGACTGCGTTTAATAAATGACGAAGTTCTTCCTCCTCCCGACTGGAGGGCGACGCAAAGACCTGGTGGGCAAAGTTGACTGCATTTAGCGCGTTAGTCAGATCGTCATTACTCATTCTTTTTCCGCCAGAAGGGTTTTGGATGAATATTTTAAACTAACCGTCAGGACTCTGTCTGATATAAATATTGTTATTCGCCCAGACTCATGAGTAAAAAGAAAACAGAAATCACCATCAGTAAAATAAATAAACCGACAACACCGGTAATAAAAAGGTCATGTAACATAGCCACTATCCTGTCGTGTGTTGATGAATCCTTGCGGATATTCTGTAAATGCTTCACATTCGGCAGTACCGTTCAGCCCGAAGCCTGTGTGTAAGGATAACCGGCTTCGGGTATCACGCTGACATCACCATCAGAAACGGTAACCTACCCCGAGGTTCCAGCCGTTGGTGTCCAGACTGCCGCTGGTGTGGTCGCTGCTGAAATCTGAACCTTCATAGCCAACGGTAATATTGATGTCTGCGCGTGGTGTGATCTGGAATCCGGTATCCGGTATGTGTCCTGACGGGAGACCGCTGGCGTCAACCCGATTTATTTAAGGTCTGTTGATATGTCTGGACAGTGACTTTTCCCCGTTGTTAAGTCTTCCGCCAGGCATAAAGTTGAGCGGTTGTCTGTGAGGATTCTGAAGGGGGATGAGAATGGCTGAATTAAGCGTGGGAGTACTGGAGTATGAGACGAGCGTAACACACGGAAGGCGGCAACGTGCCAGCCGCGAACAACAGCAGTTGCAGACGCTGCTGGATATCGGGACGTTTCGTGAGCGTATGCAGCGCCTGGCAGACAATCTGACGGCGTGGCTGGAGGGACATGAAGTCACTATTACCGTGCGGGAAATGGTGCCTGTCGCGACGGCGGGTGCATATACCATCCCCGGCATTGTCCTTCACTGTGGTCGCAACTGGGCCGGTTTCACCCCACAGGCGCTGTTCAGCGTGAAAGGCGGCATTCAGCTTAAGGGTGAAGTCACGCTGGCAGTTGATAATTCCCGTCACTGTCCACGCACCGAAAAATACATGCTTTGTATACCGGGGCACCTGTTATCCACTGCGGACTGGGCGATACACCCTGATGGCAGGACTCCGGACAAAGGGAAAGTGCTGACCCGCGAGTTGCTGATGGCCGCCATCGCACCGTTATTTGACCATGCGGTATGAGCCGACCCCGTATGGCCCGGATGTTCTGTTGGATGAAAACAATAAAAGGGAGTAGCCTGGTATGCGTTCATCTGATTTTCCAGGAATAAAAACGTTATATGGTATTCCGCTTATTGCTGCGTTGCTGTTTTTCACCGGCTGTGCTGTTCGCCCCGCAGACCAGAGTGCCGTGCTCCTTGAGAGTCCGGTACAGACGGATACCGTACAGGCACTGAAGCGAATGGAGCACAGTGAGGGCAGCAGCAAAACCAGCTGGCAGTTACTCGCCATCCGGGCACTGCTCGGGGAGGGAAAAAGCGGGCAGGCCAGTAATCTGCTCAACCAGTTGCCGCAAAAAATGAATGATGCTCAGCATCAGGAGCAGTTACTGCTGGCCGCAGCATCCGGCGGCCAGGCTGTTGCCCGTTGCGCTGCTCAACGACATGAACGTTCGTCCGACATCGGTGCGTAAGGTTGCCCTGATGCTCCCCCTGAGCGGTCCGTCGGGCCGGTTTGGTCGTGCGATTCAACAGGGCTCTGAGGCTGAAAAGAAAGCATCCCCATCTGCTCAGCCGTCAGCGCTGACGCTTTATGACACCGCTGCGACGCCGGTGACACAGCTACTGTCGCAGGCACTACGCTGGTCGTGGGGCCGCTGTTAAAAAATCACGTGGAGGAGGTGCTCAGCCGCAACACCGCGCTGAACGTACCTGCTGAAGCAGTGGGACGCGCTGAACCTTCCGGAACAACCGGTCAACAGGGATAACCTCTGTTATTTTGCGTTGTCTCCGGAAGATGAAGCCCTCGGTGCCGCACGCCATATTCAACAGCAGGGTAAACGACCGTCTGTCGGCTTGGCAATGTTGTATGGGCAATGGACCGCTAAGCACTCTGATCCATTTTTTCTGGAGGGCGTCATAGCTGATCTTAAAGATAGCGATCGCCATCGGCATCGTTGCTGTGGTTTATATTCTCGTGATGTTGATTTTGGACTGTTTCGGTTGCTGAAAACCGCCGTGACTGAATCAAACCTGTATATGCGAACGGTCAACAGTAAGCAGACCGACATTTGTTACTGAAAACCGGTATCTGTTATTTGACAAACTGACCTCCCGTTCCTGAATGTTAATTATCCGGCTAAGGATGTTTAAAAATTAACGTAATTCAGTCTGCTATAAGGAACGTAAGGAAATGAACAACAACATGATGAAAGTGGTACTGGCCGAAGTCCTCGGCACCTTCTGGCTGGTGCTGGGAGGATGTGGCAGCGCGGTGCTGGCTGCGGATTTTCCAGGCCTCGGGATTGGGTTCGTGGGTGTGTCGCTCGCCTTTGGTCTGACGGTAGTAACGATGGCGTATGCTGTCGGTCATATTTCCGGCGGACACTTTAACCCGGCAGTATCGCTGGGACTGTGGGCGGCGGGGCGTTTCCCAGCGTCGCAACTGCCGGGGTACATGATTGCGCAGGTGGCTGGTGGTCTGCTCGGGGCTGGCGTGCTGTATATGGTGGCTTCAGGTCTTCCGGAGTTTGATGTCCACGCCGGATTTGCCAGCAATGGTTTTGGCGCGCATTCTCCTGGCGGTTATCCGCTGATGCCGGTCATTCTTACCGAAGTGGTGCTGACAGCGATGTTTGTGCTGGTCATTACTGGCGTCACCAGTCAACGCGCACCGGTGGGTTTTGCGCCGCTGGCCATTGGCCTGTGCCTGACGCTGATCCATCTCATTTCTATTCCTGTGGACAACACCTCAGTTAACCCGGCCCGCTCGACAGCGGTGGCGCTGTTTACCGGTGGTGAGTTTGTTTCTCAGCTGTGGGTATTCTGGCTGGCTCCGCTGGTGGGTGGTTTGCTTGGCGGTACGCTGGGCAAGATTATGTATTCTTCGGGGCAGGAAGTCTGATTCATCATCGCCACATAACGGCGTGTGATGTGGCGATGATGTTCTTTTATGGAGAGTCGCTCGTAAAAAATGATTTCCCTTGCGGGTCGTCCAGTTCACAGGAGACGCTCATGAGTTTCTCAGTCCCTTTCCTTTCTCTTCGTGGCGGACTGCTGTTTCTGACTGCCGCATTGTTATCCTTCAGCTCGCCACATACCGCCACCTCCAGGGGGCTCACTGCGGCACCGGTATGTTCACCCGCTGAAGCCAGGTTGCGCCGCGATCTGCTGGAAGCCCAGCGGCGTTTTGCGTTGCTACGTGCTAAAAATTTCCGTTTACGTCAGCAATTGCTGTGGACCGAAATGAAACGCGATGCTGCAAAGGCACAACTATGGGCAGTGCGCGATAAATCTGTAACCGGCGATATCGACGATCTAACCCGTACAGATACGATGGCGTTAACCGTACGGGAATGGCAGGAGTACGAACCGCAGGACTTGCGATATGAGCTACCGTTACGACCCGAAATACGCCACGGAGAAGAAAGTCGATGAGAGCCTCATACTGTTGCGGCAAAGTTACGATGTTTATTTGAAGTAAATCACGTTTAATTTCTGTTTTACATTCAGTAGCAAAAAACTAACGTGATTGTATAAATGATAATACTGACGCGATCACCTGACTCAGTACTTCAGCACCTGACCTCAATACCTGCCATCCTGGCGATCGCCAGGGTGCAATGCAATGGAACAAAACCCTATTGCCTGGCTGTGCACATTCGCATACGCCACTGTTGGCACACACTAAAAAAACGCGTCAATATGAGTTCGCCGGAACCTTACCGTATTCCGATGATTCCGGCTATTTCATTCGCGCTTCTCGCACGGGTTATTTCTTACATCAGGAGATGTCTCCACTGGCGGCTGTGCTAACATGCCGTGCCGTCAGTTCATACCTGCTGGAAACGTGAACGTGTGACGTGCGAAATCACAATAATTAATCAGTCAGTAACTCCGGGAAAGAAGGAGGCCATTAATGGCTACGAGAAGAAAATACCTGACACAGAGTGAGGTGGAAAGCCTGCTGGAAGCAGCAAAAACGTCGGGCAACCCGGAACGGGATTATTGTCTTATCTACATGAGTTTCATTCACGGTTTTCGGGTGAGCGAGGTGAGGTACCTGCGGTTGTCAGACCTGGATTTGAAGGAAGGTAGCCTGTATATCCATCGCCTCAAACAGGGATTCAGCACCAGTCATCCGCTACTGGGGAAAGAGGTGAGGGCGATAAAGGCCTGGCTGAAGGTACGGTGTACCATGCCGGGAGTGGAGAGCGACTGGCTGTTTGTGTCGCGAAAGGGGACTCCACTTAGCCGACAGCGTATCTATAACCTGATTCAACGGCTCGGGGAGAAGGCGGGACTTTCGTTATGCTCGCATCCGCACATGCTCCGGCATGCATGTGGATTTGCGCTGGCCGATCGTGGAATAGATACACGACTGATTCAGGACTATCTGGGACACCGAAATATCAGGCACACTGTGCGCTACACGGCCAGTAATGCAGAAAGATTCGAGGGGGTGTGGCAGTTAAAAAATAAGCGAAAAAAGGTTCATTTAGGACCAAACTGTAACTATTTTAGTTCAGCCTGGTCATTTTTCCACACTAAAAAAGTTAGAAAATTCGCTTCAACTTGCAACACAATGTAAATAAAGTAAATTTGCGTGGATGCGCACCAACTTAATCACCTGATAAACCTCAGTTTAATACCGTTACAATCTTCTTCATCCCCCTGCTCACCCCGACATAAAAAACGGTTTCTACCCACCTGTTCGTAAAGGAAAGTCCATTTTCCTTTCAGTTCGATAATGTTGGACTAATTATCCATGAATTCCTGTTATTCCAGTTTCTTTGTCTTTTAATTCCATTTGGTTGTCAAAATGGTCCTAAATGTAAACCTATCAGCCCTTTTTTTAACGGCGAACCCGAGGAGTCCTGAGTGATAAATACGCGTCAGTTGGTGTTTTGTGCATCCCTGTTATTGAGTGGTATGTGCCTGAGTGGCGCTGTCCATGCAGGTGGGATTTCACTTGGAGGGACTCGCCTGATTTTTGATGGTTCAAATGATGCGGCCACGATGTCGGTAAACAATGGCTCCACGGGAACCTGGCTGATGCGCTTCTGGGTGTCGCCGTATGGTGATAAGGGAAATGATGTGGCAGCTACTGGTGGGAAAGACAGGGCTGCTGCCAGTCTTCCTTTTGTGGTCACTCCACCACTTTATCGCCTTGATCCGCAGGGCGCAGTGGAGTTGCGTGTCAACCGCGTCAGTGAGTCTCTGCCTGCAGACCGGGAGTCTGTCTACTATCTAAACTCTCTGGCGATCCCCCCGAAGAAAGGTGATAAAGGGTATTCGAAGGCGGTAACGAGCGGTATGCAGTTTGCTGTCAATACCCGTATTAAGCTGATTTATCGCCCGGCGGCGCTGAAGGACGCGGCCGTGGTCAAGGCCCTGCCCGGTAAACTGACAGCAAGTGCAGATGGCAAAACGCTGACGATCAAAAATCCGACTCCTTACTATATAACGATGGTGTCACTGGCGGTAAACGGTAAGGCCGTTGCAGCAGACATGGACACCATGGTGGCGCCGTTCGGAACCCTGTCGGTACCGTCTTCGGTTGCACACGGCAAACTGACGTATTTCACCGTGGATGATCGTGGTGCGCGCACGCCAGTGACGGAAAAAAACTTCTGATACACCTGCCCGTGAAAGGCATTGCTGAGCGAAGCACGTTATGAGAAAGCAATGGTCTGAAGTCTCTGTAAGAAGAAGTAGGGCGGTGTTACACCCTGCGGGTGGGAGGCTTTCCCTGTGTGCGCTGGCGGTGATGATGTCAGTTGCCAGTGCGCAGGGGATGGGGGCTGATGCTGTGCCTGCCGGAACACCGGCCGTGTCAGGCGGAGGTGGAGATCAGGCGCTCACATTCGACGATGACTTTATGTCCATGGCCGACGGTGGCAAGGGAAAAGGAAAGGATCACGTTGACCTGAGCTACTTCGCTCACCGCGGCGGGATGATGCCGGGCGATTACCCGGTGCAGGTCAAGGTGAACGATAAAATGGTCGATGATGGGCGGATGCTGACGTTTCGCTCGTGGCCCGACCAGCCCGGAAAGCTCTATGCCTGTGTGACGCGTGACATGCTGACGGAGTGGGGCGTGAAGTCTGAGGAGCCAAAGGCGGTCGCTGCGGGAAAAACACCGCCGGCGACTGACGCCCCCGTTGCGGCGGTAGCGCCCGCGGCAACGGGGGCGTCAGCCAGTGCTGACTGCCCGGTCGGGGGGGTGGTGTCGATGGTGCCCTGGTCATCAGAGAAGTTTGATTACAACAAAAAATTACTGGCGATCACGGTTCCCCAGGCGTCGCTGGGGGCGGTGTCAGAGATGCGCACTCCGCCGTCACGCTGGGATGAGGGTATCCCAGCTCTGCTGATGAATTACAACTACAGCGGCAGTCAGCAGAGTAATCAGGGTGAGCGTAATGGCAGTGATTTTCTCAGTCTTAACGGACAGCTGAATGTTATGGGCTGGCGGGTGCGCAGTGGATTGGCCTGGCACCGTTCAGACAGAGGCGGCAGCGACTGGAATACGCAGGATGTGTATGCCCAGCACGATTACAGTTTTATGCGCGGCGGACAGTTTTCGGTTGGTCGCCTGACGTCAGATGGCAGTGTGGTGGACTCGGTCCCCTTCACCGGCGTCACGATGGCGTCGGATACGGGGATGCTGAATCCCTCGGCAACCGGATATAAGCCAGCCATCACCGGGATTGCAAATTCGCCTGCAACCGTAACGGTGCGACAGTTCGGGAAGGTTATCTACCAGCAAAACGTGCCCCAGGGGCCGTTTGCCCTGACGGATTTTAACCGCAGCGGTAACGGTGATGTGGAGGTTGAAATTCGTGAGGCGGATGGCAGCGTCCGGCGTTTCACGATGTCCTCGGCGGTGGCACCCATGCTGATGAATGCCGGCGAGATGGGTTACAGCATGTCGGCGGGGCAGGCACAAAATACGGGCAGTGGTAACAGTCGTCTATCCACATCGTTTGCACAGGGGAACCTGTCATACGGAACGGGCGGAAATACCAGTCTGCTGGCGGGGATGCTGTTGTCGCAGGACTATCAGCAGATATCGGCAGGCGGCGGGTGGTACTCGGGACTGCTGGGTGCTTTCTCGCTGACCTCCTCACTGTCTGCCATGCGACTTTCGTCGTTTCCGGGCGAGCACGGGCAACTGACCGGGGTGTCCTCACAGTTCACCTGGTCGCGGAACATTGGTGGAGCCACGGTAGGTATGGCTGCCACCCGCTACGGCTCAAAGAATTTCCACACCTACAGTGATGCCCTGGGGATGACCCCGGATACGCTGAGGAGCGGAAACGGACAGAGGGCCAGTTATCAGGTGTCGCTGTCCCGCTCGCTGGGCGTGTTCGGCAGTCTGACGCTGACCGGGAATCAGACGCAGTACTGGGGAGGCGAAGCCACCCAGAGAGGGTACACCGTCAGCTACAGCACCACGGTGAAGGATGTCGGTATTTCTCTGGCTGCCGGGCTGAATACCACGGCGGGGACGTCCGGGAGCGGGCAGGGTGGCTTCAGTCAGGGGCCACGAAACGACCGCAGCATGACGCTGAACATTTCCCTGCCGCTCGCGAAATGGCTGGGTGGCAGCAGTGCGATGTCCGGCAACTACATGTACTCCCGTTATAACGGCCGGGCGAATCAGCAGGCCGGTGTGAGCGGGTCGGCGCTGGACAGCAAGGTTAACTACAGTGCGTCCACGGGCTGGGGTGACTCTGACAGCAGCAATACCAGTGTGGGCTACAGCGGGAAATATGCCGCCATGAGCGCAGGATACAACATGTCGGGCAGTGATAATCATGGCTGGAGTTACGGCATGAGTGGCGCGGTGCTGGTGCATCCGCAGGGGATAACGCTGGCCAAATCGCTCTCGCTGGACGGGGCGAATGCCCTGATTGAGTTACCGGGTGTGGGCGGTGTACGCATTGCAGGTGTGGAAACGGACTGGCGGGGCTATGCCGTGGTGTCGGGGCTGACACCGTACGATCTGAATAAGCTCAGTGTGAATATGACCAACCTGCCGGGGAACGTTGAGGTGGACAGCAGCAGTAAGGCGACAGTGCCCACCCGCGGTTCGGTGGTCAGGGTGCGCTTCACGGGCTCCCAGGGGTACAGGGTGCTCTTTACCCTGGCGAGAGCGGCAGGGGGTGACATTCCGTTTGGTGCGGTGGTGTCACTGAAGAAACAGGATAAGCAGGCACCGGAACACACCGGCATTGTCGGTGACAGCGGTCAGGCCTATATGTCCGGTCTGCCAGACAAAGGGAAGCTTCTGGTGACCTGGGCGGACGGAAGTGATGGTCGCTGTACGGCGGATTACAGTCTGCCGCAGGGGGCGGATGAGAAGCGTCTGAGTCAGGTGACGGCGACCTGTCGCTGAGGAGAGAAAAGTGAAGAAACGCAAGAGCACGGCGGGCGTTGTGATGCGCCTCTGGCTGGCCGGCGGGCTGCTGGCAGGGATAAGCCCAGTATACAGCCAGGCAGCGGAAGATACCCTGACAGCACAGAAGACCCCGCCGGTGGCGGTGGTGTTTGGTGTGCGCTCCCTGGCCCCGGAGACCCCCGTGAGTAACCAGCAGGCATTTGTGTCAAAGGAAGTGACGTTACCGGATGTGGCCTGTGCGGCCTGCGAGGCCAGCAGTACTCACTGGGAAAGTGCCTGGGTGGTCTCGGGGGCGGACGCAATGAAAACGGAGTCGCGCCCGGAAACCGGCTGGTATGTGTTTTCGAGTGGCCTGAAAGGTATCGGAGTCGGGATTCAGACCAGCCTGAAGGATAAGGCGCGTCGCAGGAGCAGTGGTAGCGGAAATCACCTGGAAAATCCGGGTGACATGACGGTGGGGCTGCTCAGGCTTGAGCAGAACACCGGCGCAGGTCTGGTCGCACTGCCGCCGGCACAGTTTAAGCGCATCACGACGTTTTACGATGCGGCGGGGCGTGAGGTTTACGCTCAGGAAGATACCGTGCAGGTCTCAGCAGACCTGACGGTCCCGACCTGTACCAGCACATCGGAAAGCCTGAGCTTCACGATGCCGGATATTTCGCAGGTGTGGCTGAAGCGCAATGTGCAGGCGGGTCACTACACGGACACGCTGATGTCACCTCCACAACTGGTTGTGGCAAACTGCTCGGAGAACACCCAGACCCTGCGTATCCGGTTTATCCCTCAGGGCAGTGTAACGGATTCCATCGAGGGGCGCGACACGATTCTGGTCGGCCGGGATGATGTATCGGGTGAGGATACGGGGACGGGCTACCTGATGAAGTACGATGCGCAGGCCTTTGGTCAGCGCCGGGAGGGGGTGGTGCAGTGGAGTCGGCAGTCGCCGGTAGTGCTGACGAACCCTCATCCGTCATCGACAGGAGATGAGCTGACTCAGGGGATTACCGTCTCGCTGCAGGCGTACTATGCCCGGGCGCAGAATAATCTGGACGTCACGGCCGGAAACATTACGGCCAAGGGCATATATCAGGTCTCCTATGACTGATGGCTGGCAGGGTCGATACCCCAAAAGCAGGTCAGGCAGGCTCAGCGGTATAAAAGGTTCAGGGGGCGAGGAGTCAGTATGCTGATGAAACAGATGATGCGGTTTACCAGGACGCTGCGTGAAGTGGCCGCGGGTGGACTTCCGGGGTTGCTGCTTTGTGTGCTGGTTATGGTCATAGCCCGTACCCAGGATGCACCGGCCGCAGAGACGTGGCTGCCATCGCGGGATATCACCATTACCGGCCGGGTGATTGCCCCTTCGTGTCAGGCTCATATGGATACGGATACGCTGACCTTCGGCACCCAAAAAACAGATGGCAGTCGATCATCTGCATCGCGCGGTGATGGTGATGATAGTCGGCAGGTGCTTAACCTGCAACTGAGCGAGTGTGAATTTAACGGTCTGGGCCTGAAGTTCAAAGCTGAAGCGCAGGGCGAACATCCGGAGCGGGGCATACTGCGTCGACAGGAAGACAGTGCGGTGAGTCAGCAGATGTATTATACGCTGGGGCCTCAGAAGGCGACCGCTCAGCTGGATAATCTCCTGCAGACCCTGTCACCGGATTCTGCGGCCCTGGTAAAAGATGCTCAGGGTGATACGTACTTCCGTCTCAATCAGGACGAGTACTGGTTCGACATGAACGCCACTCTGAAGGACGGCGAGGTGATGAACATCCCTCTGGTGGTGCAGGTTCACCACAGTGATGACAGCCCGCAAAAGGAAAACCGTGACAGGCAACGAAATACAGAAGGTGATTTGAGTGCGAATTTTACCCTGCAATTGTCATGGCGGTAATAACAGAGAAATACCGATGTCGGCATTTCATTGTGTCGCCGTAATTAATCTATTAATACATGAAGATTTGAAGTCTGGTGTTATTTGAATGCAGGCTAATGCGTTTTTTTAATGTCGAATGTGTCGGTGTGTGTTTTTATTAATTACCCAGGGACGGCTATCAGTGTTTCTGCAGGTGTAATGCCGCAGGTGTAATGCCAGAATGATAATTACACCCTTCAACTGGAGAGGTGTAAAAGAAGTAAATAATGCTCACTCTCTTGTTGAGTATATACAGGCTCTTTATTTGGTGGCGTAATGCTTATCCATATAAAGGGATGATGTCAATGTCATACCAGTTAAGGTAAAAGATATGAAGTTTATTATGAAGAAAAACATGACCGCCCTGGCCATGTCGGTTGCAATGGCTGCCGGCACCCTGGGATGCATGAATACGGCTCAGGCCGACCCGGTATCAGCTGATTTTTCTAACAACATCCATGTGATTTCAGTGAACACTTGTGACATTGATGTGTCTCTGCCAACCGGTTCCCGTGATTTTGTCGCTAACTGGACGCGCACGGCTGCCAGCGGCAGCACGATGGCTGTGGATGCGGCAACACTGGCCGAGCCGCCGGAAATACTGGTGGCCGTTAACGGGGGGGCGGGCTGTAAGCTGGATAAACTCACCCTGACCACCGATCTCGGCGCGGGGGTCTATTTGGCACCCGGTGGAACGCGCACCTTCCTGAAAGCTGTTGACGGCTCTTCGAACGGTGGCTACTGGCGTTTCACGCCGACGCTGGCGAAAGCGACGTTGTACGGCGACGCCGCGGCCACCAGTGGTGCCACGACATCGGTTGACTTCATCGACCCGGCAGGCGTAAAGGTCCAGCAGTCCACCACAGCGAAAGGCAACCAGAACGACAGACTTGACATGGAGGGTGCTGGTGTGAAGGGTGTTCTGATGACGAACAACTACTTCACTAATGCGCTGGCCTCTGCACTGGTCTCCGGGACAGCAAATGAAACACAACTCATAGCAGAGGATACAAACACCTCGTACAAGGCAATGAAAATCGGCATCAGCGCGATCCTCGGCACTGACCCGGAAAGTGCCGCTGGTACCCCGAGCGCACTCACGGTTGCAGAGGGCGACAGTGTCGATATCCCGTTCACTATCAATATTTCGCCGTCCTGATAACAGACCCACCAGCGGGCCAGGCCATCTGAGCCGGCCGGACGCCGGGTAGCCCCGGCACTGAATTAAGATAAACAAGGTACAACCAATGAAGAAGACAAATTCCAGTACGTACACAAAGACCCTGATGCATATGGCGGTAGCGGCAGCCCTCACAGGGTCATTTGCTGCGCCAGCGTTCGCAGACGTAACACCGCAGGAATTTCACGCGAAAGTGAACATCAAGACTGACAACACGTGTTCACTGACCATCACTCCGGGCACGTCTACTTACAATTCAACACTGAGGATCGACACGGGTGAAGAAACAGCGCAATTCGAGCACACAGCGCCAGTCGGCACGGACCAGGCAGCGCTAACGGAGGTGGCTTACAGCGCGGGTTGCACATTCACGGGCTTGACTCAGACCCTCAAGCACACAGGAAATCGCGTCCCGGATGCCGGCAAACCTAGCATGTCCAACCCGCGGGCTTTCGGCGTTCCAGCCGGCACCGCGATGTTACAGATGGGCGCATACCCAACGGCGTCGCACTTATACAACGAGGCGGGAGTAGATATTTCAGACAAGTTCACGGTCTCCAGCCCCGGCAACAACAACAACGCGCTTTCGACAAGCAACACACCACTGCCGACGACGATGCCGTACAACAGCTACAAGGGCACGATTGGCAAAACGTGCGGCACTGAGCTGGCGTGCCTCGGATACTGGGCAACAAACCGGTCGGGACAAGCGCTGGCGAAACACGACTCCTACGACAACACAGCAACACTGTGGGTGAACACTTACGCGCCGGCGGCCGGAGCGACAGGGGCAGCGGCCACACGTGGGGAGTTCGGTTTGGTGTTCCTAAACAATGCGACTCCGATGAAACTCGACGGCAGCGGACCAGATGACGAGGGGATACCTGACGGCACCGACGTCCATGATACCTGGACCATGGAATTCTCCATTACCTGATCTGTGGCGCATAAAGGTAGCAGGGATGCTACCCACCTCCTGAGGTATAACGCCATTCGGGTAGCCTGAACCTCAGGGTTCAGATGCCGGATGTGCTCATAAAGCTGGCGACATTTCAGACGGTGTTTTTCGGTGGCTCTGGGGGCAAAGGCAGTGATGCCCTTGTCGGTAAACCAGAGCCCCATCCAGTCAAAGCCCCTCTGGGTTCTGCCCAGCTGGGTTTTGTCAGGATGCAGCACGAAACCAAATTCGTGCAGACGTTGTTTCAGTAGTTTAACGGCACGCCGGAGTTTATGGCGGGTCGTGGTGATGATAATAAAATCATCCATATAGCGTGCGTAGCGCACGCCGCTAATGTCGGTAAGCGCTTTATCGACATGGAACAGATGAAAGGCCGCCAGTAACGGGCTGAGCGAACTGGCGCGGGGGATGCCTTTTACAGGTGTATGAAAATTACCGCCATTCTCCACCGAATAGTACAGGAACTGCCATAACAACGAACGTATACCCGGGCAGGTAATGCAGGTGGTGAGCTGACGGTAAAGCCGGTCTTTGTCGATGTTTGCATAGTAACCGCGGATGTCGGTGCGAAACACGAAGGATGCATTTGTGTTTCGCAGGAAGTGGTGTACTCGACGCGCGCTCTGCTTGCCGCCACCCTGACCCCTGATGTGTTCACAGGTGTGGTGAACCGGCAGGTGCGGCGCCAGAAGGCAGGTCAGCGCGTGAATAACCAGTGCATCGCGTGCAGACCACATGACGCAGGCTTCACCGCCGACACGGGGAGTAACACGCAGGGGTTGCAGGCGGTATGTCCCTGCACGAAGCGCCTGCAGGATACGGACTTTTTCCTGTAACCAGTGAAAGCGCAGGTCCCATACATCAGCATTTGCCGGGTGATTTTTTCGGGAGGCACACAGCCAGATATAAGAGGCATCCAGTATTTCTGGTGTGAATGATGTCAGGGACAGGGTTATTTTCATCCGGGTGATATTCACGACGGGAAACCGGCGGTGTCATTATTTTGCGTGAGTCTTTCTGTGTTTATTTCAGTTTTCAGTTTTCAGTTTTTTGTCTGCATTTTAATTCTGCTTTATGAGTGCTTGCGTAGTATGCCGTGTTTATGCGCCATGTTTATATTTTTTTATTGTGGGCTGAAATCAGTGGCGTGATGTTTGCGATAAATAACCAGTGGAGTTGCTATGTCAGGAAATAATACGTTAAGTGACGCGTTTTTGACGGGTGGGAATAAGACAACCTTTCTGCAGAAGACCGTTGTCGTGATATTCGTTGCTGTGTCCTGTCTGCTTATTAACCTGCCCTGGCGGTCCCTTCTGTCCGTGGATACCGTGATACCGGAATACGCTGGCTGGATGTTACCGGGGCTGCTGCTTCTGGTTATGGCATTCAGCGGACGGATGGTATTTTTCCGTGCGCCGTGTCTGCTGCTCTCTTTTCTTATTCTCTCCCTGCCTCTGCTCTGGATGGCCCCCAACAGCGATACCTGGCGTGCGGTGACTCGTGTACTGATGATGTGGTGCGGAGGCGTGTTTCTGCTGTGGCTGTCCGCCTGCCGGGTATCCGGGGATGTGGCGGCCTTCTCTGCGGATGCGCTGATTGTGGCGGGTTTGGTGTGTGCCGTTTCTGTCCTGCTCTGTGTGCTCTGTCCGGCCGGGTATGCGCACTGGCTACCCCTGCAGGAAGGCCTGCGTCCTTCGGGTGGGTTTCGCCAGATAAACGTGATGGCGAGTTTTCTGGCCACGATGCTGGCCCTGAGTCTGCACCGGTGGCTGTTCTGCGGGCGGGCGCGGTATCTGGCCTGTCTTGTCATCTTTATGGTCTCCCTGGTCCTGGCGCAGAGCACCATCGGGTTGCTGGGTGCGACCGTGGTGGCCCTGCTGATGACGGTGGCGGGTCGTGGGGCGGTTCGTGGACGGTTGTCCGTCGCGCTGGCGGTGCTGGCTGCCAGCTGGGCCGGTACGCAGGTTGCCATGACGCTGATGTCCCTGCAGGCACCCGTTGACCATACGTTCGGGCAACTGGGGCGTATTCAGATGTGGCGGGCATGCGCGCGGTTAATTGCAGCGCATCCTTGGCGCGGCCTCGGCTACGGAATGTTTGAGGGTCGCTACCCTGAAGGCGTGGCGCTGCTGCAGCAGGTTCAGCGTGACCCGAGCATTGTGGCGCACCCGCACAACGAGCCCCTGTTCTGGCTGACGGAAGGGGGGCTGGTGGCCGCCCTCGGGCTGGCACTGATTCTGGTGTGGGGGATGCAGGTGTCGCTGCGCCTGTGGCGGCATGCCCGAGCTGTCGGGGGCTACGGCCTGCCCGGGAGCGATGCCACGGGGTTTGCGATATGTGCGCTGCCGGTGCTGCTGCATACGCAGGTGGAGTACCCGTGGTATCTCTCAGGCGTGCACTTTGTTCTGTTTTTGTTTCTGCTCAGTCTGGCACTTTCGCGCCTGACGCCTGCAGACCGGCAGGTGACCCTCGCCCCCCGCGTTCAGAAAATAACAGCCATTCTGCTGGCGCTGGCCGGTGTATTTCTTGTCTGGTTTTCACTGACCGGCACTGTGGTTCGGGTGGGCATTGATGCCGCGAAGCAGACCATGGCAATGGACACCTCTCTCTTTGACCGGGTTCGGGGGCTGAACCCCTGGTTTATGCCGGACCAGCAGGCATTCGTATTGAGCCTGCACGATATGCAGTTGTTTAACCAGGATGGTGACCCGGGAAGGCTGGAACGCGCGGTGCATTTCTATCAGGACTACCTGGTGCGTCACCCGGACCCGAATGTGTATGCCATGTACCTGCAGGTGCTGACGCTGGATGGCAATACGGCACAGGCGAAGCAGGTGTATGACGAGGCCCGGTGGCGGGTGGGCTGGGACAGTCGTTTCAAAAGTGCTCCTGATAATAAGGAAAAACAGTAATGAATACATTAACGCGTTGTTGCGGGCAGCATGCTGCAACCAGAGAGGCAGTTGGTTTCACGTCGCGGTATCCGGTCAGGCTTGCAGTTCGCCTGCTTGTCTGCGCGACGCTGACAGCGTCCGCTTTGCCGGTGTACGCAGAAGTAGCCACGGAGCCCGCGGATAAGGCTGCACCGGCTATGGATGCTGGCGAGGTCCAGATGCTTCGCCAGGAGTTGGCAAGGCAGGATGCGCTTTTGCAGAAGCTGATGTCACAGCAGTCTGATTTATTATCCCGTCAGGGGCTGCGTGCCGGAGAGGTGCCTGTCCCGCCGACACCGCCGGGCGGAGCACCGGTGCCAGCTTTAACTGGTGCAGCCGCCACATCGGCAGGGGAGGTGGCCGTGAGTCAGGCCCGCCCTGAAGCGTTACCCCTGAATGCGGCAACCGTGACGCCGCCTCCCGCTCCCGCTGCAGAGCAGTCGGTCAGCGGGGTGGTTTCGGGTGGGATGACGGGGCAGAGTGGTGCAGGATCGCCACCGTCCCCTGCTGCAGTGGCCCCACCCATCGCCCCTGCGGCCTCAGCACCTTCTGCATCATCCACACCCGCTCCACAACCTGAAACACCCTCTCTTTCGGATGAGAATGCCCGCCGTGCGTACGCCAGTGGCGTATCGCTGGCGTACGAAATGCAGCAGTCTCTGGCTGTGCAGAAGTCTCTGGGAATCACCCTGTCGCCGGAGGTGCTGATGACGGGGCTGCAGGATGCACTGTCAAATCGCCCCCTGCGGATGCAGGATTCCGATATTCAGTCCACGCTCGCCTCGCTCAATGCAGATTTTACGAGCCGGATGCAGAGTCGTCGTGCGGATGAAGTGGCCAGAGGTCGTGAGTTCCGCTCTGATTTTCGTCGCAAAAAAGGCGTGGTCAGTGATGCAGGTTCGCTTTACCTGATCGAGTCCAGGGGGGCAGGACGACTCAGGACCACGGATATGGCCACCCTGCTGGTTACCGGGCGTCTGCCGGATGGAACGGTATTTGATGGCAGTGGTGAGGCGGGTCAGGCCCGCAAGGTGAAGGTTGGCGCCATGCTGCCGGCCATTGCCATCGGCCTGCAGAAGGTGGGGGCCGGCGGACACCTGACGGTGGTGGTGCCTCCCGAGAAGGGGTACGGCGATATGGGGTTGCCGCCGACGGTTCCCGGTGGGGCGACGCTTATCTTTGACATCACCGTCAAAGGGGTGAATGAGTCAGGCTGACCCCCCCCTGAAGGGATGACTCCTGCCTTGACGGAAAGCGGCCGCAACGTCCCTCCACGCACGCAATGGCGGATGTTACAGCGCTGAACTGAAAAAAAACTGAATTACCACGGGTAAAACCGGTGCTGCGGCACCGGCGGGTTTCTGCATGCCTGAATTCTGTTCCGGTGAATCGATGGAGGTGTTTAACTCACTGAATTTAAACAAAAATTAAAGGCTGGTTGATGAATTGTTTTCGCCCGGACCGGCCTGTACGAATGCGGTCGTCCGGACGTCATAAGTCGCTCGACTGACTGGCGGCACTCTGAAATGCCCGGCCACGACCGGGCCAGTGCGACAAGGAGCTGACAATGGCAACATGCGATAACGAACGCCAGGCGTCACCGACTGATTTTTCACAGACCCATTCTGAGATGAAGCGCACCGCGCGCGGCAAGCTCCAGGCCGGACGGCAGCGCAACCATGGCGTCTGGCGCCTGCCGCCGGGAATGGAAGCTGAAGAGGGGTCACCTCTCTGGCTGGTGGTCGCCCTCTGGGCACTGCGCCAGGGGCGGGCCGTAACCCGGGAGGAGATTTCTCAGGCTTTTTCTGTGGCCCCGCGCCGGGCTGCGGACGTGATGACCTACATCATGTGTGACCGGTCCGATTCGGTTGAGGTGCACAAGGAGGTGGTCCGGGTGGCCAGCGGCCACCGGGTGGCGATGTTCCTGGTGACCTCCGTCACCACCCGCCCGGAGGCACCGGTTGCCGCAGCCTCCGGGCGCAAACCCCGCACCGAGGTTTCCGAGGCTGCCCGCCTGCGTGAGCGGGAGGCGCTGGCAGAGGCGGCGAAGTCGTTTCTGTTCCAGCGCCGGGCCTCATCGGGCTTTTCGTGATGTCCGCCGGCGCGATGGGGGTGACCTTTTACCTGGTGCAGCGACTGCATGACTCGCCGCTGCTCTGGTTGCTGGCTTTGCCGGTGGCGACGGTGCTGCTGCTGGAGCTCCCCTTTTTGCGCCTGCTGAGGCGTCGCCTGCGTCACGCCGGTCTCAGGGAGGTGCTGCGACAGTCCGTGCGCCTGTGGGGGCCTCCCGTACTGCTGATAGGGTGCGGGCTGGGGCTGGCAGTGTATCCCTGCAGTGACCGGACAACTACTGACTCCTCCGGGGAGTTGAATGGGCCGGATACCCGTTGTGAGCGTCCGGAGCAGAGCGATGTGTTACTGCCCATGGCCTGCCCGGGGACGGGAGCGCGAGGCCCTGCACCGGAAGTGCAGGTATTTGAGGCCAGCAAATGATGCTCCCTTTGCCCGGGCTGGCTCGCAGGACCGGCAACCCTTATGACAAAACAGATTACAGACAACACACAGCAAGAGGCAGAAAAGAATGATGATGAAAAAACTGATGGCAGAAGCGACCGGTACGTTCTGGCTGGTCCTGGGCGGGTGTGGCAGTGCGGTTCTGGCAACCGGCTTTCCGGATGTGGGGATTGGTTTTCTCGGGGTGTCGCTGGCCTTTGGCCTGACGGTGCTGACTGGGGCGTACGCGTTTGGCTCACTCTCCGGGGCGCACTTTAACCCGGCGGTGACGCTCGGGTTATGGGCCGGTGGGCGAGTCACGTCCGGTTGGGTCATCCCCTATATCGCCGCACAGGTGGCAGGTGGTCTGCTCGGGGCTGGGGTGTTGTTTCTGATTGCCAGTGGCAGCAGTGGCTTTGATGTTCATGCCGGATTTGCGAGCAACGGTTACGGCTCCCTGTCACAGGGGGAATTCCCCTTGCTGAGCGTGGCCCTGGCGGAGTGGGTGCTGACCACCCTGTTTGTGCTGGTGATTGCGCGGGTGACGGCAGCTGACGCCCCTTCAGGATTTGCCCCGCTGGCAATTGGCCTGTGCCTGACGCTTATCCACCTCATTTCCATTCCGGTGGACAACACCTCCGTGAACCCGGCCCGCTCGACAGCGGTGGCGGTGTTTGCCGGTGGTGAATGGCTGAAGCAGCTCTGGGTTTTCTGGGTGGCACCGGTTGCCGGCGGACTGACCGGAGGTGTGCTGTCGCGACTTTTTGCGGACAAAGCTGCGGGTAAACGCGACGCGTCCTGATGTCAGGGGGCATAGCCGGCCCGCCGGCAGGCGGGTGTCTGGACCATGTCCGCTGAGCATAATAAGGAGGAGTGCAGGATGAAGATATCAGGTGTCATCAGGGTGGCGGGCCTGCTGGGGTTGTTGCTCCTTTTTATCGCCGAAGCGGCCGGGCAAACATCGCGCACGCTTTCGTGCGGCCATGTGTGCCAGACCACGCGCCAGACCACGCAGATGGTAAGTACTCCCTGGCATTTCGGTCGCGACCGGCTCAGCGTGCCTGACTCACTGCCGGTCGGAATGGTGATTGCTGCAGCTGTCCTGCCCGCCGAGCAGATACTCCACCGTCGTGACCGGAATGTATCCGGTGGACTGTGGGGCTCCCGTGGTCCGGCGGCGTCATGGCTTGCAGTCCGAACCGCGCTGGAGGGGGTGATGGTGCGTATTGTGCCTGACGACGCACCGGGCGGCGAGTGGTCTCAGGGGGAGATACGCATTGAGCTGGTCAAGACCGGTGTGATGCGGACGGGGGTGCTTCAGCTGATGCGGGAGATGCCGGAGTACCGGCTGTGGCGTAACCGCCAGGGCGGGCGACAGGTTCTGTTGCGTGAGCGTCTGGTAATGGACCGTCCGCTGACCGTGGCGGTGATGACCGGTGTGCCGACGGGTGACCCGGTGATAGCCGCGGGAGAAGAGGGGTGATGCTCGGGCGTGTGGCTGCGGCCTGGCAGCACGCCGGCAGGCTGTTGATGCTGGTGACGTCTCTGGTGTTCTGTCAGACAGGCTCTGCCGGTGTGCCTTACCCTTTTCCGGCACCTTCCGTGCAGTGTCGCAGTGACCTTGCCTGGCTCAGGCTCGCCATGCCGGAGGTGCTGATATCCCTTCAGCCGGAGCCGGTCGGACGTGACGGAGTGGCGTTCACGCCATCCCGACGGTCAGTACCGGAGGTCTGGCAGCGGCTACAGCAGGACCGGTACTGTGAGCTCGCCCGTACCCTCCGTCACCGGGTCGCATAAGACTGCAGATGCATGCCGTCAGGCTCGCATGTGTGATAGTAAGGAGAAAAAATAATGAGGCTGACTTTCCCGCTTGTCGCGCTTTGCCTGGGCGGAATGCTGGTGCTGACGGTACTGCTGACCGGGCGTCAGGCGCGGCAGGATGAGGACCTGGCGATACGCCGGGCCACCCGGAGCATTGACAGTATGCTGGCGGAGGCGGAGCGGGTGATATCCATGAACCGGGCCTTCCTGGGGCAGCCGTGCACCCCACAACTGGCCCGCCAGCTCGCGCGCTCTGCAGCGCTGAGTCCACACGTTCGTGGCGTCCGGTTGTTGCAGAATAACGTCACCGTCTGCGCCTCCCTCGGCGGGGCGCCGGACCTGCCCGCCCTGCCGGCGTCAGCACGGATATCCCCTGCCCTGCTGCTCACGCCCGGGGATGCGCTTACGCCGTCCTCTTCGTTGCTGGTGATGATGCGACAGTATCCGGAAGGGGGCGTTGCAGTGAGTCTGAACGGTCTCTTTCTGCGTCAGGCATTGCGGGCCACGCCGGACCTCCCCGGCCTGATGTTTCGTGCCGGTGGCCTGGAGATGGGGGCGGACGGGGTGGTGCATCACGCGCCGGAGGATGTTGCTGACCCCCCCCCTGCCTCTGGTCAGTATGCGTTTACACTGGTGACCGATCCCCGCAGTCCGGTGCGGGACCGCAGCCTGCTGCGTGACGCCCTGCCGTGGATAGTACTGTGTCTGCTGGTGACGGCGGCAGCCACCCGGCTCTGTCATATATGGCAGAGCCGGCGAAGCCGCGAGGATATCCGTCTGCGCCGGGCCATTAAGGCCGGGGACATCCGCCCCTGGTATCAGCCGGTGGTGGACAGTGCTACCGGTGAGCCGGCGGGCTGCGAGGTGCTGGCCCGCTGGCACACGCGGGGAGGGGAAGTGATCCCCCCCGAACGTTTTATCCCCCTGGCCGAGCGTAGCGGGCTGATTGTTCCGATGACCCGCAGTGTGCTGATTCAGGTGGCGCGTGAGCTTGGTGCGCACCGGCAGGTACTCCCGTCTGTATTTCACCTTGCCTTTAACCTGAGTGCCGCCCATGCGGGCGACCACACTCTCCTTCAGACCTGCCGGGCGCTCCAGTCCGCACTGCCGGGCGTCATTCTGGTGGCTGAAATCACCGAGCGGGAGCGTTTTGAGCCCTCAGTCCGCCTGCCGGAGCTGCTGCCGGCCCTTCGGGCGGCCGGTGTCCGGGTGGCGCTGGATGATTTCGGGACCGGGTATGCCGGCCTCAGCACCCTGGACCAGCTTCCGGTGGATTACATCAAGCTGGACCGGACCTTCACGACCCAGACTGGCGGAACGGCCTATCCCGGTGAGCGACTGCTGATGGCGGAGATGGTGACGGAGATAGCCCACCGTATGAAGCTTGAGGTTGTGGCTGAGGGGGTGGAAACCTCCGCGCAGCGCGACTGGCTGAAGGCGCACGGGGTGAGGTGGCTACAGGGATACTTTTACTCCCGGCCGCTGCCGTTAACAGAATTCCTGGTCTGGCTTCAGGGGGACTTCCCGGAGGAAAAGGGGGGCGGCGCGGGCGCGGGGACAGATGCAGCCGGTGGCGACGCAGGGCGCACCGGATAACCACGTTCACGGGCGATGAGGTGGCAGGGAAAGAAAGCGTGCCTGCGTCGTCGCGTTACCGGCCATAAGGAGGTCAGATGGTTCCGATTGATACATTACCGGATTTCCCGGAGCTCTGTCTGTGGATGCTCGGTGCGGCAGCGTTGTCCGCCGGTGTCTGGGGCGTGGTGGTCGTCCTGCCGGGGACGCGTGACCGCTGTATTTTCCGGCGCAATCAGGCCGGACCGCTGCGCTGGCTGCGGGGGGAGTACTCAGTGGCCTGCACGATGCTGACTGGCGGCCCGGTGGCAGCGCCCGGCCTGTGGTGGGTATCTGCTGCAGGTCTGGTCCCGGCCGGTATCTGGCTGCATCTGGCTGTGGCGCTGTGGTGCCTCCTGCTGGCAGTGGCCCTGCTGAATGCGGCGCGAAAGTCGCACCCTGAAGGGGCGGCGTGTGCCGGGGTGGTGATACTGGTCACCCTGCTGCTGCTCGGCGCCGGCGTCCTGGTGCTCCGGTGCGCCCGGCTGCTGACCGGGACCGGATGAACGCGGGAAGTGTGAACAGTGTGACGGGAACAAAAAAACACGCTGGCCGTCCGGGAAGCCATGTGCTGACAGCCCCTGAGACGCCGGCACCGGGAAGAACTGGGCGGAGGGGGACTGGCGCAGGAAGTAATCCCTGAATAAAGTGCTGGTACAGGAGTGGCCTGCCCCGTGATGAAAATATCTTCCGGAACATCGCGGCTTCCCGGCCGCGGGATGCCGTCAGTGACGTGAAAACAGCAGTATCAGCCACAGCACAACAAGGCAGTACGACAGCAGAATGAGTTCCGGGTTTTCGTTGATCACCGTCGAATGGAGCATGGCGATATCTCGTGGTAGTCCATAAAGCAGGTAATGCAGCATATCAGGATGTTCCGCATGAGTGAGACCGATGCATTACCGCAACGAGAGCGAGCTGAAGGCAACTGAGATAACGGGGCGTCATTCATGCTCGAAATCATTTGAATAATTCTTACGGGGTTCGTTTCGCCCGGATTGGGATTCCATACTCAGATGCCGTCTGGACAGGTGGACGTCTAAATTACCAGCATTGGCTTAATGGCTGCATACGGCGCTGAGTTTACGCTTACTAGGTATCCTTCACCGGAATGGCAAAAGATACAGTTCAAAAAACCTGTGAAGTTCCAATAACATTGATGGAGATCACCGAGTAACAAAATGAATCAAAAGTGATCTTCATCAATGTTATTCAGTGATCTAGCCAAATGTTATTACCCGATCTATCTGAGTGGTAATACGCAATTGCCACAACTTGTCCAACACGGGTCGTGCATAACGCTGTCGACATTGGCGGATCTTTTTCACCGGCCGGTGTCGGATCTTCTTTTCCAGTCGGTACAGCCCGGCGATCTGTCTGACCGCCATCGCGGCGCGAGGATCCTGGCTCGCTTTATAAAGGTCGGCGAAGTTTTTGCGGGCATGTGCCCAACAACCTGCTAGCACGATCCCGTTGTTTTGCCCGGCCAGAGTATCGTAAGCCGGATATCCGTCGACTACAAGATTTCCTGCCCAATCCTTCAGGTATGCTGCCGGGGACGCGCTACTTCTGCCGGGTTGACTGTCGAAGCAGACGACAGCAGGACCGCTTTTTTCACAGCTGACATAAGCTCACAGATCACGGGGTGGCCCTGAACGGGAGTGACTGCAGGCGTCTCCCGTTGTGATATTCGTTTCCGGTCAGGCATGTCGCCGGACGGACTTTTTTCATAGCAGTTAGGAATTACGATGTTGTTTTTTACCCTTCTCTCCTCACCACGGGCGGATGATGCCCTGATGCTGGTCGTACTGATGACCGGCTTGCTACTGTGTGCCTTTTTGGGGCGGACGTCCCGTCGGGCAGGGCAGGACGCAGAGGCGGGTATTGTACATGGTGCCGTCCTGTCGTTGTCCGGCCTGCTGATAGGTTTTGCTTTTTCCATTTCGGTCAATGGCTTTGCTGCCCGCGAGCAGGCTCAGGTGCGTGAAGCCCTGTCTGCGGGTAAAGCATGGCAATATACTGGTTTGCTCCCCGAGCCGACACGGCAGACGGCCCGTCAGTTTCTGATGGACTGGATGAATGACCGTATTCATTTCTTTCGGGAAGGTACCAGCGAAGGGGGGCGAATCTGGATACAGATGGCTCAGGTTCGCCAGAACAGGCTGTGGCAACTGATTGAGAAGGAGGCCGAACTAACTCCAACTCCTGCGGTGATGTCAGTACTGACGACGGTAAGTGAGCTCGGCATGTCACAGCAGCAGACTCGTGCCGTATGGAGACGGCAAATCCCGGATGCGGCATGGTGTGTTCTGTTGCTTTTTGCCCTGAGCGCCAGTTTTTTGGCCGGCTATCGACATCCCCGTGAAAGAGGCATGAAGCGAGTTTTGTTGTTCTTTCCAGTGCTGACTGCCTTTACGCTGTTTATGATTGTGGAAATAGATATTCCTGGTGAGGGGATCATCCGTGTAACACCAGATGACCTGGAAGCGATGATGGGTACCCTTACGGGCAACAATCTACCCGGAGCCATAAGGGAGCCTGGGGCTTATATTCATCATATTCCATAAAGTCAGAATAAAAAATCTGCGGTGGTATACGGTGGAGCAATAAAAATAGGGGGCAATTATAACTGCTTATGATGGAGGCTGGCTTATTAGTAAAAATAGCGTTCATCACCTGTATGGAACTAATTATTTATTTGCGATCAGACACACACCTGAAGGTATTAATTAATAGCGTGCTGAGAATGTATGTTGTTGTGGTTATCATTTTTATTTTTTTGTGCTGTAGCGATTCACTTCGCGTATTTATTATACAGCTCTGGGTTTGTTCTAAAAGTGCTTGAGCTTGTAACGAAAATACAACATTTTGTATAGATTATCACTAACCACAAAGGGTGATGCTGTAAATGCCCTGAAAGGTAAATTTCTACATTTAATCTGCTTATCTGTATGGAATTCTATCTTTATTTTTGGTTAAAGATGGTATTGCTTTTTTTTCGCCGTTTTTTCTTTTTAAGAAAGAAACGTTTTTATATAAACCTCAGGGGGTTAATATGAAGGCTAGACTGTATTTGACATCACAGGAAACTGAAAGAATTATTCAGGTAACGCATGGTGCTAAAAATGGATTGCGCGATAGTTGTATGATTATGCTTTGTTTTTATCATGGATTGCGGGTCAGTGAATTAACCGGTCTGACAGTGAGAAATGTCGATATTGACAGCAGACGTATTTATATACGACGTCTCAAAAATGGGTTCAGTGCCATCCACCCTCTCCAGCCAGAAGAATGCAGTCTGCTGGCTCAGTGGTTAAATATTACTCCGGACTCACATGAGGGGTGGTTATTTCCTAATTTGAAGGGGAAACGTCTTACCCGGCAATATGTTTATAAGTTATTAAGAGGCTATGGAGAAAAAGCAGGGATAGCCATACGGGTTCATCCACATATGTTGCGCCATGCATGTGGTTATGAGCTGGCTGAGCAGGGTATGGATACACGATTGATACAGGATTATCTTGGCCACAGAAATATCAGACACACCGTCCATTACACGGCCGGTAACGCAGCTCGTTTTGCACGGGTATGGGAGTCCTCGCGTTTGTTTTCTGAAAGCGACGATGTTACCTGATAAATAATTTCCCCGGCAAGAAGGGGGGCTGAGAGGCTTCGCCAGCAACGTTCAGCCGAACTGATATTATAAAGCTGAAGGGGAATTAAAATAAAGATATCTGTTATCTGTTATCTGTTATCTGTTACCTGTTATCTGTTCCTTCTTTCCAAAATATAATTTTATGGGGGTGTCGCTGGTGAACTCACAGGGTTCTAAGTGAATAGTTATTTGATTATCATACTTATGAAAAGTGTGGGTATTAATGTTGAAGGTTTTACGATTATTTTTAGCGTATGGTGATTTGGTTTTAGGTACCATACTTTTACAGTAAAGACAGATAAAAGGCCTGCTGTATATCTATCAACAGAACTTGACCAGGTAATAGTCAACCCTAAGCCAGCGGAATGGGCCCTGGTAATGCTTGGGTATTAGTGTGACGGAGATAACTGAGTAACATTGATGGAGATCGGTTTGCGTCACTTTCACCGAAATATTTTTAAATTAACGTTACTGAGTGCGTATTCCGCTTTATTCGAACACGGATTGGCATCGAAGTTTGATCGGCGATTAGCATTTGTTCGATCAACCGGGAACCTAACTTTTTCTACTGCTTTTTAACCCGTTTTTCGTCGCTTTCCACTGCCGGGTCATTTTTCCTCATTGACTCCCCCCTGCAGGACCAACCGGTGAGCGTTGTGCACCAGCCTGTCCTGGATCGCATCGGCTGTTGTCGGGTTCTCCATCAGCCCGTGCCACTTGCCTATCATGTAAACGTCCTCTCTGCTCAGCATGTTGATGTCCTTTCTGGTGTGAGAACCTCAAGGAAACAACATGTTGGGTAGAGCGGACCATACTAATGGTGAATTACCGTCTTATATCACTGGTGCTAAAACAGTTGTTCGGAGGTTCACTGATGTTGCGAGATTATGATAGGCAGGTTGCAGAGGCTTTGTCCATGGTGCGTGCGCTGAACAAAATGACGAAGGCAGGTAAGCCAGAAAGCGTGCGTATCGCCTGAAAACACGACCCGCTACAGGGATTCTTGCCCGAAATCTGATTTATTCAGCAAAGTCATGCTGTTCTTGAACTTCGTTTGTTTCGCATGGGATATCCATTCAGGGAATATGAATTCTGTCGGTTGTTGATAAGTTGTTTGGAGCTTATTACACCTGAC
>NZ_JMPS01000015.1 GCF_000735455.1 Yokenella regensburgei ATCC 49455 | reverse complement strand
AGTGTGCTTCTGATGATGCTCTAATTTAGTCTCCTTCATTTTATCCGGACGGCAGGATGTGTTTGTAAAGCTGTCATGACAAATTTTTCTGATGTCTCTGGGGGGGGCAGTCCACTGCGACACTGACCATTTTTTCCAATGTAGGACGGCCTTTAGCGGCTAACTTCCTCGGCTTCATAATCAAGACCTCAGTAGTCTATTATTTGCTTCAGCTTTCCGGACACAGCGGGCAGAATTTCTACTGGTGCGGGCGTGAGCCAGGAGCTACAACGTCGTGTCGCAGAATTTGGGATGATGATACTCGCCGAACAACTGCAACTGGGCAGCCTTATCGCGCCTCACCCTTTCTGTCGCAACAGGCTGTGGCTCAGGAATTGAGTTATATGGATTTCCTGGAGCATCATGCTTCATGAGGAAAAACTGGCCCCCAATCAACGTAAACAGGCGATGTATACCCGGATGGCGGCTTTCCCGGCAGTGAAAACGTTCGGGGAGTCTGACTCCACCTTTGCCACCTGTCCCACCAGAAGTAAATCCAGTCGCTGCGTTCGCTGAACTTCATGAGCGCAACGAAAACATCGTGTTGCTGGGGTCATCCGGCGTAGGGAAAACTCATCTGGCAATAGTAATGGGCTACGAAGCAGTACAGTGGGGTAACAAGGTTCGATTCACTACGGCGGCGTGTTGCTTCAACTGTCTACGGGACAACGGCAGGGGGGCTAAAAAATGCTTCATCACTGCAGCGTGATGGCACCAAAGCTACTTATCATCAATGATACAGGTTATCGGCCGTTCAACCAGGTAGAAGCAAAACTATTCTTCTTGGTCATCGCCAAACGTTACGAAAAAGCGCGATGATCCTGACATTCAATCTGCTGTTCGGGCAGTGGGATCAAACGTTCGCCGGGGATACAGCACTGACATCGGCGATGCTGGACCGGATCTTACATCACTCACAAGCTGTTCAAATAAAAGGAGAGATCTATCGACTTAAGCAGAAGCGAAAGGCCAGGGTAATCGCTGAGGCTAATCCTGAGTAAAACGGTGGATCAATATTAGATCCTTCGGTGGAGATATAAGTGGATCATTTTTTTCCTGTCATTGATACTAAATATTATACTGGCTGCGGATGAGGCACCAATATTTAATCTTGATAATTAAAACTCAATAGCTTGGCATGTCTGGGGAGTGGCCGTGAGCGTACACTTGACAAAACGGTTTACAGGCATCCTCGCTTTGTCGGTTTATTCACCAAATGTAGCTTTGGATAAGTGCTCAGAAAAAAATAAAAGATGGATGATAATTAAGAAAAAATGAGTACCACTATCAGAACAAATCAAACCGAGCATCAAGGATAGCAAACAATAAAGCAGCACACGCAAGATTGAGGAATACTACGAAACGGGTGGATACATTCATTGAACAACTCTCCAGAAGCGAGCATCATAAATGGAATAAGCGTAATGTAAATCAGACTGGGAAAAACCTACTAAAAATGGCAGAAAGAACCAATGTGTCATTCGATGACGTAACAGGGCATTTAACGCGCAGGATATCTTATAATCGGAGCTGGGGGGATGAGACTGATAGTAGTGAGAGCCGTACAGTTTAGAAAAGGGGACATCAACGGGCTGAAGCACCTGGACCAGACGCCGCGTGAAGATTTTGTCTGGCTGGCCTGAATCTGACCATCAGTGAGCTACTGCTTGATATTAATGAGCGACCGTTACGTCGTAGCCGTATTGCCGGAAAAGTCTGTACGAACAACAGGGTAAAGCCGCACTGAAGGCGCTGCATTCATAACGATATGAATATGTTGATATTCGCCAGATAAAGTTCGCCCCGGACTACCACGTGCTGTACGGTAAACATACGTACTCCTCACTTGCTGGTTGGAATCCATATCGATATTGAGGCGGGAGCTCGACTTGTTCGCCTCTATTGACCCTGACCCAAAATTCTACCCCATTCAGAAACAGAATGCCGGCATGATCTACACTCCCTGAACGGAGGTGGCGCCGATGAAAAAATCACGATTCACCGAAGAGCAGATTGTTTTGCCCTGAAGCAGGCCGAACTGAGGACGTCCGTGCCGGAGGTTTGCCGTAGCTGGGCATTTCTGATGCCACGTTCTATACATGGCGCAAGAAATATGGCGGGATTTCTCCTTCAGAACTGAAGCACATGCGGCAGCTTGAAGAAGATAATCTCAGGCTGAAGAAGCTGGTTGCCGATCTCAGCCTCGACAAAGCCATGCTGGAGGATGTGCTGGCAAAAAAGAACTGACGCTGGCACGTTTGCGCGAATGGGGCCGGTACCTGCAGGCACGCTACGGGGCTAGCGAGATACAGGTCTGTTTTACACTACAGGTCAGCCGCAGCTCTTTCCGCTAACGTTCTGTAGTGGCAGACGACAGTGCGCTGCGCCTTCGTATCAGGGAGATGACCGATACCCGGATCCACTATGGCTATCGTCGGGTTCACGTCATGCTCAGGCGGGAGGGCTGGCGGGATAATCACAAACGCATTTATCGACTCTACAGCGAGCAGGGGCTGTCTTTGCATCTCAAACGCCCACGCCGGAATAAATCGGCACAGCGTCGACAGCCCCGGCCTGATGGGCGGTATCCGAATGATGTCTGGGGCATGGACTTTGTCTCTGACGCCTTATTTGACGTGCGTTGGTTACGTCTGCTGACGGTCATTGATATTTACACAAGGGAATATCTGGGGACCTGCGTGGGTCAGAATCTGCGCTCAACGGTGGTTGCAGAGATGCTGAACAGCATTGCGCTCAAACGCCCTTTTCCCCAATTGCTGAAAACCGATAAAGGCTCTGAATTTGCAGGAAAAATGCTGGACAAGTGGGTGTATGAACGAGGGAACCGTATAGACTTCTCACGACCGGGAACACCTACGGGCAATGCCACGCTGGAATCGTTCAAGGGCAGGCTACGGCATGCATGTCTGAACGAGAACGGGTTCATGTCCCTGGAGGATTCACGGTGCAAAATCGAGGCCTGGCGCATACACTATAACCAGAAGCGTCCCCATTCTGCGCTGGGATGGATGACTCAGTCCAAATTTGCCGAGAAATCTGCCGGTTGCCAGAATATGCTGCCAGACTGAAGCTGGTTATTCCTGATTATGACTGGAGCATATTCGGGGCAGGGCCACAATGAAGACATTGCTAACATCGCGGTGTGTTAATCAACGGGGAGCAGGTCAAAATAGCCTTCTCGTCCGCATGTGACGCCTTACTGCAATCAAAACCAAGGTGATGAGGTGGTAACAAGGCCCAGAAATGCGGTTACTACAACGTCATTGTATGGTTTTATCCTGAACATGATGCGCATACCCGTAAGGGCATGGTGTTATGTAAAAATGAGACCGGTAGACCGTTGGTGTCAATATTTTGCATGCTAGGTTCCGGCTGAACTCATAATGACGCTTTTTTTAATGTGCGTCAGCAGTGGTATATGCGAATGAGCACACAGTTAGGCGGTAGGGTTTTGTTCCATTGCATTGAGCCGTGGCGATCGCCAGGATAACAGGTACTGAGGTCAGGCGCTGAAGCACTGAGTCGGGTGATCGCGTCAGAAAGATAAGTACTGACACGGTGGGAGGACGATAATAAAGTACTTACAACGGTAGTCTCTCGAAAACCCGGTACGGTTCAATACCTAAACCGAACAGACGAGTAAATAACTAAAGTAAGAAAAAAACAGCGCGAGAAGTGCGCTCGAAATCACAGGAGTCACTGACCGGAATCATCGGAATAAGCAGGAGTAAAAAATGGCGCATTTGTACGGGGATGTCCAAGTGCGCCGCAAGTAAAACAAAACTTTCATTAGGGATGTGGCGTAACACTCAGTGTCCGCGAGCGTCGCGCCGTGTCCGGGAAACCGGCATGGAAACCCAGACAGATGAGATATTCATAACGGGAGCACAGGAAGTCAATAGATGGTGGCTGCGCTAACCCGAGAGACGATAGCGATGCAGACACACGGATCGGGAAAGCGCAGCCATTGATTGTTAATCGCACAGCACCGCATCCATGCGGAATCCTACGAGCTGTGCTTTAGCTTATGTCGAAATAAGCATCTTTAATACTTGAAACGGGAGTATCGAAAGTCAACTGCTGGTCAGCAGTGACGCTAATGGTGATTTCTCGATTCACTCGTGTGAGTGGCAAGCTTTGTTGCCGAAACGCTCAGCGTGAAAAATTTTTACTCTCCACTGAACAGCAGTAAGCGCCCCATCAGGGACGTCTTGAGAAGATTGTCTTGTCTGATAACAATCGTGTCCATCTGATATTGATGGACACGAACGATGAATTCCCAGACAACGAAAGAGATTACCTGTTACCGCTCTTATCTGCCTGATGCCTTGCAACTCCGATTTGAAGACAAACTAACCATCAGAGCCATCGCTCAGCGCCTTGGTCTCAGCTATTCCTTTTCCAGAGATTTATTACATCCGGCATAGCATGGCCATTACCCGGGTCGCTCTCGTTTGCTCAGCTTGATGCCATCCTTTTTTCTAACCGAAAAAAAGGGAAACTCACCTGTAAGCATCCCTGCAATGGCTGGGTGGATATAGACAATAACCTGTGCGAAAACGCCCTCCGGGGGGGCGTTGGATCGCCGCAACTACATGTTTTTCGGCTCAGATGGTGGCGGCGACAGTGCGGCAGTCATGTACAGCCTGATCGGGAGCTGCAAACTCAACGGCATCGAGCCGGAAGCCTGGCTGCGCCACGTGATCTGCGTCATCAACACTTGGCCCACCAACCGTGTGAAAGAGCTGTTGCTCTGGAACGTCCTCCTCTCTATAAACTAAATTTTACCCCACGCCCCTGATGGGGCGCTTACGAACAGCATTAACCAGATGAAGTATTTCCTCTTCTTCCCGACTGTTTGGCCGCTGGATTATATTGTGCATGGCGTTTGTTAAGTCTAACGCACTGTTTAAGTTTTCGTTGTTCATAATTAAATCCATTTATGGGGGGGCAGTCGAGAGGCATTGGCCATAAGGCGATAATTGTATAACCTCCTTTGCTTTGAAATGCATGATTTGTTTTTATAAGCCAATGGTGGTATCAACGTTAAAAAACTCCGTTTCAGATATAAGCTGTGAACTGTTACGTTTAATAATAAAAGTTGTTAATGGGGTGATTTGGTTGTATTTTAATTTAATGGCGAGGAAAATTTGTGATATCTGATATTGATTTTTTCATCTAAAGTGATGGGTGAAATAAAAAACTGACCATCTGTCATGAAAATCATTACAAGAAAAAAGGTAAAACAGATATTACATTCATATGAGAAATTTGTACCAAATTTAATGTTTTGTTTATCCAGGTGTGACTTACTGTATTCAACTTACAAATACTTACCGGTGGAAAACCTCGAATGTATTTATTACATCCGTGAGGTCATTATTTCTTACTTTCATTTATCTCTTGTTTTTAATATGGTTAATCACCCAGGTGACATATGGATAAATGTTGCTATTCACCCAGGCTCATGAGTAAAAAGAAAACAAAAATCACTATCAGTAAAATAAATAAGCCAACAGCGCCGGCAATAAAAAGGTCATACAGCATGATTACTTTCCTGTGGTGTGCTGATGGTTCATTGCGGGTAATGCTATTATATATTCGGTAAGTGCTTTAAATTTTTCGGTCTATTCAGCCTGAATTCAGGCATCACGGTTAGACCACTGTCAGAAACGGTAACCTACCCCGAGGTTCCAGCCGTTGGTGTCCAGACTGCCGCTGGTGTGGTCGCTACTGAAATCTGAACCTTCATAGCCAACGGTGATATTGATGTCTGCGCGTGGTGTAATCTGGAGCCCGGCAGCATAGCCGTAACCCCATTTGGTCCCCATAACATCCTGATGGAAGAACGTGGGGCCGACCTGAGCGTAAATACCCAGCATGTCGTTAATCTGATACGACGGGCCGGTCAGCAGGGA
This sequence comes from Yokenella regensburgei ATCC 49455, assembly GCF_000735455.1. GTDB lineage: Bacteria > Pseudomonadota > Gammaproteobacteria > Enterobacterales > Enterobacteriaceae > Yokenella > Yokenella regensburgei. The sequence goes on along the minus strand of NZ_JMPS01000015.1, from coordinate 30,893 downwards.
AAGAAGGTCGGCATTACCATGATTACTGCCGCTGCTCATGGTCCATGAGGTGGACGTATTCAGACCCCAGTTATCCGCGAAAGCATGGTTATCCCCCAGACGAAAGCCGTGCAGGGTACCTGCGCGGTCACTTTGCTGCTGGGCGTAACCCAGGGACACAATATCATTGCCGTTCATGGCTGCCGTAGCTGGGTGTACGGCGCTGAGGCCTGCCAGCAGCGGCAGTGCAAATATCAGTTTTTTCATTATCTCAATCCTTAGTCATCAGTATATTGCAATGTGTTAACAATTAAGCAATAGGCACGGGAGTTATGGTTTGTCCAGATGTCGTGTCATTTTATGCGGTCATGTGGCCCGGTAGCGCGTTGCAGTCGCGCCCGGAGTTTGCGTAATGTCGGAGCAGACAAAAAGCTGTGCGTTTTCCGGACGGGAAAATCAGCCCGGGTGATTACCGGTTTATTCATTATTTCCTCAGCGATTGAGTGACGCCACGATGTGCTGATACCGGTCGTTGAGTTCAGCAATGCGGTCATCGTAAAGATGTGAAAGACAGACGGTGTTGTCACCGCACTGCTGACGTTTCTGCAACCAGTTGGCCTGTTCATCCTGCAGCGCACCACGTCCGCCCATCAGCATAACCTTCCTCAGCATGTCGTACGTTGTCGCCATTCTGATGTCCTTTTCGCTCAGTTCCCTGTCTGTGCAGATGGCTTTTTCATCAGGCCCGGTAACGTCGGCGCAATTGAAGCTGGCGGCAGACACGGAAACGGACTGCAGCAGGAGAAGTGTGAAAGAGACGCGGATAATTTCAGCGAATGGTGAACATGATGCCATGACAATCTCCCTTTATTCTTTGCTGACTGTCGGGCATATGTCACGCTGGGAGACTGCTGGCGTCAACCAGATTTATTTAAGGTCTGTTGATATTTCTGGACAACGGTTTATCCCCGTTGTTAAACCTTCGTCAGGAATGGTGCAGGAGAACGGTTGTCTGTTTATGAGGTTAACGGGAGGCAGAGAATGGTGGAGCTGAATGTGGCAGCAGAAGATCATGGGACGAAAGCAATAAGCGGAAAGCGACAGCATGTCCGACGTACGGAACAGTTGCGCCAGACCCGTCATGATATCGCCACGTTTCGTGAGCGTATGCAGCGACTCGCTGATAACCTGACCGAATGGCTGGAAGGATATGAGGTCAGCATTACCCGGCGTGAAATGGTACCCGTATCATCAACTGGTGCATATACCATACCTTGTATCGCCCTTCGCTGTGGTCGTAACTGGGCAGGTTTTACTCCGCAGGCGCTGTACAGCGTGAAGGGCGGCATACAGCTTAAGGGGGAAGTCACTCTGGCAGTTGATAATTTCCGCCGCCATCCCCGTACCGAAAAATACATGCTTTGTATGCCGGGGCATCTGTTATCCACGGCAGACTGGGCGATACACCCTGCTGGCAGAACTCCGGGTAAAGGGAAGGTGTTGACCCGCGAGTTGCTCATGGCCGCTATCGCACCACTCTTCGATGACGTCTTATAACCCTGTCCGGTGGTTCTCCTGATTCCGGACAGGTGCTTCTCCCGCGTGGTGATCAGCAGCGGTGCCTGTGCGTTCAGCGCCCGCAGGAGTGCCTGAAAGGGGTTACCCTGCAGAGCGGTGACCATGCTCTGCCGGTAACGCACCAGCAGTGCACCCTTAAGTCCATCCGGACTGATTTTCGTCAGCAGCCTCTGCGCCCCCGTGAAATCGCCCTGTGCCAGCTTCAACTCCACCGCAAGCAGTGACTGCTCCTGTTTCTGGGCATCATCCATTTTCGGCAGTAACTGACTGAAAAGGTCAGCGGCCTGCTGGTTTTTACCTTCCCTGAGCAGTGCGCGAATGGCGAGTAACTGCCTGCTGGTTTTGCTGCTGCCAGTGCTTTGCTGCATTCGCCGCAGTGCCTGAGCTGAATCGTTCTGCACCGGGCTTTCCAGAAGGTCTGTACCGCGGTCAACGGGACGAACGGCACAACCTGTGAAAAACAGTGCTGCCGAAATCAGCAGGAAACCATGTGTGACATTTTTACAAAAACACCCTGACAATTGCATACCGCTATCCTTTCTGTGGTTTTTACACCCAGCCAACGAAACATCGACGAGACCTGGCAGATGCGCTGGCCGCAGCATCCTGCGTACTGGTAAACGACCTGAACTTTCGTCCGGCATTAGTGCGTAAAATTGCCCTGATGCTGCCCCTTAGCGGTCCGTCGAGCCGGTTTGGTCGTGCGATTCAACAGGGCTCTGAGGCTGAAAAGAAAGCATCCCCATCTGCTCAGCCGTCAGCGCTGACGCTTTATGACACCGCTGCGACGCCGGTGACACAGCTACTGTCGCAGGCACTACGCTGGTCGTGGGGCCGCTGTTAAAAAATCACGTGGAGGAGGTGCTCAGCCGCAACACCGCGCTGAACGTACCTGCTGAAGCAGTGGGACGCGCTGAACCTGTTCTGCCACAACGACTGGACGGAGAACGACAACAACATCGCGGAGAACGTGCTGCGTGGCGTTGCCTTGGGCAGAAAAAACTGGCTGTTCGCGGGTTCAGATGCGGGTGGGGAGAGAGCGGTGGTGCTGTACTTGCTGATCGGCACCTGTCGGCTGAATGGCGTGGAGCCGGAGGCGTGGCTGCGCTATGTGCTGGGACATATCCAGGACTGGCCGGTAAACCGTCTGCGCGATCTGCTGCCGTGGAAAATCGTCTCACGCCTGCATAAGCGGCAATACGCTTTGAATATGAGGCTTACTGTCATTTGGATGGCAGGCAATTAGCTCTTGACCCATTGCTTCCCCCGTTATGACCCTGCTTTTTTATTCGGACTTGTGCGTTAACCACATCATCCGACATTGATTAAATAACCAAAAAAAGCAGAAGGTTCTGTAATGAAACTAAAAGTACTTTCCCTGTTCTTTCCTGCACTGTTGGCTGCCAGCGCTGCACACGCTGCTGAAATCTATAACAAGGATGGTAACAAACTGGACCTGTACGGTAAGGTTGACGGACTGCATTACTTTTCATCTGACAAAAGTGTCGATGGTGACCAGAGCTATGCCCGACTCGGCTTTAAGGGTGAAACGCAGGTGAATGACCAACTGACCGGCTACGGTCAGTGGGAATACAATATGCAGGCCAACAGTGCCGAGGGCGACGAAAACCAGTCATGGACCCGTCTCGGCTTTGCCGGCCTGAATTTCGGCGACTGGGGTTCTTTCGATTACGGCCGTAACTACGGAGTGGTCTACGACGTGACTTCTTGGACTGACGTCCTGCCGGAGTTCGGCGGTGACACCTACGGTGCGGATAACTTCCTGCAGCAGCGCGCCAGTGGCGTGGCGACGTACCGCAATAACGATTTCTTCGGTCTGGTTGACGGCCTGGATCTGGCCCTGCAGTACCAGGGGAAAAACGGCAGCGTGAAGGGTGAGGGCACAGGACCAACTAACAACGGTCGCGATGCACTGTACCAGAATGGTGACGGCTTCGGCGGCTCCCTGGCTTATGATATCGGTGACGGTTTCAGCGTCGGCACCTCCATTGCCAGCTCAAAGCGTACGGATGAGCAGAACAAACTGACCTTCGGTAACGGGGATAAGGCCACCACCTACACCGGCGGCCTGAAGTATGACGCCAACAACGTCTACCTCGCGACGCAGTACACCCAGAGCTACAATGCCACCCGTTTCGGCAGCAATGACGGCGACCATACCTATGGCTTTGCCAACAAGGCGCAGAACTTTGAAGCCGTGGCACAGTATCAGTTCGACTCCGGGCTGCGGCCGTCTATTGCTTATCTGCACTCCCGCGGCAAGAACATCGAGGGCTACGGTGATCAGGATCTGCTGAACTACATTGACCTCGGTACAGCGTATTTCTTCAACAAAAACATGTCCACCTACGTCGACTACAAAATCAACCTGATTGACGACAACAAGTTCACCCGCGCCACCGGCGTGGCGACGGATAACGTGGTTGCGACCGGCCTGGTTTACCAGTTCTGAGTTCGCCTGACTGCAGTGAAAACCGGCCATTCTGGCCGGTTTTTTTTGCCGGCGTCATTGCTGGTCCTGCAACCATTATCCTGTTTATCTGTGATTTGCGACATTTTGTGTATGAAATCACAGTTATATCGGTGCTCCCGTCCTGAAAATAGGGTTTTAATTAAGGGGACTGGTGTGATGGATATTGTGGATATGGCTCAGGAAGCAGAGCTGGCGCGGATGACCCGGCTGCTGAGAAGACGGTTGCGTCCGGCTCTGGCCTTCACCGGGGCATGTCATAACTGCAGTGAGCAACTGAAAGAAGGATGCTTCTGTGATGCGGACTGCCGCGACGACCATGAGCGTCGTTTTCGCGCCCGGATAATTAATGGTATACGGGGCAGGGAGGCTCATGACGGCGGTTTGGGTTGACTTGCCGGGGGGCCGGAATTTTCCGCCGGTTAGCGCCGGAGGAAAGGATGCTGGCACACAGTCCGGCATTTACCATCAGACGGTTTTATTGTTGTGTCGGTGTCCGTAGATTGTAATCATCAGGCTCTCTGTGATAGCTAATTATGGTGTTCAAATATTTTAATGAAGGAGATGAGGTGTGAAAAAATTACTTGTGATGGCTGTATTACTGGGGGCCTCAACATCAGCACTAGCAGCGGATGTCTATTCTCCGGCTGGTGGCGTTGTATGTGATAAAAAAGCCGGATACTGCGTTGATGATGAAGGCATTTCTATGGGGATGACGTCTAAATATCTGGGCGAACAGGCATACAACAAATTGGATAAGACACTGGGGAACGGGACGGATATTAATCTGGGTGAATATACCCTGAGCAATGGCGTACACTGCAACTCAGAAGCAAAACAGTGCTACAAAGATCGCTTTTACCCACGTACACCAGACAAAAAAGAAAAAACGCTGACGCAGCAGATATTTGGTAAAGCGCAATAATACCATAAAACCCATTGAAATTTTTGCCAGGAAGCATCTCCCGTTGCTAAGGATTATTTGTTCATTCGTATAACGGAGAAATTTAACTATGCGCATATTACCTGTTACGCTACTTGTCTGCAGTTTCATTCTTAGCGCCGGGACGATGGCTGCATCCCCGGCAAAGAAAGATGCACAATCTTCAGTTGATGTTCAACAAACTACAGATACTCCTGTGCCAAAAAAAGCTCCACACCCCCGTAAACCAAAGACTGACGATATCATGACTCAGCCAACGGATACGGCCCCAGTGGCTGTACGGGATAAAAGTGGTCGGTTCGTGAAAAAGCAGAATCCGCTGCCGGTGCCAGAACAACAGTCAGCCCCTGTTCCGGCTCCGGTAAAAGGACCAAAGCCAGTACCCGCAGCGGTGCCAGACACGGTTGAGCCAGGCGCTACTGCACGGTGTAAAGACGGTTCGTTCAGTCACAGCAAGCAGCACAGTGGCTCCTGTTCGCGTCATGGTGGCGTGGCGCAATGGCTGACAGAATAAGTGGGGAGGTAGCATGGGGATTCTGAACAATATTCTGGGGTGTTTTATCCAGGGAACGGACGTGCATCCAAATCTGATGGCGTTTTTATCGTGGGTACAGGAAGAGGGCGGTTTTACGGCACTACTGGCTCGCTTTAAGACGCTGGAAGAAGGTGAGCTGACGACTGAAAATCTTACCCCTGAGCATATCAGTAGTGTGTTCAGCGCCGATGAGTTGTCTTCGTTAGCGCAGCATATGGGGATTTCTCCGGGGGACGTGACCGACTGGATGAGTGCCCATCTGCCAGCCGTATTACAGCATTTGTCTCCTGAAGCGCATCAACTGGGTGGCAGCAATATGCTTGATACGGCACTGTCTATTCTTCGTGAGCGCATGAAGTGATGTTTAGCTCTCCCTGATGCAACGAAATGCTCAGGGAGAGCTGGTTATTCACATTATCGCCCTGGAAGGGGACAAGGTGTAGTAGTACACGTACGGCTTGGTGCGATGAGGGAACAGGATCCCATCGGGATCGGCGCCCTTCATTATTCGCCCTAAAGCAACAGCCTCCTTCGCACGAGCCCGTCGCTCCTGCATACCTGGCCCATGCCAGTGGCGCTGGTGCCCACACAGCCAGCAGGAACAACTGCACGGGGTTTTATAATGGCGGCCCAGATGTTCCGGGCTACCGTCACCATTAGCGTTGTCGTGTCGCCTTTTCAGTTTCATTCGACGCATCTGGTGGCGTCGTTCTGCCCGGGTTCTTGTCATCGTCTTTCCTCATATTGAGCGCGGTCGTCAACCGCGCGGCTATGAGGAGATTCGTTTCTGGGGGCTGGGCGTACATTTTTAACTTACTCACTTTGTCATGTTGATTGGTTTGCAGTGAATCTTGTCAGAATAACGGACACGTGTCGGTATGTCAGAAACCCAGTTGCATTCCCCGCGAGCACGAAAATCTGAAATGGCTGCCTCAATCACACTCCGGTCTAATACATTTGCCTCAACTATCATTCGCAAGCCAGTCCCGGCAGCGTATCCCTGTAAGATGCGGTAACCACAGTAAATCGGGGGAGGATTATCACGTACAATCGTCTGAACCCGTTTATCGACAAAATTACCGACGGTCATTCCGTCAAGTTGCGGGTAACTCAGCTCAGGCCTGCGGAGTAATGTATAGCTGATGATGTTGCCATTGGCATCGGTGTTCTGAGTTGTACTAAAATGCGCTGCCTGATGCTGGTCTTCAGTATGTAGTCTCGACATGGCTTCCTTGAACGCAGCATCTTCCACTGTATCGGCAAAGGCCACATTCGCCGTGAGAATCTCTGCATTCCAGAAAACATCCGGATCATGGCCGAGAAAAACGATATCGCCCAGGTCCAGTTGCCGTTGGCAACTGACTGGCCATGACCGCATTCGTCATAGAAGATGCCGCCCCAGGTGCCACGTTCACGGTATATGAGGGCTTTGATTTTGAGAGTTGCAGCTCGACGTTTTCGACGCGAAAGGGAGGAGAATGGCGTATGTTTGCGGCCCATGGCTATCTCTGCATATTGTCGCCGGGGGAATCCGACCTGTCAGGTTACTCGAAGCGGAGTAAAAGTAAAATATTTTTGTTGTGCGGACTGTGTGTTATGTGTTGGTCAAAAAAAACATGATGTGAAGTGGACACCCGACCACGAAGGCTGGGCGTCCGGGTTTATAGCGTAAAACGATATTATTCTGGCAGAGCACCAGCCAGATTTTTCGCTGAAACGCTGCTGGTGGATTGTCCTGCCACCTTTGGTTGTGGCTCCGTAGTCGTCAGCACGGCAGGTGGAGCAGTACCCGGCTGAATATTCAGAAACGACGACAGCATGGTTCGCAATGTTTCCGGACTCGTATTGTCAGCTAACAGAGCCGCCAGTACCGACGGTAACCGGCTGTCAATTTCTCCCAGCGCAATACCTGCCAGTAAAGCTGTGCGCGATAGTTCACCGCGATCGCCCCGATAATGCGCTTCTATCCTCGTATCCGCAAAGCGCTCGCTGGCATGTGTTTCAGGGCGCAGATAAATCAGTACTTTTCTACGGTTCATCACCACGTCAGTCAACCAATGGCTTTTAAACCGTGTACCAGCGCGAACTGCGGATCCTGCGCGACAAAGAAACGATCTTCTCGCAGGTTAACGTGAGTACGGATGTCATCAGCCAGCAGACAGGCTCCACCGCCAACAATAGCCACATGGGTATAGCCTTTGAAGCGATCAATTGCTTCCAGCACCCGCGCCCGGTAACGCACGATACCGCTGTGGATTGCCTGTTTGATTCCATCGACAGCAAGTGGATCGTTGATATTGTTCTCCAGGTACGTGTCGTCAAAACGTTTGATAATCAATCGGTCCACGTTGTAGCGGGACAGCGCCATACCGGCTTTACGCAATGCCTGCTGTACCTCGTCGGTTACCAGTGAAACACCTAACGCCGGATTGCCGTAGATACGCGACACCGAAGACATCTGGCCCGCGACCTGCGAGATATCCAGCGTCGTCCCGCCAAGGTCAACAATCAGCACTGAGTTGGAGGACGCTAGTTGATCGCACAGCGCAATCCCGGCAGGAATGGACTCCGGTCGCACGGTAACGCGGGTGATGGTGAACGGGTAACCGTTATTCAGTTCCACACTTTGCAGCAGACTCTTCTTCTTGCGCTCGATGTTATCAAGCCGGTACTGGGAGTCTTCATCATAGAACTCCGCCAGCGGCAGCGTCACCACGATATCCACGCGCTGGGGCGTGAGCCCGCTGGTCAATAAGGCATGATGCACAGCGACTGCGTTGAGTGGACTGTACTGCCATTCGATATTACTGGTGGTAAGTGAATCCGGGGAAATGAGGTCGAACGAATACTTCTCTTTGCCAGCGGTGTAGTTAAAGGGTTTACCGCTGCCAAACGTGGCTGACCATCCGCGTTTGAAGCTGTTAGGGCTGATGTGGGTAAAGGTTTTGCTGTGCTGCTCCCACAGCATTTTGATGTGGGTCGAACCATCGTCAATGTAAATGCGCATATTGCACCTTAGTTGAGTCAAATGTGAATTGAGATTGAGTCATCCGGCGTTGCCGGATGTGTGAAGGGCGATTATTGAGTCAGAACTGAGAATACGATGAGATGAATCAGAGTCATTAAGCGCTCAATGAGAAAAGGCAGCGCTGCCAGTGAGACAAAAATGAGAAATTTTTTCATAGGCTTTTTTCCTGTATGGGGTGAGTAAAATGCGAATTGCCATACAAGATTAAGGAGATGAGCGTCGGGAAATTTACTGCAGTGCACGATACTGAAAATCGCTCATGTCAGTTTCTGGTTTAATAAAGTTAAGGTTTATTTAAAGTGAAGTGCAGGGTTGATATTTGAGAGGGAAGTTAAAGCGCAGTCATGAAATGGAGGACGCCCAACCGAGAAGGTTGAGCATCCAGGGATTATGCTACTTTGTTTTCCATTCCACTGCTCAGGCTATTGATGTAATCAGCATACCACTGCATCATTTCACGCCGACCATCCAAATACTGCGCATGGTTATATGTCCCACGAATCGAGTTTTTATCGACATGTGCAAGTTGAGTCTCAATCCAAGCCGAGTTAAAGCCCTGCTCATGTAAAATGGTACTCATCGTGTGGCGAAAACCATGCCCTGTGAGTCGACCTTTGTACCCTAGTAATTCAATGACTTGGTTCACACTTTCTTTACTGATAGGTTTGCGTGGATCGTTTCTGCCGATAAAGACGAGAGGATGATGCTTTGAGATCGGTTCAAGTAGTTTAAATAACACAATAACCTGCTCTGATAAGGGAACAATATGAGGCCGCTTCATCTTCATCACTTCAGCAGGGATTTCCCATAGTTTCTTCTCAAAGTCGATATCTTCCCATCGGGCAAAACGTAGTTCCTGTGTGCGTACTCCTGTTAACATAATAATCTGCGTTGCCGTTTTGGTTATGACACTGCCAGTATAACCAGCTAAGTCTTTGAGGAAAAAAGGAAGTTCACTGGAGGTAAGGAAGGGGAAATGAACCTTTTTTGGAGTAGCTAAAGCGCTGGCAAGATCGGGAGCGGGATTATATTCAGCTCTACCAGTGACTATCGCATAACGGAAGACCTCACCGCAACGTTGGCGAACTTTTCGCATTTTCTCCAGCGCTCCACGTTTCTCCATTTTTCGTAGTGCTTCCAACAACTCCATTGGTTTGATTTCGGCAATAGGACGCTTGCCAATATAGGGGAATATATCTTTCACAAAAGTATCAATAATTTCATCACGATAGCGCAATGACCATCGATCGGCTTTTGACTGGTGCCACTCACGGGCGACAGCTTCGAAAGTGTTTTTCAGGCTCATTTTCTGAGCGATTTTTTCCTCTTTCTTTGTTTCTCCAGGATCTATTCCTGCGGCGAGAATTTTTCTGGCTTCGCTTCGTTTTTCGCGCGCGTCGGCCAGTGAAACGTCGGGGTATACGCCAATAGAAAGCATCTTTTCTTTACCGGCGAAGCGGTACTTCATTCGCCAGTATTTTGAACCATTAGAGTTAATCAGCAGATACATACCACCGCCATCAGCCAGCTTATAGGGCTTTTCTTTTGGCTTCGCGGTTTTCACTTTAATATCGGTTAGCGCCATGACATCCTCCGGCTTTTGATTAATTCATGCTCCTGAGGGGGATTTCTGCCAGAAACTAACCCGATACCCCCAATGCACCCCTTGTATAACAAAGATGTTGTTAAAAGTCATTGTTATGTATTGAATTTTTGACATTATGGGGGTGCTGATATTTTAAGGGAAAATAACACCCCCTAAGACACCCCCAAAAACAACCTGATTTGGGTTGAGGTCAGTTGACTTCGGGATACAGGGAAATCTTGGTGCATAAGGGTTACAAGGGGATTTATTGACTTCGGGAGAGTTCGGTAGAGGTTTATTGGCGGAAGATCACAGGAGTCGAACCTGCCCGGGACCGCTGGCGGCCCCAACTGGATTTGAAGTCCAGCCGCCTCACCGGAGACGACGATCTTCCGCGCCTGCATTGCTACATGGAGGCGGGGCGCATTATAGCTACTTTCAGTCATTTACCACATCAATTCATGCACTTTTTTCACATCATTTTGTCCCATTTTTTTCTTTTTAAGATAAATCCTTATTAAATCCGTGAGTTACATTTTTTCACACTCTTCATCCCTACCGCGATCACAGAAATCAAGAATCGTAAGTTGATAACGCAATTTTGGAATACCCGCGCCTGGGGCGAAGGTTTACAAAGTATGGAACCGGTTTCTTACGTTTCCTGCGGTACAAAGGATAAGACGATGAAGAGTGAGATTTTGTCCGTTAAAGAGAAGATTGGCTACGGCATGGGTGATGCCGCAAGCCATATTATTTTCGATAACGTCATGTTGTATATGATGTTTTTCTATACCGATATCTTTGGTATTCCCGCTGGCTTTGTCGGCACTATGTTCCTGCTTGCCCGCGCGCTGGATGCGATCTCCGACCCGTGTATGGGCCTGCTTGCCGACCGCACCCGCAGCCGCTGGGGTAAGTTCCGCCCGTGGATCCTCTTCGGTGCTGTCCCGTTCGGCCTCGTTTGCGTGCTGGCTTACAGCTCGCCGGATCTCAGCCACAACGGCAAGCTGATTTATGCCGCCGTCACCTACACGCTGCTGACCCTGCTCTACACCGTGGTGAATATCCCTTACTGCGCGCTGGGCGGTGTGATCACCGACGACCCAAAACAGCGCATCTCGCTGCAGTCCTGGCGCTTTGTGCTGGCGACGGCGGGCGGCATGCTTTCAACGGTGCTGATGATGCCGCTGGTGAACCTGATTGGCGGCGAAGACAAAGCCTTTGGTTTCCAGGGCGGGATTGCGGTGCTGTCCGTCGTGGCGTTCCTGATGCTGGCGTTCTGTTTTTTCACCACCAAAGAGCGTATTCAGGTGCCGCCGAGCACCTCGTCGATGCGTGAAGATCTGCGTGATATCTGGCAGAACGACCAGTGGCGCATCGTCGGGCTGCTGACCATTCTTAACATTCTCGCCGTCTGCGTGCGCGGCGGGGCGATGATGTACTACACCACCTGGATAATGGGTTCCGCCGGGCTGTTCACCGCCTTCCTCGGCACCTACTGCGTGGGCAACCTGATTGGCTCGGCGCTGGCCAAACCGCTGACCGACTGGAAATGCAAAGTCAGCGTCTTCTGGTGGACCAACGCGGCGCTCACCGTGCTCAGCGCGGCGATGTTCTTCGTGCCGATGCAGGCGAGCGTCATCATGTTCCTGTTTATCTTCGTGATTGGTGTACTGCATCAACTGGTCACGCCCATTCAGTGGGTGATGATGTCTGATACCGTCGACTACGGCGAGTGGTGCAACGGCAAACGCCTGACCGGTATTAGCTTCGCCGGTACGCTGTTCGTGCTGAAACTGGGCCTGGCGCTCGGTGGCGCGATGATCGGCTGGATGCTGGCCGGTGGCGGCTACGATGCCGCCGCAAAAACGCAGAACAGCGCCACTATCAGCATCATCATTGCCCTGTTTACGCTGGTACCGGCCGTCTGCTACCTGCTGAGCGCGGTCATCGCCAAACGCTACTACACCCTGAAAACCCCCTATCTGGCGAAGATCATGAGCGAGCTCGCACAGGGTGCGCGCCGCCATCAGCAGGAGTTTGAACAGGCGCCGGTCAGTAAAGAATTAACGAACTAATTGCCTATCTCATTAGGCTATCTTGCTTGTCAGTTTGAACCTGGGCAGTGCTCAAAATCCTCACGTACTTCGTGTACGCTCCGGTTTTTCCGCGCTGTCCGTGTTCAAACTGCCTGCGCCAATTACGCCTACTAAGATAGGCAATAAGAGGACGTAGTGATGAAAATCAGTGATGGAAACTGGCTTATTCAGCCCGGGCTGAATCTGACCTGCCCGATTCAGGTGTTCGAGGTGGAACAGCAGGGTGATGAGATGGTGGTTTATGCCGCCCCGCGCGACGTGCGTGAGCGCACCTGGCAGCTCGATACGCCGCTGTTCACGATGCGCTTTTTCTCCCCGCAGGAGGGGATTATCGGTGTGCGTATCGAGCATTTTCAGGGCGGCGTGGATAACGGGCCGCATCATGCGCTGAACGTGCAGCACGGCGTATCGGTGGAAATAAACAACACGCCGGAATTCGCCGAGCTGAAAAGCGGGGCGCTGAGCGTGCGGCTGGCGAAGGGCGAAAACTGGGCGCTCGATTTTCTGCGCAACGGCGTGCGCATTACCGGCAGCCAGGCGAAAAGTAACGGCTACGTGCAGGACAGCAACAGCGCGCGTAACTACATGTTTGAACGCCTTGACCTCGGCGTGGGGGAAACGGTCTACGGCCTTGGCGAGCGCTTTACCGCTCTGGTGCGCAACGGACAGACGGTGGAAACCTGGAACCGCGACGGCGGCACCAGCACCGAGCAGGCCTATAAAAATATCCCGTTCTACCTCACCAACCGCGGCTACGGCGTGCTGGTCAATCACCCGGAGTGCGTGTCGTTTGAAATCGGCTCCGAGAAGGTCTCGAAGGTGCAGTTCAGCGTGGAGGGCGAACATCTGGAATACTTCGTCATCGACGGCCCGACGCCAAAAGCGGTGCTCGAACGCTACACCCGGCTGACCGGTCGCCCGGCGCTGCCGCCCGCATGGTCGTTTGGCCTGTGGCTTACCACCTCGTTTACCACCAACTACGATGAGAAAACGGTCAACAGCTTTATCGACGGCATGGCCGAGCGCAACCTGCCGCTGCACGTGTTTCACTTCGACTGCTTCTGGATGAAGGCCTTCCAGTGGTGCGATTTTGAGTGGGACCCGGTAACCTTCCCGGATCCGCAGGGGATGATCCGCCACCTGAAGGCCAAAGGGCTGAAAATCTGTGTGTGGATAAATCCCTACATCGGCCAGAAGTCACCGATTTTCAATGAGCTGAAAGAGAAAGGCTATCTGTTGAAACGCCCGGACGGCTCGCTGTGGCAGTGGGACAAGTGGCAGCCGGGGCTGGCAATCTATGATTTCACCAACCCGGAGGCCTGCCAGTGGTACGCCGATAAGCTGAAAGGGCTGATTGATATCGGTGTCGACTGCTTCAAAACCGATTTCGGCGAGCGTATCCCGACCGATGTGCAGTGGTTCGATGGCTCGGATCCGCAAAAAATGCACAACCATTACGCTTACCTCTACAACGAGCTGGTATGGAACGTGCTGAAAGAGAACCTCGGCGAGCAGGAGGCGGTGCTGTTCGCCCGTTCTGCCTCCGTAGGGGCGCAGCAGTTTCCGGTGCACTGGGGCGGCGACTGCTACGCCAACTATGAGTCGATGGCGGAAAGCCTGCGTGGCGGGCTGTCGATTGGCCTCTCCGGCTTTGGTTTCTGGAGCCATGACATCGGCGGTTTTGAGAACACCGCACCTGCCCATGTGTATAAACGCTGGTGCGCCTTCGGGTTGCTCTCCAGCCACAGCCGCCTGCACGGCAGCAAATCCTACCGCGTACCCTGGGCCTATGACGAAGAGTCCTGCGACGTGGTGCGTCATTTCACCGAGCTGAAATGCCGGATGATGCCGTATCTGTACCGCCAGGCGGCGCTGGCTCGTGAGTGCGGTACCCCGATGCTGCGGGCGATGGTGCTTGAGTTCCCGGACGATCCGGCCTGTGATTATCTCGACCGCCAGTACATGCTCGGCGATGCGGTGCTGGTTGCCCCGGTGTTCTCTGAGACAGGAGAGGTGCAGTTTTACCTGCCGGAGGGCCGCTGGACGCATCTGTGGCACAACGATGAACAATCGGGCAGCCGCTGGCTGAAGCAGCAGCACGATGCGCTGAGCCTGCCGGTATACGTGCGCGACAACACCCTGCTGGCACTCGGCAACAACACTCAGAAGCCGGACTACGCCTGGCATGAAGGCACCGCATTCCAGCTGTTTAACCTGGCCGATGGCGCCACCGCGCGCTGTGAAGTGCCAGCTGCCGACGGCACGGTTATCTTTACCCTGTGGGCTGAACGCCAGGGGGCAACCATCAGACTGAAAAGCGCAGGCAAGGCCCGCGACTGGACGCTGTGTCTGCGCAATATCGTTCAGGTTGCTGCCGTACAGGGCGCTTCGCAAACGGGCAGCGAGTGGGGCGCGGTCATTCACGCGACAGAGCAGGAAGTCACTATCACGCTGTGATCGCAGTGGTTCTGGCCTCAACGGGGGCCAGAACCGGTGATGCGCGGCACATCTTTGCAGTTACATTTCGATTACAATCCCGTTTATTTCCCCGGGGTTGCGGTATGGAACTGGAAAATATCTTTCGTGACGTCAAGCTCAGCAAAACGGAAGTTACCGTGCTGCGCGTTATCCAGGCCGACCCGGAGAAGTGCATCCGTGACGGTATTCGCACGGTGGCGGAACAGTGCTACAGCAATCCTTCTTCCATCGTCCGGCTGGCAAAAAAGCTGAAGTTCAACGGCTGGCTGGAGATGGTTTACTTCATCAAATTCAATATCACGATGCCAAAGCTCGACGTCACCAACGACGTTGAGTTTATGAATATTCAGCCCGCAGAACGGCTGATGCCGCTCCTGAACGGATTACAGCATCAGCGCATTCTCATCCACGGCAGCGGCTTTTCGCAGCTGATCGCGCAGTATATTTATAATAAGTTCCTGGTGATTGGCGTAAATGCCAGCCTGGCGCTGTGGCCCGACTATGAAATTCTTGAACAGAAAACCGCGACAACATTCGACGCTATCTGGCTGGTGTCTAAATCCGGGCGCAGCAGCTCGGCGCTGAACTGGGTGAAGGCGATTGAAGGTAAAGATATCGACCTGATTTGCCTTACCGGCGACTACCAGAGCCCGCTGGCGCAGGCGGCAGATATGTCTTTTATCATCCATGATCCGCAGAAGTATGACGACGATATCTACTGGAGCAACCCGTTCTTTGGCTACTGCATTCTCGGTTTTGAGCACCTGCTGAAGCTGTGGTTTAAGCAGGTTTCACCGGGGGCACCGGCTGATGCCCCCGCCAGATTTAGCGCCACTCCTGACCGTGGCGATCGCTGAGGTACGCCGTCACCAGCGTTTGCGCCAGTGACCAGGAGCCGACCAGCGGGTGCGCCATCAGGGCGCGTACCGCCAGCGCGCGATCGCGGTTGAGGATCGCCGCCACCGCCAGCCGCTCGTACTCTTTTACGCAGGAAATCATGTTCTTCTGCGCCACCGGTACCTGCTTCGGTGTGACCGGCTTCAGTCCCGATTTGCTGAGATCGCAGCTGATTTCAATCACGTCATCCGGTTGCAGGAAATCGAGCGTGCCGTTGTTCGAGAGTGACACCACAATTCGCTTGCTGGTGTCGCTGTTGACCGCCTCGAGGATATCGAGCGCCACGCCCGCATAGCCGCCGGTATCGGGCTCTTCGATAAACTGCTGCAGGGTCAGCGGTGCGCGGGTGTTGAACTTCTCCTGCTGCGACTCATTCTGCATGTAGCTGTTTTCACGACGCAGGTAGTGCTTCATCCAGATATCGAACGCCTGCTCCGGATGAGCTTTCACGTCTACACTGGCAAGCTCCTGGCGCATGTCGCGGTTGATACGTGCAATCTGCTCACCGCGGGTTTCTGGCGCGTCCTGAATCGCTTTCAGCGCCACTTCCCGGTAGTAGTAGTAATAGAGATATTCGTTGAGCAGCTGCTTGTCGCACAGCTGAACCAGCTCCGGCGAGAAGTACTGCATCGCGGTGTGGCGATACAGCGCCGGGTCGTTGATAAGCCGCTCGGTAACGTCTTCCCCCTTTACCGTGAAGTGGGTAAACCATGAGAAATGGTTCAGGCCGTAGCACTCTACCTTCAGGTCGCGTTCATCGCAGTGCAGAATGGCCGGAAGCTCGCGGATAAGCTCCGACGGCGCATCGCAGATACCGTACACCCGGCGCTGAAAACCGGATTTAATAATCGCTTCAGTGACCAGCCCCGACGGATTTGTGAAGTTAAAGAGGATCGCATCCGGCGCGGCGTGGGCTTCAATCAGCTGGCAATAGTTAAGGATGGCCGGAATGGAGCGCATCGCCATCGCGAAGCCGCCCGCGCCGGTGGTCTCCTGTCCGAGGGTGTTGTGTTCTAGAGCAATGCGTTCGTCACGGATGCGGCTCTCATCACCGCCCACGCGCAGGGTGGTGATAACGAAATTGGCGTCCTTGATGGCCGCGACCGGATCGGTCATCAGCGAAAAATGAATGTCCGGGCGGATGGTGTTAAACACGTAGCGTGCAATTTCGCCGAAGGTCGCCAGGTTATCTTCGGCGCTGTCGAGAAAGACCACCTCCTGTAAACCAATACGATGCGCATTATAAGCCAGTGATTTTGCCAGGAATGCGGAGCGGACGCCGCCGCCCCCGATTACGGTTAATTTCATGATTTCTCCCAATCAATTATTGGCAAGCCAGGTGTCCACATGTGAACGCACTTGCCCAACTCTGACGCCATAGACCACTTGTATTTCATTGCGGTTGCGCACCACGCCGTTGGCACCGGTGCTTTTTAACAGAACATCGTCGATAAGCGTCATGTCATGGATAGCGACGCGTAAACGGGTGAAGCAGTTATCGACGGAAATAATATTCGCTTTGCCGCCAAGGCCTTTAATAATGTCGTCAATGGCGGAATGATTACTCTGGGCATGCTGTTTTATTTTCTGGCGATAATCTTCTTTGTTATAAAGTTTGACGCCATCGTCATCTTCCCGGCCCGGTGTTTTCAGATTCAGCTTCACGACCAGCGTGCGGAAAATAACGTAGTACACCGCAAACTGCCCGATACCAATCACCACATACATCGGCCAGCGGGTTAATGAAACCGGTAGCGGCAGGTTATAAATTAAGAACTCAATGAGTCCTGATGCTCCCCACGGGCGCACGGTAAAGATGTCGCAAATCGCCTGAGAAGCGGCGGTGAGCGTGGCGTGAATAACCCACAGCAGCGGAGAGACAAACAGGAAGGTGAACTCAATAGGCTCGGTAATGCCGGTCAGCATCGAGGTAATAATCGCGGGCAGCAGGATCGCTTTCGCCAGCACCTTTTTCTCCGGCTTCGCGGTGTGATAGAAGGCCAGCGAAGCCCCGGCAAGGCCGAAGATGGTGGTCATTCCCTGCTGTGAGAAGCGCAGGGCGTCGTTCATGACCGGCGTCAGGTCCGGGTGGCGCATATAGGCGAGGAAAATTGCCTGGGTGCCGGAGACGGTTTGACCATCCACGCTCAGGGTGCCGCCGATTTGCGTCAGCTGGAACGGCGACCAGACGAAGTGGTGCAGGCCGGTCGGGATGAGGAATTTTTCAAAGAAGCCGTATACAAACACCCCCGCCACGCCCGCATTCTTCATAAAGCCGGTGAGTGCACTGATGCCGTGGGTCATAAACGGCCAGATCCAGGTGAAGGCGATGGCGTAGAAGATAATCACCGGGGTCATGGCAATCAGGGTCAGCTTGGCGCCGCCGTACATCGAGAGCGCACCGGGCAGTTCCACCGCGGTGACCTTATTGTGTACCCAGGCGATGGTGCAGCCGAGAATAATCCCAAGAAACACCCCCATATCCACCACCACAAAACCTAACAGCTGGGTCTGGCCGGTACCGTAATATTCACCGTTAATTTTTTCAGCAATGCCGTGGGTATATTCGAGCCAGGAGTGGTTGGCGCCGAGGAACATAATAAAACACATTACCGCGACCAGCGCGACTTCGGTTTTTTTATCCTTTGCCAGCCCATAGCTGATACCGACACAGAATAATAATCCTAAATTACCGAATAATGGCCAGAACGTATCACCTAATAACTGGCCGAGATGATGTAAAAAACTGGTTTCAGGAATTAAAGTAGGGTTAGTTAATACAGAACTTAAGGCAAGAATTAAACCGATGACAGGCAAGAACAAGACTGCGCCGATCATTGCTCTGGAGAATCGTTGCATATTCTCCAGGATACGTTGACGTATTCCAGACATAGTGGTTATTCCTGATTATTGTAGGGTGTTTTTAATTATTTGAATGCACTTCCAATAAAGGTGTTATAGCAAGTCCTTAATCGCGGCGGAACCCGTTGCGGGAAATAGGTACAAACAGCCACAAAATGTGCACAGGTTTCGTGATAAGGCCCGCATAAACGCGGGCCTGGGAGGAATTATGGGGTGGGCGTTGTCGCTGGGGCTGCAACCGGGGCCGTGGTGACCACGCCGTTGTGCATCGTCTGGCTTACCTGCTGCTGGCTGGCGTTAACCGCTTTCAGCTGGCCGTTCACCGTCGGTTTTAACGGTTGGCTGTCCTGCACGCTGCCGCTGGCGGTGAGCTGGATATTACCGTCGCCGGAAATCGGCAGCGCGGGCCAGCCCCAGGCCTGCAACACGTTAAGTGGAATACCGCGACCGTTGAGGCTGACGTTAACCTGGCGCTGCGGTAACTGTGATACCGCCGCGGTGGCTTCGAGCAGCCCTTTTTCCGTAAACGCGCTGAGTTCGCTGATATTGACCGTTGACGCATTGGCGGCGAGGGTCAGCGACGGACGACGCACGTCGACGCGGTTAAAAGTGGCGGCGGAACCGTTCAGCGTGGCGCTGCCGCTCCACACGCCCCACTGATGGTCTTTTATCAGCTGCAGGTTGGCGCCGTAGCCGTCGAGGGAGGTGATTTGCCACGGGAACGCCGGGTCGATATCGATAATCAGGTTGCGGTTAGCGCCAAACTTTTTCAGCGTCAGGCTGTTAAGCCACGCCGGCATTGGCGTCATCCACAGAGTCTTCCAGTTCTTCGGCAGGGTGTATTCGAGCCCGGCCACGGCGAGATCGTCGAGCGCCAGCGCGCTGTCGCTACGGCTCCAGGTACCGGAGGTGCGCACCATCCCGCCTTCCCAGCGGGAGGTAAACTGGCGAAGCATGACGCCCTGCGGTGAGAGCTCAGCGTTCACAATCGGGCCGAGAAGGTGCAGCGAGCCCCAGATGGCTTCGCTGGCGTTCATTGAGATTTTACCGTCCTCGCTTTGCCAGCTGCCCTTGCTGAGGGTCAGGTTGCGCAAACTCAGGTCGAGATCGGCGACCGCCCAGTCCGGCCCCTGCAGGCTGGCGTCGGTGACCTCGAGGCGACCGATCTGCAGCGATGGCACGGTGGTGAGCGGGGCGAAAAAGTCGGCTATCGATTTGTCGCTCTGCAGACGGATGTCGTCGAGGCGCAGGGTATCTATCACCCAACTGCCGTCGGCGTTGCGCCGGGCGGTGCCGGTGAGCGAGCCGCGGGCCATGTCGGCACCGAGCGTGCTGAGGGTGACCACGTCGTTATCGAGCGTGCCCTGAATCAGCACGTTGCTGGCCGGCACGCCGTTGAGGCTCATCGATCCGGCGCTCATTTCAATCGTGGCTTTTTTGCCTAATACGTTACCCGCCTCCGGCTGCCACGGGCTCACGCCGCCGCTCACGCGCTGGGCACTGAGCGACCATGCCGTCAGCGGGCTGTTAAATGCCATGTTGCTGAGCCGCAGATGGTCGGCCTCAAAGGGCAGCGGCGCGGTAGCCGGAGAGAGATTGAGGGTGCCGTCCTGCAGCAAAATGGTGTCGGCATGCAGCGGATCGGTAAGCTGACGACTACCAAGGCCGATATCCACCGTCCTCGCAACCAGAGTGGCCGGTTTGCCGTCGCGCCCGAAGGTGACGTTTTTCAGCAGGATATGTGAGGGCGAGGAGAAGCGATGATCCATCGCCTCGAAGGTCAACTGATAGCCCGTGTTATCACTCACCCAGGCGCTGACCTGGCGTGCACCCCAGCGGGTTTGCAGCAGGAAATAAGCGATAAGAATGACCACCAGCAGGGCGATGAGTAACCAGAGAATGAGCTTTCCGAGAAATTTCATGGTCTTCCATCCTGTGAGGGCACATAAGGCAGTTATGCACGATTTATGTGCAATCCTCAAGGAAGGAATGATGAAAAACAGTGTCACGGCGGTGGGGAGAACCACCGCCGTGCGGGGATTACTCCTTCTCTGGGGGGAAGACCAGATTCAGAACAATCGCGGTGATACCGCCGGCAGCAATGCCGGAGGAGAGCAGGTTTTTCAGCCAGTCCGGGGCGAACTGCAGGATCTGCGGCTGCTGAGAAACGCCGAGGCCAACCGCCAGGGAGAGGGCGATAATCAGGATCGCGCGGCGGTTCAGCGGCTCGCGGGAAACGATACGCACGCCGGAGGCCGCGATGGTACCGAACATCACCAGCGTCGCACCGCCGAGTACCGGCTCAGGAATGTGCTGGACGAAACCACTCACCGCCGGGAACAGGCCGAGCAGAATAAGCATCAGCGCTACCACAAAACCCACATAGCGGCTGGCAACGCCGGTAAGCTGAATAACGCCGTTGTTCTGCCCAAAGCAGGAGTTCGGGAAGGTGTTGAACACCGCCGAAACGCAGGAGTTCAGGCCGTTCGCCAGTACGCCGCCCTTCAGACGCTTCATGTACAGCGGGCCGGAAACCGGCTGTTCAGAGACGTCGGAAGTCGCGGTGATATCGCCGATCGTTTCCAGCGAGGTGATCATGAACACCAGCATCAGCGGCAGCAGCAGATTCCAGTCGATGCCCAGGCCGTAGTACAGCGGCGTCGGAATAGTTATGAGGCTGCCGTTGGTCGGTGCGGTGTTGGCGGGCAGCATGTCCATCAGCCAGGCGGCCAGATAACCCGCGGCCATAGCGATAACCAGCGAGGCGATGCGCAGATACGGGTTGCGCTGACGGTTAAGAATGATGATAAGAGCGAGAACGATACCGGCCAGCAGCAGGTTCTTCGGTGCGCCAAAGGTGTTATCGCTCATTGCGGCATAGCCACCGCCGATGGAGGTTAAACCAACCTGAATCAGCGACAGACCGATAATCATCACCACCACGCCGGAAACCAGCGGGGTGATGACGCGGCGCGCCAGGTGCAGCACACGGGACAGCGCCATCTCGGTAAAGCTTGCCAGCATCAGGGTGCCAAACAGCGCGGCCATCATCGTCGGTACGTCGGCACCGCCGGTTTTTAGCGCCGTACCGCCCATGATAAGCGGCGCCACGAAGTTAAAGCTGGTGCCCTGAATCGACAGCAGACCAGAGCCTACCGGGCCCCAGGCTTTGATCTGGATGATGGAAGCCACCCCGGAGGCGAACAGCGACATGCTGATGATGTGTTGAGTATCTTCCGCCGGTAATCCCAGCGCCTGGCAGATGAGCAGCGCAGGCGTGATGACCGCCACAAACATCGCCAGCAGGTGCTGAAACGCGGCGAACAGGGTTTGAGGCAAGGGCGGACGATCTTCAAGGCGATAGATGAGTTCGCTGTTGTGAGTCTGCGCAACCGGTTGCGCACGTTCAGACTCGAGGGTGTTGACTGACATCTGAGGCATTCCCGTGGTGGAACAATTTGGAAGTGGGGGATTTTATCTGACTGCCAGGTAAAAGCAAACGTTTGCCACTGTGTAGACCAATAATTTACGCAACAGCCCGGGCAGCGGATTTTTATTTATCTGCTGCAAGTTTGGTCGCAAATTCGATGAGAGCTAGTACATTTTTTCTGTCGTTTTAGGCTGTTTTTTGATTAAAATCCGGCTCCTGATTTCTCATGAAGAGACGTAATCGGCACAGGAATAATGAAATCGCGTGTGAATGGATCATGCGCTAATAAGGAGCTTTCTATGTTTCACCTCGACACCTTATCGACGCTCGTCGCGGCCACGTTAGTGCTGCTTTTGGGGCGCAAACTGGTCCATACCGTCCCCCTTTTCAAAAAATACACTATCCCTGAACCCGTCGCGGGCGGGCTGTTAACCGCACTGGCGCTGCTGGTGCTCAAAAAAAGCATGGGTATCGAAATTGATTTCGATATGAGCCTGAAAGACCCGCTGATGCTGGCCTTCTTCGCCACCATTGGTCTGAACGCCAACCTGGCGAGCCTGCGCTCTGGCGGCAAAGTGCTGGGTACATTCCTGATTGTGGTGGTTGGTTTGCTGCTGATGCAAAACGCCATTGGTATCGGGATGGCGAAAATCCTCGGCCTGGATCCGCTGATGGGCCTGCTCGCGGGCTCTATCACCCTCTCCGGCGGTCACGGTACCGGGGCGGCATGGAGCAAGCTCTTTAGCGAACGCTACGGCTTTGCCAATGCCACCGAAGTGGCGATGGCCTGCGCCACCTTTGGTCTGGTGCTGGGCGGCCTGATTGGCGGCCCGGTGGCGCGCTATCTGGTGAAACACTCTTCCACACCGAACGGTACGCCGGATGACCAGGAAGTGCCGACGGCGTTCGAAAAGCCGGACGTTGGTCGCATGATCACCTCGCTGGTACTGATTGAAACCATCGCGCTTATCGCCATCTGTCTGACGGTCGGTAAAGTGGTGGCGCAACTGCTGCTGGGCACCGCCTTCGAACTGCCGACGTTCGTCTGTGTGCTGTTTATTGGTGTGATCCTGAGTAACGGCCTGGCGCTGATTGGTTTTTATCGTGTCTTTGAGCGTGCGGTGTCGGTGTTGGGCAACGTGTCGCTGTCGTTGTTCCTCGCCATGGCGCTGATGAGCCTGAAGCTGTGGGAACTTGCTTCGCTGGCGCTGCCGATGCTGATTATCCTCGCGGTACAAACCGTGGCGATGGCGCTGTATGCCATCTTCGTGACCTGGCGAATGATGGGTAAAAACTACGATGCGGCGGTGCTGGCGGCCGGACACTGCGGCTTTGGCCTCGGCGCAACGCCAACGGCGATTGCCAACATGCAGGCAATTACCGAGCGTTTTGGCCCATCCCATATGGCCTTCCTGGTGGTACCGATGGTGGGTGCGTTCTTCATCGATATCGTCAACGCGCTGGTGATTAAGCTGTATCTGATGTTGCCAATGTTTGGCTGATAAAGAAAAAGCCCCGTAAATACGGGGCTTTTTGTCGGATGCACTACGCTTATCCGCTTTCTTAGTCGTGATCTTCCCACGCCAGTGAACGTTTCACCGCTTTTTTCCAGCCGCTGTAAAGCACGTTACGCTCGGTAGTTTCAATGCCCGGGCGGAATTCACGCTCAATCACCGCTTTCTCCTGCAGCTCGTCCAGGTTCTGCCAGAAGCCCACCGCCAGGCCAGCGAGATACGCTGCACCCAACGCGGTCACTTCACGCACTTCCGGACGCTCAACGCGAGCACCGAGAATATCGGCCTGGAACTGCATCAGGAAGTTGTTGGCTACCGCACCGCCGTCAACGCGCAGGGCGTGCAGACGAATGCCGGAGTCTGCCTGCATCGCTTCCAGAACATCACGAGTCTGGTAGGCAATGGATTCAAGCGTCGCGCGGATGATGTGGTTAGAGTTTACGCCGCGAGTCAGGCCGAAGATGGCGCCACGAGCATACGGGTCCCAGTATGGTGCGCCCAGGCCGGTAAAGGCTGGCACAACGTACACGCCGTTGGTGTTCTTCACTTTGGTCGCAAAGTACTCGGAGTCGAACGCATCGCTGATGAGTTTCATTTCATCGCGCAGCCACTGGATGGAGGCACCCGCCATGAACACCGCACCTTCCAGCGCGTAGTTCACTTCGCCGGTCGGGCCGCAGGCGATGGTGGTCAGCAGGCCGTTCTCAGATTTCACCGCTTTCTCACCGGTGTTCATCAGCATAAAGCAGCCGGTACCATAGGTATTCTTCGCCATCCCTTCTTTCACGCACAGCTGGCCAAACAGCGCCGCCTGCTGGTCACCAGCGATGCCGGAGATAGGAATACGCGTGCCGCCTTTACCACCGATGTTGGTCTGGCCGTACACTTCGGAAGACTTGCGCACTTCCGGCAGCATGGCGCGCGGGATGTCCAGCGCGTCGAGCATTTTGTCATCCCAGTCCAGGTCGTGGATGTTGAACAGCATGGTACGGGAGGCGTTGGTGTAGTCGGTGACGTGTACGCGGCCCTGGGTCATCTTCCAGATAAGCCAGGTGTCCACGGTACCGAACAGCAGTTCGCCGCGTTTTGCACGCTCGCGGGAGCCTTCAACGTGGTCGAGGATCCACTTCACTTTGGTTCCGGAGAAGTACGGGTCCACCACCAGGCCGGTCGCCTTGCGGATGTACTCTTCCATGCCGTCACGCTTGAGCTGCTCGCAGATGTCTGCGGTACGGCGACACTGCCAGACGATGGCGTTATAAATCGGTTTACCGGTTTCACGATCCCAGACGATGGTGGTTTCACGCTGGTTGGTGATGCCGATAGCGGCGATTTCGTCGGAGTTGATGTCCGCTTTTGCCAGCACTTCGACCAGCGTTGAGCTCTGGGATGCCCAGATTTCCATCGGGTCGTGTTCAACCCAGCCTGGCTTAGGATAAATTTGTTCGAATTCGCGCTGTGAAACGCTGACGATGTTGGCATCGTGATCCATCACGACGGCGCGGGAGCTGGTTGTACCCTGGTCGAGCGCAACGATATATTTTTTATCGGTCATAGTGTGTATCCCGTAGTCAGATTACAGCGAAGCATTTTGCTGCGATGAAGTTGATTTGGCTGCATCTTTTTCTTCAACCTCACAAACATCGCACGGCAAATGGCGGCCAATGAATTTGCGATAGCAGAACGCACCCAGTGCAGCACCGACGATCGGCGCAAATACGGGTACCAGGAAGTAAGGAATGTCTCGACCACCGGTGAAGGCGACCTTGCCCCATCCTGCCAGCCAGGCAAACATTTTTGGTCCAAAATCACGCGCCGGGTTCATCGCGAATCCGGTCAGCGGCCCCATGGAGGCACCAATCACGGCAATCAGTAAACCAATCAGCAGCGGTGCCAGCGGTCCACGCGGTACGCCGTTGCCATCATCGGTCAGTGCCAGAATCAGACCCATCAGGATAGCCGTAATGACCATTTCTACCGCGAAGGCCTGCACAAAATTGATATGTGGGTTAGGGTAAGTGGAGAAAATACCGGCAAGCTCGAGGCTTTCGACGCTGCCGCGCACCATATTGTGCGTTTGTTCGAAGTTGTAGAAAAGATTGTAGTAAAGCCCGTAAACCAACGCCGCTGCGCAAAAGGCGCCGGCAACTTGAGAAATAATGAAAGGAACAACTTTACGCCCGTCAAAGCACGCAAACAGCCACAGTGCAATAGTAACTGCCGGGTTGAGATGAGCGCCGGAAACCCCTGCGGTCAGGTAGATGGCCATCGCCACGCCCAGACCCCAGATGATGCTGATTTCCCACTGCCCGAAGCTGGCGCCTGCTACTTTAAGCGCCGCAACACACCCAACGCCGAAAAATATCAACAAGCCGGTACCAAGAAACTCTGCGATGCACTGGCCTTTTAAGGTTGATGTCTGGCTCATAATCGGATCCTGAAGACGTAGTGAGGATTATTGTGTTCATGGAGGTCAAAGACGACCATGATGCCATGTAGGCATGGTGTTAATTTATCGTTAACGAGCAAAAACGAGAAATATCGAAATCAAAATGTGTGTACTACGTCATAAAATGAGCGTTTTCGCGCCATGGAGCACGTTTTTGAGATGTTCCTGAAAGTGTGAGCTGAATCATTTCATTAACGATTAAATTAACAATTTAGGGGTATATGCCGCTAATGCTCCAGGTCTAGACTGAAAATACTCGCTATCCGCAATCTGCGCGGCTTGTCGCTGGACAGCAGCGCCGGGGCTTCATACAATCGGGGCCTATAGTAGTGCGCGTATATTTTCGTTAAGGCGTCGCCGGGGTTCCGGGACGAGATCAACGCCTTGCACGTTCAGGAGAGGTATGACGATGTCATTAGAAGTGTTTGAGAAACTGGAAGCAAAAGTACAGCAGGCGATTGATACCATCACTCTGTTGCAGATGGAAATCGAAGAGCTGAAAGAAAAGAATAACTCGCTGGCGCAGGAAGTGCAGTCTGCTCAGCACGGTCGTGAAGACCTGGAGCGCGAAAACGGCCAGCTGCGTGAACAGCAGCAGGGCTGGCAGGATCGCCTGCAGGCGTTACTGGGCCGTATGGAAGAAGTGTAAGACGCGGGCCCTCGCAACACGGAGGGCCGCCGTTGTTTTACTGACGTTCCAGCAGGACGCCACACTCCATATGATGGGTGTAGGGGAACTGATCGAACAGCGCCAGGCGTGTGACTTTGTGCGTCTGGCCTAATGTCTCCAGATTCTTGCACAGCGTTTCCGGATTACAGGAAATGTACAGAATCCGCGGGTATGCCTGCACCATCTTTTCTGTCTCGGCATCGAGACCGCTACGCGGTGGATCAACGAAAATCGTTTCGCACTGGTAGCTCTTCAAATCAATCCCTTCCAGACGGTTGAATTCGCGTACGCCGTTCATCGCCTGTGTAAACTCTTCCGCCGACATACGAATAATCTGCACGTTATCAATGTGGTTAGCGGCAATGTTGTACTGCGCCGAAGCCACTGACGGTTTGGCGATTTCCGTTGCCAGTACGCGGTTGAAGTTACGCGCCAGCGCCAGCGAGAAGTTACCGTTGCCGCAATACAGCTCCAGCAGATCGCCGGTGGCGTTTTTGGTGGTATCGAGCGCCCACTCAAGCATCTGCACGTTCATCGCGGCGTTCGGCTGGGTGAAGCTGTTCTCTACCTGACGATAGATCATTTCGCGCCCGCCCACCGGTAAACGCTCATCAATGTAGTCCTGATCGAGCATGATTTTCGTTTTGGTTGCCCGGCCAATCAGATGCACGTTGAGGTTTTGCGCACGCAGTGAATCGCGCAGGGCTTCTGCTTCCTGACGCCACTCGTCGTCCAGCTTTTTATGGTACAGCAGCGACACCACCGCCTGATTGCTCATGGTCGTCAGGTAGTCAATCTGGAACAGCTTATGACGCAGGGTGCGGTTGTTGCGCACGCCCTCAAGAATGGCGGTCATGAGCTGGTTAATCAGCTCGCTGGCTGCCGGGAAACTGTCGACGCGAATGCGCGATTTGGTCTCGCTATCGAAAATAATGTGGTACAGGTCGTCGCCGTCGTGCCATACCCGGAACTCGGCGCGCATGCGGTAGTGACTGACCGGTGAACGATACACTTCCGGAACCGGCGCATTAAACGGCGCCATCATTTTTTGCAGACGCACGACTTTCTCGGCCAGCTGCGCTTCATATTGTTCGGTAGGAAGGTGTTCGGGGGTCATGATGCATCCTGAATAATAAAAGTACGCGGCGATTGTAGGGATTGTGCCGGGGATGTCCAGACATAATGGTTAACAGCAGTCTGGACTTCTATATGTCGCTAATTGTAGCATTATGTTTCCGGTCTCCTGTGAGTGAAAAGGGAATCCAGTGCAAATCTGGAGCTGACGCGCAGCGGTAAAGACGGTGGGATGAGTGCCAGGTAGCAGACACTGCTTAATAAAGCGGGAAGTCATCATCCTTTATTCTCGATTTCACGAGATCACCCCTAAGCCCGAAGACCTGCCGGAATTACGTCGCATCAGGTTTCCTCATCGCGTGCTATAGATGAAACCCGCGGCATCCTTCTTATTTACTGGATGCTTTTTATAATGATTAAAAAAGCTTCGCTGTTGACGGCATTGTCCGCCACGGCATTTTCTGGCTGGGCGCAGGACAGTGCCCCTGACACCATGGTCGTTACCGCCAACCGTTTTCAGCAGCCGGTCAACACCGTGCTGGCCCCCACCAATATCGTGACAAAAGAAGACATTGAGCGCTGGCAGTCAAAAACGGTGCTGGATGTGATGCGTCGCCTGCCGGGTGTTGATGTGGCGCAAAACGGTGGAATGGGTCAGAGCTCTTCTCTGTTTGTACGTGGTACCGAAGCCCGCCATGTGCTGGTGCTGGTGGATGGCGTGCCGATGGCGCGCCCGGGTATTTCGAACAACTCCGATATCGATCAGATCCCGGTGTCGCTGGTACAGCGTATCGAATACATCCGCGGCCCACGCTCTGCGGTGTACGGTTCCGGTGCGATTGGTGGCGTGGTGAACATCATCACCATGACCGACTCCGCGCGTTCGCAAATTAACGCCGGGATGGGGACCAACGGCTATCAGACCTATGATGGTACCTTCAATCAGCGTTTTGGCGATACAGTAGTCACCGCTGCCGGGGCGTACCAGACCACCAAAGGGTTTAACGTTCAGCCGAATTCAACCTACCCAGGTGACAGCGATCGCGATGGCTATCGCAATAAGCTGCTGTGGGGCGGCGTACAGCACAAGTTCAACGACAATCTTTCCGGTTTCTTCCGTGGCTATGGTTATTCTTCTAACGCCGATTATGACCAGGGTAACTGGGGTTACGACGGTGGGAACGATGAACATCAGAACTACAGCCAGTCGTGGGATACCGGAATGCACTTTAACTCCGGCATCTACTCTTCTCAGCTGGTGGCTAACTATCAGCGCAGCAAAGACTACAACTACAGTAGCCAGACCGGGCGTTATGCCTCAGGCTCCAGCCTCGACGATATTGAGCAGCGTTATATCCAGTGGGGGAACAACGTTGAAGTAGGCCATGGTGCTATAAGCGGCGGCGTTGACTGGAAGCAGGAGAAGCTGCGCTCCACCGGCACGACCAGCACCGATGTCTATAAACGTGATACCACCGGCCTGTACCTGACCGGGCAACAGCAGATTGATACGGTGACGCTGGAGGCCTCTGGTCGTGAAGATCACGATGAGCAGTTTGGCTGGCATGGTACCTGGCAGACGGCGGCAGGCTGGGAGTTTATCGACGGCTACCGGACCACGCTTTCTTACGGTACGGGGTTCCTTGCCCCTTCTCTGGGACAGCAGTACGGTGCGGATCGCTTCGGTATCTCCTCAAACCCGAATCTGAAACCGGAAGAATCAAAACAGTGGGAAGCCGGGCTTGAAGGCCTGACCGGGCCGGTTGACTGGCGCCTGTCTGCTTACCATTACGATATTCAGAACCTCATCGACTACAACAATAGCGCCTACTACAACGTGAAGTCGGCCACCATCAAGGGTATGGAGTGGACGGGTAATGTCACTACCGGCCCGGTGGATCACCATTTGACGCTGCAATATGTTGACCCGCGTGACGATGAAACCAATAAAACGTTATATCGCCGTGCCAAGCAGCAGGTGAAGTATGAGCTGACGGGGCAGATTTACGATCTCGGCTGGGATGTGGTCTATCAGTACATCGGTCAACGTTATGATTATGACTACGATAACTCTCGTGAGGTCAAATTGGGTGGTGTGAGCCTGTGGGATATCGGATTGTCGTATCCGGTCACCTCACATCTGACAGTTCGTGGTAAAATAGCTAACCTGTTCGATAAAGATTACGAGACAGTTTATGGCTATCAAACTGCAGGACGAGAATACACCTTGTCTGGCAGCTACACCTTCTAATCCACGTCCCACCGTACTGGTCTTTGATTCCGGTGTCGGTGGGTTGTCGGTTTATGATGAGATCCGGCACCTGATGCCGGATCTCCATTATGTTTATGCTTTCGATAACGTCGCCTTTCCTTATGGAGAGAAAAGTGAAGAGTTTATCGTTGAGCGTGTCGTTGAAATCGTTACTGCCGTACAGCAACGCTACCCGCTGGCGCTGGCGGTTATTGCCTGTAACACCGCAAGTACCGTTTCCCTTCCCGCATTACGCGAAAAGTTTGCCTTCCCGGTTGTCGGCGTGGTGCCTGCGATTAAACCCGCGGCGCGACTGACGGCGAACGGCATTGTTGGCCTGCTGGCAACGCGCGGCACGGTGAAGCGTCCTTATACACGTGAGCTTATCGATCGTTTTGCAAATGAGTGCCGCATTGAGATGCTGGGCTCGGCCGAGCTGGTAGAGCTCGCGGAAGCGAAGCTCCACGGTGAGCCGGTATCGCTCGACGAGTTGCGTCGTATTCTTCGCCCGTGGCTGCGGATGCAGGAACCACCGGATACCGTGGTACTCGGCTGCACACACTTCCCTCTATTACAGGAAGAGCTTATGCAGGTGCTGCCGGAAGGAACGCGCCTTATCGATTCCGGGGCGGCTATTGCCCGTCGCACGGCCTGGTTATTAGAACATGAAGCACCGGATGCGAAGTCTGCCGACACCAATATCGCTTTTTGTATGGCGCTAACGGCAGAAACTGAACAACTTTTACCCGTTTTGCAGCGTTATGGCTTCGAAAGGCTCGAAAAACTGGCTGTTTAGCGAGCGTTTGCACAAAAAAGAAACGGTTGAAAAGTTTTTTGAAAACAGGACTTGTCAACGCCGCAGAACTCCCTATAATGCGCCTCCACTGACACGGAACAACGGCCTACAAGCCGCCGGGTTAGCGGGGTTCAGAGATGAACGCCACAGAGAAAAGTGAAAATAAACGCTTGACTCTGAATGAGGAAAACGTATTATACGGGACCTCGCAACGGTGAGCGAAAGCCGCGCTGC
>NZ_JMPS01000014.1 GCF_000735455.1 Yokenella regensburgei ATCC 49455 | reverse complement strand
CATCACTAAGCCTGCTACATAGCAGGCTTAGTGGTAAGCAAGATTTAGGGGCGTAGTTCAATTGGTAGAGCACCGGTCTCCAAAACCGGGTGTTGGGAGTTCGAGTCTCTCCGCCCCTGCCAGAAAATAATCCTTTGCTTCGGCAAAGGATTTTTTTTTTGTCTGTCATTTACCCATCTCACCGTTTTTCCTCATGCAGGGCATCCTTGCCCCACACGGTTTAACTCAATACGCTGGTTTTCAGAATGTCGCGGATCTGGGTCTGTTTGTCGCTATTTTGCAGCCAAATTGCATAAAGCGGACGGGAAAGTGTAATGCTGTCGGTCACCGCATGCAGACCACCTTTATCTTTGGCCCAGACCATAGGTAACCAGGTGCAACCGTTTAATGGCCCAAGCTGCTGACGAGCCAGTTCGGCAGAACTGGTGGTTAAAGACGGCACGTCGTCGCTGGCAATCAACCCTACTTCATGCTGTTGGAAATCTGGCCCCCACTCGAGACGCAGATAGTTGAGATCGGCTTTCGTCCGGGCCGGTTCTGCTGAATAGAGCGCAAGGGTAAAATGCCCCAACAACTGACTGCTGAACTCGTCCATTTTTGGGGCTTCAGTGGTAATGAGCAGATCTAACTGGCGTTCATGCAGCTGCTTTACCAGTGACTGGCGTTGTGCAATACGTGCCTCAAACTGCAGATTAGTCTGCACCTGATAAAGTCTGCTGAGCCAGCCGTTTAACATACATTCCCACAGCGAAGCGCTGGCACCAATTGAAAACTCATTGTGTCGGGAGGTGTGCGCTACCTCCTTACGCGCGGCTTGCCAGGTATTCATCAGGGTTTCTGCATAAGGCAGAAGTTTCTCGCCAGCCGGTGTCAGACGGATGTTATTCCGGTGTCTGGTGAACAGATTCACCCCAAGCTGATTCTCTAACTGGCGAATACGAAAGCTGACCGCCGACTGAGTCAGATAGAGCGCTTCTGCGGCACGCCCGAAGTGACGAGTTCTGCTGACTTCCAGGAAAGTTTTAAGCAATTCCGTATCCACGACCTTCTCCACAAAATTATTTGTCGTTATGATTTAAATGTTTTGTTTTACACTCTGTCAAGCGTAACTAATACTCCGCGCCATAAATAGCTCGGACAAAGACTTAGGAGCGTGTAGGATGGCGGAAAGCTTTACGACAACGAATCGTTTTTTCGACAATAAAAATTATCCGCGTGGTTTCTCTCGTCATGGTGATTTCACCATCAAAGAGGCACAACTGCTTGAGCGTTTTGGTTATGCCTTAAACGAACTGGAGCTGGGTAAGCGCGAACCTGTAACCGAAGACGAAAAACAGTTTGTTGCAGTGTGTCACGGGGAGCGTGAGCCCTCAACCGAAACCGAACGCGTATGGTTTAAGTATATGGCGCGTATCAAGCGCCCGAAGCGTTTCCATACTCTGTCTGGCGGTAAGCCGCAGATGGAAGGCGCGGAAGACTATACTGAAAGCGATGACTAAAATAGAAAGGGGCTCCGGCCCCTTTTTTTATGCCAGTAATTTCTGCAGGTGAATCAATACCCGATCGATACCCCGGTAGCTGAGCGCCTCCTGCAGGTGAGAGCGGGTAATATCGCTGCAGGCAGCAAGGTCAGCTATCGTGCGGGATACTTTCAACAGGCGCTGCCATGCACGAATAGACAACCCCAGTTGCGTTAACGTCTGCTCAAGCCATAAGGCATCCGCATTTTCCAGTTCGCAGTGTTCCCGTATTTCACTCCCTTCCAGATGAGCATTGAGTTTCTTTTGCCGTGAATACTGCTTTGCTTGTGCTTGCAATAC
Organism: Yokenella regensburgei ATCC 49455; assembly: GCF_000735455.1. Classification (GTDB taxonomy): domain Bacteria; phylum Pseudomonadota; class Gammaproteobacteria; order Enterobacterales; family Enterobacteriaceae; genus Yokenella; species Yokenella regensburgei. The sequence goes on along the minus strand of NZ_JMPS01000014.1, from coordinate 28,321 downwards.
TCGTTCGCGCACCATGGCGGTCGTCTCCCCGGCTCTTTGGGGCTGGCTAAGCAGTCCTGGCGGCGGCAGCGGGATCTCAAGCGAGAGATCGAAGCGGTCGAGAAAAGGTCCGGAAAGCCGCCCCAGATAGCGTAGCGTCTGTTCCGGCGTACAGCGGTTGTGCTTGCCCTGATAGTGACCGGTGGGACTGGGATTCATGGCAGCAATAAGCTGGAAGCGCGCAGGGTAGGTGACCTTTGCTCTGGTTCGCGACAAATGAATTTGCCCAGACTCTATCGGTTCACGCAGGGCATCAAGAACACGCCGTTCGAATTCCGGGAGCTCATCGAGAAATAAAATACCGTTATGTGCCAGCGAGATCTCGCCAGGACCCGGTATCGATCCGCCGCCGACCATCGCCGTCAGCGAGGCGCTGTGATGGGGTGAACGAAAAGGACGTACCCGCCATTGGGTTTTCATATCCGCTGACTGCACCAGGCTTGAGATAGCCGCGTTCTCCAGCGCTTCTTCGTTACTGAGCGGGGCAAGTAAGCCGGGCAACCTGCTGGCGAGCATGGTTTTCCCCGTACCAGGGGGACCAATGAGCAGTAAATTGTGTCCACCGGCCGCGGTTATCTCCAGCGCACGCTTCCCCTGCTGCTGCCCGATAACATCGGTCAAATCGTTCACAGGGGCGGTACAGGCTGAAGAATCATTCTGAGGTGCCGCGCTTAGCGTATGTTTGCCTTCCAGAAAAACGCACACTTCCTGCAAATGATGAGCGATATAGCAGTGGTCTCCACCAATTAGCCCGACTTCAGAAGCGTTATCCTCTGCAACCACGATACGACGTCCTGCTTTTGTTGCCTCTATTGCGCCTGATATTGTCCCAGGAATACCGCGTAAAGCGCCTGTGAGTGCCAGTTCACCCACAAACTCATACTGACTCAGCTTTGCCCCAGAAAGCTGCTCAGAAGCGACCAGGAGCGCAATGGCGATAGGTAAATCATATCTCCCTCCTTCTTTAGGGAGATCGGCGGGAGCCAGGTTAATGGTTATCTTCTTTGCCGGGAATTCATAACCGCTGTTGATGATTGCGCTACGGACGCGATCTCTGGCTTCCTTGACCGTTGTTTCCGGCAGGCCAACCAGGGTCAAACCGGGTAGCCCTTTGCTGATATGTACCTCGACGGTAATGAGCGGCGCGGTGATCCCCAGCGCGGCGCGAGTGTAGACAACTGATAGCGACATAATGCCTCCTGATAGCGTCATTATGTCGTTAATTGAAATTCCATAACGCGACAAAATGTCGTGATTACGATGCAGATTCCCGTATTTTTACCGCATTTCACAGCACAATAAAATTTCTGGAATTGACCTCGCAAAGGCGCTTTCCCTTTGTTTGGGGGATGGCGCAGAGGGAAAAATAGTGAATTTTTTTCAGCTCAAATTTTTCTTATATAAAACAACTGTTTTACTCGAAATTGTTAGCTGGCTCAGAAAATGGGTTATAAAAAAATCTTGTGTTCTCTGCGCTGCCTGTGTTACCTCTTTAGGTATTCCTTCGAACAAGATGCAAAAAGAACTGAAAATGACAGCCCTTCTACGAGTGATTAGCCTGGTCGTGATTAGCGTGGTGGTGATTATTATCCCACCGTGCGGGGCTGCACTTGGACGAGGAAAGGCTTAGAAATCAAGCCTTAACGAACTAAGACCCCCGCACCGAAAGGTCCGGGGGTTTTTTTATGGCCTAAAAACTGAAGCGAGGAGCAGATTATGACAACTAGCACAAAATTCTGTTTCTCCAGATTTATGACGGGGAACTAACTATGAACGGGGCACAGTGGGTGGTACATGCGTTGCGTGCACAGGGGGTTGATACCGTATTCGGCTACCCGGGTGGCGCAATTATGCCGGTTTACGATGCACTGTATGACGGCGGCGTGGAACACCTGTTGTGCCGGCACGAGCAGGGCGCGGCTATGGCGGCCATCGGCTATGCCCGTGCGACCGGGAAAACGGGCGTTTGTATTGCTACTTCCGGCCCAGGGGCAACAAACCTTATAACTGGCCTTGCCGATGCGTTGCTCGACTCCGTTCCCGTTGTCGCTATCACCGGCCAGGTCGCTTCCCCGTTTATCGGCACCGATGCTTTCCAGGAAGTCGATGTACTCGGTTTATCGTTGGCATGCACTAAGCACAGTTTCCTGGTTCAGTCGCTGGAGGAACTGCCGCAGGTGATGGCCGAGGCATTCATGGTGGCTAACTCTGGTCGTCCGGGGCCGGTACTGGTTGATATCCCGAAAGATATCCAGGTTGCCGTGGGTAATCTGGAGCCTCACTTTTCCACCGTCGCGGCGACGGATGCGTTTCCAGCAGCTGACGTTGCGCTGGCGAACCAGATGCTGGCGCAGGCGCAGAAGCCGGTGCTGTACGTCGGCGGTGGTGTTGGTATGGCGCAGGCGGTTCCGGCACTGCGTGAGTTCATCAACGTCACGCAGATCCCGGCCGTTTGTACCCTGAAAGGGTTGGGGGCGGTGGAAGCTGACTACCCGTACTACCTCGGTATGCTGGGAATGCACGGCACTAAAGCCGCGAACCTGGCGGTGCAGGAATGCGATCTGTTGATTGCCGTTGGCGCCCGTTTTGACGACCGTGTGACCGGAAAACTGAACACCTTTGCACCTCATGCGAAGGTTATCCATATGGATATCGATCCGGCAGAGATGAACAAACTGCGTCAGGCTCATGTTGCTCTGCAGGGCTCTCTGAATGCGCTGCTGCCAGCGTTGCAGCAGCCATTAGCGTTGGACGCCTGGCGTCAACATACGGCTGACATGCGCACCGAGCATGCCTGGCGTTACGATCATCCGGGTGAGGCCATCTACGCGCCGCTGTTGCTGAAGCAACTGTCCGATCGTAAACCGGCCGATAGCGTGGTCACGACCGACGTAGGCCAGCATCAGATGTGGTCCGCACAGCACATGACCTATACCCGTCCGGAAAATTTCATCACTTCCAGTGGGTTGGGTACGATGGGCTTTGGCCTGCCAGCGGCGGTGGGAGCCCAGGTAGCACGCCCGAACGATACGGTTATCTGTATCTCCGGTGACGGCTCCTTCATGATGAATGTTCAGGAGCTCGGCACCGTAAAACGCAAACAGCTGCCGCTGAAAATCGTCTTACTCGATAACCAGCGCTTAGGCATGGTTCGCCAGTGGCAGCAGCTGTTCTTCCAGGAACGTTATAGCGAAACCACCCTGACTGATAACCCCGATTTCCTCACGCTGGCCAGCGCCTTTGGCATCCCTGGACAGCACATCACCCGTAAAGACCAGGTTGAAGCGGCGCTCGACACCATGCTGTCAAGCGAGGGGCCTTACCTGCTTCATGTCTCAATCGATGAACTTGAGAATGTCTGGCCGTTGGTACCACCTGGTGCCAGTAACTCGCAAATGCTGGAGAAATTATCATGATGCAACATCAGGTCGCCGTTCTGGCCCGCTTCAACCCCGAAACCTTAGAACGCGTTTTGCGCGTGGTGCGTCATCGCGGTTTTCAAATTTGCTCTATGAATATGGAGACCGCAACGGATGCGCAGAACATAAATATTGAATTGACCGTTGCCAGCCCTCGTCCAGTCGAATTACTGTTTAGTCAGTTGAGCAAACTGGTCGACGTCGCCTGTGTCGAGATCCAGCAACGAACAACATCATCACAACAAATCCGCGCCTGAGCGCAATAGGAAGAAAAATGACGACGAAAAAAGCTGATTACATTTGGTTCAATGGTGAGATGGTGCCATGGGGTGAAGCGAAAGTTCACGTGATGTCCCACGCGCTGCACTACGGTACTTCCGTATTCGAAGGTATCCGTTGCTACGATTCTCACAAAGGGCCAGTGGTGTTCCGTCATCGTGAACACATGCAACGTCTGCGTGATTCAGCCAAAATTTATCGTTTCCCGGTGTCTCAGAGCATTGATGAACTGATGGAAGCCTGCCGCGAAGTGATTCGCAAAAACAATCTGACCAGCGCCTATATCCGTCCGCTGGTCTTTGTTGGCGATGTTGGCATGGGCGTTAACCCGCCGGCCGGTTACACCACCGACGTGATCATCGCTGCCTTCCCGTGGGGTGCATATCTCGGCGCAGAAGCGCTGGATCAGGGCATTGATGCGATGGTCTCCTCCTGGAACCGCGTGGCGCCGAACACCATCCCAACCGCCGCGAAAGCCGGTGGTAACTACCTTTCTTCCCTGCTCGTGGGTAGCGAAGCCCGTCGTCACGGCTACCAGGAAGGTATCGCGCTGGATGTGAATGGCTATATCTCCGAAGGTGCCGGTGAAAACCTGTTTGAAGTGAAAGACGGCATTCTGTTCACTCCGCCGTTCACCTCTTCCGCGCTGCCGGGGATCACCCGTGATGCGATCATCAAGCTTGCTAAAGATCTGGGCATTGAAGTACGCGAGCAGGTGCTGTCCCGTGAATCCTTGTATCTGGCTGACGAAGTGTTCATGTCCGGTACAGCCGCGGAAATCACGCCGGTACGCAGCGTCGATGGCATTCAGGTGGGCGAAGGCCGTTGTGGCCCGGTCACCAAACGTATTCAGAAAGCATTCTTTGGCCTCTTTACCGGTGAAACCGAAGACAAATGGGGCTGGTTGGATTCAGTAAATCAATAATTAAAAAAACGGGACGGCACGCACCGTCCCGTTTCACAGACAGAGACCGGGAGTAAATAACGCATGCCTAAGTACCGTTCCGCCACTACCACCCACGGCCGCAACATGGCGGGTGCCCGCGCGCTGTGGCGCGCCACCGGGATGACCGACGCCGATTTCGGCAAGCCGATTATTGCCGTCGTGAACTCCTTCACCCAGTTTGTACCGGGGCACGTTCATCTGCGCGATCTCGGAAAACTGGTCGCTGAGCAGATTGAATCCGCTGGCGGCGTGGCGAAAGAGTTCAACACCATCGCCGTGGACGATGGCATCGCCATGGGACACGGGGGCATGCTTTATTCACTGCCATCTCGCGAGCTTATTGCCGACTCGGTGGAGTACATGGTGAACGCCCACTGTGCTGATGCCATGGTGTGTATCTCTAACTGCGACAAAATCACCCCGGGGATGCTGATGGCATCGCTGCGCCTCAATATTCCGGTGATTTTTGTTTCCGGCGGTCCAATGGAAGCCGGTAAAACCAAACTGTCCGACAAAATCATCAAGCTCGACCTGGTCGATGCCATGATTCAGGGCGCAGACCCGAAAGTATCCGATGAGCAGAGCGAGCAGGTGGAACGCTCTGCGTGCCCGACCTGCGGTTCCTGTTCCGGGATGTTTACCGCCAACTCAATGAACTGTCTGACCGAAGCGCTGGGGTTGTCTCAGCCGGGCAATGGTTCGCTGCTGGCAACCCACGCCGACCGCAAACAGCTGTTCCTCAACGCGGGTAAACGCATCGTCGAGCTGACCAAACGCTACTACGAGCAGGACGACGCCAGCGCGCTGCCGCGCAATGTGGCCAGCAAGGCCGCTTTTGAAAATGCGATGACCCTGGATATCGCCATGGGTGGTTCCACCAACACCGTACTGCACCTGCTGGCGGCGGCACAGGAAGCCGAAATCGACTTCACCATGAGCGATATCGACAAGCTGTCCCGCAAGGTGCCGCAGCTGTGCAAAGTGGCACCGAGCACCCAGAAGTACCATATGGAGGATGTGCACCGTGCGGGTGGGGTTATCGGTATCCTCGGCGAGCTGGACAGAGCCGGGCTGCTGAACCGCAATGTGAAGAGCGTGCTTGGACTGACCCTGCCGCAAACGCTTGAGCAGTATGACGTTATGCTGACCAAAGACGCGGCGGTGAAGAGTATGTTCCGCGCAGGCCCGGCCGGGATCCGTACCACTCAGGCGTTCTCCCAGGATTGCCGTTGGGATACCCTCGATGACGATCGCGCCGAAGGCTGTATTCGCTCTCTTGAACATGCCTACAGCAAAGACGGTGGCCTGGCGGTGCTTTACGGCAACTTCGCTGAGAAAGGTTGCATTGTGAAGACCGCAGGCGTGGATGACAGCATTTTGAAATTTACCGGCCCGGCGAAAGTGTACGAAAGCCAGGACGACGCCGTTGAAGCGATTCTCGGTGGCAAAGTGGTAGCAGGCGATGTCGTGGTGATTCGCTACGAAGGGCCGAAAGGTGGACCAGGAATGCAGGAGATGCTCTATCCGACCACCTTCCTGAAATCAATGGGTCTCGGTAAAGCCTGTGCGCTTATCACCGATGGTCGCTTCTCTGGTGGTACTTCAGGCCTTTCCATTGGCCACGTTTCACCGGAAGCGGCAAGCGGCGGTAATATCGCGATTATCGAAGATGGCGACCTGATTGAAATCGATATTCCGAATCGTGGTATCCAGCTGAAGTTGAGTGACCAGGAAATTGCGGCTCGTCGTGAAGCGCAGGAAGCCCGTGGCGATAAAGCCTGGACCCCGCGCGATCGTCAGCGTGAAGTTTCTTTTGCCCTGCGGGCATACGCCAGTCTGGCCACCAGTGCGGATCAAGGGGCGGTGCGCGATAAATCCAAACTGGGAGGCTAATGATGGCCGAATCTCAACCGCTATCTGCCGCCCCTGAGGGGGCGGAATATCTCAGGGCGGTGCTGCGCGCACCGGTCTATGAAGCCGCACAGGTCACACCGCTACAGAAGATGGAAAAACTCTCTTCGCGGCTGGAAAACGTCATTCTGGTGAAGCGCGAAGACCGTCAACCGGTGCACAGCTTCAAGCTGCGCGGTGCTTACGCGATGATGGCTGGCCTGACTGAAGAACAGAAGGCGCGTGGGGTGATCACCGCCTCGGCGGGTAACCATGCCCAGGGCGTGGCCTTTTCTTCGGCACGATTGGGCGTGAAAGCGCTGATTGTGATGCCGGTGGCGACGGCGGATATCAAAGTCGACGCGGTACGTGGTTTTGGCGGCGAAGTGCTGCTCCACGGCGCGAATTTTGATGAAGCCAAGGCTAAAGCGATTGAGCTTGCGCAGCAGCAGGGTTTTACCTGGGTGCCACCGTTCGATCACCCCATGGTGATTTCGGGCCAGGGAACGCTGGCGCTGGAGCTTATCCAGCAGGACGCGCATCTGGATCGCGTGTTTGTGCCGGTCGGCGGCGGCGGGCTGGCAGCCGGTGTTGCGGTACTGATCAAGCAACTGATGCCACAGATCAAAGTGATCGCCGTCGAGGCAGAGGATTCGGCATGCCTGAAGGCGGCGCTGGAAGCCGGCCATCCGGTCGATCTGCCGCGAGTGGGGCTGTTTGCTGAAGGTGTGGCGGTGAAACGCATTGGCGATGAGACCTTCCGCCTGTGCCAGGAGTACCTCGACGACATCATCACCGTCGACAGCGATGCTATCTGCGCGGCGATGAAAGACTTGTTTGAAGATGTCCGCGCAGTGGCAGAGCCTTCTGGCGCCCTGGCGCTGGCAGGGATGAAAAAATACATCGCGCAGCACAACATTCGCGGTGAACGCCTGGCGCACGTGCTCTCCGGGGCGAACGTCAACTTCCATGGTTTGCGTTATGTCTCCGAACGCTGTGAGCTTGGCGAGCAACGTGAAGCGCTGCTGGCGGTGACTATTCCGGAAGAGAAGGGCAGCTTCCTTAAGTTTTGCCAGCTGCTGGGCGGACGTGCGGTCACCGAGTTTAACTACCGCTTCGCCGATGCAAAAAACGCCTGCATCTTCGTTGGTGTTCGTGTGAACCGTGGCATTGAGGAGCGCAAAGAGATCCTCCAGCACCTGCACAACGGTGGTTACAGGGTGGTTGACCTCTCTGACGATGAGATGGCGAAACTGCACGTGCGCTACATGGTGGGTGGGCGTCCGTCGAAACCGCTGCAGGAGCGGCTCTACAGCTTTGAGTTTCCGGAGTCACCGGGTGCGTTGCTGAAGTTTTTGTATACGCTAGGCACCCACTGGAATATTTCGTTGTTTCACTACCGCAGCCATGGCACCGACTACGGCCGCGTGCTGGCGGCGTTCGAGCTGAGTGAGCATGAGCCTGACTTCGAAACCCGGCTCAACGAACTGGGTTACGAGTGTCATGACGAGACCAATAACCCGGCGTTCCGCTTCTTCCTTGCGGGTTAATGGGCGGGTAATAGTTTCCAGAACGCATCAATAAGCGGCTCATGCAGCCGCTTTTTTTGTGCGCAGACGCCAAGCTCAAACGGCGTTTTTTCATCACTACGCTCAAGGATCATCACGCGGTTGCGCACCGGTTCAGGGCTGTTTTCCAGTACCACTTCCGGCAGCAGCGCTACGCCACAGCCCAGCGCTACCATCGACACCATCGCCTCGTGACCGCCAACGGTGGCGTAGATAGACGGGTTGCTGATTTTCTGCCGCCGGAACCACAGCTCAATGCGGCGGCGCACCGGTCCTTGATCGGCCATGATGAACGGTACGGTTGACCAGTCAGGGTTCTCCTGGGTGACCTGATTGCGCACCGGGCAGGGTAACGCTGGGGCAATCAGTACCACCGCCAGGTTTTCCAGCATCGAGAACGCCACGGCGCCGGGCAGGGTTTCTGGCTTCCCGGCAATCGCAAGATCTGCTTCGCCGGTTACGACTTTTTCCATCGCATCGGCGGCGTCGCCGGTGGTCAGCTTAATTTCAACGGAGGGATGCTCAGCACGAAACCGGTCGAGGATTGGCGGCAGGTGGCTGTAAGCCGCGGTTACCGAGCAAAAAATATGGAGTTCACCAGAGAGCGTCGGCCCCTGCTGATCGATGGTATGGCGCAGCTGCTGATACTGCAGTAGCGTCTGCTGGGCAAAGGTGCGCAGCTCTTCGCCCGCTTCCGTCAGGGTAACGGTGCGGTTATCGCGCACAAACAGCGGCTGACCGAGATCCTCTTCCAGGCGTTGAATTTGCCGGGAAAGCGTGGAGGGGCTAACGTGCATCGCCCGTGCGCTGCGGCCAAAATGGCGGCTTTCCGCCAGATGCAGGAAGGTTTTCAGATCGCGTAAATCCACGGGCAACGCTCCACGGTTTTACATTGCAGAAATTGCAATGTGACGTTGTGAATATATCAATTTCCGCAATAAATTTCCTGTCATATAGTAAGTTCAATATCGCAAAAGCGAACCGAACAATAAGCACGACAACACAACATCACGAGGTATCACCATGGCCAACTACTTTAATACACTGAATCTGCGCCAGCAGCTGGCACAGCTGGGTAAATGCCGCTTCATGGCACGCGACGAATTTGCCGATGGCGCGAGCTACCTTCAGGGTAAAAAAGTGGTCATCGTCGGCTGTGGCGCTCAGGGCCTGAACCAGGGCCTGAACATGCGTGATTCCGGTCTGGATATTGCTTATGCCCTGCGTAAAGAAGCGATTGCTGAAAAGCGTGCTTCATGGCGTAAAGCCACCGAAAACGGCTTCAAAGTAGGTACCTACGAAGAGCTGATCCCGCAGGCTGATCTGGTGGTTAACCTGACTCCGGACAAGCAGCACTCCGACGTTGTGCGCTCCGTTCAGCCGCTGATGAAAGATGGCGCGGCGCTGGGTTACTCTCACGGTTTCAACATCGTGGAAGTGGGTGAGCAGATCCGTAAAGACATCACCGTGGTGATGGTGGCGCCGAAGTGCCCGGGTACTGAAGTACGCGAAGAGTACAAGCGTGGTTTTGGTGTGCCGACGCTCATCGCCGTTCACCCGGAAAACGATCCGAAAGGCGAAGGGATGGCGATTGCCAAAGCCTGGGCTGCGGCGACCGGTGGTCACCGTGCAGGTGTGCTGGAGTCCTCCTTCGTGGCAGAAGTGAAATCTGATCTGATGGGTGAACAAACCATCCTCTGCGGTATGCTGCAGGCGGGTTCACTGCTGTGCTTCGACAAGCTGGTGGCTGAAGGTACCGATCCGGCTTACGCTGAGAAGCTGATTCAGTTCGGCTGGGAAACCATCACTGAGGCGCTGAAGCAGGGTGGTATCACCCTGATGATGGACCGTCTGTCCAACCCGGCGAAACTGCGTGCTTACGCGCTGTCTGAACAGCTGAAAGAGAAAATGGCACCGTTGTTCCAGAAACATATGGACGACATTATCTCCGGTGAATTCTCCTCCGGCATGATGGCTGACTGGGCCAACGACGATAAGAAACTGCTGACCTGGCGCGAAGAGACCGGCAAAACCGCGTTCGAAACCGCCGCGCAGTATGAAGGTAAAATCGGTGAGCAGGAGTACTTCGATAAAGGCGTTCTGATGATTGCGATGGTGAAGGCGGGCGTTGAGCTGGCGTTCGAAACCATGGTTGATGCCGGCATTATCGAAGAATCTGCTTATTACGAGTCACTGCACGAGCTGCCGCTGATTGCGAACACTATCGCTCGTAAGCGTCTGTATGAAATGAACGTGGTGATTTCTGATACCGCCGAGTACGGTAACTACCTGTTCTCTTACGCCTGCGTACCGCTGCTGAAAGGCTTTATGAGCGAGCTGCAGCCGGGTGACCTGGGTAAAGCGATTGCCGAAGGCGCGGTAGACAACGCTCAGCTGCGCGACGTGAATGACGCGATTCGCGGCCATGCTATCGAGAAAGTTGGCCAGAAACTGCGTGGTTATATGACAGACATGAAACGCATTGCTGTAGCAGGTTAAACATATTGTCGGGTGGCGGCTACGCCTTACCCGACCTACAAAAGTGCAACATCGTAGGCCCGGTAAGCGTTAGCGCCACCGGGCTTTTTATTAGTTACGGTACAGCACTTTGATAATGTGGTAACCGAACTGGGTATGCAGCGGGCCGGTTGGCTCCAGCACCGGGCAGGAGAACACCACTTTATCGAATGCCGGAACCATCTGACCCTGACGGAATTCACCCAGGTGACCGCCTTTTTTACCTGACGGGCAGATAGAGTGCTTTTTCGCCAGCTTCTCGAAGTCGCCGCCGTTTTTGATCTGCTCCAGAAGATCCAGAGCCAATTTTTCTTCTTTAACAAGAATATGCAGTGCTGCCGCTGTTTTTGCCATGATCGTGCCTTGAGTGGGGTAGATAACGCTCGCTATACTACCACGCACTTTTTTCTTCCTGCCAAATTTCATTGAGTGACTCTATGCGTTTAAATCCCGGACAACAGCAAGCCGTCGAATTCGTCACTGGACCTTGTCTGGTGCTGGCGGGTGCCGGATCCGGTAAAACCCGCGTGATCACCAACAAAATCGCCCATCTGATCCGCGTTTGTGGCTATCAGGCTAAGCACATCGCCGCCGTGACGTTTACCAACAAAGCCGCGCGTGAAATGAAAGAGCGTGTGGCGCAAACGTTGGGACGCAAAGAGGCGCGCGGGTTGATGATTTCCACCTTCCACACCCTGGGGCTGGACATCATTAAGCGCGAATATGCCGCGCTCGGGATGAAGTCGAACTTCTCCTTGTTTGACGATACCGATCAGGTTGCGCTCCTGAAAGAGCTGACTGAAGGGCTTCTCGAAGACGACAAAGTATTGCTGCAACAGCTGATCTCGACGATCTCCAACTGGAAAAACGATCTGATGACGCCAATCCAGGCGGCGGCACAGGCAAAAGGAGAACGCGACCGTATTTTTGCGCACTGCTACAGCCTGTACGATGCGCACATGAAGGCCTGCAACGTTCTCGATTTCGACGATCTGATCCTGTTGCCAACGCTTCTGCTGCAGCGCAATGAAGAAGTGCGCGAACGTTGGCAGAATAAAATTCGTTATCTGCTGGTGGATGAATACCAGGACACCAACACCAGCCAGTATGAGCTGGTGAAGCTGCTGGTAGGGAATCGGGCACGCTTTACCGTGGTGGGGGATGACGATCAGTCAATCTACTCCTGGCGCGGCGCGAGGCCGCAAAACCTGGTGCTGCTGAGTCAGGATTTCCCGGCATTACAGGTGATCAAGCTTGAGCAGAATTATCGCTCTTCTGGACGGATCCTGAAGGCAGCGAACATCCTGATTGCCAATAATCCGCACGTGTTCGAAAAACGCCTGTTTTCAGAATTAGGCTACGGCCCGGAGCTGAAAGTCCTGAGCGCAAATCACGAAGAGCACGAAGCAGAGCGGGTGACGGGTGAGCTTATCGCCCATCACTTCGTGAACAAAACCCAGTACAAGGATTACGCCATTCTGTATCGCGGGAACCATCAGGCCCGGGTGTTTGAAAAAATGCTGATGCAGAACCGTATTCCGTACAAAATTTCCGGCGGCACCTCGTTCTTCTCGCGCCCGGAAATCAAAGATCTGCTGGCCTATCTGCGAGTGCTGACCAACCCGGATGATGACAGTGCTTTTCTGCGCATTGTGAATACGCCGAAGCGCGAGATTGGCCCGGCAACGCTGCAAAAGCTCGGTGAGTGGGCGATGACCCGTAGTAAGAGCATGTTTACCGCGAGTTTTGACATGGGCCTCAGCCATCTACTTCCCGGGCGCGGCTACGAGTCGCTCACCCGCTTTACCCACTGGCTTGGGGAAGTGCAACGTTTGTCTGAGCGTGAGCCTATCGCGGCGGTGCGCGACCTTATCCACGGTATTGATTACGAATCCTGGCTGTTCGAAACCTCACCAAGCCCGAAAGCCGCGGAAATGCGGATGAAAAACGTCAACCAGCTGTTCAGCTGGATGACCGAAATGCTGGAAGGTTCGGAGCTGGAAGAGCCGATGACGTTGACCCAGGTCGTCACGCGTTTCACCCTGCGCGACATGATGGAGCGCGGTGAAAGCGAAGAGGACATGGACCAGGTTCAGCTGATGACCCTGCATGCTTCTAAAGGGCTTGAGTTCCCGTATGTGTTCCTGGTCGGCATGGAAGAAGGGCTGTTACCGCATCAGAGCAGCATCGATGAGGATAACGTCGATGAAGAACGGCGGCTGGCCTATGTGGGGATCACCCGGGCACAGAAAGAGCTGATTTTCACGCTATGTAAAGAGCGCCGTCAGTACGGTGAACTAGTTCGTCCCGAGCCGAGCCGTTTTCTGCTTGAACTCCCACAGGACGACGTGCAGTGGGAACAGGAACGCAAGGTGATTAGCGCAGAAGAGCGGATGCATAAAGGCCAGGCGAACGTTGCCAACATTCGGGCGATGCTGGCGAAGGCAAAAGAAAAGTAGGCTTATTTTACTTCCAGCGGCCAGTGGACGTAGCTTTGCCACTGGCACTCTTGTTCAACCATCTCTGAACCCAGTGGATGGTTAGCCAGCCAGTTTTCCGGCAGGATCAGCGTCAGTTTTTCTGCTTCTGCATGCAGGGTGATTTCTGGCAGCAGATCGTCGCGACGCCGGCTGGCAAACAGGATAGCAAGGCGTAGCAGGCGGCACAGATGTTCGGCAACCCTGGGCGGCACCGCGTTCTGTTGATGCAGCGACGCCAGGTCTACTGGGTTAATCTGGTTGAGTAACAGCGTGGCCAGCAGCTTTTTCTGCGCGGGGGTAAAACCGGGGAGATCAAGATGTCGAACCAGGTAGGCGGCATGCTGAGGTGCCTGTTTGAAGTCTACGCTGAGCCCAATTTCATGCAGCTGACAGGCGCTGATAAGCAGTTCTCGGCTGAGTGGCTCCAGCTCCCAGACATTTTCTGTCTCATTGGCGAAACGCCCGGCAAGCTGCGCTACGCGCTGGGCCTGCTCGGTATCCACCATGAAACGGCGCTGGATAGTGCGCAGCGTCCGGCTGCGGATATCCTGATCCACCGCCAGATGCAGCATGCCGTAGACCAGGCCTTCACGCAGCGCCCCGCCGGACAAGGTCATGCACTGAATGTTAAGCTCGGTGAAAATAGCAATCAGGATAGCGAGGCCGCTTGGGAAGACCAGCGCCCGCTCCAGCGTCAGACCTTCAATTTCCAGCTCTTCAAGACGTCCGCACTGAATGGCTCGCTGCTTCAACTGTTGAAGTTTTGGCAGCGTGATGCGCTCGTCCATCCCCTGCGCCATCATGATTTCCTGCAGCGCCTGAACGGTGCCGGAAGCCCCAACGCACACTTTCCAGCCATGATAGCGGAGCTTGTCTGCCACCGGACGCAGGACGTCGCGCGCGGCGTTTTCCGCTTCGTCGAAGTTTTCTTTCGCCAGATTGCGGTCAGTGAAGTAACGCTCGAGCCAGGTGACGCAGCCCATCGACAGGCTAAACAGAGAAGTGGTTTGTGCGCCCGTGCCGGTCACAAGCTCGGTGCTGGCGCCGCCAATATCGACGACCAGGCGACGATCGTCACCACCGGTGGTGTGGGCAACGCCCTGATAAATCAGGCGCGCTTCCTCTTCGCCGCTGATGATTTGCACCGGGCAGCCGAGGATCTCCTGAGCTTTGGCGATGAAATCACCGGCATTAACCGCCAGACGCAGCGTGGCGGTTGCAACAACGCGGATCTGCGCGTGGGGGATATCCTGCAGCCGCTCGGCAAACAGGCGTAAGCACTGCCAGCCGCGCTCCATCGCGTCGATGGAAAGGGCATTATCGCTGTTCAGGCCGGCGGCCAGACGTACTTTTCGTTTAATGCGGGTCAGGGTTTGAATGCTTCCCGCCACCTCGCGCACAACCAGCATATGAAAACTATTGGAACCGAGATCGATAGCTGCGTAGAGCGAGGTGGAGCTGAGCATATTTTTCTTTAACCTGAGCGACGACGATTACGTGGAGCACCACCGGAGCGGCGCGGCCCATTGCCCGGGCGGGAGCGCGTCAGACGCAGTGCCCTTGGCAGATCGGTCATCAGCGCATCCGGGTTGTATTTACTGACCGGGATGGAGTGGCCGATATAGGTTTCAATCGCCGGGAGGTTCAACGCGTACTCTTCACAGGCGAGGCTGATAGAGTGACCGCTTGCACCTGCGCGGCCGGTACGGCCAATGCGGTGAACGTAGTCTTCGCAGTCGTCTGGCAGATCGTAGTTAAATACGTGCGTCACAGCCGGGATATGCAGGCCACGCGCCGCAACGTCTGTCGCTACCAGAATATCGAGATCGCCACGGGTGAACTCTTCGAGGATCCGCAGGCGTTTTTTCTGTGCGACGTCGCCGGTCAGCAGGCCAACACGGTGTCCGTCGGCCGCCAGATGGCCCCAGATATCTTCGCAACGGTGTTTGGTGTTGGCGAAGATAATTGCGCGGTCTGGCCACTCTTCTTCCAGCAGCGTTTGCAGTAAACGCATCTTCTCTTCGTTGGAAGGATAGAACAGCTCTTCTTTAATGCGGTGGCCGGTTTTTTGCTCCGGTTCCACTTCGACATATTCGGCGTTGTTCATCTGCTCGAACGCCAGTTCGCGGACGCGATAAGAGAGGGTCGCGGAGAACAGCATGTTGAGACGCTGAGTCGCAGGCGGCATACGGCGGAACAGCCAGCGGATATCTTTAATGAAGCCGAGATCGTACATGCGATCCGCTTCGTCGAGCACAACCACCTGAATAGCGCCAAGGTTGATGTGGTTCTGCTTGGTGTAATCGATTAAACGGCCCGTGGTGCCGATAAGGATGTCGACGCCGCTTTCCAGCACTTTAAGCTGTTTGTCGTAGCCATCACCGCCGTAAGCTAAGCCCAGCTTCAGGCCCGTTGCTTTAGCCAGAGGCTCAGCATCGGCATGAATCTGCACCGCCAACTCGCGGGTCGGCGCCATGATCAGCGCGCGCGGTTGGTTCACCTGGCGGTTTTCAATGGCCGGGTGAGAAAGAAGATAATGAAACGTTGACGTCAGGAACGCCATCGTTTTCCCGGTACCGGTTTGCGCCTGCCCGGCAACGTCCCGGCCCGCCAGCGTCAGCGGGAGGGCGAGTGCCTGAATGGGCGTACAGTTATGAAACCCTTTCTTTTCAAGGGCTTCTACAACTTTCGGGTGCAGGGCGAAGTCGGAAAACTTCTGTTCTGTTAAATGTGTTTTGCTCATAGTGTGGTAGAATATCAGCTTACTATTGCATTAAGAAAGCGTATCCGGTGAAATAACGTCAACCTTTAGTTGGCTAAAGCAACATCAACACGACGTTGATTGTTGATTAATGCTACACCAACAGACCAGGCTTATTCCTGTGGAGTTATATATGAGCGATAAAATTATTCACCTGACTGACGACAGTTTTGACACGGACGTACTCAAGGCTGACGGGCTTACCCTCGTCGATTTCTGGGCAGAGTGGTGTGGTCCGTGCAAAATGATCGCCCCGATTCTGGATGAAATCGCTGAAGAGTATCAGGGCCGCCTGACCGTGGCTAAGCTGAACATCGACCAGAACCCGGGTACTGCACCGAAGTACGGCATCCGTGGTATCCCGACGCTGCTGCTGTTCAAAGGCGGTGAAGTGGCGGCGACCAAAGTGGGCGCACTGTCCAAAGGCCAGCTGAAAGAGTTCCTGGACGCTAACCTGGCGTAATCCAGATTGATTCTGGCGTCCGGTATTCTCAATTTTTGTGGAATACTGGACGCCTGCCAACAGTCGTGCTAAGTTAGTTTTGACTTCGTTTTAAACATACCTTTTGTTTGAATCTTGTTTGACCCGTTGCTTCCTGCTGAACCTTACGTGAGAAGCGCACAGATTCCGGGCTTATCACTCATTCCGTCATGTCGTTTCAGTTCTGCGTTCTTTCCTGTGACCAGGCAGCGTACAGACGTGAGTTGATGGCCGTAAACAGGCATGGATGACCCTGCCATACCATTCACAACATTAAGTTCGAGTATTACCCCGAGTTTAAGAACCCACACCATTATGAATCTTACCGAATTAAAGAATACGCCGGTTTCTGAGCTGATTACTCTCGGCGAAAATATGGGACTGGAAAACCAGGCCCGCATGCGCAAGCAGGACATCATTTTTGCCATCCTGAAGCAGCACGCAAAGAGTGGCGAAGATATCTTTGGCGACGGTGTGCTGGAGATTCTGCAGGATGGATTTGGTTTCCTCCGCTCCGCAGACAGCTCCTACCTCGCCGGTCCCGACGACATCTACGTATCTCCCAGCCAAATCCGCCGTTTCAACCTCCGTACTGGTGACACCATCTCTGGTAAGATTCGTCCTCCAAAAGAGGGTGAGCGTTACTTTGCACTGTTGAAAGTTAACGAAGTTAACTACGACAAACCAGAGAACTCACGTAACAAGATTCTGTTCGAAAACTTGACTCCGCTGCACGCGAACTCTCGCCTGCGTATGGAGCGTGGTAATGGTTCGACCGAAGACTTAACCGCTCGCGTGCTGGATCTGGCATCCCCGATCGGTCGTGGTCAGCGTGGTCTGATTGTGGCGCCGCCAAAAGCCGGTAAAACCATGCTGCTGCAGAATATTGCGCAGAGCATCGCTTACAACCACCCAGACTGCGTACTGATGGTGCTGCTGATTGACGAACGTCCGGAAGAAGTGACCGAGATGCAGCGTCTGGTGAAAGGTGAAGTGGTTGCTTCTACCTTTGACGAACCAGCATCTCGCCACGTTCAGGTTGCGGAAATGGTTATCGAGAAAGCGAAACGTCTGGTTGAACATAAGAAAGACGTTATCATCCTGCTCGACTCCATCACCCGTCTGGCTCGTGCCTACAACACCGTGGTACCGGC
The DNA here is from genome assembly GCF_000735455.1 of Yokenella regensburgei ATCC 49455. GTDB lineage: Bacteria > Pseudomonadota > Gammaproteobacteria > Enterobacterales > Enterobacteriaceae > Yokenella > Yokenella regensburgei. The sequence goes on along the minus strand of NZ_JMPS01000014.1, from coordinate 10,787 downwards.
GTCTGGTAAAGTCCTGACCGGTGGTGTGGATGCGAACGCCCTGCATCGTCCGAAGCGTTTCTTCGGTGCGGCGCGTAACGTGGAAGAGGGTGGTAGCCTGACTATCATCGCTACCGCGCTTATCGATACCGGCTCTAAAATGGATGAAGTTATCTACGAAGAGTTTAAAGGCACCGGTAACATGGAACTGCACCTTTCCCGTAAAATTGCGGAAAAACGTGTTTTCCCGGCGATCGATTACAACCGCTCTGGTACCCGTAAAGAAGAGCTGCTCACCACTCAGGAAGAGCTGCAGAAGATGTGGATCCTGCGTAAGATTATTCACCCGATGGGCGAAATCGATGCGATGGAGTTCCTCATTAATAAACTGGCGATGACCAAAACCAACGACGACTTCTTCGACATGATGAAACGCTCGTAACTCGTCCGTTTAATGAGACGCCACGCAATGCGTGGCGTTTTTGTTTGTAGATAGCGAGCGCTTACATAGATTTACTCCCTATTGTTTAGTATAAGACTCGCAGTTTCTGCCCGGCGCTGACTATTAATTGTCTGAAAAACCAGCAAATGGTGCCGTGTAATTCGGAGGACGCCTCTTCAAGAGGTTTACCTTCATGGTTATACTTGTCGAACTAACATTTATTGAGAAGATGCATTGTGAATTTACTCACAGCAAGTACTGAATTATTCAGTATTTTCTTGTTTACCACGCTATTTCTGTTTTTTGCCCGTAAGGTGGCAAAATATGTTGGCCTGGTAGATAAGCCCAGTTCTCGCAAACGGCACCATGGGTTGGTTCCGTTGGTGGGTGGGATCTCAGTATTTGCCGGTATTTGTTTCGCGTTTGCCATTGCCGACTATTACGTTCCGCATGCCAGACTGTACCTCATCTGTTCTTTCATTCTTGTCTTCGTCGGCGCGCTCGACGATCGTTTCGATATCAGTGTAAAAATTCGTGCGGTTGTCCAGGCGGTGATCGCCGTGGTGATGATGACCCAGGGGAATCTGCATCTTGAAAGCCTGGGCTATATTTTTGGTCCCTGGGAGCTCCTTTTAGGGCCATTCGGTCTATTTTTGACCCTCTTTGCGGTATGGGCTGCTATCAATGCCTTTAACATGGTGGATGGTATTGATGGCCTACTCGGCGGGTTATCCAGCGTCTCATTTGGGGCGTTAGGGGTGATTCTCTGGCTGGATGGACAGTACAGCCTGAGCATGTGGTGCTTCGCCATGATTGCGGCAATTATGCCCTATATCATCCTCAATCTTGGCGTACTGGGTCGGCGTTACAAGGTTTTCATGGGCGATGCCGGGAGCACCTTCCTTGGTTTTACGGTTATCTGGCTGCTGCTTGAAACTACCCAAGGGCAACCGCATCCGATTAGCCCTGTCACCGCACTGTGGATTATCGCTATCCCACTAATGGACATGGTGGCGATTATGTATCGCCGCCTGCGCAAAGGGATGAGCCCTTTCTCTGCCGACCGGCAGCATATCCACCATCTTATTATGCGTGCTGGCTTTACTTCCCGGCAGGCATTTGTCTTAATTACCGCGGCAGCAATGCTGCTGGCGGCGATTGGCGTAATTGCGGAATATACTCATATAGTTCCTGAGTGGGTCATGTTGGTATTATTCTTGCTTGCCTTTTTCCTCTATGGCTATTGCATTAAACGTGCCTGGAAAGTGGCGCGTTTCATTAAACGTGTGAAACGCAGAATGCGTAGGAATAGCGCGAAAGATCCTAAATTAACCAAGTAAATCTGGGGACGTGATGACACAACCATTACCGGGAGCACCGTCGACAGGCGTTGAAAACGAACTGGATATTCGTGGCCTGTTTCGTACGCTATGGATGGGGAAACTCTGGATCGCAGGTATGGCGCTGCTGTTTGCATTAATTGCGCTGGGCTATACCTTTTTCGCTCGCCAGGAGTGGAGCGCAACGGCTATTACCGATCGTCCAACCGTGAATATGCTGGGTGGGTTCTACTCTCAACAGCAGTTTTTACGCAATCTGGATGTGAAAGCCAACCTTGCCCCTGTCGATCAGCCTTCCGTAATGGATGATGCCTATAAAGAGTTCGTGATGCAGCTCGCCTCGTGGGATACCCGTCGGGAGTTTTGGGCGCAGACGGATTACTACAAACAGCGCATGGTTGGGAATTCCCGGGCAGATGCCGCGCTGCTTGACGATCTTATCGATGATATCCAGTTTATGCCTGGTGACCCGGCACGCAGCGTGAGTGATAGTGTTAAGCTGACGGCGGAAACGGCGCCGGACGCGAACAACCTGCTGCGCCAGTACGTGGCGTTTGCCAGCCAGCGGGCGGCCGGGCACCTCAATGAGGAGCTAAAAGGCGCCTGGGCAGCCAGAATTATTCAGATGAAGTCGCAGGTGAAGCGCCAGGAAGCCGTCGCACAATCGATTTTCGATCGCAAAGCGCACAACATCGAAGAAGCGCTGAAGGTGGCGCAACAGAACAATATATCCCGCAGCGAAACCGACGTTCCTCCTGAGCAACTTCCGGATTCAGAGCTCTTTTTATTAGGCCGTCCGATGCTGCAGGCTCGTCTGGAAAACCTGCGCGCGGTAGGTCCGGATTTTGACCTCGATTACGACCAGAATCGGGCTATGCTCTCAACCCTTAACGTGGGGCCGACGCTCGATCCACGCTTCCAGACTTACCGCTATTTACGCACGCCAGAAGAGCCGGTCAAACGCGATAGCCCGCGCCGTGCATTCCTGATGGTGATGTGGGGGATCGTGGGCGCGCTCATCGGCGCAGGTGTTGCATTGACGCGACGCCGTATTCAGTGAATACCCCTCCCGGAATGAGGGTCCGTGGACCCTCATCATCTAATCGAAGAGAATCGATGTGAAAGTACTGACTGTATTTGGCACCCGGCCAGAGGCGATTAAAATGGCGCCGCTGGTTCATGCTCTGGCAAAGGATCCTGACTTCGAGGCGAAGGTGTGCGTGACCGCACAGCATCGCGAAATGCTCGATCAGGTGCTGAACCTTTTTTCCATCGTGCCGGATTATGATCTCAATATCATGAGCCCGGGGCAGGGGTTGACGGAAATTACCTGTCGTATCCTGCAGGGGCTGAAACCGGTACTTGAATCCTTCAAACCCGATGTGGTGCTGGTTCACGGCGATACCACCACCACCGTGGCAGCAAGCCTGGCGGCATTTTATCAACGTATTCCCGTTGGGCATGTTGAGGCGGGGCTACGCACCGGTTCTCTCTATTCTCCATGGCCGGAAGAAGCTAACCGAACGTTAACCGGGCACCTGGCGATGTGGCATTTCGCGCCGACAGAAAATTCTCGTCAGAATCTGCTGCGCGAGAATCTGCAGGATAAGCAGATTTTTGTCACCGGAAACACCGTCATCGATGCCTTGTTCTGGGTGCGAGATCGCGTGCTGAGCGATGAAGCCCTGCGCCAGAAACTCACGCAGCAGTACCCGTTCCTGGATAACGGTAAGAAGATGATTCTGGTCACCGGGCATCGGCGTGAAAGCTTTGGTCGTGGTTTTGAACAGATCTGCCATGCGCTGGCGGACATTGCCAATAACCATCAGGACGTACAGATAGTTTATCCGGTACACCTTAACCCGAACGTCAGTGAACCGGTGAACCGTATTCTGGGCCATGTTGATAATGTCATTCTGATAGAGCCGCAGGATTATTTGCCATTTGTCTGGCTGATGAATCACGCCTGGCTGATCTTGACCGACTCGGGTGGCATCCAGGAAGAGGCACCTTCGCTGGGCAAGCCGGTTCTGGTTATGCGTGAAATGACCGAACGTCCGGAAGCGATTGAGGCCGGAACCGTTCGTCTGGTTGGCACGAAACGTGAACGCATTGTTGAAGAGGTCACCCGCTTGCTGGGTGATGAGAAAGAGTACGAGGCGATGAGCCGCGCGCACAACCCATACGGTGACGGGCAGGCCTGCCATCGTATTTTGACAGCACTTAAAAACAATCAGGTAACGCTATGAGTTTTTCGACCATTTCCGTGATTGGCCTTGGCTATATCGGTTTACCAACGGCGGCGGCTTTTGCTTCCAGACAAAAACAGGTCACAGGCGTTGATATCAACCAGCATGCGGTCGACACCATCAATCGTGGTGAGATCCATATCGTTGAGCCTGAACTGGGCGATGTTGTCAAAACGGCGGTTGCACAGGGTTTTTTGCGTGCCACTACCACACCGGTTTGTGCAGATGCTTACCTGATTGCGGTACCGACGCCGTTTAAAGGCGATCACGAACCCGATATGGTTTACGTTGAGTCCGCCGCTAAATCTATTGCGCCCGTGCTGAAGAAAGGGGCGCTGGTGATCCTGGAATCCACCTCGCCGGTCGGGTCTACCGAACAGATGGCGCAGTGGCTGGCCGAAGCCCGCCCAGATTTAACTTTCCCGCAGCAGGCGGGAGAGCAGGCCGATATCAATATTGCCTACTGCCCTGAGCGCGTACTGCCGGGTCAGGTGATGGTAGAACTGATTAAGAATGACCGTGTGATTGGCGGCATGACGCCGGTTTGCTCCGAACGCGCCAGCGCGCTGTACAACATCTTCCTGGAGGGCGAGTGCGTGGTGACTAACGCCCGTACGGCGGAGATGTGCAAACTGACCGAGAACAGCTTCCGCGATGTGAATATCGCGTTTGCCAATGAGCTGTCGCTGATTTGCGCCGATCAGGGGATTAACGTCTGGGAGTTGATTCGTCTGGCGAATCGCCACCCGCGCGTAAATATTCTTCAGCCAGGACCTGGCGTTGGCGGGCATTGTATCGCCGTCGACCCCTGGTTTATCGTCGCGCAAAACCCGGATCAGGCTCGCCTGATTCGTACCGCACGTGAAGTGAACGACCATAAGCCGCAGTGGGTGATTAACCAGGTGAAAGCAACGGTTGCCGATTGCCTGGCCGCCAGCGGCAAGCGCGCCAGCGAGCTAAAAATCGCCTGCTTTGGCCTTGCCTTCAAACCGAATATTGACGATCTGCGTGAAAGCCCGGCGATGGAAATTGCGAAGCTGATTGCCGAGTGGAATACCGGAGAAACCCTCGTGGTAGAGCCCAACATTCACCAGTTGCCGAAAAAACTTGCAGGCGAATGTCGGTTGACCTCCCTCGACGATGCGCTGGGCAATGCAGATGTGCTGGTGATGCTGGTCGATCATAAAGAATTTAAAGCGCACGCCGCAGACCGCGTTCAGCAGCAGTATATTGTTGATACAAAAGGCGTCTGGCGGTGAGCATTCACGCCGTTGTTGAACCTCTCGTCTGGGAGAATCAGTTCTTCGGCGTGAACAGTGCCATCCTGCGTTTTTCCGCAGGTACACCGGCGCTGCTGCCTGACGCGTTGACCGGCTGGTCGCGGGTGCAGGCGAAAATTCCGGCGGCAGACGCCGAACAGCTTGATGCCTTGCAGCAGCTGGGATTCCGGCTGGTGGAAGGGGAAGTCGACCTGGTTATGCCGGTAAGCGCCGTTGCGGACCCGCAGGCCGACGTTGCCGGAGAGGATGATATTCCCCTGCTACGTCAGCAGGCGGCGCAGGCGTTTTCCCAGAGCCGCTTTCGCGCGCCCTGGTACCCGGCCGACGCCAGCGGGCGTTTTTATGCACAGTGGATAGAGAACGCGGTCAAGGGGACTTTCGACCATCAGTGTCTGGTCTTTCGCGACCAGACCGGAGCGATCCGAGCCTTTGTTTCGCTGCGCCAGCTGAATGACACCGATGCTCGCATTGGCCTGCTCGCCGGGCGTGGAGCCGGGGCGGCGCTGATGCAGGCGGCAGAACACTGGGCTCACGAGCGTGGGCTGACAACACTGCGGGTGGCGACCCAGATGGGCAACACCGCCGCGCTTAAACGTTATATTCAAAGCGGTGCCAACGTTGAAAGCACTGCGTACTGGTTATACAGGTGAAATGATGATCCCATTTAACGCGCCACCGGTAGTTGGAACCGAAGTTGATTATATGCAGTCAGCCATGGGCAGCGGCAAGCTGTGCGGCGACGGTGGTTACACCCGCCGCTGTCAGCAGTGGATGGAACAGCATTTTGGCAGTGCCAAAGTCCTCCTGACGCCGTCCTGTACCGCATCGCTGGAGATGGCGGCGCTGTTGCTGGATATTCAGCCCGGCGATGAAGTCATCATGCCGAGCTATACCTTCGTTTCGACCGCCAATGCTTTCGTGCTGCGCGGCGCCAGGATCGTGTTTGTTGATATCCGCCCGGATACCATGAATATCGATGAGACTCTGATTGAAGCTGCGGTGACCGACAAGACCCGCGCGATTGTGCCGGTGCACTACGCCGGGGTGGCCTGCGAAATGGACACCATCATGGCGATCGCTAAAAAATATGACCTGTTTGTGGTGGAAGATGCCGCGCAGGGCGTGATGTCCACCTATAAGGGGCGCGCGCTGGGTACCATTGGCCATATCGGCTGCTTCAGCTTCCATGAAACCAAAAACTATACCGCCGGTGGTGAAGGTGGGGCGACGTTGATTAACGATCGTGACCTCGTCGAGCGCGCGGAAGTGATCCGCGAAAAGGGCACCAACCGTAGCCAGTTTTTCCGTGGCCAGGTGGATAAATATACCTGGCGTGATATTGGCTCCAGCTACCTGATGTCGGATTTGCAGGCTGCTTATCTGTGGGCGCAGCTGGAAGCCGCAGAGCGGATTAACCAGCAGCGTCTGATGCTGTGGCAGAACTACTACGATGCCCTGCTGCCGTTGGCGAAAGCAGGCCGTATCGAGTTGCCGGTGGTACCGAAAGACTGCGTGCAGAATGCACACATGTTTTATATCAAACTGCGTGATATTGAGGATCGCAGTAAGCTGATTAGCTGGCTGAAAGAGGCCGAAATCCTGGCCGTGTTCCATTATATTCCGCTGCATGCCTCACCGGCGGGTCAGACGTTTGGTGAATTCCACGGTGAAGATAAATTCACCACTCGTGAGAGCGAGCGCCTGCTGCGCCTGCCGCTGTTCTATAACCTGTCCACTGTTAACCAGCGCACGGTCATCAACTCTCTGTTAAGTTTCTTCGGCTGATATGTCTCTTGCGAAAGCCTCAGTGTGGACGGCGGCGTCCACGCTGATAAAAATTGGTGCTGGCCTGCTGGTGGTGAAGCTGCTGGCAGTCTCCTTTGGCCCCTCCGGCGTTGGGCAGGCGGGAAACTTTCGTCAACTGGTCACCGTGCTCGGGGTACTGGCCGGCGCCGGGATTTTCAACGGTGTGACCAAACTGGTTGCTCAGCACCATGACTCACCGGAGCAGCTCCATAAGGTTGTCGCCACCTCTTCGGCGATGGTACTGGCCTTCTCCTCACTGCTGGCGGTCATTTTTGTTTTGGCGGCGGCGCCGATAAGCCAGGGGCTATTTGGCCATACTCATTATCAGGGGCTGGTCCGTCTGGTTGCGCTGGTGCAGATGGGTATTGCCTGGGCAAACCTGCTGCTGGCGTTGATGAAAGGCTTTCGTGATGCCGCAGGTAATGCACTGTCGCTCATCGTTGGCAGCATTGTCGGCGTGGTGGCCTATTATGCCTGTTACTATTTCGGTGGTTATCAGGGGGCATTGTTAGGCCTGGCGCTGGTCCCTGCGCTGGTGGTGGTTCCGGCGGCCTTCATGCTGGCGCGCAGGGGAACTATTCCGCTGCACTATTTGCGCCCGCGGTGGCATAAGCCGATAGCCAGTCAGCTCGGTAAATTTACCCTGATGGCGCTTATCACATCGGTCACGCTGCCGGTGGCTTACATCATGATGCGAAACCTGCTTGCGGAGCACTATAGCTGGGACGAGGTGGGTATCTGGCAGGGGGTAAGTAGTATTTCAGACGCCTACCTGCAGTTTATTACCGCATCATTTAGTGTTTATCTGCTGCCGACGCTGTCGCGTCTGACGGCAAAAGCTGATATCACCCGCGAGATTGTTAAGTCATTGAAATTTGTGCTGCTGGCGGTGGCTGTTGCCAGTTTTACCGTCTGGCTGTTGCGTGATTTTGCCATCTGGCTGCTGTTCTCTGCGAAGTTTACCGCCATGCGCGATCTCTTCGCCTGGCAACTGGTGGGGGATGTGCTGAAGGTAGGCGCGTACGTGTATGGCTATCTGGTTATCGCCAAAGCGTCTTTGCGTTTTTATATTCTGACCGAAGTCAGCCAGTTCGCGCTGCTGACGGTGTTCTCTCACTGGCTTATCCCGACGCATGGCGCACTGGGAGCAGCCCAGGCCTACATGGCCACCTATATTGTTTATTTTGCGCTGTGTAGCGGCGTATTTTTACTGTGGCGTAAACGGGCATGACTGCACTGATACACGTACTGGGATCGGATATCCCACATCATAACCGCACCGTTCTGGCCTTCTTCAATGAAGAACTGGCCGCCGGGAGCCCGCATGCCCGCCTCTTTATGGTTGCCGGGGCGGACAATGGCCTGAGCGCTGAGTTTCCCGCGCTGTCACTCTCCTTCTATCCCGGTAAAAAATCGCTGGCACAGGCGGTGATTGCCCGCGCCAGGCAGAACCGCGCCCAGCGCTTCTTTTTCCACGGTCAGTTCAACACGGCTCTGTGGCTGGCACTGCTGAGCGGCGGGATTCGCCCGGCGCAGTTCAACTGGCACGCCTGGGGGGCGGATCTGTATGAAGTCTCCCGCGGCTGGAAATTCCGCCTGTTTTATCCGCTGCGCCGCCTGGCACAAGGTCGCGTTGGCCGGGTGTTTGCCACCCGCGGCGATCTCAACTTCTTTGCCCGCCAGCATCCTCGTGTGGTGGGGGAATTGCTGTATTTCCCGACGCGTATGGACCCTTCGCTCAATCACCTGGTGAGTGATACTCCCCGGGAAGGCAAGATGACCATCCTGGTGGGTAACTCCGGCGATCGCAGCAACGAGCACATCGCGGCGCTGAAGGCCGTGCATCAGCAGTTTGGCGATACGGTGAATGTGGTGGTGCCAATGGGGTACCCGGCAAACAACGAGCGCTATATCGATGAGGTTGAGGCGGCGGGTCTGACGCTGTTCAGCAACGGTAATCTGCAGGTCCTGCGTGAAAAAATGGTGTTTGATGACTACCTGGCGCTGTTGCGTCGTTGCGATTTGGGGTATTTCATTTTTGCCCGCCAGCAGGGGATTGGCACACTTTGCTTGCTGATCCAGGCCGGTGTACCTTGTGTATTGAATCGCGAGAATCCGTTCTGGCAGGACATGACTGAACAACACATTCCGGTGCTGTTTACGACCGATACGCTTAATGAACAGGTAGTACGTGAAGCGCAGCGCCAACTGGAAAATGTAGATAAAACGCAGATTGCCTTTTTCCGGCCCAATTACCTGCAGCCCTGGCACCGGGCGCTGCTGCTGGCCGCGGGGGAAGCACAATGAGCCTGATGCAGTTTACTGGCCTGTTCGTCGTCTGGCTATTATCGACGCTGTTTATCGCCACCCTGACGTATTTTGAATTCCGCCGCGTCCGGTTTAACTTCAACGTTTTCTTTTCGCTGCTGTTTTTACTGACCTTCTTCTTTGGGTTCCCGCTCACCTGTACGCTGGTGTTCCGCTTTGATGTTGGTGTCGCGCCGCCGGAGGTACTGCTACAAACCCTGCTGGCGGCGGTGTGCTTCTATGCGGTGTATTACGTGACGTACAAAACGCGTCTGCGTGCCGGCAGCACTCAGGTGACGCGGCGACCGCTGTTTACCATTAACCGCGTTGAAGCGCATCTGACGTGGGTGCTGTTAATGGTGATTGCTCTGCTGAGCGTCGGCACCTTTTTCATGCATAACGGCTTCCTGCTGTTTAAGCTGCATTCGTATAGCCAGATTTTCTCCAGCGAAGTGTCAGGCGTGGCGTTGAAGCGCTTTTTCTACTTCTTCATCCCGGCGATGCTGGTGGTCTATTTCCTGCGCCCTGGCTGGCGTTCCTGGATATTCTTCCTCATCAGTACCGTTGCGTTTGGTCTTCTGACCTATGCCATTGTGGGGGGAACCAGGGCAAACATCATTATCGCCTTCGCCATTTTCCTGTTCATCGGCATTATTCGCGGCTGGATTTCGCTGTGGATGCTGGCGGCGGCAGGGGTGTTTGGCATTGTCGGTATGTTCTGGCTGGCGCTTAAACGCTATGGCATGAACGTCAGCGGCGACGAAGCGTTTTATACCTTCCTGTACCTGACCCGCGACACCTTCTCGCCGTGGGAGAATCTGGCGCTGTTGCTGCAAAACTACGACAAGATTGATTTCCAGGGGCTGGCGCCGATTGTCCGTGATTTCTACGTCTTTATTCCGGGCTGGCTGTGGCCGGACCGTCCGAGCCTGGTGCTCAATACGGCGAACTACTTTACCTGGGAAGTGCTTAACAACCATTCCGGGCTGGCGATTTCACCGACGCTCATCGGTTCGCTGGTCGTGATGGGCGGCGTGTGGTTTATTCCACTTGGTGCGGTCACGGTAGGACTGATAATCAAATGGTTTGACTGGCTGTATACGCTGGGCAACCAGGAGACGAATCGCTATAAGGCGGCTATTCTGCACAGCTTCTGCTTCGGCGCTATCTTCAATATGATCGTGCTGGCGCGTGAGGGGCTAGACTCCTTTGCGTCCCGCGTGGTCTTTTTCCTGGTGATTTTCGGCCTGTGTCTGCTGGTGGCGAAACTCCTGTACTGGCTATTTGACAGTGCAGGTCTGATTCACAAACGAGTACGCGGGCTGACGCAGCCACAGGTCTGATAAGGATACACATGACAGACTCCACCTCCGCGCCGCTGTAT
>NZ_JMPS01000013.1 GCF_000735455.1 Yokenella regensburgei ATCC 49455 | reverse complement strand
TCGATTATCTCTATGCCGATGGGCACCTGAAGCAGGGTACTCTGGTGGCGATTAACGCCGAAAAAAATGCTGACTGCGGAAGATGATGCCGAGGTTCGCGCACTGATCGATGCAGCAGAGTTCAAATACGCCGACGGCATCAGCGTGGTGCGTTCCGTGCGTAAAAAATACCCGCAGGCGGAAATATCTCGCGTCGCGGGGGCCGATCTCTGGGAAGCGCTGATGGCGCGCGCAGGTGCCGAGGGGACGCCGGTTTTTCTGATAGGTGGTAAACCGGAAGTGCTTGCCCAGACGGAAGCGAAGCTACGCCAGCAGTGGCAGGTGAATATTGTTGGCAGCCAGGACGGATACTTTGCTCCGGAGCAACGCCAGGCGTTGTTTGAGCGTATTCGCGATAGCGGGGCACAGGTGGTGACCGTGGCGCTGGGCTCACCGAAGCAGGAAATCCTGATGCGCGACTGCCGGAAAGTCTATCCCAATGCGCTCTACATGGGCGTTGGCGGCACCTATGATGTGTTCACCGGTCACGTGAAGCGTGCGCCGGCATTCTGGCAAAACCTGGGACTTGAGTGGTTGTACCGTCTGCTCTCCCAGCCAAGCCGCTTCAAACGCCAGCTCCGCCTGCTGCGCTATCTTCGCTGGCATTACACCGGCCAGCTGTAAATCCCGCCTTACTTTCTGGAAGTTTTGGTCTATTTTTGAGCAATGCTTCCAGATTTTTAATACTTTGTTTGCCATTTCGTAAAAATTGTTAAACCATTCGCTGCCTGAAGGGCGGTCTGCCTGTTTTTTTGACTGCCTTTCACCATCCGATAGAGCACGTTATCCATAACAATAACCGGCAAAGACCGGGCAATTGCAAACACAAGAGGACCTATGGCAGAGAATAAACCGGAGCTTCAGCGCGGTCTTGAAGCCCGTCATATCGAATTAATCGCCCTTGGGGGCACCATCGGCGTTGGCCTGTTCATGGGCGCGGCAAGCACCCTGAAATGGGCTGGCCCGTCTGTACTGCTGGCCTACATCATCGCTGGCCTGTTCGTTTTCTTCATCATGCGATCGATGGGGGAGATGCTGTTCCTTGAGCCTGTCGCAGGCTCCTTCGCCGTGTACGCGCATCGCTACATGAGTCCCTTCTTCGGCTACCTGACCGCCTGGTCGTACTGGTTTATGTGGATGGCGGTCGGGATATCGGAAATCACCGCCATCGGCGTTTATGTACAGTTCTGGTACCCGGAACTACCGCAGTGGATCCCGGCGATTATCGCCGTGGCGATGGTTGCGCTGGCGAACCTGGCGGCGGTCAGACTGTACGGTGAGCTGGAATTCTGGTTCGCTATGATCAAAGTCACCACCATCATCGTGATGATTATTGTCGGGCTTGGGGTCATTTTCTTTGGCTTCGGCAATGGTGGGCATTCGGTAGGTTTCGGAAACCTGACCGAGCACGGTGGCTTCTTTGCCGGTGGCTGGAAGGGGTTCCTGACGGCGCTATGTATCGTGGTGGCGTCCTATCAGGGCGTTGAGCTTATCGGTATCACGGCAGGCGAAGCAAAGAACCCGCAGGTCACGCTGCGCAGCGCGGTCAGTAAGGTGCTGTGGCGTATCCTGATTTTCTATGTGGGCGCTATCTTTGTGATTGTCACCATCTTCCCGTGGAACGAAATTGGCAGCAACGGCAGCCCGTTCGTCCTGACCTTTGCTAAGATTGGCATTACGGCTGCGGCCGGGATCATTAACTTCGTTGTGCTGACGGCGGCACTTTCCGGCTGTAACAGCGGCATGTACAGCTGCGGACGTATGCTCTACGCCCTGGCGAAGAACCGCCAGCTGCCCGCTGCCGTGGGTAAAGTTTCCCGCAGCGGTGTACCGGTTGCCGGGGTGGCAATTTCAATTGCAATTCTGTTGTTGGGCTCCTGCCTCAACTACATTATTCCTAACCCGCAGCGCGTGTTTGTCTATGTCTATAGCGCCAGCGTTCTGCCGGGCATGGTGCCGTGGTTTGTGATTCTGATTAGCCAGCTGCGTTTCCGTCAGGCGCATAAAGAGGCGATCGCCAGCCATCCGTTCCGCTCCGTGCTGTTCCCGTGGGCAAACTATCTGACAATGGCGTTCCTGGTGTGCGTGCTGATTGGCATGGGCTTTAATGAAGATACACGTATGTCGCTGTTTGTCGGAGTCCTCTTCCTTGCTGCTGTAACGCTTATTTATAAGGTTTTTGGCCTGCACCGCCATGCCGTAGCGGAGAAAGTGGGGGAATAAGCAGCAAAATGAGCAAAGCATGACCAAACGATAATTTTCTTTAAAAAGGCACTAGACAGCGGGGTAGGAAGTCCGTATTATCCGACCCCGCAACGGCGCTAAGCGCCCGTAGCTCAGCTGGATAGAGCGCTGCCCTCCGGAGGCAGAGGTCTCAGGTTCGAATCCTGTCGGGCGCACCATTTACCCGGTGCTAGAGCTGCGGTGGTTTTAAGACCGCGTAAAAGATTTGTAGTGGTGGCTATAGCTCAGTTGGTAGAGCCCTGGATTGTGATTCCAGTTGTCGTGGGTTCGAATCCCATTAGCCACCCCATTATTAAGAAGTTGTGAATTGCGAAGGTGGCGGAATTGGTAGACGCGCTAGCTTCAGGTGTTAGTGTTCTTACGGACGTGGGGGTTCAAGTCCCCCCCCTCGCACCACGACTTTATAAAGAATTGAACTAAAAATTCAAAAAGCAGTACATCGGCGAGTAGCGCAGCTTGGTAGCGCAACTGGTTTGGGACCAGTGGGTCGGAGGTTCGAATCCTCTCTCGCCGACCAATTTTGAACCCCGCTTCGGCGGGGTTTTTTGTTTTCCGTGAATCGTCAAAAGCATCTGTCGTTAAGGCAAAATCCCCTGTCGCTGAGCGGCGACACGCAATTCTCTGATTTCCATTCATTCTTTAAAAACAGCCGATTAACGTCGCTGTTCAGCGACATCTCATCAATTCTTAAAGGTTGTGAACCCCCGCATTCTGGGGATGCAAATCTGGCACGGCGTGTGCAATAATATGCGTGTAGATGCTCATTCCACCTCTTATGTTCGCCTTAGTGCCTCATAAACTCAGGAATGACGCAGAGCCGTTTACGGTGCTTATCGTCCACAGACAGATGTCGCTTCGGCCTCATCAAACACCATGGACACAACGTTGAGTGAAGCACCCATTTATGTTGTCAAACAGACCTGTTTTAACGCCTGCACAGTTGTGCAGGCGTTTTTTTATGGGTGACGGGGAGGATTACTGCGGGTTGTTCTGCAGGGTTAACATCAAACCGTCGCGACGCATCAGGGCCGCTTCTTCTGGTTGATGTAAACGATCGAGAGTGTCGGCAAGCCAGGCGTAGTCATAGGCATCCGGGCGCTGCTTCAGCGCCGCGCGGAATGCGATGCTCGCTTCCTGCCACTCACCGTGCTTCATTAACGATTGTCCCAGCGTGCTCCACAGCAGCGGGCGATCGCCTACCGCTTTGATCTGCTGACGCAGCACTTTCTCCAGCTGTTCCGGGTTGTTGGTCTTCAGACGCGGAATAAGCGCGACCAGGCGGTCATCATACTGGCGTTTCAGCCCATCGATGATTATCTGCTGCGCGGTGTCATGGTCATCACATTCGATGAGGTGCTCGGCCATGGCGACCTGTAGCGCCACCTGCTGGCGGGTTTTACGGCTCTGGTTCTTCCACCAGTTGCGCAGACCTTCGCTACCCTGGTCGGCGCGAGCCTGATCCATGATCCCAATCCATGCCTGCTGCTCAAGCGCCTGACGATGCTCTTCATCACCGACGTTGGCTTTCGCCATAGATGGAATGATATCCAGCAGCGAGGTCCATGCCCCGGTGCGAATATAAGCCTGCTCGGCCAGACGCAGTACTTCAGGATGGCGTGGGGTAATTTCCAGCAGTTTATCCACGCCATGACGCGCGGCGTGATTTTCCTGGCGGGCAAGCTGCAGACGTACGCGGGCAATTTCAACAGGAATGATGTCGTTGCCGGCAAGCTCTGCCGCACGCTCGAGATGCTGATTCGCCCGGGCTTCATCGCCGCGCTGCTGGGCCGCTTCGGCGGCCAACAGATAGTTCACTACCGGCTGTTCGGCGTGATCGGCGTTCTTACTCATCAGCTTCTCAACCTGCTGATAATCACCTTCTGCCAGCTTCAGCAGCGCCTGCTCGGTTTGTTTACGGGCACGGCGACGCTTACGGCCAACGAACCAGCCGCGGGTGTGCGCCCCGGTGCGGAAAAGGCGGCGCAGGATCCACTCGATAGCGAACAGCACCACCATGGTCAGGATCAGGATTATCACTAAACCGGTGACGCTGGTTTCAATGTTGTAGGTATCCGTCTGGATAAGAACGTAACCCTGATGGCCCGCCAGCATCGGGCCAAGTACGATCCCGGCAATCAGCAGTGCAAAGAGTAATAATACTTTCAACATAATTATTCTCCCTGCGGCGCGGCGGCGGCCGGTGCTTCAGCCTGCGGAACCGCGCTAGCCGGTGCTGACGGCTGTGCCAGCAGGTTACGCACGCGGGTCTGCATCAGTTTTTCCATGATCGCCTGACTTTGCAGCGTCTCCGGCACGTTCATGGTAATGCTTTGCTGGCTGAGTCTGTCGATCTCTTCCAGGAAGGCCTTGGTGGTAGCGTCTTCGGTGTCGTAGTACGCCCGCACCCAGGTAGAGACGTTATCCAGCGCCTGCTTGTAAGTCTCTTCCTGATGGCGCGGCACTGCCTGTGCGGCAACCAGCAGACGAGAACGGATGTTCTCGCGCAGATAGATATCCTGATTCGGCGCCAGCAGCGGTACGGCGGTCTCATCACGACGGCGAATAGTGATAAAGCTGTCCATAAAGTTCTGCCAGCTCTTCTGCAGGTTCACCCGCCACTCGCCGAGCGAGCTGGAGAGCTCTGTGCCATCGTCATCC
Organism: Yokenella regensburgei ATCC 49455; assembly: GCF_000735455.1. Lineage (GTDB taxonomy): Bacteria > Pseudomonadota > Gammaproteobacteria > Enterobacterales > Enterobacteriaceae > Yokenella > Yokenella regensburgei. Next base: position 44,278 of record NZ_JMPS01000013.1, on the reverse strand, counting down.
ATCGGGGAAGAGTCATCATTGTTATCCGCAAGACGCAGATTATCTATCTGATTCGCCAGTTGGTTAACTTTCAGGATGATGCCGTCGTAATCGACCTGCGCCACGCCGGACAGGCTGGCGATATCGTCGGTAATGGCACGACGCGCGGTGATAAGACTTGGATCATTCATGTCGGCGAGGCTGGCGTCGGCGCTTTTCAGCAGCGCCGCAGCGGTGGTAACGTCCTGATCGCTCCAGAGCTTGCGCCCCGCCAGTTTAACCAGGAAATCGGCCTGAGCCAGCAGCCAGGTTTTGGCGTCGCTCCCGGAGATAGTCATCACTTTCTGCTGCAGTTCGTCGAGCTGTTTTGCCATCGCTTCCTGCTGACGTGCCGCGTCAGTCAGCCGATCGGCCTGCTGTTTGATGATGCCATCCAGCTCGCTCTTTTGCGTTTCCTGCGCCTTTTGCAGCGCAATCACCTGGTTTGCCAGCGTATCGTTGGCCGTCGTTTGTGACGCCGCCTGCTGTTTTCCCCAACCGTAAAGGCCCACGCCTGCGGCCAGCGCAATGGCGATAGCGACAGCGCTCAGCACCAGGCTGGTTTTATTGCCGTTGCCTTCCTTTGCGGTTTTAGATGGCTGTTCGACTTTTTCTGGCTGTGGCGCGGTGTCCACGGCCTCCCTGGTCTCTTCAACCACGGCGGAGGAATTTTTTTGTTCCGTCATTATGGCTTCCAGTTTTGAGAGTTATTGTAACGCGCGCAGCAGCGCATCGTTGTCGGCGCTATCAGCGACCTGAACGTCATGCCAGCCTAATTCTTTGGCGAGGCGCGCCAGGCGTTCGCTGACAACCCAAAGCCGACAGCGGAGTAGCCAGTTTTCGCGATACCACGGCGGGGTTAGCGACCAAATCTGTTGTAACATTTCTCCGCTGGTGATGACCAGCGTGGTCACGCCGCGGGAGTGCCAGCGCAGGGCCTCTTCCGCACCGTCGTAGTGTATCGCTGTTCGTTGATAACATTCACAAAAAGTCACTTCAGCACCGCGTGCCGTCAGCGTTTCGCCGATAAGCTCGCGGCCGCCGTTACCGCGCAAAATCAGCGCTTTATTGCCAGCAACGTTTTGTAATTCAGGTAATTGTAGCAAGACTTCACTGATTTCCCGATCCTGAGGATAACGAATCTCAGCGCCACTCTCTTTGTGCAGCGCCAGGGCCGTCGTTCGACCGATGGCAAAGTAGTGCGGTGTAAGCGGCCAGCTGGACTGGTGCTTGTTGAGCTCAGCGCTGGCAAAAGTGACCGCATGTTGTGAGAGGGCAAAAACGAGATCGGTATCGGTGAGAGCGGCAAGCCGGGCCGGAAGCGATGCCAGCTCCCGTCCGGGGGTAAATTCGATGAGAGGAAAGCTCCAGGCCACTCGCCCCAGTGTGCGCAGGCGGCTCACTAAATCTTCTCCCTGAGGAGACGGGCGGGTGACCAGTATACTCATGCCGGGGACTCTCCGTCGTAAACCGCAGCCAGAATGCTGCGCGCACCGTTATCCAGTAATTCATCTGCCAGAGAAATGCCCATTTGTTCGGCAGTTTCGGGTTTGCCGCGACGCTCGCCGCGAATAGTTTGTGAACCGTCGGGTGCACCGACCAGCGCACGCAGCCAGAGTTCGCCGTTGTTCAGTTCAGCATAGCTGCCAATAGGCACCTGGCAACCACCCTCGAGGCGCATATTCATTGCGCGTTCAGCGGCAACGCGAACGGCGGTGTCGTGATGATTCAGCGGTGCCAGCAGAGCGCGGGTCTGTTCGTCGTCAAGGCGGCACTCAATCCCCACCGCGCCCTGGCCCACGGCCGGGAGCGATTGTTCCGGCGACAGCGCCATCCGCACACGTGATTCAAGGCCGAGGCGTTTTAGCCCGGCGACCGCGAGGATAATTGCATCGTAGTCGTTGTTATCCAGTTTGCTGAGGCGCGTGCCGACGTTGCCGCGCAAAGAACGGATAATCAGGTCCGGGCGCTGGGCGGCCAGCTGGCACTGGCGGCGTAAACTTGACGTGCCGACGACGCTGCCGGCGGGCAGGTCGTCGAGCGAGGCAAAGCGGTTAGAGACAAAAGCGTCACGTGGATCTTCACGCTCGCAAATCGTCACCAGACCGAGCCCTTCCGGGAAATCAACCGGCACATCTTTCATCGAGTGGACGGCGATATCGGCCCGGTTCTCAAGCAACGCCAGCTCTAACTCTTTGACAAAAAGCCCTTTACCGCCCACCTTGGCCAGCGGCGTGTCGAGGATGACGTCGCCGCGCGTGATAAGCGGCACCAGTTCTACCTGCAGACCGGGATGACAGGCCATCAGGCTGTCTTTAACATAATGTGCCTGCCAGAGCGCAAGAGGGCTTTGACGTGTGGCAATTCTCAAAACTTTGTCTAACATGCTTGTTACCGTCATTATCGTCCACTGTTCATCCTAACATTGTTGCCTTAAGGATGTCAGTTTTCACGGTTTTTGCGGATAGAGGGAAGCGGACGTGTCGCGTCATTGCACTGCGGATGACACAACTCGCCGGACCGTATTGCGGAGTTTACGCGTTTTATTCAGTGCTACACTTGTATGTAGCGCATCTTTCTTTACGGTCAACCGGCAAGGTGTTAAATTGATCACGTTTTAGACCATTTGTTCGTCAATGCGACAACAACGAAAACGACGACAAACGGTAACGGTTGTTTTTTGACTTACTGTAACCCTCCGTATCCCCCGCGGTTTACCCGCTTTCTGATACGCCGGGTTTGAACATCAGGCGAAATGTCTTGTACCTCTATATTGAGACACTTAAACAGAGACTGGATGCCATCAATCAATTGCGTGTGGATCGCGCGCTTGCTGCCATGGGCCCTGCTTTCCAGCAGGTCTACAGTCTACTGCCGACATTGTTACACTATCATCATCCGCTGATGCCGGGTTACCTCGACGGTAACGTTCCCTGTGGCATTTGCCTTTACACGCCTGATGAAACCCAACGCCACTACTTAGACGAACTCGAACTGCACCGCGGTATGCCGCGTCAGGACACGCCGCAGGGTGAATTGCCTATCACCGGTGTCTACACCATGGGCAGTACCTCTTCGGTGGGGCAGAGCTGTTCGTCTGACCTCGATATCTGGGTCTGCCACCAGGCCTGGCTCGATAACGAAGAGCGCCAACTTCTGCAGCGTAAATGCAGCCTGCTTGAGAGCTGGGCGGCATCCCTCGGCGTTGAAGTGAGTTTCTTCCTGATTGACGAAAACCGCTTCCGCCATAATGAAAGCGGCAGCCTTGGTGGTGAAGACTGTGGTTCAACGCAGCACATTTTGCTGCTCGACGAATTTTATCGCACCGCGGTGCGCCTCGCCGGGAAACGTATTCTGTGGAATATGGTGCCGTGCGCGGAAGAAGAACATTACGACGACTACGTGATGACGCTGTACGCCCAGGGCGTACTGACGCCGAACGAATGGCTCGATCTCGGCGGTATGAGCTCGCTGTCGGCGGAAGAGTACTTCGGCGCAAGCCTGTGGCAGCTCTACAAAAGTATTGATTCCCCGTATAAAGCAGTGTTGAAAACGCTGCTGCTGGAAGCCTATTCCTGGGAATACCCCAATACCCGCCTGCTGGCGAAAGACATTAAACAGCGCCTGCACGACGGCGAGATTATCTCCTTTGGTCTCGATCCGTACTGCATGATGCTGGAGCGCGTCACTGAGTATCTGAAGGCTATCGAAGACGAAACCCGTCTCGACCTGGTTCGCCGCTGTTTCTACCTCAAAGTCTGCGAAAAACTGAGCCGCGAACGCGCCTGCGTGGGCTGGCGACGTGAAGTGCTGAGCCAGCTGGTGCAAGAGTGGGGCTGGGACGACGCCCGCCTGACGATGCTCGACAACCGTGCTAACTGGAAGATTGACGAAGTACGAAACGCGCACAACGAGCTGCTCGATGCGATGATGCAGAGCTACCGTAACCTGATCCGCTTCGCGCGCCGTAACAACCTCAGCGTTTCTGCAAGCCCGCAGGATATCGGTGTACTGACCCGTAAACTGTATGCCGCTTTCGAAGCGCTGCCGGGTAAAGTGACGCTCGTGAACCCGCAAATTTCGCCGGATCTTTCCGAGCCGAACCTGACGTTCATCCACGTGCCGCCGGGCAGAGCCAACCGTACCGGTTGGTATCTCTATAATCGTGCGCCGAATATGGAGTCGATCGTCAGTCATCAGCCGCTGGAATATAACCGTTATCTTAATAAGCTGGTGGCCTGGGCCTGGTTTAACGGCCTGCTGACCTCACGTACCCGTCTGTTTATTAAGGGCAACGGCATCGTTGACCTGGCAAAACTGCAGGAGATGGTGGCCGACGTATCGCACCACTTCCCGCTGCGTCTGCCGGCGCCCACGCCAAAAGCGCTCTACAGCCCTTGCGAAATCCGCCATCTGGCGATCATCGTTAACCTCGAATATGACCCCACGGCCGCGTTCCGCAACCAGGTGGTACATTTCGATTTCCGTAAGCTGGACGTCTTCAGCTTTGGTGAAGAGCAAAACTGTCTGATAGGCAGCGTCGATCTGCTGTACCGAAACTCGTGGAACGAAGTGCGTACGCTGCACTTCAACGGCGAACAGGCGATGATCGAAGCACTGAAAACGATTCTCGGCAAAATGCACCAGGATGCCGCACCGCCGGACAGCGTTGAGGTGTTCTGCTACAGCCAGCACCTGCGCGGCCTGATCCGTACCCGCGTACAGCAGCTGGTGTCAGAATGCGTTGAGCTGCGTCTCTCCAGCACTCGTCAGGAAACCGGGCGCTTTAAAGCGCTGCGCGTGTCGGGCCAGACCTGGGGCCTGTTCTTCGAGCGCCTGAACGTGTCGGTGCAGAAGCTGGAAAACGCCATCGAGTTTTACGGTGCTATTTCTCATAACAAGCTGCACGGTCTGTCGGTACAGGTTGAGACCAACCACGTCAAACTGCCGTCAGTGGTCGATGGTTTTGCCAGTGAAGGGATCATCCAGTTCTTCTTTGAAGACACCAGTGATGACAACGGCTTCAACATTTACATTCTTGATGAGACTAACCGGGTAGAGGTGTATCACCACTGCGAAGGCAGTAAAGAGGAGCTGGTGCGTGACGTCAGCCGCTTCTACTCGTCGTCGCACGATCGTTTTACCTACGGCTCCAGCTTCATCAACTTCAACCTGCCGCAGTTCTACCAGATTGTGAAGGTCGACGGGCGCGCGCAGGTTATCCCGTTCCGCACCCAGACGGTGGGGCCGGTTACCGCCGAGAGCCAGGAAAACGCGGCGCCGCTGCTGCAGCAGTATTTCTCCTGAGCCATCGCAAACCCGGCAAGCGTTTAGCGCTACCGGGCAATGCTGTTAGCGGAAACTTACGTCCTCACCTGCCTGCGCAGTCGCCGCTTTCTCCAGTAAACTCCAGAACTCTTCGCCGCTGCGATCGCAGATCCACTCATCTCCTTGCAGAGAAAAGTGGTAGCCGCCCTGTTTAGTTGCGAGCCATACCTGATGCAGCGGCTCCTGACGGTTGATGATAATTTTGCTACCGTTTTCGAAGGAGAGCGTTAGCACGCCGCCGTTAATTTCGCAGTCGATATCGCTGTCGCCGTCCCAGTCGTCGAGACGCTCTTCAATGGTGAGCCACAGGGTATCTGCCAGGCGATGAAATTCACTGTCGTTCATTGTCGTTTCCCATTTTTTAGTGATGCGGCAGTATACCGTGAAACATAATGCGTTGCAGTCGGGCGCTAAACGCTTGCTTTTACGTCTTCTCCTGCGATGATAGAAAACAGAAAGTTTGAACAACAGGCACTTTAAGAATGAAAAACGTGTACCGAACGCTCGCCGTATTACTGACGATGTTCAGCCTGACCGGCTGCGGCCTGAAGGGGCCTCTCTATTTCCCGCCGGCAGATAAAACCGCGCCGCCGCCGACCAAACCGGTCGACAGCAAAACTCAGAGTACCTCGCCGGATCGTAACGATCGCGGTGTTGATGGTGGGCCGACTCAGGTCAATCTCTGACGGTTCCAGGCGGTTTCTGCGTGAGTGGGGTGAATGATGCAGTTCTCTAAAATGCATGGCCTGGGCAACGACTTTATGGTCGTTGATGCGGTGACGCAGAATGTGTTCTTTTCTCCGGAGCTTATCCGACGGCTGTCGGACAGGCACCTTGGCGTGGGTTTCGATCAACTGCTGATCGTGGAACCCCCGTACGATCCGGAGCTTGATTTTCACTACCGCATTTTTAATGCTGATGGCAGCGAAGTTTCCCAGTGTGGTAACGGGGCGCGCTGCTTTGCGCGTTTCGTTCGCCTGAAGGGCCTGACCAACAAACGTGATATTCGGGTCAGTACCGCGAATGGTCGCATGGTGCTGAGCGTTACCGACGATGACCTGGTGCGTGTCAACATGGGCGAGCCGAACTTTGAGCCCTCTCAGGTGCCATTCCGCGCTAACAAAGCGGAAAAGACCTATATCATGCGCGCTGCGGAACAGACCATCATGTGCGGCGTGGTGTCGATGGGCAACCCGCACTGTGTGATTCAGGTTGATGACGTCGAAACGGCGGCCGTCGAAACGTTGGGTCCGGTGCTGGAAAGCCACGAGCGTTTCCCGGAACGGGCCAATATCGGATTTATGCAGGTCGTCAAACGCGACCATATTCGTCTGCGCGTCTATGAACGTGGCGCAGGGGAAACTCAGGCCTGCGGCAGCGGTGCCTGCGCGGCCGTTGCTGTTGGTATTCAGCAGGGGTTGCTGGCAGAAGAAGTACGCGTGGAATTACCAGGCGGGCGATTAGATATCGCCTGGAAAGGTCCGGGTCAACCGTTGTTTATGACTGGCCCGGCGGCACATGTCTACGACGGGTTTATTCACTTATGAAACAAGTCGGGGAAGAACAGCAGGACGAAATCGCAACGCTTAACGATCGCGCCGTGGTGGAGTACCTGTTGCAACATCCTGAGTTTTTTATCCGCAACGCCCGCTGGGTGGAGCAGATGCGGGTACCTCATCCGGTGCGCGGGACCATCTCGCTGGTGGAGTGGCATATGGCGCGGGCGCGGAATCACATCAACGCGCTCGAAGAGAATATGTCGATGCTGATGGAACAGGCGACGGAGAACGAAAGTTTGTTCTATCGCCTGCTGCATCTGCAAACCCGGCTGGCCGCGGCTGAAAGCCTCGACGATCTCCTTAATCGCTTCCATCGCTGGGCGCGGGAGTTGGGGTTAGCCGGTGCCACACTGCGTCTGTTCCCTGATCGCTGGCGGATTGGTGCGCCTTCCAGCGCCACCCGTCTTGCGCTTTCGCGCCAGGCGTTCGAACCGCTGCGTATTCAGCGACTGGGACATGAGCGGCACTATCTCGGCTCGCTGAACGGCCCTGAGCTGCTGCTGGTCCTGCCAGAAGCGAAAGCGATCGGCTCTGTGGCAATGTCGATGATGGGTAGCGATGGCGATTTGGGGATTATCCTTTTCACCAGCCGCGACGCGCATCACTACCAGCAGGGACAAGGCACGCATCTGCTGCAGGAAATCGCGCTGATGATGCCGGGGCTACTGGAGCGCTGGATTGAACGCGTATGACCGATTCTCCGCTGCACGAGCCGGTAACACGCTTTTTGCGTTATCTCGGCGTTGAGCGTCAGCTCAGCCCGGTCACGCTGCTGAACTATCAGCGTCAGCTTGATGCCGTCATTACGCTTGCCGGGGAAACCGGCGTAAAAAGCTGGCAACAATGTGATGCTGCAACGGTGCGTAGCTTTGCAACCCGCAGTCGCCGTAAGGGCCTTGGCCCGGCGAGTCTTGCGCTGCGGCTTTCCGCCCTGCGTAGTTTCTTCGACTGGCTGGTAAGCCAGGGGGAGCTGTCGGCGAATCCTGCCAAAGCGGTTTCTGCCCCGAAAACACCGCGCCATCTCCCTAAGAATATCGACGTTGATGACGTCAACCGCCTGCTGGATATCGACCTTAACGATCCGTTAGCCGTCCGCGACCGCGCGATGCTGGAAGTGATGTACGGGGCCGGGCTGCGTCTGTCTGAACTGGTTAACCTCGATATCAAAAACCTGGACCTGTCGACCGGTGAAGTGTGGGTGATGGGGAAGGGCAGCAAAGAGCGGCGTTTACCCATCGGGCGGAATGCGGTGGTGTGGATTGAGCACTGGCTCGATCTGCGCGGACTGTTCGGCGGCGATGACGAAGCGCTGTTTTTGTCGAAGCTTGGCAAACGCATCTCGGCGAGAAACGTCCAGAAGCGTTTTGCCGAGTGGGGCATCAGGCAAGGCCTGAACAGCCACGTTCACCCTCATAAATTGCGGCACTCGTTCGCCACCCATATGCTGGAGTCGAGCGGCGATCTGCGTGGGGTTCAGGAGCTGCTGGGGCATGCTAACCTGTCGACGACCCAAATCTATACCCATCTTGATTTTCAACACCTTGCCTCGGTGTACGACGCGGCGCATCCACGCGCCAAACGGGGGAAATAATGCGTTTTTACCGCCCATTAGGTCAGATTTCGGCTTTGACGTTTGACCTGGACGATACCCTTTACGATAACTATCAGGTGATCCGCACCACGGAACAAGAGTCGCTGGCGTTTGTGCAGAACTATCATCCGGCGATGAAGGGTTTTGAGAGCAATGACTTCCTGCAAGTACGCCAGGCGCTGCGCCGGGCCGAGCCGGAAATTTACCACGACGTGACCGAATGGCGACGTCGGGCAGTAGAGCAAGCGATGCTCAGCGCGGGATTAAGCCCGTCAGAAGCCAGCATTGGCGCGCATGCGGCGATGCTGCATTTTGCCCAATGGCGTAGCCGGATTGATGTGCCAGAAGAAACCCATGACACGCTCACCAGGCTTGCGAAAAAATGGCCGCTGGTAGCGATCACTAACGGTAACGCTCAGCCGGAGCTGTTTGGTCTCAATGACTACTTCCGCTTTGTGCTGCGCGCAGGCCCGGACGGGCGCTCCAAACCTTTCTCCGACATGTATCATCTGGCGGCGGAACGACTGGAAGTCCCGATCGAGCAAATTCTGCACGTCGGTGATGACCTCACCACCGACGTCGCCGGTGCCGTCCGCTGCGGGATGCAGGCCTGCTGGATCAACCTGCGAGAAGGGTCGTTGATGGAAATTCATGATAGCCGTCTGCTGCCGCACGTGGAAATTTCCCGGTTGGCATCCCTCACCACGCTGATATAATCACCAGTAACTCTGTATAAATTTCCAGGGGTTCTCTGAGCCCCGATATTCTCCGGCGGTGCCAATGGACGTTTCTTACCTGCTCGACAGCCTCAATGACAAACAGCGTGAAGCCGTGGCGGCGTCGCGCACCAATATGTTGGTCCTCGCCGGGGCGGGCAGCGGTAAAACACGTGTGCTGGTGCACCGTATCGCCTGGTTGCTGAGCGTAGAAAACTGCTCGCCGTACTCCATTATGGCGGTGACCTTTACCAACAAAGCGGCGGCGGAAATGCGCCATCGTATCTCTCAGTTGATGGGCACTTCCCAGGGCGGAATGTGGGTGGGGACCTTCCATGGTCTGGCGCATCGTCTGCTGCGTGCGCACCATCTGGATGCGAATTTGCCGCAGGATTTCCAGATCCTCGACAGCGAAGACCAGCTGCGTCTGCTGAAACGCCTCATCAAGGCGATGAACCTGGATGAGAAGCAGTGGCCACCGCGTCAGGCGATGTGGTACATCAACAGCCAGAAGGACGAAGGACTGCGTCCGCATCATATTCAGAGCTACGGTAATCCGGTCGAACAGACCTGGCAGAAGGTTTATCAGGCCTACCAGGAAGCCTGCGATCGCGCAGGGCTGGTGGATTTTGCCGAACTGCTGCTGCGCGCGCACGAACTGTGGCTCAATAAACCGCATATTCTTCAGCACTACCGCGAGCGTTTTACCAACATTCTCGTCGACGAATTCCAGGATACCAACAACATTCAGTACGCCTGGATCCGCCTGCTGGCGGGTGACAGCGGCAAAGTGATGATCGTTGGTGACGATGACCAGTCGATCTACGGCTGGCGTGGTGCGCAGGTGGAGAACATCCAGCGCTTCCTGAACGATTTCCCGGGCGCGGAAACTATTCGTCTCGAACAGAACTACCGTTCAACCAGCAACATCCTGAGCGCGGCTAACGCCCTGATTGAAAACAACAACGGGCGGCTGGGGAAAAAACTGTGGACCGACGGTGTCGACGGTGAACCTATCTCGCTTTACTGCGCCTTCAACGAACTCGACGAAGCCCGCTTCGTGGTGAACCGGATTAAAACCTGGCAGGACAACGGCGGAGCGCTGGAAAAATGCGCCATTCTTTATCGCAGCAACGCCCAGTCGCGCGTGCTGGAAGAGGCGTTGTTACAGGCGAGCATGCCATACCGTATTTATGGCGGAATGCGCTTCTTCGAACGCCAGGAAATCAAAGACGCCCTCTCTTACCTGCGCCTGATTGCAAATCGCAATGACGATGCCGCTTTTGAGCGCGTGGTGAATACGCCAACTCGTGGGATCGGCGATCGTACCCTTGACGTAGTGCGCCAGACTTCCCGTGACCGCCAGCTTACCCTGTGGCAGGCATGCCGCGAGTTACTGCAGGAGAAAGCGCTTGCAGGCCGCGCCGCCAGTGCGCTCCAGCGGTTTATGGAACTGATTGATGCGCTGGCGCATGAAACTGCCGATATGCCTCTGCACGTGCAGACTGACCGGGTGATTAAAGACTCCGGCCTGCGCACAATGTATGAGCAGGAAAAAGGCGAGAAGGGCCAGACCCGAATCGAAAACTTAGAGGAGCTGGTGACGGCAACGCGCCAGTTCAGCTATAACGACGAAGATGAAGATCTGCTGCCGCTGCAGGCGTTTCTCTCTCATGCCGCGCTTGAGGCGGGTGAAGGGCAGGCCGATACCTGGCAGGACGCGGTACAGCTGATGACGCTGCACTCGGCAAAAGGGCTGGAATTCCCGCAGGTGTTTATCGTCGGAATGGAAGAGGGGATGTTCCCGAGCCAGATGTCGCTCGATGAAGGCGGGCGTCTGGAAGAAGAACGTCGTCTGGCCTACGTCGGCGTCACCCGTGCGATGGAGAAGCTGACGCTGACCTACGCGGAAACGCGCCGCCTGTACGGTAAAGAGGTCTATCATCGGCCGTCACGGTTTATCGGCGAGCTGCCGGAAGCCTGCGTGGAAGAGGTACGCCTGCGCGCGACGGTGAGCCGTCCGGTCAGCCATCAGCGCATGGGTACACCGATGTCGGAGAACGATACCGGCTACAAGCTCGGCCAGCGCGTGCGCCACTCGAAATTCGGTGAAGGTACCATCGTGAATCTGGAAGGCAGCGGCGAACACAGCCGTTTGCAGGTGGCGTTCCAGGGGCAGGGTATCAAATGGCTGGTGGCAGCCTATGCCCGCCTCGAAACCGTGTAACTTTCAGAAAAATATCATTATTTTGTAATAATCTGCTAGCCTTATAAGCCAGAGGGGAATTTATACCTGCTGGCGTTTCGTTGCATGTTGACGCTGCATTAGTGCTGGCGTAACATGCGCGCACGATTACGCTAAGAGGACATTCGCCTTGGACACACCCAGTAGATGCTGGCTCAATTTCCTGTCAACCAGGAACAACTCCTAAGGCTATCCTCGAATGCTGATAGCCTTAGCGGTTGTCAGCGACCTGAATTACTCCCGTCGCGCTGAGTCAGGCTTAATGGTCTGAAACCCCATTTGTTTCTGTGTGCCCACCGAACTGTCCGATAATTTTTTGCATTGGGAGTCCCGGTCATGCTGAGCGCATTTCAACTGGAAAACAATCGCTTAACGCGTCTTGAAGCGGAAGAGATCAAACACCTGGCAAGTTCAGTGTGGGTTGACCTCGTCGAGCCAGACGACGAAGAGCGAAGCCGTGTGCAAACGGAATTGGGCCAGAACCTGGCTACCCGTCCTGAACTGGAAGACATCGAGGCCTCCGCGCGATTCTTTGAAGACGAAGACGGTCTGCACATTCACTCATTTTTCTTTTTTGAAGATGCTGAAGACCACGCCGGTAACTCCACCGTGGCATTTACCATTCGTGAAGGACGTCTGTTCACCCTGCGTGAACGCGAACTGCCGGCGTTTCGGCTCTACCGTATGCGCTCCCGTAACCAGGAGATGGTGGACGGCAACGCCTATGAGCTGCTGCTGGATCTGTTCGAAACCAAAATTGAACAGCTGGCGGATGAGATCGAAAACATTTACAGCGATCTGGAAAAACTGAGCCGCGTTATTATGGAAGGCCAGCAGGGCGACGAGTATGACGATGCGCTCTCGACGCTGGCAGAGCAGGAAGATATCGGCTGGAAGGTTCGTTTGTGTCTGATGGATACCCAACGCGCACTGAACTTCCTGGTGCGTAAAGCGCGTCTGCCGGCGGGTCAGCTGGAGCAGGCTCGTGAGATCCTGCGCGATATCGAATCCCTGCTGCCGCACAACGAATCCCTGTTCCAGAAAGTGAACTTCCTGATGCAGGCGGCGATGGGCTTCATCAACATCGAGCAGAACCGCATCATCAAGATCTTCTCGGTGGTATCCGTGGTGTTTCTGCCGCCGACGCTGGTGGCCTCAAGCTATGGGATGAACTTTGAGTTTATGCCGGAGCTGCGCTGGAGCTTTGGTTATCCCGGCGCGATTATTTTTATGATCCTCGCCGGGCTTGCGCCATATCTCTACTTCAAACGCCGTAACTGGCTCTGAGTGACGGCTTATCAGGCCTACATATTCTGCAGGCCTGATAACGCTACAGCCCTTTACGCGTCCTGCGTAACGTATACACCGCATCCATCACGAAAATCGCCAGCGCGACCCAGATAAACGCGAAGGTCAGCATCTTGTCTGCCCCCGGCACTTCGCCGTAAAACGTCACCGCCAGCAGGAACATCAGCGTAGGGCCAATGTACTGGAAGAATCCCAGCGTCGAAAGGCGCAGACGAGTGGCCGCACCGGTAAAGCACAGCAGCGGGATCGTCGTCACCACGCCTGCGGCAACCAGCAGCAGATTCAGCGACAGCGGGTTTTGCCCCATATGGCTGGTGCTGCTATCGGCGATACCAAACAGATAAATAGCAGCAACTGGCAGCAGCCACAGGGTTTCGAATAGCATTCCGGTTTGTGCATCCACGGCGATTTTTTTGCGTACCAGGCCGTAGAAGGCGAAGCTGAAGGCCAGCCCCAGGGCGATGAGCGGCAGAGAACCAAAAGTCCACAGCTGAACCAGCACCCCGCACGCCGCCAGGATCACCGCTAACCACTGCATGCGGCGGAAGCGTTCGCCTAGGAAAATCATCCCGAGCAAAATATTCACCAGCGGGTTAATAAAGTAGCCAAGGCTCGCTTCGAGCATATGGTGGTTATTCACCGCCCAGATGAAAAGCAGCCAGTTTCCGCCAATCAGCACCGCGGAGAGCGCCAGCATGAATATTTTCTTTGGCGTTTGCAGCAGGACCTTCACCCGCGGCCACTGGCGGCTGATGCTCATCAGCGCCACCATAAAGAAAAATGACCAGATCACACGATGGGTGAGGATTTCGTCGGCGGGAACGTAGTAAATCAGCTTGAAGTACGCCGGTGCGATACCCCAAATAAAATAAGCGGCGAGTGCGAGTAACACACCCAGCCGCGTTTGTTTAGCATCCATCGGTTAAATTCCTTGCAAAAATGTGAAGGGATTTTACTCGATAATGACGATTCAACCCACCATATACGTTGCCGTAGCGCTGGCAATATAGAGCTGTTCTTCGTTGTGCAGCTCAACACGGGCAACGGCCACTTTATTCCCGGCGCGCAGCAGGCTGCTGGTGGCGGTAAAGCGGTTACCGCGGCCAGGGCGCAGATAATCGACGCGCAGATCGATAGTCCCCATGCGCGACAGGCGCTGGCGCAGCTCATCCTCGTTAATGGTGTCATGGCGCGTCAGCGTGCTGCCAACACATACCAGCCCTGCAGCAACATCCAGCACTGACGCTATAACTCCGCCGTGCAAAATGCTCTGTGCCCAGTTGCCGACCATCATCGGCTGGTTGTTAAAGCAGAGCTCGGCGTACTCTTTTTCGTAGCGGGCAAGCTCCAGCCCCAGCGCGCGGTTGAAGGGCATGTGATAGACGAAAATTTCTCCCACCATCTTTAACGCCGCTTCCGCGGTTAATTCAGCAGACATAACAAGCCTTCCGTTGGTTAATGAAATGTTGATTTTATGCTTATGTATTGTTGTTTTCCACTTTAAGAACCGACGGGCAGGAAAGCAGGGCGTAACGATGTAGAATGAAACCAGAATAAAAATAGTGATAAAAATCTTAAGTTCAGGAGAACAATACTGATGAGGAAAACTCTGGGATGGTGGTTTGCTCTTGCCGGACTGCCGCTGACGGCGCTGGCGCAGGAAGCCACCATGAACACGGTCAAAGACACTCCAGCCGTGCGCGGCAGCATCATTGCGAACATGCTTCAGGAGCACGACAACCCTTTCGTGCTCTACCCCTACGAAAGCAATTACGTGATTTACACCTGGACCAGCGATCTCAATAAAGAGGCCATCCGCAGCTATGACTGGGCGGAGCATGCGCGTAAAGATGAGGTGAAATTCCAGCTGAGCCTGGCGTTCCCGCTGTGGCGCGGCATTCTGGGAGACAACTCGGTGCTGGGCGCCTCTTATACCCAAAAATCCTGGTGGCAGCTATCTAACAGCAAAGAATCGGCACCGTTTCGTGAAACCAACTACGAGCCGCAGCTGTTTCTCGGTTTTGCCACCGACTACCAGTTTGCCGGGTGGACGCTACGTGACGTGGAGTTTGGTTATAACCATGATTCAAACGGCCGCGCCGACCCGACCTCGCGCAGCTGGAATCGACTCTATACCCGCCTGATGGCGCAAAACGGCAACTGGCTGGTGGAAGTGAAACCCTGGATGGTTATCGGCAATACCACCGATAATCCGGACATCACCAAATATATGGGCTACTACCGCCTCAAAATTGGCTATCAGCTGGGTGATGCCGTGCTGAGTGCACAGGGGCAGTACAACTGGAACAGCGGCTACGGCGGCGCCGAGCTGGGCGTGAGTTACCCGGTGACCAAACACGTGCGCGTTTATACCCAGGTTTACAGCGGCTACGGTGAATCTCTTATCGATTACAACTTTAACCAGACGCGCGTCGGCGTTGGGGTTATGCTAAACGATCTGTTCTAAAGCATTGCAGTTTGGCGCGTAGGCGATGAAAATAGCGCCTGTTTTTAATTCGGGGAATGGGGTCACAGTGGCACAGGCGGAAGTATTTAATCAACAATCGCTGGCGAAGCAGGTTTTACAGGAGACCTTCGGCTACCAGCAGTTCCGCCCGGGCCAGGAAACCATTATTGAGACCGTGCTGGAAGGACGCGACTGTCTGGTGGTCATGCCCACCGGGGGCGGTAAATCGCTTTGCTACCAGATCCCAGCACTGGTGCTCGATGGCCTGACGGTAGTGGTTTCTCCGCTGATTTCGCTGATGAAAGACCAGGTCGATCAGCTACTGGCCAACGGTGTGGCTGCGGCGTGCCTCAACTCGACTCAGACCCGTGAGCAGCAGCAGGAAGTCATGGCCGGATGTCGGACAGGCAAAATTCGTCTGCTGTACATTGCACCCGAGCGTCTGATGCTTGATAACTTCCTCGATAACCTCAGCCACTGGAATCCGGTGATGCTGGCGGTGGACGAGGCGCACTGTATTTCTCAGTGGGGGCATGATTTCCGCCCGGAATATGCCGCACTCGGCCAGCTACGCCAGCGCTTCCCGGCGCTGCCGTTTATGGCGCTGACCGCCACCGCAGACGACACTACCCGGCTGGATATTGTCCGCCTGTTGGGGCTCAACGATCCGCTGATTCAGATAAGCAGCTTCGATCGCCCGAACATCCGCTATATGCTGATGGAGAAGTTTAAACCGCTGGATCAGCTCATGCGCTACGTGCAGGAGCAGCGCGGTAAATCGGGCATTATCTACTGCAACAGCCGCGCCAAAGTGGAAGATACCGCTGCCCGCCTGCAAAGCCGTGGGATCAGCGCCGGGGCTTACCATGCCGGGCTTGAAAATCACATCCGTGCCGAGGTGCAGGAGAAATTCCAGCGCGACGACCTGCAAATTGTTGTGGCGACCGTGGCGTTCGGGATGGGGATCAACAAGCCCAACGTGCGCTTCGTGGTGCACTTCGATATTCCGCGCAATATTGAATCTTACTATCAGGAAACCGGCCGTGCCGGGCGTGACGGCCTGCCGGCAGAAGCGATGCTGTTCTACGATCCGGCCGATATGGCGTGGCTGCGGCGCTGCCTGGAGGAGAAACCTGCCGGGCAACTGCTGGATATTGAACGTCACAAACTGAATGCGATGGGCGCTTTCGCGGAGGCGCAAACCTGCCGTCGTCTGGTGTTGCTGAACTACTTTGGCGAGGGGCGCCAGGAGCCGTGCGGCAACTGCGATATCTGCCTTGATCCACCAAAGCAGTACGACGGTCTGGAAGATGCGCGCAAGGCGCTGTCGACCATTTATCGCGTCAACCAACGCTTCGGGATGGGGTACGTGGTGGAAGTGCTGCGCGGGGCAAACAATCAGCGTATTCGCGAGCTGGGCCATGACAAACTACCGGTGTACGGTATCGGGCGTGAAAAAAGCCACGAACACTGGGTGAGCGTTATCCGTCAGCTGATCCATCTCGGTTTCGCGACGCAGAACATTGCCCTCCATTCCGCTCTGCAGCTGACCGAAGCCGCGAGGCCGGTGCTGCGCGGCGATGTCCCATTGGCGCTCGCGGTACCGCGTATTATCGCTCTGAAGCCGCGCGTGATGCAGAAAGCGGCGGTGGGCAACTACGATCGCAAGCTCTTCGCCAAGCTGCGTAAACTGCGCAAAGCTATCGCCGACGAAGAGAACATTCCGCCTTACGTGGTGTTCAACGACGCAACGCTTATCGAAATGGCCGAGCAGATGCCGCTTTCGGCGAGCGACATGCTCAGCGTTAACGGGGTCGGGATGCGCAAGCTGGAGCGTTTTGGTAAAGAGTTTATGGCGCTTATCCGCTCGCATGTTGACGGTGACGACGAAGAGTAGTCAGCCGGGCAAAAAAGTGCCAGTATGGTGACTCACTGAACTATTTCCCCGCGAGTTATTTATGTTGATGCTATTTCTGACCGTGGCGTTAGTGCACATCATTGCGCTGATGAGCCCGGGGCCGGATTTCTTTTTCGTTTCGCAAACCGCAGTGAGCCGTTCCCGCAAAGAAGCCATGATGGGCGTGCTGGGGATCACCGCCGGCGTGATGGTCTGGGCAGGCGTCGCGCTGCTGGGCCTGCACCTAATCCTCGAAAAAATGGCATGGCTGCATAACATCATTATGGTGGGCGGCGGCCTGTACCTGTGCTGGATGGGCTACCAGATGCTGCGCGGGGCGCTGAAAAAGCAGAAACCCACTACCGATGCCCCGCAGGTTGAGCTTGCCCAGAGTGGCCGGAGTTTTATCAAAGGGCTGCTGACCAATCTGGCAAACCCGAAGGCGATTATCTATTTCGGTTCGGTGTTCTCACTGTTTGTTGGTGACGATATCGGCGGAGCCGAGCGCTGGGGTATTTTCCTGATGATTGTGGTGGAAACCTTCGCCTGGTTCACCGTGGTGGCAAGCCTCTTCGCTTTACCAGCGATGCGCCGTGGCTATCAGCTGATGGCGAAGTGGATTGATGGCGTCGCCGGTACGTTGTTCACCGCCTTTGGTATCCACCTGATCCTCTCCCGTTAAGCATGTCGCGCTGTGGCCAGCAGCGCGCCAACCAGCATAAACAGCGATCCAAACGCTTTATTCAGGGCCTTCATTTGACGAGGGCCCTTGATCCAGGTCGCAATCCGCGTGGCGAGCGTCGCGTAGCCAATCATCACGATAATATCTACCGCAACGGTCGTCACGCCGAGCACCACATACTGCATAACCTGGGGCTGATTCGGGATAACAAACTGCGGGAAAAGTGCGGCAAGAAACACAATGCTCTTCGGATTAGTCAGATTGACGAAAACCGCGCGGCGGTAGAGCGTGCGGCGAGACTGCGTTTTTGCCAGCTGATTTAAATCGATAGCACCCGCCGCCCGCCACTGCTGAATACCGAGCCAGATAAGATAGGCGGCTCCGGCCCATTTCAACACTTCGAAGGCGAACACCGAGCGTGAGAACAGGGTTCCCAGACCCACACCGACCAGCAGGATGTGCACGCTAAGGCCGGTCTGCAACCCGGCAATCGACGCCGCTGCACCGCGATAGCCGTAGTTAAGAGCGGTCGTCATGGTGTTAATGGCTCCCGACCCTGGTGACAGACTAAAAATGACGGATGTCAGCAGATAGGCGAACCACCATTCGAAGGTCATGAGAAACTCCCGGATTGACTATTTTTATGCCACAATACGCTTTGTTCCAGCGATGTACTATCGACTGAAACAAAAATGATAAACGTCGATAAGCGAGAGTGGATACCCGATGTTTCGTCAGCAAAATGACTGGGAAACAAGAGAAAACGCGTTTGCTGCATTCACCATGGGGCCGCTGAACGATTTCTGGCAGCAACGAGAAGAAGCGGAATTCACCGGAGTGGATAACGTTGCGGTGCGCTTTGTCCGTTTTTGCGCGCCGGGAAATGACCGGGTGGTTGTAGTCTGCCCTGGGCGAATCGAAAGCTACGTGAAATATGCCGAAGTCGCGTGGGATCTCTTCCATAGCGGCTTTGATGTGCTGATTATCGACCACCGCGGGCAGGGGCGTTCCGGGCGAATGCTGTCGGATACTCACCGCGGGCATGTCGTCAACTTTAGCGACTACGTGGACGATCTGGCAGCGTTCTGGCACCAGGAAGTGGCCCCAGGCCACTGGCGTAAACGCTTCATTCTGGCGCATTCAATGGGCGGCGCGATTGCCACGCTGTTTTTACAGCGCCACGCGCCCCAGTGCGATGCCATCGCGCTGAGCGCCCCGATGTTCGGCATTATCATTCGCCTCCCGGACTGGATGGTGCGCCATTTGCTCGACTGGGCGGAAGGGCATCAACGGATCCGCGAGGGTTATGCTATTGGTACCGGGCGCTGGCGGGCACTGCCGTATGGCATGAACGTGCTGACGCACAGTAAAGAACGCTATCGACGAAATCTGCGTTTTTATTCCGACAACCCGCAGCTGCGCGTTGGCGGCCCAACCTGGCACTGGGTGCGGGAAGGGATGCTGGCCGGTGAGCAAGTGCTCGCTGGGGCAGCAAAAGACACCACTCCGGTTTTGCTGTTGCAGGCAGAGGACGAGCGGGTGGTGGATAATCGTATGCATGAACGTTTTTGTGAAATTCGCGCCGAAGCGGGGTATCCCTGTGAAGGGGGTAAACCGTTTGTCATCGAAGGCGCGTACCATGAGATCCTTTTCGAAAAGGACAATATGCGCTCGGTCGCGCTCAATGCCATCGTCGATTTTTTCTCTCGACATGATTAATGATGTTTTACTCCAGAGGTTAAATTTTCCTATGTACCAGGTTGTTGCGTCTGATTTAGATGGCACGCTGCTCAATCCCGATCACATGTTGTCTCCCTACACCAAAGAAACCCTGAAGCTCCTGACTCAGAAGGGGATCCACTTTGTCTTCGCCACCGGTCGTCACTACATCGACGTCGGCCAGATCCGCGATAATCTGGGTATCAAAGCCTATATGATCACCTCCAACGGTGCGCGAGTACACGATACCGACGGTAACCTGGTGTTCTCTCACAACCTGGATCGTGATATCGCCGCTGACCTGTTTGGCGTAGTGCACAACAACCCGGATATCGTGACCAACGTCTATCGCGATGACGAATGGTTCATGAACCGCCATCGCCCGGAAGAGATGCGTTTCTTCAAAGAAGCGGTGTTCAATTACTCGCTCTACGAGCCGGGTCTGCTGGAGCCGGAAGGCATCAGTAAAGTCTTCTTCACCTGTCAGGATCACGAAACGCTGCTGCCGCTGGAGCAGGCGATCAACGCCCGCTGGGGCGATCGCGTGAACGTTAGTTTCTCTACCGTAACCTGTCTTGAAGTGATGGCGGGCGGGGTATCAAAAGGCCACGCGCTGGAAGCCGTGGCGAAAGCGATGGGCTATGGTCTGAAAAACTGCATCGCCTTCGGCGATGGTATGAACGATGCTGAGCTGCTGTCGATGGCGGGCAAAGGCTGCATTATGCAGAATGCTCACCAGCGTCTGAAAGACCTGCACCCGGAGCTGGAAGTGATTGGCTCCAACGCCGATGATGCGGTAGCGCATTATCTGCGCAAGATGTATCTCTGATAAATAACCTGACGACTGGGTTATTATTAACCAGTCGTCAACCTTCATGTCCGCTACACTATCTCTCCATCTTCCTGAGAGACTTTCATTGTGGCGTTACTCATCATCACCACGATCCTGTGGGCCTTCTCCTTTAGCCTGATTGGCGAATACCTCGCCGGACATGTCGACAGCTATTTTTCCGTGCTGATGCGCGTTGGTCTGGCGGCGCTGGTATTCCTGCCGTTCCTGCGTCCTCGTGGGCAAACGCTGAAAACCATTGCCCTGTATATGCTGGTGGGCGCATTACAGCTGGGCATCATGTACCTGTTCAGCTTCCGGGCTTATCTCTACCTGACGGTGTCAGAATTCCTGCTGTTCACTGTGCTGACACCGCTGTACATCACGCTTATCTACGATCTGTTGAGTAAGCGGAAACTGCGCTGGGGCTATGCGCTGAGTGCACTGCTGGCGGTGGTTGGCGCGGCGATTATCCGTTATGACAAAGTGAGCGATCACTTCTGGACCGGGCTGATGCTGGTGCAGTTGGCGAACATCAGCTTTGCGATAGGCATGGTGGGTTACAAGCGTCTGATGGAAGTTCACCCGATGCCGCAGCATAACGCCTTTGCCTGGTTCTACCTTGGCGCGTTTCTGGTGGCGGTGGTGGCCTGGTTTGCGCTGGGGGATCCGCAGAAATTACCCACGACCACGTTGCAATGGGGCATTCTGGTGTGGCTGGGTGTGGTGGCATCCGGGCTCGGCTACTTCATGTGGAACTACGGTGCAACCCAGGTGGATGCCGGTACGCTCGGTATCATGAATAACGTGCACGTACCGGCAGGGCTGTTGGTCAACCTCGCCATCTGGCAGGTTCAGCCCCACTGGCCGAGCTTCATTATTGGTGGAACGGTGATACTGGCTTCGCTGTGGGTCCATCGCCGCTGGGTCGCTCCGCGTTCTTCACAAACGGCAGATGATCGCAAGCGTGGTTCCGCGCTGAACGAATAAAGGCTTCTGTTACCGGCTGACGCTGCTCGCCGTCGCGCACGGCGGCGTACAGCCGGCTCCACAATCCCTCGCCCAGGGTTTTGGTTACCACCAGATCCTGGCGCTCAAAGCTCTCCACCACCCAGTGCGGCAGTGCCGCAATCCCCATGCGGGCGGCTACCATCTGCACCAATAGCAGAGTGTTATCCACGCTTTTCAGAGACGGGCTCACTCCTGCAGGCTGCAGGAAATGACGCCAGATATCGAGCCTTCCACGCTGAACCGGATAGATAAGCAGGGTTTCGCTGGCGAGATCTTCAGGCGTAATGCGCGTCTTTGCGGCCAGCGGATGCTCCGGCGCGAGGATCAGCCGTACTTCGTAATCAAACATCGGCGAGTAGTGCAGCCCGCTGCGCGGCAGAATATCTGAGGTCAGTACGATATCGAGCTCGCCCTGCTGGAGCGCAGGCTGCGGATCGAAGGTGACGCCGGATTTAAAATCCATCTCGACCTGCGGCCAGTGGTGGCGGAAGTTTTCCAGCGCCGGGGTCAGCCACTGAATACAGCTATGACACTCGATGGCAATTCGCAGGGT
Source organism: Yokenella regensburgei ATCC 49455 (assembly GCF_000735455.1). Lineage (GTDB taxonomy): Bacteria > Pseudomonadota > Gammaproteobacteria > Enterobacterales > Enterobacteriaceae > Yokenella > Yokenella regensburgei. The sequence continues at coordinate 22,355 of NZ_JMPS01000013.1, read as the reverse complement.
GGTCTGCTGTGGTTCGTTGCAGGACTGAAGCGCCCGGCTGATTTGCGGCAGTACCTGACTCGCCAACTGCAGCAGAATTTCACCCTGCGGTGTAAAACGCAGCGGCTGGCTCTTACGCACAAACAGCCGAAAGCCAAGGCGTTGTTCCAGATCGCTGAACTGATGGGAAAGGGCGGACTGAGTCTGGTGTAGCGTCGCCGCAGCGGCAGCGAGTGAGCCCGTGTTCCGTAACGCCTGCAGCGTTTTCAGGTGTTTTATCTCGATCATGAAAGTCCTTCACTTCGGCATGAACAAATTGCGCTTGAGGAATATACAGTAACTGCCAATTATAGATGTGTAAACATCCAGACGTCTAAATACTGAAATTTCTCTGAGAGGCATACCATGACAATTATTAATCACACCCTCGGTTTTCCTCGCGTTGGCCTGCGTCGCGAGCTGAAGAAAGCACAAGAGAGCTACTGGGCGGGGAATTCAACTCGTGAAGAACTGCTGGCGACCGGTCGCGAACTGCGCGCCCGTCATTGGCAACAGCAACAGCAGGCTGGTGTTGATCTGCTGCCGGTCGGCGATTTCGCCTGGTACGACCATGTTCTGACCACCAGCCTGCTGCTGGGCAATGTGCCGGCTCGTCATCAGAACAACGACGGCTCAGTCGATATCGATACGCTGTTCCGTATCGGGCGTGGTCGAGCACCTACTGGTGAACCAGCGGCCGCAGCGGAAATGACCAAGTGGTTCAACACCAACTACCACTACATGGTGCCGGAGTTCACCAAAGGTCAGCAGTTCAAACTGACCTGGACCCAACTGCTGGATGAAGTGGACGAAGCGCTGGCGCTCGGCCACAAGGTAAAACCAGTGCTGCTGGGGCCTGTCACTTATCTGTGGCTGGGTAAAGTGAAGGGCGAGCAGTTTGACCGTCTGAGCCTGCTGAACGACATTCTGCCGGTGTACAAGCAGGTTCTGGCGGAGCTGGCAAAGCGTGGTATCGAGTGGGTGCAGATTGATGAACCCGCACTGGTGCTGGAATTGCCGCAGGCGTGGCTTGCGGCGTTCAAACCGGCTTATGACGCGTTGAACGGCCCGGTTAAGCTGCTGCTGACCACCTATTTTGAAGGCGTTACGCCAAATCTGGAGACCATCACCGCGCTGCCGGTACAGGGACTGCATGTTGACCTGGTGCACGGTAAAGATGATGTGGCCGAACTGCATCGCCGTCTGCCTGCCGACTGGCTACTCTCCGCGGGTCTGGTGAACGGTCGTAACGTCTGGCGCGCCGATCTGAGTGAAAAATATGCACAAATTAAGGATATCGTAGGCCTGCGCGCTCTGTGGGTGGCTTCTTCCTGCTCGCTGCTGCACAGCCCAATCGATCTCAGCGTTGAGACACGTCTGGATGCGGAGGTGAAGAGCTGGTTTGCCTTTGCTCTGCAAAAATGTGAAGAGCTGGCGCTGCTGCGCGATGCGCTGAACAGCGGCGATACCGCCAAAATTGTGGCGTGGAGCGCCCCGATTCAGGCCCGCCGTCACTCCACTCGTGTGCACAACGCGGCGGTAGAAAAACGTCTGGCAGCGATTACCGCTCAGGACAGCCAGCGTGAGAATGCCTACCCGGTGCGTGCTGAAGCACAGCGTGCGCGCTTTAACCTGCCAGCGTGGCCGACCACGACGATTGGTTCTTTCCCGCAGACCACTGAGATCCGCGGCCTGCGTCTGGATTTCAAAAAGGGAAATCTGGATGCCAACAACTACCGCACCGGTATCGCTGAGCACATCAAGCAGGCTATTGTGGAGCAAGAGCGCCTGGGGCTGGACGTGCTGGTACACGGTGAAGCCGAACGTAATGACATGGTGGAGTATTTCGGTGAGCACCTCGACGGCTTTATCTTTACCCAGAACGGTTGGGTGCAGAGCTACGGCTCCCGCTGCGTGAAACCGCCGGTGGTTATTGGTGATGTCAGCCGCCCGGCACCTATCACCGTAGAGTGGGCGAAGTACGCTCAGTCGCTGACCGACAAACCGGTAAAAGGCATGCTGACTGGCCCCGTGACCATTCTCTGCTGGTCCTTCCCGCGTGAAGACGTCAGCCGTGAAACCATCGCTAAACAGATTGCCCTTGCCCTGCGTGATGAAGTGGCCGATCTGGAAGCGGCAGGTATCGGTATCATCCAGATTGATGAGCCGGCGCTGCGCGAAGGCCTGCCGCTGAAGCGCAGCGACTGGGATGCGTATCTGCAGTGGGGCGTTGAAGCCTTCCGCATCAACGCTGCCGTCGCGCAGGATGAAACCCAGATCCACACCCACATGTGTTATTGCGAGTTTAACGACATCATGGATTCCATCGCCGCGCTGGATGCCGACGTGATAACGATTGAAACCTCGCGCTCTGACATGGAGCTGCTGGAGTCATTTGAAGAGTTCGAATATCCGAATGAGATTGGACCGGGCGTGTATGACATCCACTCTCCGAACGTTCCGAGCGTGGAATGGATTGAAGCCCTGCTGGCAAAAGCGGCCCAGCGTATTCCGGCGGAGCGTCTGTGGGTAAACCCGGACTGCGGCCTGAAGACCCGCGGCTGGCCGGAAACCCGTGCTGCACTGGCTAACATGGTTAAAGCGGCGCAGAACCTGCGTCAGGCGTAATGAATCGGCCCGGAGGCATTATGCTTACCGGGCCTGTTGTTATTTTTTACTTCCATACTGCGAAAACCACGCCAGCATTCGCTGCCAGCCATCGTGCGCCGATTCAGCATGATAGCTCGGGCGATAATCCGCATTAAACGCGTGTCCGGCTTCCGGATAAATCACGATTTCCGCTTTCGCATTCGCGGCTCTCAGCGCATGGCGCATAGTTTCGACGGTATCCAGCGGAATACCGGTATCCTGCCCCCCGTATAACCCCAGCACGGGGGCATTCAGGTTCACCGCAATATCAACCGGATGTTTTGGCGAGTTAAGGGTTTTATCCCCGACCAGTTTTCCGTACCAGGCAACGGCCGCTTTGAGCTGCGGGTTATGGGCAGCATACAGCCAGGCAATACGGCCGCCCCAGCAGAAACCCGTGACCATCAGGCGATGGGCATCACCACCGTTGCGGGCAGCCCAGCTGGCAACGTGGTCGAGGTCAGCCAGCACCTGTGCATCGGGCACTTTGCTTACCAGGCCGCTGAAAAGCGTCGGGATATCTGCGTAGTCGTTCGGATCGCCCTGGCGGAAATAGAGCTCCGGGGCAACCGCCAGATAGCCTTCCAGCGCCAGGCGGCGGCACAGATCGCGAATATGTTCGTGCACGCCAAAAATTTCCTGTATCACCATAACGACGGGGAGCGGACCTTCGGCGTGTTTTGGACGAGCGTACCAGGCCGGCATGCTTTCGCCCTGGGAAGGAATCGATGTATCGCCTGCGGTGATAGCGTCGTCAGATGTATGTACGATAGTTGAAGCGTGCGGCGCAGCAGCAGGTGCAAATCCAGGTTGTTTTTGTGTTGTCATGGCATTCTCCATACCCTGTAATAATTAGCGCATCGATAACTATAGACTGCACGTTAACAAACCATCATGTCGTAAACAGGCTATCTTTTGTGCAGTGGCCGGCGACATTGCTTGTTAATGTGATGCAAATCACCAATTAATGAGAATTCAATGTAATATTTTTCATTCATGGTGACTGCCATCACGAAAATACCCGCAGGGCTTCTGTAAAGTGTCTTTTTACTTCTGCTGACCATCTGAACCACAGAGGAGTTTTTTTATGTCCAAGTCTGATGTTTTCCACTTAGGCCTCACCAAAAATGATTTACAAGGGGCTACGCTTGCCATCGTCCCTGGCGATCCGGAGCGTGTTGAAAAGATCGCCGCGCTGATGGAAAAGCCGGTTAAGCTGGCATCGCATCGTGAATTCACTTCCTGGCGTGCTGAACTCGATGGCAAAGCAGTGATTGTTTGCTCTACCGGGATCGGCGGTCCATCTACTTCTATCGCAGTTGAAGAACTGGCACAGCTGGGTATTCGTACCTTCCTGCGCGTGGGTACCACCGGCGCTATTCAGCCGCACATCAACGTTGGCGACGTACTGGTGACTACCGCATCCGTGCGCCTCGACGGTGCCAGCCTGCACTTTGCGCCGCTGGAATTCCCGGCGGTTGCTGACTTCGCATGTACTACCGCACTGGTAGACGCCGCGAAATCTGTCGGGGCGACGACCCATATTGGCGTTACCGCCTCTTCTGATACCTTCTACCCGGGCCAGGAGCGTTATGACACCTTCTCTGGTCGCGTTGTGCGTCAGTACAAAGGCTCGATGGCAGAATGGCAGTCTATGGGCGTCATGAACTACGAAATGGAGTCAGCGACGTTGCTGACCATGTGTTCCAGCCAGGGCCTGCGTGCCGGGATGGTGGCGGGTGTTATCGTCAACCGTACCCAGCAGGAAATCCCGAACGCTGAAACCATGAAAAAGACCGAAAGCCACGCGGTGAAAATCGTGGTCGAGGCGGCTCGTCGCCTGCTGTAACTTTCCCTTCTTTGAAAAGGCCGACCTGTTCGGCCTTTTTTTTGCGTAACACCTCGCAGGAAATCCCTTTTAAACTGGACGTTTATACAGCACAATTCTATTTTGTGCGGTAAGCGGTTGAAGCAGGAGGGAACAGTGGATATCTCAATCATACTGAGCGCGGTTGTCGCGCTGGTGGCAGGCGTACTGATTGGCTGGCTGGCGGAGCGATCTCGCGCGGCACAGCTGCAGGCCGATCTTCTGGCCGAACAGCGTGAGATGTACGGTGAACTGAGTGCAACCAAACAGCAGCTGCTGCAAAGCGAACACTGGCGTGAAGAGTGTGAACTGCTGAACAACGAGCTACGCAGCCTGCGGGAAATCAATACCTCACTTGAGGCTGATCTGCGTGAAGTCACTACTCGTCTGGAATCCACCCAACTGCATGCCGAAGATAAAATTCGCCAGATGGTTAACAGCGAGCAGCGCCTGAGCGAACAGTTCGAGAACCTCGCCAATCGTATTTTTGAACATAGCAATCGTCGGGTAGACGAGCAGAACCGCCAGAGTCTGGGAAGCCTGCTGACCCCGCTGCGTGAACAGCTCGATGGTTTTCGTCGTCAGGTGCAGGACAGCTTTGGCGTGGAGGCTCGCGAGCGGCATACGCTCGCCCATGAGATTCGTAACCTGCAACAGCTTAATGCACAGATGGCTCAGGAAGCGGTGAACCTGACGCGGGCGCTGAAAGGTGATAACAAAACGCAGGGTAACTGGGGGGAGGTCGTGCTCACCCGGGTGCTTGAGGCCTCTGGCCTGCGCGAAGGGCATGAGTATCAAACCCAGGTCAGTATTGAGACCGACAACCGCGCACGCATGCAGCCTGATGTGATTGTCCGCCTGCCACAGTGCAAAGATGTGGTCATCGATGCCAAGATGACACTCATCGCCTACGAGCGCTATTTCAACGCCGAGGATGAGTACACCCGAGAAAGCGCGTTGCAGGAGCATATCGCCTCTGTTCGCAGCCATATTCGTCTGTTGGGGCGCAAAGATTACCAGCAGCTTCCAGGGCTGCGGTCGCTTGATTACGTGCTGATGTTTATTCCCGTCGAACCCGCGTTCCTGTTGGCAATAGACCGGCAGCCCGAACTGATAACTGAGGCGCTGAAAAATAACATTATGCTGGTTAGTCCGACGACGCTTCTGGTGGCGCTACGGACGATTGCTAACCTCTGGCGCTACGAGCACCAGAGTCGTAATGCCCAACAAATTGCCGATCGCGCCAGCCGTCTGTATGACAAAATGCGTCTTTTCGTGGATGACATGACTTCCGTCGGGCAAGGGCTTGACCGGGCGCAGGAAAACTACCGCCAGGCGATGAAAAAACTCGCATCAGGGCGTGGAAATCTGTTGGTGCAGGCCGAGGCGTTCAGGGGGTTGGGGGTTGAAGTTAAACGCGAAATTAACCCGGACCTTGTCGAACAGGCCAGCGCTCAGGATGAAGAATATCGCCTGCGCGAAGCGCAGAACGGTGAAGAGGAGCGTGAAGAAAACGATCGTTCCAGCATCTTCCGGGAAGGTTGAGTCGTAGGGGAAATGCAGCCAATCTGTTACACTCGCAGGACATTTTTTTGATAAGCAGGCATTAAGATGGCTGAGGATTCACAAGACACGACGCACTTTGGCTTCCAGACCGTAGCCAAAGGACAGAAAGCTGATATGGTGGCGCACGTATTTCACTCTGTCGCCGCGAAATACGACGTGATGAACGACCTGATGTCATTCGGTATTCATCGTTTGTGGAAGCGCTTCACCATTGACTGCAGCGGCGTTCGTCGTGGGCAGACCGTGCTGGATCTGGCCGGAGGCACCGGCGATCTGACGGCAAAATTCTCTCGTCTGGTCGGTGAAACCGGGCGGGTTGTTCTGGCAGATATCAACGACTCCATGTTGAAAATGGGCCGTGAGAAACTGCGTAATATCGGTGTGATAGGGAATGTGGAATACGTGCAGGCGAACGCCGAAGCGCTGCCTTTCCCGGACAACACTTTTGACTGCATTACCATCTCTTTTGGTCTGCGTAACGTCACCGATAAAGACAAAGCGCTGCGTTCTATGTTCCGCGTGCTGAAGCCGGGTGGCCGTCTGCTGGTGCTCGAGTTTTCTAAACCGATTATCGATCCGCTCAGCAAAGCCTACGATGCCTATTCATTCCACATTCTGCCACGCATTGGCGAAATGGTGGCAAACGACGCGGAAAGCTATCGCTATCTGGCAGAGTCTATCCGTATGCACCCGGATCAGGACACTCTGAAATCCATGATGCAGGACGCAGGCTTTGAAAGCGTGGACTACTACAACCTGACGGCAGGGATTGTGGCGCTGCATCGCGGCTACAAATTCTGACAGGAGGGACACCATGCCTTTACAGCCATTAGTCACCGCCGGAATCGAATCGATTCTGAACACCTTTCTCTGGCGCGAACGAGCGCTGAAACCGGCCCGCCAACGGCTGATGGGAAAAGTGCTGCGCATCGAGCTTAAAGAATTTTCCTCACCGCTGATTCTGGCTTTTAGTGAGCAGCAGATTGACGTGCTGGGGGCATGGGAAGGTGAGGCTGACTGCACGGTTGTTACCCGCGCCAGCGTTCTGCCGCAGTTGCGTAATCGTCAACAGCTAACGGCGCTTATCCGCAGCGGTGATCTCGAAGTGCAGGGTGACCTCCAGGTGGTGCAGAACTTTGTCGCGCTCGCCGATCTGGCCGAGTTCGATCCTGCGGAACTGCTGGCACCTTATACCGGCGATATCGCCGCCGAAGGGGTCAGCAAACTGTTACGCGGCGGTGCCGCCTTTTTACGTCACGGTTTTCAGCGCCAGCAACGTTATGCCGCCGAGGCGTTAACGGAAGAGTGGAAGCTGGCGCCGGGACCACTGGAAGTGGCATGGTTTGCTGAAGAAACGGCGGCCGTTGCGCGTAGCGTTGATGCATTAATGAAGCGGCTGGAAAAGCTGGAGGGACAATGACGCCAGGGGAAATGCGGCGCCTGTATTTCATCATCCGCACCTTTCTAAGTTACGGACTCGACGAACTCATCCCAAAAATACGCATTACGCTGCCGCTTCGCATCTGGCGGCGTATGCTGTTCTGGATGCCTAACCGCCATAAAAATAAACCGTTAGGCGAACGTCTGCGTCTGGCACTGCAGGAGCTGGGTCCGGTATGGATCAAGTTTGGTCAGATGCTGTCAACGCGACGGGATCTCTTCCCCCCGCAGATTGCCGATCAGCTGGCGCTGTTGCAGGACCGCGTTGCCCCGTTTGACGGTAAGCTCGCGAAGCAGCAGATCGAACAGGCGATGGGCGATATCCCGGTGGAGACCTGGTTTGATGATTTTGATATCGAACCGCTGGCCTCTGCCTCCATCGCGCAGGTGCATACTGCCCGCCTGAAGGCAAATGGTCAGGATGTGGTAATCAAAGTTATCCGTCCCGATATTCTGCCGGTGATCAAAGCCGACATGCGCCTGATTTACCGCCTTGCACGCTGGGTACCGCGATTACTGCCGGACGGCCGTCGTCTGCGCCCGATGGAAGTGGTGCGTGAGTATGAAAAGACGCTCATCGACGAACTGAACCTGCTGCGGGAAGCCGCCAACGCCATTCAGCTGCGCCGCAATTTCGAAAATAGCCCGATGCTGTACGTACCGGAAGTGTATTCCGACTACTGTAGCCAGAATATGCTGGTGATGGAGCGTATTTACGGCATCCCGGTGTCGGACGTGGAAACCCTGGAAAAACAGGGCACCAACATGAAGTTGCTGGCCGAGCGCGGTGTTCAGGTCTTCTTTACCCAGGTGTTCCGCGATAGCTTCTTCCATGCAGACATGCACCCGGGCAACATTTTTGTCAGTTACGATCATCCAGAAGACCCGCAATACATCGGGATCGACTGCGGCATTGTTGGTTCGCTCAATAAAGACGACAAACGCTATCTGGCGGAGAACTTTATCGCCTTCTTCAACCGTGATTATCGCAAAGTAGCGGAGCTGCACGTCGATTCTGGTTGGGTACCGTCGGATACCAACGTCGAAGAGTTTGAATTCGCCATTCGTACCGTATGCGAGCCAATCTTCGAGAAACCGCTGGCAGAAATCTCATTTGGCCATGTGCTGCTAAACCTGTTCAACACCGCGCGGCGCTTCAATATGGAAGTGCAGCCTCAATTAGTTTTACTTCAGAAGACGTTACTTTACGTTGAGGGCGTAGGTCGCCAGCTCTATCCTCAGTTAGACTTGTGGAAGACGGCGAAGCCGTTTCTGGAGTCGTGGATTAAAGATCAGGTGGGGCTCCCGGCGCTGGTGCGTGCTTTCAAAGAGAAAGCGCCGTTCTGGATCGAAAAAATGCCAGAAATCCCTGAACTGGTTTATGACAGCCTGCGCCAGAGCAAACAACTGCAGCGTAGTATTGATAAGATAGCGACCGACATGGCGTCTAATCGTACCCGACAGGGGCAGTCACGTTATCTGTTTGGTATAGGCGCGGTTTTACTTCTGAGCGGTACCCTGCTTCTGATCAACCGTCCTGACTGGGATCTGATGCCGGCCTGGATTATGGCTGGCGGTCTGGTTGCCTGGCTGATTGGCTGGCGGAAAACGCGCTGAGTTTTGCATCGCTATCGTATATACCCTAAATAATTCGAGTTGCAGGAAGGCGGTAAGTGAGTGAATCCCCAGGAGCTTACTCAGGTAAGTGACCGGGGTGAACGAATGCGGCCAACGCACATGCAACTTGAAGTATGACGGGTATAATGTAGGTTGATTATTTCATCATCTATAACAGAGGAATATTTATGGGTGGTATTAGCATTTGGCAGTTACTGATTATCGTCGTGATTGTGGTTCTGCTTTTCGGGACTAAAAAGCTGAGCTCGTTGGGATCTGACCTGGGCGCATCTATCAAAGGCTTCAAAAAAGCCATGGGTGATGATGAAGAGAAGAAGGATAACTCCGCGCAGGATGCAGATTTCACTGCAAAATCCATCTCTGATAAGCCAGACGATGCCAAAAAAGACGGGGCGAAAAGCCACGACAAAGAGCAGGTGTAATTCGTGTTCGATATTGGTTTTAGTGAACTGTTGCTGGTCTTCGTTATTGGCCTGATTGTACTGGGACCAAAGCGATTACCTGTGGCAGTAAAAACGGTGGTGGGCTGGGTGCGAGCGCTACGTTCGCTGGCGGCCACCGTGCAAAACGAGTTGACCCAGGAGCTGAAGCTTCAGGAATTCCAGGACAGCCTGAAGAAGGTTGAGAAAGCCAGCATGGAAAACCTGACGCCTGAGCTTAAAGCCTCGATGGATGAGCTGCGCGAAGCGGCAGAGTCTATGAAACGCTCCTATACCATTCACGATCCTGAGAAAGCCAGCGACGAAGCTAACACCATCCATAACCCGGTGGTGAAAGATTCCGAAGCGCAGCGGGAAGGGGTTACGCCTGCTACTGCTGAACATCAGGCAGCTGTTGAAGCGACTGCTCCACAGACCGAGCCTGCGGTGGCCCCGGCAGAGGAAACCCTGCATGTAACACCCGTTGCTGAGCCCGAGAAGGTGAAAGCGGCTGCTGCACCGGCTTCAGGATCCACCCCCGCATCAAGTGATAAAGCGTAAACATGAGCGTAGAAGATACTCAACCGCTGATTTCGCATCTGATTGAGCTGCGTAAGCGTCTGCTTAACTGCATCATCGCGGTTTTTGCCATATTTCTGGCGTTGGTTTATTTCGCCAATGATATCTATCAGGTGGTGTCTGCCCCGCTGATCCAGCACATGCCGAAAGGCGCGACGATGATCGCGACGGATGTGGCCTCGCCGTTCTTTACCCCTATCAAGCTGACCTTCATGGTGTCGATTATTCTGTCGGCTCCGGTCATCCTGTATCAGGTGTGGGCGTTTATCGCGCCGGCGTTGTACAAACACGAACGCAAGCTGGTGGTGCCACTGCTGGTTTCCAGTACGCTGCTGTTTTATATCGGGATGGCGTTCGCCTACTTCGTGGTCTTCCCGCTGGCGTTTGGTTTCCTGACCCACACGGCGCCGGAAGGGGTTCTGGTCTCGACGGATATCAAGAGTTACCTCGACTTCGTTATGGCGCTGTTTATGGCGTTCGGGGTGTCGTTTGAGGTGCCGGTTGCGATTGTTCTGCTGTGCTGGGTCGGCGTTACGACGCCGGACGATCTGCGCAGCAAGCGCCCGTACGTGCTGGTAGGTGCATTTGTCGTCGGCATGTTGCTGACGCCACCCGATGTATTCTCGCAAACGCTGTTGGCGATACCGATGTACTGTCTGTTTGAGGTGGGGGTGTTCTTTGCCCGCTTCTATACCGGTAAACGGCAGTCTCGTGATGAAGACGCCGCGGCGGATGAAGCCGAAGAAAAAGAAGAGTAATCAACAACCGCCCGTCAGGGCGGTTGTCATATGGGGATTAGCATGTTTGATATTGGCATAAACCTGACCAGCCCGCAGTTCGCCAAAGACAGGGATGATGTGGTTGCCCGCGCCCGTGAGGCTGGAGTCAGCGGTATGCTGCTCACCGGCACGAATCTGCACGAAAGCACCGAAGCGCAGCGTCTGACTCAACGCTATGCGCGCTGCTGGTCTACGGCTGGAGTTCACCCGCACGACAGCAGCCACTGGACCCCGCAAACTGCCGATGCCCTGCGGCAGCTGGCACAGCAGCCTGGCGTGGTGGCTATCGGTGAATGCGGCCTCGACTTCAATCGTAACTTTTCGACGCCGCAGGAGCAGGAATATGCGTTCAGCGCGCAGCTGGCGCTGGCGGCCGAACTTAATATGCCGGTGTTCCTGCACTGTCGTGATGCCCACGTGCGCTTTCTGGCGCTGCTGGAACCCTGGCTGAGTCAACTGCCAGGTGCAGTCGTACACTGTTTTACCGGTAGCCGGGAAGAGATGCAGGCATGCGTCGACCACGGTCTGTACATTGGGATCACCGGATGGGTGTGCGATGAGCGTCGGGGAATGGAACTGCGTGAGATGCTGCCGCACATTCCGGCAGAACGCCTGCTGATTGAAACCGATGCCCCGTACCTGCTCCCGCGTGATTTGTCGCCGAAGCCTGCCTCAAGGCGTAATGAGCCGATGCATCTTGCCCACATTATGGAGCGTATCGCGCACTGGCGGGGCGAAGAGGCGCAGTGGCTGGAAACGGTAACGGACGACAATGCCAGAAAACTGTTTGGCGTGGCGTTCTGATCTGCGGCTCAGCTTTTACGGAAATCGGTATTTTTAACGCTCTGCAGCACCTGTTTGTTGAGCAGGTTCAACAGCAGCATGGAGCGCGCTTCGCCATCCGGCTCGGTGAATATCGCCTGCAGGCCTTCGAAAGCGCCTTCGGTAATCACCACACTATCGCCAGGCCAGGGCGTATCAGGATCGATGATGCCTTCCGGCGGGTTGACTGAAAGCTGGTGAATAACGGCAGAAGGTACCGTCGCAGGCTGAGAGCCAAAGCGAACGAAGTGGCTGACGCCGCGGGTGGCGTTGATGGTGGTGGTGTGGATAACCTCAGGGTCGAATTCGACAAACATATAGTTCGGGAACAGAGGTTCGTTAACGGACGTCCTTTTGCCCCGGACGATTTTCTCCAGGGTGATCATCGGTGTCAGGCAATGCACGGCCTGGCGCTCCAGATGTTCCTGAGCACGCAACAGCTGCCCACGTTTGCAGTACAGTAAATACCAGGCTTGCATAATCACTCTTTCCCGTTAACTCGCGGCAAGCATAACAAATGCCAGGGACGATCGCTAAATTGAATATCACCGCGAGTTTTCGCCGAATTGTGGTACTTCACGCTAATTTAACAAAAATACAGCATCACGTTGGCGAACACCGTATAATGAATCGCTTATCAAGAGGCCATAACGTACTCCATGAAATACAACGACCTACGCGACTTTCTGACATTGCTGGAACAGCAGGGCGAACTGAAACGCATCTCGCTGCCGGTTGACCCCCACCTCGAAATCACTGAGATTGCCGATCGTACCCTGCGTGCCGGTGGTCCGGCGCTGCTGTTTGAAAACCCAAAGGGTTACAGCATGCCGGTGCTGTGCAATCTGTTTGGCACTCCGAAACGTGTGGCGATGGGAATGGGGCAGGAAGACGTCAGCGCGTTGCGTGAGGTTGGTAAGCTGCTGGCCTTCCTGAAAGAGCCGGAGCCGCCAAAAGGTTTCCGTGACCTGTTTGATAAGCTGCCGCAGTTCAAGCAGGTGTTGAACATGCCGACCAGGCGTCTGCGTGGCGCACCTTGCCAGCAAAAAGTGATGTCTGGCGACGAAGTCGATTTGACGCGAATTCCTGTCATGACCTGCTGGCCGGAAGATGCTGCACCGCTCATCACCTGGGGACTGACCGTCACCCGTGGTCCGCACAAGGAGCGGCAAAATCTCGGGATTTATCGCCAACAGCTGATCGGCAAAAACAAGCTCATCATGCGTTGGTTGTCCCATCGTGGCGGTGCGCTGGATTATCAGGAGTGGTGTGCAGCGCATCCGGGCGAACGCTTCCCGGTTTCCGTTGCGCTGGGGGCCGACCCGGCAACCATCCTCGGCGCCGTGACGCCAGTACCGGACACGCTGTCTGAATACGCGTTTGCCGGACTGCTGCGTGGCACTAAAACCGAAGTGGTGAAATGCATTTCGAACGATCTTGAGGTGCCTGCCAGCGCAGAGATTGTCCTTGAAGGTTATATTGAGCCGGGCGAGATGGCGCCGGAAGGTCCTTATGGCGATCATACGGGCTACTACAATGAAGTGGATAGTTTCCCGGTCTTTACTGTCACACACATCACGCAGCGCGAAGATGCTATTTATCACTCTACCTATACCGGGCGTCCGCCAGATGAACCGGCGGTGCTGGGCGTAGCGCTTAATGAAGTTTTCGTACCCATTCTGCAAAAGCAGTTCCCGGAAATTGTCGATTTTTATCTGCCGCCGGAAGGCTGTTCATACCGCCTTGCCGTCGTGACGATGAAAAAACAGTACGCCGGACATGCAAAACGCGTCATGATGGGCGTTTGGTCGTTTCTGCGCCAGTTTATGTACACTAAATTTGTGATCGTCTGCGATGATGACGTTAACGCGCGTGACTGGAACGACGTTATCTGGGCGATTACGACACGTATGGATCCGGCCCGTGATACGGTGCTTGTTGAAAATACGCCAATTGATTATCTGGATTTTGCCTCGCCGGTTTCCGGCCTGGGTTCAAAAATGGGGCTGGATGCCACAAACAAATGGCCGGGAGAAACCCAGCGTGAGTGGGGACGTCCTATCAAAAAAGATCCCAACGTCACGGCGCGTATCGACGCCATCTGGGATGAACTGGCCATCATGAATGACGGTAAAAGTTGAGAGACCGTTTTGCCTAACAGACCCGACAGAGGGAGCGCATGACAACCTTAAGCTGTAAAGTGACCTCGGTAGATGCCATCACCGACACTGTTTATCGCGTACGTTTAGTACCGGAAGCCCCGTTTTCGTTTCGCGCCGGTCAGTATCTGATGGTGGTGATGGATGAGCGCGATAAGCGCCCGTTCTCTATGGCCTCCACGCCTGCTGAACAGGAATTTATTGAGCTGCATATTGGTGCATCTGAGCTCAACCTGTACGCCATGGCCGTGATGGACAGGATCCTGAAAGAGCGCGAAGTGGTTGTCGATATTCCTCACGGCGATGCCTGGCTACGCGACGACGAGCAGCGTCCGCTGATCCTGATTGCTGGCGGGACGGGCTTCTCTTACGTGCGTTCGATTCTGCTGACCGCACTGGCGCAGGATCCGAACCGCGACGTGGTTATCTACTGGGGCGGTCGTGAAGAAAAACATCTCTACGATCTCTCTGAGCTTGAGGCGTTATCGGTCAACCATCCGAATCTGCGCATCGAACCTGTGGTGGAGCAGCCGGAAGAGGGCTGGCGCGGACGTACCGGAACGGTACTGACGGCGGTTCTGCAGGATTTTGGTACGCTGGCCGAGCACGATATCTATATCGCTGGCCGCTTCGAGATGGCGAAAATTGCCCGCGATCTGTTCTGCAATGAACGCGATGCGCGTGAAGATCGCCTGTTTGGCGACGCTTTCTCCTTTATTTAGAAATAGAAATAAAAAACCCGCCCCTGACAGGCGGGAAGAACGGCAACTAAACTGATGCCGGGCCGTGGCCCGGCTTTTTATTACACTCTTTCAAAGACCGTCGCGATCCCCTGACCCAGCCCGATACACATCGTCGCCAGACCAAACTGGGCGTCTTTACGTTCCATCAGGTTAATCAGCGTGGTGCTGATGCGGGCACCGGAACAACCCAGCGGGTGACCAAGCGCGATAGCGCCACCGTTGAGGTTGATCTTTTCATCGATCTGCTCCATCAGTCCCAGATCTTTAATGCACGGTAGGATCTGTGCGGCAAAGGCTTCATTCATTTCAAACAGATCGATATCGCTCGCCGTCAGGCCTGCTTTTTTCAGCGCCAGCTTAGAGGCTGGAACCGGGCCGTAACCCATAATTGACGGGTCGCAGCCCACTACCGCCATTGAACGGATACGAGCACGTGGCTTCAGGCCAAGCTCGCGGGCACGGCTTTCACTCATTACCAGCATGGCAGCAGCACCGTCGGAGAGGGCCGAGGAGGTCCCTGCAGTCACGGTACCCGTCACCGGATCGAACGCCGGGCGCAGGGTAGAAAGCGCTTCAACGGTGGTCTCCGGACGGATAACTTCGTCGATATAGAACTGTTTCACCACGCCGTCGGCGTCGTGACCACCGGTCGGCAGGATCTCATTTTTAAACGCACCAGACTGAGTGGCAGCCCAGGCGCGAGCGTGAGAGCGGGCAGCGAAGGCATCCTGCATTTCACGGCTAATGCCGTGAAGGCGCGAGAGCATCTCTGCAGTTAATCCCATCATACCCGCCGCCTTTGCCACGTTACGACTCATGCCCGGGTGAAAATCCACGCCGTGGCTCATCGGGACATGACCCATATGCTCCACGCCGCCAATCAGGCAGGTTTGCGCATCGCCGGTCATGATCATGCGTGCCGCATCATGCAGCGCCTGCATGGAAGAACCACACAGGCGGTTAACGGTAACCGCCGGGACTGAATGTGGGATTTCAGCCAGCAACGAGGCGTTGCGGGCGATGTTGAACCCCTGTTCAAGGGTTTGCTGTACGCAACCCCAGTAGATGTCGTCAACCGCAGAAGGGTCCAGCGCCGGATTGCGCGCCAGCAGGCTGCGCATCAGGTGGGCGGAGAGATCCTCCGCGCGCACGTTACGGAAAGCACCGCCCTTTGAACGGCCCATCGGGGTACGAATTGCATCAACAATGACAACCTTTTCCATTGCGACTCCTTAAGCCTTTTTCAGCTCACCCACCGGGCGGGCAGGTTCAACCGGGGGATAGTACGCTTCGTTATGACGCGC
The DNA here is from genome assembly GCF_000735455.1 of Yokenella regensburgei ATCC 49455. Lineage (GTDB taxonomy): Bacteria > Pseudomonadota > Gammaproteobacteria > Enterobacterales > Enterobacteriaceae > Yokenella > Yokenella regensburgei. Next base: position 6,372 of record NZ_JMPS01000013.1, on the reverse strand, counting down.
TTTGGTACGCAGACCTTCCGGAACCTGATACAACGGGCCCAGGTGCTCATACTGCTGCGCCATATCGAGATATTTCGCGCTGCCGAGCGTGTCCAGCCAGCGGAATGCGCCGCCGTGGAACGGAGGGAAGCCTAAGCCATACACCAGCGCCATATCCGCTTCCGCAGGGCTTGCGATAATGCCTTCCTCGAGGCAACGGACAACTTCGTTGACCATCGGGATCATCATCCGGGCGATGATTTCCTCGTCGCTGAAGTCGCGTTTTGCTTTGCTCACGTCAGCCAGCAGGCTATCCACCGCCGGATCTTCTTCTTTCTTCGGCTTGCCTTTGCTATCTGCGGTGTAGCGCCAGAAGCCGAGGCCGTTTTTCTGCCCGTAGCGGCTGGCGTCAAACAGCGCATCAATGGCGTCGCGGTAATCTTTCTGCATGCGCTGCGGGAAGCCAGCTGCCATCACGGCCTGTGCATGGTGCGCCGTGTCGATACCGACCACGTCGAGGAGATAAGCCGGACCCATCGGCCAGCCGAATTGTTTCTCCATCACTTTGTCGACTTTGCGGAAATCAGCCCCGTCGCGCAGCAGCTGGCTGAAACCAGCGAAGTAAGGGAACAGTACGCGGTTGACGAAGAAGCCTGGGCAATCATTGACCACGATAGGGGTTTTGCCCATTTTGCTCGCCCACGCCACCACTTTAGCAATGGTGCTGTCGGCGGTTTTCTCGCCGCGGATGACTTCCACCAACGGCATACGGTGTACCGGGTTGAAGAAGTGCATGCCGCAGAAGTTTTCCGGCCGCTTCAGCACGCTTGCCAGTTCGCTAATCGGAATGGTCGAGGTGTTGGAAGCCAGTACCGCGTCAGGGCGTACTTTGTCTTCGGTTTCTGCCAGAACGGCTTTTTTCACTTTCGGGTTTTCTACTACGGCTTCAACCACCACATCGACACGCTCAAAACCAGAGTAGTCGAGGGTTGGATGAATAGTAGAGATAACGCCCGCCAGTTTCAGACCGTCGATTTTTCCGCGTTCCAGCTGTTTATTCAGCAGTTTGGCGGCTTCGGTCATACCGAGGGTCAGCGATTTGTCGTTGATATCCTTCATAATCACCGGTACGCCTTTCCAGGCGGACTGGTAAGCAATACCGCCACCCATGATCCCGGCGCCGAGGACGGCTGCCTGTTTCGGGGTTTCGATATTTTTGGTCAGATGCTTTGCCTGACCCTTAACATATTGGTCGTTGAGGAAAATACCGACCAGCGCACGGGCTTCAGGAGTATGGGCCAGAGGAACGAAGCTCTGGTTTTCCAGCTTCAGTGCTTCATCACGCCCCAGTTTTGCAGCCGCTTCAATCGTTTTCACTGCGGTCATCGGCGCCGGGTAATGTTTTCCGGCAGTTTGCGCCACCATGCCTTTGGCGATGGTGAAGCTCATGGCAGCTTCAATTTTGCTAAGCTTCAGCGGCTCAAGCTTCGGCTGACGTTTCGCTTTCCAGTCGAGATCGCCGTTAATTGCCTGACGCAGAATAGTAAGGGCACCATCGCGCAGTTTCTCGGTTTTGACCACGCCATCGACGAGACCAATCTTCAGCGCCTGTTCAGCACCAACGTCTTTTCCGGCTGCGATGATTTCCAGTGCGCTGTCGGCACCCAGCAGGCGCGGCATGCGAACAGAGCCCCCGAAGCCAGGCATGATGCCCAGTTTGGTTTCCGGCAGACCAATACGCAGATCTGGCGTTGCCAGACGGTAGTCGGTGGCCAGTACACATTCGCAGCCCCCACCCAGCGCATAGCCGTTGATGGCGGAGATGGTCGGTACCGGTAAGTCTTCAAGACGGTTAAATACGCTGTTGGCAAAATGCAGCCATTGGCTCAGCTGCTCCTGAGGGACCAGGAACAGCGACAGGAATTCGGTGATATCCGCGCCGACGATAAACGCCGCTTTCTCAGAACGCAGCAGCAGACCTTTTAAGTCATGTTGTTTTTCGAGCACGTCCAGCGCGCTGCCGAGGCTTGCTACGGTTGCGGTATCGAGCTTGTTGACCGAGCCGGGGGCATCGAATACCAGTTCGGCAATGCCATCTTCCAGCCAGTCGAGGTACAGGGTGTCGCCTTTGTAGAGCATGTCAGTCTCCTGAATCCAGCAAAGTAATCTGGTCGTACCAGATGAAACGGAGTGTGGATTTTATGTTAATAAAATGCAAATTAGTCTTTAAAGAAATGCCAGCTTGATCACGCTCGGCAGAAATCACGCAGGCAGAATGAGGTGTGCTAAGATGCGGAGACTTGTGGGCAAAAGAACAGAAGGGTAGAACATGGAATCATTGGCTGCACTCTATAAAAATCATATTGTTACCTTGCAGGAACGGACCCGCGACGTACTCGAGCGCTTTAAGCTTGATGCGCTACTTATTCATTCTGGCGAACTGGTTAACGTTTTCCTCGACGACCATCCTTATCCATTCAAAGTTAACCCACAGTTCAAGGCCTGGGTTCCGGTCACGCAGGTGCCAAACTGCTGGCTGCTGGTGGATGGCGTCAACAAACCGAAGCTGTGGTTCTATCTGCCGGTGGATTACTGGCATAACGTCGAACCGCTACCAACCTCTTTCTGGACTGAAGATGTCGAAGTGATCGCGCTGCCAAAAGCGGATGGCATCAGCAGCCTGTTACCGGCAGCGCGTGGCAACATTGCCTATATTGGTCCGGTACCGGAGCGCGCACTGGGCCTTGAGATCCCGGCGGATAAAATCAACCCGAAAGGGGTGATTGACTACCTGCACTACTATCGCGCCTACAAAACAGACTACGAGCTGGTCTGTATGCGTGAAGCGCAGAAAACGGCGGTTAATGGCCACCGCGCAGCGCATGAGGCTTTCCTCTCCGGAATGAGCGAGTTCGATATTAACCTCGCCTATCTGACCGCAACCGGTCATCGTGATACCGACGTGCCGTACAGCAACATTGTGGCGCTGAATGAACATGCCTCTGTGCTGCATTACACCAAACTCGATCACCGCGCGCCGTCAGAGCTGCGCAGCTTCCTGCTGGATGCTGGTGCAGAATATAACGGCTATGCGGCTGACTTGACCCGTACCTGGGCGGCCCATGGTGATAACGACTTTGCGCATCTGATAAAAGATGTGAACGACGAACAGCTGTCGCTGATTGCCACGATGAAGTCGGGTACCAGCTATGTGGATTATCACATCCAGTTCCATCAGCGCATCGCTAAACTGCTGCGTAAACATCAGCTAATCACCGGCATGAGTGAAGAAGCGATGGTCGAAAACAACATTACCGGACCGTTTATGCCGCACGGTATCGGTCACCCGCTGGGGCTGCAGGTACATGATGTTGCAGGCTTCATGCAGGATGATAAAGGCACGCACCTGGCTGCCCCATCAAAATATCCTTATCTGCGCTGTACCCGTACGCTTGAGCCGCGCATGGTCCTGACTATTGAGCCGGGGATTTACTTTATTGAATCACTGCTGGCTCCATGGCGTGAAGGACAGTTCAGCAAACACTTCAACTGGCAGAAAATTGATGCTCTGAAGCCGTTCGGTGGGATCCGCATTGAAGACAATGTGGTTATCCATGAAAACAGCATCGAAAACATGACGCGAGACCTGAAGCTGGCGTAATGGAGAGTTGGTTGATACCGGCGGCGCCGGTGACTGTCGTCGAAGAAATTAAAAAGAGCCGCTTTATTACCCTTCTCGCGCATACCGAAGGGGTTGAAGCGGCGAAAGCCTTTGTTGAATCCGTTCGGGCTGAGCACCCTGATGCCCGTCACCATTGTGTGGCGTGGGTGGCGGGTGCGCCTGACGACTCTCAACAACTGGGGTTTTCAGATGATGGTGAACCGGCGGGAACGGCGGGAAAACCCATGCTGGCTCAGCTGATGGGCAGCGGCGTGGGGGAGATAACTGCCGTCGTGGTGCGTTACTACGGCGGTATTCTGTTGGGGACCGGCGGGCTGGTGAAAGCCTATGGTGGTGGCGTCAGCCAGGCGTTGGGCCAGCTCACCACGCTCTGCAAGATGCCGTTAACTGAATATACTTTGCAGTGTGAATATGGGCAGTTAAGCGGGATTGAAACGCTGCTGGGCCAGTTTTCCGGGAAAATTACGGACAGCGATTATCAGGTCAATGTCAGCCTCCGGGTTGCGCTTCCGGCCTCGGAAGTGGCGAACTTTTCCGCGAAGCTGGCTGATTTTAGTCGTGGTTCATTGCAATTACTCAAGATTGACGAATAATCCCCACCAGACTTTTTTGTATATCAAAGGAAGCGCCAGAGATGCATTTTCGCGCCATAACCCGAATCGTTGGACTACTGGTCATCTTATTCTCGGGAACGATGATTGTTCCTGGACTGGTGGCACTGATTTATCGCGATGGTGCGGGACGTGCCTTTACACAAACCTTTTTTGTCGCGCTGGCTATCGGTTCACTGCTGTGGTGGCCAAACCGTCGGGAAAAGCGCGAACTGAAATCGCGTGAAGGGTTCCTGATAGTCGTCCTGTTCTGGACAGTGCTGGGAAGCGTTGGTGCCCTGCCGTTTATCTTTGCCGAGCAGCCAAACCTGACGGTGACGGATGCCTTCTTCGAATCTTTCTCCGGCCTGACCACCACCGGTGCGACAACGCTGGTGGGGCTGGACTCATTACCCCACGCTATCCTTTTCTATCGTCAGATGCTGCAGTGGTTTGGCGGGATGGGGATCATCGTCCTGGCGGTGGCTATTTTGCCTATCCTTGGAGTAGGGGGGATGCAGCTGTATCGTGCAGAGATGCCTGGTCCGCTTAAAGACAACAAGATGCGCCCACGTATCGCCGAAACGGCGAAAACACTATGGCTCATCTATGTACTGCTGACAGTCGCCTGTGCGCTGGCGCTGTGGTTTGCGGGGATGCCGGCGTTCGATGCGATTGGCCATAGCTTCGCGACCATCGCCATCGGTGGGTTCTCTACTCACGATGCCAGCGTCGGCTTCTTTAATAGCCCAACGATTAACACCATCATCGCGGTCTTCCTGCTGATCTCTGGCTGTAACTACGGTCTGCACTTCTCCTTGTTGAGCGGGCGTAGTCTGAAAGTGTACTGGCGCGACCCTGAATTTCGCATGTTCATTGGTGTACAGTTGACGTTGGTCCTCATCTGTACCCTGATGCTGTGGTTCCATAATGTATATGGCTCCGCGCTGATGACGCTCAACCAGGCTTTCTTCCAGGTGGTCTCGATGGCGACTACGGCGGGCTTTACGACAGACAGTATTGCCCGCTGGCCGCTGTTCCTGCCGGTGCTATTACTGTGTTCTGCCTTTATTGGTGGGTGTGCCGGGTCGACGGGCGGTGGCCTGAAGGTGATTCGTATCCTGCTGCTGTTCAAGCAGGGAAACCGTGAGCTGAAACGTCTGGTTCACCCGAATGCCGTCTATAGTATTAAGCTGGGTAATCGGGCGCTGCCGGAACGAATTCTTGAGGCAGTGTGGGGTTTCTTCTCCGCTTATGCGCTGGTCTTTATCGTCAGCATGCTGGCTATCATCGCCACAGGTGTTGATGATTTCTCTGCCTTTGCTTCCGTGGTAGCGACGCTGAACAACCTCGGGCCTGGGCTTGGGGTTGTCGCGGATAACTTTGCTAGTATGAATCCGGTCGCGAAGTGGATCCTTATCGCCAACATGCTGTTCGGTCGTCTGGAAGTCTTTACGCTGCTGGTACTGTTTACCCCAACATTCTGGCGCGAATAACAGGAGTATCTGTTGAAAACGTTGATTCTTTTCTCAACCCGCGATGGGCAAACCCGCGAGATTGCCTCCTTTCTGGCTTCTGAACTGAAGGAGCTTGGGGTCAATGCGGAGGTGATGAATCTCCACCGGGCTGGCAACATCATGTGGAATCAGTACGATCGCGTGGTGATTGGGGCTTCTATTCGTTACGGCCACTTCCATTCATCGCTGGACAGCTTTGTGAAAAAGCACGTGCAGGTACTGAATACCTTACCCAGTGCTTTTTACACCGTGAACCTGGTTGCCCGCAAACCGGAGAAGCGTACGCCGCAGACCAACAGCTACACGCGCAAGTTCCTGTTGAACTCGCCGTGGCAGCCAACGCAGTGCGAAGTGTTTGCTGGTGCGCTGCGTTATCCCCGCTATCGCTGGTACGACCGCTTTATGATTCGTCTTATTATGAAGATGACCGGCGGGGAAACGGATACGAATAAAGAAGTGGTGTATACCGACTGGCAGCAAGTGTCCGATTTTGCCCGACAAATCGCGCAACTCGTGAGCAAATAGCACTAAAATTCGGCGTTGAGACTGAAAATTAAGCGAACGATAAGTTTTTTTGAATTTATGCTTGTCACTTCAGAATTAC
>NZ_JMPS01000012.1 GCF_000735455.1 Yokenella regensburgei ATCC 49455 | reverse complement strand
GATTTTCAGCCTGATACAGATTAACAGAATTTGCCTGGCGGCTTTAGCGCGGTGGTCCCACCTGACCCCATGCCGAACTCAGAAGTGAAACGCCGTAGCGCCGATGGTAGTGTGGGGTCTCCCCATGTGAGAGTAGGACACTGCCAGGCATCAATTGCGTGAAGAGGCCATCCGGAAGGATGGCCTTTTTGCGTTTATACCTCAAGCCATCGCCGCACAGATACGGTAAACTAGCCCAGTTTTGTATCAGGAAAGCGTCTCTAATGAATCATTCCCTAAAGTCCTGGAATACCTTCGGTATCGATCGCTGCGCGCAGAATATTGTCTGTATCGAAAATAGCCAACAACTTCTGCAAACCTGGCAGCAGGCGACTGCAAATGAGCAGCCGGTGCTGATTCTGGGTGAGGGCAGTAACGTCCTGTTCCTTGAAGACTATGCTGGCACGGTCATTATTAACCGAATAAAAGGTATTACGGTCCGCGAAGAACATGACGCGTGGCATCTGCACGTCGGTGCTGGTGAAAACTGGCATCACCTGGTGCAATATGCGCTGGAAAACAACATGCCGGGCCTCGAAAATCTGGCGCTGATCCCAGGTTGTGCAGGTTCAGCTCCGATCCAGAACATTGGTGCTTATGGCGTAGAACTGAAAAGCGTCTGCGAGTACGTCGACTGTGTCGAACTGGCTACCGGCGAGCAGAAAAGGCTCACCGCACAGGCGTGCGCGTTCGGCTACCGCGACAGTATCTTTAAGCATGAGTATCAGGACCGGTTCGCGATTGTCGCACTTGGGCTGCGTCTGGCAAAAACGTGGCAGCCGGTACTGAGTTATGGCGATCTGACGCGTCTCGAGCCACAATCAGTGACTCCGCGCCAGGTGTTTGACGCAGTGTGCCAGATGCGCACTTCAAAATTACCTGATCCGAAAGTGAACGGTAATGCCGGCAGTTTCTTCAAAAACCCCGTAATTGCCAGTGAACTGGCGACGGAGTTATTGGCTAGTTTCCCCCATGTCCCACATTATCCCCAGGCTGATGGTAGCGTTAAGCTGGCGGCAGGCTGGCTTATCGATCAGTGTCAGCTAAAAGGTAAACAGATAGGCGGTGCCGCCGTTCACCGCCAGCAGGCTCTGGTGTTAATTAATGAACATCAGGCGACCAGCGCTGATGTTGTCGCTCTCGCGCACTATGTTCGCGAGCAGGTTGGTAGCAAATTTAATGTCTGGCTGGAGCCAGAGGTTCGCTTTATTGGCACAACAGGTGAAGTGAATGCTGTGGAGACCATTGCGTGAAAGATAACACCGTACCGCTGACGCTCATTTCATTGCTCTCTGATGGTGAATTCCATTCTGGCGAGCAGCTGGGAGAGCATCTGGGAATGAGCCGTGCCGCCGTGAACAAGCATATTCAGACGCTGCGCGACTGGGGCGTGGATGTGTTCACCGTGCCAGGTAAAGGTTACAGCCTGCCAGAACCTATTCAACTTTTGGATGAGTCGTTTATTCACAACCATCTGAAGTCCGGCAATGTCGCTGTTCTGCCAGTGATTGATTCCACTAACCAATATCTTTTGGATCGCATGCAGGAGTTGCAATCAGGGGATGCCTGTGTGGCTGAATATCAGCAGGCAGGGCGTGGTCGCCGTGGCAGAAAATGGTTCTCTCCTTTTGGCGCAAATCTCTATCTTTCAATGTACTGGCGACTGGAGCAGGGGCCGGCGGCGGCGATTGGTTTGAGTCTGGTCATTGGTATCGTGATGGCGGAAGTGCTACAAACGCTGGGCGCCGAACGGGTTCGCGTGAAATGGCCGAACGATCTTTACCTCGATGACCGTAAGCTTGCAGGCATTCTTGTTGAACTGACCGGAAAAACTGGCGATGCCGCACAGATAGTCATTGGTGCGGGGCTTAACCTCGTCATGCGTAAAGTAGAAAGCGACGTTGTGAATCAGCAGTGGACCAATCTGCAGGAGGCGGGCATTACCATTGACCGCAATCAGCTCACGGTTCGTCTGATAAAAGAGCTGCGTGATTCACTGCAACTTTTCGAGCAGGAAGGGCTGGCACCGTGGCTTTCTCGCTGGGAACAGCTGGATAATTTTATTCATCGTCCGGTGAAACTGATTATTGGCGATAAAGAAATTTTTGGTATATCCCGTGGAATAAACGAACAAGGTGCGCTATTACTTGAACAGGGTGGTGTTATTACTCCCTGGATGGGTGGCGAAATCTCCTTGCGTAGCGCGGAATAAAAAAGGGAGCTGAGGCTCCCTTTTTTTATTTTCTTAAACGAACCTGCTCAACAGAGTGATTCGAGCTTTTGGTCATAATGAGACTGGCTCGCTCACGAGTAGGAAGTATATTCTCTTTCAAGTTCAAAAGGTTAATCTCATTCCATAATGAGGTGGCAGTATTCACTGCTTCCTCTGTGGTTAATTTTGCATAATTATGGAAGTAAGAATCCGGATTGGTAAACGCACCTTCGCGGAATTTCAGGAAGCGATTTATATACCAGTTTTTAAGTAGATCCTCCGGCGCATCAACATAAATAGAGAAATCAACGAAGTCAGAAACAAAAACATGATGCGGATCGTGGGGATAATCCATTCCACTTTGCAGCACGTTCAACCCTTCAAGGATTAATATATCTGGCTGGGCAACCGTCTTATCGCCATCAGGAATAACATCATAACTTAGATGGGAATAAACTGGCGCAGTCACATTTGTTGCCCCTGATTTGATGTCAGAGACAAATTTCACCAGCCGATGCATATCATAAGAAAGTGGGAAGCCTTTCTTCTTCATTAACCCACGTTCTTTCAGCACGGCGTTAGGGTGTAGGAAGCCATCGGTAGTGATTAGCTCAACTTTGCGGTGTTCCGGCCAACGGCTCAGCAGCGCCTGCAGCACACGAGCGGTTGTACTCTTCCCAACGGCCACGCTACCAGCAATGCTGATGATATAAGGGATACGCTGCCCATTCGTTCCAAGGAACTGCTCCAGTACAGCCTGGCGGCGCAGGTTAGAACTAATATAGAAGTTAAGCAGACGCGAAAGCGGCAAGTAGATTTCCGCGACCTCTTCCAGGGAGAGATCTTCGTTAATCCCTTTTAAGCGTGTAATTTCCCCTTCTGTCAGGGTCATCGGTACGGAATCGCGAAGAGCAGCCCATTGGCTACGATTAAACTGTAAATAGGGTGTTGTTAACGCTTGTTCTTTTTTGCTCATAGGCATGTTCTTGTCGCCACGGAGAGAAGATGTTCAGAACGTGACGCTTTACATTTCGTTAGTCAGGACAATGGGCAGGAGGGTAACACCAGATGGCTGCGAATAATAAGAAAAAATCGACACGAATGATGGATTCGCGTGATGACCACCATTTTCGTCCAACCCGTTATCTTTATACTGGCTAAAGCCCTCGTGGAAGGCCTGCGAATGACGAAGATTTATCCAGCATTGGCTGAAATAGCACCTCTTTTTGTGTTTTGCGCACAAAATGTGAGCGATAGAACGTTTTATGCAATTTTTTAGTTGCATGAGGCCGCAAGCCTCCCTAGAATGCGCGCTACTTGATGCCGACTTAGCTCAGTAGGTAGAGCAACTGACTTGTAATCAGTAGGTCACCAGTTCGATTCCGGTAGTCGGCACCATCAGGTGGGGTTCCCGAGCGGCCAAAGGGAGCAGACTGTAAATCTGCCGTCATCGACTTCGAAGGTTCGAATCCTTCCCCCACCACCACTTTCTGGCTTGTACTGCTAAGCCGGAGTTGATAGATAAGTCTGTCAGCTCAAACAAAGAAGAGGGAAACCTCTTTTTTGTTACAGAAAGAACTGGGTAGCCGAGTTTCAGGATGCGGGCATCGTATAATGGCTATTACCTCAGCCTTCCAAGCTGATGATGCGGGTTCGATTCCCGCTGCCCGCTCCAGACGTGCTGATATGGCTCAGTTGGTAGAGCGCACCCTTGGTAAGGGTGAGGTCCCCAGTTCGACTCTGGGTATCAGCACCACTTCACTTCTCCTTCCCGTTTCTCTCTGTTTACTTGTAAATGTATTCAACGATTCAGGCATATCGCCTGGTTGATGTGGTGATATCACCGATTTATCCGTGTCTTAGAGGGACAATCGATGTCTAAAGAAAAGTTTGAACGTACAAAACCGCACGTTAACGTCGGTACTATCGGCCACGTTGACCATGGTAAAACAACGCTGACCGCTGCCATCACTACCGTACTGGCTAAAACCTACGGTGGTTCTGCTCGCGCATTCGACCAGATCGATAACGCGCCGGAAGAAAAAGCTCGTGGTATCACCATCAACACTTCTCACGTTGAATATGACACCCCGACTCGCCACTACGCA
>NZ_JMPS01000011.1 GCF_000735455.1 Yokenella regensburgei ATCC 49455 | reverse complement strand
CATCAAAATGGTTGTTACCCTGATCCACCCGATCGCGATGGACGACGGTCTGCGTTTCGCAATCCGTGAAGGCGGCCGTACTGTAGGCGCAGGCGTTGTAGCTAAAGTTCTCGGTTAATCGCTGATAACATTTGACGCAATGCGCATTAAAAGGGCATCATTTGATGCCCTTTTTGTACGCTTTCGATCCAGAACCTGGCTCATCAGTGATTTTTTTTGTCATAATCATTGCTGAGACAGGCTCTGAAGGGGGCGTTTAGTCCGAAACGCCACAGAGCTTTTCGGTTTGGTTGCCTCGCATTTATGCGGGGCGAAGATGTTTGTCGAATTCTTGTGACAGGTTGGTTTATGAGTGCGAATACCGAAGCTCAAGGGAGCGGGCGCGGCCTGGAAGCGATGAAGTGGGTAGTTGTTGCCGTACTGCTGCTCGTAGCTATCGTGGGCAACTACCTCTATCGTGACATGATGCTGCCGCTGCGTGCGTTAGCAGTTGTCATTTTGATTGCTGCAGCGGGTGGTGTCGCGCTGTTGACGACGAAAGGCAAGGCAACCGTAGCCTTCGCTCGTGAAGCGAGAACCGAAGTTCGTAAGGTGATTTGGCCGACTCGTCAGGAAACGCTGCACACTACGCTGATCGTTGCTGCGGTCACTGCGGTAATGTCACTGATCCTGTGGGGACTGGATGGTATTCTGGTTCGCCTGGTATCCTTTATCACTGGCCTGAGGTTCTGAGATGTCTGAAGCTCCTAAAAAGCGCTGGTACGTCGTTCAGGCGTTTTCCGGTTTTGAAGGCCGTGTAGCGACTTCGCTGCGCGAGCATATCAAATTACACAATATGGAAGAGTTGTTTGGTGAAGTCATGGTGCCGACCGAAGAAGTGGTCGAAATCCGTGGTGGCCAGCGTCGCAAAAGCGAGCGCAAATTCTTCCCGGGTTACGTGCTCGTTCAGATGGTGATGAACGACGCAAGCTGGCACCTGGTGCGTAGCGTTCCGCGCGTAATGGGCTTCATCGGTGGTACGTCTGACCGTCCTGCGCCGATCAGCGACAAAGAAGTCGATGCGATTATGAACCGCCTGCAGCAGGTGGGTGATAAGCCGCGTCCGAAAACGCTGTTTGAGCCGGGTGAAATGGTTCGTGTTAGCGATGGTCCGTTCGCTGACTTCAACGGCGTGGTGGAAGAGGTGGACTACGAGAAGTCCCGCCTGAAGGTTTCTGTTTCTATCTTCGGTCGTGCGACCCCGGTAGAACTGGACTTTAGCCAGGTCGAAAAAGCGTAAATAAGCAGCGATCAATCGTTGCACAAGGCGTGAAATTGGAATACAATTTCGCGCCTTTTGTTTTTATGGGCTAGTGCCCGTAAAACGATCGATTTTAAACACGGGAAGCCTTTATCGAGGCGCTATACCCAAACGAGGAAATTTAAATGGCTAAGAAAGTACAAGCCTATGTCAAGCTGCAGGTTGCAGCTGGTATGGCTAACCCGAGTCCGCCAGTAGGTCCGGCTCTGGGTCAGCAGGGCGTTAACATCATGGAATTCTGCAAAGCGTTCAACGCGAAAACTGATTCCATCGAAAAAGGTCTGCCGATTCCGGTTGTTATCACCGTTTACGCTGACCGTTCTTTCACTTTCGTTACCAAGACTCCGCCGGCAGCAGTTCTGCTGAAAAAAGCGGCAGGCATCAAGTCTGGTTCCGGTAAGCCGAACAAAGACAAAGTAGGTAAAGTTTCCCGCGCTCAGGTGCAGGAAATCGCGCAGACCAAAGCTGCCGACATGACTGGTTCCGACATTGAAGCGATGACTCGCTCAATCGAAGGTACTGCACGTTCCATGGGCCTGGTAGTGGAGGATTAAGAAATGGCTAAACTGACCAAGCGTATGCGCGTGATCCGTGACAAAGTTGATGCGACCAAACAGTACGACATCAACGAAGCTATCTCTCTGCTGAAAGAACTGGCTACCGCTAAGTTCGTTGAAAGCGTAGACGTTGCCGTTAACCTCGGTATCGATGCTCGTAAATCTGACCAGAACGTACGTGGTGCAACTGTACTGCCGCACGGTACTGGCCGTTCTGTTCGCGTTGCCGTATTTGCCCAGGGCCCGAACGCTGAAGCTGCAAAAGCAGCTGGCGCTGAGCTGGTAGGTATGGAAGATCTGGCTGACCAGATCAAGAAAGGCGAAATGAACTTTGACGTTGTTATTGCTTCCCCGGATGCAATGCGCGTTGTTGGCCAGCTGGGCCAGGTTCTGGGTCCGCGTGGCCTGATGCCAAACCCGAAAGTTGGTACCGTAACTCCTAACGTTGCTGAAGCGGTTAAGAACGCTAAAGCAGGTCAGGTTCGTTATCGTAACGACAAAAACGGCATCATCCACACCACCATCGGTAAAGTGGACTTTGACGCTGACAAACTGAAAGAAAACCTGGAATCTCTGCTGGTTGCGCTGAAAAAAGCAAAACCGACTCAGGCGAAAGGCGTGTACATCAAGAAAGTTAGCCTCTCCACCACTATGGGTGCGGGCGTTGCAGTTGACCAGGCTGGCCTGAGCACTGCTGCAAACTAATGCCTTTACGTGGGCGGTGATTTTGTCTACAATCTTACCCCCACGTTTGCTAACGAAAGTTAGCGGCTAAAAGATTTGTTCGTTGGAGCCTGGCCTAATCCAGGCCTCCGTCGAAGACCGCAGGTGTCTCGCAAGAGACTTAATCCCCTGCGTAGACGGTGACAGAACGCTAAGATTATTTTTGAATACTCTGGCTTGTTTCTGCTCACCGTATTAAGACGCTCTTCTCGTTGGGGAGAGTGAAGTGAGTTCCAGGGCATGAGCCCTGGCAAACATCCAGGAGCAAAGCTAATGGCTTTAAATCTTCAAGACAAACAAGCGATTGTTGCTGAAGTCAGCGAAGTAGCCAAAGGCGCGCTGTCTGCAGTAGTTGCGGATTCCCGTGGCGTTACTGTAGATAAAATGACTGAACTGCGTAAAGCAGGTCGTGAAGCTGGCGTTTACATGCGTGTTGTTCGTAACACCCTGCTGCGCCGCGTTGTTGAAGGTACTCAGTTCGAGTGCCTGAAAGACACGTTTGTTGGTCCGACCCTGATTGCATACTCTATGGAACACCCGGGCGCTGCTGCTCGTCTGTTCAAAGAGTTCGCGAAAGCGAATGCAAAATTTGAGGTCAAAGCTGCAGCCTTTGAAGGTGAGTTGATCCCGGCATCGCAAATCGATCGCCTGGCAACCCTGCCGACCTACGAAGAAGCAATTGCACGCCTGATGGCAACCATGAAAGAAGCTTCGGCTGGCAAACTGGTTCGCACTCTGGCTGCTGTACGCGATGCAAAAGAAGCTGCTTAATCGCAGTTATTCTTTTAAAGCATTGGCTTACATATAAACTTTATTCTGATTTTCAGGAACAATTTAAATGTCTATCACTAAAGATCAAATCATTGAAGCAGTTGCAGCTATGTCCGTAATGGACGTTGTAGAACTGATCTCTGCAATGGAAGAAAAATTCGGTGTTTCCGCTGCTGCTGCTGTAGCTGTAGCTGCTGGCCCGGCTGAAGCTGCTGAAGAAAAAACTGAATTCGACGTAATTCTGAAAGCTGCTGGCGCTAACAAAGTTGCTGTTATCAAAGCAGTACGTGGCGCAACTGGCCTGGGTCTGAAAGAAGCTAAAGACCTGGTAGAATCTGCTCCGGCCGCTCTGAAAGAAGGCGTGAGCAAAGATGACGCTGAAGCACTGAAAAAATCTCTGGAAGAAGCTGGCGCTGAAGTTGAAGTTAAATAAGCCAACCCTTCCGGTTGCAGCCTGAGAAATTAGGCTGATGGCTGGTGACTTTTTGGTCACCAGCCTTTTTGCGCTGTAAGGCGCCAGTAGCGTTTCACACTGTTTGACTGCTGGCTGTCCTGACAATGCTTGTTTCTATCGACGTCTTAATATACTGCGACAGGGTGCTCGCTCTGTGTAAATCGCAATGAAATGGTTTAAGCGTGATAGCAACAGGTATTGCGGAAAGTAATCCATTTTCCGGTCAACAAAATAGTGTTGCACAAACTGTCCCTCTGGTGGACAGATGCGTCGACTTGTCAGCGAGCTGAGGAACCCTATGGTTTACTCCTATACCGAGAAAAAACGTATTCGTAAGGATTTTGGTAAACGTCCACAAGTTCTGGACATACCTTATCTCCTTTCTATCCAGCTTGACTCGTTCCAGAAGTTTATCGAGCAAGATCCTGAAGGGCAGTACGGCCTGGAAGCGGCTTTCCGCTCCGTATTCCCTATCGCAAGCTATAGCGGTAATTCCGAGCTGCAGTACGTCAGCTACCGCCTTGGCGAACCGGTATTTGACGTTCAGGAATGTCAGATCCGTGGCGTGACCTACTCCGCCCCGCTGCGCGTGAAACTGCGCCTGGTGATCTACGAGCGCGAAGCGCCGGAAGGCACCGTAAAAGACATTAAAGAACAAGAAGTCTACATGGGTGAAATTCCGCTCATGACTGACAACGGTACCTTTGTTATCAACGGTACTGAGCGTGTTATCGTTTCTCAGCTGCACCGTAGCCCTGGCGTCTTCTTTGACAGTGACAAAGGTAAGACCCACTCCTCCGGTAAAGTGCTGTATAACGCGCGTATCATCCCTTACCGTGGTTCCTGGCTGGACTTCGAGTTCGATCCGAAAGACAACCTGTTCGTTCGTATCGACCGTCGTCGTAAACTGCCTGCGACCATCATTCTGCGTGCGCTGAATTTCACCACCGAGCAGATTCTTGATCTGTTCTTCGAAAAAGTGGTCTTCGAAATTCGCGACAACAAGCTGCAGATGGAACTGGTACCGGAACGCCTGCGTGGCGAAACCGCTTCCTTTGACATCGAAGCTGACGGCAAAGTGTATGTGGAAAAAGGCCGCCGTATTACTGCGCGCCACATCCGCCAGCTGGAAAAAGACGATATCAAACATATCGAAGTTCCGGTTGAATACATTGCTGGCAAAGTTGCAGCTAAAGACTACGTTGACGAATCAACTGGCGAGCTGATCTGCCCGGCTAACATGGAGCTGAGCCTGGATCTGCTGGCTAAGCTGAGCCAGTCTGGCCACAAGCGTATCGAAACGCTGTTCACTAACGATCTGGACCATGGTCCGTACATCTCTGAGACTGTACGCGTCGACCCAACCAACGATCGTCTGAGCGCGCTGGTAGAAATCTACCGCATGATGCGCCCGGGTGAGCCGCCGACTCGTGAAGCAGCTGAAAGCCTGTTCGAGAACCTGTTCTTCTCTGAAGACCGCTACGATCTGTCTGCGGTTGGTCGTATGAAGTTCAACCGTTCTCTGCTGCGCGACGAAATCGAAGGTTCCGGTATCCTGAGCAAAGAAGACATCATCGAAGTGATGAAGAAGCTCATCGATATCCGTAACGGTAAAGGCGAAGTGGACGATATCGACCACCTCGGCAACCGTCGTATCCGTTCCGTTGGCGAAATGGCGGAAAACCAGTTCCGCGTTGGCCTGGTGCGTGTAGAGCGTGCGGTGAAAGAGCGTCTGTCTCTGGGCGATCTGGATACCCTGATGCCACAGGATATGATCAACGCCAAGCCGATTTCTGCAGCAGTGAAAGAGTTCTTCGGTTCCAGCCAGCTGTCTCAGTTTATGGACCAGAACAACCCGCTGTCTGAGATCACGCACAAGCGTCGTATCTCTGCACTCGGCCCAGGCGGTCTGACCCGTGAACGTGCAGGCTTCGAAGTTCGAGACGTACACCCGACTCACTACGGTCGCGTATGTCCTATCGAAACGCCTGAAGGTCCGAACATCGGTCTGATCAACTCCTTGTCCGTGTACGCACAGACTAACGAATACGGCTTCCTTGAGACTCCGTATCGTAAAGTGACCGACGGTGTTGTAACCGACGAAATTCATTACCTGTCTGCTATTGAAGAAGGCAACTACGTTATCGCTCAGGCGAACTCCAACCTGGATGACGAAGGCCACTTTGAAGAAGATCTGGTTACCTGCCGTAGCAAAGGCGAATCCAGCTTGTTCAGCCGTGACCAGGTTGACTACATGGACGTATCCACCCAGCAGGTGGTATCCGTCGGTGCGTCCCTGATCCCGTTCCTGGAACACGATGACGCCAACCGTGCATTGATGGGTGCGAACATGCAACGTCAGGCGGTTCCGACTCTGCGCGCTGATAAGCCGCTGGTTGGTACCGGTATGGAACGTGCTGTTGCCGTTGACTCCGGTGTTACTGCAGTTGCTAAACGTGGCGGTCTGGTTCAGTACGTGGATGCTTCCCGTATCGTTATCAAAGTTAACGAAGACGAGATGTACCCGGGCGAAGCTGGTATCGACATCTACAACCTGACCAAATACACCCGTTCTAACCAGAACACCTGCATCAACCAGATGCCGTGTGTCTCTCTGGGTGAGCCGGTTGAGCGCGGCGACGTGCTGGCAGACGGTCCGTCCACCGACCTCGGTGAACTGGCTCTCGGCCAGAACATGCGCGTAGCGTTCATGCCGTGGAACGGTTACAACTTCGAAGACTCCATCCTCGTCTCCGAGCGTGTGGTTCAGGAAGATCGCTTCACTACTATTCACATCCAGGAACTGGCATGTGTGTCTCGTGACACCAAGCTGGGGCCAGAAGAGATCACCGCTGATATCCCGAACGTGGGTGAAGCTGCGCTCTCCAAACTGGATGAATCCGGTATCGTTTACATCGGTGCAGAAGTCACCGGCGGTGACATCCTGGTTGGTAAGGTAACGCCGAAAGGTGAAACCCAGCTGACCCCGGAAGAGAAACTGCTGCGTGCTATCTTCGGTGAGAAAGCGTCTGACGTTAAAGACTCTTCTCTGCGCGTACCGAACGGCGTATCTGGTACCGTTATCGACGTTCAGGTCTTTACCCGCGATGGCGTGGAAAAAGACAAACGTGCGCTGGAAATCGAAGAAATGCAGCTCAAACAGGCTAAGAAAGACCTGTCTGAAGAACTGCAGATCCTCGAAGCTGGCCTGTTTAGCCGTATCCGTGCTGTGCTGATCTCCGGTGGCGTTGAAGCTGAGAAGCTCGACAAACTGCCGCGCGATCGCTGGCTGGAACTGGGTCTGACCGACGAAGAGAAACAAAATCAGCTGGAACAACTGGCTGAGCAGTATGACGAACTGAAACACGAGTTCGAGAAGAAACTCGAAGCGAAACGCCGCAAAATCACTCAGGGCGACGATCTGGCACCGGGCGTGCTGAAGATTGTTAAAGTATATCTGGCCGTTAAACGTCAGATCCAGCCTGGTGATAAGATGGCGGGTCGTCACGGTAACAAGGGTGTTATCTCTAAGATCAACCCGATCGAAGATATGCCGCACGATGCTAACGGTACTCCGGTAGATATCGTACTGAACCCGCTGGGCGTACCGTCTCGTATGAACATTGGTCAGATCCTTGAAACTCACCTGGGTATGGCTGCTAAAGGTATCGGCGAGAAGATCAACGCCATGCTGAAACAGCAGCAAGAAGTCGCGAAACTGCGCGAGTTCATCCAGCGTGCGTACGATCTGGGCACTGACGTTCGCCAGAAAGTCGACCTGAGCACCTTCAGCGATGACGAAGTTCTGCGTCTGGCAGAAAACCTGCGCAAAGGCATGCCGATCGCAACGCCGGTATTCGACGGTGCGAAAGAGTCTGAAATCAAGGAACTGTTACAGCTGGGTGGCCTGCCGACTTCCGGTCAGATCACGCTGTTCGACGGCCGTACCGGTGAGCAGTTCGAGCGCCAGGTTACCGTTGGCTATATGTACATGCTGAAACTGAACCACCTGGTTGATGACAAGATGCATGCGCGTTCCACCGGTTCTTACAGCCTGGTTACTCAGCAGCCGCTGGGTGGTAAGGCTCAGTTCGGTGGTCAGCGCTTCGGGGAGATGGAAGTGTGGGCGCTGGAAGCTTACGGCGCCGCCTATACCCTGCAGGAAATGCTCACCGTTAAGTCTGATGACGTGAACGGTCGTACCAAGATGTATAAAAACATCGTGGACGGCAACCATCAGATGGAGCCGGGCATGCCAGAATCCTTCAACGTACTGTTGAAAGAGATTCGTTCGCTGGGTATCAACATCGAACTGGAAGACGAGTAATTCTCGCTCAAACAGGTCACTGCTGTCGGGTTAACCCCCGGCAGCAGAGTGTGCTAACTCCGACGGGAGCAAATCCGTGAAAGACTTATTAAAGTTTCTGAAAGCGCAAACTAAAACCGAAGAGTTTGATGCGATCAAAATTGCTCTGGCTTCGCCAGACATGATCCGTTCATGGTCTTTCGGTGAAGTTAAAAAGCCGGAAACCATTAACTACCGTACGTTCAAACCAGAGCGTGACGGTCTGTTCTGTGCTCGTATCTTCGGGCCAGTAAAAGACTACGAGTGCCTGTGCGGTAAGTACAAGCGCCTGAAACACCGTGGCGTGATCTGTGAGAAGTGCGGCGTTGAAGTGACCCAGACTAAAGTGCGTCGTGAGCGCATGGGCCACATTGAGCTTGCCTCTCCGACTGCGCACATCTGGTTCCTGAAATCGCTGCCGTCCCGTATCGGTCTGCTGCTCGATATGCCGCTGCGTGATATCGAACGCGTACTGTACTTCGAATCCTATGTGGTTATCGAAGGCGGTATGACCAACCTGGAACGCAACCAGATCCTGACTGAAGAGCAGTATCTGGACGCGCTGGAAGAGTTCGGTGACGAATTCGATGCGAAGATGGGTGCGGAAGCTATCCAGGCCCTGCTGAAGAGCATGGATCTGGAGCAAGAGTGTGAAACTCTGCGCGAAGAGCTGAACGAAACCAACTCCGAAACCAAGCGTAAAAAGCTGACCAAGCGCATCAAGCTGCTGGAAGCGTTCGTACAGTCTGGCAATAAGCCGGAGTGGATGATCCTGACCGTTCTGCCGGTTCTGCCGCCAGATCTGCGTCCGCTGGTTCCGCTGGATGGTGGTCGTTTCGCAACGTCAGATCTGAACGATCTGTATCGTCGCGTTATCAACCGTAACAACCGTCTGAAGCGTCTGCTGGATCTGGCTGCGCCAGATATCATCGTACGCAACGAAAAACGTATGCTGCAGGAAGCGGTAGATGCCCTGCTGGATAACGGTCGTCGCGGTCGTGCGATCACCGGTTCTAACAAGCGTCCGCTGAAATCTTTGGCCGATATGATCAAAGGTAAGCAGGGTCGTTTCCGTCAGAACCTGCTCGGTAAGCGTGTTGACTACTCCGGTCGTTCTGTAATCACCGTAGGTCCATACCTGCGTCTGCATCAGTGCGGTCTGCCGAAGAAAATGGCACTGGAACTGTTCAAACCGTTCATCTACGGCAAGCTGGAACTGCGTGGCCTCGCCACCACCATCAAAGCCGCTAAGAAAATGGTTGAGCGCGAAGAAGCTGTCGTTTGGGATATCCTGGACGAAGTTATCCGCGAACACCCGGTACTGCTGAACCGTGCACCAACCCTGCACCGTTTGGGTATCCAGGCGTTTGAACCGGTTCTGATCGAAGGTAAAGCAATCCAGCTGCACCCGCTGGTTTGTGCGGCATATAACGCCGACTTCGATGGTGACCAGATGGCTGTTCACGTACCGCTGACGCTGGAAGCCCAGCTCGAAGCGCGTGCGCTGATGATGTCTACCAACAACATCCTGTCCCCGGCGAACGGCGAACCAATCATCGTTCCGTCTCAGGACGTTGTACTGGGTCTGTACTACATGACCCGTGACTGTGTTAACGCCAAAGGCGAAGGCATGGTGCTGACTGGCCCGAAAGAAGCTGAGCGTATTTATCGCGCTGGCCTGGCCTCTCTGCATGCGCGCGTTAAAGTGCGTATCACCGAATATGAAAAAGATGAAAACGGCGAATTCGTTGCGAAAACCAGCCTGAAAGACACGACCGTAGGTCGTTCTATTCTGTGGATGATCGTACCGAAAGGTCTGCCTTTCTCCATCGTCAACCAGGCGCTGGGCAAGAAAGCTATCTCCAAAATGCTGAACACCTGTTACCGCATTCTGGGCCTGAAGCCGACCGTAATCTTCGCTGACCAGACCATGTACACCGGCTTTGCTTATGCAGCGCGTTCAGGTGCATCCGTTGGTATCGATGACATGGTCATCCCAGAGAAGAAACACGAGATCATCTCTGAAGCTGAAGCCGAAGTTGCCGAGATCCAGGAGCAGTTCCAGTCTGGTCTGGTCACCGCGGGCGAACGTTACAACAAAGTTATCGATATCTGGGCAGCGGCGAACGATCGTGTATCCAAGGCGATGATGGACAACCTGCAGACCGAAACGGTTATCAACCGTGAAGGTAAAGAAGAGCAGCAGGTTTCCTTCAACAGCATCTACATGATGGCCGACTCCGGTGCGCGTGGTTCTGCAGCACAGATTCGTCAGCTGGCTGGTATGCGTGGCCTGATGGCTAAGCCAGATGGTTCCATCATCGAAACGCCAATCACCGCGAACTTCCGTGAAGGTCTGAACGTACTCCAGTACTTCATCTCAACCCACGGTGCTCGTAAAGGTCTGGCGGATACCGCACTGAAAACAGCGAACTCCGGTTATCTGACTCGTCGTCTGGTAGACGTCGCGCAGGATCTGGTTGTTACTGAAGACGATTGTGGCACGCTGGAAGGCATCACCATGACCCCGGTTATCGAGGGTGGTGACGTTAAAGAGCCGCTGCGCGATCGCGTTCTGGGTCGTGTGACCGCTGAAGACGTTCTGAAGCCGGGTACCGCAGATATTCTGGTTCCGCGTAACACACTGCTGCACGAGCACTGGTGTGATCTGCTGGAAGCGAACTCTGTTGACTCCGTGAAAGTACGTTCCGTCGTATCCTGTGACACCGACTTTGGTGTATGTGCGCACTGCTATGGTCGTGACCTGGCGCGTGGCCACATCATCAACAAAGGTGAAGCTATCGGCGTTATCGCGGCACAGTCCATCGGTGAGCCGGGTACACAGCTGACGATGCGTACGTTCCACATCGGTGGTGCGGCATCTCGTGCGGCTGCTGAATCCAGCATCCAGGTGAAAAACAAAGGTAGCATCCGTCTGAGCAACGCGAAGTCGGTTGTGAACTCCAGCGGTAAGCTGGTTATTACTTCCCGTAATACCGAGCTGAAACTGATCGACGAATTCGGTCGTACCAAAGAAAGCTATAAAGTGCCTTACGGCTCTGTTATGGCGAAGGGTGATGGCGAACAGGTTGCTGGCGGCGAAACCGTAGCAAACTGGGATCCGCATACCATGCCAGTTATCACCGAAGTGAGTGGTTTCATCCGCTTCACTGACATGATCGACGGCCAGACCATTACTCGTCAGACCGACGAGCTGACCGGTCTGTCCTCGCTGGTCGTTCTGGATTCTGCAGAACGTACCGCTGGTGGTAAAGATCTGCGTCCGGCACTGAAAATCGTTGATGCGAACGGTAACGACGTTCTGATCCCGGGCACCGACATGCCGGCTCAGTACTTCCTGCCGGGTAAAGCGATTGTTCAGCTGGAAGATGGCGTACAGATCAGCTCTGGTGACACCCTGGCCCGTGTTCCGCAGGAATCCGGCGGTACCAAGGACATCACCGGTGGTCTGCCGCGCGTTGCCGACCTGTTCGAAGCACGTCGTCCGAAAGAGCCGGCAATCCTGGCTGAAATCAGCGGTATCATTTCCTTCGGTAAAGAAACCAAAGGGAAGCGTCGTCTGGTTATCACCCCGTTAGACGGTAGCGATCCGTACGAAGAGATGATTCCGAAATGGCGTCAGCTCAACGTGTTTGAAGGCGAGCGTGTAGAACGTGGTGACGTGGTTTCCGACGGTCCGGAAGCGCCGCACGACATTCTGCGTCTGCGTGGCGTTCATGCGGTAACCCGCTATATCACCAACGAAGTGCAGGACGTTTACCGTCTGCAGGGCGTTAAGATTAACGATAAGCACATCGAAGTTATCGTTCGTCAGATGCTGCGTAAAGCAACCATCGAAAGCGCCGGAAGCTCTGACTTCCTCGAAGGTGAGCAGGTTGAATACTCTCGCGTGAAGATTGCTAACCGCGATCTGGAAGCGAATGGCAAAGTGGCGGCGACCTTCGCACGCGACCTGCTGGGTATCACCAAAGCGTCTCTGGCAACCGAGTCCTTCATTTCTGCGGCATCGTTCCAGGAAACGACTCGTGTTCTGACCGAAGCAGCTGTTGCGGGTAAACGTGACGAACTGCGCGGCCTGAAAGAGAACGTTATCGTGGGTCGTCTGATCCCGGCGGGTACCGGTTATGCGTACCACCAGGATCGTATGCGCCGCCGTGCTGCGGGTGAACTCCCGGCTGCACCGCAGGTAACTGCTGAAGATGCGTCTGCCAGCCTGGCAGAACTGCTGAACGCAGGCCTGGGTGGTTCTGATAACGATTAATCGTTAACAGAGTCCAGACTAAAAAACCCGCTTCGGCGGGTTTTTTTATGGCTGCTAAAAACAAATATGCCCGGGTAACCGGGCATATTGCTATATGACTGAGTATTGTTGTTATCAGTTAGCGAGCGGTAACCGGCGATACAGTTCAATCATGTCGCCCGCCAGATCCTGAATGACCATCGCGTTCATCAGGTGATCCTGTGAGTGAACGGTAATCAGGTTCACCGGTAGCTTTCCAGTACCTTCATCAAGACCAATGAGCTGTGTCTGGATCGTGTGTGCATGCTTCACGTATTCACGCGACTCTTCCATCGCTTTTTCGGCTTCGCTAAAGTCACCTTTACGTGCCATTTGCAGCGCCGTCAGAGCAGCACTACGTGCCGCACCCGCGTTGACCAGCAATTCCATGATAGTGGTTTCTAAATCTTCCACGGCTTACTCCATCATCTTAAGGGCTTTTTCGAGTACGACATCACCCTTCATCATGCCATAGTCCATCATGTCGATGACGGCAACCTTTTTACCCAACGGGTCGGCCTGTGCCTGCAGTTTTGCTTGTTCATATTTCACCTGCGGCCCCAGCAGCACAATATCTGCCGTAGCGATATTGTCTTTAAACTCAGCAACCGGCACCGCCTTGATAGAGACCTCTACGCCTTTCTTTAGCGCTGCGTCTTTCATTCGTTGAACCAGCATGCTGGTGGACATTCCGGCAGCACAGCATAAAACTATGTTTTTCATCACTTGCCCTCACGTTTCCTGGTCCCTCATCTTTATCCTGTGAGACCAGGCAGAACAACCGCTTTACGATGATTGTGTGTAAGTCATCACAAAATAATGAAACCGGTTACAGCGATGGCTGATACCACAAAAAAGCCCGCAGCAGCGGGCGGTTAAAGAGAGTGAAGAGTTATCTGTTTCAGGTCCGCAGGATCTGATTTTTACCCTGCTGCTTGGCTTTATACAGCGCCTCGTCAACCCGGATAACCAGCTGTTCCAGCGATTCCATATTCCACTCTCCAAGTCCGGCGCTGAAGGTAACGTGCAGACCATCTTCCCGCCAGGTGCGGTTGGCGACGTTGACGCGCCACAACTCCAGCAACTGGTGGGCGGCATCGGGTTCATCGCCAGGAAACAGCACGGCGAACTCTTCGCCGCCGTAGCGATACACCGAGATTTTATTCGGCTGCATGACCTGAATACCTTCACGTGCCACGTTTCGCAGCACGATGTCGCCATTCAGGTGACCCCAGGTATCGTTAATGGATTTGAAGTTGTCGACGTCGGCCAGCGCCAGTGAGAAGGGCTGATTGTCATTCATCAGCGTGGCAATATCGCTGTCGAAGGCCCGACGGTTTTTGCAGCCAGTCAGTGCATCAATGGTCGCCTGGCGAACATACGCCTCTTCGCGCTCTTTACTGGACTCAATCGCTTTACTTAGCATGGCTTCAAGACGCGGAGCCTGTTTAACGTCACCGGTTTTAATGGCGTTGATGATATTCATCAGCACGGTGCGCGACGAGTGGCGCAGATAGAGCCCGAAAAGCACCACAAGTATCACCGCAAGGCCAAACCCCCAGGCAACAATAATGCTCTCATGCCGTGCCAGGTCGCTGAGCGTCGCGTCAGCCACTTTAAACACAACAAACCAGTCCGGGTTGGTGAAGGAGTAATAGTAGTACCAGGTGTCGCTCTTTTTATCGAACACCATGCCTTCCCCGTTGGTCATTTTATCCATCAGGGTGGAGGGGATCTGCATACGAAACAGCGCGCCGGTGTCCGGGTGTAGCACCGCGAGCCCGTCACGGTTAACGACAAAGAATTCGCCCTGCATCGGAGATTGCGTCTGACGCAGGGTATAACCCATGGAAGCCAGATCGATATGAAACGCCAGTGTGCCTTTTAGTTTTCCTTCCGGCGAGACTACCGGCTTATAGATGGTGATAACTTTATGGTGGGAAAAGAAGTCGTTGTAAGGGTCGGTATAGCGGCTGAAGGTGCTGGCATCCGCCTGGTGTGCGAACCACGGGCGAACCTTCGGGTTAATCGGTGGTTCATCGCCGTTCATCACCGCCTGCGGTGCGCGCAGATAGTGGCCATCGGCGTCGGCAATCGAAATAGAGGATACCGTGGGCATCAGCGTCAGCAGTTGCATTAGCCGTTCTGAACCGGCTTCGGGATCGAGGTTGACCGTCTTATTAAGCTCGTCATTACGGGAGAAAAAATTCACCGCGCGGCTCAAAATATAATCGTTCTCGCGCAGAATAACGGCCGTATAGTTCACCGCCAGGTTGTGGGTGAAGTTGCGGTTAATCTGGTGATAGTCCTCAATAATATCTTTACGCTGGTTCAGGGTGACCAGAACGGCAATCAGGATAAACCCCAATAAAATTCCCGAAAAGCTCACCAGGATAGGCGTCGTAAAAGACAATTTTCTGCTATGGATTTTCATATCGCGTTCAGCATTCCATTTGGCGAATAGCAAAAGTATAGAGGTCGTGCGCTGGTGTGGCGTAGTATACGCTTCCCTTCTGTGGAAAGAGTCCGAAACAGCAGCAGAAGGCAGGGCGGTCAGAGGAAGAAAGCTCCGCCCTGGTCAGCATCCGTTGCTGACAGGCGGAGAATAATCAACTGGCAAAGCCGACACCACGCCCGGATTGTCGCTTTGCGAGGCGTTTTCAGCCCTTTCTGGTGGAGCAACATCCGCTTGCTGAATTATTGCGAGGCGCGTCCCAACCAGCTATCCCAGTCTTTCCACACCGGCTGTAATCCTTGTGCAGCTAACGCGCTGGCGACCTCTTCCGGCCGACGACCATCATGCGGTGTAAACTGCTCAAGCTCCGGATGGTCATCAGCGTAGCCACCCGGCTGGGTTTTTGAAAAGGCGCTGACATTGTTAATGGCAAGGGGGATCACCCGATCGCGGAACCACGGAGATTCACGCGTGGAGAGCGAAAGCTCAACCTCCGGTGACAGCAGGCGAAATGCGCAGATGGTTTGCACGAGCTGGCGTTCATCCATGATGGAGGCAGGTTCAATACCCCCGGTGCAGGGTCGCAGTCGCGGGAAGGAAATAGAGTAGCGGCTCTGCCAGTAGTGTTGCTGCAACCAAAGCAGGTGTTCCGCCACCATATAGCAATCTACGCGCCAGCTGTCAGAAAGGCCAATCAGAGCGCCGAGGCCAATTTTGTCGATACCTGCGCGGCCCAGACGGTCCGGGGTTTCCAGTCGCCAGAAAAAATCCTGCTTGTTCCCTTTAAGATGATGCTTTGCATACATCGCCTCATGGTAGGTCTCCTGGTAAACCATAACGCCGTCGAGCCCCAGCGTTTTTAGTTCGGCATATTCGGCCTGTGACATGGGCTGAACTTCCATTTGCAGCGAGGAAAAACGCTGACGAATGGCAGGCAGATGCTGGCGAAAATAGTCCATTCCCACCTTAGCCTGATGCTCCCCTGTGACCAGCAGCAGGTGCTCGAAGCCCATTTCACGGATCGCGTTGCATTCGCGCTCGATCTCGTCGGCATCGAGCGTTTTGCGCTTGATGCGGTTGCTCATCGAAAAACCACAGTAGGTACAATCGTTGGCGCACAGGTTGGAAAGATACAGTGGAACATAAAAGCTGACGGTATTGCCGAAGCGCTGGCGCGTGAGGCGCTGTGCGCGCTGCGCCATCGGTTCGAGAAACGCGTCGGCGGCGGGGGAGAGTAGCGCCATCATATCCTCCCGCGTGGGCAGACGCGCATTCAGCGCCCGCTCAACGTCGGCGGGCGTTTTACTGTTGATTCGCAGGCGGATATCGTCCCAGTTGAGCTGCCGCCAGCGATCGCTAAACGAGGTCATGACAGCGTCCCCAGGAATCCGGTCAGCGGGCTGGTGGCCTGCGCGTGCAGGCTACTCGCACCTGGCCCGGACTGACGCGCCAGAATGCCCGCCTCAACGGCGAGACGAAATGCACGAGCCATGGCGACGGGATCGTCCGCAACGGCAATCGCGGTGTTCACCAGCACCGCATCGGCACCCATCTCCAGGGCCTGCGCTGCATGGCTGGGAACGCCAATTCCGGCATCAACCACCACCGGAACACCGGACTGAGCGATGATTATCTCCAGCATCGCGCGGGTTTCCAGACCCTGATTTGAACCAATTGGCGCCCCCAGCGGCATCACTGCCGCACAGCCGACCTCTTCAAGACGTTTACACAGCACCGGGTCCGCACCGCAGTAGGGCAACACAATAAACCCCTGTTTTACCAACGCTTCTGCGGCTTTCAGCGTCTCGATGGGGTCTGGCAACAGCCAGCGCGCATCGGGGTGGATCTCAAGCTTCAGCCAGCGGGTACCCAGCGCTTCCCGTGCCAGCTGGGCGGCGAAAATCGCCTCTTCGGCGGTTTTCGCTCCCGAGGTGTTAGGTAGCAGCGTGACGCCCGCGGCGAGCAGAGGCGCCAGGATCGCGTCGTTGTGCTCACGCAGATCGACACGTTTCATGGCAAGGGTCACCAGTTGACTGCCTGAGGCGCGAATCGCCTCAACCATCAGCTGTGGCGATGCGAATTTGCCTGTTCCAGTGAAAAGGTGTGAATCAAAGACTTTATCGGCAATCTGTAACATCTTAGCCTCCGGCAATAACCTGAAAAAGCAGGATAGTGTCGCCGTCCTGCAGATGATGGGCTGCCCACTGGTCACGGGGAAGGATCTGTTGGTTGAGCGCCAGCGCAATGCCGGGTTTATGCTGTGCTAACTGTTCAAGCAGTCCGGCGACGGTTGTCGTTTCGGCACACTGGATAGGCTCGTCGTTAAATCGAATCTGCATGCAAGCCTCCACATACCGGGCACGCCTTCGAGCGGCGCAGCGCCAGGGCTCGCCAGCCGCTGTTGCGGGCATCAAACAACCGTAGCTCGTTGCGAACGGTGTCCATTCCGCAGAGCAGTTTGATAGCCTCAAGTGCCTGCAGTGTGCCCATCATTCCCACCACCGGGCCGACAATACCGGCGGTACGGCAGTTGCGCTCCGGCTCGTGTTCATCAGGCCACAGACAGCGGTAACAGCCCTGCGTCCACGGCGGTGTGAGTACCATCATCTGCCCACCAAAACCGACGGCGCTGGCGGTGATTAAGGGGGTGTCGAGCGCCACGCAGGCGGCGTTGATGGCCTGACGCGTGGCCATGTTGTCAGTACAGTCGAGCACCACGTCGGCAAGTGCCACCTGTTCGTGCAGCGCTTCGCCCTGAAGCCGTTCCGTCAGGGCAATCAGCGCGTTGTGCGGGTTAAGCTGGTGCAGCCGCTGGCGCGCCGCCTGGGCTTTAGGCTGCGCGACATCTTCGGTGCTGAAAAGGATCTGCCGTTGCAGATTGCTGATATGTACATCGTCGTTGTCAGCGAGCACCAGCGTGCCGACTCCGGCACCGGCGAGGTACAGCGCAGCCGGTGAGCCAAGCCCGCCAAGACCCACAATCAGCACCCGGCTGTTCAGCAGTTTTTGCTGACCTTCAACCGCAATATCCTCCAGCAGGATCTGGCGGCTGTAGCGCATAAAGTCCTGGTCATTCATCGCCCACTCCTGCTAACTCAAGCAGCTTTGCCGTGGCAGCCTGCCAGTCCGCGGCCTGGGTAATGGCACTGACCACAGCAATACTGCCGACGCCGGTAGCCAGAACCGGTGCGGCGCGTTCAAGGCTTATCCCACCTATTGCCACCGTAGGGTAGTCCTTCAGACGAGCAATATGCGCCGCCAGCTGCTCGAGCCCCTGAGGAGACGAAGGCATCTGCTTGGTCTGTGTCGGGAAGACGTGACCGAGTGCGATATAAGAAGGACGCGCTGCCAGGGCGACGTCAATCTCCATGTCGTCGTGGGTCGATACACCGAGCCGCAGCCCGGCAGCACGAATGGCGTTCAGGTCGGTCGTCTCAAGATCTTCCTGACCGAGATGTACGCCATACGCATTGTGCTTAATTGCCAGGCGCCAGTAGTCGTTGATGAACAGGCGGGCGTCGTAACGACGCCCCAGCGCAATGGCGGCGGCCACGTCCGCTTCTACCTCTGCGTCGCGCTTATCCTTGATGCGTAGCTGAAGCGTGCGTACTCCCGCCTGCAACAGACGTTTGATCCACTCAACGCTGTCGACCACCGGGTAAAGTCCCAGCCGGTAGGGAACGGATGGAAAATCAGGTTGATACATCACACCTCCTCCTGTTTGAGGTAGATTTCCCCCCCTTTGGCGCGGAAGTTATTCGACATATCCGCCATCCCTACTTCAATAGCCTGTTTTGCCGCGTAGTCGCGCACTTCCTGGGTGATTTTCATCGAGCAGAATTTCGGTCCGCACATTGAGCAGAAGTGGGCGACTTTACCGGATTCCTGCGGCAGGGTTTCATCGTGGTAGGCGCGGGCGGTGAACGGGTCGAGCGCCAGGTTGAACTGATCTTCCCAGCGGAATTCAAAGCGTGCTTTCGACATGGCGTTATCGCGGATCTGCGCCCCAGGGTGTCCTTTCGCCAGGTCAGCGGCGTGGGCGGCGATTTTGTAGGTAATCAGCCCCTGTTTAACGTCTTCTTTATTTGGCAGGCCGAGGTGCTCTTTTGGCGTGACGTAGCAGAGCATTGCACAGCCGAACCAGCCGATCATTGCAGCACCAATGCCGGAGGTGAAGTGGTCATAACCCGGTGCGATGTCGGTCGTCAATGGCCCCAGTGTATAGAACGGGGCTTCGTGGCAATGCTCCAGCTCTTCGGTCATGTTGCGGCGGATCATCTGCATTGGCACATGTCCTGGACCTTCAATCATTACCTGTACGTCATATTCCCAGGCGATTTTGGTCAGTTCGCCAAGGGTGTGTAGTTCAGCAAACTGGGCTTCGTCGTTGGCATCCTGAATGGAGCCCGGACGCAGGCCGTCGCCCAGCGACAAAGAAACGTCATAGGCGGCGCAGATTTCGCAAATCTCGCGGAAGCGCTCGTAGAGGAAGTTCTCTTTATGATGGGAAAGGCACCACTTCGCCATGATAGATCCACCGCGCGAAACAATACCTGTCAGGCGTTTGGCGGTCATCGGAACGTAGCGCAACAGGACGCCTGCGTGAATGGTGAAGTAGTCCACGCCCTGTTCCGCCTGCTCCAGCAAGGTATCGCGGAACGCTTCCCAGGTGAGATCTTCGGCGATCCCGTTCACCTTCTCCAGCGCCTGGTAGATCGGAACCGTACCGATCGGCACCGGGCTGTTACGCAGGATCCACTCACGGGTTTCATGAATATAGCGGCCGGTGGAGAGATCCATCACTGTGTCTGCGCCCCAGCGGGTCGACCACACTAATTTCTCCACTTCTTCTTCGATAGAAGAGGTCACCGCCGAGTTACCGATGTTGGCGTTGACCTTCACGAGGAAGTTGCGGCCGATGATCATCGGTTCTGATTCAGGGTGGTTAATATTTGCCGGAATGATGGCGCGGCCGGCGGCGACTTCATCGCGAACGAATTCCGGTGTGATGTTTTCCGGCAGACGGGCACCAAAGCCCTCTCCCGGATGCTGGTGGCGGAGCACTTCGCTGCGGATACGCTCGCGGCCCATGTTTTCGCGAATGGCGATGAATTCCATCTCCGGGGTCACAATCCCCTGGCGGGCATAGTGCAGTTGAGTCACGCATTTACCCGCTTTGGCGCGTTTTGGCGTGAGGAGGCCGGTGAAGCGCAGTTCATCAAGGCCATCGTCTGCCAGGCGCTCTTTGGCCCAGGCAGAACTGCGATCGCTGAGTACTTCGCTGTCGTGACGGGCTTCAATCCACGGCTGGCGCAGCTTCTCAAGGCCCTGCTGGACGTTAATTGCAATAGCCGGGTCGCCGTAAGGGCCGGAGGTGTCATAAACCGGAACGGCTTCGTTCTCTTCAAACTGCGGGTTATCTTTGCTGCCACCGGTGAGGGTGGGGCTCAGCTGGATTTCACGCATGGGGACGCGGATATCCGGCTGCGAACCTTCAATATAGATACGTAATGAGTTGGGGAACGCGGTGCCTTCCAGGGTATCGATAAAGTGTTGGGCCTGGGCGCGCTGTTCGCGGCGTGACGGTTTAGTAGTTGCAGACATAGCTCATTCCAGATAGTAAAGGACATGGCTTGTCAGACGACGGAGGGAGTAATGGGTGTGCGCACCCCTGAGGGTAGCAGCGTAAAGCTGGATTACTCTTGTTCCCTTCGCAGGTTTTAACCTGATCAGGTTCCGCGGATCCCGAATTAACGGTCTCAGCCCGTGTTCGCACACTGGGCACTCCGACAAGATAGCAATCCCCTCCGCAGAGGGGAACGGATGTAAACTACGCGTTAATGATTAAGAACTCAAGCGGGACGTACCGCGCTTGTGCCGTTGAGATTGAGGTTGTTGTCAAACGCCAGCACGATGAGCTTATCTTCCAGCGCGAAACGTGCTTCCAGCGCCTCACCTATCCCGGACAACGCCTGCTGAAACTCGCGGTAGTTGTCGTGATCGATGGCATTTTCAAGATTAGAGTCGTAGTAATCCATGATCTGCTGGGTGTTGGCTTCCAGCCGCGAGCACAGTTTTGTCGCCGTTAAATGTGGGTTATTCCCTTCCATTTCGCTGATAATGCGTTCATAAATATTAAAATGTCCGGCGGAAAGATAGTCCACCAGGCCCTGACAGAAATCATCCAGCGCTTTTTCATTCAGACGCATATAGGATTCTTTGCCAGGCTTGATGCCAACCAGATTGTAGTAAGTCACGAGCAGATGCTTACGCACATGTAGCCACTGATCGATGAATTTACTTGTTCCGCCAACGCGTTCGGTCAGGCTTTCTAACTGGTTTAGCATGTTTGACTCCGCAATTTAAGATTTAAAACGGCTCACCTGAAATGTAAAAATTATGTTGTCAAGGTGCCAGTGAAGCGAAGGTAGTGCAATAGATATGGATCGTATAATTGAAAAATTAGACAGCGGTTGGTGGATAGTCAGCCATGAACAGAAATTATGGCTACCGCAGGGTGAATTACCATACGGTAAGGCAGGAAATTACGATCTTGTGGGACAGACCGCACTTCAGATAGGTGAATGGCAGGGCGAGCCGGTCTGGCTGGTGCAGCAAAAACGCCAGCATGATATGGCCTCGGTACGCCAGGTGATTGACCAGGATGTGGGGCTGTTTCAGCTTGCCGGCCGTGGCGTACAACTGGCGGAGTTCTATCGCTCTCATAAGTATTGTGGCTACTGCGGGCATACCATGCACCCGAGCAAAACCGAATGGGCGATGCTCTGCAGCCACTGTCGTGAACGCTATTATCCGCAGATTGCACCCTGCATGATTGTCGCTATTCGCCGTGACGATACCCTTCTCCTGGCCCAGCACACCCGGCATCGTAACGGTGTGCATACCGTGCTGGCAGGCTTTGTTGAAGTGGGGGAAACCCTGGAACAGACGGTCGCGCGTGAGGTGATGGAGGAGAGCGGTATCAAGGTGAAAAACCTGCGCTACGTGACCTCGCAACCCTGGCCGTTCCCGCAATCGCTGATGACCGCTTTTATGGCCGATTATGACAGCGGCGAGATAGTGATTGATAAGAAAGAGCTGCTGGAGGCGAACTGGTATCGCTATGACAATTTACCGCTTCTGCCTCCGCCGGGTACGGTGGCGCGACGGCTGATTGAAGATACCGTGGCAATGTGTCGGGCAGAGTACGAATGACATGATAGACTGGCGCTCTGTAGCTAAAGGAATGTGAAAATGACCGAACTGAAAAACGATCGTTACCTGCGCGCGCTGCTGCGCCAGCCAGTAGATGTCACTCCGGTATGGATGATGAGACAGGCTGGGCGCTATTTGCCGGAGTACAAAGCCACCCGTGCACAAGCGGGCGACTTCATGTCGCTGTGCAAAAATGCGGAGCTGGCGTGTGAAGTCACGCTGCAACCGCTGCGTCGTTACCCGCTGGATGCGGCGATCCTCTTTTCCGATATTTTGACCATTCCTGATGCAATGGGGCTGGGGCTCTACTTCGAAGCCGGAGAAGGCCCGCGCTTCACTTCACCGTTAAAGAATAAAGCGGATGTAGACCGCCTGCCGATCCCCGATCCGGAGCAGGAGCTGGGTTACGTCATGAACGCGGTGCGCACCATTCGCCGTGAGCTGAAAGGCGAAGTTCCGCTGATTGGTTTTTCCGGCAGCCCGTGGACGCTGGCGACCTACATGGTGGAAGGGGGCAGCAGCAAAGCCTTCACCGTGATTAAAAAGATGATGTATGCCGAACCGGCCACGCTGCACGCGCTGCTGGATAAGCTTGCGAAAAGCGTCACTCTGTATCTGAATGCACAGATCAAAGCGGGTGCGCAGTCAGTAATGATTTTCGATACCTGGGGCGGCGTGCTGACCGGGCGTGACTATCAGCAGTTCTCGTTGTACTACATGCATAAAATTGTCGATGGCCTGCTGCGAGAAAACGAAGGGCGTCGGGTACCGGTAACGCTGTTTACCAAAGGCGGCGGCCAGTGGCTGGAAGCGATGGCTGAAACCGGCTGCGATGCCTTAGGTCTCGACTGGAGTACCGATATCGCCGATGCGCGCCGTCGCGTTGGGCATAAAGTTGCGCTGCAGGGCAACATGGATCCTTCCATGCTGTATGCGACTCCTGCCCGAATCGAAGAGGAAGTTGCGTCGATCCTCGCGGGCTTTGGCCAGGGGGAAGGTCATGTCTTCAACCTGGGGCACGGTATTCATCAGGACGTTCCGCCAGAGCACGCGGGTGCGTTTGTAGAAGCGGTGCATCGTCTCTCCGCGCCGTACCACCGCTAAGGCTCAGGTATGGATCTCGCGTCGCTTCGCGCTCAGCAACTCGACCTCGCGGCAAGCGTTATCCGCGAGGATAACCTGGCCTGCAATCCGCCGAAGATAATTGGCGGGGCAGACGTTGGGTTTGAAGAGGGCGGGGAAGTGACGCGGGCGGCGATGGTGCTCCTGAAGTACCCTTCTCTTGAGCTGGTGGAGTACCAGGTGGCGCGCATCGCCACCACCATGCCTTATATTCCGGGCTTTCTCTCCTTCCGTGAAGCCCCGGCGCTGATGGCCGTCTGGCAGCTGCTGTCGCAAAAGCCCGATCTGTTGTTCGTTGACGGACATGGGATTTCGCACCCGCGGCGCCTCGGCGTTGCCAGCCATTTTGGCCTGCTGGTTGACGTGCCGACCATCGGCGTTGCCAAGAAACGCCTGTGCGGTAAGTTTGAGCCGCTTTCGCCCGAACCGGGGGCACTGGCGCCGCTCATCGACAAAGGTGAACAGCTGGCCTGGGTGTGGCGCAGCAAAGCGCGCTGCAACCCGCTGTTTATCTCGACCGGGCATCGCGTCAGCCAGGACAGCGCATTGGCATGGGTTCAGCGCTGTATGAAGGGCTACCGTTTACCCGAACCCACCCGCTGGGCAGACGCCGTGGCGTCCGGTCGTCCGGCGTTTCGCCGCCTGCAAGCAATTCGCCCCTGATTCAGGTACACTGCGGCTAATTATCGATTCCGAGATCTCATCATGTTACAAAACCCGATTCATCTGCGTCTGGAGCGGCTGGAAAGCTGGCAGCACACCACGTTTATGGCCTGCCTGTGTGAACGCATGTTCCCGAACTATGCGATGTTCTGCAAGGAGACCGAGTTCGGCGAGGCGCAGCTGTACCGTCGCATTCTTGATCTGATCTGGGAAACGCTGACGGTGAAAGATGCAAAGGTGAACTTCGACAGCCAGCTGGAAAAGCTGGAAGAGGCCATTCCTTCCGCCGATGACTACGATATGTACGGTGTCTACCCGGCCATCGACGCCTGCGTGGCGTTGAGTGAACTTGTTCACTCACGGCTGAGCGGTGAAACGCTGGAACATGCCATTGAGGTTAGTAAGACTTCAATCACCACCGTGGCGATGCTGGAAATGACCCAGGCCGGTCGTGAAATGACCGACGAAGAGCTCAAAGAAAACCCGGCAGTTGAGCAGGAATGGGACATTCAATGGGAAATTTTCCGCCTTCTGGCCGACTGCGAGGAGCGTGATATTGAGCTTATCAAAGGGCTGCGCGCCGACCTCCGTGAGGCGGGTGAGAGCAATATCGGTATAATTTTTCAGCAATGAGACAACAAAACGTGATTTACCGCCTGATTTGTCGTGCCTGAAGGCTTCACATCTGCCCCCCGTCTGGTCTACATTTGGAGGGCGAAAAAAAGTGGCTATCGGTGCGTGTATGCAGGAGAGTGCTTTTCTGGCATTTCCGTCGCACTCGATGCTTAGCAAGCGATAAACACATTGTAAGGATAACTTATGAACAAGACTCAACTGATTGATGTAATTGCGGACAAGGCTGATCTGTCTAAAGCACAGGCAAAATCTGCTCTGGAATCCACCCTGGCTGCTATTACTGAGTCTCTGAAAGAAGGTGATGCTGTACAACTGGTTGGTTTCGGTACCTTCAAAGTGAACCACCGCGCTGAGCGCACTGGCCGCAACCCGCAGACCGGTAAAGAAATCAAAATCGCCGCAGCTAACGTCCCGGCGTTTGTTTCTGGTAAAGCACTGAAAGACGCAGTTAAGTAAGACCGCGTGGCAGTGAACAGTTTTAACGGAGGGGCGGTGTTATCGCCCCTTTTGTCCGTCTGGCGCCGTTCTCTTGCGCTGGCGGCTGTTCTGTTGCTGTCCGCCTGTAGCCACGACTCCACACTCCCGCCGTTCACGGCCAGTGGCTACGTCGACGACCAGGGCGCTGTGCGTATCTGGCGTAAAGACACTAACGGAGAAACGCATCTCCTCGCCGCATTCAGCCCATGGCGAAGCGGTAGCACCACAACCAGCGAATACCGCTGGCAGGGTGACCTGTTGACGCTCATCGAGCTCAACATCATGAGTAAACCTCCCGAACATATCCGCGTGCGCTTTGACGATCAGGGCGAGCTGAGCTTTATGCAGCGTGAAGTGGATGGTCAAAAGCAGCAGCTTTCCAGCGACCAGATTGCGCTGTACCGCTACCGCGCCGACCAAATCCGCCAGACCAGCGATGCGCTACGTCAGGGGCGCGTCGTGTTACGCCAGGGGCGCTGGCATGCCAACGGCACGGTAACCACCTGTGAAGGGCAAACCGTGAAACCCGATCTGGATACGCTGGCGATTGATCATATCGAAAAACGCCAGAGCCGCTCCTCAATGGAGGTCAGCGTGGCATGGCTGGAAGCGAAAGAGGGGTCACAGCTGTTACTGGTGGCCAACGAAGACTTCTGTACCTGGCAGCCAACGGAAAAGAATTTTTAGCGGGGATCGTGCTGATCCCCTCTCCCTGCCGGGAGAGGGGATGGGTATCGCTTACTCGCCCTGCTCGCGGGCAATCGCCCGATAGCCGATGTCTTTGCGGCTGAAGCAATCTTCCCAGTAAATATCCTGCATCAGCGCATTGGCGCGTTTCTGCGCCTCAGCAACGGTATCACCCAGCGCGGTGATGCACAGTACGCGTCCACCATTAGTTAACACCTGGTCGTCAGCGGAAAGCGTGGTGCCGGCGTGGAACACCTTACCGTCAGCCGCATCTTTCAGCGGCAGACCGTGAATAACGTCGCCGGTACGATAGTTGCCAGGATAACCACCTGCAGCAATAACCACGCCGAGGGATGCACGGCTATCCCACTCAGAGGTTTTCTCATTAAGCTTCCCGTCGCAGGCGGCGAGACACAGTTCAACCAGATCGGACTGCAGGCGCAGCATGATAGGCTGGGTTTCCGGATCGCCGAAGCGGCAGTTGAACTCGATAACCTTCGGGTTACCCTGCTTGTCGATCATCAGCCCGGCATACAGGAAACCGGTGTAGGTATTCCCTTCCGCCGCCATCCCGCGAACGGTTGGCCAGATGACCCGTTCCATGGTGCGCTGGTGGACTTCATCGGTGACCACCGGCGCCGGAGAGTAAGCGCCCATACCGCCGGTGTTCGGGCCGGTATCGCCGTCGCCGACGCGCTTGTGATCCTGGCTGGTTGCCATCGGTAGCACATGCTCACCGTCAACCATCACGATAAAGCTGGCTTCTTCACCATCGAGGAATTCCTCGATAACGATGCGATGGCCTGCGTCGCCAAAGGCGTTCCCGGCCAGCATGTCTTTCACCGCGGCTTCTGCTTCTTCAAGCGTCATCGCTACGATAACGCCTTTCCCGGCGGCTAGACCGTCGGCTTTGATGACGATCGGCGCACCTTTTTCACGCAGGTAGGCCAGTGCGGGCTCCACTTCGGTAAAGTTCTGATATTCCGCCGTCGGGATTTTGTGACGTGCGAGGAAATCTTTGGTGAAAGCCTTGGAGCCTTCCAGCTGTGCGGCACCGGCGGTGGGGCCGAAAATCTTCAGCCCGGCTTCGCGGAACGCATCCACCACGCCAATCACCAGCGGCGCTTCCGGCCCGACGATCGTCAGGTCGACATGTGAGTCCAGGGCAAACTTCAGTAATGCGGGAACGTCGGTTGGATTAATCGCCACGTTCTGCAGTCCTGGCTCGAGAGCCGTACCGGCGTTACCAGGTGCAACAAACACGGTGTCTACCTGCGGTGACTGTGCGACTTTCCACGCCAGCGCATGTTCGCGACCGCCGTTACCGATAATTAATACTTTCATTCGTTGCTCCCTGTATTAGTGACGGAAGTGGCGCATGTCGGTGAAGATCATCGCAATGCCGTGCTCATCGGCGGCGGCGATAACTTCATCATCGCGAATGGAGCCACCCGGCTGAATCACGCAGGTCACTCCCACGGCCGCTGCGGCATCAATACCATCGCGGAACGGGAAGAAGGCATCAGAAGCCATCGCCGAGCCTTTGACTTCCAGTCCTTCGTCACCGGCTTTGATCCCGGCGATCTTCGCGGAGTACACGCGGCTCATCTGACCGGCACCTATTCCGATAGTCATATTCTCTTTGGCATAGACGATGGCATTGGATTTCACGAACTTAGCCACTTTCCAGCAGAACAGCGCATCACGCAGTTCCTGCTCGCTCGGCTGGCGCTTGCTGACCACACG
Source organism: Yokenella regensburgei ATCC 49455 (assembly GCF_000735455.1). Lineage (GTDB taxonomy): Bacteria > Pseudomonadota > Gammaproteobacteria > Enterobacterales > Enterobacteriaceae > Yokenella > Yokenella regensburgei. Next base: position 1,532 of record NZ_JMPS01000011.1, on the reverse strand, counting down.
CAGTTCATCCTTTGTCACCATGCCCAGGTCACGGTCCTGAACCAGCAAACCGCCGTTAACACGTTTGAAATCGAGGCCCGGAGTGCGCGCGGCCCACTCGCCACAGGTCAGAACGCGGACGTTCTGTTTAGCGGCGGTAATTTTCAGGGCTTCCAGAGAGGCCGTTGGGGCGATGATCACTTCCACGAACTGACGGGAGATGATTGCCTGTGCGGTTTCGGCATCCAGTTCGCGGTTAAAGGCGATGATGCCGCCGAAAGCGGAGGTTGGATCGGTTTTGTAAGCACGATCGTAGGCGTCCAGAATCGAAGTGCTCACCGCCACGCCGCACGGATTCGCGTGCTTCACGATAACGCAGGCAGGCTCGCTGAATTCTTTCACACATTCCAGCGCCGCGTCGGTGTCGGCGATGTTGTTATAAGAGAGGGCTTTACCCTGTAGCTGTTGGGCGGTTGCTACGGATGCTTCGTTGATCTCTTCTTCTATATAGAAGGCTGCTTGCTGATGGCTGTTTTCGCCATAGCGCATATCCTGCTTCTTAATGAAGTTCAGGTTCAGGGTACGCGGGAAACGACCAGACGCTTCTTTAGACTCGCCATGATAGGCCGGCACCATGCTGCCGAAGTAGTTGGCGATCATGCTGTCGTAAGCGGCGGTGTGTTCGAAAGCTTTGATGGCGAGATCGAAACGAGTATCGAGCGTCAGGGAACCGTCGTTGGCATCCATCTCTTTAATAATAGAGGTGTAGTCGCTGCTCTTTACAACGATGGCGACATCTTTATGGTTCTTAGCCGCCGAGCGCACCATGGTCGGCCCGCCGATATCGATGTTCTCGACGGCGTCTTCCAGCGAGCAACCTTCACGGGCAACGGTCTGTGCAAACGGATACAGGTTAACAACCACCATATCGATCGGCGCGATCCCGTGTTGATCCATAATCCCATCATCCTGACCGCGACGGCCGAGAATGCCACCATGAACTTTCGGGTGCAGGGTTTTAACGCGTCCATCCATCATTTCCGGAAAACCGGTGTAGTCGGAGACTTCGGTAACCGGTAAACCTTTATCTGCTAACAGGCGGGCAGTACCACCGGTAGACAGCAGCTCGACGCCGCGTGCGGAGAGTGCCTGTGCGAATTCGACGATACCGGCTTTATCAGAAACACTGAGAAGCGCGCGGCGGACTGGACGACGTTGTTGCATGGTATAAATCCCCAGGATTTGAACATTACAGAGAGCGTTAGATGAATTTTCCCTAAAAAAACTCAGCTAACGCGCCTGGCCAGGCATCCTTGTCTTTGCGCGGCATTGTAACGAAAACGTTTGCGCAACGCTCGCGAATTTTTCCCTTTTCTCTGCTTTGTGGATAACTCTGTGTGTAAATGGGTATAAGGCAGGGTTTTGCTGTGGAATGCAGCAGTCAGTCATTTTTCTGCAATTTAACTATTGCGGGCGCTCGAGAACTCCCTATAATGCGCCTCCATCGACACGGAACAACGGCAAACAAGCCGCCGGGTTGAAAGAGTTTCTTC
>NZ_JMPS01000010.1 GCF_000735455.1 Yokenella regensburgei ATCC 49455 | reverse complement strand
TTTTTTCGTTTTTGTCCGTTATGAAATTATCAATAAAAAGGGGAATTACTTCCCCCGGTACTGTAGATGCAGCAGCGGATAAGGCCTGCCATGGTCGTCTGTTGCTGAACGACCCACCTGTACAAATCCCATCTTTTCATAAAACTTCACGGCCTGCTGGTTTTGCTCGTTGACGTCGGTTGTCAGCCCGGAAGTGAGCGATAGAGCGTGCTGAATGAGCATTTTGCCAACACCGGTACCGCGGTGGTCTGGATCTACAAACAGCGCATCCATATGGTTTTCTGACAGCAACATAAAGGCCACTGGCTTATCCTGCTCGTTTGCTGCAACCCAGAGCGGAGCTGCCGGCAGGAAAGTGCGAACCTGCTGCTCTATTTCTGCTCTGTCCTGAGATGAAAGGAAATGGTGTGTGGCATCAACCGCCCGACGCCAGATATCTACTAGTGCATCACCTTCGTCCGAACGTGAGTGACGAATGACAATCTTCATTTTATTCTCCTTAATACCAGCCACTATTCTACCTTTTTTTATTGGGTGAAACTTTCTCACCTTTGCAGTGAGAGCCTCGACATTTCGCTGATTTCTGGGTATTGTCAGCTATCTGGATGTCTAAACGTTTATACGTATGCTTTTGAGGTAACAAGGTTATGCCGATTCGGGTGCAGGACGAGCTACCAGCCGTCAATTTCTTGCGTGATGAAAACGTGTTTGTGATGACCGCTTCACGCGCTACGGTTCAGGAAATTCGTCCTCTGAAGGTACTGATCCTGAACCTGATGCCGAAGAAAATCGAAACGGAAAACCAGTTTCTGCGCATGCTCTCCAACTCGCCGCTGCAGGTGGATATCCAGCTGCTGCGTATCGATGCTCGTGAGTCACGGAACACGCCGACCGAGCACCTGAACAATTTTTACTGTAACTTTGACGATATCCGCGACGAAAATTTCGATGGTCTTATCGTCACCGGTGCCCCCCTGGGGCTGGTTGAATTTAATGATGTGGCGTACTGGCCGCAGATCCGCCAGGTTCTGGAGTGGGCCAAAGAGCATGTCACCTCAACGCTTTTTGTCTGTTGGGCGGTACAGGCTGCGCTGAATATCCTCTACGGCATTCCCAAGCAAACTCGCAGCGAAAAGCTCTCAGGCATTTACGAACACCGTATTCTTCATCCTCATGCGCTGCTGACCCGTGGTTTTGACGATGAATTCCTGGCGCCGCACTCCCGCTATGCGGATTTCCCGGCTGATCTCATTCGTGACTACACCGATCTTGAGATCCTGGCCGAAACCGAAAACGGTGATGCCTATCTTTTTGCCAGCAAAGACAAGCGTATCGCGTTTGTGACCGGCCACCCGGAGTACGATCCCCTGACGCTTGCCGGTGAATACTTCCGTGACGTAGAAGCGGGCTTAAACCCGGAAGTGCCATATAACTACTTCCCAAAAAATGACCCACAAAATCCGCCGAAGGCGAGCTGGCGAAGTCATGGAAACCTGCTGTTCACCAACTGGCTTAACTATTACGTCTACCAGATAACGCCATACGATCTCCGCCATATGAATCCTACGTTGGAGTAATCTCCTGCGAAGATCGATCCTAAAGCGTTTCAGCATTCCACTACAGGCACCCTCGGGTGCCTTTTTTGTTTTTGAAATTACACTCACCAGGCAGGATAAGTTTATTTCTTTTGTTATCAATATGTTGTGAATATTTTAAATTGAAAATGGAAATTGTTTTTGATTTTGGAAATTAATTGAGTAGTCTTAATTGTGCTGAACGAAAACTGCACAACGATCCTGCGTTCACGTTGGGGAGAACCGTTGAGGATCGCTAATGAGGAGCTACGCAATGACACAACAGGCAACAACCATCGAAGAACTGGCTTTTAGCCAGCCATATGGCGAACAGGAAGAGCAGATCCTGACGCCGGAAGCCGTCGAGTTCCTGAGCGAGCTGGTGACGCGTTTTACGCCGAAGCGTAACAAGCTGCTGGCTGCACGTATCAAACAGCAGCAGGATATCGATGCCGGTCAGTTGCCAGATTTTATTTCGGAAACTGCTTCCATTCGTGAAAGTCAGTGGACAATCCGTGGTATCCCGGCAGATTTACAGGATCGACGTGTTGAAATCACCGGCCCGGTCGAGCGCAAAATGGTGATTAACGCGCTGAATGCCAATGTGAAAGTGTTCATGGCCGATTTTGAAGATTCTCTGGCACCGGACTGGAGTAAAGTGATCGACGGTCAGATTAACCTGCGCGATGCGGTTAATGGCACCATCAGCTACAGCAACGAGGCAGGGAAAACCTACCAGCTGAAACCAAATCCGGCGGTACTGGTTTGCCGCGTGCGTGGCCTCCATTTACCGGAAAAACACGTGACCTGGCGTGGTGAAGCCATTCCCGGCAGCCTGTTTGACTTCGCGCTCTATTTTTTCCATAACCACAAGAAATTGCTGGCAAAAGGCAGCGGCCCCTATTTCTATCTGCCAAAAACTCAGGCCTGGCAGGAAGCCGCCTGGTGGAGCGAAGTGTTCAGCTATGCGGAGGATCGTTTCTCTCTTCCACGCGGCACTATTAAAGCCACCCTGCTGATTGAAACGCTGCCGGCGGTATTCCAGATGGACGAGATCCTGCATGCGCTGCGCGATCACATCGTTGGCCTCAACTGTGGCCGCTGGGATTACATTTTCAGCTATATCAAAACATTGAAAAACCATCCTGATCGTGTTCTGCCGGACCGCCAGGTGGTGACGATGGACAAACCTTTCCTCAGCGCATACTCGCGCCTGTTGATTAAAACCTGTCATAAACGCGGCGCGTTTGCGATGGGCGGGATGGCGGCGTTTATCCCCAGCAAAGATCCTGAGCGCAACAATCAGGTGCTGAACAAAGTGAAGGCGGATAAAGAGCTGGAAGCGAAGAACGGCCACGACGGTACCTGGATTGCCCATCCGGGACTGGCTGATACCGCCATGGCGGTGTTCAACAGCGTACTGGGCGATAAGCCAAATCAGCTGTCGGTCAGCCGCGAGGCCGATGCACCGATTACCGCTGAACAGCTGCTGGAACCTTGTGATGGCCCGCGCACCGAAGAGGGAATGCGCGCCAATATTCGCGTCGCGGTGCAGTACATCGAGGCATGGATCTCGGGTAACGGCTGCGTGCCTATCTATGGCCTGATGGAAGACGCCGCCACGGCGGAAATCTCCCGTACCTCTATCTGGCAGTGGATCCATCACCAGAAAACGCTCAGCAACGAAAAGCCTGTGACCAAAGCCTTATTCCGCCAGATGCTGGCTGAAGAGATGCTGGTTATTCAGGACGAGCTCGGCGAGCACCGCTTCAGCAGCGGACGTTTTGACGATGCCGCGCGCCTGATGGAGCAAATCACCACATCAGATGACTTAATCGACTTCCTCACCCTGCCAGGCTACCGCCTGCTTGCGTAAACCACCACATAACAATATGGAGCATCTGCACATGAAAACCCGTACCCAACAAATCGAAGAGTTACAGAAAGAGTGGACAAACCCGCGCTGGGAAGGCATTCGCCGCCCATACAGCGCAGAGGAAGTGGTGAAATTACGCGGCTCGGTGAATCCGGAATGTACGCTGGCGCAGCTGGGTGCAGCCAAAATGTGGCGCCTGCTGCATGGCGACGCCAAAAAAGGTTATGTGAACAGCCTCGGTGCGCTGACCGGTGGTCAGGCGCTGCAGCAGGCTAAAGCGGGGATCGAAGCTGTTTACCTCTCCGGCTGGCAGGTGGCGGCTGACGCCAACCTGGCATCAAGCATGTATCCGGATCAATCGCTGTACCCGGCGAACTCGGTACCGGCGGTGGTGGATCGTATCAACAACACCTTCCGCCGCGCGGATCAGATCCAGTGGGCATCCGGCATCGAACCAAACGATCCGCGTTATACCGATTATTTCCTGCCCATCGTGGCGGATGCGGAAGCGGGTTTCGGCGGTGTGCTGAACGCATTTGAGCTGATGAAATCGATGATTGAAGCCGGTGCAGCGGCTGTTCACTTCGAAGATCAGCTGGCATCGGTGAAGAAGTGTGGGCACATGGGCGGCAAAGTGCTGGTACCGACTCAGGAAGCCATTCAGAAACTGGTTGCCGCGCGTCTGGCTGCAGACGTCATGGGCGTCCCGACGCTGTTGATTGCCCGTACCGATGCGGATGCAGCAGATCTGGTGACCTCTGACTGCGACGAGTACGACCGCGAGTTTATTACCGGCGAACGTACCAGCGAAGGCTTCTTCCGTTCCCGCGCCGGGATTGAGCAGGCTATCAGCCGTGGTCTTGCCTACGCGCCGTATGCCGATCTGGTCTGGTGTGAAACCTCTAAACCAGACCTCGATCAGGCTCGCCGCTTCGCCGAAGCGATTCACGCTCGTTTCCCGGGTAAACTGCTGGCCTACAACTGCTCACCGTCGTTTAACTGGCAGAAGAACCTCGATGACAAAACGATCGCCAGCTTCCAGCAGCAGCTCTCGGAGATGGGCTATAAGTATCAGTTCATCACCCTGGCGGGTATCCATAGCATGTGGTTCAACATGTTCGATCTGGCCCACGCCTACGCTCAGGGCGAAGGCATGAAGCACTACGTCGAGAAAGTACAGCAGCCGGAATTTGCGGCCGCTAAAGACGGCTACACCTTTGTTTCTCACCAGCAGGAAGTGGGAACAGGCTACTTCGACAAAGTCACCACCATCATTCAGGGTGGAGCTTCGTCCGTCACCGCGCTGACGGGCTCAACGGAAGAAGAGCAGTTCTGATGTTTTCCCCCTCTCCCCGTCGGGGAGAGGGCTGGGGTGAGGGGGAAAGAGATGACGCGTGGCCTGGAATTACTGATTGCCCAAACTATTCTGCAGGGCTTCGACGCTCAGTATGGTCGTTTTCTGGAAGTCACTTCCGGCGCCCAGCAACGTTTTGAACAGGCCGACTGGCATGCGGTTCAGCAGGCCATGAAGCAGCGAATTCACCTCTATGACCATCACGTTGGTCTGGTGGTGGAACAGCTGCGCTGTATTACCGATGGCAGAAATCCGGACGCCGCTTTTTTGCTGCGGGTGAAGGAGCATTACACCGACCTGCTGCCCGACTACCCTCGCTTCGAGATTGCGGAGAGCTTTTTTAACTCCGTCTATTGCCGGTTATTTGACCACCGTTCGCTGACTCCCGAGCGGTTATTTATTTTCAGCTCGCAGCCCGAGCGGCGCTTTCGCACCATTCCTCGCCCACTGGCGAAGGACTTCTTCCCCGATCATGGCTGGGAACCGTTGCTAACGCGAATGCTCACCGATCTGCCTCTGCGCCTCCCCTGGCAGGATAAAGCGCGAGACGTGGGGTATATCACCGCTCATCTGCTGGAGGCCCTTGGTGCTGAGACACTTCAGCAGAGCCACCTGCAGATAGCCAACGAGCTGTTCTATCGCAACAAGGCGGCCTGGCTGGCTGGAAGGCTGGTCACTCCGATGGCAACTCTGCCGTTTTTGCTGCCGGTTCATCGCAGCGACGAAGGTGAGTTGTTTGTTGACGCCTGCCTGACGACTCACGCCGAGGCGAGCATTGTTTTTGGTTTCGCTCGTTCCTACTTCATGGTTTATGCACCCCTACCAGCCGCGCTGGTCGAGTGGCTGCGTGAGATCCTGCCTGGTAAAACCACCGCCGAGCTGTATATGGCTATCGGCTGTCAGAAGCATGCGAAGACCGAGAGCTACCGTGAATATCTGAATTACATTTCGACCGCCGACGAGCAGTTTACCGAGGCGCCCGGAATTCGCGGCATGGTGATGCTGGTGTTTACCCTGCCGGGCTTTGACCGGGTGTTTAAAGTCATCAAAGACCGATTTGCTCCGCAAAAGGAGATGACGGCGGCACACGTGCGGGCCTGCTATCAGCTGGTTAAAGAGCACGACCGTGTAGGAAGAATGGCGGACACCCAGGAGTTTGAAAACTTTGTGCTGGAAAAACAGCAAATTGACCCGGCGTTGATGGCGTTATTACTGACAGAGGCACCGGGAAAAATCACCGATCTTGGCGATCGTATTGCTATCAGCCACCTCTACATCGAACGGCGGATGGTGCCGCTTAATCTTTGGCTGGAGCAGGTTAACGGCCAGGCGCTGCGCGACGCTATTGAGGAATACGGCAACGCCATTCGCCAGCTGGCGGCGGCCAATATTTTCCCCGGTGACATGCTGTTCAAAAACTTCGGCGTGACGCGCCACGGGCGGGTGGTATTCTACGATTACGATGAAATTTGCTATATGACTGAGGTGAATTTCCGCGACATCCCGCCGCCGCGCTACCCGGAAGACGAGCTTGCCAGCGAGCCCTGGTACAGCGTCTCACCCGGGGATGTCTTTCCTGAAGAATTCCGTCACTGGCTGTGCGCTGACCCACGCATTGGGCCACTCTTTGAAGAGATGCATGCCGACCTTTTCCGGGCCGACTACTGGCGCGGGCTGCAAACGCGGATTAAGCTCGGGCATGTAGAAGATGTCTATGCCTACCGTCGTAAGCAGAGGTTTTGCATCAGGTTTTCTCCCTCTTCCTGAGGGAGATGGCTGGTCTTAACGGATCCCACCGTAAGCCAGCGTGACCTCTTTCGCCGCCTTAATCACCAGCGCACCAAGCTCGGTCACCCGGTCGTCGGTCATACGGGAAATCGGCCCGGAGATAGAAATGGCTGCGAACGGCTCGCGGTGTTCGTCATAAATACAGGCCGCAATGCAGCGCAGTCCCAGCGCGTGCTCTTCATCATCAAATGAGTAGCCGCGTTTGCGTATCTGGGCCAGATCTTCTTTCAGATGGACCGGGGAAACCAGCGTCGCGTGGGTGTAGGCGTGTAGCCCCTTGCGGTGCAGAAGGCTGGTGACCTGTTCTTCGCTGAGCTGCGCCAGAAAGGCCTTGCCTGCGCCGGAGGCGTGCATCGGCAGTTTTCCGCCGATGGGGGCCGACATACGCATCAGCTGGGTACACTGCACCTGGTCGATAATAATCGCCTGATGATCGCTCTGGTCGAGCACCGCCAGATTCACCGTCTCGCCTGAGTCTTCCATCAGCGCGCGCAGGATAGGGTGGACAATTGCCAGCAGATTTCGGCTTTGCAAAAAGCTACTGCCGACGATAAAGGCATGGGCACCCACCGTCCAGTGGCCTAAATCACCCACCTGGCGGACAAACCCTAACTGCTGCATGGTACTGAGCAGACGATGCGTGGTGGAGTTTGGCAGCCCGGCCTGCTGCGCGAGTTCGGTCAGCGCGACGCTGCCGTGGGATTCCGCTATCCACTCCAGGAGCTTAAGCCCACGGGTCAATGACTGAACTTGCCCGCCAGCGGGGGCGGCGGCAGGGGCGGGCTTTCTGCCACGCTTAGCGGGAACGGTAGCAACCATGGCGGACTCCTTTTCTGTATCGTGGAAATCATTTTCGTTTTATTTGATTATAATGCAACCGTTATCCACACTGATCGGAGGAGTCATTGTGAACATGTCTCATGTTCCCGCTGAGTACCTTTTCCACCCTGCGAGATTATGCCAGTATGGACTGCTGGTCTTTTGGCCTGGTTGAGCGTTGTCGGGAGCATGTGTGAGTAACAAAGTTGAGCAGTTGCATCAGCAGTTAAAAGAACGAATCCTGGTTCTGGATGGGGGCATGGGCACCATGATCCAGAGCTACCGTCTTGAAGAGCAAGATTTTCGCGGTGAGCGCTTCGCCGACTGGCCTTGCGACCTGAAAGGTAACAATGACCTGCTGGCGATTACCCAGCCGGAGACGATTGCCGCTATCCACTACGCCTACTTTGAGGCGGGGGCGGATATCATTGAAACCAACACGTTCAACTCCACGACCATCGCCATGGCGGATTACCAGATGGAATCCCTGTCGGCGGAAATCAACTATGAGGCGGCGAAGCTTGCCCGCGCCTGCGCCGACGAGTGGACGGCCCGTACGCCGGAAAAACCGCGCTATGTGGCCGGGGTGCTTGGCCCGACCAACCGTACCGCCTCGATTTCACCGGATGTGAACGATCCGGCGTTTCGTAACGTCACCTTTGACCAACTGGTGGAAGCGTACCGTGAATCGACCCGGGCGCTGGTGGAGGGCGGCTCAGACCTGATCCTGATTGAAACCGTCTTCGACACCCTTAACGCCAAAGCGGCGATTTTTGCCGTAAAAGAAGAGTTCGAGGCGCTGGGCGTTGAGCTGCCGATCATGATTTCCGGCACCATCACCGATGCCTCCGGGCGTACGCTCTCCGGGCAAACGACCGAAGCTTTCTACAACTCTCTGCGCCATGCCGATGCGCTCACCTTCGGCCTGAACTGCGCGCTGGGGCCAGACGAACTGCGTCAGTATGTGCAGGAGCTGTCGCGCATTGCCGAGTGTTACGTTACCGCACACCCGAATGCCGGGCTGCCGAACGCTTTTGGTGAGTACGACCTTGATGCCGATACCATGGCGGCCCAGATCCGCGAATGGGCGGAAGCCGGTTTTCTCAACATCGTCGGTGGCTGCTGTGGTACCACGCCGGAGCACATCGCCGCAATGTCACGTGCCGTTGAGGGCTTAACGCCTCGCGCACTGCCGGATCTGCCGGTAGCCTGCCGTCTGGCGGGGCTTGAACCACTGAATATTGGCGATGACAGCCTGTTTGTGAACGTGGGTGAACGCACCAACGTGACCGGTTCGGCTAAGTTCAAGCGTCTGATTAAAGAAGAGAAATATAACGAAGCTTTGGATGTTGCACGCCAGCAGGTGGAAAGCGGCGCGCAAATCATCGATATCAACATGGATGAAGGGATGCTCGACGCCGAAGCGGCGATGGTGCGTTTCCTTAACCTGATTGCTGGTGAGCCGGACATCGCCCGCGTGCCTATCATGATTGACTCCTCAAAATGGGAAGTTATCGAGAAAGGGCTTAAATGTATTCAGGGCAAAGGCATCGTTAACTCCATCTCGATGAAAGAGGGAGTTGAAGCCTTTATCCACCATGCGAAAAAGGTCCGTCGCTACGGGGCTGCCGTGGTGGTGATGGCGTTTGACGAAGTCGGCCAGGCTGACACCCGCAAGCGTAAGATTGAAATCTGCCGCCGTGCTTACCAAATCCTCACCGAAGAGGTGGGATTCCCGCCGGAAGACATTATTTTCGATCCGAACATCTTTGCTGTGGCCACCGGTATCGAAGAGCACAACAACTACGCTCAGGACTTTATCGGCGCCTGTGAAGACATCAAACGTGAGCTGCCGCATGCGCTGATTTCCGGCGGCGTGTCGAACGTTTCGTTCTCGTTCCGCGGTAACGACCCGGTCCGTGAAGCCATCCACGCGGTGTTCCTCTACTACGCCATTCGCAACGGCATGGACATGGGGATCGTCAACGCCGGGCAGTTGGCTATTTATGACGATCTCCCCGCCGAGCTGCGCGATGCGGTAGAGGATGTGATCCTCAACCGTCGTGACGACAGCACCGAGCGGATGCTGGAGCTGGCAGAGAAATACCGCGGCAGTAAAGCGGACGATGGTGCGAGCGCCCAGCAGGCCGAATGGCGCTCCTGGGATGTCAAAAAGCGTCTCGAATACTCGCTGGTGAAGGGCATTACCGAGTTTATTGAGCTGGATACCGAAGAGGCCCGTCAGCAGGCCGCGCGTCCTATCGAAGTGATTGAAGGGCCGCTGATGGACGGGATGAACGTCGTCGGCGATCTGTTTGGCGAAGGAAAAATGTTCCTGCCGCAGGTGGTGAAGTCCGCGCGCGTCATGAAGCAGGCGGTGGCTTACCTGGAACCCTACATCGAAGCCAGCAAAGAGAAAGGCTCCAGCAACGGTAAAATGGTGATCGCCACGGTGAAAGGCGACGTCCATGACATCGGTAAAAATATTGTCGGCGTGGTGCTGCAGTGCAACAACTACGAGATTATTGATCTCGGCGTGATGGTACCTGCGGAGAAAATCCTGAAAACCGCGCGGGAAGTGAATGCCGACCTGATTGGCCTTTCCGGGCTGATTACGCCGTCGCTCGACGAAATGGTCAACGTCGCCAAAGAGATGGAGCGTCAGGGCTTTACGATCCCGCTGCTGATTGGCGGAGCCACAACGTCCAAAGCGCATACCGCGGTGAAGATTGAGCAAAACTACAGTGGCCCGACGGTGTATGTGCAGAACGCCTCGCGCACGGTTGGGGTGGTGGCTGCGCTGCTCTCTGACACCCAGCATGATGATTTTGTTGCCCGTACCCGCAAAGAGTATGACACGGTGCGCATCCAGCATGCGCGTAAGAAACCGCGCACACCGCCGGTGACGCTGGAAGCCGCGCGTGAAAACGATTTTGCCTTCGACTGGAGCAGCTACACGCCGCCGGTGGCGCATCGTCTGGGCGTACAGGAAGTGAGCGCCAGCATCGAAACGCTGCGCAACTACATCGACTGGACACCGTTCTTCATGACCTGGTCGTTGGCGGGGAAATACCCGCGCATTCTGGAAGATGAAGTGGTAGGTGAAGAGGCAAAGCGCCTGTTCCACGATGCGAACGAGATGCTCGATAAGCTCAGTGCAGAGCAGCTTCTTACCCCACGTGGGGTGGTTGGGCTGTTCCCGGCGAACCGCGTTGGCGATGACATCGAGATTTATCGCGATGAAACCCGGACCCATGTTCTGACGGTCAGCCATCATCTGCGTCAGCAGACCGAGAAAAACGGCTTTGCGAACTACTGCCTCTCTGATTTTGTCGCCCCGAAACTGTCCGGTAAAGCCGACTATATCGGCGCATTCGCGGTCACCGGCGGGCTCGAAGAGGATGCGCTGGCGGAGGCGTACGAAGCGCAGCATGATGATTACAACAAAATCATGGTGAAAGCGATCGCCGACCGCCTGGCCGAGGCGTTTGCGGAATATCTTCACGAGCGGGTGCGTAAAGTGTACTGGGGTTACGCCGCCAATGAGAATCTCAGCAATGAGGAGCTCATTCGTGAAAACTACCAGGGCATTCGCCCGGCGCCAGGCTATCCCGCCTGCCCGGAGCACACCGAGAAGGGGACTATCTGGCAACTGCTGGATGTAGAAACCCATACCGGAATGAAGCTCACCGAGTCGTTTGCCATGTGGCCAGGCGCATCGGTTTCAGGCTGGTACTTCAGCCATCCGGACAGCAAATACTACGCGGTGGCGCAAATTCAGCGCGATCAGGTAGAAGACTATGCCCGCCGTAAGGGGATGAGCGTGGCGGAAGTTGAGCGATGGTTAGCGCCGAATCTCGGCTATGACGCTGATTAAAACATCTTTTCTTACAACAAACAGGGCGCTCTTAGAGCGCCTTGTCTCTTTATTGAACATAAACCCTTATACTGGAGGAAGGCTTTCACGCCTCAGGAAATAGATAACGATAAGGAGAACCTGATTCCGTGTTAACTCTGTTACACCTGCTTTCTGCCGTATCCCTGCTGGTGTGGGGAACCCATATTGTCCGTACAGGCGTCATGCGCGTGTTTGGCGCACGGTTACGTACCGTGCTCAGCAGCAGCGTGGAGAAAAAACCGCTTGCCTTCTGTGCCGGTATCGGCGTCACGGCGCTGGTACAGAGCAGCAACGCCACAACCATGCTGGTGACCTCGTTCGTCGCTCAGGATCTGGTGGCGCTCACCCCGGCGCTGGTGATTGTGCTGGGTGCCGATGTGGGGACCGCGCTGATGGCGCGTGTGCTGACATTCGACCTCTCCTGGCTGTCGCCGCTACTGATATTCCTCGGTGTCATCTTCTTCCTGGGCCGTAAACAGACGCGGGCCGGGCAACTCGGGCGCGTCGGGATAGGCCTCGGGCTTATTCTGCTGGCGCTTGAGCTTATCGTTCAGGCGGTCCATCCGATAACCGAGGCCAGCGGCGTGCAGGTGATCTTCGCCTCGCTGACCGGCGATATCATGCTCGATGCACTGATTGGCGCCGTGTTTGCCCTGATCAGTTACTCAAGCCTTGCTGCCGTGCTGTTGACCGCAACGTTAACCACGGCGGGGGTGATTTCATTCCCGGTGGCGCTGTGTCTGGTGATTGGTGCCAACCTTGGCTCCGGGCTGCTGGCGATGCTCAACAACAGCGCTGCTAACGCCGCAGCTCGCCGGGTGGCGCTCGGCAGCCTGCTGTTTAAGCTGGTGGGTAGTCTTATCATCCTGCCGTTCGTGCATGTACTGGCTAACGTGCTGCATAAACTACCGCTGCCGGAAGCGGAGCTGGTGATTTACTTCCACGTCTTCTACAACCTGATCCGCTGCCTGGCGATGGTGCCCTTTGCAGAGCCGATGGCGCGTTTCTGTAAACGAATGATCCGCGATGAGCCTGAGCTGGATGCGCGCCTGAAGCCTAAACATCTGGACTCTACCGCACTGGATACTCCGGCGCTGGCGTTGGCCAATGCCGCCCGGGAGACGCTGCGCATGGGTGATGCCATGGAGCAGATGCTGGATGGTCTGCACAAAGTGATGCACGGCGAGCCGCGCGAAGATAAAGCACTTCGCAAGCTGGCCGACGACATCAACGTGCTGTACACCGCTATCAAACTCTATCTGGCGCGTATGCCGAAGGATGAGCTGGCGGAAGAGGAGTCGCGTCGGTGGGCAGAAATCATTGAAATGTCGCTGAACCTCGAGCAGGCGTCGGACATCGTTGAACGAATGGGTAGCGAGATCGCGGATAAATCGCTGGCTGCGCGGCGAGCCTTCTCCATTGAAGGGCTGAAAGAGCTGGATGCATTGTTCGATCAGTTGCTGAGTAACCTGCAGCTGGCGATGTCGGTGTTCTTCTCCGGCGACGTGCCGAGCGCTCGCCGCCTGCGCCGCAACAAGCATCGCTTCCGCATCCTTAACCGTCGCTATGCGCACGCCCACGTTGACCGTCTGCATCAGCAAAACGTGCAGAGTATTGAAACCAGCTCGCTGCACCTGGGCCTGTTGGGCGACATGAAGCGTCTGAACTCGCTGTTCTGTTCGGTTGCCTACAGCGTGATGGAACAGCCCGACGAAGATGACGACCGGGATGATTATTGATCTACAACTGGGGATGCACTTTAGCTTTTAAGCGTTAATCCCATACCCAACGCATTCATCACGGCGAGAGTCGTTTTGAGCGTTGGGTTACCTTTCTCACTAAATGATCGATAAAGCTGCTCGCGGGACAGTCCCGTTTGTGCAGCGATTTTTGTCATTCCTTTGGCTCGAGCCACCACGCCGAGCGCTCTGGCAATATAGGCTGCATCACCTGTTTCAAAGGCGTCAGCCATGAAGGCAGCGGCTTCCTCATCATTGACTAATGCCAGCGCAGGGTCATATTGGGTGAGCTTATTCATGTGCAAGTACCTTGTTCAAATCCAGAGAATTGGCTAGCGATTTAGCAAGCGTAATGTCTTTGCCCTGAGTCTGCTTATCGCCCCCACATAGCAGGATAATCAGAAGGTTGCCATGCTGTTTGAAATAGACTCGGTAGCCGGGGCCATGATGGATACGCAGTTCGCTGACGCCTTCCCCTATGGGCTTTACGTCTCCCGGCAAGCCATTAGCAAGACGGAAAAGACGTGCCGCGATTATGGTTTTAAGTCGCCGGTCTTTTAGCTGTGCTTCCCAACGGCGAAATACCTCTGTCTGGGCAATCTCCTTCATAATACTCCCTGTATTTTATAAACTACATCCGTTTAAGACAAGCCAGCAGACAGAATAGGTAGCGTTTTAGTGGGGGTAAATGAGGTGGAATGAGATCTGGAATGCTGCTCGAGAGACAACACCATTTGTCCGGAGGCAAACCTAAGGTATATTTCGCCTTTACAGGAGAAACTATGCTGCCAGCTCAATCAACCCGATTAAACAAATACATTAGCGAAAGCGGAGTTTGCTCGCGTCGTGAAGCCGACCGTTACATCGAACAGGGGAACGTGTTTATCAACGGTAAACGCGCCACCATTGGCGATCAGGTGGTGGCAGGCGACGTGGTGAAGGTCAACGGTCAGCTTATCGAGCCCCGCAATGAAGAAGACCTCGTGTTTATCGCGTTGAACAAACCGGTGGGGATTGTCAGCACCACCGAAGACGGTGAGAGAGATAACATCGTCGACTTCGTTAACCACAGCAGCCGTATCTTCCCGATTGGCCGTCTTGATAAAGACTCGCAGGGTCTGATTTTCCTTACCAACCATGGCGACCTGGTTAACAAAATTCTGCGTGCCGGTAACGACCACGAGAAAGAGTACATCGTCACGGTCAATAAGCCGGTCACCGACGAATTCATTCGCGGTATGGGCGCAGGTGTGCCGATTCTGGGGACCGTCACCAGGAAGTGTAAGGTCAAAAAAGAGGCGCCGTTTGCGTTTCGAATTACGCTGGTGCAGGGCTTAAACCGCCAGATCCGCCGTATGTGTGAGCACTTCGGCTATGATGTGACGAAGCTTGAACGTACGCGCATCATGAACGTTAGTCTGAGTGGGATCCCGCTGGGCGAGTGGCGTGATTTAACCGGTGATGAACTGATCGAGCTTTTTAAGCTTATCGAAGATTCATCGTCGGAGGCCAAACCGAAAGCAAAACCGAAGGCAAAGCCTAAAACTCCGGCTGGGGCGGCGAAAAAACCTGCCAGCAGCAGCGGAAAAAGCATGGCCAAAACGCCCGCAGAAATGGCAAACCGTAAACGCTTTACCGCCCCAGGGCGTAAGAAGAAAGGGCGCTAATCAGCGCCTTCCGCGGGTCGGTGTATTCGCCGACCAGGAAAACGATGCTTCACTATCTGGTTTATAAGCCTGCATTTTCTTCAACTTGCGGGCCTTTTTCGCTTCAGCTTCACGCTGTGCCATCAGCTTGTCGATGTACTCTTTCTTAACGTGATTGGTTTCGGCGTTGCTGAGCGGCCGTCCATGGGCAATGCGTGCGCGGTCGAGCAGCGTTTTCAGCTCTCGCTGCTCGCTTTCGGTCATGTCTTTCTGGGTAAGTCGTGGTGTTGCCATCACTGAAGCCTCCTGACAGGGGGCTTCAGTGTATGTCTGCGGGGCGATTATTCAAACAAATTATGATGCAGTTTTTGCACGACCTGTTCGGCATCGCTGCCCGGCACCAGGAAGCACAGATTGTAGCTGGAGGCACCGTAGCAAATCATACGGATATTGAACGGCTCCAGCACCCCGAAGACCTCTTTACCAACGCCACAGGCTTTGGAGAGGTTGTTGCCAATCAGTGCGACCAGCGCTAACCCTTCTTCCACCTCAACCCGGCACAGCGACGACAGCTCGGTCAGCAGCGCCTGAGTCAGCAGCGTATCGCCGGTGGAGGTAGAACCTGTAGTGTCGAGCGTCAGTGCAATACTGACCTCAGAGGTGGTAATCAGGTCGACCGAAATGCTGTGTCGCGCCAGAATGCCAAATACCTCGGCAAGGAAGCCACGGGAATGCAGCATGTTCAGGCTGTGCAGCGTCAACAGCGTCTGGTTACGGCGCAGCGCGAGGGCGCGGAACAGCGGCGGGTTTTCGATTTCGTTGCACACCAGCGTGCCGCCCGCTTTCGGATCTTTACTCGAGCCGACAAAGACCGGAATTCCGCAACGCACCGCAGGCAGCAGCGTTGCCGGATGCAGGACTTTTGCGCCGAAGGTGGCCATCTCGGCCGCCTCGCCGAAGGCGATCTCCGGGATGCGCTGTGCAGCGGGTACGATGCGTGGATCAGTGGTGTAGATCCCCGGGACATCGGTCCAGATATCAACGCGGGAAGCCTGCAGTGCTTCACCCAGCAGCGCGGCCGTGTAGTCACTACCACCGCGCCCAAGGGTAGTGGTGCGGCCTTTGGCTTCGCTACCGATGAACCCCTGGGTGATAACCAGCCCCTCTTCAAGACGCGGTGCCAGTTGCAGCGTGCAGAGCTCCGCCAGGGAAGCGATATCCGGCTCTGCACGACCAAAGCGATCGTTGGTACGCATGACTTTGCGAGCGTCAAACCACTGGGCGACGATACCCCGCTCGCGCAGGATTTCAACAAACAACAGCGTGGACATCAGTTCGCCGTGGCTCACCAGCTCATCCGTCAGCGCGGCGGAAGAGGCGAGCGATGCCGCTTCCGCAAGGGTGGTGAGGTTTTCCAGCAGGCGCTCAATCTCCTCGCGGATCACGTTCGGATGGCGCAGGCGTTCAAGAATATCGAACTGAACTTTACGAATGGCATCAAGCCTGGCGAAGCGCTCGGTGGTTTCCAGACCTTCCGCCAGGGCGACCAGCAGATTTGTGACTCCGGCAGAGGCTGAGAGGACAACCAGGCGGGCATTGGGATCGGCCAGGACTACGTCCGCACTCCGGCTCATTGCGTCGTAGTCAGCAACGCTGGTACCGCCGAATTTGGCGACAACTAAATTCGTCATAACAACCTCGTGTCAGGAAAAATGAAAAGCGACCATGGCACAAGGGCAAACCGGTAACCGAGCCAAGCGCACGTGCTATCCCCGTCGTCTTTCAAGCTGCATTTTTGTTGGCTGCGTCCACTCACCCCAGTCACATAGTTATCTATGCTCCTGGGATTCCTGGACTTGCCGCCTCAATGCAACTCGAAATCCATTGGGTACGTATCCATAAATAAAAGCTGAGCGCTGCGCTGTCAACGCTGGGGTTATGCGGATTTTTCATGCCGCCATCACATTCAGTAATACGGCTTATAACATTGGGTTTTCCTGCCGATTTTTAGCCACTTTTGCCCTCAATCTGAAAAACCATCACAATTTTGCCCGGCAGGCGCTACAATCGACCGAAGTCACAATTCTCAATTCAGAAGAGTATTGCTATGAAAAATATCAACCCAACGCAGACTTCCGCCTGGCAGGCACTACAAAAACACTACGACGAAATGAAAGACGTTACGATCGCGGAACTCTTCGCGAAAGATAACGATCGTTTCGCTAAGTTTTCCGCGACGTTTGACGATCAGATGCTGGTGGATTTCTCCAAAAACCGCATCACTCAGGAGACCCTGAACCTCCTGCAGGATCTGGCGAAAGAGACGGACCTGGCGGGTGCCATTAAGTCCATGTTCTCCGGCGAAAAAATCAACCGCACCGAAGACCGTGCCGTGCTGCACGTCGCGCTGCGTAACCGTAGCAACACGCCGATTCTGGTTGACGGCAAAGACGTCATGCCGGAAGTGAACGCCGTACTGGAAAAGATGAAGCACTTCTCTGAAGCCATCATCTCCGGTAGCTGGAAAGGCTACACCGGCAAAGCCATCACTGATGTGGTGAACATCGGTATCGGTGGTTCTGACCTCGGCCCGTTCATGGTGACCGAAGCGCTGCGTCCGTACAAAAACCATCTCAACATGCACTTTGTTTCCAACGTCGATGGCACCCACATCGCCGAAGTGCTGAAGAAAGTGAACCCGGAAACCACCCTGTTCCTGGTTGCCTCCAAGACCTTCACCACCCAGGAAACCATGACCAACGCCCATAGCGCGCGCGACTGGTTCATGAGCACCGCAGGTGACAACAAACACGTAGCGAAACACTTCGCAGCGCTTTCCACCAACGGTAAAGCCGTGGGCGAGTTCGGTATTGATACCGCCAACATGTTTGAGTTCTGGGATTGGGTAGGCGGCCGTTACTCTCTGTGGTCCGCTATCGGCCTGTCCATCATCCTGTCCGTTGGCTTCGACAACTTCGTGCAGCTGCTGTCCGGCGCACATGCGATGGACAAACACTTCTCCACCACCGCACCTGAGAAAAACCTGCCGGTACTGCTGGCGCTGGTGGGGATCTGGTACAACAACTTCTTTGGTACCGAAACAGAAGCCATTCTGCCGTACGACCAGTACATGCACCGTTTCGCGGCGTACTTCCAGCAGGGCAACATGGAGTCCAACGGTAAGTACGTTGACCGTAACGGCAACAAAGTTGATCACCAGACTGGCCCAATCATCTGGGGCGAGCCGGGTACCAACGGTCAGCACGCGTTCTATCAGCTGATCCACCAGGGCACCAAAATCGTTCCGTGCGATTTCATCGCCCCGGCCATCAGCCACAACCCGCTGTCCGACCACCATCCGAAGCTGTTGTCTAACTTCTTCGCACAGACCGAAGCGCTGGCGTTTGGTAAATCCCGTGAAATGGTTGAGCAGGAATATCGTGACCAGGGTAAAGACCCGGCAACGCTGGACTACGTGGTACCGTTCAAAGTGTTCGAAGGCAACCGCCCGACCAACTCCATTCTGCTGCGTGAAATCACCCCGTTCAGCCTCGGTGCACTGATTGCACTGTATGAGCACAAGATCTTCACTCAGGGCGCAATCCTGAACATCTTCACCTTCGACCAGTGGGGCGTTGAGCTTGGTAAGCAACTTGCCAACCGCATTCTGCCGGAGCTGAGTGATGATAAAAACATCAACAGCCACGACAGCTCCACAAACGGTTTGATCAACCGTTATAAAGCCTGGCGCAGTTAAGTCATTAAGGCATCGCCATCCGGCGATGCCTTTTCTTTTTCTACCTGTCTCGAATTATTCGATTATTCACCTTTCATTAATAAAGCCACAACAATGCCAGGCTCTATTGTCTGAATGCGTTGGATGGCCTATTTCATCATCGCTATAGAGAGTAATCAGGATTATCCTAAAAAGCCTTAATGCTATTTTTATAATGGCTGAATAATTAGGATTATCTTTATATTGTATTGCGCTATCTTATTGATAATTATCATGCATGTATATTTAATTTAATCCATTCATATTTCTCGCCAGTATTCCTAAAACACTCTCGTTTATTCTCCGTGACGTAATTCGCTGGTATTAGTTGTGTATACTCGACCCCGCCTGTTTATTTCAGGTATATCTCCATTCATTCATTGAAGGGACATTGTTATGAAGAAAATCCTGTATGGCATTTTTGCCATATCTACGCTTGCGGCCGCTTCAGCTTACGCCGCACCTGTAGAAACGGGTGAAGCAGCGGGTACGGCTGCCACATCGGTCTCTGCGGGAAGCTCGACCGCAACCAGCGCCAGCACCGTCGGCTCTGCCGTGGGGGC
This sequence comes from Yokenella regensburgei ATCC 49455, assembly GCF_000735455.1. Lineage (GTDB taxonomy): Bacteria > Pseudomonadota > Gammaproteobacteria > Enterobacterales > Enterobacteriaceae > Yokenella > Yokenella regensburgei. The sequence goes on along the minus strand of NZ_JMPS01000010.1, from coordinate 171,827 downwards.
TGCGCTGTCTGCAACCGGTGGCGGCAATGGCTCCAGCACTGGAACCACAACGACCACAACCACCAGCACTCGCTAGGGAGTGCCTTAATGCTAACCACACTTCGGTGTGGTTATTTTTCCCCTTTGGAGAAGCGTCGTGCAGCGAACGTCCATTATCCTGCTTTGCCTGCTGCTTCAGGCATGCTCAGCCCATAACCGAGGTCTGGGGAAATCGCTTTGGGAAAGCGTTTTCGGTGCCCCAGGCGTACAGCTCTCACAAGATGAAATTCACAACATGCCGTATGCCAGTCAGTATATGCGGCTCAACAACGGCCCGCAGCTATTTGTGGTGCTCGCTTTCTCAGAAAACGGGCAGCAGAAATGGGTGACGCAGGATCGTGCCACTCTGGTGACACAACACGGCCGCCTGGTTAAAACCCTGCTCAGGGGCGACAACCTGCTTGAAGTCTCTAATGTGCAGGCAGACCCGCTGATGAAACCGAATCAGATAGTTGATGGCGCGGCCTGGACCCGCACGATGGGCTGGACCGAATACGGGAAAGTCCGCTACGCCATCGCACGCTCCACCTTCCGCTGGACCGGCCACGATACGGTGACGCTTGCCGGGGAAACGACGAATGTTCGGGTTCTGGATGAAGCGGTTACCACCGATCAGACCCGCTGGCACAACCGATTCTGGGTGGATGCCGAAGGGCAGATTCGCCAGTCCGAGCAGTACCTCGGTGCAGATTACTTCCCGGTTAAAACTCAACTGATTAAGGCGGCGAAATGATGAAACGCTTATCCATTGCCGCCTTTCTGGTACTCATCGTCGCTCCGCTACCTGTTCTGGCGGCCGGTAAGGTTGAGATTTACCAGAACGGTAGCCCGACTGCGAAAATGCTCCCCAACGTTGAACGACTGGCCGATGTGGTGGGCCAGCCCTGGCTTGCCGAAAGCTGGTGGCCGGGAGCGGTTATCAGCGAGCGTCAGGCTACGCTCAAAGCCCGTGAGGCACAGCAGGCGCTGCTCGGTCGTCTGAGCGCGCTGGCCGTTGATGAGGATGATGACGATGCGGCGGTTATCAACACGCTGCGCCAACAAGTGCAGGCGCTGAACGTCACCGGAAGGCAGATGGTAAATCTTGATCCTGACCGCGTCCGCCTGGTGCCGCGAGCGAACCCGCCGCTTGCGGGGGATTACACCCTGTGGGTGGGCCGTGAACCCACAACGGTTCGTCTCTTCGGTCTGATAAGCCATCCTGGTCAACAACCGTTCACTCCCGGCCGCGACGTGGCGAGCTATCTCGATACTCAGGAACTGTTGAGCGGTGCCGATCGTAGCTATGCATGGGTCATTTATCCTGATGGCAGAAGTGAGAAAGCTCCCGTGGCGTACTGGAACAGGCGTCACATCGAGCCTGCGCCCGGTAGCGTGATTTTCGTAGGGTTTGCCAGTTCGCTCTGGACGAATAAGTACGACGAACTCAACGCCGAAATACTTCACACCCTCGCACAGCGGATACCTGAATAATGAAAACCAGATTTCTCTACAGTCTGCTGGCGCTGGGCGTGAGTGCGGCATGCCATGCAGAAACCTTTCCCGACCCGGTGGGACCATCGCAGCAGGATTTCGGCGGCGTGGGTCTGCTGCAAACCCCCACGGCGCGTATGGCGCGTGAAGGGGAGATGAGCCTTAACTATCACAACAACGATCAATATCGCTACTACTCCGCATCCATTCAGCTGTTCCCGTGGCTTGAAACCACGCTGCGCTATACCGACGTGCGCACCAAGTTGTACAGCAACGTGGAAGCCTTCTCTGGCTCTCAAACCTACAAAGATAAAGCCTTTGATCTCAAGGTGCGGTTGTGGGAAGAGAGCTATTGGCTACCACAGGTAGCGGCAGGGGCTCGCGACATCGGTGGTACTGGCCTCTTTGATGCGGAATACGTGGTGGCAAGCAAAGCCTGGGGTCCCTTTGATTTTACGCTTGGGCTAGGCTGGGGCTACCTTGGCACCAGCGGTAACGTGAAAAACCCGTTCTGCGTGTATGACGATGCTTATTGCTACCGTGATAACAGCTATCGCAAAGCGGGTTCTGTTGACAGCAGCCAGATGTTCCGCGGCCCGGCGGCACTGTTCGGTGGTGTGGAATACCAGACGCCCTGGCACCCGCTGCGTCTGAAACTCGAATATGAAGGTAACGATTACTCCCGTGACTTCGCGGGGAAAATAGAGCAGAAGAGCAAGTTTAACGTCGGCGCTATTTATCGCATCACAGACTGGGCCGACGTTAACCTGAGCTACGAACGCGGCAACACGTTCATGTTTGGCTTTACGCTGCGTAGTAATTTCAACGATCTACGCCCGTCGTACAACGACAACCTGCGACCGAAGTACCAGCCGGAGCCGCAGGACGCCATTCTTCAGCACAGCGTGGTAGCAAACCAGCTCACTCAGCTGAAATACAACGCCGGGCTTGCCGATCCGGCAATCCAGGTGCAGGGCGATACGCTGTATGTTTCCGGAGAGCAGGTGAAATACCGAGATTCACGCGAAGGTATTGAGCGCGCAAACCGGATTGTCATGAACGATCTGCCGGAAGGGATCCGCACCATTAACATCACCGAAAACCGCCTTCATCTGCCGCAGGTGACGGTTGAAACGGATGTTGCCAGCCTGCGTCATCATCTGGAAGGTGAGCCGCTGGGCTATGAAACGCCGCTGGCGCAAAAACGTATTGAACCGGTGGTGCCGCAGAAGCCGGAGCAGGGGTGGTATATGGAGAAACCTCGCGTTGATTTCCATATCGATCCGGTGCTTAACCAGTCTATTGGCGGGCCAGAAAACTTCTATATGTACCAGCTCGGGGTGATGGGGACCGCCGACTGGTGGGTCACCGACCACCTGCTGACCACCGGCAGTCTGTTTGCTAACCTGGCGAATAACTACGATAAGTTCAATTACACCAACCCACCACAGGATTCCACGCTGCCGCGTGTTCGTACTCACGTGCGTGACTATGTGGGTAATGATATCTATGTGAACAACCTGCAGGCTAACTACTTCCAGTACCTGGGCAACGGGTTCTACGGCCAGGTTTACGGTGGCTATCTGGAAACGATGTTCGGCGGCGTCGGGGCTGAAGTGCTTTATCGCCCGCTCGACAGCAACTGGGCGTTTGGTATCGACGCCAACTACGTGAAGCAGCGTGACTGGCATAGCGCGCAGGACATGATGAAATTCACCGATTACAGCGTGAAGACCGGGCACCTGACAGCCTACTGGACCCCGTGGTTTGCGCAGGACGTGGTGCTCAAAGCCAGCGTCGGGCAATACCTGGCCGGTGATAAGGGCGGCACCATGGAAATTATCAAATGGTTCGACAGCGGCATTGCCGTCGGCGCCTATGCCACGATAACCAACGCCTCTCCGGAAGAGTATGGCGAAGGGGACTTCACCAAAGGCGTTTACGTATCTATTCCGCTGGATCTGTTCACATCAAGTCCAACCCGTAGCCGCGCCGGTATAGGCTGGACGCCGCTAACGCGTGATGGTGGTCAGAGTCTTGGGCGTAAATTCCAGCTATATGACATGACGAACGATCGGAATATTAACTTCCGTTGAGTAGTTGTTAATATTACGTATTAAAAAAACGCTACTGGAATATCATGAAATAAACATTGAGGAAATAAAAATAGAGGGGGTGGTCGGACGCCGCCCCCCGGCAACCAGAACGAAACTATTTCAGGACAACCTGGTTCAAAAACTGAAGACTAATCATCTAAACTGTGCGGGGTATTTCGGTAAAAGATACTACCTGGTCATACCGGTACGATCCAGACAATATCCTGTTGCATTATCAATAATCGGACAAACCTCACGTGAAATGTTAATTTTTATAGTGTGTCAGGAGCGAGGATGTTCTGTGTTGCTATTATTGATGATGGAAGGTTGAATGTTTTCGCTATTCTTTTCTGGAGGTACCGTGGTGATAAACCATATTGCGAGACCAACAATACCAATAAGGCTGAATGTAAATGGATAGTGACTAAATATGGGAATTGTTACATCCGGTTCATCTATGCTGGAAATGCAGGATTTGTACACGCCAAACACAATCAAAACCAGATAGATTAATGGGGTGATGTAAAGTTCAAGTATATGAAGCGTTATCTTCGAGTATCGCACTCGTGTCCACCTGGATGCTATTAACCAAAGTAGCAGTGTACAAAAATTTTATGCTTGAGCAAAGCCCAGGGTGCGAGTTCGACCGGGAAATGGTGCTATCGTTGCCCAAGCATTTAAGTGACTTATTCTGATTCTTCCTGTGGTCTTGAAATTACGTGCATACGTAAACAGGCATAGGCGCAAAGTAAAAAGAAAGCACCATTGCCAATCAGATATCCATCGTATTTTTGTTCACCATGGAGATTTAATGCTATATTCAACAGCATCCCCAGTCCGATCCCAAAGATAAGTATTGCGATAAACACCCAGCGCGTATTGGCTTTTAAGTAAACATCGATCACCCTAATCATTGATAACACGATCCTTGCAGTATATGCATTGGCTAAACATCGTCCAGTACAGTCATTGACATTATTAATTATATAAAGCCCTCCATCTCTTGTGGCTTTTGATAATAATAACTCAGTTTTATTTTGTGAAGTGATTAATACGGAAAATCAAAAAGCTGATATCAATAATTCCACTAACCTTATGAAATGACTGAATTATAAATTACCCTTATGAGACAATCCTTATATTAAAATTGTAAATGAGAAGTCTCTTGAAAATATCTCATGTTGATTTTTAGGATCTTCCTTATATTGAGATTAAGATATTATCCTTTCATTGCGGTGAGTGTGAATAAAAATGTTTTGCTTAATAACTGGAACATTATTCCACTATTTCTGGTGTAAATAATCGCGCTGGTGGTCATTATTTTGGGGGGCAAACGATGGTGCCAGAGCGCCGGAAAACGTCGCAATCGACACAAAAAAAAGATAGATCGCCGTCACATTTTTGCGCTATACAGGAGGTAAGTTACAACATTACGACAACAACACAGGTGCTGTCATGACGCCGAATCCACGTCTACGTATCGAGCTGGTCTCGACCATTTTGCAGGGTGTACTTAATCTTGGTTTGCTGAGCCTTGGGCTCATTCTCGTTGTCTTTCTGGGTAAAGAGACATTGCATCTGGCGGACGTACTCTTCTCGCCGGAAAAAACGAGCAAATACGACCTGGTAGAGGGGTTGGTGGTGTACTTCCTCTACTTTGAGTTTATTGCGCTGATCGTGAAGTATTTCCAGTCCGGATACCATTTTCCGCTGCGCTACTTTGTGTATATCGGGATCACCGCTATCGTGCGGCTGATCATCGTCGATCACACTTCGCCTCTCGATGTGCTGATCTATTCGGGGGCGATCTTAATTCTTGTGATCACCCTGTGGCTGTGTAATTCCACTCGACTCAAGCGGGAATAAAAAAAAAGGCGCTCCGGGGAGCGCCTGACAACAGTCACAAGTCACAAGTTGAGGGTTACAGTGGCATTACATAATGAAACTTAACCTTTGACGCCGCCCGAGGTCAGGCCGCTGACCAGCCAGCGCTGTGCCAGCAGGAAGACAACAGTAATTGGAATGGCGGACAGCACCGCCGCAGCCGCAAAGTCTCCCCACAGATAGTTCTGCGGGTTAAGGTATTGCTGCATTCCCACCGCCAGGGTGTAGCTGTTCACATCACGCAGCAGCAGTGAAGCGACCGGCACTTCGGTAATTGCGGCGATGAATGACAGGATGAATACCACCGCCAGAATCGGTACCGACAGCGGCAGCAGCACCAGGCGGAACGCCTGCCACGGCGTAGCGCCATCCAGTGCTGCAGCTTCTTCCAGAGAGCCATCGATGGTTTCGAAATAACCTTTGATAGTCCAGACGTGCAGCGCAATGCCGCCCATGTAGGCAAAGATCACCCCACCATGCGTGTTCAGACCGATAAACGGCAGATACTGACCGAGACGGTCAAACAGGGCGTATAACGCCACCAGCGACAGTACCGCCGGGAACATCTGGAAAATCAGCATCCCTTTCAGCAGCGTCGCTTTCCCCGGGAAACGCATACGGGCGAAGGCATAGGCGCAGGTGGTGGAGAGGGCGACGATGCCAATCGCGGTGATCCCGGCAATTTTTATCGAGTTCCACAGCCACAGCAGCACCGGGAAGGGCGGTGGCGTGATGCGGCCGTCGGCGTGCTCTACGCTAAAGCCCAGCGCCAGTTTCCAGTGTTCCCACGAAATTTTCTCCGGGATAAGACTGCCGGTAGCGAAGTTACCTTCGCGCAGTGAGATAGTGATAACCATCAGCAGCGGGAACATGATCGCCGCAATAAAAATGAGCAACAGCAGGTGCGTGATAAAGAGGCGCAGCTTCTGGGATTTCGGTTGTACCATGGCCATTCTTCAGCCCTCCTTAGTCAAATTTCATGCGTGTGGCTTTCAGGTTCACAATCGCCAGAGCGCCAACCAGCAGGAAGATAATCGTGGCGATAGCCGCCGCGAGGCCGAAGTCTTGTCCGCCGCCGCCTTCGAAGGCGATACGGTAGGTGTAGCTCACCAGCAGGTCGGTATAGCCTGCCGGAGTGGTGGTGCCCAGACGGTCCGGCCCACCGTTGGTTAAGAGCTGGATCAGTACAAAATTGTTAAAGTTAAACGCAAAACTGGCGATCATCAGCGGCGTTAACGGCTTAATCAGCAGCGGGAAGGTAATCTTAAAGAAATTCTGCATCGGGCCAGCGCCATCCATTGCCGACGCTTCGTATAAGTCGTCCGGAATCGCTTTTAAAAGCCCCATGCACAGGATCATCATGTACGGATAGCCGAGCCAGGTGTTGACGATGATGATCATCGTTCGGGCGGTGGTAGGGTCGCTGAACCAGGCTGGTTTTATGCCAAACAGCGCGCTCAGCATCATGTTTATCTCGCCAAAGCTTTGGTTGAACAACCCCTTGAAGATAAGAATTGAGATAAACGACGGTACCGCGTAGGGCAGGATCAGCAGTACCCGGTAAATGGCTTTGCCCTTCAGGGATTCCCACTGCACCACGCAGGCCAGCACCATTCCAACCGCCACGGTCAGCACCACGGTTAATATGGAAAACACTACCGTCCAGACAAAAATGGCGAAAAACGGCTTCTGGATGCCCTCATCGGTAAACACGCGCATGAAGTTATCCCAGCCGATGGTGACGGTATATCCTGGGCTCAGTTTTTCCTCTCCGCCCACGGCCTGGTAATAGCCGATATCGTTATTCGGACGATACTTTACGCCGCTCTGATTATTGGTCAGCGTCCCGTCGCTTGCGAGGGTATACAGCGGTTGAGTACCGGAGAACTGACGCAGCGAGCTCATCACCACTTTGCTGTCATCCGGCAAAATCGCGGTCAGCTGGTTCAGGGCCTGACGGTTCTGGGTGATCACCCGCAGGTTGGCGCGTTCACCTTCCGGCAGTGAGGTTGTCTCTTTGAGCGTCAGCTTTTGAAAACCACCAAAGGCGAAAGGGCTGGAGAGATAGTGCTTCCCGCTTTCGCCGTCGGTCAGCGCCAGTTGCCATTCGCTACTTTCAGGGTAGAGCGCAAAGTTAAATGATTTTCCTGCCTGATAAGAGCGGTCTAACAGCACCTGCTGGGCGCGTTCGAAGGTAAGCTGGTTGGTACTGCTGTAGTTAGTGAACGCAATGGCGATGGTGCAGATAAGCGGGAACAGGACGAACAGCCCCATCCCGGCCATGCCTGGGTAGACGTAACGCCAGGCGTAGGCCTTACGGTTAGCAAAAATATAGAGGCCAGTTGAGCTTAAAATCAGCGTCATAATGGCGAACAGGTACTCCCCCTGGGCGTACATTAAAACGACAAGGTAACCCACCAGCAGGCACAACAGTCCGATAACGGACCATTTCAGCGTATCGCTTTGCCACCAGTGACTCTTTTTAACGACATCCATGGGGATCTTCCTCTACTGCGTTTGAGCTTTTCTCCCTCTCCCTGGGGGAGAGGGGATAAAAGTATTACTTGGTAATACGACCCTGCGCATCCTTCAGCGCGGCATCTACTGTCTGACGACCGCTGGCAGCGTTGATCACCGCAGTGCGAGTGGCATACCAGAAGGCCGCCATCTGCGGGATGTTCGGCATGATTTCACCTTTCTGGGCGTTATCCATGGTGGCCGCGATACGCGGATCCTTGGCTAACTTATCCTGGAAGGATTTCAGCGCGACGGCGCCGAGCGGTTTGTCCTTGTTCACATCTTCCAGACCCTGATCGGTCAGCAGGTAGTTTTCGAGGAACTCTTTCGCGAGCTCTTTGTTCGGGCTGGCGGCGTTAATACCCGCACTCAGCACGCCAACGAACGGTTTAGACGGCTTGCCCTTGAAGGTAGGCAGCAGCGTGACGCCGTAGTTGATTTTGCTCTTGTCGATGTTGGACCACGCCCACGGACCGTTGATGGTCATCGCGGTTTCGCCTTTGTTGAATGCGGCTTCCGCGATGGAATAGTCGGTATCGGCGTTCATGTGTTTGTTCTTGATGAGATCAACCAGGAAGGTCAGGCCAGCTTTCGCCCCGGCGTTGTCCACTCCTACGTCTTTCACATCGTATTTGCCGTTCTCAAACTTGAACGCATAACCACCGTCGGCGGCAATCAGCGGCCAGGTGAAGTACGGCTCCTGCAGGTTGAACATCAGGGCTGATTTGCCTTTCGCTTTCAGCGATTTATCCAGGGCTGGAATTTCTTCCCAGGTCTTCGGCGGGTTCGGAACCAGATCTTTGTTATAAATCAGCGACAGCGCTTCAACCGCGATCGGGTAAGCAATCAGTTTGCCGTTGTAACGTACCGCGTCCCAGGTGAACGGATAGAGTTTGTCCTGGAAAGCTTTATCCGGCGTTACTTCAGCGAGCAGGCCAGACTGCGCGTAGCCCCCGAAGCGGTCGTGTGCCCAGAAGATAATGTCCGGGCCGTCGCCGGTCGCCGCAACCTGCGGGAATTTCTCTTCCAGCTTGTCCGGGTGTTCAACCGTGACTTTAATACCGGTGTCTTTTTCGAATTTCTTACCCACTTCGGCGAGGCCGTTATAGCCTTTATCGCCGTTAATCCAGATAACCAGCTTTCCTTCTTCAATTTTGGCGAGGGCAGAGGCGGAAAACATCATCGTGGTTAATGCAGACAGCGCGAGGATGCGAGCGCCAGTTTTGATATTCATATATCCCGTCCTTTCTAGTATGTGCTCGTGGATACACTTCAGTGGCTTTTACGCTGCTTAGTTTCTTTATATGGGATCCTCTTTCCATCCTCCCTGAAGCTACGCCCCACCCCCGCGTTATGTGATCTGCATTGCATAAATAGCCGTTATGAGCGTTGGCGCACATAAAACCGCACCTGAATTTGCCGCTCCCATCACGAAAATCCCCCCTCCGCGCAACATCGGGTGGCAGAGCCCGCCGTCTCATCCTCCCGTCTCCTCCCCCATTAAAAACCCCGGGGGTGGAGGATTCACCCACGTTATCAATGCCGCATAGTCAGGCCATCTTGAGTATTTCCGTTAGTGACAGGTTGTAACGAAGGGAGAAGGGGATGGCGAGCGTACAGCTGCGAAATGTAACGAAAGCCTGGGGCGATGTGGTGGTGTCGAAAGACATTAACCTCGACATTCACGAAGGGGAGTTCGTGGTGTTTGTCGGGCCGTCAGGTTGTGGTAAGTCGACGCTGCTGCGCATGATTGCCGGGCTGGAGACGATTACCAGCGGGGATCTGCTGATTGGCGATATTCGCATGAACGACATTCCACCCGCCGAGCGCGGCGTTGGGATGGTGTTCCAGTCCTATGCGCTTTACCCGCATCTCTCCGTTGCCGAAAACATGTCCTTTGGCCTGAAGCTTGCCGGAGCCAAGAAAGAGGTTATCGCCCAACGCGTGAACCAGGTGGCGGAAGTGCTGCAACTGGCGCACCTGCTTGAGCGCAAGCCGAAGGCGTTATCCGGCGGCCAGCGCCAGCGCGTGGCAATTGGCCGTACGCTGGTGGCAGAGCCGCGCGTCTTCCTGCTCGATGAACCGCTTTCCAACCTCGATGCCGCGCTGCGCGTGCAGATGCGCATTGAGATCTCGCGCCTGCACAAACGCCTTGGCCGCACGATGATTTACGTCACCCACGATCAGGTAGAAGCCATGACGCTTGCCGACAAAATCGTGGTGCTGGACGCCGGCCGCGTCGCGCAAACCGGTAAACCGCTGGAGCTGTATCACTACCCGGCGGATCGCTTCGTCGCGGGCTTTATCGGTTCGCCAAAAATGAACTTCCTGCCGGTGAAAGTCACCGCCACCGCGATTGAACAGGTTCAGGTAGAACTGCCAAATCGCCAGCGCATCTGGCTGCCGGTGGAAAGCAACGGTGTACAAGTTGGCGCCAACATGTCGCTGGGTATTCGCCCGGAACATCTGCTGCCGAGCGATATCGCCGACGTCACTCTCGAAGGGGAAGTGCAGGTCGTCGAACAGCTGGGCCACGAAACGCAAATTCATATCCAGATCCCCGCCATTCGTCAGAACCTGGTCTACCGCCAGGCTGATGTGGTGTTGGTAGAAGAGGGAGCCACATTCGCCATTGGTTTGCCGCCAGAGCGCTGTCATCTGTTCCGTGAAGATGGCACAGCTTGTCGTCGGCTGCATCAAGAGCCTGGCGTTTAAATCCCATAAAAAACAAGAGAAAAGCAATGATCTCAGGAGATAGAATGATGATTACTCTGCGCAAACTTCCACTGGCAGTTGCCGTTGCGGCGGGCGTGTTGTCCGCCCAGGCGATGGCCGTTGATTTCCACGGGTATGCCCGTTCCGGTATCGGCTGGACAGGCAGCGGCGGCGAGCAGCAATGCTTCCAGGCGACCGGTGCCCAAAGTAAGTACCGTCTTGGTAACGAATGTGAAACCTACGCTGAGCTGAAACTGGGCCAGGAAGTGTGGAAAGAAGGTGATAAGAGCTTCTACTTCGATACCAACGTTGCATACTCCGTAGCACAGCAGAATGACTGGGAAGCGACTGACCCGGCATTCCGTGAAGCCAACGTGCAGGGTAAAAACCTGATCGACTGGCTGCCTGGCTCCACCATCTGGGCCGGTAAGCGTTTCTATCAGCGTCATGACGTCCACATGATCGACTTCTACTACTGGGATATCTCCGGCCCGGGCGCAGGTCTGGAAAACATCGACGTCGGCTTCGGTAAACTTTCTCTCGCAGCGACGCGTTCTTCTGAAGCAGGCGGTTCTTCTTCCTTCGCCAGCAACAGTATCTATGACTACACCAGCCGTACTGCCAATGACGTGTTCGACGTGCGTTTAGCACAGATGGAAGTGAACCCGGGCGGTACTCTGGAGTTTGGTGTTGACTACGGTCGTGCCAACGAACGTGACAATTACTATCTGGTTGACGGTGCCTCTAAAGATGGCTGGATGCTTACTGCAGAACATACTCAGAGCATGCTGAAGGGCTACAACAAGTTTGTTATACAGTACGCGACCGATGCCATGACTTCGCAGGGTAAAGGTCAGGCACAGGGTTCTGGTGTTGGTATCGATAACGACAAATATGCCTACGCGATTAACAACAACGGCCACCTGCTGCGCGTTCTCGACCACGGCGCCATCTCCCTCGGCGACAGCTGGGATCTGATGTACGTCGGTATGTATCAGGACATCAGCTGGGATAACAACAACGGGACCCAATGGTGGACCGTCGGTGTGCGCCCAATGTACAAGTGGACGCCTATCATGAGCACCCTGCTGGAAGTGGGCTACGACAACGTGAAGTCGCAGAATACCGGCGACACCAACAACCAGTACAAAATTACCCTTGCACAGCAATGGCAGGCCGGTGACAGCATCTGGTCTCGTCCGGCGATTCGTCTGTTCGCTACCTACGCCAAGTGGGATGAGAAGTGGGGCTACGACTACAACGGTAACTCCGCGACCAACCCTAACTACGGCAAGGCGACCAGCAATGGCTTCAACGGTGGTTCCTTCGGCCGCGGTGACAGCGACGAGTGGACCTTCGGCGCCCAGATGGAAATCTGGTGGTAATGGCCCGTTAACCCCCTGTAATGACCTGATGAGGGGCGAAAGCCCCTCTGTCCTTCGGCCCAGCGCGCTATTGCCTGGCTACCGCTTGGCCATTGTCTGAGGTAATAACAATGAAAATGAAAAAAAGTCTCGTCGCACTGAGTCTCTGTGCGGGTCTGCTGGCAAGTGCCCCTGCGTTGACGTTTGCTGAGGTGAACATTGTTCCGCAGAACACCGCCGCTGCACCGGCGATCCCTGCTGATGCTCTGCAGAAACTGGTCTGGACCCCAGTTGATCAATCTAAAATTCAAAGCACCTCGCTTGCCGCCGGTGGTCAGCAGCTCAACGTACCGGGGATTTCTGGCCCGGTTGCGGCGTACAGCGTACCGGCAAATATCGGTGAACTGTACCTGACGCTCACCAGCGAAGTAGATAAAAGAACCCAAGTGTTTGCACCGAACGTGCTGATTCTTGATCAGAACATGACGCCTTCGGCGTTCTTCCCGAGCAGTTATTTCACTTACCAGGAGCCGGGCGTGATGAGCGCGGACCGTCTGGAAGGTGAAATGCGCCTGACACCTGCGCTGGGTCAGCAGAAAATTTATGTTCTGGTGTTCACCACGCCGCAGGACCTGCAGAAGACCACCACGCTGCTGGATCCGGCGAAAGCCTATGCCAAAGGTACCGGTAATGCGATTCCGGATATTCCTGACCCGATTGCCCGCCACGTCACCGATGGCACCGTGAAACTGAAGGTGAAAACCTCGTCAGGCTCCAGCGTGCTGGTTGGCCCGTTGTTTGGCTCCTCTACGACTGGCCCGGTGACGGTAGGCAATACGGCAGCACCGGTTTATGCCGCGCCGGTTGCCGCCGCGCCAGCTCCGGCACCGGCGAAGAAAAGCGAGCCCGTGCTGACCGATACCGAAAGCTATTTTAATAACGCAATCAAACAAGCGGTTGCGAAGGGTGATGTTGATAAAGCGCTGAAGCTTCTGGACGAGGCAGAGCGCCTTGGCTCCACCTCAGCGCGTTCCACCTTTATCAGCAGTGTAAAAGGCAAGGGGTGACCGTCTCCCCGCAGTGCTGATGTTTTAGGCTAAGCCTTTCGGAGCGCCCTTTCTGGGCGTTCCTTTTTTTGTGACCTGCCTCTGCTGTTGCATAGCTGTTGCGCCGATGATCGTATATTGACGTTTGAGCCCCCACGAAATTGATTTTCTGCGATACAATGCCGATAAATCAGGTATTGGAGAAGTCAGGCATGACACATCCTGCGCTCACGCAGCTGCGTGCGCTGCGCTATTTTGACGCAATTCCCCCTCTGGAACCGGAGCAGCTCGACTGGCTGTTGCTGGAAGATTCCATGACTAAACGTTTTGAGCAGCAGGGCAAGCAGATAACGGTCACCATGATCCGTGAAGACTTCGTCACGGGCGATGAGATAGCCGAAGAACGGAGTCTGTTACCCGAAGAACCGCGTTACTGGCTGCGCGAGATACTGCTGTGCGCTGACGGTGAGCCGTGGCTTGCCGGCCGTACCGTCGTGCCGGAGTCGACGCTGAGTGGCCCGGAGCTGGCATTGCAACAACTCGGGAAGACGCCGCTGGGGCGCTATCTGTTTACGTCCTCGCAGCTCACCCGTGACTTTATTGAAATTGGACGCCATGCAGACCTGTGGGGGCGTCGTTCCCGCCTTCGCCTGAGTGGAAAACCGCTGCTGCTGACAGAGCTGTTTTTGCCTGCATCGCCGTTGTATTAAGAGGTAGAAGAAATGGAGTGGAGTCTGACGCAGCATAAGTTGTTGGCGTATAACCGCCTGATGCGTACCGACAAACCGATAGGCACGCTGCTGCTGCTGTGGCCGACACTATGGGCGCTGTGGCTCGCCGAACCTGGAGTTCCTCCGCTGTGGATCCTGGCGGTGTTTGTGGCGGGCGTCTGGCTGATGCGCGCGGCGGGCTGCGTGGTGAATGACTACGCCGATCGAAAGTTCGACGGCCATGTGAAACGCACTGCCCATCGGCCATTGCCAAGCGGAGATGTCACCGAGAAAGAGGCGCGAGTGCTGTTTGTGGCGCTGGTGCTGTGTTCATTCGTCCTGGTGTTGACGCTGAATACCATGACGATTTTGCTGTCGGTGGCAGGCCTGGCGCTCGCCTGGGTATACCCGTTCATGAAGCGCTATACCCATTTGCCGCAGGTGGTGCTGGGGGCGGCATTTGGCTGGTCAATTCCCATGGCCTTTGCCGCAGTTAGTGAGCACTTACCATTAAGTTGCTGGTTAATGTTCCTCGCTAACATTTTGTGGGCGGTGGCGTACGACACCCAGTATGCAATGGTTGACCGCGACGACGACCTGAAAATCGGCATTAAATCGACCGCCATCCTGTTTGGGAAAAACGACAAACTGATTATCGGCATTTTGCAGGCCGGCGTGCTGGCGTTGATGGTGACAATTGGCTGGCTGAATCAGCTGAACTGGGAGTTTTACTGGGCGGTGGCGATTGCCGGGGCGCTGTTCGTTTATCAGCAGAAGCTGATTAAAGACCGCGAACGTGACGCCTGTTTTAAAGCGTTTATGAACAATAACTACGTTGGACTGGTGCTGTTTATCGGTCTGGCAATAAGCTTTCTTGGTTAATAAAAAGGCCCTCACAGAGGGCCTTTTTCATTTAAGCGTCCTGGCTTGCACTCTCAATCGTCAAGCGCACGTCGGAGGTAATTAACTCCGCCAGCATCTGATAGACCTTCATCGTTTCATTCGTGTCCGCATCACCGGTATCACTGATGAATCCTTCATCGCGTAGCGTCAGTACCAGAGTACTGAACACGGCTTTATCAAAGAACTCTGGTGCGTTGATCCCGTGCAGCACCGACAGACGCTGCGCCACGGTACGGCTCTCTTTCTCAAGCGTACTGCGGTTGATGGACGGGTTCGCGCTCAGCAGCCAGAAGGTGATGGCGTAACGCTGCAGCGTTTCACGTGCGCCCGCTGCCAGCAGTTGCAATGTACGGGAGTGTGAAGCGTTAATGCGCAGCTCACCCTCTTCCAGTGTGACCAGCTCCTGACGCTGCATTTCTGCGATCAGTGCATCGATAACACCCGCCAACTCGTCTTTTTCCCAGCGCAGGAACAGCTCGGCCTTCAGCAGCGGGTAGAGCGTGTCGATGTGGCGCTGAACCTCGCTACGCGAGATGTGACGGTGCTGAGTGATAATTGCGGCCAGCAGCGACGGCATCATCAGCATGTGGGTGATGTTGTTGCGATAGTAGGTCATCAGCACCGCCTGCTCGCGCGGCAGAATGATGATATCGCCGATGGTATCCTTCTCGACTTCGAACTTGTTCATCTGCAACGCGTGATCGATAAGCGCGCTGGCAGACATTGACGGTACGGTCGAATCTGGTGAATACGGCACATTACGCATCAGCTCGAGATAGCACTCCAGCTGCTGGGTCAGTTGCTCACGGGTGAGCGAACGCTGGCGCGAGGCCAACAGCGCGGTACAGCACAGGTTCATGGCGTTTGCCGCACCGGCATTGTTGATGCGCACCATCAGGTCTGCTGCAATGTTGTTCACCGTCGGCGTCAGCCAGGCCGGACGTATCGCTTCGATAGGATCGATAGCTTCGCGCCAGGTCGGGACGTGCTGGTTCAGGTAGGTCGTGAGCGGCATCGGTTCGCCGAAGTTCACATAGCCCTGGCCCAGATTGCGTAACTTGCTAAGACCGCGCAGCATCTGCGGCAGGCTCTCTTTCTCTTTGGTCGCCCCGCGTAGCTCTTTGGCGTAAGTCCCCACTTCCATCACGTGTTCGTAGCCGATGTAAATCGGTACCAGGGTGATAGGACGGGTACCGCCGCGCAGCATCGCCTGAATGGTCATCGACAGGGTACCGGTTTTCGGATCCAGCAGACGACCAGTACGGGAACGACCGCCCTCCACAAAGTACTCAACAGAGTAGCCACGGCTGAACAGCTCACCCAGATATTCGCGAAATACGGTGGAATAGAGCTTGTTACCCTTGAAGGTACGACGAATAAAGAACGCACCAAGGCGGCGGAACACCGGCCCTGCGGGCCAGAAGTTCAGGTTGATACCGGCAGCAATATGCGGCGGCACCAGACCCTGGTGATACAGCACGTAGGAAAGCAGCAGGTAGTCCATGTGGCTGCGGTGGCAGGGCACATACACAATCTCATGACCGTCGTGAGCTAACTGGCGAACGCGCTCGGCGTTGTGCACGTTAATGCCCTGGTACAGACGGTTCCAGGTAAAGCCGAGAATACGGTCAGTCAGGCGGATCATCTCGTAGGAGAAGTTGGCCGCAATCTCTTCCATCAGCGCAATAGCGTTCTGTTGCGCCTTCTCGTGGGAAATTTTCTTGCTGCGCGCTTCATCTTCAACGGCACGGGCGATAGCCTTTGAGGCCAGCAGCTTGTTGAACAGGTCCTGACGCGCCGGCAGACGCGGCCCAACCGCGGCCAGACGCTGACGAGCAAAGTGCATGCGTGCCACTCGCGCCAGTTTCTGAGCGATGGTTTTGTCGGTACCGTGCTCGGTTGCCATCCAGCGCAGCGACACCGACGGCGAGAAGCGCACAAAGCTGTCGCGGCCAAGCCAGGTGACGGCGAAGAACTTCTGAATGCCGTTCAGCATGCGCAGCGGCGGGTTCTCTTCCCCTTTCTCGCGCCCCGGGGAGCGACCGAACATCACCGATACCGGTACCATCTGCACGTCCAGATCGGGATTGCTGCGGTGCAGATCCAGATAGTCGTGGAACAGCTTGATGGACTCTTCTTTCGGGGTGTAATACGTGAAGACACGCGGGCCACCGTGAATGAAGACGTAGCGCGGCAGCAGCGTGCCGTCTATCTCCAGCGGTTCCAGCGGATCGGGTAAGTCGTGCGCCAGGCATTGGGCGCGCAAAGTCAGCAGGTCTGCCTTAGAGTTGTAGGGCAGCACGTACATAATCGGGCGTGACGTATCGAGCCCTAACTCCTGCGCAGGTTCTGCCGGAATAGACTTGCTTTTTACCAGGATGCTTAATGGTAAATTCAGTAATTTGTAGTAAATTCTTGGCCAGCCAGACATAAACGATGTAAAGCCTCTGGTTAATAATGCAATTGCGCGGCAAGAATACCAGAAAGCGTACAGAATTTCTGCGCGTGTGCTGTGCGTCTACACTGTGATTAACATATAAAATCGAAAAAGGTTCATTTAATGGCCAATGATACCACTGGGATAACCCGCATCATCAAAGCCGCTGGCTACTCCTGGAAAGGATTCCGCGCCGCCTGGCGTAACGAAGCCGCCTTCCGCCAGGAGGGGACCGTCGCGATTCTGGCCGTCATCATTGCCTGTTGGCTGGATGTCGATGCGATAACCCGCGTTCTGCTGATTGGCTCGGTCCTGTTGGTGATGATAGTGGAAATTCTCAACAGTGCGATCGAAGCGGTGGTCGACAGAATTGGCCCGGAGCACCACGAGCTCTCCGGTCGTGCGAAAGATATGGGCAGCGCCGCGGTGCTGCTGTCTATTTTTATCGCATTAATCACCTGGGGCACGCTGTTGTGGTCGCATTTTCGATAATGCTTCCAGAATTGATTAAGACACTTGTTTTTTGTGCTTTTTGTGGTTCCAAAATCGCCGTTAACTGTATATACTCACAGCATAACTGTATATACACCCAGGGGGCGGGATGAAAGCGTTAACGACCAGGCAGCAAGAGGTGTTTGATCTCATTCGGGAACATATCGGCCAGACCGGTATGCCGCCAACACGTGCGGAGATCGCCAAGCAGCTGGGGTTCCGTTCCCCGAATGCGGCAGAAGAACACCTGAAAGCGCTGGCGCGTAAAGGCGCCATCGAAATTGTGTCTGGCGCGTCGCGCGGTATCCGCCTGCTGGTGGAAGAAGAAGAGGGTTTACCGTTAGTAGGCCGTGTTGCCGCCGGTGAACCGCTGCTGGCACAGCAGCACATTGAAGGTCACTATCAGGTTGACCCAGCCATGTTCAAACCGAGCGCGGATTTCCTGCTGCGCGTCAGCGGTATGTCGATGAAGGATATCGGTATTCTGGACGGCGACCTGCTGGCGGTGCATAAAACTCAGGATGTGCGTAACGGCCAGGTGGTCGTCGCGCGTATTGACGACGAAGTAACCGTAAAACGCCTTAAAAAGCAGGGTAACACCGTCGAACTGTTGCCGGAAAACACCGAGTTCACCCCGATTGTGGTCGATCTGCGTCAGCAGAGCTTCTCTATCGAAGGGTTGGCAGTAGGCGTAATCCGCAACGGTGAGTGGCTGTAACCCTTCCTCAACGACTGCGGTACAACGCTTGCCGCAGTCTGTTCCTCTCTTGATCTCTCTTCAGGCATTTTTCTATGCAGCTTTTCAACGCAGCCGATAAGGCGCTGTGGCGTCTGGCGTTGCCGATGATTTTCTCCAACATCACCGTACCGCTTTTGGGTCTGGTGGATACCGCTGTGATTGGTCATCTCGACAGCCCCGTGTATCTCGGCGGTGTGGCGGTAGGTGCTACGGCAACCAGCTTCCTGTTTATGCTGCTGCTCTTTTTGCGCATGAGTACGACCGGGTTTACCGCCCAGGCGTTTGGGGCGAGAGATCCCCAGGCCCTGGCAAGGGCACTGGTTCAGCCGCTGCTGCTGGCGTTAGGCGCCGGAGTGCTGATAGTCCTGCTGCGGGAGCCCATTATCAATCTGGCGCTGCAGGTGGTTGGTGGCAGTGAGGCTGTGCTGGAGCAGGCGCGGCGCTTCCTGGAGATTCGCTGGCTCAGCGCTCCGGCGTCGCTGGCAAACCTGGTGCTGCTGGGCTGGCTGCTTGGCGTGCAGTATGCCCGTGCGCCGGTCATCCTGCTGGTAGTCGGCAATATTCTGAATATCACCCTCGACCTCTGGCTGGTTATGGGACTGCATATGGATGTGCAGGGCGCGGCGCTGGCGACGGCTATCGCTGAATACGCGACCTTTTTCATCGGCCTGCTGATGGTGCGGCGGGTGCTGCGGCTGCGCGGTATCACCCGAGAGATGCTGAAAAACGCCTGGCGGGGTAACCTCCGGCGGCTGCTGGCGCTTAACCGGGACATCATGCTGCGCTCGCTGTTGCTACAGCTGTGTTTTGGTGCGATCACCGTTTTAGGTGCGCGACTTGGCGGCGACGTTGTGGCGGTGAACGCGGTGCTGATGACGATGCTCACCTTTACCGCCTATGCCCTGGATGGTTTTGCCTATGCCGTGGAGGCGCATTCCGGGCAGGCATACGGCGCACGGGATGGCAGCAAATTGCGCCACGTCTGGCACGCCGCATGTCGGCAGTCGGGCCTCGTGGCGCTGGCTTTTGCGCTGGTTTATCTGCTGGCCGGAAAAGGGATTATCGCACTTCTGACTTCGCTCCCCGAGCTGCAGCAACTGGCAGATCGCTATGTTATCTGGCAGGTGGTGTTACCGCTTATCGGCGTCTGGTGCTATCTGCTCGACGGTATGTTCATCGGGGCGACGCGCGGCGCTGAAATGCGTAACAGCATGGCAGTTGCAGCGGCAGGTTTCGCCCTGACCTTACTGACGGTACCGCTGCTGGGGAATCACGGATTGTGGCTGTCGCTGGCGGTGTTTCTGGCGTTGCGCGGTCTGTCACTTGCATGGATCTGGCGGCGACACTGGCAGCGTGGGACCTGGTTTGCGTGATGCAGAAAGGGCGGTCATTGACCGCCCTTTTTTGTTAACGGGGCTTTTTCTTCACCTGAATAGAGTGGTCATGACCACAATCATCAGGATGGCGGCAGGCTTCCACTTCCACGCAGGCAGAGCACAGGCCATGGGCTTCAATCACGTTGTGGCGCAGGGCAAAACCCATTCTCGCCGCCAGCGTATGCATGATGTCCTCAACCCCTTCAGCGCTCTCTTCTTTCACCACGCCACAGCGATCGCAGATAAACATCGCGGAAGTATGCGTAGGCTTATCGAACATGTGGCACAGCACGTAGCTGTTGGTGGACTCCACTTTATGCACAAACCCCTGCTCAAGCAGAAACTCGAGGGCGCGATAGACGGTAGGGGGTTTGGCCTGCGGCTCGGCTTCCCGTAGCAGGTCGAGCAGGTCATAAGCGCTGATAGCACCCGGCTGCAGGCTCATCAGGCGTAATACCTCAAGGCGCTGCGGAGTCAGGCGCACACCGCGTTGCGCACACATTTTTTCGGCGTGTGCTAACAGCTTTTGCGAAGTTGTCTTATCCATGAGCATCCTCAGGGTGCGAAATGTATTTCGTTACTTTATCACATTAAGTCTAAAACACCGAGATCCCGGCGGGTGTGCTATACCTGATGCATCTCACGTTCAGGATAAAAGATAATGAAAAGACCAGATTGCATTCGCCACTGGCGTGAAGTGGAAGGTCCGGATGACTCGACTTATTCCGGTAGCAAGGAGCTGTTTTCGATTGGTGCGCCGCTGGCGCGTCGTTTAGGGCTCACTCGTATGGGTATTCACCACGAGCGTCTGCCGCCTGGCCGCAGAACCTCTTATCCACACGCAGAAAGCGATGAGGAGGAGTTTATCTATGTGCTGGAGGGGCATCCGCATGTATGGATCAACGGTTATCTCTGGCCGCTGTCGCCCGGTGATAGCGTAGGTTTCCCGGCAGGAACCGGGGTGTGTCATACCTTCATTAATGACTCGGAAGAGGACGTCTGTTTATTAGTGGTCGGAGAGGCAAATAAGAAACATAACCGGATTTACTACCCGTTAAACCCGGATTACGCCGCAACCCGGGAGGATCGATGGGTGGATCACCCGCCGCAATTTTTTGGCCCACATAACGGCAAACCTTCCGCAAAATAGCATCCTTGACTATAAATATTGAGGGCCATCACAAACTATAACCAAATCAGTGATGGCCACTGCAATTGAACTCTGGGTTTAGACGCTTTTTCCATCGTTATTCACAGCAATAGTTCACCCCTTTCCAGGAGATAACAGAAAGGGATAAACACTTAACTGCAAATAACGAGAGTATTGTGAAATATAACGTCAAATATTCAGCATTATCGCTGGCAGTTTCACTTTTTATGGCAAATCAGGCGGTAGCGGCAAATACGTGGTCGGAAGCGCGCGGTGACGCAATGGGGGGAACGGGGGTGGCTTCCGCGAGCTACGGTAGCGCCATTTTCATCAACCCCGCGCTGCTGGCAAAAGCGAAATCCTCTGATGGTATTGCGGTTGTCGGTCCGGCGCTTGGTGCGCAGATAAGCGATAAAGACAATCTGCGCGATCAAATCGACGACATCAGCGATGATGTCGATAACTATCGTAACTCTCTCAAGAATATCAATATCTTCGATCTGTTCCGTCCTGGCTCTCCGGGATACAAGCAGGTCTCTTCTGCGGCGGGCGATCTCGCCGACCAGCTCGATTCCCTGAAAGGTAAAACCGCCAATGGCAAGGCGGCAGGCGGCATTGCGGTGAGCCTGCCGAGCGATGCACTTTCGGTGGCGTTTATGGCGAAAGCGTACGCCAATGCCCGGGTGAGTTCGTACATCGATCAGGGTGATATCGACCTGCTGCGGAGTATCCAGTCGGTGCCTGCCCGTGCGTTGACGGTGGATCCCAACTCGCTACAGTCGAAAGGGTTTGGCCGGGCGGCTATCGTATCGGACTACGGGGTAGCCATTGCGCGCCAGTTTGATATTGGCGGCGTTCCAGTGTCGCTCGGCGTTACGCCGAAGCTGCAGCAAACATGGCTCTACAACTACACCGTCTCGATTTACAACTATCACAGCGGCGATCTCAACAACAGTCGTTACCGCAACAGTGATACCGGTTTTAACGTCGATGCCGGGATGGCGGCCGATTTTGGTGAAAGCTGGACGGTGGGTCTGAGCGGGCAGAACCTGATGTCCCGCGACATTGATACCAAAGAGGTTGATGGCGTGCGTGATACCTACCAGATCCGCCCGCTGGTGACGGCAGGCGTCGCCTGGCACAACGAGTTGCTGACCCTGACCGCAGATGGCGATCTGACGGAAACGAAGGGTTTCAAAAGCGAAGATAACTCCCAGTACGTGGGCGTGGGCGCTGAAGTGAAGCCGCTGCAGTGGCTGGCGCTGCGCGCCGGTTATCGTGCGGATGTGAAAAACAACGACAGCAACGTGTTCACCGCCGGTGTTGGCTTCGCGCCGCTGAATACGGTTCACGTCGACCTGATGGGTCTTTACGGTGAGGATGAAACCTGGGGGGCAGGGGCACAGCTCAGCCTGACCTTCTGAGGACGCGCGGAGGTTCACGCCTCCGCGCTGTCTTTGTGCTATAGTAGCGCCCCTTTTTACCCGGATGCTTAAATATTCGCCATGCTGCAAGACACGCCGACACCTGTTTTCCCTGCTCACCGCTTCTCTATTGCGCCCATGCTCGACTGGACGGACAGACACTGCCGCTATTTTCTGCGCCTGCTGTCGCGCCAGACACTGCTGTATACAGAGATGGTGACCACCGGCGCCATTATTCACGGTAAGGGCGACTATCTGGCATATAGCGAAGAAGAGCATCCGCTGGCCCTGCAGCTGGGCGGCAGCGACCCGGCGGCGCTGGCCCACTGCGCAAAGCTTGCCGAAACGCGCGGCTACGACGAGATTAACCTCAACGTTGGCTGTCCGTCCGATCGTGTGCAGAACGGCATGTTTGGTGCCTGTCTGATGGGCAACGCGCAGCTGGTGGCCGACTGCGTGAAAGCGATGCGTGATGTGGTGTCGATTCCGGTGACCGTGAAAACCCGTATCGGTATCGACGACCAGGACAGCTATGAATTCCTCTGCGATTTTATCAATACCGTTTCCGGACACGGCGAGTGCGAGATGTTCATCATCCACGCCCGCAAAGCGTGGCTCTCAGGCCTCAGCCCGAAAGAGAACCGGGAGATCCCACCGCTTGACTACCCGCGCGTGTATCAGCTGAAGCGTGATTTCCCACATCTGACCATGGCGATTAACGGTGGCATTAAGTCACTCGAAGAGGCAAAAATACATCTTCAGCATATGGACGGTGTAATGGTAGGGCGCGAAGCCTACCAGAACCCGGGGATCCTGACGGCGGTTGACCGTGAGATTTTTGCTGGCAGTGCCGCAGATCCTGACCCGGTTGCGGTGGTGCGGGCAATGTATCCATACATTGAGCGCGAGCTCAGCAACGGCACGTATCTGGGCCACATGACTCGCCATATGCTTGGCCTGTTCCAGGGCATTCCGGGCGCGCGTCAGTGGCGTCGTTACCTGAGTGAGAACGCCCACAAAGCTGGAGCGGATGTTGAAGTTCTGGAACAAGCGCTGCAGCTGGTAGCGAATAAACGTTAATTTTTCACTACTATTTCGTCAAATTCACCACGCCCTGACATTGAGTTCAGGGCGTTTTTGTTATAATTCAATGTGTTAATTTTGGCATGCTTTTTGTAATAACTCAGGTAGTGATGTTTTTACGAATTGAGGGAAGAAACCATGCTGGAACTGTTATTTATCATTGGATTTTTCGTCATGTTGCTGGTGACGGGGATATCGCTGCTGGGGATCCTGGCGGCGGTGATCGTAGCGACTGCGCTGATGTTTGTTGGTGGGCTGTTCGCGCTGGTGGTGAAGTTGCTACCGTGGCTGCTGCTGGCGATTGCGGTGGTGTGGATTATTCGTGCACTGAAAGCGCCAAAGATGGAACGTTATCGTCGCGACGACCGCTGGCGTTACTAAAAGTGTCAGGGATCACAACCTGAAAAATTTTGCCCGTGGGCACATAGGATTAGCGTCATAAATCTGTCACTATCGCGCGGTACTGAATTCATCGCGCTGTACCCTACATACAGCCGAACTAAAAAAAAGAATGGGCTTCTCTCTGAGAAGCCCTAATTCTTTCTGACGACCGTTACGGGATAAGCAGGCTTGAGCCCTGGGTTACCCGACTCTCCAGTACCTCATGCGCTTTTTGCGCGTCATGCAGGGCATACCTCTGACTGGCTGCCACATCAACGTTAATCACCCCGCTGGCAATCAGCGAAAACAGCTCATTGCTGGCCTCTGCGAGTTCCTCACGGGTGGTGATGTATCCCTGAAGAGAAGGACGGGTGACGTACAGCGAGCCTTTCTGATTAAGAATGCCCAGGTTTACGCCGGTTACCGGACCGGAGGCGTTGCCAAAACTGACCATCAACCCACGGCGCTGCAGGCTGTCAAGGGAGGCTTCCCAGGTGTCTTTGCCAACGGAGTCGTATACCACTCGGACTTTTTTACCCTCGGTGATTTCTTTCACCCGTTCGGCGATGTTCTCTTCACGGTAGTTGATGACCTGCCATGCTCCGGCCTGCAGCGCGCGTTGGGCTTTCTCGGCGCTGCCAACGGTACCAATCAACTTAGCACCCAGCGCTTTTGCCCACTGGCAGGCGATAAGGCCAACGCCACCCGAGGCCGCGTGGAATAAAAACGGTTCGCCGGGAGCTAGCTCGTAAGTTTTTCGTAGCAGATAAAAGACGGTCAACCCCTTCAGGAAGGAGGCGGCGGCCTGTTCAAAGGAGATAGCGTCCGGAAGCAGGGCTGCCTTATTGGCCGGAACGTTGTGGATAGTGCTGTAAGCACCGAGCGCCGACTGGGCGTAGACCACCCGATCGCCAACCTTGATATGCGTGACGGCAGAGCCGACCTGGCGCACAATCCCGGCCGCCTCGGTGCCAAGTCCGCTTGGGAGCGACGGCGGTGGGTACAGACCGCTGCGAATATAGGTATCGATGTAGTTGATACCGATAGCTTTGTTTTCTACCTGGATGTCGTGTTCTGCGGGAGCATGGGGAGTGAACTCAACGGCTTTCAGCACTTCAGGGCCGCCATGCTTGTGAAATTCAATACGCGTTGCCATTTGAACTCCTTTGTTGATTCATTTCCAGACACCGTGCGTTATACTGCGCTGTCTCTCTCTTTTTTGGTAACTCCGTTCACTATGGCAGGAAATAAACCCTTCAACAAACAACAGACTGAACCCCGTGACCGTGATTTCCAGGTTGCCGGGCTGAAAGTACCGCCGCACTCGATTGAAGCGGAACAGTCGGTGTTGGGCGGTTTAATGCTGGATAACGAGCGCTGGGACGATGTTGCCGAGCGCGTGGTATCCGACGATTTCTACACCCGTCCGCACCGCCATATCTTCACGGAGATGGCGCGTTTACAGGAAACGGGCAGCCCAATCGACCTGATTACGCTCGCGGAATCGCTGGAGCGCCAGGGGCAGCTTGATAGCGTCGGCGGCTTCGCCTATCTTGCAGAACTGTCAAAAAACACACCAAGTGCAGCGAATATCAGCGCTTATGCTGACATCGTGCGTGAACGTGCTGTTGTTCGTGAGATGATCTCGGTAGCGAATGAAATCGCCGAAGCCGGTTTTGATCCACAGGGCCGCACCAGCGAAGACCTGCTCGATCTTGCTGAATCCCGCGTATTCAAAATCGCTGAAAGCCGTGCCAACAAAGACGAAGGTCCGAAAAATATCGCCGACGTGCTGGATGCCACCGTCGCGCGTATCGAAAAGCTCTTCCAGCAGCCGCATGATGGCGTCACCGGGGTGAACACCGGTTATGACGACCTGAATAAAAAAACCGCAGGTCTGCAGCCATCGGATCTCATCATCGTGGCGGCGCGTCCGTCGATGGGTAAAACGACATTTGCGATGAACCTCGTTGAAAACGCGGCAATGTTGCAGGATAAGCCTGTACTTATCTTCAGTCTCGAGATGCCATCCGAACAGATTATGATGCGTTCTCTGGCCTCGCTTTCCCGCGTTGATCAGACCCGTATTCGTACCGGCCAGCTTGATGATGAAGACTGGGCGCGCATCTCCGGCACCATGGGCATTCTGCTGGAAAAACGGAATATCTATATTGATGACTCCTCCGGCCTGACGCCGACGGAAGTCCGTTCACGTGCGCGGCGTATTGCCCGTGAGCACGGCGGATTAGGGCTCATCATGATCGACTACCTGCAGCTGATGCGGGTACCGTCTCTGTCGGACAACCGAACCCTCGAAATCGCGGAAATTTCGCGTTCATTAAAAGCGCTGGCAAAAGAGTTGCAGGTGCCGGTGGTGGCGCTCTCGCAGCTTAACCGCTCCCTGGAACAGCGCGCCGACAAGCGCCCGGTGAACTCGGATCTGCGTGAATCTGGCTCCATCGAACAGGATGCTGACCTCATCATGTTCATCTATCGTGATGAGGTTTATCACGAAAACAGCGACTTAAAAGGCATCGCCGAAATCATTATTGGTAAGCAGCGTAACGGCCCGATCGGTACGGTGCGCCTCACCTTCAACGGCCAGTGGTCCCGCTTTGATAACTACGCGGGCCCGCAGTACGATGATGAATAACGGATTGATTAGGTAATCAAAGAATACATTTCCCAAGGAATTCAAATGCAAGCGGCAACTGTTGTCATTAACCGCCGCGCTCTGCGACACAACCTGCAACGACTCCGTGAACTGGCGCCTGCCAGCAAGCTGGTTGCAGTCGTGAAAGCGAACGCTTACGGCCACGGTCTTCTTGAGACTGCGCGAACGCTCCCTGATGCCGACGCTTTCGGCGTCGCTCGCCTCGAAGAGGCGCTGAGACTGCGGGAAGGCGGCATTACCCAACCGATTTTACTGCTGGAAGGGTTCTTTAATCCCGACGATCTGCCGATGATTTCTCGTCAGCATCTGCATACCGCGGTGCATAACCTGGAGCAGCTGGAAGCACTCGAGCAGGCCGAGCTGCCTGAGCCGGTGACGGTTTGGATGAAGCTCGACACCGGTATGCACCGTCTCGGGGTGCGTCCGGAAGAGGCCGATGCCTTCTATCAGCGTCTGTGCGCCTGCAAGAACGTGAATCAGCCGGTCAATATCGTCAGCCATTTCGCCCGTGCCGACGAGCCGGAGTGCGGTGCAACCGAGCAGCAGCTGGATACGTTCGAAACTTTCACCGCAGGTAAACCAGGACAACGCTCCATTGCCGCTTCCGGCGGGATCCTGCTCTGGCCGCAGTCGCATTTCGACTGGGTACGTCCGGGGATTATTCTCTATGGTGTATCGCCGCTGGAGCAGAAGCCCTGGGGGCCGGAGTTTGGCTTCCAGCCGGTGATGTCGTTGACCTCAAGCCTGATTGCCGTGCGTGAGCACAAAGCCGGTGAGCCTGTGGGCTACGGCGGTACCTGGCTTAGTGAGCGCGATACGCGCCTTGGGGTCGTGGCGATGGGCTACGGCGACGGCTACCCGCGCGCCGCTCCTTCCGGTACACCGGTGCTGGTAAACGGCCGCGAAGTGCCCATCGTTGGCCGTGTGGCGATGGACATGGTGTGCGTCGACCTGGGACCGCAGGCAAAAGATAAAGCGGGTGACCCGGTGGTGATGTGGGGCGATTCGTTGCCGGTTGAACGGATTGCTGAGATAACAAAAGTGAGTGCTTACGAACTTATCACGCGCCTGACTTCAAGGGTTGCGATGAAATACATCGACTGACCTTCCTGCCGTTTTCCCTCTCCCTTTGGGGGAGGGAAACATATCCTCGATCTTCTCCGGTATCCGGTTTATTGTGAATAGACCTGCACTCGTAAATCTGGAGAACCATCGCGTGTTTCAGAAAGTTGACGCCTATGCTGGCGACCCCATTCTCTCCTTAATGGAGCGTTTCAAAGAAGACCCCCGGAGCGACAAAGTCAATCTCAGCATTGGCCTGTATTACAACGAAGACGGGATAGTCCCGCAGCTTCAGGCCGTTGGTAAAGCGGAAGCTCAGCTGAATGCGCAGCCGCACGGCGCCTCGCTCTATCTGCCGATGGAAGGGCTGAATACTTACCGTAGCGCCGTTGCACCGCTGCTGTTTGGCGCACAACACCCGGTTATCACCCAAAAGCGTGTTGCTACCGTGCAGACGCTGGGGGGGTCAGGAGCGTTGAAAATTGGTGCTGATTTCCTGAAACGCTACTTCCCGGATTCTGGCGTATGGGTCAGCGACCCGACGTGGGAAAACCATGTGGCTATTTTTGAGGGCGCCGGATTCAAGGTTCGCACCTATCCGTGGTATGACGCCGAGAGCAACGGCGTGCGCTTTAACGCGCTGCTGGAGACCCTCAGCACGCTGCCGGAACAGAGCATTGTGCTGCTGCACCCGTGCTGCCATAACCCGACCGGTGCTGATCTGAACGACGCCCAGTGGGATGCGGTGATTGAAGTCGCCAAAGCACGCAACCTGATCCCATTCCTTGATATTGCTTATCAGGGCTTCGGTGCCGGGATGGAAGAGGACGCGTATGCGATTCGCGCCTTTGCCGACTCCGGGCTGCCGCTGCTGGTCAGCAACTCATTCTCGAAGATTTTCTCGCTGTATGGCGAACGTGTTGGCGGACTGTCGGTGGTTTGTGAAGACACCGATGCCGCTTCCCGCGTGCTGGGACAGCTGAAAGCGACCGTGCGTCGCAACTACTCCAGCCCGCCGAACTTTGGTGCGCAGCTGGTCGCCGCCGTGCTGAACACTCCGGAGCTGAAAGCCTCATGGCTGAGTGAGGTTGAGGAGATGCGGGTGCGTATTCTGGCGATGCGCCAGGAGCTGGTGAAGGTGCTGAAAGAGGCAATGCCGGGGCGTAATTTCGATTACCTGTTGAAACAGCGTGGGATGTTCAGCTACACCGGGCTGAGCGCAGCTCAGGTCGATCGTCTGCGTGAAGAGTTTGGTGTTTATCTGATAGCCAGCGGACGGATGTGCGTGGCCGGGCTGAACTCACGTAACGTACAGCGCGTGGCGCAGGCGTTTGCCGCTGTAATGTAAGTGCTCACTAACAAATTATCACTCTCGCTCCGGGAGTGATAATTTTCCCTCCGTTGTGATTAGTGTGATCATCACCTTTTTCTATGATAAATCCAGGCGATATTCCTTTCCTTCATCCATTGTCGGGAGTATGGTCAGGGTGATTTTTTGATCACCCACGCAATTAATTACAATAACGATCTGATAGTTTAGGGAAAAATATGCGCAAGATCACATTGGCGCTCAGCGCCGCCTGCTTATTGTTCACGCTAAATAGCTCCGTTGTTGCACGCGCCTCTACGCCATCACCTATCTACCCGGGTACCAACGTTGCTCGCCTCGCCGAGCAGGCACCGATTCACTGGGTTTCCGTGGCGCAAATTGAAAACAGTCTGCTGGGACGCCCGCCGATGGCGGTAGGGTTCGACATTGATGACACCGTGTTGTTCTCAAGCCCAGGGTTCTGGCGCGGACAGAAGACCTTTTCGCCAGATTCGCAGGCTTATCTGAAAGATCCCGCGTTCTGGGAAAAAATGAATAACGGTTGGGATGCTTTCAGCATTCCGAAAGAAGTGGCAAAAGCGCTTATCACCATGCACGTGAAGCGCGGCGACAGCATTTATTTCGTCACTGGCCGCAGCCAGACGAAAACCGAAACGGTATCGAAAACGCTGCAGGATGATTTTCTTATCCCGGCAGTCAATATGAACCCGGTGATTTTCGCCGGTGATAAAGAAGGTCAGAACACGAAAACCCAGTGGCTGCAGGAGAAGAACATGAAAATGTTCTACGGCGATTCGGATAACGATATTACCGCAGCACGTGAAGTGGGCATTCGTGGTATCCGCATTCTGCGGGCCTCAAACTCAACGTATCGTCCATTGCCAATGGCGGGGGCGTTCGGCGAAGAAGTTATCGTCAACTCTGAGTACTAAATCGCTAAACGGCAACCTTTCGGTTGCCGTTTTTTTATGCAATTCTGCTGTGTCGGGTTTTACCTTTTCTCGTCTTGTTGCACACTGAAAATATCCCTTTCCCTCGAGTTGCCGAAAGCGGCAGGGAGTACACAGATGACTATCTCGGAGTTACTACAGTATTGCATGAACAAGCCGGGCGCTGAGCAGAGCGTGCACAGCGACTGGAAGGCTACGCAGATAAAAGTAGCTGACGTTCTTTTTGCCATGGTGAAGGAAGTGGAAGGTCGTCCTGCCACCTCGCTGAAAACCAGCCCTGAGCTTGCTGAGCTGCTGCGCCAGCAGCACAGCGATGTGCGTCCAAGTAAACACCTCAACAAAGCGCACTGGAGCACGGTCTACCTCGATGGCTCGCTTCCGGATTCACAGATTTACTATCTGGTAGATGCCTCCTGGCAGCAGGCGCTGGCGCTGATCCCGGAAGAGACCCGCAAAACGATTCTTGGCGAATAACTACAGCGCTTTCAGTAGTACCGACAGCGACAAATCAAGCAACCGCTCGATGATATTTTGCAAACGGGTGCGGAGAGCTATTTGCGCGTTGGTTATCTCTATGTTCAGTTGCTCCTGTAGACCAATCAGCATCACTTCCATATCGGCCGCCTCCAGCTCGCCGCGCGCTTTGTCGCGAAAGGCTTCCGCGAGCTGAGCACAGGTTTCACGGATGAAGGCGTTGTTATCGGCAAAACCCTCCTTCAGCAGCGCCAGACACTCATTGCCAATGTCCGCTCCTGCCTGCTGGCGAAAAGCGGGCGCGGAGAAGGCGGCCTGTAGATCACTGAATATCGACATTCGTGTTCCCCTGATAGCACACCGAGCGTGGGCGCAGGCACTCACCGCGTATCGCCTGTTGATAAGCGCTTGCCGCCTGGCGACCGAAAAGTTTTTCCTGCGCGGCGTTGAAAGGACGCTGCTGCTGTTCCCGTCGTTGGTATTGGGCCTGATAGATAGTATTCAACGAGCGTAAATTGCTGAGCCGTAACGGGTCCCCGAGATCCTCGGCAAATAGCGTCGCAGCCCGATATTGCAGGCGGTAGTCGCGGTTGTCCTGCCGGATGCTCTTTTCATCATCCGCTGTGGCGTCATCAATAAACTGCATATGCAGCGCCTGCAGCATCACGAGCTGGCGATGGGCATCGCTGTTGTAGTTTCCCGTCAACGAGCAGGCGGTGAGGAGAAGTATCGGTAAGAGGAACGCCATTCTTAAAAAACGGACAGCGGCTGACATAACCAGAACCTTATGCAGGATAGACGCTTTCAGTTCAGCATGCTGCCCGGATTCAGGCAAGTCAATAAAGTAGAGTGTGCGAAAAAGAGGAAAAGAGATGCGCCTTGATGAACATCAACAAGGCGCAGGGGGCGTTACTTAAGAAGCGGTTTCAGGAAGCGCGCCGTATGCGATGCTTCGCATTCGGCAACGGTTTCCGGCGTGCCGGAGACAAGAATTTCCCCACCGCCGCTGCCGCCTTCCGGACCGAGGTCGACAATCCAGTCTGCGGTTTTAATCACATCCAGGTTGTGCTCAATCACCACGATGGTGTTGCCCTGGTCTCTGAGCTGGTGCAGTACGTCCAGCAGTTGCTGGATATCGGCGAAGTGCAGACCGGTGGTCGGCTCGTCGAGAATATACAGCGTCTGGCCGGTACCGCGTTTCGACAACTCACGCGCCAGCTTCACGCGCTGGGCTTCACCGCCGGAAAGCGTGGTCGCTGACTGACCAAGGCGAATGTAGGTCAGACCAACATCCATCAGGGTTTGCAGCTTACGCGCCAGCGCCGGAACGGCATCGAAGAACTCGCGGGCTTCTTCAATCGTCATGTCCAGCACTTCGTGGATAGTTTTGCCTTTGTACTTAATCTCCAGCGTTTCGCGGTTATAGCGTTTGCCTTTGCACTGGTCGCAAGGAACGTAGATATCCGGCAGGAAGTGCATCTCAACTTTAATCACGCCGTCGCCCTGGCAGGCTTCACAGCGCCCGCCGCGAACGTTGAAGCTAAAACGCCCAGGGGTATAGCCGCGAGAGCGCGCTTCCGGCACCCCGGCGAACAGTTCACGGACCGGTGTAAATACGCCGGTGTAGGTTGCCGGGTTGGAACGCGGAGTACGACCGATCGGGCTCTGGTCGATATCGATAACCTTGTCGAAATGCTCCAGGCCCTGAATATCACGATAGGGTGCTGGTTCAGCCAGCGTCGCGCCGTTCAGCTGAGTCTGCGCAATCGGGAACAGGGTGTCGTTAATCAGCGTTGATTTGCCGGAGCCTGAGACCCCGGTGATGCAGGTAAAAAGCCCCACCGGCAACGTCAGCGTGACGTCTTTCAGGTTGTTGCCGCGCGCGCCGCTGAGTTTCAGCACTTTTTCCGGGTCAGCTGCAACGCGCTGCTTCGGCACCGCGATTTGACGTTTGCCGCTCATGTACTGGCCGGTCAGAGACTCTGGTACCGCCATGATGGCTTCCAGCGGACCTTCAGCCACCACTTGCCCGCCGTGAACCCCGGCGCCCGGGCCGATATCAATCACGTGATCGGCGGCGCGGATGGCGTCTTCGTCGTGCTCTACCACAATCACCGTGTTGCCGAGGTTACGCAGATGGATAAGCGTACCGAGTAGGCGCTCGTTATCGCGCTGATGCAGACCGATAGACGGTTCGTCCAGCACGTACATTACGCCCACCAGGCCTGCGCCAATCTGGCTTGCCAGGCGGATACGCTGGGCTTCACCGCCGGAGAGGGTCTCCGCCGAGCGGGAAAGCGTCAGGTAGTTCAGGCCAACGTTGACCAGAAACTTCAGGCGGTCACCGATCTCTTTCAGCACTTTTTCGGCAATCTGCGCGCGCTGCCCGGACAGCTTCAGGTTGTTGAAGAAGTCCATCGCATGGCCGATGCTCATGTCTGAAATGGTCGGAAGCGGGGTGTTCTCGACGAACACGTGGCGCGCTTCACGACGCAGGCGTGTCCCGTCACAGGTGGCGCACGGGCGGTTGCTGATAAATTTTGCCAGTTCTTCGCGTACCGCGCTGGATTCCGTCTCTTTATAGCGGCGCTCCATATTGTGCAGCACGCCTTCGAACGGATGGCGACGCACGGAAGTATCGCCGCGGTCATTCATGTATTTGAATTCGATTGATTCTTTGCCGGAGCCGTACAGCACGACTTTGTGTACGTTGGCACCGAGGCTTGCCCACGGGGCTTCGACGTCGAATTTGTAATGATCGGCGAGGGATTTCAGCATCTGGAAGTAATAGAAATTACGGCGATCCCAGCCGCGAATGGCCCCACCGGCCAGCGACAGCTCCGGGTTTTGAATGATGCGATCCGGATCGAAATACTGCTGCACGCCAAGGCCGTCGCAGGTCGGGCAAGCGCCTGCCGGGTTGTTGAACGAGAACAGGCGTGGTTCCAGCTCGCGCATGCTGTAGCCGCAAATCGGACAGGCAAAGTTGGCGGAGAACAGCAGCTCTTCGGCTTTGGTATCGTCCATATCGGCGACGACTGCGGTACCGCCAGAGAGCTCCAGCGCGGTTTCAAAGGATTCAGCCAGACGCTGCGTAAGATCGTCGCGGACTTTAAAGCGGTCGACAACCACTTCAATGGTGTGTTTCTTTTGCAGTTCGAGCTTGGGTGGATCTGAAAGATCGCACACTTCGCCGTCGATACGCGCGCGGATGTAGCCCTGGCTTGCCAGGTTTTCCAGCGTTTTGGTGTGCTCGCCTTTACGTTCTTTAATGATCGGCGCCAGCAGCATCAGGCGTTTGCCTTCCGGCAGTGCCAGCACGTTATCGACCATCTGGCTTACCGTCTGCGCCGCCAGCGGAACGTCGTGATCCGGGCAGCGGGGTTCACCCACGCGGGCATATAACAGACGCAGGTAGTCGTGAATTTCAGTGATAGTACCGACGGTAGAACGCGGGTTGTGCGAGGTCGACTTCTGTTCAATCGAAATTGCCGGGGACAGCCCTTCGATATGATCGACATCAGGCTTTTCCATCAACGACAAAAACTGACGCGCATAGGCGGACAGAGATTCAACATAGCGACGCTGGCCTTCGGCATACAGGGTGTCGAAAGCGAGCGAGGATTTTCCGGATCCCGACAGCCCGGTCACGACAATCAGTTTGTCGCGGGGGATCACGAGGTTGATGTTCTTGAGATTATGGG
Source organism: Yokenella regensburgei ATCC 49455 (assembly GCF_000735455.1). Classification (GTDB taxonomy): domain Bacteria; phylum Pseudomonadota; class Gammaproteobacteria; order Enterobacterales; family Enterobacteriaceae; genus Yokenella; species Yokenella regensburgei. The sequence goes on along the minus strand of NZ_JMPS01000010.1, from coordinate 137,804 downwards.
TGCGGGCGCCCCGAACTTCGATCTTATCCATTCACCTTTCCCGGTAGATACACGGCGAGCCTTGTTTGCTTTGCTGGACAACAGGCGGTCAGAAACGGCTAATTATGACACAAATTCACCTGAATGAATATACAGTATTGGAATGCAAATTCCGCGATTCTGTGCAAAAATGATTATGCGCGCGAGTTTTCTGGAATCATCCTCGCAGCTATCAAAATGCCTCTTTGTGATGGTACAATCGCGCGTTTACACTATTAAGAAACGTATCAGGAGACTCGATCATGGCCAGCAGAGGCGTAAACAAGGTGATTCTCGTCGGTAATCTGGGCCAGGACCCGGAAGTACGCTACATGCCGAATGGTGGCGCAGTTGCCAACATTACGCTGGCTACTTCCGAATCCTGGCGTGATAAAGCGACCGGTGAAATGAAAGAGCAGACCGAATGGCACCGTGTAGTGCTGTTCGGCAAGCTGGCGGAAGTGGCAGGTGAATACCTGCGTAAAGGCTCCCAGGTGTATATCGAAGGCCAGCTGCGTACCCGCAAATGGACCGATCAGTCCGGTCAGGAAAAATACACCACCGAAATCGTGGTTAACGTTGGCGGTACCATGCAGATGCTTGGTGGCCGTCAGCAGGGTGGCGCACCAGCAGGTGGCGGTCAGCAGCAGGGTGGTTGGGGTCAGCCTCAGCAGCCGCAGGGTGGCAATCAGTTCAGCGGCGGCGCGCAGTCTCGCCCGCAGCAGCAGTCTGCACCGGCGCCATCTAACGAACCGCCGATGGATTTCGACGACGATATCCCGTTCTGATCTTAACCCTGAGCGCATTCTGCTCAGCGTTAAACGAGAAAGCCCCGTATTACGGGGCTTTTTTTTCGCTGGTAGAAGCCTGGGTCTCGCTCGTGGAGGCAGCCTGCGTTGCCTTCAGCTTTTTCTCCCGTTCCTCCATGATGAGCTTGTAGGCGATATAGTATTTATAGATATTGCTGACGTAAGTTACCGTCTCGGCACCGATTTTTTCAGCGGCAAGGTATTCCACGTTGCCAAACCAGACGTTAGGGTTAAACCCGCGTTTTTTGGTCTCTACCCGCAGGCGAGCAATACGCGCTGGGCCGGCATTGTAGGAAGCGAACGAAAACAGCGCTTTGTCGATAGGCGTCATTGGCTCGTCGCCGTAGTAATGATCGATCATCCAGCGCATGTATTTCACCCCGGCATGAATGTTCGGATCCAGATTGCGAATATCTCCTACTTTCAGCTCTTTACCCGTTTTTGGCATGACCTGCATTACACCAATAGCACCAACGTGGCTGCGGACCGACTGGTTAAGACGCGATTCCTGGTACCCCTGGGCGGCCATCAACAGCCAGTCAACGCTGTAGCGATCGCCATACTTGCGGAAGATATCAATCATGGCCAGCATTTTGCGCCGTTCGCTTTCGGCTGCCGCGTTTTTCACGTATTTCGCGTTTTTTAAATAGCGCAGCAGTATGGTGTTACCCAGTTTGCTGCCCTGTCCGTTCGCTTTAACGAACTGATTGAGGAGAGCGAGCAGCTGCGGATCATCTTTTCGCACAGCCCAGGCAATCTCGGCATCATCACGCAGCACGATGTTGTCGTGTATTTGAATTTTTGGGAACACCTGTTTCCAGAAAACCGCTTTGTGCTGATCGACGATGATCAGCGGAATGAGCCCAGCACTCAGCATCTCGATCAGATCTTCATCCTCCAGAGCTTCGGGGGCCAGTTCGATCTTCACGGGGGGGAGAGAGGCTTTGGCAAAACGTGCATTCAGCGCGACCAGGCTTTCGTAATAGCTCGATGAACGGCGGACAAAGACGGTTTTACCGGAGAGCGCATCCAGATTTTCTACTTTGGGTGAAGCCGGGCCGGAGATCAGTAATTCTTTGACGTTCGGGTACAGCGGCGTGGTGAAGGTCACCTGAGTGAGACGCGATGGGGTGATGGTCAGGTTGGCGGCGGCAATATCACCTTTTCCTTCATTCAGAGCGGTAAATAGCTGATCGCGGGCAACGGGAACGAAAATAATGCGCACTTTCAAATGGCGCTGTTTAAGCTTTTTTTCCTTCGCAAGGCTGGCGTTCAGATTGCGCTCAAACTCCATGAAAATATCGTGAGTGGCACCGCGCTGGGTTCCTTTATCGATAAAAAAGAAGGTCTTGCTGTAGGTCGTCAGAACGCGGATCACGCGTCTGTCGAGCATGCCGGGCAGGTCCCCTTTCCAGGGTTGCAGCATGTCGTCTACGTTCATGGCAAGCGTTGGGCTCTCGTCCTGCGGATCGGCCGTTTTTTCCTGTGCCGGCGCGGCATAAACGGTGCTGATGAACAGCAGACTGGCAAAACAGGCCAAAAGATAGCGGGGTAAGAAGATAGTGTTCATGGAGTGATGCTCCGAATGGTGCATCACTTCATTTTAGTCAAATTCAGTCGGTCTCGCGTAGTGAAACGGCAGGCTTCCTTAAACCGGCATCATTGGCCATTCTGGCGGTGTCTGGTTCATTACTTCGACCATCACGTCCTGAATGTTTTTCCAGACCAGCGTTAAATCGACAAGGGTGATCCCGAGCAGCCCCGTCGCGAACCAACAGGCTGAGGCGATGCCCAGCACGCTACAAATCACCGCGAGCCCGACGTAGTCAGATTTACGCAGTCGAATGTTCAGCGTACTGGCAAAAAACATCAGCAACGCGCTGACCAGCGGCCAACGAAGAAGCGTGACGCCGGTGGTGATGGAGATCATGAGCCCTTCCTCAATGAAATGAAACAGTGTTCTTGTTACACTCTAATGTGTGAACTGTATCACAATTGATGGTTTATTCGCCAGATGATGCGGCTTTTTTTTCGTCAGGAGGGCGTGAGGGGACTGAACAGATGGCGGATGAAATAGAGAATCAGACTTAACCTGATTGCATTTAGGAATTATGTACTGGCGTTTTTACAGCAAATTTGTTGTTGTTATATAACTAAATAAAAACGCAACCTGCGCTTCAGGTTTGGCTTATGGTGAAATAATATCATCATCATTAAATATTAGGATTATGCCGCGAAAAGTCGGTTGCTAATGTCTTATGATTCATGCAACTTAATCACCTGTTATCACAGCCACAGGTCAGATGCTCAGGCACACTGCAAACAGGGATATTTGGCTAAATGAATCGGAATGTGCAATACAAGATACTGAGCGTCATTGGCGTTATCATGGTAGTTCTGCTACCCGTGATGCTGGCGCTTTGGTTTGCACAAATGAGAGCCACTTCAGAAACCACCGGGCAATTACATTCTATCGGTTTGCTGGCGCTCAATAAAACCGAAGTGGTTATTCAGGAGGCGGATCAGGCACGTGATGCGGCGGAGAAATATCGCGGCGAAGTGTGCACTCCCAGGCATCAGCAGGCCCTGTTAAACATCGTCCGTGGCCAGCTTTATGTTGAAGATATCATCTACGCCCAGGATAACCGATTTTTCTGTTCGACCTCTACGCACCTTCAGCATCCCTATATCATGCCGGAGGCTAATTATAAGCGTAAGCCCAACGTTTCTATTTATTATTATCGCGACACCCCTTTTTTTCCTGGCTACGCGATGACTTACATGCAGCGGGATAATTATGTCGTGGTGATTAATCCGCTCTCTTACAGTGAAGTAATTTCTGACGATGCATCGTTAACCTATGGTGTATTCGATACCAAAACTAACGCTTTTTTCTCCGTCAGCGCAAAGGCCGATCAGGCGAGACTGAGAGCCCATATCTCTGATAAAAATATCTCTTTCCAGAGCGATGGTCGTTTTTATACCGTGGTGCAGTCCGAGCGTCGCCCTATCGCCATTGTCGTTTCGACCCAGTCCGGTCGTTATTATCAAAACCTTTATCATCAGGCAACGCTAACGCTTCCGCTGGGGGCGATTTGCAGCATGCTTATTTTACTGGTGTGGTCACGCAGTCGGCAGCAATATCATTCACCGCGACGGAAGCTGCAGCGTGCATTAAATAAACGGCAGTTACGCCTGCATTATCAACCCATTATTGATATTAAAAACCACAGATGCGTTGGGGCGGAGTCTCTGCTGCGTTGGCCTGGATATAATGGGCCGGTGATGAGCCCAAGTGAGTTTATCCCGTTGGCGGAGAAAGAGGGGCTTATTGAGCAGGTAACGGATTATGTCGTCAATGAAATGTTTACGGATATGGGCCATTTCCTGGCACGGCATCCCGAGCTGTATGTTTCGATTAATCTCTCCGCTTCCGATTTTCACTCTTCACGGTTGATTGCGCAAATCTCTGAGAAAGCACGCCATTATTCCGTACAGGCACGGCAAATTAAAATTGAAGTGACCGAACGTGGGTTTATTGATGTTCCTAAAACCACGCCAGTGATTCAGGCCTTCCGCCAGGCGGGCTATGAAATTGCCATTGATGACTTCGGTACAGGCTATTCCAACCTGCATAACCTGTACTCGCTGAACGTCGATATCCTGAAAATCGACAAGTCTTTTATTGATACACTCACGACCAACAGTACCAGCCACCTGATTGCTGAGCATATTATTGAGATGGCGCAGAGTTTGCGTCTCAAGACGATTGCCGAAGGGGTTGAAACGGCGGACCAGGTGAACTGGCTGCACAAGCGCGGCGTTCAGTACTGTCAGGGATGGCATTTTGCGAAAGCGATGCCGCCCCAGGAGTTTATGCAGTGGCTGGATAAGGCAGACTGCCAGGTCAGCCGCCGGGTACCTCAGGCAGAAATCTGATGGCGGTAATCGCTCGGCGTTCTGTCGAACTCACGGCGGAACACTCGGGAGAAGGTCTGCTGCGACACATACCCGAGATCCATGGCGATATCAAAAATTGGCCGCTGGGTAGTACGCAGCGCTTCGGCCGCCATCAATAGCCGCCGTTGGCGGATATAATCTCCCAGCGTCTGATGCGTTACCGTGCGGAACATGCGCTGCAGATACCATTTCGAATAGCCGGATTTTCTTGCGACAACATCAATGTTAAGTGGTTGATCGATATGTTCATCAATCCATTCGACTAGCGTTTGAATAATTTCCTGATGGGACATACAGGGCCTCTTTTCTCAATTCTCGATTCGTCGTTTTGTCTGGGAGCGAGTATAATTCCTCAAGTTAACTTGAGGTAAAGCGCTTTATGGAAAAGAAATCTCCCCGCATGAAAACGCTGCTGACACCAGGGGAAGTGGCGAAACGAAGCGGTGTTGCGGTATCTGCACTGCATTTTTATGAAAGCAAAGGACTTATCAAAAGCACACGTAATGCGGGTAACCAACGGCGTTACCGGCGCGACGTGCTGCGCTATGTGGCCATCATCAAGATTGCGCAGCGCATTGGTATTCCGCTGTCGACCATCAGTGAGGGCTTCGGCGTGCTGCCGGAAGGACATAAGCTCAGCCCCAAAGACTGGGCCTCGCTCTCCTCCCAGTGGCGTGAAGAGCTAAACAGCCGCATTCACACGCTGGTGGCGCTGCGCGATCAGCTTGATGGTTGTATCGGCTGTGGTTGTTTATCCCGCACCGACTGCCCGCTGCGTAACCCGGGGGACAAACTGGGTGAAAAAGGCCCTGGGGCGCATTTTCTGGAAGACGAATAAAAAACTAAAGCGCCACAAGGGCGCTTTAGTTGTTTTCCGGTCTTTGTCTTTCTCTCTATCCCGCTGGTACACAGGAGGGTTTCCCCCGACATCAGCACCCCTCAGTGGTTCATCAGGGGTTGGAGGTTCCGGGTTGTGCTGACTCTTTAAGTCTACCCTGGCCCCCTGATTTCACCAGTGTGACAGGTGATTTTTTCGCCGAATTTTTTACGCCGATGAGCGCTTCTTTCTATAGTTAATTTGAACAAACTATCGTCATGGGAGTAAAAGATGCTCATTGTGCATCACCTGAACCAATCGCGGTCGCAGCGCGTGCTCTGGGCGCTGGAAGAGCTACAGATGCCCTACCAGATAATCCGTTACCAGCGCGAGCCCAACATGTTGGCGCCTCCCGCGCTCAAAAAGGTGCACCCTCTGGGGAAATCTCCGGTACTTGAAGATAACGGGCATATCATCGCCGAATCTGGCGCCATTCTTGAGTATTTGCAGGAGCGCTACGATCGCGATAATCACTTCCGCCCTCAGGAGGAGGTTGAAAAGCTGCAGTATCGTTTCTGGCTGCACTATGCCGAAGGATCGCTGATGCCGCTGCTTCTGATGAAGCTGGTGTTCAGCAGCCTCGGGAAACCTCCGGTGCCTTTTGGCCTGCGCTCGCTTGGGAAAGTCCTCGGGCAGGGTGTCCAGAAGGCTTATCTTGATAAGCAGATAGCCACCCACGCCGGATACATCGAATCCCAGCTCGCCGGGCGGCCATGGTTCGCCGGTGAGAACCTGAGCATGGCCGATATCCAGATGAGCTTCCCGCTCTTTGCGCTGCTCTCGCGCGGTGGCATCAAAACGTTGCCCAACATCGCGGCGTGGAAAAAGCGTGTGGAAACTCGACCCGCCTGGCAACGTGCTATTGAGCAGGGAGGACCGTTCGATATTCCTGGCGAGTAATCCGCTCAGGTAAAAAAAGAAAACAGAACGCACCAAAAATGTTGTTATTTTGCGCACTGACGATAACGTTTGCGCATCCTCTGGCGATTTATTCATCACTGAAGGCGAAATTTGGCAAAATGGTGCAAACTTCTGTTGAAAACGGCCAACTAAAAGCCAGATAATCGTTTGCTTTTTTTTGACTCGCGGTTTTGTCGGCGCGGAGTTAAACGTTTGCTTTCCTTCCGGCTCCCCTTTGCCGGATGGTCGCACAAGGAGATAACGTTTAGCAGGCAGTGGATGTTCCACCACGTCGATAAACCCATGCTAAAAATTCTCAGGGGATGTTTTCTATGTCTACGCCTTCAGCGCGTACCGGCGGCTCACTCGACGCCTGGTTTAATATTTCTGCCCGTGGCAGCTCCGTTCGTCAGGAGATTGTCGCTGGTTTAACGACCTTCCTGGCAATGGTCTATTCCGTTGTTGTTGTACCCGGCATGCTGGGTAAAGCAGGCTTTTCGCCTTCCGCTGTGTTTGTGGCAACCTGCCTGGTCGCGGGCGTTGGCTCCGTAGTAATGGGGCTGTGGGCTAACCTGCCGCTGGCGATTGGCTGCGCGATTTCTCTGACTGCGTTTACGGCATTTAGCCTGGTTCTGGGCCAACAGATCAGTATTCCTGTGGCGCTGGGTGCGGTATTCCTGATGGGGGTACTGTTCACCATCATCTCCGCCACCGGGATCCGTAGCTGGATCCTGCGCAATCTCCCCCAGGGCATTGCGCACGGCACCGGGATTGGTATCGGCCTGTTCCTGCTGCTGATTGCTGCCAACGGCGTGGGTCTGGTTATCAAGAACCCGCTGGACGGTCTGCCGGTCGCGCTTGGTCATTTCGCCAGCTTCCCGGTGGTGATGTCGCTGATTGGCCTCGCGGTGATTATCGGTCTGGAAAAACTCAAAGTACCAGGCGGTATTCTGCTGACCATCATCGGCATCTCGATTGTCGGCCTGATTTTTGACCCTAACGTGCACTTCACCGGCTTCTTTGCCATGCCTTCGCTGAGCGATGAGCACGGGAATTCCCTGATTGGGACTCTCGACATTATGGGCGCACTTAATCCGGTCGTGCTGCCGAGCGTGCTGGCTCTGGTGATGACTGCGGTGTTTGATGCCACCGGTACCATTCGCGCGGTTGCCGGCCAGGCAAATCTGCTGGATAAAGACGGCCAGATCATTAACGGTGGCAAGGCTCTGACCACTGACTCCCTGAGCAGCGTCTTCTCGGCGGTGGTCGGTTCCGCACCGGCAGCGGTGTATATCGAATCAGCCGCCGGGACAGCGGCAGGCGGTAAAACCGGCCTGACGGCGATTACCGTCGGCGTGCTGTTCCTGCTGATCCTGTTCCTGTCGCCGCTCTCTAACCTGGTGCCTGCATACGCCACCGCACCGGCGCTGATGTACGTTGGTCTGCTGATGCTGAGCAACGTGGCGAAAATCGACTTCGGCGATTTTGTTGATGCCATGTCCGGGCTGATTACCGCCGTGTTTATCGTCCTCACCTGCAACATCGTTACCGGTATTATGATCGGCTTCGCGACTCTGGTGATTGGCCGCGTGGTTTCCGGTGAATGGCGTAAGCTGAACATCGGCACCGTGGTGATTGCGCTGGCGCTGGTGGTGTTCTACGCGGGCGGCTGGGCAATTTAATTGCGCTTGCTGTCAGACAAGGGGTGGCTTCGGCCGCCCTTTTTGTTTTTAGGGCACATCCTGTTTCCTTTACGTTGCCGAACGTGTTTTATTATCAAAGATGGACCTCCCGGTTCGGTATAAGAAAACATCGCAAACAGGGATAGCATGGAAATTTTCTTCACAATACTCATCATGACCCTCGTGGTCTCACTATCGGGGGTAGTAACACGCGTTCTGCCCTTCCAGCTGCCACTTCCTCTCATGCAGATTGCCATCGGGGCACTGCTGGCGTGGCCCACCTTCGGACTTCACGTCGAGTTCGATCCTGAACTCTTCCTGGTACTGTTTATTCCACCGCTGCTGTTCGCCGACGGCTGGAAAACGCCGACCCGCGAATTTCTTGAGCACGGGCGAGAGATCCTCGGCCTCGCGCTGGCGCTGGTGCTGGTGACGGTGGTCGGGATTGGCTTCCTTATCTACTGGGCGGTGCCGGGTATTCCTCTCATACCAGCGTTCGCCCTGGCGGCGGTGCTGTCACCAACCGATGCCGTGGCGCTTTCCGGTATCGTGGGAGAAGGGCGAATTCCGAAGAAAATCATGGGTATTTTGCAGGGCGAAGCGTTGATGAACGACGCTTCCGGCCTGGTATCGTTGAAATTTGCGGTTGCCGTAGTGATGGGCACCATGGTGTTCACCATCGGCGGTGCGACGGTCGAGTTTTTCAAAGTGGCGATAGGCGGTATTTTCGCAGGCTTTGTGGTCAGCTGGTTGTACGGGCGCTCGCTGCGCTTCCTCAGCCGTTGGGGGGGAGATGAACCTGCCACTCAAATTGTTCTGCTGTTCCTGCTGCCGTTTGCGTCTTACCTGATTGCCGAACATATCGGTTTCTCCGGCATTCTGGCCGCGGTTGCTGCGGGGATGACCATCACTCGTTCCGGGGTGATGCGCACGGCACCGCTGGCGATGCGTCTGCGTGCGAACAGCACCTGGGCGATGCTGGAGTTCGTGTTTAACGGCATGGTGTTCCTGCTGTTGGGCCTGCAGTTGCCGGGCATTATGGAGTCTTCGCTGGTGGCTGCTGAGGCCGATCCTAACGTCGAAACCTGGATGCTGTTTGCCGATATCATCATCATCTATGTCGCGCTGATGCTGGTGCGCTTTGGCTGGCTGTGGACCATGCAGCGCTTCAGCCAGCGCTTCCTCAAGAAGAAGCCGATGGAGTTTGGCTCCTGGTCAACCCGTGAACTGCTGATTGCAACGTTTGCCGGGGTGCGTGGGGCGATTACGCTTGCCGGTGTGCTTTCCATCCCGCTGCTGCTGCCGAGTGGCGAGGTCTTCCCGGCGCGTTACGAACTGATTTTCCTTGCCGCAGGCGTGATCCTGTTCTCGCTGTTTGTCGGGGTGGTGATGCTGCCTATTCTGCTACAGCACATTGAGTCGGCTGACCATAGCCAGCAGCACAAGGAAGAGCGGCTGGCACGGGCGGCGACGGCGGAAGTGGCGATTGTCGCTATTCAGAAGATGGAAGAGCGCCTGGCAACGGATACCGAGGAAAACATTGATAATCAGCTGCTCACCGAGGTGAGCTCGCGGGTGATTGGTAACCTGCGCCGACGCGCCGACGGGCGTAATGACGTTGAGACTTCGATGCAGGAAGAGAGCCTTGAGCGTCGCTTCCGCCTGGCGGCCCTGCGTTCCGAGCGCGGTGAGCTGTATCACCTGCGTGCCACCCGGCAGATTAGCAATGAGACGCTGCAAAAACTGCTGCACGATCTCGACCTGCTGGAAGCGCTGCTGATAGAAGATCAGTAATGCATGTTCCCCTCTCCCCCAGGAGAGGGGAAGTCAGGCTGCCGGGGTCCAGAACCCCTTGCAGCAGGTGAGCCACGCCTGCGCGCTATGCGACAGGTACACGCCTTCCCGCCAGGTTAACCCCAGCTCCCAACGCAAATCACTCTCAAGCGGGATCCAGCGCAACGTGTTTTTATCCAGTCGTTCACAGATAGGCTGCGGCAGAATTGCGACGCCAACGCCTGCCTGTACCATGGCGGCCAGAAAATCCCACTGTCCGCTGCGCACCGCAATACGCGGCTTGAGGTGATGGCGGTTGAACATTTGCATCAGCTGGCGGCTAAGAGAAAACTCTTCGTTGTAGATAAGCAGCGGATGGGCGGCCAGCAGCTCCGGCGAAACAGAATCAATCTTCATCCAGTCACCGGTGCGCGGTACCAGCACGCACAACGGATGGTTGAAGAGCGGGAGCGTTGAAAGCCCGCTCTCTTCGTCTACCGGCAGGGCGGTGACGGCGATATCGAGCTCACCGTTGACCACCGCCTGCTGGACCGTTAAGCCGCCGAATTCAGAGACCTTCAGCTCAATGCCCGGATAACGTTGGCGAAACAGGCTGATGGGCCCGGCCATCATCATCCCGACCATCGGTGGGATCCCGAGGCGTAACAGACCCTTATGCAGGTGATTAATATCGCTGAGCTCTGATTCCAGCTGGCGGAATTCGCCGAGAATAGCTAATCCCCGTTCGAAAACCACCCGTCCGGTATCGGTTAACAATAGTTTGCGTCCATCGCGAATGAGCAATGTGCAGTTCAGTTCATCTTCGAGATTTTTCAGCATCTTGCTGATGGTGGGTTGCGTGACGAACAGCTTCTCCGCCGCGCGGGTGAAACTCTGTTGACGGACCACTTCGACAAAATAGCGTAGCGTTCTTATGTCCATGACTATTCCCTGGAACTATACCTGTAATGATTTTAATTCATTTCAGTCATCGACGCGTGCTCTCTATACTGAGCATCTTCATTTTTTGCAGGAACTCCTTTCATGGCTGTGGCCTCAGGACGCATTGCGCCGCGGGTTTTACAACAACTCCAGGTGCCGGTACAGGTTGTACTGTATGCCGGTTTATTTGTTTTCGCAGAGTATGTGGTGAGCTGGCTGCATCTTCCTCTGCCGCCTAACCTGGTGGGGATGGTCATGCTGCTGGCGCTGATTGCCTGCCGGGTTATCCCGCTCAACTGGGTCAGGGCCGGGGCGCGCTGGCTATTGGCTGAAATGCTGCTGTTTTTTGTGCCGGCGGTGGTGGCGGTGGTCAATTATGCGCAATTGCTGATGGTGGATGGCTGGCGTATTTTCCTGGTGATTGCATTAAGCACCTGTCTGGTACTGGCGGCGACGGCCTGGGTGGTGGATAAAGTATACCGCTATGAGATGCGCAGGATGAGCCATGACTAATTTTCAACTGAGCGTGCTGTGCCTGGTTATCACCCTTGGGCTCTACTTTGCCAATAAACGACTGTACCGCCGCTTTCGCAAACTGCCGCTGATGCCGCTGGTGTTAACGCCCATCCTGCTGGTGCTGTTACTGGTGTTTGGCCACATCTCATACCAGAACTACATGGGCGAGGCCCATTGGCTGCTGTGGCTGCTGGGTCCCGCGACGATTGCTTTCGCGGTGCCGGTGTACGATAACCTGGCGCTGATTAAGCGCCACTGGATGTCGCTTTCTGCAGGCGTAGTGACGGCCACGCTGGTTGCCGTCACCAGCTCTGTCTGGCTGGCGCGCCTGTTCACGTTGCCGGAAGAGATCCAGCGTAGCCTGGCGGTGCGTTCGGTCACCACACCGTTTGCGCTCGCGGCGGCAAAACCGCTGGGCGGCCAGCCGGATCTGGTGGCGCTGTTCGTGGTGGTCACGGGGGTATTCGGCATGGCGATTGGCGACATGCTGTTTCTGCGTATGTCGATTCGCGAGGGCATGGCGAAAGGGGCCGGATTTGGCGCTGCTTCACACGGGGCAGGGACGGCACGCTCTTATGAACTTGGGCAACAGGAAGGCGTTGTGGCAAGTCTGGTGATGATGCTTTCTGGCGTGGTGACGGTGCTGGTAGCCCCCCTGGTTGGCTTGCTGATGTTCTGAAACCCCGGCCGTCTGGCCGGGGAGTCATGTGGCTAGTGCGCGCGGCCCTGCGCGATACCAATACCGGTTTGTGAACGAATAAACTGTGCGCGGAACTGCTCGCGTTCGCGAACGCCTTCCGCCGAGTTGTCGGTGGTGGAGAAGAACCAGATCCCGATAAAGGCAATGGCGATGGAGAACAGCGCCGGATATTCATAAGGGAAAATCGCTTTCTCGTGGCCAAGGATCTGCACCCAGATGGTCGGGCCAAGGATCATCAGCACTACGGCGGTGAGTAACCCCAGCCAGCCGCCAATCATCGCCCCACGGGTGGTCAGCTTCGACCAGTACATCGACAGCAGGATAATCGGGAAGTTACAGCTGGCGGCGATAGAGAACGCCAGACCTACCATGAAGGCAATGTTCTGTTTCTCAAACAAAATCCCCAACAAAATCGCGACCACGCCCAGGATCAGCACGGTGATTTTTGACACCTTCAGCTCCTGACGTTCGGTGGCGTTTTTACGGAAAACGTTGGCGTACAGATCATGAGAAACCGCTGAGGCACCCGCGAGGGTTAAACCGGCAACCACAGCCAGAATAGTGGCAAAGGCTACCGCAGAGATAAAGCCGAGGAACAGGTTGCCGCCGACCGCATCCGCCAGGTGAACCGCCGCCATGTTGTTGCCGCCGATAAGTGCGCCTGCCGCATCTTTAAACGCCGGGTTAGCGCCAACCAGCATGATCGCGCCAAAGCCGATGATGAAGGTCAGGATGTAGAAGTACCCCATAAAGCCGGTGGCGTAGAATACGCTCTTACGCGCTTCACGGGCGTCGCTGACGGTGAAGAAGCGCATCAGAATATGCGGCAGGCCAGCGGTACCAAACATCAGGCCAAGCCCGAGTGACAGCGCGGAGATAGGGTCTTTCACCAGTCCGCCAGGGCTCATGATTGCTGCCCCTTTCGGGTGCACCGCCATCGCTTCAGCAAACAGATTATTGAAGCTGAATCCGACATGTTTCATCACCATAAAGGCCATGAAGCTTGCGCCAAACAGCAGCAGGACGGCTTTGATGATTTGTACCCAGGTGGTGGCAAGCATGCCGCCAAACAGCACATACATCACCATCAGCACGCCAACCAGGACCACGGCAACGTGGTAGTTGAGGCCAAACAGCAGCTCAATCAGCTTACCAGCACCCACCATCTGGGCAATCAGGTACAGCGCGACCACCACCAGTGACCCGCAGGCGGCAAGCACACGAATTGGCCCCTGTTTCAGGCGAGAAGAGGCGACATCGGCAAAGGTAAAGCGCCCGAGGTTGCGCAGACGTTCGGCAATCAGGAACAGGATGATTGGCCAGCCGACGAGGAAACCGAGGGAGTAGATAAGTCCGTCGTAGCCGGAGGTGTAAACCAGCGCAGAGATCCCAAGGAACGAGGCTGCAGACATAAAGTCACCGGCAATCGCCAGCCCGTTCTGGAAACCGGTAATGTTGCCGCCAGCGGTGTAGTAATCGCTGCGTGAACGCACCCGGCGGGAAGCCCAGTAAGTGATGTAAAGCGTCAGTAAGACGAAGATCAGGAACATGATAATCGCCTGCCAGTTGGTCGGCTGGCGCTGCACCTCGCCGGTAATGGCGTCGGCAGCGTTTGCCGCAAAAGGCAGCGTGGCGGCAAGCGCCGTCAGGACTTTCTTCATGATGCTTTCACCTCGCGCAGAACCGCTTTATTAAGCCTGTCGAACTCGCCGTTGGCCCGCCAGACGTAGACACCGGTCAGGAGGAACGAAATAATAATTACCCCGATACCGATAGGGATCCCGCGCGTGACGCTGGTTCCTGCGTGTAGCGGAGTGCCGAGCCATCCGGGGGCGAAAGCAATCAGCAGAATAAAGCCGACGTAAATCACTAACATGATGAGCGACAAAATAGCGGCAAACCGTTGCCTTTTTTCCACAAGCTCCCTGAATTGCGCACTGTTTTCTATCTGCTGACAAATTTCTTCATTCATCACAGAGTCTCCAGAGGTAAGGTCGGGTGGGTTTGTTTTTATTTCCCTCTCCCGTGAGGGAGAGGGTTAGGGTGAGGGGGTTACGATGGCATGGTGATGGACTGCTTCTCTTCGAGCAGTTTTTCCACAACACCTGGATCGGCGAGCGTTGAAGTATCGCCGAGGTTACTGGTATCACCGGCGGCGATCTTGCGCAGAATACGGCGCATGATTTTGCCGGAGCGGGTTTTCGGCAGCGAATCGGTCCAGTGTAGCACGTCCGGCGTTGCCAGCGGGCCAATCTCTTTACGCACCCAGTTTCGCACTTCGGTATACAGCTCCGGAGTCGGTTCTTCGCCGTGGTTTAGCGTCACGTAGGCGTAAATTGCCTGACCTTTGATGTTGTGTGGAATACCGACCACGGCGGCTTCGGCAATTTTCGGATGCGATACCAGCGCAGATTCAATTTCGGCGGTACCCAGACGGTGACCAGACACGTTCAGCACGTCGTCCACGCGTCCGGTGATCCAGTAGTAGCCATCTTCATCACGACGCGCGCCGTCGCCGCTGAAGTACATGTTCTTGAAGGTCGAGAAGTAGGTTTGCTCGAAGCGCTCATGATCGCCAAACAGCGTACGCGCCTGACCCGGCCACGAGTCGGTGATCACCAGGTTACCCTCGGTAGCGCCTTCCAGCGGATGGCCTTCGTTATCAACCAGCGCAGGCTGCACGCCGAAGAACGGGCGGGTGGCCGAACCGGCTTTCAGTTCGATAGCGCCCGGCAGCGGGGTAATCATGAATCCACCGGTCTCGGTCTGCCACCAGGTATCCATCACCGGGCATTTTTCGTTACCGATTTTCTTCCAGTACCACTCCCACGCTTCCGGGTTAATCGGTTCCCCTACGGAGCCCAGAATGCGCAGCGATGAGCGGTTGGTACCGGTAATGGCCTTATCGCCTTCGGCCATCAGGGCACGAATGGCGGTAGGGGCCGTGTAGAGAATGTTGACCTGATGCTTATCCACCACCTGACACATACGCGCCGGGGTCGGCCAGTTTGGCACGCCTTCAAACATCAGGGTAATAGCGCCGCAGGCCAGCGGCCCGTACAGCAGATAGCTGTGTCCGGTGACCCAGCCGACGTCGGCGGTACACCAGTACACTTCACCTGGATGGTAATCAAACACATATTTGAACGTGCTGGCCGCATAGACCAGGTACCCGCCGGTGGTATGCAGCACGCCTTTCGGTTTGCCGGTTGAGCCGGAGGTGTAGAGGATAAACAGCGGATCTTCGGCGTTCATTGCCACCGGTTCATGTTTATCGCTGGCGTTCGCCGTGAGATCGCTCCACCACAGATCGCGACCGTCTTTCCAGTCAATCTTGCCGCCGGTACGCTTCAGAACCACTACGTGCTCTACGCTCTTCACGTTAGGGTTTTTCAGCGCATCGTCGACGTTCTTTTTCAGCGGGATGTTGCGCCCGGCACGCACGCCTTCATCTGCGGTGATAACCAGACGTGAACTGGAATCAATGATTCGGCCAGCAACGGCTTCTGGTGAGAATCCGCCAAAGATAACCGAGTGAATGGCGCCGATACGGGCACAGGCCAGCATAGCGACCGCGGCTTCTGGCACCATTGGCATGTAGATAGCGACAACATCACCTTTTTTCACCCCCAGATCCAGCAGGACGTTGGCAAAACGGCATACATCGCGGTGCAATTCGCGATAGGTGATGTTTTTGCTCTGGGAGGCGTCATCGCCTTCCCAGATGATAGCGGTTTGATCGCCGCGCTCGGCCAGATGTCTGTCGAGGCAGTTGGCAGACAGATTCAGCGTACCGTCTTCATACCATTTGATAGAGACATTGCCGGGGGCAAACGAGGTGTTCTTGACCTTTGTGTACGGGGTCATCCAGTCGAGGATCTTGCCCTGTTCACCCCAGAAGGTATCCGGGTCGGTCACTGACTGCTGGTACTTCGCCTTGTACTGTTCCGGGTTAATCAGGCAGCTTTCCGCAATGTTTGCGGGAATAGAGTGTTTGTGTATTTGGCTCATGGCTTTTTTTCTCCTTTTAACTTGTTAATGATATGTCAAATAAAAGTTAACTGCAGGAGCGCTGACAGCTTTGTTTACTATTTGGGCGACAGATCACGCATTACTGGAACTGTATGAATATTCGTCAAATGAATCTTTGAAGTGAAATAATTACTTATTTGAATTTATAGAAATAGTGAGTTTAAAAAGTTTTTTATAACAAATGCTTATGCAATCTAAATAGTAAAAACCAGCGATATTATGCGTAAAAGTAGATAAAAGCCCCATTCTGAAAGGCTTGCGCAGCATGCCATGCAAGTGGTACTGATACTGCGCGTGAAAAAAACTCACTAACAAACGCAACACAATTCATACCCCTTTCAGCAGATGCCATTCCTTCCTGGAATGACGTCTCTCATTGAGGAAGTCTGTAGTCATGAAAAAACGAAAGTCAGCCTGGCCTGGCAAATTTTGCTGGCCCTGATTCTGGGGATCCTGCTCGGAAGCTACCTGCATTATCAAAGCGACAGCCGCGAATGGCTGATTGCTAATCTACTCTCTCCGGCAGGGGATATCTTCATCCACCTGATCAAAATGATTGTCGTGCCGATCGTGATTTCGACCCTGGTGGTCGGTATTGCTGGCGTCGGTGATGCGAAATCGCTGGGGCGCATTGGTGCCAAGACCATCATCTATTTTGAAATCATCACCACCGTTGCCATCATTCTGGGGATTACGCTGGCGAACGTGTTCCAGCCAGGCTCAGGTATTGATATGTCGCAGCTGGCGGTGGCGGATATTTCGAAGTATCAGAACACCACGGCGGAAGTTCAGAGCCACGCGCATGGCCTGATGGGGACTATCCTGTCTCTGGTGCCGACCAACATCGTTTCGTCGATGGCGAAAGGCGAAATGCTGCCGATCATCTTCTTCTCGGTGCTGTTTGGCCTTGGGCTGTCATCCTTGCCTGCAACCCATCGTGAACCGCTGGTAACCGTATTCCGCTCTATCTCCGAAACCATGTTCAAAGTGACTCACATGGTGATGCGCTATGCGCCGGTAGGGGTGTTTGCGCTGATTTCGGTGACGGTGGCGAACTTCGGTTTTGCCTCGCTGTGGCCGCTCGCTAAGCTGGTTATCCTGGTATATGTCGCCATCCTGTTCTTTGCGCTGGTGGTGCTGGGACTGGTAGCGAAAATGTGCGGGCTCAGCATCTGGATCCTTATCCGTATCCTGAAAGATGAGCTGATTCTGGCCTACTCAACGGCGAGTTCCGAAAGCGTGCTGCCGCGTATTATTGAGAAGATGGAAGCCTATGGTGCGCCGGCATCGATCACCAGCTTCGTGGTGCCGACCGGTTACTCCTTCAACCTGGATGGTTCGACGCTGTATCAGAGTATTGCGGCAATCTTTATCGCTCAGCTGTACGGTATTGAGCTGTCGCTCGGCCAGGAAATTATCCTCGTGCTAACGCTGATGGTGACCTCTAAAGGGATTGCTGGCGTACCGGGTGTTTCCTTCGTGGTGCTGCTGGCGACGCTTGGGAGCGTGGGTATTCCGCTGGAAGGCCTGGCATTTATCGCCGGTGTCGACCGTATCCTCGACATGGCGCGTACCGCATTGAACGTGGTCGGTAATGCGCTGGCGGTGCTGGTTATCGCGAAGTGGGAACACAAATTTGACCGTAAAAAAGCGCTGGCGTATGAGCGTGAAGTATTAGGTCATTTTGATAAGAAGGCGAATCCGTAACGCCGAAGCCGGGAGTGCTTAACACACACCCGGCTTTATTTTTGCTGAGTGCTTACTCGTTGCTGAGTCTGTCAAACTCTTCGCACCCGGTATCAAACCCCTCCATACAGCTCAGGTTCAGCCACTGCAGTGCCTTCTGTTTGTTCTGACTGATAAAGCCTTTGTCACCCTGCAGGAACATCATTCCCGCCCAGTATTCGGCATAACCCGTTCTGGAAAGCGCAGAGCTGCGTTTAAAATAGAAGGTCGCTTTCTCCTCGTCTTCCGGGATCGTATCGCCGTTGGCGTAGATAAGACCAAGCAGCATCTGGGCATCTACCGCGGCATCGCTTTCCACGTCTTCGGCAACACTTTCCAGTAACGCAATGGCTCGTGGGTAATCCGGCGTTCCGGCCTGATGGTTGACCAGCGTCCTTGCGAGCACGACGTCACCGACCTTACTGCCCGCACGGCTGGCCTGTTCCGCCAGCGACTTTGCTTCACGGTAATCGCTGCGCAGCGCCATCTGCGCGAGCAGGGCGACGGCGTCAGCGCTGCCGTTTTGTGCTGCTTTTTCAGCCCAGTAATGGGCTTTTTCTTCGTTGCCGGAGCTGAACCAGGTATCGGCCAGCAGATACTGGGCGCGGCTGTCTCCGGCTTCTGCCTGCTGTTCGAACTGGCTACCAATGCTGTCTGCGTAAGTCGGTAAAGTAAATAAAAGAAGTAATAATGAGAAATATTTCATTTTTGGTTTTCGTCAATGTACCTGTGGCGCAGTATAAAGGGGCGGCAGAAAAATAAAATGGGCGCGTTAAGACCTCTGACTCCCTGCAAGCCAGGCGGGTTTCCCCGCCTGATGGGCTAGCCGTTCTGACAAGCTAATTTAGCCGCCACCTCCTGATGTCCACTCCTTATTCTTAATTCGCAAAGCTTCCCACGATTAATTAAGGTGAATATCAGAACCGTCAGGCATACAATTAAAAGAATACCTAACAAATATTTAAATGGCGTCATGCCTTTTACTCCTTGCGTTACGTGAAGTAAGAGGCTACCCTCATCCTGCTAGGGATACTGTTGAGGGTAGCCTCGGGTTAATGGAAACATTGCCCGAGGCTTATTACTTTCTGTCCCTCACCAATGCTCAAGACAGAAAGCCTTAAGCACCCGGCAGAAATAGTATCTTTATTTTTATCAAAGAGAAGATGTAATTTATTTTATGATAAATTACATGAAATATGGAATGGCGTTCGCAGAAATTAAAATATAAAAGAGGTGAATAATTCCACCTCTTTTATTTACTTCAATGATAAATATATTATCCCATCGCGCTGGCGCGCAGGCGGGATTTCAATTTAGTATATTCATCAATCACATATTGCTCGGCGGCGCGCTGATCGGCGATCGGCTCGACGCGGACGGCGCAATACTTATACTCCGGCGTTTTGGTAATTGGGCTCAGGTTCTCCGTTACCAGTTCGTTACATGCGCCAATCCACCACTGATAGGTCATGTAAACCGCGCCTTTGTTCGGACGATCGCTAACCTGCGCGCGGGTAATCACCCTACCTTTACGCGAGTTCACCCACACCAGTGACTCATCCGCAATACCCAGTCTGGCGGCATCAGCGGTGTTAATCTGAGCGTAGCCAGGCTCATCGGCAAGTGCTGCGAGTGCCGCGCAGTTCCCGGTCATTGAACGACAAGAGTAGTGGCCAACTTCACGCACCGTAGAGAGCACCATCGGATACTCATCCGTGAGCTTGTCGATAGGTGCCACCCAGTCGCAGGTGAAGAATTTCGCGAGCCCGTTATCGGTATCAAACTTCTCTTCAAACAGGTAGCTGGTACCCTGATCGGTGTCAGACTCATCGGTGCATGGCCACTGGATGTAGCCAAGCTCTCCCATTTTCTCGTACGTCGCTCCGTAGAAACTCGGGCACAGATGCCGCAACTCATCCCAGATTTCCTGAGTGTTGTTGTAGTGCATCGGGTAACCCATGCGGGTGGCTATCTCACTGATGATTTGCCAGTCCGTTTTCAGATCCCACTGCGGCTCTACGGCTTTGAAGAAGCGCTGGAAACCGCGATCGGCTGCGGTATAAACGCCCTCATGCTCGCCCCAGGAGGTGGATGGCAGAATAACGTCGGCCGCCGCTGCGGTTTTCGTCATAAAGATATCCTGGACGATAACCAGCTCGAGATCTTCAAACCCTTTGCGCACGGCAGAAAGCTCTGCATCCGTCTGCAGCGGATCTTCGCCCATGATATAGGCTGCACGCACTTCGCCATGCGCCGCACGGTGCGGCAGCTCGCTGATGCGATAACCGGTGTGGGCCGGTAAGCTTTCCACACCCCAGGCTTTGGCGAATTTCTCGCGGTTTTTTTCTTCTTTGACGTACTGATAACCTGGATAGGTATCCGGCAACGCGCCCATATCACAGGCACCCTGAACGTTGTTCTGCCCACGCACCGGGTTTACCCCGACGCTTGGTTTGCCGAGATTACCGGTCAGGATAGCGAGGCTCGTCAGTGAACGAACGGTTTCAACACCCTGGTAGAACTGGGTAACGCCCATGCCCCACAGAATGGCAGCCGATTTCGCCGAAGCGTACATGCGCGCGCACTGGCGAATTTCCTGTGCGCTAACGCCGGTGATGGCTTCAACGGATTCTGGCGTATAGCCTTCGACAATCTTGCGATACTCTTCAAAACCCTCCGCCCGTGAGGCGATAAAGGCTTTATCGTGCAGGTTCTCCTCGATGATGACATGCCCAAGAGCGTTCAACAGCGCGATGTTCGAACCGTTTTTGAGCGCAATGTGCATATCGGCGATGCGCGCAGTTTCAATTTTGCGTGGATCGCAGACGATAATCTTCGCCCCATTGCGTTTGGCGTTAATCACGTGATTCGCCACAATAGGGTGTGAATCTGCCGGGTTGTACCCGAAGATAAACACGAGATCGGTATTATCAATCTCTGTGATGGCATTACTCATGGCGCCATTACCGACCGACTGGTGCAGACCTGCAACCGAAGGGCCGTGTCAGACGCGAGCGCAGCAGTCGACGTTATTCGTACCAATAACGGCGCGCGCAAATTTTTGCATCACATAGTTGGTTTCGTTACCCGTTCCGCGTGAAGAGCCTGTCGTCTGAATCGAATCCGGGCCATATTTTTCTTTGATGGCGCTCAGGCGGCTGGCGACATAATCCAGCGCTTCGTTCCAGGAGACGGACTCCAGTTTGCCGCCACGCTCGCGGCGAATCATCGGGGTTTTCAGACGGGGGGTGAGGATCTGCGTATCGTTGATGAAATCCCAACCGTAGTAGCCTTTCAGGCACAACGTCCCCTGGTTGGTTTTCCCTTGCGCAGCCTCAGCCTTGACGATTTTGCCGTTGTCGACCACCAGGTTGATTTTGCATCCTGAGGCGCAATACGGGCAAACCGTGACGACTTTTTTCATCGGTCTCGCTCCAGTTAATCAATTCTTGCTCACCACTGAGTTATGCATCTTCTATGCCATAGTTAAATTGTGGGCATTTCATGATCTTGCGCAGACCTGGCGGATAATTGACTGACGAAAAGGAGACCATCGTCAGATTTGACGTGTCGAACGGCAGAGAAAGGAGGTTCTCACAATGATAATATCAATTGATAAAGTGATAATGGCGCCCCCGGCATATTTGAGATTCGTCCACTACCCGCCGAATTCCGCCTTGATTACCGTAACGCCAGCTCCCTGATGAGATGGGTTTTATGAAACGTTACGCTTGCGCTTTACTCTTCTGCACCATGTCACTGACAAGCTCGCTTGCTCAGGCGGACCTCATTGATGATGCCATCAGCAATATTCAGCAGGCGGTGAACGATGCCTATAACCCGGGGAGCGACCGTTCATACAATGACGACGACGGGCGCTATGACAACAGCCGTCAGCAGCGTGACGATCGGAGTCGACAGTACGACGATCGCAGTCGGCAGCTCGAAGATCGTCGCCGCCAGCTCGATGAACGCCAGCGTCAGTTAGATCAGGATCGGCGGCAGCTTGAGGACGATCGCCGCAGGCTCGACGACGAGTACGATCGCTAGTCCAGCACGATCTCCATGCCGTCATAACCCGCTTCGATCCCCGGAGGCAGCGGATTGTGCATCATCCAGACGTCAAGCTGGTGACTGATGTGCGTCAGCACCATTCGCGGGCAGCCCAGACTCTCGTTTATTGCCAGTACCGCGTTGAGATCGTTATGGTTGCGCGGTGTTTCGGCCTTCGGCGGGTGACTACAGTCGATGATGATAATATCTGGCGCGTTGTTGCGTAAAAACGTCAGCGTTTTATCGGGAAGTCCGGCGGTATCGGCAAGCCACGCCGCGCGGCTGCGTGCGGTCTCCAGCAAATAGCCAAAACAGAGCTTTGAGTGATTAAGCGGTAGCGGCGTTACGCGAAGCCCCTGGAGTTCGAACATCACGAAAGGCGCAAGGGTATGGCTGAAATCGAGAAGCCCCGGGTGTTTGAAAAGGTCATCACAGCCCTGTTCGTCCGGCGGGCCATACACCGGAATTTTTGCGCCAACGCCCCAGCGCAGGGGAAACAGCCCCTGCACGTGATCCATATGATAATGCGTGAGCAGAAACTGCCGAAAACTGCCCGCGGGCCAGCTCTCCATGATGTCCGGTAGACCGGCGTCGAGCAGGGTCACCGCGCCGTTGTAACGTACCATCGCGCTGCAGGGGCGGCGGCGAAAACGGGGATGCCTGCGGGCGCGGTGGCAGGCCGCGCAGTCGCAGCCGAACGCCGGAACCAGCTGCGCACCGCCGGAGCCGGTTAACTGGATGGTGAGGCTCATTACCCCTCCTGTAGGGTCTTTTTAAAGCGATAATGGCTCTGCAGGTAACCTTCACGCAGATAAAATCGATGCGCCTCGGTACGTCCTTTGCCGCTGGAAAGCTCCATACCTTCCGCGCCGTGAGCTCGCGCCTCGGCTTCTGCCCAGTGCAGCAGCCGTTGGCCGATATTCAGACCACGTTGCTTCGGCAAAACCACCAGTTCCTGGATCTCGCCAATCCAGTGGCTGTGATGGAGCTGAAACTGTAGCTGCATGCCGATAAGGCCCACCACCTCACTATCGACTTCAGCCACCTGATAGTGCAGGGTCGGGTTGAGCAGATTCGCCGCAAATCCTGCCGCAAAGGCGTCGCGTGGGTACTGCACCTGTTTGAGCTCGCTTATCAGGTGATACACGGCAGGGGTATCTTCCGGGGTGGCTGGACGCAGTTTACAAACAGGCATGAGGGCTCTCTTTTGACAACACAGGCTGACGGATCAGCGCCAGAAAAGTATCTACTGACTGTATCAGACTTCCGTCGTTATTCAGCGTCTGACAACCTTCGGGCTGGTAACGTGCTGCGCGTGCCAGTCGCTGGGTGATTTCCGTCTGTGTCTCACGGCCGCGCGTTTCAAGGCGCTGGCGGAGGATCTCTGGCGTCACCTGCAGACACACCGGCAGTAGCGAGGCACCATAACGCGCTTTCGCCTGCGGCAAATGCGCCCGTGACCCGTTGACCACCACGTCGAAACCCGCGTGTAGCCAGACGTCCACCTCTACGCCGACGCCG
Organism: Yokenella regensburgei ATCC 49455; assembly: GCF_000735455.1. Lineage (GTDB taxonomy): Bacteria > Pseudomonadota > Gammaproteobacteria > Enterobacterales > Enterobacteriaceae > Yokenella > Yokenella regensburgei. Next base: position 114,296 of record NZ_JMPS01000010.1, on the reverse strand, counting down.
TAGTAAAAGCCGTTGGCGTGCCAGCTCAGGGCGAATAGCTGCTGCGCGGCACGGGTGAAGAACTCCTGCTCGCTAAGGGCGACATGGTTCTCGCTCCCGGCGTTCCACGGGCGGGTAATGTAGCGATGAGCCACCAGAATGCGCGGATGTTCAAAGACGCGCAGCGCCTCCAGCAGGCTGTCTTTTCCGGAACCGGAGGCCCCGACTAACCACACCAGCTTTCCCGTCATCAGAATACCCTCCGGCCCTGACGCCAGACATGGTCGATATGAATATGTTCGCCTTTGCGATGAGCCAGCACCAGATCCGCGCGCTTACCTTCGGCAATTACGCCGCGGTCGTGCAGATTCAGCGCCCGCGCCGGGTTTTTTGTCACAAGATGAATCGCCTGCGGCAGGGTGAAGGTGTTGCGTTCGTCGTCCGCGACCCGGAACGCCGCATCGAGCAGGCTCGCCGGGTAGTAATCGGAGGAGAGAATATCCAGCAGGCCAACTGCCGCCAGCGAGCTTGCTGCCACATTTCCGGAGTGGGAGCCGCCGCGAACGATGTTTGGTGCGCCCATCAGTACGTTCATACCGTGCAGGCGTGATGACTCAGCGGCAGCAAACGTGGTAGGAAACTCGGCGATCACGCTGCCAAGCTGATGTGATTCGACGACATGTTCGTGAGTGGCATCATCGTGGCTCGCCAGCGCAATGTTACGCGCCCGGCAGTGGGCAGCAATGGCCATACGGTTGGGCTGCGACCACTGTGCGGCGAGCTGGAGCTGCTCTTCTTCGTAGCGCGCCATCTCATCGTCGCTGAGGGAGTATTTGCCCTGGTAATATTCACGATACTTCTCGATATTGGCGAACTGACGCTGACCCGGGGAGTGATCCATCAGGGATACCAGCGAAACCGGCTCGCGGCCTACCAATTTTTCAAACAGCGGAAGCGTGGTGTGATGCGGTAATTCGCAGCGCAAATGCAAGCGATGTTCGGCGCGGTTTAAGCCGCGTTTTTGCGTCTCTTCGACGGCGTTAATCATCTTTTCCAGATTTTCCAGCCGATCGCCGCCGTCACGGACGTCGCCAATGGCAACGGCGTCCAGTACGGTGGTGATGCCGCTCGCCACCATCAGCGCATCGTGGCTGCTCATGGCGGAATGCGCCGGCCAGTCCACCTTTGGCCGTGGGGTAAAGAATTTATCCAGGTTATCGGTATGCAGTTCGATAAGCCCCGGCAGCAGCCAGCCGCCTTCGCCATCCATCGCTTCCGGCTGGCGGCTCTGGCTTTCGGCAAAGGCGCGGATCACGCCATCGGCGATCTCGACCGAACCGGCCACCACTTCATCGTCGAGTACCAGTTTTACATTATTGATAATCATGGTGTTGTTCCCATCGGATGGAGACGGTCGGCCACGCGGTTTCGTACGGTTTCATCGTGGAAAATACCCACGATTGCCGCCCCGCGCGATTTTGCTTCGTCGATAAGCCCAACGACGGCGGCACTGTTTTTTTCATCCAGCGAGGCGGTCGGTTCATCGAGCAGCAGAATGGGGTACTCCACGATGAACCCGCGGGCGATATTCACTCGCTGTTGTTCACCGCCGGAGAAGGTTGACGGTGCCAGGTGCCACAGGCGTTCCGGCACGTTGAGGCGCGTCAGCAGGCTGGCAGCCCGGGCGGCGCAGGTATCACGCGGCACGCCGAGACTGAGCAGCGGTTGCATCACCACGTCGAGGGCCGAAATACGGGGGATCACCCGTAAGAACTGACTCACCCAGCCGATGGTGGATTTACGCACTTCTACGACTTTTCGTGCCGGGGCGCTGACCAGGTCTACCCACTCGTCGCCGTGTTTGATGTGAATATGCCCTTCGTCGGGCAAATAGTTGGCGTACAGCGAGCGCAGCAGGGTTGATTTCCCGCTGCCGGAGTGGCCGTGCAGTACCACGCATTCGCCCGCGTTAACGGCGAGCGACGTGTTATCAAGTACCGGCAAGCGAATGCCGTTTTGCTGGTGGAGTACAAAGGTCTTACTCACGTTTTCTACGCGGATCATGTTGGCCTCTTAATTCTGCAATACCGATGACACCAGCAGCTGGGTATAGGGATGATGCGGATCGTCGAGCACGCGGTCGGTTAATCCACTTTCCACCACCTGGCTCTCTTTCATCACCATCAGGCGGTCAGCCAGCAGACGGGCGACGCCAAGATCGTGGGTGACAATCACCACCGCCAGGTTCAGTTCGCTAACCAGCCCGCGCAGCAGGTCCAGCAGGCGAGCCTGTACCGAGACATCAAGACCGCCGGTTGGCTCGTCCATAAAAACCAGTTTCGGCTGGGTGACGAGGTTACGGGCTATCTGCAAACGCTGTTGCATCCCGCCAGAGAAGGTGGTGGGCAGGTCATCGATGCGTGAAGCAGGGATCTCGACATCTTCCAGCCACTGCTGTGCGGTGGCGCGAATGTTGCCGTAGTGGCGCGCCCCGGTGGCCATCAGTCTTTCGCCGATATTTCCTCCGGCTGAGACCTGACGGCGCAGCCCGTCCAGCGGGTGCTGATGCACTACACCCCATTCGGTACGCAGCAGACGGCGGCGCTCTGCTTCGCTCATGGCGTATAAAGACTGCGCCTGGTACACCACCTCACCCTGCTGCGGTGCAAGACGGGCGGAAATCGATTTCAGCAACGTGGTTTTCCCTGAGCCGGATTCACCGACGATCCCCAGCACTTCGCCCGGCCACAGTTCGAACGAGACGTCGCTGAAGCCTTTACTCGGGGCGTAAAGATGGGTCAGATGATTCACGGAAAGCAGCGGTTGAGTCATTGGTCTAACGCCTCGCGTTGTTGGCGGCAGTAGTCGGTGTCGGAGCAGACAAACATCCGTTTGCCGCTGTCATCCAGCACCACTTCATCGAGATAGCTGTGGCGTGAGCCGCAGATGGCGCAGGGCTCGTCCCAGGTCTGAACGCTGAAGGGGTGGTCATCGAAATCGAGGCTCTCCACGCGGGTAAACGGCGGCACCGCGTAAATACGCTTCTCGCGCCCGGCGCCAAACAGCTGCAGGGCGGGCATCATATCCATCTTCGGGTTATCAAATTTCGGGATGGGCGAAGGATCCATAACGTAGCGATCGTTCACCTTTACCGGATAGGCGTAGGTGGTAGCGATATGGCCGAAGCGGGCGATGTCTTCGTACAGCTTCACCTGTATTACGCCGTACTCTTCCAGCGCATGCATCGTGCGGGTTTCGGTTTCGCGCGGTTCGATAAAGCGCAGCGGCTCCGGAATGGGCACCTGGTAGATAAGGATCTGATCTTCCGTCAGCGGCGTTTCCGGGATCCGGTGACGGGTCTGAACGATCGTCGCGTCTTCCGTGCGTTCAGTGGTATTCACCCCGGTCACGCGGGTGAAGAACTGGCGGATCGAGACGGCGTTTGTCGTGTCGTCTGCGCCCTGATCGATAACCTTCAGCACATCATGTTCGCCGATCACGCTGGCGGTAAGCTGGATCCCACCGGTGCCCCAGCCGTAGGGCATCGGCATTTCGCGTCCGCCGAACGGAACCTGATAACCGGGGATCGCCACCGCTTTGAGAATGGCGCGGCGAATCATACGTTTGGTTTGCTCATCAAGATAAGCAAAGTTGTAGCCCGTCAGCGGATTAGCCACGACGATCCTCCCGTTGCAGACGTTTCAGCAGTTCCAGTTCAGCCTGGAAATCCACGTAGTGCGGAAGCTTGAGGTGCGAGACAAACCCGGCGGCTTCCACGTTATCGGCATGTGCGAGCACAAACTCTTCGTCCTGCGCCGGGCCGGTGAGGTACTCATCGTAGTCCGGCGCCTGCAGCGAGCGGTCAACCAGCGCCATCGCCATGGCTTTTCGCTCGCTCATGCCGAAGGTGAGGCCGTAGCCGCGGGTGAAGTGCGGTGGCTCCGCTTCAGGGGCAACAAAACCGTTGACCATTTCACACTCGGTCATGAGCAGTTCGCCGACGTTCACCGCAAAACCCAGCTCTTCTGGCACAATCTCCACCTCGATATAACCACTGCGGATCTCAGCGGCAAACGGATGATTGCGGCCATAGCCGCGCTGAGTGGAGTAGGCAAGCGCCAGCAGGTAGCCTTCGTCTCCGCGCATCAACTGCTGCAGCCTGGAGGCGCGTGAACAGGGATACACCGGCGGTGTACGGGTGATGTCATCCGGCACGGCGCCGCTGTCGGTTTCCTTTTTCGCGAGTCCCTGCTGCGCCAGCAGGCTGAATACGTGCGGGGCAGACTCTTGTTCCGGGGAGACCGGGGCCGGGGCGGGCGTTTCACCGTTAGCCAGCAGGGTAAAATCGAGCAGGCGATGGGTGTAGTCGTAGGTTGGTCCGAGCAGCTGGCCGCCGGGAATATCTTTATAGACGGCGGAGATGCGGCGTTCGAGGCGCATCTCCGCGCTGTTTAACGGCTCGCTGACCGCCAGTTTCGCAAGCGTCGTGCGGTAGGCACGCAGTAAAAAGATCGCCTCTACGTTATCGCCACTGGCCTGTTTCAGCGCCAGCGCCGCCAGCTCGCGATCGGCGATACCGCCTTCGGTCATCACCCGGTCGACGGCGAGATTCAACTGCTGCTCTATCTGCGCGACCGTAAGCTCCGCAATGGCGTCATCTCCACGGCGTCGTTGTTCCTGTAAGAGATGGGCGGCGGCAATTGCCTTCTCGCCCCCTTTGACGGCGACATACATCAGCACACCTCAACATGGGTAGTCCGCGGGATAGCCAGCAGGCGCTCGCCGCAGGTGAGGATCAGATCCACACCGAGCGGGAAGGGGTGCGGACGTTCGGTCAGTTCGTGAAGCAGGCATTCGGGCAGCTGCGGGGCAATCATGCGTTCTTCGGCAATGCCGGCACCGGTGAGGCGCAGCATGCGTCCACCGCTGAGCGCCGGGATCTGCACTATCAGCGTGGCGCTGGTTTCCGGGGCGACGGCGCTGCCGCTGCAAAGTGCGTCCAGCTGCTCGGCGCTGAGGCTACCGTCGGCGACGGCGAACACCGCCTGCTGCGGTTGGCTCACCAGCGGTGCGTTGGTGTGAAAACGGAGGTTCTGGCCCGCGATATCGTTGCTCATAGCGGCAGAGAGCCACACTGGCGTGTCGTTATCGGCGAGGGTTAACAGGACGCTGGTGGTGGCCAGATTGAGCGGCTGCCAGCCATGTTTGAGCTGATGCAGCGAGACAATCACGCCGGGTTCGCTCATCGCTTTCAGCAGGCGACGAAAACTGTGTTGGGCATCCTGCACCGGAAGGACAAAAGCGGTTTGTAGGGTCATGCGTTATCTCCGCGAACCAGAGTAAAGAAGTCGACCCGGCTGGCGTTAACCTCGGCACGGCGAGCGGCAATCTGCGCGTCGCGTTGCGCTTCCAGCGGGCAAATAAGGGTTTCCATCAGGGTCTGAAAATGGTGCGGTGCCTGGAGCAGCGCATCGATGACCGCACAGCGTTCGGCGTGGGGTTTATCGCGCCCAAGCACCCAGCTATAGCCGAGCGTGCCGTCGTTAAGGCGTACCACCGCGCGGGTCAGGGTTGCGTCACCGGCAAAAAAACGATCGCCGGTGCCGCCCATGCGCGCCTGTAGCTGGACTAACCCCGTTTCTGCCGGACGAATGAGGGAATATTCCGGTGCCAGTTTCAGGGACTGCATTCGGCTCTCAAGTACTGCAGGCTCGCTGTGGGCGAGGGCGGAGAGCCAGCGCTGACGGGTTTCGGTGTTGATTTTCATTCAGTGCTCCATGGTGAATTCAATCATGTCCGCGCGGGTCAGGCTGACGGAGTACTCCGCCGCGCTCTCCTCGCCATCACGATGATTCAGGGTGCGCACGCACAGCAGCGGCGCCATGTTAGGAATTTCCAGCACCCGGCTCTCTTTGGCCTGCGCGCGGCGGGCGCTGATGCGTGTCTGGGTACGAGTGAGCGAGACGCCGAGGCGTTCACGCAGAAAATCATGCAGCGAACCGTGGCTAAAATTCTGTAACTCCGGCCAGAAGCGCATATCGGCAAAGTAGTGATCGATAAGGCACAGTGCGATACCGTTGACCCGGCGTAGCGTACGTAGATGAATGATATTGGCGCCTTCCTCCACGCCCAGCGCCTCCGCCACATGGCTCGACGCCGGGCGCAGTACCGAGAGCAGCTTTTCGCTGGTAGGGTGACTGCCCTGATCGAGCAGGTTCTGGCTGAAGCGAGCCTGAGCATTAAGCGGATAATCAAACGGGCGCATCAGCACCAGCACGCCAACGCCCTGGCGGCGCTGTACCCAGCCTTTTTCCACCAGCTGATCGATAGCGCGCCGCAGGGTGTGGCGGTTGACGGCAAAGCGCGCCGCGAGCTGATGTTCAGCGGGCAACCAGTCGCCGCAGCGGTAGTGGCTCCGCAGCTCCTGCTCGAGCCTGGCGGCAATTTCCTGGTAGCGGGTCGGATAACTGGTCGGATGTCTGGACAAGTGCATAGCCATCAAAGCCTCGTTAATCAGATGAAGTGCTTACGCAGACGTTGGGAAAGAAAGTCCAGCAGGCTGACGGTGATGATGATGACCACCATCAGGGCGCAGGTTTGCGGGAACTGGAAGCCGCGGATCGCCTCCCACAGCGTCACCCCGATACCCCCCGCGCCGACCATGCCGACGACGGTGGCGGAGCGCACGTTGGATTCAAAGCGGTACAGCGAGTAGGAGATAAGCAACGGCATCACCTGCGGCAACACGCCGTAGAGGATCTCTTCAATTTTGTTGGCACCGGTGGCGCGGATGCCTTCAACCGGCCCGGGCTCGATAGCTTCCACCGCCTCGGAGAGCAGTTTCGACAGCACGCCGGTGGTGTGAATGAACAGGGCCAGAACTCCGGCAAATGGGCCAAGCCCTACCGCCACGACGAACAGCATGGCGAAAACCATTTCGTTGATGGCGCGACAGGCGTCCATCAGGCGACGCATCGGCTGGTAGATCCACCATGGCACCAGGTTGTCGGCACACATCAGGCCAAACGGAATTGACAGAACGACGGCAAGCGCCGTCCCCCAGACGGCAATCTGCAGCGTGACTGCCATTTCGCTGAGGTAGTACTGCCACTGGCTGAAATCAGGAGGAAAGAAATCGGCGGCGAAGGTGGCCATGTTGCCGGAGTCTTTGAACAAGGTCAGCGGCGCCATTTCTGCGCCCTGCCAGGAGACAATCAGTACTGCCAGCAGAACGGCCCAGCACACCTGCGAGAACCAACTGCGTTTAGGGGGAGGAACGGTGATGGTTTGCATGTTGCTTCCTTAATCTTTTCTTCCTCTCCCTGTGGGAGAGGGCATCAGCGTGTGCATATTCCCCTCTCCCTCAGGGGAGAGGGGAATAAAATCATTGCACCGCTTTATTCACCGAGCTCATGGCACCCAGCGCGGCGGTCAGGCGATCGAGGTCGTCCAGCTGCGCCTGAAGCGTTGACACCTGGCTGGTTTTCTCCTGCTCGTTCAGACCTTTGTTGTCCTTCACGCCCTGCATCTGTTTAAACAGCGCCAGCTGGCGAATCGGCACCAGCTGCAGGTCGCTTGATGGACGGAATGGGGCCCATCCCAGGCGAGCGAGAACTTCTTTCTGCTCCGGCGTTTTGCCGTAGTTCATGAAGAAGTCGTACACCTTGTCCTTGGTGGTTTCGGAGAGGTTTTTACGCCACACGATCGGGTCGCCCGGGATCAGCGGTGACTTCCAGATAACCTTCAGTTCTTTCAGCTTGTCTGGTGCAGAAGTCTTCAGTTTGTCGAGGTTTTCGGTGTTGTTGGTCGCCACATCCACCTGTTTGTTAGCCACCGCAAGGGCGTTGGTTTCGTGGTTGGCGTTAACGGTGCGTTTGAATTCAGTCGGGGAGGCGTTGTTTTTCGCGAAGACGTAATAACCGGGAACGAGGAAACCAGAGGTGGAGTTCGGATCGCCGTTACCGAAGGTCAGCTCTTTGCGCTTCGCCAGCAGATCGTTCAGGTTATTGATGGGGCTGTCTTTATTGACGATAAGCACGCTCCAGTAGCCCGGAGAACCGTCAGCCGCCACCGTCTGTGCGAAGACCTGGCCGTTGGCGCGATCGACGGCTTCCATTGCCGACAGGTTGCCGTACCAGGCGATGTCGACTTTGTTAAAGCGCATCCCCTGGATGATACCGGCGTAGTCTGGTGCGAAGAAGGCGTTAACCTTCATGCCGAGGGACTTCTCCATATCCTTCAGGAACGGGTCCCACTGTGGTTTGAGGTTCTGCTGTGATTCTGTCGAAATAATGCCAAAATTCAGCGACTTTTCCTGCTCGTCCGCGTGGGCCGGGCTTAACAGAGTGCTGATGCTGAACATGCTGGTGAACGCCAGCGCGGCAACCGTCTTATAACTCATTTCCAGTCCTCGGTATGGGTAACGTCATTAAGCGGCCTGTGCGTTCTCATCGACGCGGTTCAGGCTGCGATAGAGATGGTCGAATCTTTCGTTATCAAACAACTGGCTACTGCCGTCATAGAACACGTGACCCTGACGCAGGGCGACGATGCGCTCGCAGTAGCGCAGGGCGTAATCCACCTGGTGCAGAGTGACGACGACCGTGATGCCGTCTTTCTGATTAATATCGCGCAGGGTGTCCATCACGATGCGCGCCGATTCCGGGTCAAGCGAGGCGATAGGCTCGTCGGCAAGAATGACTTTGGCCTGCTGCATCAGGGCGCGGGCAATCGCCACCCGCTGCTGTTGCCCACCGGACAGGGTGGACACACGCTGATGAGCCATATGCGCCATGCCAACGCGGGTTAAAGCCTGCAGGGCTTGCTGTTTTTGCGCGGTACTGAACCAGTTGAAGCAGGTGCGCCAGAACGGCGTGCTACCGAGCGCGCCAATCAGCACGTTCTCAAGCACGCTCAGTCGGTTCACCAGATTGAACTGCTGGAAGATGCAGCCGGTGTGAGCACGGCTTTTGCGGATATCGCGTGCCAGGCGGCCCGCTTTCTGTACCGTACGGCCGAGCAGCTCAACGTGGCTGTCCGGGGTCTTATCACCGACGATAAGACCACTTAAGTGGCGTAAGAGGGTGGATTTGCCAGAGCCAGATGGCCCAAGCAGAGCGACCATCTCACCGGAATTTATTGTGAGATCAACGCGGTGAAGCGCCTGATGCTGCTGGAAAGTCTTACTCAGTTTCTCAACACGAATCATCGTTTGCATGATGCGGCCTCCATAAAAAGTGGCCCCATCCTGGCGGATTAGTGTGACATTTTGGTTAAGTGATGGTTACTGAGAGATGAAGAGTTCACGAGGCTAAGTGACGGGCCACGTTCGGGCCCGTCCGGACAGGGTTACTGCGCTTTTACGGCATTGACCAGCCACGGCACGCCGAACTTATCGGTGACGGTCCCAAAACCCTCCGCCCAGAAGGTTTCCTGCCAGGCCATCCCGATTTTTCCGCCTTCCGCCAGCGCATCGAACCAGGCCTTGCCAACGTTCACGTTCGGCGGATCCAGCGCGAGGGTAAAGCCGGAATATTGCAGATTTTCACGCTGCATTCCGTCACTCATCATGATACTGCTCTCGGCAATACGCAGGTTAGCGTGAGCGATATCAGTGTCTGAGAACTGCATGTTAGAGGCACAGCCTTCATCGCTGTTCTGATCGTTTTTCGGCATTTCGCCGAAGGTAATTTTGTAGAGGAGTTCTGCACCCAGCGCTTTTTGATAAAAGGCGATGGCATCGGCGCAGTTGCCAGGGAATGAGACGTAGGGACTTAACGGCATAATCGTTACCTCAGAAAAGGGAAACCCGTTAAGTGTAGTTCGATTTTTGTACAGATTACAGGAGGGATAAACGAAGTGCATCGGGGAGCATACCCGGCAGCGCTGGGCTTACCGGGCATACCTAACAGAAAAATCAGTTCTTTTTCACGAACTCAGATTTCAGTTTCATCGGGCCAAAGCCATCAATTTTGCAGTCGATGTTGTGATCGCCTTCAACCAGACGGATGTTCTTCACTTTGGTGCCGATTTTCAGCATGGAAGAGCTGCCTTTAACCTTCAGGTCTTTCACGACCGTCACGCTGTCGCCGTCAGCCAGCAGGTTGCCGTTAGCATCTTTTACGATCAGGGCATCAGCGTCCTGTGCAGGCTCAGCATCGTTCCATTCGTGCGCGCATTCCGGGCAGATGTACATGCCATTGTCTTCATAGGTATATTCGGAATTACATTTTGGGCAGTGTGGAAGTGACATCGAAAAAATCCTCTCAAAAAATGGCAGTTCGCCGAAAATAGGCCCAATTATACCTCAAATCCCCACATTTGTCGGTACTATTTCTGAACGTAGCGATAACCATACTGCAGAAGTCCCTGCAATCACGTAGGGAAAATAACTAAAGATATATCCGGATTATTTTTTAAAATGCGCTACGCTGTTTATCGCTCGCTTTCTATCGGGCTCAAGTCGGAATAAAATATTAATGAATACAAGCATAAAGATATTCGATGTAATTAAAAATATATTCCAAAAACAATATCCGGCTAATAAGAAAAGCAACAATTAAAAGTAATAAAATTTGCGTTAAGGGAATACTTTAACCATGTACACACAGACAATATACGAATTAAGCCAGGAAGCTGAACGCTTGCTGCAGCTTGCGTTACAGCAACTGCAACAACTGAGTGCGTTACCGGGCAACAGTACGCAAGATTTACCCGCGTCAAACTCTGCGGTTTTCAGCGCCCAGGAAATTAGCGCTCAGCAGGCCACGCTACATAATGAGCTGCGCAAGGTGACGCGGCTGGAAATGGTACTGGCGATTGTTGGGACGATGAAGGCAGGTAAATCAACCACCATCAATGCCATCGTGGGTACTGAGGTGTTACCCAATCGCAATCGCCCGATGACGGCATTACCGACGCTGATCCGCCATACGGCGGGTCAGAAAGAGCCGAGTCTGCATTTTATGCATCCGGAGCCTATCGATAATCTTATGCAGGCGCTGCAGGGAAAGCTCCGCCATATCGATCGCGCAACGCTTGCAGAAACGCTGGAGCTGGATAAGGACATGGCGGCGCTGCTGGAGCGTATTGCTCACGGGGTGGCATTCGAAAAGCACTATCTGGGCGCGCAGCCGATTTTCCACTGCCTGAAAAGCCTCAACGATCTGGTGCGTCTGTCGCAGGTGCTGGAGGTAGATTTCCCTTTTGCCGACTATGCCGCCATTGAGCACATTCCGGTGATTGAGGTGGAGTTTGTCCATCTTGCCGGGATGGGCAATTTTCCCGGCCAGCTCACCCTGCTGGATACGCCGGGGCCGAATGAGGCGGGTCAGCCGCATCTGCAAAAGATGCTGGATGAACAGCTGGCACGTGCATCGGCGGTGCTGGTGGTGATGGACTACACCCAGCTTAAGTCCGTTTCCGATCAGGAAGTACGTCAGGCGGTGACGGCGGTAGGGCCGTCGGTACCGTTGTACGCGCTGGTGAATAAGTTCGATCAACAAGATCGTAACAGCGATGACGAAGATCAGGTGCGGGCGCTCATCTGCGGGACGCTGATGAAAGGCAGCATTCGCCCCGGGCAGATCTTTCCGGTCTCTTCGATGTGGGGTTATCTGGCAAACCGGGCACGCCATGAGCTTGTTCTGCGTGGGAAGCTTCCGCCGCCGGACGAGCAGCGCTGGGTACAGGACTTTGCCGAAGCGGCGCTGGGCCGTCGCTGGCGCAGTGCCGATCTTAACGATATTGAACACATTCGCCATGCGGCGGATCTGCTGTGGGAAGATTCGCTCTTTGAACAGCCTATCAGCAAGCTACTGCACGCGGCGCATCTCAATGCGTCACTGTTCGCCCTGCGTTCCGCCTCGCACAAGCTGCTGAATTATGCGCAGGCGGCGCAGGAGTATCTGGATTTCCGCCAGCAGGTGATGAGTGTGAAATTCGATACACTTATCCATCATATCGATGAACTTGAAGTCAGTATGACGCAGTTTGCTGCCCGCAGGCAGCGTGTTAATGATGAGATTGCCCATGAGGTCGGGCAGTCGATGTCGGCGGTGAATGCTGCGATTAGTGAGCTTCAGGAGAGCGCCTGCCGCCGGGCTGACGCCTGGTTTAGCGCAGACAGTCTGCGCACACTGTGCGGTGAGGTTGACGCTGAGCTGCGGATGCTGTCGCCTGCTGAAGTGAACGAAGTGGTGTTGAGCGACGAAAGTCAGGCGCATTGTCTGCTGAGTAAAATTCGTCAGGGATGCGAAAGCGTACTGCTCGGTACTCAGGAAACTATCAGTCGGGAGGTTTCCGCTCGCTTTAGCCAGCTTGAATCAAGCCTGGCGCGCATTCTGCAGGAATCTGTCAAACCCATTGAGCAGCATATTAAAGAGGAACTCAGCCAGTCTGGCTTTCGCGCCAGGGTGAGCCTGCCCACGTTCCGCGCCGGACTTCTGGATTTTAACCTGCCGGAGTTCTTCAGTGATGCCATCGTGCGGGAGGATGCCCCCGCCGGTCAGGCGCTGAAGGGCGGGATGCGCGAGTCGGTATCGCGTTGGTTGAATAATCCGGGCTGGAGCTGGGATGACTACGTGATGACGCAGTCCCGCTTTGTTATCGACCTCGCGCAGCTGAAGCAGAAACTGAGTGCACATATTGCGCATTTTTGTGAGCAAATCCTTAAAGCATTAGCGGCGCAGGTCGATGTTTCTGTTACTGCGGGGATGACCGCTTTCTTTGCCGGTTTTTCACGAAGCCTTGCCGGTTTGCAAAAAAGTTTGCAGGAGAGCCTTCTCATCCGTCAGCTACACCATTCGGCAGTGATGACGTTAAACCAGCAATTGCAGCAGCATCAGGCAGCAGTGCGCTGGGTTGAGGAAGATACGCGTCTGCTCCGGGATGATATTCAGGCTCTATTTGCGGCAGAAATGAAATGAATACGCGATTGCTGGAAGGTCCAGGGCGTTTGCTCGAATCTGTTCACCCGAAATTTATCGAGGCGCTGATCCTCGGCATCGATAATCCTCGTCGGGAAGCCGTTACGCCACAGCAGCAGTTGTTCCGCGATCGGCTGATGAAAGAGATTGTGGCGCAGACCCAGCTCATGCCATGGGCCGTTGCCGGGCTGTTTGCTGATACGCCGGTGATGCGCCTGGGGCTTGCAGAAAAGCTGGCTGGTATGTTTGACCCGGGCCATCTGGCGCTGACGCGTATGAGCAGGTACTTACAAACCCTGCAAACGCAAAGCCGGGGCTCACCGGAGCTCCGTGAACAATATGGCGCGGTGGCAGAGCAATTTCTTCAGCGGGCCACCCACAAACAGCGTGCGCTGAGCCAGCGCGGGCTGATGGTACAGGCTGGCGAGCACAGCGACCAGGTTTTCACCCGCTGGCATGCGGGTAGTTATGACGGTTGGTCACTCGCCGGGCGCTGTTTTATCGCGCTGGAAGAGCTGCGCTGGGGGGCGTTTGGCGATGCCTGTCGTCTGGCGAATGACGAAGTGCGTACGCTGTTGAAAGAGAACCTTCGGAGTATGGCGAGTCAGTATCTGGCTGAGAGTATGAATGCATTGCCGCAGGAACGGCATTTTTATCATCAATGGTTGACCGCACCGGTCAGCGCGTTGTTGATGGATTATCGCGAAATGCTGGGCTGGCTCGGCAATGAATGCACCGCGCAGCACCATCCTGTGAGCTGGTCCATTACTCAGACCTGGCAGACCGTTGCGTTGGGGATGCCGCGTATTTGTTCCGCGGCGAGGCTGGTGGATGCGATGATGGAAGAGCTTTTTTCTCAGGAAGAAATACCGGGTTCTCATCCACGAAAATAATGGTGCATTAACCGAGAATATATCGTTATTACAGGGTGTAAATCATGCCTGAAAATAGTGTTTTTTTACCTCGCTGAATCCCCATAAATATCGGCTGAAATTGTCAGATTTATCGACCCTCTCTATTTTCGTGAGGTTGATCACAAATATAAACGCTGTTAGGGTAAAAGGCAGAGTCTGAATTTTTCCCGTCCGGAAAAGGGTGCGGTCAATATTCAGAGCTTGTCTGAGCAGGCGTCAACAGGTTCGGTTGTACAAAGGGTGAGCAGCCCGTGCAGGCAAACCTGCTACGCTTGAAATGAGGAGCACAGCATTTCGTTACTCCAGCCACGCACGATGACCACCACAGGGTGCTGTCGTCACAAAAAAGTGCGGGCGTGACGAAAGATTACGAGGAAAACATATGCTTAAAAGGAAAAGAATAAAGCCAATTACACTCCGGGATGTCACCATCATCGATGATGGTAAATTGCGTAAAGCGATAACAGCCGCCTCTCTTGGCAACGCAATGGAATGGTTTGATTTTGGTGTTTATGGTTTCGTGGCCTTCGCCTTAGGTAAGGTCTTCTTCCCTGATGCAAACCCCAGCGTGCAGATGATTGCTGCCCTGGCGACCTTCTCCGTACCCTTCCTGATCCGCCCGCTGGGTGGTCTGTTCTTCGGGATGCTCGGCGACAAGTATGGCCGACAAAAAATTCTGGCAATCACCATCGTCATCATGTCGCTCAGTACCTTCTGTATCGGTCTGATCCCGTCCTATGCGTCGATTGGTATCTGGGCTCCGGTTCTGCTGCTGCTGTGTAAGATGGCGCAGGGTTTCTCCGTGGGTGGGGAATACACTGGTGCCTCTATCTTTGTGGCCGAGTATTCGCCGGACCGCAAGCGTGGATTTATGGGCAGCTGGCTCGACTTTGGCTCTATTGCCGGGTTTGTGCTGGGTGCTGGCGTGGTGGTGCTGATCTCCACCGTGGTGGGTGAAGAAAACTTCCTGTCATGGGGCTGGCGTATTCCGTTCTTCCTCGCGCTGCCGCTAGGGTTGATTGGTCTTTACCTGCGCCACGCGCTGGAAGAGACCCCGGCGTTCCAGCAGCATGTCGATAAGCTTGAGCAGGGCGACCGCCAGGGTCTGCAGGACGGCCCGAAGGTCTCCTTCAAAGAGATTGCTACGAAACACTGGCGCAGCCTGCTGGCGTGTATTGGTCTGGTGATTTCCACCAACGTGACCTACTACATGTTGCTGACCTATATGCCGAGCTACCTGTCGCATAACCTGCACTACTCGGAAGATCACGGGGTGCTTATCATCATCGCCATCATGATTGGTATGCTGTTTGTGCAGCCGGTGATGGGGCTTCTGAGCGACCGCTTTGGCCGCCGTCCGTTTGTGATGATTGGTAGTGTGGCGCTGTTTATCCTGGCTATTCCGTCCTTTATGTTGATTAACAGCGACGTGATTGGGCTCATTTTTGCCGGCTTGCTGATGCTGGCGGTGATCCTGAACTGTTTTACCGGGGTGATGGCCTCCTCGCTGCCGGCAATGTTCCCGACGCATATTCGTTATAGCGCGCTGGCAGCGGCCTTTAACATCTCGGTACTGATTGCTGGTTTAACGCCAACGCTTGCAGCATGGCTGGTGGAAACCTCACAGAATCTGATGATGCCAGCGTATTACCTGATGGTGATTGCGGTGATTGGCCTGATTACGGGGCTGATGATGAAAGAGACCGCGAATCTGCCGCTGAAAGGGGCAACGCCTGCGGCGTCTGACCTTCAGGAAGCGAAAGAAATCCTGCGGGAGCATCACGATAACATCGAGCAGAAGATTGACGATCTCGACAAAGAGATTGCCGAGCTTCAGGAGAAACGCTCGCGGTTGGTGCAGCAGCATCCCAAAATAAACGAATAATTGTGACAGTGAAAAACCCGGATTTCCGGGTTTTTTTATTTGATAAACAAATAAAAAACACAATATTGTCGATATATTCCCGTCTGGAAACTTCTGAAAAAGGAGGTCAAGGAGTGGTCAGCGCACTCTTCCTCATCTAATCTGATAACGGAGCGGTATTGGTTCTGGCCGTTAGTTATCTATTTTAAAGTCCTTCACAAAATGAAAAATTCTTTAATTACCGGGCTGCTGGCTTTGACGCTGCTCGGTTTCAGTGTTGCCATAATTGACTGGCAACTTTTTCGTTCTGCACAGACCAGGACGACGAATCATGCTGCACAAGCGTTAAAGCAAACTGAAAATATGCTCGATGATGCCAGGCAGGCCACCGAAGACGCCCGGGTATTATTAACCAGCCGCTGCACGCCAGATACACAGCAAACGCTCAATGAATTAGCCGCATTTTTACCTCACATTCGCTCGGTGAGTTTATTGCGTGGGGAGTGGATCTGGTGCTCTTCGCTGCTGGGCGCAAAAACGGAGTTGGTACCCTATAGTGCGCTGCCGCGAACCTCGCTGATGTTTTATACCGACAACCGTTCACCGCGACAGGTTTCACGGCTGGTTTATCTGGCGTCGTTTCCGACCGGACACGTGGTGGTGACCCTGCGCGACGTCTATCTGCGCGACAGCCTGGAGGTGCCTCCCGGGGAATCTCCGCTGTATCTGCAGGTAGGGGAGCAGAAATACTCCTGGAATGGCTCCCTCAGCGCGGTCGGGCCGGGGTTAACGCAATTAGCTTCCGCACGTTATGACTTTGGCGTGAGCTTTGAGCCACCCGCGCGCTTTAGCCCGCAGCGCCTTTGGGAGCAGGGCTGGCTGTTGCTGCTGTTTTCTCTGCTGTGGTCGTTTGGTGCCGCACTTCTGCTATGGCGCTACCTGAACAAATTCACCAGTCCGGAAGAGACGCTGAAAAACGCCATCAGCCAGGGAGAAATTGTTCCGTACTATCAGCCGGTGGTGAACGGTATCACCGGCGAGATCCATGGCTACGAAGTGCTGGCGCGCTGGAAGCACCCGGTCTCCGGATTTATTCCTCCGGATGTGTTTATTCCGGTGGCGGAAAAAAGCGGCCTGATCCTGCCGCTGACCCACCATCTGATGATGAGCACGATGCGTGATATGCAAACGATTATGGCTGACGTACCGGAGGGGCTGCATATCAGCTTCAACATCAGCGCCGCGCATATTCATTCGCCGGGGCTGCTGGATGATTGCCGCACGTTTATTGCCGCCTTTGGCGCAAAGCGCGTGACGTTGATTCTGGAAATTACCGAGCGGGAACCGCTGGAGCTGACGACGGAAAGCCGTAAAGCGCTGGCGGATTTGCGGGAAAATGGCGTGGCGCTGGCGCTGGATGATTTCGGTACCGGCTATTCCGGGCTGGCCTATCTGAATGAATTTTCGGTGGATTACATCAAAATTGACCGCAGCTTCGTTGGGCGGATCACCGAAGATCCGGAGTCGACCCGGCTGGTGGACTGCGTTATCGATATGGCGAAGGCGCTGTCGCTACGGATTGTGGCGGAAGGGGTCGAGACTGCCCAGCAGCTCGACCATATGAACCAGCAGCACATCACCCTGTTACAGGGCTATTACTTCTGGGCACCGCTGCCGTTTGAGAAACTGACCGAGGTGCTGCTGCGCCCGGGGATCCGAACCGCCGGGCGCGCATAAGTTTACTGTAACGCTTTCAGGATGGTGTATCCGGCCTGGATGCGTGCCGGATTCGGGTAGCTTTTGTTTGCCAGCATCACGATACCAAGCTGCTGCTCCGGGATAAACGCGACGTAAGCCCCAAAGCCGCCGGTGGAGCCGGTTTTATGCACCCAGGAGGCGGCAACGGCAGGAACCGGTGGTTCTACCGCGGCTGCCGGGTGCGGTGCCAGCGCCACAGCGCCATCACCGTCTTTCGCCATTGCTGCGCCATTAACCGGCCAGTTGAGCATCTCCCAACCCAGCCCCTGATACATGCTGCCAATGCGCCAGTAGCGCGCCTGTGCCATCTCCAGCCCTTTCTTCAACGTCGGGCTGCTGGCATGCTGCGGAGCCATGTTCGCCTGCAGCCAGGCGGCCATATCCGTGACCGAGGATTTCACACCGTAGGATTCGGCATCCAGCATGCCGGGTGAAACGTGGACCGGCTGGCCGTCGCGATAGCCCCAGGCGTAGTTTTTCTCTTCTGATGCCGGAACGGTTATCCACGTGTGTTTCAGATTCAGCGGCTGCAGTACACGCTGGTTCATGGCCTCTTCAAAGCCAAGTCCGGAAGGTTTTACCGCCAGCGCGCCGAACAGGCCAATGCTGCTGTTGGCATACAACCGGGTGGTACCCGGCGCCCATTTCGGCTGCCACTGCTGATAGAACTCAAGCAGCGAAGCGTTGTCCGTGACGTTATCCGGCACCTGCAGCGGCAGGCCACCCGCGGTATAGGTCGCCAGGTCTAGCATGGTAATCCCTTGCCACTGCCTGGCGTTAAGCTCTGGCCAGTACTGATTTGCTTTATCGCTGAGCTTGATTTCACCACGGGCAACGGCATCACCACCCAGTACGCCGGTGAAAGTTTTGCTAACGGAGCCGAGTTCGAACAGCGTCTGCGTGGTGACCGGACGGTTGTTCTGCACATCCGCTTTACCCCAGGTAAAGTAATACGGCTGGCCCTGATAAATCACCGCTACCGCCATTCCCGGGATCGCCTGCTCTTTAAGCAGAGGCACGATAGTACGATTCACCGCCTGAGCTATCTGCTCCGCGGTAAGCGTTTTCGGCGCAGCAATGCCCGCCGTAGAGAGCGAAAGTGCGGCCAGCGCCAGTACGCCATTCAACATTTTTTGCATGGGTGAAAACCTTCCATAGAGTGAGAGAGATGTCAGGGCCCTTAAGACGCGCTCAGTCTGTGGGATTTGACAGCGGCTGACAAACGATTAAATTTAGCATCTGCCTACAGTTTTTCTAACAGATATCATCATGACCCGAAGCTATATTCCGCTCAACGCCCTGCGCGCCTTCGAGGCCGCCGCGCGACACTTAAGTTTTACTCACGCGGCTATTGAGCTGAACGTGACCCATTCTGCTATCAGCCAGCAGGTGAAAACCCTGGAGGAACACCTTAATTGTCAGCTATTTGTGCGGGTATCGCGCGGGCTGATGCTGACGACGGAAGGGGAGAATTTACTGCCGGTACTGAATGACTCCTTCGACCGCATTGCCGATACCCTCGATCGCTTTAGCGCCCAACAACTGCGAGAAAAACTTAAAATAGGCGTAGTCGGGACCTTTGCCGTAGGGTTCTTACTGCCACGGCTGGAGGCTTTTCGTCGCCGGTGCCCGCACATCGATCTGCATCTGTCGACGCATAACAACCGGGTCGACCCGGCGGCAGAAGGACTGGATTATACTATTCGCTTTGGCAGCGGCGCCTGGCATGGTACCGAAGCGATATTCCTTTGCGATGCGCCGCTTTCCGCGCTATGTGCGCCGGGGATTGCCGAAATGCTGCACAAGCCTGCCGATGTGCTTAACTACACCCTGCTGCGCTCCTACCGCCGTGACGAATGGGCGGCATGGTTGACGGCTGCCGGGGAAGCGCCGCCTGCGCCGACGCATCCGGTGATGGTGTTTGACACTTCGCTGGCGATGCTTGAGGCCGCGCAGTGTGGAGCAGGGATTGCGATTGCGCCGACCAGCATGTTCAGCCATTTGCTTAACAGCGAGCGTATCGTACAGCCGTTCCCGACCCAGATTAGCCTTGGCGGATACTGGCTGACGCGCCTGCAATCTCGCCCGGAAACCGCCGCGATGCGTGATTTTGCCGCCTGGATTGCGACGCAGTGGTAGCCACTACAGGGAGTCAGAAAATATGGCATGGTTGAATGCAGAAGCCACTTTCAATCCCGATAGCCTGCAGCAGCCGGTGATTGGCGTGCAGTCAGAACTGGGCGATCACGACTCCGGGCTGCACCGCCATCGTATGGGGCAGCTGATGTTTACTCGCGCCGGATGCATCCGCCTGACGATGCACGACGGGGAAATGCTGTGCCTGCTGCCGCCGATGAAGGTGGCGTGGATCCCTGGAGGCGTTTCTCACCGCGCCGAGATGCGCAGCACGGTGGATTACCGTTCCATCTGGTTTGAACCTGCTGCGTTTATGGCGCTACCGAAAGAGGCTAAGGTGCTGAACGTTACGCCGCTGCTGCGGGAGCTGCTGGAGCGGATTGCCGCGGCGCCGTTCGACGCCGACTGGCAGGCAAGCCCGGAGCGACACCTGGCGGCGCTGTGCGTGGCGGAGCTTGAGAACGCACAGGCGATGCCGATGACGCTGCGTTTCCCGCAGGATAAGCGTCTCAGTGCGCTCACCGGCGATGAGTTGCCGCCACCGTTGCACGTGCTGGCGGGGAGCACAGGGGCGAGCGAGAGAACCATTACCCGGTTATTTTTGCGGGATACTGGGCTATCTTATCAGCAGTGGCGCCAGCAGTGGCGGCTGATGAAGGCCGTTGAACTGTTGGCAACAGGAGCGCGTGTTACCGACGTGGCAAGCCATCTGGCGTTCGCCAGCGACAGCGCGTTTATCCAGTTTTTCCGTACCATGACCGGAACCACGCCCCGGGAATACGTGCTTCAGCAACCTGCAGCGATATAGTCGCCGTTAGCGCTGATCGGGATAACCGTCAGGAACAGGACGGTGGCGAACAAAATAATCACCACGCCACCGGCAATTTTCACCAGCGGGACCAGCCAGCGATACTGCGGGTTGTCGGCACCGAAAAACGCCACGGTACGGTTACGGGCGTAGCGAACCGCCAGCGATAGCCCCATGATGGAGAGCGCTGTACCGAGCGCCATCACCATCACGGCGGCAATGCCCCAGCTCACCATCCCCAGCGCATTTGAGAACATCAAAATCATAATTGCCCCGCTGCACGGGCGTGCGCCGATAGTGAGGATAACCCCCACGCGCGTTTTCCAGCCGACTTTGGCGATATCTATCCCTACGCCATGGCCGCCGCAACCGCAGCTCTCACTGTGCTGATGAAGGGGGGTTAACCGGTTAAAGGTGAGCTTGCGTGGACGCAGCGTTTTCAGCGCCTGCCAGATAACGAACGCACCAAATGCACCTATCATCAGGGCGCTGACTTTTTCAACGTACCAGCGGCTTTCGCTGAGATCTCCTGCGGCGAGGTTAAACCCGATAGCGAGAATGAAGACGAACAGAATGGCGGTAACGCCCTGCATCAGACTGCCTAAAAAAGGCACGACGCGCGCCGCCAGCTGGCTTTCCTGGTTGGTGCTGAGATAGGTGGTAACAATAAACTTGCCGTGACCCGGCCCCACGGCGTGCAGAACGCCATAGGTAAACGCCCCGCCGAGCAGCCATAGCCCGCCGCTGTATTGATGATTATTGAGCTGCAGAAGGTACATCACCAGATAGCGGTGCAGGGTGATTTGTGTGCTGAGGCACCACTGAATGAAAGCCCCCCAGTGAGCATGCACTACCGCTACCGCCAGCAGTGATACCAGCATGAAGAGGCCAAGGCCGGAGAGACGCCAGTAGCGTGAAAGTGATTGCGTGGTCATGGCGATGCTCCGCAGAGGTGATACCTGAAGTGTATCTCAGCCTGCAGGGAAAATCCGCCGCAGCGGCGGATTTACGCACTTTCAGGAATGGGTCAGAAAACGCGCCAGCCGCTGATGCAGCAACCGATTCTCTTTCACCAACTGCGCGTTCTCTTCAAGCAGCGTCATGGCGACGGCGATGCCGGGCCAGTCCAGCTCCAGCTCCCGGCGCAGACGCAGGGCGCGATGGACGATGCTCACCGCGCGATCGTCAAACAACCAGCGCTCGGCCTGGTTCTGTGACGGCTCAATCACGCCTAATCCCACAATTTCATTCAGTTCTTCTTCCGACACACCGGTATGCACACAAAACTCGGTGACGGTGAAGGTGACTGTAACCTTGGTCATTTAGTTTTCCCCCACTCTTTACGTGGCTCAAACGAGGACTGCGCCTTAGCGAGCTGTTGCCAGAGATCGGCGGCCTGCTCGTCAGGTTTTGGCGGCATCACAATTTTGATAATTGCATACAGATCGCCGGTGACTTTCTTACTGACCAGTCCTTTTCCTTTAATGCGTAACCGCTGGCCCGCCTGGCTACCTGGCGGGATGGTTAGCAGGATGCTCTCTTTAAGCGTAGGTACAGTGACCTTCGCGCCGAGCGCTGCTTCCCACGGTGCCAGCGGCACTACGATTTCGAGGTTGTGTCCGACGATATCGAACAGTGGATGTGGTGCGATATGGATAACCAGCCACAGGTCTCCGTTCGCGCCACCGTGCTCGCCCGGCGTGCCCTGGCCTTTCAGGCGGATACGTTGACCGTCGCCAACGCCAGCAGGGATTTTCACGTTGAGGGTTTTCGGGATCTCCTGCTCTACCTGACCGAACACGTTGTAGACCGGCAGCTTATAGCTAAGGGTACGAGTGTGTTCTTCCAGCGTCTCCTCGAGGAACACCGCCACTTCAATTTCAATATCATGGCCTCGTTCGGCGTGCGGCTGCCGCGACTGACGGGCATGCTGGCCGAAGATAGAGGAGAAGATGTCGTCAAACTCCTCCTGACTGTACTGGTGCTGCTGTTGGCCCTGGGCATGCCCCTGACCCTGATGACGGGCAAACTGCGGATCGTTGCGGTGCTGCCAGATTTGGTCGTACTCCGCACGACGTTCGTCGTCTTTCAGCACTTCCCAGGCTTCAGCAAGATCTTTAAAACGGGCTTCGGCGTCAGGTTCTTTACTGACATCGGGGTGATATTTTCGCGCGAGGCGACGGTAAGCGGTCTTGATAGTCTTGAGATCGTCCGTCGGCTTAACCCCTAGAATAGAGTAATAATCCTTTAATTCCATGATGTTATCTCAGTGATTCATAACCGAATGAGGATGGTTGCCAGACTGGTACCACCTTTAAGGGTAGGGCAATTAGTCAGGGATCGCCTGGTGAAATGTGCCTTTCAACTGTTATAACAGGGGTGATAATGACAGACAATGACGGTGATAGCCCGATGGATGAAAGGATTTCCTTCCATGCGTTACGCATGGAAGATGATGAAAATGTTCGTTATTTTAATGAGGTTTATGACGACGCATTTCCGGATTACGAACAGCGGACGCGAGAAGGGCGAGGGACGATTTTGCGCGCAGCGCCAACGTTTCGGGCCTGGGTGCTCTCGTATCAGGGGAGAAACGCCGGGATTTTAGGTGGCTGGCAGGTGGGAGAATGGTTCTACATCGAACATTTCGCCGTGGATAATGCGCTGCGCGGTCAGGGGATCGGCAAGCTGGCGATGGACGAGATTAACACCCGGTTTGCTCAGGTTATCCTTGAAATCGATCCGCCGCAGGATACGGTTTCCCGCAACCGGCTGGCGTTTTACCAGGGCAGGGGATACGTCACCAACGGCGTGAACCATGCGCACCCGAGCTATAAACCGGCATATCAGCCGCACGTGCTCGAGGTGCTGAGCTTCCCTCGCCGCCTGACCGCAGCCGAGTACGACGCCTTCAACCAGCAGCTGCAGCAGGTAGTGATGGCTGAGCAGGGACTGTAGCGCGCCTCGCTGCGGCCTGGGCACTTCGGCCTAGGAGAAGCATTTTATTGCCCATAGTAGGCGTTGGTACCGTGCTTGCGCAGATAGTGTTTATCGAGTAATTCCGTCTGCATGTCAGGCAACTGCGGTGCCAACTGGCGTGAGAACAGCCCCATGTAAGCGCACTCCTCAAGCACCACGGCGTTATGTACCGCGTCGGCGGCATCTTTTCCCCAGGCAAATGGGCCGTGTGAATGTACGAGCACCGCCGGGATCTGCATAGGATCCAGGCCACGTTCGGTAAAGGTGTTAATGATCACTTCACCAGTCTGGTATTCATACTCACCGTTGATCTCCTCAGTGCTCATCAGGCGGGTGCATGGGATCGCGCCATAGAAATAGTCGGCATGGGTCGTACCCCAGGCGGGCAGATCGAGACCAGCCTGCGACCAGATCGTTGCATGGCGGGAATGGGTGTGGACGATCCCGCCGATCTGCGGATAACGACGATAGAGCGCCAGGTGCGTCGGCGTATCGGACGAGGGTTTTTTACTGCCTTCAACGACTTTGCCACTGCCGATATCCACCACCACCATATCGTCAGCGGTCATCACGCTATACTCGACGCCGGAGGGTTTAATCACCATTAACCTGTTCGTGTCGTCAATCGCGCTGACGTTACCCCAGGTAAACGTGACGAGCCCGTGGGCAGGAAGGGCCAGGTTTGCCGCCAGTACCTCGGCTTTCAGTTGTTCTAACATGTGAATCCTCCTTCCTGCATCCGTGCTTCAATCCAGCGACGAGCCTGAATAATCTCGAGCACCGGTTCTTTGGCTTTTTCTGTCCACATCTCAATCAGAAATGCACCGCGGTAGTTCAGTTCATGCAGCGTTTTAAAAATGCCGACAAAATCTACACATCCCTCACCAAAGGGAACATCGCGGAACTGGCCGGGGCTGTGCTCGGTCACCGGCTGGGTATCTTTCAGATGGATGGCAGCAATTTTATCGATACCGAGCTTCAGTTCCGCGGTCACATCGTTTCCCCAGGCGCTGAGGTTGCCCACGTCCGGATAAACGCTGAACCAGGGAGAGGCGAGCATCTCATCCCACTTTTTCCACTTACTGATTGAGTTCATAAAGGCGGTATCCATGATTTCCACTGCCAGCATCACCTGCGCCGCTGCTGCTTGCTCTACCGCCCATGCAAGTCCTTCGGCAAAGCGCTGCTGGGTCCCTTCGTCGTGTTCTTCGTAGTAGACGTCGTAACCTGCCAACTGGATAGTACGGATACCCAGATCGCGCGCCAGGCGGATAGCTTTGGTCATGATCTCTCGTGCTCGCGCGCGCACCAACGCATCGTGGCTGCCAAAAGGAAAGCGGCGATGGGCTGACAGGCACATCGATGGGATGGCGACGCCGGTTTCCAGCATGGCGGTCACCAGCGATGCTCGTTGGGTTGCGCTCCATTCAAGGCGCGACAAGCGTTCGTCGGTCTCATCCACGGACATTTCAACAAAATCAAAACCGCAGCTTTTTGTCAGCACCAACCGTTCGGGCCAGCTGAGATCCTTCGCCAGTGCTTTTTCATAGATACCCAGCGGATGATTACGCATGCTGTGCCCCCCAGATGCTATCGATTTGCGCATGAAATTCAGCGGCAACCTGCGTGGGGTGGGCAGCACCAGTCAGCGCACGACCCGCGATAAACGCCTTCACATTGATGTCTTTAAACAGCGGCAGGGAGGTCGGGGTGATTCCGCCGGTAATCGACAGCGCCAGTCCGATATCAGAAAGTGCCCGCATGCGCGCCAGATCGCTTTCCCCCCACTGCTGGCCGCTGGCCTGCGCATCTCGCCCACGATGGTATATTGCCTGACGCACACCGCTGCGGTACCAGGCGCGAGCGTCATCCAGCGTCCAGTTTCCGAACAGTTCCATCTGAATTTCGCCACCACAGGCCTGAGCAACGGTGTGGCCTATCTCAACGGTCGCCAGCGGTGCGGCGCAGATAATGGTCATCCAGTTGGCCCCGGCGGCAAAAGCTTGCTGCGCGAGGGTTTCTCCGGCATCGGCGACCTTCCAGTCGGCGACGATGATTTTATTCGGGCATTGGGTGCGCAGCGCTTTTACCGCGCTAAGTCCTTCGGTTAAGCAGAGGATAGTACCGGCTTCAACGATATCGACATGGTCCTGCAGCAGGGCGACGTCATGTTGTGCGGCCTGAAGATTGGTGTGGTCGAGCGCCAGTTGTAGTAATGGACGGCTCATAGTGCATGCTCCTTAATGCGGGCGTGATAGCCCTGAAGGGCTGAAATCAAATTCTGGTAATGGTGGTATTTGTGCTGGTAGCGTTTGTGTGCGGTCATGTCCGGCAGCAGCGTGCGCACCGGGTGCTGTACGCTGCGTTGGGCATCGCTGAAATTGCGGTAAACGCCGGTGCCGACGCGGGCGGCGAGCGCCGCACCAAAGCAGCCAGTTTCTTCTACCTGGGGTAATTCGATGCACAGGCCGCTGACGTCTGCCAGCATCTGCATCCAGACGTCAGAATGTGCCGGACCACCGGTAACGCGAAGGGTACGAGCCTGGGTAAACCGCTCACGCATTCGGTTGATATGGGTCATGTGGCTGAAGATGACACCTTCGTAGACCGCCTGAAGCAGATGCGCGCGGGTGTGCAGCGCCTGTATCCCGTAAAAACCGCTGTTCATCTCCAGACCGGCATTGCTGCCGTACAGAAACGGTAAGAAAAAAAGTTCGCTCCCGGCTTTGGGCAAACTGGCAACAGCCTGGTTGATCTCGGCAAAAGAGAGCGTTCCCCACTGGGCGGTAAACCATTCGAGATTGCCGGAAGACGTTGGGCTGGCTTCGTGAACGATGTACTGTCCGTCATTCACATAGCGGCCATAGACGTAGGGATGCGCCTCGTGGTCGCGCAGGCCTTGTGTGATACCGCTGGTCACGGCCCAGGTTCCCATCACCGCGTTGAGGGTGAATTCATCTTCAATACCGGCGCAAAGTGCGGTAGAGACCACGTCAAACAGGCCACCGACGACGGGAGTACCTGCCGCCAGACCGGTCAGGGCGGCGGCCTCAGCGGTGATTACTCCCCCTATTTCGGCTGAAGCAACTATCGGCGGCAGTGCGTTGTCGATGTCACTGATGTCAAGCCAGCGGGTCAACTGTGGGTCATATTGCCCGCGAGTCATGTTGTAGAGATTAGACTCGGAGATATTGCTTTCTTCACAACCTTTCACCCCGGTCAAACACCAGCGCAGATAGTCATGGCCCATTAAGACGCAGCCAATCTGCGCGTAACGCTGAGGCTCATTTTCCTTTATCCAGCGCAGCAGCGAGGCTGGATGTCCGGTCCACAGCGTCTGACGGGTAACCGGATAGAGCTTTTCCGGAATGCCGTCCTGCTGCCAGCGCTGGACAATATCCATCGCGCGTCTGTCGGAGGAGAGAATGGCATTGCCCAGTGGCTGCTCCTGCTTATCGAGAAGAAAAAGTCCTTTTCCCTGAGCGGAGATGCCGACGCCCTGGATTTGCTCGCCGCTAACGCCAGCATGCTGCAACAGCCCGGCTATTGTGGCTGCGCACTGTTGCCACAGCTGATGCATATCGCGTTCGGCGTATCCCGGTAACGGTGATGTTGTTTGCAACGATTGCCGGTTAATGCCGTGCTCACGGCCATTGGCGTCATACAGCCCGGCTTTCAGGTAAGTACCACCACAATCGATACCCAGCCAGAAAGTCTCTTTATCACTCATCGTTAATATCTCAGCTCTGCCGGATGGTTTTACGTGGATCCAGCGTTTTCAGCGGCGTGGATCCGGAATCGCATTTCGCTGGCAGCAGCAGCGCCATCAGTGCCGCGAGTGCAAGGGAGATAGCCAGGCAGTAAACTCCCGCATCTTTGCTGTATAGCGTTATCAGTATGCCAACCGCGTAAGGGCCACAGAAACCGCCAAGGTTACCCAGCGCGTTAATTACCCCACGCGCCCCGCCGGCCATCTCAGCGCTGAACAGACGTGCCGGGATGGTCCAGAACACGCCAGCTGCCGATTGCAGGAAGAAGCCGCAACCAACCAGCGCGGCATAGGACAGCCAGATTTGGTTTTTCAAAACCACCGACAAGAACATGCACAGCGCAAAACCAATCAGCGGCAGACAGACGAAGAGTTTGCGTTTTCCTGTGCGGTCGGAGAGGGAAGAGAACAGGAACATACCGGCTATCGCGCCGACGTAAGGCAGAATGGCGAGCACCCCGACCTGACCCATCGTGCTATGGGTCAGTTCTTTCAGAATGGTGGGTAGCCACAGGGTGTAACCGTAAATCCCGGTCTGATAAAAAAAGTTCAGGGCGATAAGCTGCCACATGGTTTTGTCGGAGAGCACCGCACTGAGAGAGGCGTTTTTGATTTCTGTTCCAGCAATGGCTTTTTGCTCGGCGGCAAGGGTGGTCACCAGATAGTTTTTCTCGGCCTGCGATATCCAGCGCGCTTCCTGCGGGCGGTCATAGACGGTATAGGCCCACAGTAACAGCACTACGACCGAGAGCAGGCCTTCAATAATGAACAGCCAGCGCCAGTCGAGAATGGTGATTATCCAGCCCGATAGGGGGGCTGTGATTATCCCGGCGATGGGGACGAACATGATCACAATCGCATTGGCTCGACCGCGTTCAGCATCAGGGAACCAGTTGCTGATCATCGTGAGTACAACCGGCAGCATGCCGCCTTCGGCAACGCCGAGTAAAAAGCGCAGAACCAGCAACTGATATTGATTGGTGATAAGACCGGTAAGGACGGAAATCACCGCCCAGGCAACAAGCGACCAGCCGATAAATTTCTTGCCACTGCCATGAACGGCAATCTTGCCACCGGGAACCTGTAAAAATAGATAGCCGATAAAGAAAATGCCGCCAGCGAGTCCTGCCATGGTAGCGGAAATACCTAATTCAGTATCCATCCCGCCAGGCATGGCAAATGCAATATTTACCCGGTCCATATAAGATATGATACAGGTAATTAATATTGGCGGAATGATTCTTAACCAACGCTGCTGAGGGATGTTTTTTAGTGTAGGGCTAGAGGTTATATTCATCTTAATTTTCTCGTAGAGTTTTTGTTATAGCGATGAAAGTTATTTTTATAGTGCGGCTTTATTTAACGCCGAGATCCCATCGCGCAATATTGCGACACGATGGCTGACATCTGCATTAGGATTTATTTCCAGCAATTTAATACCGGCAAAGTGCAGGAGGTTAGTTCCAGCGCAGTTGAAGAGTTCGCAGACCTGCTCGGTTGTCATCAGGCTTTGCGTGCAGAACGGCGCAAACGGGGCGTGTAAATCCTGCCATTCGCCATATTCCCCGTGCTCCGTGGTACCGGAGAACATGAGCGCGCCGAGTTTTCCTGCCTGTTTAACCCGCTGCGCATGGGCAAGCGGCAGGGTGGTGCTCTGTCCTTCAATCGCTGAACGTGCCCAGTTAATACAAACGTTGATGTTAGTATCGGCAATGACCTCCAGCACGTTTTCTAAAGGCAAAAAACCTTTGCGAGGGGCGGGGCCATTCATCGCGTCACAATGTTCCAGCATCAGATCGCAGGACCAGTCCCAATGGCTTATCTCTTTTATTGAACGAGCAAACGCCTCAGTGGCCTGAGAGGTGTTCGGGTTGCCTGCCAGCGGAGCGGCATGTAACTCAAGCGCCATCACTTTCCCCGGCGTTGTCGCATTGAGTTTATTTATCTTTTGGTAAAGGCGGCGATGGTATTCGACACAGGCCTGACGCTGTTCTTCATCGCTGGAGGCCAACCCAAAACCGTGATTTTCGCCACGACGGCGCATGGTCTCCATAATGGCCGTGACGACGATTTGCCAGTCTTCTGGCGTGTGCCGCAGTAGCCACTCGTCGCCGAAGGGATGAAGATGCTCAAGGCAAGGTTGCTCCAGCCCTCGAATATTTGGAGTGTCGGAGAGTTGTCGCCAGAATTCCTTCTCTTCCTCTTCACTCTTTTGGTGAAATGAGGGTGCACAGGGATACGCACCGATAATATAATCGGTAGAGTTTAAGTTCATGTTGTGCTCCTGAAAGATAACTTTTTATAAAGCGTCTATTGCCACTTTAACGACTATTTTCCTGATTGGCGTGGAGACGGTTTTATTACATCCTGGGCGATGGACATCCTGTGGGAAAAATATGGCGTAGCTTCCCGGTATCATTTCAAAGAAAGATTCATGTTCGCAGTCGTGATAAAAAATAATGTCGCGTTGCGCCAGTAATGATTCGCTAATTTGGTTATTGCCGGTATCAATAGCGACACCTATTTTTTCTTCGCCCGAAGCCAGAAACTGAATATCCAGATAGCGACGATGGACCTCCGGGCGATTGCCGGCGGCTTCACGGGTGGTTAAATCAATAACCTGGGCAAAGATGCTTTTACCGTCGATTTCGATAACGCCCGGCTCCAGTTTCCGGAAATCCGTTGTGCGCAGGAAATTAAGCGCCTGCTCAATGGCTGCCGGAAAACGGCACGGATTCGGTTGCGCGATATGTCCAAAGATCATGGTCTCGCTCCTTACAGTGCCTGAATTTTGGCCCAGACGCTGTCATCAACGGTGATACCGTTGCGGCGGTTCTCTTCCAGCAGCCGGGTAAATTCATGGCCTGGCAGGCGCATCGCAACATTTTCATCGGCACGTTCGGCGGTGGTCACGAAATCCATAATTCGCTGTAGTTTGGCGTCGCGGGTGGCGCCATCGATAAGTTTATCTACCTCAATAGCGATGAAAATTTGCGACACGCCGTATTCATCGCTGTTTTCCTGAGTGACTTCGGCAACGGAGGAGCCGTCAGAAAGCAGGGTGGCGATCATATCCAGCACGATAGATAAACCAGAACCCTTCCAGTAGCCCATCGGTAAAATGCGACGGTTTTTCTCTATAACGCCGGGTTCTTTGGTCAGGTTGCCGTCATCATCGAAGCCACCGTCTACCGGGAGTTCACGGCCTGCCAGACGGTTAACTTCCAGCATGCCGTAGGAGAACATCGACATCGACATATCGACCATGGTGATAGGTTTCGACGGGATAGCGACAATCAACGGGTTGGTACCGATGCGGCACTCTTTCGATCCCCACGGCGGCATCACGGCAATCGAGTTGGTCCAGCAGATACCGATGTACCCTTTCTCCGCCGCCTGCCAGCCGTAGCTGCCGCCGCGCATCCAGTGATTGGCATTGCGCAGTGCCACCAGACCAATGCCGTGATCGGAAGCCAGTTCAATGGCCCGGTCCATCATCTTTTTTGCCGTCAGGTTGCCGATTGAGCGCTGGGCGTCCCACTGCTCAATGGCACCGAGGCTGGTAATACGCTGTGGCTTAGCCTCAGGAATGATATCGCCATTATCCAGTTGTTGAATGAAACGTGGGAAGCGGTTTACACCATGTGAATAGACACCAGACTCGGTGGTGCGGGCGAACATTTCTGCACAGGCATCGGCGGTTTCTACTGCCACGCCGCGTGCCAGAAGTACCCGATTGAACGACTCTTTTAACTGCGAAAAAGTGACTTTCATTGCGGTTTTCCTTGTTAAACCTGATCGCTTTTTTATCTTTAAATTTCACTATGCGAAATCCGATTTCAAATATAACGATCAAATTTTGACAGATCAACGGCAAACGCTATTTTTTAAAATCATCAAAATCAAAAGGTTGTGTTTTTTTGGTTCAGATCGTGAACTGAAACACACTTTGCGCTACCATCAGAGCGCGACGAAAAGGGGAACGAAAACGATGGGCACAAAAGAGAGTGATGTGACGCAAGATAAAGAGAGGCCAGCAGGAAGTCAGAGCCTGTTCCGTGGTTTGATGCTGATTGAGATCCTCAGTAACTATCCCAACGGCTGCCCGCTGGCGCATTTATCAGAACTGGCAGGGTTGAACAAAAGTACGGTTCACCGGTTACTACAAGGGCTGCAGTCATGTGGATATGTCACTCCCGCACCGGCGGCCGGAAGCTATCGCCTGACCACCAAGTTTATCGCTGTGGGTCAAAAAGCGTTATCGTCGCTGAATATCATTCATGTTGCTGCCCCGCATCTGGAGTCGTTGAATATTGCCACCGGCGAGACTATCAACTTCTCCAGCCGCGAAGATGACCACGCGATCCTGATTTATAAGCTGGAACCCACTACCGGGATGCTACGTACTCGCGCTTATATTGGTCAGCACATGCCGCTGTACTGCTCGGCCATGGGCAAAATCTATATGGCGTTTGGCCACCCGGACTATGTGGCATCTTATTGGGAAAGCCATCAGGACAAGATCCTGCCGCTGACCCGTAACACCATCACCGGGCTACCGGCGATGTACGATGAGCTGGCGCAGATCCGCGAAAGCAGCATGGCGATGGATCGTGAAGAGAACGAGTTGGGTGTCTCCTGTATTGCAGTACCGGTTTTCGATATTCATCACCGGGTGCCATATGCCATTTCTATTTCGTTATCGACTTCGCGGCTTAAGCAGATTGGCGAGAAAAACCTGCTTAAGCCATTGCGGGAGACCGCGCAGGCCATCTCAAATGAGCTGGGCTTTACCGTCCGGGAGTAGTCAGTCAGGCGGGTTATGCCGACAGCCAGCGTTTGCTGTCCGCTTTCATCTGTTGTTCGAGCAGGCTGCCTCGTGTGGCAAATACGCGCTGTACCGGAAAGCCGCTTTTTTCCAGCAGGTAGGCCAGTGCAGCGTATTCACGCGGATATTTCGCGGCTGCATCCTGGTCAATGCTGACCATCCCACACGGGAAGGTGAAGCTACCCATATCGTAAATGCTCTGGCGGTGGAACAGCTTCCATACGCCATCACGTTTTTCCACCAGGTCATAAAAGCGGTTGTGACACTGACAGCCCAGATCCAGCGCTATATTCTCGGCGATAATCATCGCGTTCGTTTCAACAATGGCCTTCGTGGCGCTGGCATTAAAGGTCACCATCGGGGTGGCGATCAGGTGTTTGGTGCGCAGGTCCGATTTTCCCATCCGCATTGAACCATCAACAAAATCGCTGGCAAGCCCTTCAAACCAGGTGATTTCGATAGTGCCATCCGGGTGAAACAGGTTGCGAAGCTGTTCCCATTCCCCGAGATCGCGGTGCATCCAGCCCGTGATAAGCGCGTTAATTTGCTGATGATCCTCAAGGCGACTGTGCATAACATGGACTCCAGAACGTTGACGGGTTTTGGTTTCACTGCGAACAGAATGAAAACCAACGTGGTCGATTGACCGCTCAATCAATATTAGTGGTAGCAGAGCCGTTATTAATGACAAAAAGTGGGATTTGCGGGAAGGTTTCCAGATTGGGGTAGCGCCCTGTTATTTCAGCAATAAGCCACTTGCAGCCTGCCACGGCTGGCAGTACCTTTCGCTCACAGGGGCTTCCCGCACGTTTGTGTGCTGTCACCGCGATGCTGAAGTTGTCGTCTACTACTCGTTAGCCTTCAGTGCCGTTACCATAAGCAATGCGTCGGGGGATTTTAGTCGCAATATGTCAGAGCTTATCCCGGTGATTGAGTTGGGGCGTCTCGCAGTACATCAGTCGCTACGAGCTCAGGGAATAGGGCGAGTACTGGTTAGCGATGCCGGATTACGGGTTATCCAGGTGGCGGAGACCATTGGAATTCGGGGGATGCTGGTGCATACTTTATCTGATGATGTTGATGGTCACGTTAAAAGACCTGGTTGAGAGTCTCTGGATTTTCTCGGTGAGGGAAAGGTTTTATGATGCGGGAAGCAGGAAGCAAAAAACCAGCCCGTAGGCTGGTTTTTCTGGAATAAGTGGTGCCCGGACTCGGAATCGAACCAAGGACACGGGGATTTTCAATCCCCTGCTCTACCGACTGAGCTATCCGGGCAACGGGGCGAATTAAACCGTAATCAGCCCCAGTCGTCAACCAAATTTCCTTAAAAATGGTGCGTTTGCTTAACTTTGCGGCAGTTTGACCGACAATGCACCATTTTCATATCGATCAGGTCAGCGCGCCGCCCTGGCGGCACTGGGCAAAACGCAGAATATCTTCCGCCAGACGACGCGCGGTATCTACGTCGGCCTGGCTGCGTTTCACCAGCATGCGGCTTAAACACCCTTCAAGAATCAGCTCCATCTGCTTTGCGACCATCGCCGGATCGTCGATTTCGAGCTGCGTCAGCAGCTCATGGGTGCAGTCGTGGGCGGCACGTTTTTGCTGGTCCGCCAGTTGATGCACCGGATGCTCTGGATCCGGATAAAACGTACAGGCAGCAATGAACAGACAGCCCGGGTAGCGCTTGTTGCTGACGCATTCGGTCAGGGCGTTGTAACGCGCCATCAGCTTCTGCTCCACGCTCAGCTCTTCGTTCAGCAGCAGCTGGCGGCGCCAGACGTCTACCTGCTGGCTGAGAAAGCGCAGTGCGTCGTACAGCAGCGCCTCTTTATCCGGCCAGAAACGGGTTATCTCTTCGAGAGGATAATTGACGTGTTCGGCCACCATCTCAAGCGTGGTGCTGGCAATTCCTTTGGTCTCAAGTAATTGCAGGACTTCTCCCAGTACGTCTTCACGTTGCACGATGTATTCCTCCACATTTCCCACTCAAAATTGTTGTTTACTGCGGCAGTTTCTGCAAATGCGCGGCAAATGCCCCGGCGTCCATGAAACCCGTCACCCGATGCGCCGGTAGTTCTTCGCCAGCCTGATTAAAGAACAGGATGGTGGGCAGCCCCAGCACCTGCAGGTGCTTCAGCAGGGCGACATCCTGCGGCCCGTTTTTGGTGACATCGGCCTGCAGTAAAAGCGTATTTTTTAACTGCTGTTGCACGTTTGCATCGCTGAAGGTGTATTTCTCGAACTCTTTACAGGCTACGCACCAGTCGGCGTAGAGATCGAGCATTACCGGTTTCCCCTGGGCGCTGGCAAGCGCTTTATCCAGCTCTTCTGGCGTGCGGATGGTGGTGAAGTTCAGGTGCTGCTGAGTCGCGGCCTGAGGCGCGCCAAACGCCCAGTCCTGCAGCGGACGGGCGCTAATAAACGCAGCCGCCAGCAGAATGATTTGCAGAAGCCGCATCCAGGGTCGGCTGACGTTGAGTGAAGTGATAAACGCCCAGGCGAAGAAGGCGACGCCAAGCATCGACCACAGTCGCAGCCCCCACGTATCCCCGAGAATGCGCTCCAGCAGGAACACCGGCAGCGCGAGAATGACAAAGCCAAAGGCGGTTTTGACGTGCGCCATCCACGGCCCGGACTTCGGCAGCAGGCGATTACCAAACACGGTGACCAGGATAAGTGGCAGGCCCATACCCAGCGCGTACAGGTATAGCGTACCGCCGCCGAGCCACAGATTACCACTCTGGGCAATATAGAGCAGAATGGCGCTCAGCGGCGCGGTGGTGCAGGGAGAGCAGATAAGCCCGGCAATGGCACCCATCGCAAACACGCCGCCCGCAGAGCCGCCCTGCCGGCGGTTGCTCATCAGGGTCAGTCGGGTCTGCAGGGATGAAGGCAGCTGCAGCGAGAACAGGCCAAACATCGACAGCGCCAGCAGGATAAACACCACCGACAGGCCAATCAGCACATAAGGGTGCTGAAGTGCGGCCTGGAACTGTAGCCCCGCGGCGGCAACCACCAGACCAAGTGCGGTATAGGTGAGCGCCATCCCCTGCACGTAGATAAACGCCAGCAGCAGGGCGCGGCCAGTAGAGAGACGCTGCTTGCCGCCGAGCACGATGCCGGAGATCAGCGGATACATCGGCAGGACGCAGGGGGTGAAGGCGATCCCAATGCCAATCAGCAGCGCCCACAGGGCGGTGAAGGGGAGGCTGGTGTGCTCATCGCCCTTTACCCCGGTCGGAGGCGTTGCACCAGCGGGCTCCCCTGAGGAGAAAGAGGGATTTACCGTAGCTATTGCCGTCACTTCACTCAGCGGAACGGTTTTGCTCTCCGGTGGGTAGCAGAAACCGGCGTCGGCACAGCCCTGATACACCACGGTCAGCGTGCCGCCTTTTGCTGCCTGAGTCACGGTCAGTGGCAGGTTCAGGCGCTGGCGGTAGATTTCGCTTTTGCCGTAAAACTCGTCTTCATGCCACTCTCCTTTTGGCAGTTGCAGAGGAGCAATACTGGCGTCTGCCGGAGTCACTTTGATCTGCTGGCGGTAGAGGTAGTAACCCTCTTTGATGTGCCAGCTCAGCGTCAAATCGTTCTGGTTTTGCTGGAAATCGAAGGCAAAGGCCTGGTCTGCCGGAACAAACGTCGAGCGCCCGGGAGCGTCAAATAGTCCGGCAAAGGCGGAAGTACTGCACAGCAGCAGAATCAGCGTAATGATGCGTTGAGCCATGAGAGGTAATCGTTATCTCCGTGGGTGACAGGCAAAGCCAGTAATTCTGGGGTCTGATAAGGGTGATGTGACTTCAGGCAGTCCAGCAGCGCCTGCTGGCACGCGATATTGGTTTTGAGGATCATCTGCACTTCATATTCCTGTTCGAGCTTCCCCTCCCAGTAGTAGAGCGACGTCGCGCCCGGCAGGATGGTGACGCAGGCGGCAAGCTTTTCAGCGAGCACTTTCGCGGCCAGATCCTGAGCGCTGGCTTCATCGGGAGCGGTACAAAGTACAACAACAACCTGAGTATTTTCGTCAGACATGGACACCTCATCAGTAAAAATGGCCAGAAAGAGAAAGGAGATACTATAACAGCGGGTGGTGAAACGGGTTAGCGGTGAGATGTAAAACTGAGCAAACGGGGCGTTTGCACGCCCCGCTGTGAGTGGTTACAGCATAACGCTGCCTAACAGGAAACCGAAGCACACGGAGAAAACAACGCCCATGGTGCCCGGAATAAAGAACGGGTGGTTAAAGACGAAACGGCCGATTCGAGTGGTACCGGTGTCATCCATCTGTACCGCCGCTACCAGCGTTGGGTAGGTTGGCAGAATGAACAGACCAGATACCGCGGCGAAAGAAGCCACTGCGGTCAGCGGAGAGACGTTCAGCGCCAGCGCCATCGGCATCAGCGCCTTCGCGGTAGCCGCCTGAGAGTACAGCAGCGCAGACGCGAAGAAGAAGATCACCGCCAGCAGCCACGGATGACCCTGGATCACGGCACCTGCGGTTTCTTTAATCCAGTCGATGTTGGCAGATACGAAGGTATCGCCAAGCCACGCCACGCCGAGAATACAAATACAGGCGCTCATACCGGCTTTAAAGGTACTGGAGTTGAGGATGACGTCAGGTTCAACGCCGCAGAAGATGGTGGTCAGCGTCGCCACGCTCAGCATGATGATGAGGATAGCGTTAGTGGTGTTCATCAGCGGGGTGGCAACCAGGCCCAGGCTCGGGCTGTTGACGATGGCATAAATGACCACGCACACCACGCCCAGCAGGAACAGCAGTACCGACAGTTTGGCACGCGGTTTAATTTCGATCTGCTTCTCACCGCGCAGCTCAATCAGGCCTTCTTCCAGGCGCTTGAGGTACACCGGATCGTCAGACAGTTTTGAGTTAAACAGCATGGTGACCAGGAAGGACATCAGCAGCACGGCCAGCAGCGTGGACGGAATAACGACCGACAGCAGATGAATGTAGCTGACACCGTGGCCTTCCATTACGGATGACATGTAGACCACCGCCGCAGAGATAGGCGAGGCGGTAATGGCAATCTGCGCCGAGACCACCGCCGTTGAGAGCGGACGGCACGGCTTAATGCCTTGTTCTTTCGCAACTTCAGCGATAACCGGCAGCGTAGCCAGGGAGATGTTCCCGGTACCTGCGAAAATCGTCAGGAAGTAAGTCACAATCGGCGCAAGAATGGTGATGTATTTCGGGTTCCTGCGCAGCAGTTTTTCTGTTTGATTAACGAGATAGTCGAGACCGCCTGCTACCTGCATCGCAGAGATAGCGGCGATAACGGCCATGATGATGGAAATCACGTCAAAGGGAATATTCCCCGGTTTGACGCCAATGAGTGCCAGAACTAAAACCCCCAGCCCACCGGCGTAGCCGATGCCAATACCCCCTAGCCTGGCGCCCACAAATATCGCCGCTAATACGATGATAAGCTCGATGATTATCATAAACTGCTTCCTTGATTGTTGAACGTTGGATAATTAAATGTTGTGTTTTGGTATCCAATAAAAGTGAAAAAGGCATGCCATTGCTGGCATGCCTTTTTTCAGTTTAACCTGAACGACTGCTACTGTTCATTTTCATCTGTATAACGTTTTGCTTTATAGGCCGGATGCATCAGGTTTTGTGGAGAGAAGATGTCATCCAGTTCTGCTTCGGTTAACAGCCCGCGCTCCAGCACCACTTCACGCACGCTCTTACCGGTTTCGGCACAGATCTTGCCGACGATATCGCCGTTGTGGTGACCGATGAACGGGTTCAGGTAGGTGACGATACCAATCGAGTTGTAGACATAACCTTCGCAAACTTCTTTGTTCGCGGTAATGCCGTTAATGCATTTTTCGAGCAGGTTGTAGCAGGCGTTGGTCAGGATGTGGATAGACTCAAACATCGCTTCGCCAATCACCGGCTCCATTACGTTCAACTGCAGCTGACCGGCTTCAGAAGCCATGGTCACGGTAGTGTCGTTGCCGATGACTTTGAAGCAAACCTGGTTCACCACTTCTGGTACTACCGGGTTCACTTTAGCTGGCATGATGGAAGAACCGGCCTGCAGCTCTGGCAGGTTGATTTCGTTCAGACCCGCACGCGGACCGGAAGAGAGCAGACGCAGATCGTTACAGATCTTAGACAGTTTCACCGCCAGGCGTTTCAGGGCGCTGTGTACCATCACGTAGGCGCCGCAGTCAGAGGTCGCTTCGATCAGGTCTTCTGCCGGAACGACCGCCAGGTTGCTCACTTCCGCCAGTTTCTGTACTGCCAGCTGCTGATAGCCGTCCGGGGTGTTCAGACGTGTACCGATAGCGGTCGCGCCGAGGTTCACTTCGAGCAGCAGTTCGGAAGTGCGCAGCAGGTTTTTGGTTTCTTCGTTCAGCAGAACGTTAAACGCGTGGAATTCCTGACCGAGGGTCATCGGGACCGCGTCCTGCAGCTGGGTACGACCCATTTTCAGGATGTCCTGGAATTCGACCGCTTTACGCTGGAAGCCATCGCCCAGTTGGTTGATAGCATCAACCAGTTTAACGACGGAGGCGTAAACGGCGATACGGAAGCCGGTCGGGTAGGCATCGTTCGTGGACTGGCATTTGTTCACGTGGTCGTTCGGGTTCAGATATTGGTATTCACCTTTCTGATGACCCATCAGCTCCAGGCCGATGTTTGCCAGTACTTCGTTGGTGTTCATATTCACGGAAGTGCCCGCGCCGCCCTGATAGACGTCAACCGGGAACTGATCCATGCATTTTCCATTGTTCAGGACTTCGTCACATGCGGCAATAATGGCGTTCGCGATGCTCTTAGGAATGGTTTGCAGTTCCTTGTTAGCCAGCGCAGCGGCTTTCTTAACCATCACCATGCCACGTACAAACTCAGGGATATCGCTGATTTTGCTGTTGCTGATGTAGAAGTTTTCAATCGCTCTAAGAGTGTGGACACCGTAGTACGCGTCCGCTGGAACTTCCCTGGTACCCAACAAGTCTTCTTCGATACGAATGTTGTTTAACATGTGAACCTTCTTTTTCAAGCTGCCAATGATTTCACCCAATACACAGAACATCTGGGGTTATGCATATTTTCTGACCGAAGATTATTTCCTTAACCGGCCCGGTGCCCACGATCATATGCTGATGATAGCGAATTGCAGTAATCTGGATCACTTATTCAGCCCAGATTCGCATAAGAATTATTAATCTGTGAAATACGTCACCGCTTTCTGATTATTGCTAAAAATAACTCTGTCCTCTGATTGAAAACTGGCGTTTTACCCCCACTTTCCAGGTATGCGAATCGCAAACCTATACCTGCAGTGGCGCAAGCGCCGCTGCCCCTAAAGGAGAAGCCAGTGCGCTGGATACCACTTATTGCTGTTTTTTTATACGTTTACGTCGAGATCTCGATTTTTATCCAGGTCGCGCACGTGCTGGGCGTTCTGCTGACCCTGCTGCTGGTTATTTTCACGTCGATTATCGGTATGTCGCTGGTGCGTAACCAGGGCTTCAAGAATTTTGTGCTGATGCAGCAGAAAATGGCGGCGGGTGAGAACCCGGCCTCTGAGATGATCAAAAGCGTGTCTATCATCATCGCTGGCATCCTGCTGCTGTTACCGGGCTTCTTCACTGACTTCCTCGGCCTGCTTTTGTTGTTACCGCCGGTGCAAAATCACCTGACGGTGAAGCTGATGCCGCACCTGCGTTTCACCAGCATGTCGGGTGGTGGATTCAACGGCGCAGACCAGGGTGGGAACACGTTTGACGGTGAGTATCAGCGCAAAGACGACGAGCGCGATCGTCTGGATCATAAAGACGATCGTTAATGCCTTATACCCGGGGAGTAAATTTTTTTTAATTCTCCCCCTTGAAGGCGGAAAAACCCATCCCCATCTCTCAGAGCACTAGCCGGAATACCGTATGCGGACCGGCGTCACCCATAACTGATAATGACTTTCTCAAAGGAGAGCTATCAATGAGTATTCGTCCGTTACATGATCGTGTGATCGTCAAACGTAAAGAAGTTGAAACCAAATCTGCTGGCGGCATCGTTCTGACCGGTTCTGCGGCAGCAAAATCAACTCGTGGCGAAATCATCGCTGTCGGTAAGGGCCGCATCCTGGAAAACGGAACCGTGCAGCCGCTGGACGTTAAAGTTGGTGACATCGTGATTTTCAACGACGGTTACGGCGTGAAATCCGAGAAGATCGACAATGAAGAAGTGTTGATCATGTCCGAAAGCGACATCCTGGCAATTGTTGAAGCGTAATTTACGCACGAAACTGTACGAATTTTGAGGAAACAAGAACATGGCAGCTAAAGACGTAAAATTCGGTAACGACGCTCGTGTGAAAATGCTGCGCGGCGTTAACGTACTGGCAGACGCAGTGAAAGTGACCCTGGGCCCGAAAGGCCGTAACGTGGTTCTGGATAAATCTTTCGGTGCGCCGACCATCACCAAAGATGGTGTTTCCGTAGCACGTGAAATCGAGCTGGAAGATAAGTTCGAAAACATGGGCGCGCAGATGGTGAAAGAAGTTGCCTCTAAAGCGAACGACGCTGCAGGCGACGGTACCACCACCGCAACCGTACTGGCACAGTCCATCATCGCTGAAGGCCTGAAAGCCGTTGCTGCGGGCATGAACCCGATGGACCTGAAACGTGGTATCGACAAAGCTGTCGTTGCTGCTGTTGAAGAACTGAAAGCGCTGTCCGTACCGTGCTCTGACTCCAAAGCCATTGCTCAGGTTGGTACCATTTCCGCTAACTCCGACGAAACCGTAGGTAAACTGATCGCTGAAGCGATGGATAAAGTTGGTAAAGAAGGCGTTATCACCGTTGAAGACGGTACCGGTCTGGAAGACGAACTGGACGTGGTTGAAGGTATGCAGTTCGACCGTGGCTACCTGTCCCCTTACTTCATCAACAAGCCAGAAACTGGTGCTGTTGAGCTGGAAAGCCCGTTCATCCTGCTGGCTGACAAAAAAATCTCCAACATCCGTGAAATGCTGCCAGTTCTGGAAGCCGTTGCGAAAGCAGGCAAACCGCTGGTTATCATCGCGGAAGACGTTGAAGGCGAAGCGCTGGCGACGCTGGTGGTTAACACCATGCGCGGTATCGTGAAGGTTGCAGCTGTTAAAGCTCCGGGCTTCGGCGACCGTCGTAAAGCGATGCTGCAGGATATCGCGACCCTGACCGGTGGTACCGTTATCTCTGAAGAGATCGGTATGGAGCTGGAAAAAGCGACTCTGGAAGACCTGGGTCAGGCGAAACGTGTGCTGATTAACAAAGACACCACCACCATCATCGATGGCGTGGGTGAAGAAGCGGCGATTCAGGGCCGTGTTGCTCAGATCCGTAAGCAGATTGAAGAAGCAACTTCTGACTACGACCGTGAAAAACTGCAGGAGCGCGTAGCTAAACTGGCTGGCGGCGTTGCAGTTATCAAAGTTGGTGCAGCAACTGAAGTTGAAATGAAAGAGAAAAAAGCCCGCGTTGACGATGCGCTGCACGCAACCCGTGCCGCAGTAGAAGAAGGCGTGGTTGCTGGTGGTGGCGTGGCGCTGGTTCGCGTTGCAGCGAAAATCGCTGGCCTGACCGCTCAGAACGAAGACCAGAACGTGGGTATCAAAGTTGCGCTGCGCGCAATGGAAGCTCCGCTGCGTCAGATCGTTGCTAACGCCGGTGAAGAGCCGTCTGTAGTGGCGAACAACGTGAAAGCGGGCGAAGGTAACTACGGTTACAACGCCGCGACTGAAGAATACGGTAACATGATCGACATGGGTATCCTGGACCCAACTAAAGTGACTCGTTCTGCTCTGCAGTACGCCGCTTCCGTTGCTGGCCTGATGATCACCACCGAGTGCATGGTAACCGACCTGCCTAAAGGCGATGCTCCTGACTTAGGTGCTGCCGGTGGTATGGGCGGCATGGGCGGCATGGGCGGCATGATGTAATCGTGCGCTATACCGCATAGAAATAAAGAAACCCCCGGGCAGAGATGTCCGGGGGTTTTTCTTTTCGTCATCTTTTTAGTATAACGTTCACACGGACAAGTGTGTCCAGCACAGTGATAACGAGGAATAACATGCGCGTAAAAGTCTCTGCAGGGATCGTCGGTGCAGCATTGCTGCTGGCAGGTTGCAGCTCTACAACCGAGCTGTCCGCAGGCGGACAGAATGTTCGCTTCGTAGAAGAAAAACCCGCAGCGCAGTGCCAGCTGTTAGGTACTGCGAGCGGTACACAAGGTAACTGGCTCTCTGGCCAGCATGGCGAAGAGGGTGGTTCCATGCGTGGCGCGGCGAATGCGCTGCGTAACCAGGCGGCAGCCATGGGCGGCAACGTGATTTATGGCGTCAGCAGCCCAACGCAGGGCATGCTCTCAAGCTTTGTCCCGACCGACAGCGAAATGGTGGGTCAGGTCTATAAGTGCCCGAACTGATGCACTACTGCTGATACCATGCGCCCTCGTTCAGGGGGCGCAGGAAGAACGAAGCTATCGCGGATTGCGCGAAACCTGCCGCTGCAGCTGATGTACGGCTTCCAGACATTGCTCTCGTGAGAGCATCTCCTGATGTGTGACTTTCATTTCCCGGATATATACCTGACAGGGGCGTCCTTTGAGCTTCCCGAGCCGTGGGCTGAAATTCATTAACCGGCGTGAAATCGCTTTGGTTTCTTCAGATCCCGACGTGCTTCGGGTTTTGATAACGGCTCCGCTGGTTTGTATATCACCGGCGTCGTCGCTGTAACGGTAAACCAGCGCGAGATAGCGGGTAAATAAGCGGTGTTTCCACGCGGGTTGATCATAGCTGTCGTATTCCAGCGAACCGGCTGACCGACATTCGATATCATACAGTGGCAGAAAATCCAGTAAGGAAGAAAGGCGAAGCGCCAGTTCGTGCATTCCGGCATTATTTATCGCCTGAATCATTGCGATGATTAATACCTCAATCTGATTCT
The DNA here is from genome assembly GCF_000735455.1 of Yokenella regensburgei ATCC 49455. GTDB lineage: Bacteria > Pseudomonadota > Gammaproteobacteria > Enterobacterales > Enterobacteriaceae > Yokenella > Yokenella regensburgei. Next base: position 71,376 of record NZ_JMPS01000010.1, on the reverse strand, counting down.
CCTCAACCCGTATTTCAACGACGCGCCCATTGTTCAGCGTAAAGGTGAACAGCAGATGAGTGGATTCGCTGGCAACGAGTGTAACAGCAGCAACACGTCGCTGAATATCGGCGTGGCTCAGCTCTTCTGCGGTAATAGCAGGAACGTGAGCGCGCAGTTTTTTGGCTTCACGCCGCTTGTCGTGCAGGCGTTGTTCTTGCGCGGTGGGTGACTCCGCTGCATGCTGCCAGAGGCGGTACTCCAGGGCAATGAGGAGATCTCTTAGAACCAGTGCCGGAAGGAAAAAAGACGCCTCTTTATTCTGTTGGTGTTTAATTTTGAGCGCAAGAGCCAGAAAATGATTACCGTGACAAATAACACCGGTGTTGATCCCTTTTATCAATAATGACATGTAATACTCCCTGAACATTACTTTATTAAATAATGTAGGTGTTATATATAGAGTGAGATTATAAATTGGTAATGAATAACGGATTGGTAAAATAACACATCATGTATTAATGCCAAATAAAATTATGGCTAAGATATTTATCTTAGCCATGAATATATTAATGCCTTTTAATTTGTTTACTTGTTATTGCTGGCGAAGCATAAGATCCAGCGGTGTCTTGCTCGGCTCGCCGCCAATTTCTCGCGCCAGTCTCGGAACCAGATAACCGGAAATCAGCGTCAGCAATTCCCGGACAATGGTGCGGGCCTCATCGTCGGACACAAGGAAATGCGCCGCACCCTGGACTTTATCCAGCACGTGCAGGTAATAGGGCATTACGCCGGCATCAAATAAGGCATTACTGAGGTCGGCGAGGGTCTGCGCGTTATCGTTCACTCCGCGCAGCAGCACGCTCTGGTTCAGCAGCGTCACGTCAGCCTGCCGCAAACGCTGCATCGCGTTGCGGAAGTCCTCGTCAATCTCATTGGCGTGGTTGATATGATTAACCAGCAGGATCTGCAGCCTTGAACGGGCAAAACGCGACGCCAGCGTATCCGTGATGCGCGCCGGAATGACAATGGGCAGACGCGAGTGGATACGTAAACGTTTAACGTGTTCGATGGATTCCAGCTCGCTTATCAGCCAGTCCAGCTCATGGTCTTTCGCCATCAGCGGGTCGCCACCGGAAAAAATGATCTCATCAAGCTCCGGATGAGCACGAACGTACTCCATCGCGCTTTGCCAGTTGCGTTTATTGCCCTGGTTTTCGCTGTACGGAAAGTGACGGCGGAAGCAATAACGACAATTTACCGCACATCCGCCTTTGACCAGCAGCAGAGCGCGGTTGCGGTATTTGTGCAGCAATCCTGGCACCACGCTGTGCTGTTCTTCCAGCGGGTCTGTCGAGAATCCGGGGGCGGCGATGAACTCTTCTTGCGAGGTAAGCACCTGACGTAAAAGAGGATCGTTGGGATTGCCTTTTTCCATTCGTGCGACAAACGCACGCGGAACGCGCAGCGGGAAAAGGCGTTTTGCCTCCCGGCCAGCGAGCAAATTTTCATCAGCGTCTATATTCAGAAGACGCAATAGTTCATCCGGATCGGTGAGAACATCGGCAAGTTGCACTAACCAATCTTCTCTGGATGGGGTATTTAGGGTTACAATATGCGCCATTTTGTGGCTTAGCTACCATTTTACAATTTCAGAGGGCCTTATGGCGACTTACTATAGCAACGATTTTCGTGCTGGTCTTAAAATCATGATGGACGGCGAACCGTACGCGGTTGAAGCCAGTGAATTCGTTAAACCTGGTAAAGGCCAGGCATTCGCACGCGTTAAGCTGCGTCGCCTGCTGACCGGTACTCGCGTCGAGAAAACCTTCAAGTCTACCGACTCCGCTGAAGGCGCAGACGTTGTAGATATGAACCTGACCTTCCTGTACAACGACGGCGAATTCTACCACTTCATGAACAACGAAACTTTCGAGCAGCTGGCTGCTGATGAGAAAGCCGTTGGTGATAACGCGAAATGGCTGCTGGATCAGGCTGAGTGCATCGTGACCCTGTGGAACGGTCAGCCTATCTCCGTGACTCCGCCGAACTTCGTTGAGCTGGAAATCGTTGAAACCGACCCAGGCCTGAAAGGTGATACCGCAGGTACTGGCGGTAAACCAGCGACCCTGAGCACCGGTGCTGTGGTTAAAGTTCCGCTGTTCGTACAGATCGGTGAAGTCATCAAAGTTGACACCCGCTCTGGTGAATACGTTTCTCGCGTGAAGTAATCCCCGCTTTATGTGATGCTTACCAGGCGCGGCAGTCCTGCTGCGCCTGTTCTTAAAAATCCCGCCTTTCCCACTTCCTTCCCGGATTTTGTCTATGCTTAAAAAGCTATACACAAATATCACTGGCAAAATAAGGAAGATAGTATGATTAAGAAAACAATTGCGGCGATCTTTTCTGTACTGGTGCTTTCTTCAGTGCTGACAGCGTGTAATACCACTCGTGGTGTCGGTCAGGATATTTCTGAAGGTGGTAGCGTAATTTCTGGTGCAGCAACAAAAGCGCAGCAGTAATTGCGACATCGACGGTGCGGCAATAAGGCCGTGCCGTTATCCGGCTTTATCAGTCACGGCTAAAAATGGGGAGAAACGATTTTCCATTTTCAGTTTCAGGCGGATATTTCTTTTGTAGGTGTATACCGTTTTACCGTTGATATTCATCAGGCGGGCGATGGTGTTATGGTTTGTCCCCTCCATCCACAGTGACAGCACTTTCTCTTCCTGGCGGGTTAGCAGCGGTGTGACAATGCGGTGATGATTCGCCCCCGGGCTTGAGCGGAATGCAGCGTCGATAACGTTAGCAAGGTCCGCCAGCGCGATATTTTTGTTGAGTTGCGCCCAGGCGTTATCGTGCATTTCTTCGCCCGCAGGCAGATGCTCCTGAAAGAGGATCAGGCGTGCCCGAGGCCAGGCGTGGCTCAGAATGGAGACGAGCCAGGGGAGCTGTTGCAATTCGGTGGTGAATCCACAGAGGTCGGCAATAATCACATGCGGTTGCCACATTTCGATGTGTTCTTTTGCCGACAACAGACTGCTGAGGCTGGTGACGGATACTGCAGATGCGAACAAATCGACCTGTCTGAGCCAGGACTCCAGCCCACATCGGCTGAAATGGCAACGGTCAATAATGAGAGTTTTATACATGATGCTTTCGTCATGAAATGAGCGTGACTAGCGCGCTAAACTTTCATCATAAAGAAGCCATAAAGCGAATGAAGGCGCGATGTGAGCCGCTAAACGGGCTTATTTCGCGGAATAAAAATAGCTAACGGGTGACTTAAGTCAAACGTCTTGAATCTGCTGACCCTTTGAGTAGAATAACTTTTCCAAAGACCTTACGGGACGACCTGTAAGCGTATCACTCACCGGGGACGGCCCCACACTGGAGTCCGTATGTCCTGGTTAATCTTAGTTGTTGCTGGTCTTCTTGAAGTCGTCTGGGCCGTTGGCCTGAAATACACCCATGGTTTTAGCCGTCTCGTCCCAAGCGTTATCACTGCGGTCGCGATGATTGCGAGCGTTGCGTTGCTCTCCTGGGCGATGAAAAGCCTGCCCGTTGGCACCGCGTATGCGGTGTGGACAGGTATCGGTGCCGTTGGGGCCGCCATCACCGGGATCCTGCTGTTGGGTGAGTCCGCGAGCGTCGCGCGTATCGCAAGCCTGGCGCTGATCGTCGCCGGCATCATTGGCCTGAAGCTCAGCACGCACTAACGCGTCTGTTTCACCCAAATTAGCTTACTGACGTCAAACCCCTGCCGGGTCGCGCTTGCCAGTAGCACCTGCTTCATTTCTGCGGAAATGGTCGGTGTGCGGGCAAGGATCCACAGATAGTCGCGATCCGGCCCACAGACCAGCGCATGCTGGTAGTTTTTATCCAGCCCAATCACGTTATACCCGCCGTAGAAGGGGCCGATAAACGACACCTTAAGGGCGGCAACGTTTGTTGAACCGGTGAAGTACGCAACACCATCCGTTTTTTGCCACATGCCACGATCGGGGTTATAGCCCTTATTCAGCACGTTCAGACCGCCATCATCACGCAGGCTGTAGGTGGCGGTGACGTTTTCAAGGCCGCTTTCAAAACTGTGGTCGAGACGGGCTATTTCATACCAGGTGCCGAGGTAGCGTTGTGTGTTGAACGGCGTAACGACGGTGACGCCAGCGGGGGGAATTGGGGAACTGCAGGCCGCCAGCAATAACGCAGCAACCACCATAGCAATACCAGGCATCAGACGCATGATATCTTCCTTGCAGGGTTTTAAGCTAAGTGTAGAGCGTGGCAGGAAAAAAACAGGGGACTTGCGAAAAAAAGCCCTCTTAGCCGTGCGGCTAAGAGGGCTTCTGCATTACAGGAAGATAACGCCGACCAGCGTGACGACCGTCAGGATAGCCGCCAGGCCGTAGAATACCCACTTACCGTTAGGAACGTGGATTTTCAGGTCATGCATCGCGTGGTGGATACGGTGTAAGCCGCACCACAACGGCAGCACGATCATCAGGAAGATGAACACACGGCCAATAAAGCTCTGGGCAAATGCCAGCACGCGGTCATAGCCCAGCGCATCGCCCGGGAAAAGTCCCAGCGGTAGCAAAATACCTACCAGCAGCACAATCACCGGTGCAATGATGGCTCCCCACATGCCGCCCGCGCCAAACATCCCCCAGAATACGGGTTCATCCGAACGCTTTGGATTTGGATTGATCACTTTGGCCTCCTTACCAGAACAGCGCGACAAACAGGATGACAACGGTCACAACGATCGTGACAGCCCACAGCCCTTTAATGACAGGGCCGGCACCCATTTTCTCGCCTTTAACAATAATGTTTGCGGCTTTCGGCGCCAGTTCGAACCAGGTTTTGGTATGCAGCAGCGCACCTGCAAGGGTGATGAGGTTCAGGATAACCACCACCGGGTTTTGCAGAAAACCAACGAAGCCAGTCCAGGACTCCGGACCATGCTTCAGGGCAAACAGACCGTAAATCAACAGCAGACTGAACCAGACTGTTGGCACCGCTGTACCTTCACGCAGCATATAGAAGCGATAGAAAGGCAGACTCTTCCACCAGGTAGCCGGCATTGGCCGTACATACGCTTTGCGTTTAGTCGTCATAGTGCACTCCTTAGCGTGGTTTCAGGGTAGCGATAAGAAAGTCTTTCGAACTTTCGACTTTACCCTGCTGAATGGCGGCAGCCGGATCGACGTGTTTCGGGCATACCTCAGAGCAGAAGCCCACAAAGGTACAGCTCCACACGCCGTTCTGACCGTTAAGCTGCGCCATACGCTCCTTCTTACCGTGGTCGCGGTTGTCTTCGTTGTAACGATGCGCCAGGGTAATGGCCGCCGGGCCGATAAACTCAGGATTAAGACCAAACTGCGGGCAGGCGGCGTAGCACAGACCGCAGTTGATGCAGCCGGAGAACTGGTGATACTTCGCCATCTGCGCCGGGGTCTGGATGTTCGGACCCTGATCCGGTGTACGCGGGTTGCCGATGATGTACGGCTTAATCGCTTCCAGACTTTCGATAAAGTGGGTCATGTCGACCACCAGATCGCGTTCGATCGGGAAATTACCCAGCGCCTCAACCTTGAGGCCGTTGGTGTAATCGCGCAGGAAGGTCTTACAGGCGAGCTTAGGCACTTTGTTGACCATCATGCCGCAGGAGCCGCAGATAGCCATACGGCACGACCAGCGATAGCTCAGGTCCGGGGCCAGGTTATCTTTGATGTAGCCCAGGGCATCCAGCAGTGAGGTTTGCTCATCGTAAGGGACTTCATAGAAAGCGCTGTGCGGTGCGGAGTCCACTTCCGGGTTGTAGCGCACAATCTCAACTTTCAGGTTTTTCATCTCAGCCATTGGCCTTCTCCTTCTTCTCGGCCGCTTCCGCTTCAGCACCGTACACGCGTTTTGCTGGCGGCAGGGTGGTGATCTTCACGTCGCTGTAGTCGAGGCGAAGCGAACCATCTGCGTTGTGGAAGGCGAGGGTGTGCTTCAGGAAATTGACGTCGTCACGCTCGGTGCAGCCTTCGTCCAGGCGCTGGTGCGCCCCACGGGACTCTTTACGCGCCATGGCGGAGTGCGCCATACATTCGGCAACGTTCAGGCCGTGACCCAGCTCAATGGTGTACAGCAGGTCGGTGTTGAAGACGCTGGAAGTGTCGGTGATGCGTACGCGCTTGAAGCGTTCCTGCAGCTCTGCCAGCTTGTCGATGGTTTTCTGCATCAGCTCCGGCGTACGATAGATACCGCAGCCTTCTTCCATAGAAAGACCCATTTCGTCGCGGATCTTCGACCAGTTTTCGTTACCTTCCTGATTCACCAGCGCTTTCAGGCGGTTTTCAACGTCAACGACCTGCGCGTCGAGGGCCGCGCTGTTGGCTTCCCCGGCAACGGAGGCGCGCTCCATGGCTTGTTCACCCGCCATGCGGCCGAAGACCACCAGTTCTGCCAGTGAGTTAGAGCCGAGGCGGTTAGCACCGTGCAGACCAACGGATGAACACTCACCCACGGCGAACAGCCCTTTAATGCGGGTTTCGCAATGCTGATCGGTTTCAATACCGCCCATGGTGTAGTGCGCGGTCGGACGTACCGGAATCGGCTCTTTCACCGGATCCACGCCGACGTAGGCTTTTGCCAGTTCGCAGATGAACGGCAGACGCTCAAGCAGTTTCTTCTCGCCCAGGTGACGCAGGTCGAGGTAGACCACGTCGCCGCGCGGGGTCGGGATGGTGTTGCCTTTGCGCCACTCGTGCCAGAAGGCCTGGGATACTTTGTCGCGCGGACCAAGTTCCATGTATTTGTTCTTCGGCTCGCCAAGCGGCGTTTCCGGGCCCATACCGTAATCCTGCAGATAGCGGTAGCCGTTTTTGTTGACCAGAATACCGCCTTCACCACGGCAGCCTTCGGTCATCAGAATGCCGGAACCCGGCAGGCCGGTTGGGTGGTACTGAACGAATTCCATATCGCGCAGCGGCACGCCGTGGCTGAGCGCCATGCCCATGCCGTCGCCGGTCACGATACCGCCGTTGGTGTTATAGCGATAAACGCGACCAGCGCCGCCGGTGGCCATTACCACCGCGTTGGCGCGGATTTGTACCAGCGTCCCTTCCATCATGTTCATGGCGACAAGGCCGCGAGCCTGGCCGTCATCGACCAGAATGTCGAGGACAAAATGTTCGTCAAAGCGTTGGATCTGTGGAAACTGGAGTGATGTCTGGAACAGCGTGTGCAGCATGTGGAAGCCGGTTTTATCGGCGGCAAACCACGTACGTTCGATTTTCATCCCCCCGAAGCGACGCACGTTGACGCTACCGTCAGGACGACGGCTCCACGGGCAACCCCATTGCTCAAGCTGGGTCATTTCCGTCGGGCAATGATGCACGAAATAATCTACAACATCCTGTTCACAGAGCCAGTCGCCACCGGCAACGGTATCGTGAAAATGATACTCAAAGCTATCGTGATCCTGCGCGACGGCGGCAGATCCACCTTCGGCTGCGACGGTATGGCTGCGCATGGGATAGACTTTAGAGATCAGGGCGATTTTGGCGTTGGGATTAGCCTGCGCTGCCGCGATGGCTGCACGTAATCCAGCTCCGCCGGCGCCTATAATGGCAAGATCGGCTTGAAAGGTTTGCACGACATTCCTCCAGTTTATTGTTTTTTCGCAATGCGCCTCATCAAGCGTAGTTGACGACTAAGGCGTTACCATGGCGAAAGCGTTTCCACTGCTCCTTTATGGGTAAAACAGTATAACCTTTGGGAAAGAGGGGAAAATTGATGTGTTCGATTATTTTGCGGTTACGTCACGTTATTTATCACCCTAATTGATGAATCGTGTCACGGATTGATATCAGGGAATGTGCTGAGAAAATTTTCTGTGCAAAATTTGTCTGTCCGGACGGTTGCGAGTAGACTTCGTGCCCTTGTTTCAATTCGGAGAAATTACCATGAGCGAAACGGCAACCTGGCAGCCGAGCGCATCCATTCCTAACCTGCTAAAACGCGCCGCCGTGATGGCGGAAATCCGCCGCTTCTTTGCGGATCGCGGGGTACTGGAGGTGGAGACGCCATGCATGAGTCAGGCAACGGTCACCGATATCAACCTGGTTCCGTTTGAGACCCGTTTCGTTGGCCCCGGCCATTCTCAGGGGATGAATCTGTACCTGATGACCAGCCCGGAATATCACATGAAGCGCCTGCTGGCTGCGGGCTGTGGCCCGGTATACCAGCTGTGCCGTAGTTTCCGTAATGAAGAGATGGGTCGCCATCACAATCCGGAATTCACCATGCTGGAGTGGTACCGTCCGCACTTCGACATGTATCGCCTGATTAACGAAGTGGATGATTTCCTGCAGCAGGTGCTGGAGTGCCAGCCGGCAGAGAGCCTCTCCTATCAGCAGGCGTTCCAGCGCCATCTGGAAATTGACCCTCTGTCCGCGGATAAAGAACAGCTGCGTGAAGTGGCGGCTAAGCTCGACCTGAGCAACATTGCCGATACCGAAGAAGACCGCGACACGCTGCTGCAGATGCTGTTTGCGTTCGGCGTTGAGCCACACATCGGCAAAGACCGTCCGGTCTGCGTGTATCACTTCCCGGCAAGCCAGGCGTCTCTGGCGCAGATCAGCACTGAAGATCACCGGGTTGCGGAGCGTTTTGAGGTTTACTACAAAGGTATTGAGCTGGCGAACGGTTTCCACGAGCTGACCGATGCCCGTGAACAGCAGCAGCGTTTTGACCAGGATAACCGCAAGCGCGCCGCTCGTGGCCTGCCGCAGCAGCCGATTGATACCAACCTGCTGGAAGCATTAAAAGCAGGGCTGCCGGATTGCTCTGGCGTGGCGTTAGGTGTGGATCGTGTGATCATGCTGGCGCTGGGGGCGGAAAGCCTGGCTGAAGTGATCGCCTTTACGGTCGATCGCGCGTAACCCCTCGCGTTAACCCTCTCCCGTCCGGGAGAGGGCTTGTCTCTTATAAACTCCCCGGCGCTCTTGAGCGTCTGCCCGCAGAAGAGATGGTTTTCCCCGGCGTTTTACCGCCCAGCGTTTCCAGACGCATCTGGAACGGCGGGAACGGCATATCGATACCATGCTCGCGGAAGCCCGCCAGAATCAGTTGGTGGATCTCGTGACGCAGCGGCATGCGGTGGCCCATTTCAGCGGCGTAGATACGCAGCTCGAAAATCTGGATCCCCTGCTGCAAATCAACGAGGAACACTTCCGGTGCCGGGTTATCGATCACCAGCGAGCAGCGCTCGGCGGCGGTGTAGAGGATCTGTGTGACCTCTTCGCTGTTCGCGTCCGACGGCGCTGGCACCGTCAGCACTACACGAGTCACCGAATCCGACAGCGACCAGTTGATGAACTGCTCGGTGATAAACGCTTTGTTCGGCACGATTATCTCTTTACGGTCCCAGTCGCTGATGGTGGTGGCGCGGGTATTGATTTTGGTTACGCTGCCGGTCAGGTCACGGATGGTCACCGTATCACCAATCCTAATCGGTTTTTCGAAGAGGATAATCAGGCCAGAGATGAAGTTGGCGAAGATTTCCTGTAAACCAAAGCCCAGCCCGACACCGAGTGCCGCGACCAGCCACTGCAGCTTCGACCATTCAATGCCAATCATCGAGAAGCCCACCAGTCCACCAATCAGCATCAGCAGATATTTGGTGATGGTGGTAATGGCGTAGCCGGTGCCCGGCGTGAGATCGAGATGCTGAAGCAGCGCCAGCTCCAGCAGGGCAGGCATATTGCGCACCAGTTGAGTGGTGATGATTAACACCAGAATAGCAATCAGCACGGCGCCAAGGGTGATGGGCTCAATGCTTTCAACTCCTTTCACCGTTGAGGTAACGTCCCACAGCGAAATGTTCTCAAGGAAGCCGAAAGCGGAATGAATTTCCGACCACAGCACAATCACTGAGACCAGCGCGATGAGCATCAGGATGGAACGAACCAGCCGCAGGGACTGGGCGCTGATGGCATCGAGATCGACCTCGCTGACTTCCACCTCCGCCGAGCCTTCAAGGCTGGTGGCGTGATGGTCTTCTTCACCGCGGGCGCGCTGAGCGAGCATTTCGGCGCGGCGGTGCTTCGCACGATCGAACGCCAGACGGCGCCGCTGGATGAGCATCCAGCGGCGAATGACGTGGTAGATAACCAGCAGCAGGAACCAGATAGCCACCGACGTTTCCAGACGAGCGAGCAGAGCCTGTGCAGTTGCCAGATAACCAACCGCCGCAGCCAGCATCGCAGCCAGCGGGGCGCTCATCAGCAGGTTCCACAGCATCCGGTTGGGCAGGTTATCACCGCTGCCTTCTTTATCGACATACAGTGGGATCCCGGCGCGTTTCAGGCTTAGCGTCACCACCGCCAATGCACCACAGATGAGAATGAAGCATAACCGGCCGAGTGAGGAGGTAAACTCACGGTCATCGAGGTTATCGAACATCATCAACGCCATGATCAGCGGCACAATCAGGCCAATGCTCATCAGGTAGTAACGCATCGCCCGCGCTACGCGATCGCGCGGCCAGCCGAAGTGGGTCACGAAGAGGCCATTCGGACGGGCGAAGGTGGCGCAGATCATGACTACCCACAGCAGCGGCACCGTGGCGGTCACGCCGTCGCCGATGGCCACCGCCAGCGGGTAGGGCCAGGCCTCCTGCAAACCATATCCCAGCGTCATCCACAGCACCGGTAGCGGAGAAGCCACCAGAATCGACCAGAATACGGTGCGCAGCGTCAGCCAGAAGTGGTCCTGGGTGACTTTACCAACCCGGGCGCTGGAACGCTCCAGGAAGCGGGTGAAGTGCTTACGCGAGCTGATACTGAAGCCAACCAGAATGAGGGCGCCAAACAGCGGGAACAGCGTCTCTTTGCTGGTCAGCATCATCACGGAGGCTTTGCCCAGCTGGCTGAAGGTGTCGAGCGAAATCAGACGACGCAGATCCTGAACAATTTCCAGCGGCCAGCTAAAGCCGATAGGGCTGACGTCAGAGGTCCAGAACAGGTAGCGGTGAGTGGCTTCGTTCACCTCTTTCAGCGCGTCTTCCAGTTGACCGTTTGAGACTTTGAGCTTTGTCAGCTCGAGGATCAACGTATCACCGCCCTGGAGAAGAGAATTGAGTAGTTCGCGCTGGGTCCGTAGCTGGGCATCGAGAATACGGTTCTGCTCGGCCGTCAGCGGTGTGCCTTCTGCTTGCAGCGTCTGGCGCAGCTGCGGCTGCTTACTCAGTTGATCTTCATAACGCAGACGCTGGATGCGCAGTTGGGCCATCTCGGTGTCGAGCTGCTGCGGTTTCGGCATTTCAGGCAGACGCGCGACCTGGGCGCGAAGCGTTTCACCAACGAGGTTTGAAGCCCCCAGCCACTGCGACTGTTCGCGCAGCGTGTTCAGGGCCTGGCGTACCTGCACGGTTTGATTCGTGGCCTGGCGCTGCTGCGAAGCGACCAGATCCATCCGCTGGGCCTGCTGGTTCAATGCGGCAGAAAGCTCGCGGTTGATTTTGAACTGGTTAACGATACCGGCAGGTAAGTTAGCACTGCTTTCCGCCAGCAGCTCGGTGCTTTCCAGCGCGCGCTCAGCTTCCTGTTGACGCTGACTGTTGAGCTGATTACGCAGCGCCTGCAGGTAAGCATCAAGCTGTTCGCTCTGCTTTTTCGCAAGCTCTGAGCGCATCCGCGAGAGTTCCTGGCGGTTGTTAGCGGATAGCTGGGCGAGTTCTAATTCGTCGACCTGTGCTTTCAGTCGTGCGGCTTCGGCCTGTTGATTCAGATTTTGTGCCTGAGCTAACGACGAGCTCCCGGCGACCGAACCGCCACGGCGTTCAACTTCGTTCAGTAAACGACGAGCGTCGGTTTGCTGCTGCGGCAGTTGGTTCAGTGAATCGGCAATATCCCGGGCGCGATCCTGTTCCTGCTGCGCCAGACGGCTTTTTTCCAGCAACTGGCTGCTGACCTGCAGGATCTCCTGGTTCAGCGTGTCGCTGGAAAGCCCGGTCGGGACCTGGCGAGGTTCATCGCGCAGGTTATTCAGCTGCGAGCGCAGCGCCTGGGAGAGTTTGGGGTAGTTATCGATAACCTGCTGATACTGCTGAGTGCGCTCGAGAGAGTTTTTTCGCTCCTCAAGCGCATTCAGCGCGGCCTGGAGGGCCTCTACGGTTTCAGGCTGGGCGGGTTTTGCCGCTTTTGCCTGCTCCAGTTCCTGGGTTATCTGTCTGGCGTCGGGGATCGTCGCTGCGTACGCCCCCAGGCTGAGGCTCCAGGCCATCAGGAAAGTGATAATCAGGCGCACGGCGAAACCCTTTTGTCAGGAATTAACCTTCGTCTTTCTTGTCATTGGCCAGCGGGCTGGCGCTCTCTTCAACCATTGTGTCAGCCTGCGGCTGCACAATCGGTTCGGCAATGTCTTCAACGACTGGCTCGGCTTCGACCGGAGTGGTGAACTCAGTAGAGACCGCCAGCGGCTGGCCGAGTTTCGTGGCTGACATGCTCTGCAGGTGCTCAACAAGGGTCACTTTGCCCGGAGCAAACAGGTTGATAACGGTGGAGCCGAGCTTAAAGCGACCCATTTCCTGGCCCTTCAGCAGTGCTACGGCGCCTTCGCTCTCGCCTTCAGGCCATGTCCAGCGTTTGATGATGCCTTCACGCGGCGGAGTCACTGTTCCTGCCCACACGGTTTCGATGCTGCCGACGATGGTCGCACCAACGAGGATCTGCACCATCGGACCAAATTCAGTATCGAACAGGCAAATGACGCGCTCGTTACGCGCGAACAGGTTAGGTACGTTCTGCGCCGTCAGGTGGTTTACCGAGAACAGATCGCCCGGTACATAAATCATTTCCCGCAGAATACCGTTGCACGGCATGTGCACACGATGGTAGTCGCGCGGCGACAGATAGGTGGTCGCGAAGGTCCCGTTACGGAACAGGTCCGCCATCTGGTAGTTACCGGCGAGCAGGGCTTCCAGCGTGTAGTTGTGGCCCTTCGCCTGCAGAATTTTGTCGTCTTCGATGCGGCCAAGCTGGCTGATTGCGCCATCCGCCGGCATCACCAGCACGTTCGGGTCGGTATTCACCGGGCGGATATCGTCACGCAGCGGGCGAACAAAGAAGTCGTTAAAGGTGCGATAGCTGGCGGTATCTGGCTTTTGCGCCTCTGTCATATCGACCTTGTAGTACTTAACGAACAGGTCGATGACCAGTTTGGTCAGCCAGCCTGCGCGTTTGCTTGCACCCCAGCCTGCGAGGCGGGTGAGCCACAGTTTAGGCAGAATGTATTGCAAGGAAAGTTTAAGATCGTTTAGCAAAATAGCCTCCAGGCCATGATTTGTCGTTCCTGATCCGGCGTAACGTCACCAGATCTTATCGAAAAGCGGCCGATTTTAGCGACGTCCGGCGTAAATGTCAGTCGTCGCCAGCATAATTCTCAGTTATCGGTTTCCGAAAAGTTTTTACGCGTTTTTACGTCAGCCATGCCTTCCAGAATGCGGTGATAATTCTCAAAGCGCGTTTCGGCGATTTCACCTTTTTCTACCGCTTCACGAATGGCGCAGCCAGGATCGGTATCGTGTTTGCAGTCGCGATACTTACACAGGCCTAAATAATCATGGAATTCGACAAACCCGCGGGTGATTTGTTCCGGCTCCAGGTGCCAGAGGCCAAACTCACGAACGCCAGGGGAATCAATCACATCACCGCCATGCGGGAAGTGATACAGGCGAGCGGCCGTGGTGGTGTGCTGGCCAAGCCCCGAGTTATCAGAAACATCGTTGGTCAGGATCTGGTCGTCTTTTAGCCCCAGCAGGGCGTTCAGCAGGCTGGATTTCCCCACCCCGGACTGCCCGGCAAAGATGCTGATGCGATCGGTCAGCGCGTCTTTCAGCGGGTCAAGGCCATGTTCGGTTCGGCTGGACACCATCAGTACCCGATAACCAATACGGCGATAGATATCCATCTGCTCATTGACGAAAGCCATGCCTTCGTCGTCGAGCAGATCGATTTTGTTCAGGACGATAAGCGGCTCGATATCGAGGGTCTCACAGCCGACGAGATACCGGTCGATGATGTTCAGCGACAGTTCTGGCAGGATAGCTGAGACGATGATTATCTGGTCGATATTCGCGGCGATGGGTTTCACACCGTCGTAGAAATCCGGACGCGTCAACACCGAGGTACGCTCGTGTACCGCTTCCACGATACCCTTCACGTTTACCCCTTCGGCCGCGGCTTTTCCTGGCCGCCAGACCACGCGATCGCCGGTCACCAGGGATCGGATAGTCCTGCGGATATTGCAGCGGTGAACGTCACCTGCTGTGGATTCCACATCGGCATGCATACCAAAACGACTGATGACGATGCCTTCGGAGGGTTCGCCGAACAGGTTGTCATCGAAATCGACCTTCTCCGCAGTCGTTTTGAGTCGGCGCTGGTGGTTAGCTTTTACCCGGCGCTGTTGTCCTTTGGAGAGTTTATTTTTACTCAATCTTGCTGGCTCCTGGTCGCCCAAGTCAGGCAAAACCTCTATGATACACGCTATTTTAGATGAATATAGTCACTGCGTTGTGACGCGAGAAGGGTGGAAAATAGCATGAGTGCAGATGAAAACAACCTGATTTGGATCGATCTTGAAATGACGGGCCTCGATCCGGAGCGCGATCGTATTATCGAAATCGCTACGCTTGTGACCGATGCGAATCTGAACATTCTGGCGGAAGGCCCGACAATTGCGGTGCATCAGAGCGACGCGCAGCTGGCGCTGATGGATGAGTGGAACGTTCGTACCCACACCGGAAGCGGGCTGGTAGAACGTGTAAAAGCGAGCACCCAGGACGACCGCGCGGCGGAACTCGCGACCATTGAGTTTCTTAAACAGTGGGTCCCTGAAGGAAAATCGCCTATCTGTGGCAATAGCATCGGCCAGGACCGCCGCTTCCTGTTTAAATATATGCCGGAGCTGGAAAGCTATTTCCACTACCGCTACCTCGATGTCAGCACCCTGAAAGAGCTGGCTCGCCGTTGGAAACCAGAAATTCTGGCAGGCTTCAAGAAGCAGGGCACTCACCAGGCGATGGACGATATTCGTGAGTCGGTGGCTGAGCTTGCTTACTACCGCGAGCATTTTATTCAGCTGTAATTTGTGGCCGGACCGACGTTTGTGTGGTCCGGCAGACTTGCTTTGCCGGGGATTTGCCGTTAAATTGCACACTTTGCTGATAAAATCAGCATTCAGACGAAAAGCACAAAAAATTGCGGTTGAAGGGGTTGCAGCTAAACGGATTTCTCGTATAATGCGCCTCCCGTAACGACAGAGAATTGCACGTTACGACAGCCACAAATTTGCGGGAATAGCTCAGTTGGTAGAGCACGACCTTGCCAAGGTCGGGGTCGCGAGTTCGAGTCTCGTTTCCCGCTCCAAAATTTGAAAATGCTGAAAAGCATGCACCACCCAATCGCAGGATTTCGAGTTGCAACAAGGCGGCAACTGAACGAATCCTTAGGAGCTTACTTAAGTAAGTGACTAAGGTGAGTGAAGGCAGCCAACGCAGTAGCGGCTTGAAAGACGAAGATTAAGCGGGAATAGCTCAGTTGGTAGAGCACGACCTTGCCAAGGTCGGGGTCGCGAGTTCGAGTCTCGTTTCCCGCTCCAAAATTTGAAAATGCTGCAAAGCATGCACCACCCAAGCGGGAATAGCTCAGTTGGTAGAGCACGACCTTGCCAAGGTCGGGGTCGCGAGTTCGAGTCTCGTTTCCCGCTCCAAATTCTTCACCTCCTCCAGATTATCCACAGCGGAATTTACTGCTGGGGACGTTTTATTTCGTGCCTGAAATACTCTTGCTCACAGAGTTATCCACAGAACCCGTCTTTCGCTAAGAATGGCTAAATGATTAGTCAGGTGAATAATATTTTGATAATGCATTGAAAATTAACGATAAAAATTGATTTCAAAATGTTGTCGCGATCGCTTGACGAATTTCTGCGCGTTGATACGCAATGCCTTTTTTATTTTATTCACAAGCTGTGAATGAATCAGGCATCGCGCGGTAATCCCTTCTCGACAACTCTCACCAGCCGCTGTTTTTGTGGCAACTGTACTTCAACCACGCAGGCATTACGCTTATCGATTTGCTGCGCAATCGCCCATTCTATGTGTTCATCAAGAAGTGGGTGCTCACCTCGGCGACTTTCCAGCGCCCGAATGTTGGCTTCATCCCAGGGGGCATTGCCGAGTGCGACGGCAATATTTCTCAGCCAGCGCAGGTGGCCGATACGGCGAATGGCAGAACCTTCGGTGACTTTAAGGAACCAGGCTTCGTCCCAGGCGAACAGGGTAATCAGTTCGGGGGCGTGCAGCGCTTTGCGCGGGCTGAAATCGTCTTCGTCGGTAAGCTGAGAGTAACGGTTCCACGGACAGATGAGCTGGCAGTCGTCGCATCCATAAATACGATTCCCCATGAGCGGACGAAACTCCTCCGGGATAGCGCCTTCCAGCTCAATGGTCAGATAGGAAATACAGCGTCTGGCATCTACCGTATAGGGCTCAACAATCGCCCCGGTGGGGCAAATGGTCATGCAGGCCACGCAGCGCCCGCAGCCTTCTTCTACCGGGTTGTCGACCGGAAGCGGAATGTTGACTAATAATTCGCCAAGGGAAAAGAACGAGCCGGCGTCGCGGCTGAGGATTAGTGAGTGCTTACCTGTCCAGCCAAGCCCGGCTTTTTCTGCTAATGGACGTTCAAGAACAGGCGCAGAATCGACAAAAGGTCTAAAATTCAGCGAAGCACACTGTTCCTGAATCATTTCGCCCAGTTTCTTCAGACGATTACGCAACAGCTTATGATAATCACGCCCCAGGGCATAACGGCTGACGTAACCAAGAGCAGGGTTTTTCAGTGTGCTGGCGAATGCAGCATTGGCGGGCAGATAATTCATCCGCACGCTAATCACGCGTAGCGTACCGGGCAATAATTCGTGAGGGCGGGCGCGCATCATGCCATGACGCACCATCCACTCCATCTCGCCGTGGTATTGTTTGTCCAGCCATGCCTGAAATTCAGGCTCGCTGGCGCTGAGATCGGTATCGGTGATGCCGACCTGCTGAAAGCCGAGTTCAGTGCCCCATTGTTTGATTTGTTGCGCTAACTGATTGAGATCGAGGGGCTGTGACATGACGGACCATACATTGACGAGTAACCTCGTAAGTATACCACATTCCATCTGGGCTGCGGACGAGCTCCGTCGCGCTGAAAAAGCGGCGGCGGACAGCCTGGGACTGACGCTTTTTGAGCTCATGCAACGCGCGGGCGCGGCGGCGTTTTCCGTAGCGCGACGTACCTACCCCACAACCCAGCACTGGTTGATTCTGTGCGGCCATGGCAACAACGGCGGCGATGGCTATGTCGTGGCGCGGCTGGCTGTCGCTCAAGGGATCCGCGTGACGCTGCTGGCACTGGAAAGCGAAAAACCATTGCCCGACGAAGCGAGTGAAGCGCGAGACGCGTGGCTGAATGCCGGGGGGATCATCCACTCTGCCGATATCGCCTGGCCTGCCGATATTGACCTGATTATCGATGCGCTGCTTGGCACCGGCCTTGCCAGCGCACCACGAAACCCGGTAGCGAGCCTGATTACCCAAGCAAATGAGCATACGGCACCGGTAGTGGCACTGGATATTCCCTCGGGCCTTCATGCTCAAACCGGCGCGGCACCGGGGGCGGTTATCCAGGCCGCGCACACCATCACGTTTATCGCCCTGAAACCCGGACTCCTTACCGGCAGGGCCCGCGATGTGGTAGGGATCCTGCACCATGATGCACTTGGGCTGGAGACCTGGCTTGCCACGCAGCCAACCTCCATAACCCGCTTTGATGCCTCCCAGCTTTCGCACTGGCTACCGCCGCGCAAACCGACATCGCATAAAGGCGACCACGGTAAAGTGGTGGTCATCGGGGGCGACTACGGTACCGCTGGCGCCATCCGCATGGCGGGTGAGGCGGCGCTGCGCGCGGGGGCGGGACTTGTGCGAGTGCTTACTCACATCGAGAATATCAACCCAATTATCACCGCGCGTCCTGAACTGATGGTTCATGAGCTTACCGCCACCTCGCTGGAAGAGAGCCTGCAGTGGGCTGATGTGGTGGTGATTGGCCCAGGGCTTGGTCAGAGCGAATGGGGCCGCCAGGCGCTGCGAAAAACCGAGAATTTTCGTAAACCGATGCTCTGGGACGCCGACGCGCTGAACCTTCTGGCAATCAATCCCGATAAACGTCACAATCGCATATTAACGCCGCACCCCGGTGAGGCTGCCCGCCTGCTTGGCTGTCAGATCGCTGAGATTGAAAACGATCGCCTGCTTGCTGCCCGTCGTCTGATACAACGTTACGGTGGGGTGGTGGTGCTCAAAGGGGCGGGCACGGTGGTAGCGGATGCGCGTGGTGCGCTCGGCATTATTGATGCCGGAAACCCCGGTATGGCGAGCGGTGGTATGGGTGATGTGCTGTCGGGCATCATCGGTGCATTGCTGGGGCAAGGGCTATCGCCGTATGATGCCGCCTGTGCAGGCTGTGTTGCGCATGGCGCCGCCGCTGACAGGCTGGCTGCTGTTACTGGTACCCGCGGAATGCTGGCAACCGATCTTTTTTCCACGCTTGTGCGTGTTGTTAACCCGGATGTGATTGACTTAAACCATGATTAATCGAGTGATTCTTTTACCCGACGAGCAGGCGACGTTAGACCTTGGCCACCGTATCGCGCAGGCGTGCGCAGGCGCAACCGTGATTTATTTGTACGGTGATTTGGGAGCGGGCAAAACGACCTTCAGTCGTGGTTTCTTGCAGGCACTGGGGCACAAGGGCAACGTGAAAAGCCCAACGTATACGCTGGTCGAGCCCTATGCGCTCGATGCATTAAATGTTTATCACTTTGATTTGTACCGTCTTGCGGACCCAGAGGAGCTCGAATTTATGGGGATCCGCGATTACTTTGCTAATGATGCCATCTGCCTGGTGGAGTGGCCGCAACAGGGCGCGGGTGTATTGCCTGAACCGGATGTCGAAATTCACATAGATTACCAGGCGCAAGGGCGGGAGGCGCGGGTGACCGCCGTTTCTCCGCTGGGTGAGTCATTGCTGGCGCGCTTAGCCAGTTAATTTAAAGGGATGGCGGGATGATGTATCGCGTGAAAAGTGCATTCATGGCGGCGCTGATGTTGCTGACCCTGCAGGTCAGCGCAGCCAGTTTATCCGACATTCAGGTCTCAAACGGAGACCAACAGGCCCGAATTACCTTCAGCTTTATGGGTGACCCTGAGTATTCCTATACGCAGGACGGTAAACGTAGTGTGGCACTTGATATCAAACAGAGTGGGGTGATCCAGGGGCTACCGCTGAATTTTAGCGGCAACAATCTGGTGAAAAGCATTCGTTCGGGTACGCCGAAGGACGATCGGTCGCTGCGACTGGTGGTCTCTCTCACCGAAAACGGCAAAACGCGCGTCTCTAAGCAGCAAAATGGCGCGAACTATACCGTCGTCTTTACCATCAATGCGGATGCCCCACCGCCACCTCCGCCGCCGCCCGCGCCGGTCATAGCTAAGCGTCAGGAAGCGCCGGTCGTGGCCCCTCGCCCGGCAGAGCCGGTGCGTAATCCGTTTAAATCCAGTGACGATCGTATTACATCTGTCACCAGCAGTAACACCTCTACGCGCCCGGCCGCTCGTGCCCGCGCTGAGTCTGGTGATAAGGTAATTATCGCCATCGACGCCGGTCACGGTGGTCAGGATCCGGGGGCAATCGGCCCTGGCGGCACGCGTGAAAAGAACGTGACGATAGCGGTGGCGCGGAAACTGCGCACCCTGCTC
Source organism: Yokenella regensburgei ATCC 49455 (assembly GCF_000735455.1). Classification (GTDB taxonomy): domain Bacteria; phylum Pseudomonadota; class Gammaproteobacteria; order Enterobacterales; family Enterobacteriaceae; genus Yokenella; species Yokenella regensburgei. The sequence continues at coordinate 51,530 of NZ_JMPS01000010.1, read as the reverse complement.
AATGACGATCCGATGTTTAAAGGCGTTCTCACCCGCGATGGTGACTACTTTATCTCGGTAATGGGGCGTTCCGATGTGGCACGTAAGCAGAACGCCAGCTTCCTGGTCTCTATTCATGCTGACGCGGCACCGAATCGCGACGCGACCGGCGCCTCTGTGTGGGTGCTGTCTAACCGCCGCGCCAACAGCGAAATGGCGGGCTGGCTTGAGCAGCATGAGAAGCAATCTGAACTGCTCGGCGGTGCGGGTGATGTGCTTGCCAACAATCAGTCCGATCCTTACCTGAGCCAGGCAGTGCTGGATTTACAGTTCGGCCATTCCCAGCGTGTCGGGTATGATGTGGCGAAGGATGTGCTGGGGCAGCTTGAGCGAATTGGTAATCTACACAAGAGTCGTCCGGAGCACGCGAGCCTTGGCGTACTGCGTTCGCCTGATATCCCGTCCATTCTCGTCGAAACCGGTTTTATCAGTAACAGCAGCGAAGAACGCCTGCTCGGCAGCGACGACTACCAGCAGCAGCTCGCAGAGGCTATCTATAAAGGCCTCAGAAACTATTTTAGCAACCACCCTATCCAGTCTGCGCCGCAAGGAAACCCTGCCCAGACTGCCAGCGCCGCGGCGCCAGGTGGTCCTTCTTTCAATTAAGGAGAGGTTATGCCGATTCAGGTTCTGCCGCCGCAGCTTGCGAACCAGATCGCCGCGGGCGAAGTGGTGGAGCGCCCTGCATCGGTGGTCAAGGAGCTGGTAGAAAACAGTCTTGATGCGGGCGCCACGCGAATCGATATTGATATCGAGCGCGGCGGCGCTAAGCTCATCCGCATTCGTGATAACGGCGGCGGTATTAAGAAAGACGAGCTGGCGCTGGCGTTAGCGCGCCACGCTACCAGTAAAATCGCTACCCTCGACGATCTTGAAGCCATCATCAGCCTAGGTTTTCGCGGTGAAGCGCTGGCCAGTATCAGCTCCGTTTCACGCCTGACGCTCACCTCCCGCACAGCAGAACAGCAGGAAGCCTGGCAGGCCTATGCCGAAGGTCGCGATATGGCGGTGACGGTGAAACCGGCCGCGCACCCGGTGGGAACTACCCTCGAAGTGCTCGATCTCTTTTACAACACCCCGGCGCGGCGCAAATTTATGCGCACTGAAAAAACCGAGTTTGGGCATATTGATGAGGTCGTACGCCGCATCGCGCTGGCGCGCTTCGACGTGACAATTCAGCTCAGTCATAACGGCAAACTGGTGCGCCAGTACCGTGCGGTACCGGAAGGCGGGCAGCAGGAGCGTCGCCTGGGCGCCATTTGTGGTACCCCGTTTCTTGAGCAGGCGCTGGCTATTGAGTGGCAGCACGGCGATCTCACTCTGCGTGGCTGGGTCGCAGATCCGAACCACGTCACTCCGGCGCTGACGGAGATTCAGTACTGCTACGTCAACGGTCGCATGATGCGCGATCGCCTGATCAACCACGCCATTCGTCAGGCCTGCGAAGACAAGCTGGGGGCCGATCAACAACCCGCTTTTGTCCTGTATCTGACTATCGATCCGCATCAGGTGGATGTGAACGTGCATCCGGCCAAACATGAGGTGCGTTTCCACCAGTCGCGTCTGGTGCATGACTTTATCTATCAGGGTGTGCTGAGCGTGCTGCAACAGCAGCTGGAAACCCCACTGCCGCTCGCAGGCGAAGAAGAGCAGGCTCCGGCGCGCCATATTCCGGAGAACCGGGCGGCGGCGGGGCGCAATCAGTTTGCTGAGCCCGCGGCAACGCGTGAACCGCAGGCCCCTTCTTATACTGCGAAAGGGGCAAGCTCCTCGCCACGCGGCGGCAATGCCTCGTGGCCGAACGCTCAACCGGGATACCAAAAGCAGCAGGGGACGCTATATCGCCATCTGCTGGAGACGCCGGAACCCGCGCAAAAGCCGCAGGCAAAACCACAGCCGAGCAGCCTTGACGGCCATAGCCAGAGTTTTGGTCGTGTGCTGACCATTGTCGACGGCGACTGTGCGCTGTTGGAACGCGGCGGGCGTTTATCCCTGCTGGCGTTGCCGGTTGCCGAGCGCTGGTTACGCCAGGCGCAGCTTACGCCGGGACAGGAGTCCGTGTGTGCGCAACCACTACTGATCCCGCTGCGTCTTAAGATATCGGATCCCGAAACGGCGGCGCTGAAAAAGGCGCAGTCTGCGTTGGTCGAACTGGGTATTGATATTCAGCTGGAGGCGCAGCACGTCACGGTGCGGGCGGTGCCTTTACCCTTAAGACAACAAAATTTACAAATCTTGATTCCTGAACTGATAGGCTACCTTGCGCCGCAAAGCACCTTCGTTGCCAGCGACCTTGCGCAGTGGATTTCTCGTCATCTGGCGAGCGAACACACGCAATGGAATATGGCTCAGGCGATTGCGGTACTGGCCGATGTTGAGCGCTTATGCCCTCAGCTGGTAAAAGCGCCGCCGGGTGGTCTGTTACAATCCGTTGACCTGCATTCGGCGATGAACGCCCTGAAAGATGAGTGACGTTATAAAAGCAAATTTGCCAAAGGCAATTTTTTTAATGGGGCCAACGGCCTCAGGTAAAACCGCGCTGGCCATTGAGTTGCGTAAAGTTTTGCCAGTAGAGTTGATAAGCGTAGACTCCGCCCTTATTTACCAAGGGATGGATATCGGTACGGCTAAGCCAGACGCGGAAGAGCTTCGCGCGGCACCGCACCGGTTGCTCGACATCCTCGATCCGGCGCAGGCTTATTCGGCGGCAGATTTTCGCCGCGATGCGCTGGCAGAGATGGCTGAAATCACCGCGGCGGGCCGTATTCCGCTGCTGGTGGGTGGAACAATGTTGTATTTCAAGGCTTTGCTGGAAGGGTTGTCGCCATTACCATCGGCGGATCCGGAGGTCAGAGCCAGAATTGAGCAGGATGCTGCAGAGCGCGGATGGGGGGCGTTGCATGAGCAACTTCGGGATATTGACCCGGTGGCTGCTGCCCGCATTCATCCGAATGATCCGCAAAGACTTTCCCGGGCACTGGAAGTTTTTTTCATTTCGGGTAAAACTTTAACGGAACTGACGCAAACGTCAGGAGACGCTTTGCCGTATCAGGTGCATCAGTTCGCCATCGCCCCGGCGAGCCGTGAACTGCTCCATCAACGTATCGAGCAGCGTTTTAACCAGATGTTGGCTTCAGGTTTTGAAGCTGAAGTGCGGGCGCTGTATGCCCGTGGAGATTTGCATACGGATATGCCTTCCATTCGTTGTGTGGGATACCGCCAGATGTGGTCTTACCTTGAAGGCGAGATCTCCTACGATGAAATGGTTTATAGAGGTATTTGCGCCACGAGACAGTTAGCAAAGCGCCAGGTGACCTGGTTGCGCGGTTGGGACGGCGTTCACTGGTTAGACAGTGAACAACCTGAACAGGCGTTCAACGAAGTACTACAGGTAGTTGGTGCGACTGCGGGCTGAATGTGTACAATTGAACCGTATCGTGCGCAATTTTTCAGAACCGAAAGGTTCAAAGTACAAAACAAGCATATAAGGAAAAGAGAGAATGGCTAAGGGGCAATCTTTACAAGATCCGTTCCTGAACGCATTGCGTCGGGAGCGTGTTCCAGTTTCTATTTATTTGGTGAATGGTATTAAGCTGCAAGGGCAAATTGAGTCTTTCGATCAGTTCGTGATCCTGTTGAAAAACACGGTCAGCCAGATGGTCTACAAGCACGCAATTTCTACTGTTGTCCCGTCTCGCCCTGTTTCTCATCACAGCAACAATGCGGGCGGTAGCACCAGTAACTACCACCACGGCAGCAACGCGCAGGGTTCTTCTGCGCCTGCGCAGGACAGCGACGATACCGAATAAGGTTGATGGCTGTTTATCCATGTCGGGGAAGCAGATTTTTGCGTTCCCCGCTGGTATTTCAGGAGATATAACGCTTGTTTGACCGTTATGACGCCGGTGAGCAGGCGGTACTGGTACACATCTATTTTTCGCAAGACAAAGATATGGAAGATCTCCAGGAGTTTGAATCTCTGGTCTCCTCCGCCGGTGTCGAAGCAATGCAGGTGATTACCGGTAGCCGTAAAGCGCCGCACCCAAAGTATTTTGTAGGTGAAGGTAAGGCTGTCGAAATTGCAGAGGCCGTAAAAGCGACCGGGGCATCCGTTGTCTTGTTTGACCATGCATTATCGCCCGCCCAGGAACGTAACCTGGAGCGTTTGTGTAAGTGCAGGGTTATCGATCGTACTGGTCTGATATTAGATATTTTTGCCCAGCGTGCGCGTACCCATGAGGGTAAGCTGCAGGTTGAGCTGGCGCAGCTGCGCCATCTGGCAACGCGCCTGGTGCGCGGCTGGACCCACCTTGAAAGGCAAAAAGGCGGGATTGGTTTGCGCGGTCCGGGTGAGACCCAGCTGGAAACCGACCGCCGTTTGCTGCGCAATCGCATCATGCAAATCCTCTCGCGCCTTGAAAGAGTAGAAAAACAGCGTGAGCAGGGGCGCCGTTCGCGAACCAAAGCCGATATACCGACCGTGTCGCTGGTGGGATACACCAACGCCGGGAAGTCGACGCTGTTTAACCAGATAACTGAAGCGCAGGTTTATGCGGCGGATCAGCTGTTCGCTACGCTTGATCCCACGCTGCGTCGTATCGACGTGGTTGACGTCGGTGAGACCGTATTAGCGGATACCGTAGGTTTTATCCGTCATTTGCCGCACGACCTTGTGGCGGCGTTTAAAGCGACGCTGCAGGAAACCCGGCAGGCGACGCTGTTGCTGCATGTGATAGACGCCGCTGACGTCCGTCTGCAGGAAAACATCGATGCGGTGAATATCGTCCTCGAAGAGATCGAAGCGGACGAGATCCCAACGCTTCTGGTGATGAACAAAATCGATATGCTGGATGATTTTGAGCCGCGTATCGACCGGGATGAAGAGAATAAACCGATCCGGGTGTGGCTTTCAGCACAGACCGGGGTCGGCGTACCACTGCTTTTCCAGGCTTTAACGGAACGTCTTTCCGGGGAAATAGCGCAGCACACGTTGCGTCTGCCACCGCAGGAAGGTCGTCTGCGAAGCCGGTTTTATCAGCTTCAGGCGATAGAAAAAGAGTGGATGGAGGATGACGGCAGCGTCGGGATGCAGGTGCGCATGCCAATCGTTGACTGGCGTCGTCTCTGTAAACAAGAACCTGCACTGGTGGACTACGTGGTCTGACCGGAAGGGACTAGCCTGAAGGTTTCGCCTCTATACCTGAACGTGATGGGTATAAACACCGCATAACAAATATGGAGCATATACATGGCGTGGAATCAGCCCGGTAACAACGGACAGGACCGCGACCCGTGGGGAAGCAGCAATAATCAAGGCGGCAACTCTGGGGGTAACGGTAACAAAGGCGGTCGCGAGCAGGGGCCACCGGATCTGGATGATATCTTCCGCAAACTGAGCAAAAAGCTCGGCGGTCTGGGCGGCGGTAAAGGCGGTCAGGGCGGTGGAAGCAATAATACTCAAGGGCCTCGCGGTCAGATGAGCGGACGCATTGTCGGCATCGTCGCGGCGGCTATTGTGATCATCTGGGCAGCCAGTGGATTCTATACCATCAAGGAAGCCGAGCGTGGTGTGGTGACGCGTTTTGGTAAGTTCAGCCATCTGGTTGAGCCAGGCCTGAACTGGAAGCCGACCTTCGTTGATGAAGTGACCCCGGTTAACGTCGAAGCGGTGCGTGAACTGGCGGCGTCCGGCGTGATGCTGACTTCTGATGAAAACGTGGTGCGCGTTGAGATGAACGTGCAGTACCGCATTACCGATCCGCAGAACTACCTGTTCAGCGTGACCAGCCCGGACGACAGCCTGCGTCAGGCAACGGACAGTGCGCTGCGTGGCGTTATCGGTAAATACACCATGGACCGTATTCTGACCGAAGGTCGTACGGTTATCCGTAGCGATACTCAGCGTGAGCTGGAAGAGACAATTCGTCCGTACAACATGGGTATCACCCTGCTGGACGTCAACTTCCAGGCCGCTCGTCCGCCGGAAGAGGTGAAAGCCGCATTTGACGATGCGATTGCCGCTCGTGAAAACGAACAGCAGTACATCCGTGAAGCAGAAGCTTACGCCAACGAAGTACAGCCACGTGCTAACGGTCAGGCGCAGCGTATCCTCGAAGAGGCCCGTGCGTATAAGACTCAGACCATCCTTGAAGCACAGGGTGAAGTGGATCGCTTCTCGAAAGTTCTGCCGGAATATAAAGCAGCGCCGGAAATTACGCGTGAACGTCTGTATATCGAAACCATGGAAAAAGTGCTGAGCCATACTCGCAAAGTGCTGGTTAACGATAAGAGCGGCAACCTGATGGTGCTGCCGCTGGATCAGATGCTGAAGGGTGGTAATGCACCGGCAGCAAAGAGCGATAAGAGCGCGGCAAACAACCTGTTACGTCTGCCGCCGGCTTCCTCTTCCAGCACCGCAGCAAGCAACACATCGTCCACCAGTCAGGGCGATATCATGGACCAACGCCGCGCTAACGCGCAGCGTAACGATTACCAGCGTCAGGGGGAATAACGATGCGTAAGTCTGTTATTGCGATAATTGTCATCGTGCTGGTAGCGCTGTATGCCTCTGTTTTTGTTGTCAAAGAAGGTGAGCGCGGTATTACACTGCGTTTCGGTAAAGTCGTTCGCGACAACGAAAACAAACCGCTGGTGTTTGCGCCGGGCCTGCACTTTAAAGTGCCGTTTATTGAATCAGTAAAAACGCTGGATGCGCGCATTCAGACCATGGACAACCAGGCCGATCGCTTTGTGACCAAAGAGAAAAAGGACCTGATCGTTGATTCCTACATCAAATGGCGCATCAGCGACTTCAGCCGTTACTACCTGGCGACCGGCGGCGGCGACGTCTCCCAGGCCGAGGTTCTGCTGAAGCGTAAATTCTCTGACCGTCTGCGCTCTGAAATTGGTCGCCTCGATGTGAAAGACATCGTGACCGATTCTCGTGGTCGTCTGACGCTGGAAGTTCGTGATGCGCTGAACTCCGGTTCTGCGGGCACTGAAGATGAAGTGACGACGCCTGCGGCCGACGACGCGATTGCCAAAGCTGCTGAACGTGTTCAGGAAGAGACCAACGGCAAAGTGCCGGTCATCAACCCGAACAGTATGGCGGCACTGGGTATCGAAGTGGTTGACGTCCGTATCAAGCAGATCAACCTGCCAGCGGAAGTCTCTGAGGCTATCTACAACCGTATGCGCGCTGAGCGTGAAGCCGTCGCTCGTCGCCATCGTTCTCAGGGCCAGGAAGAAGCAGAAAAACTGCGCGCTACCGCGGATTACGAAGTGACGAAAACGCTGGCAGAAGCCGAGCGCCAGGGTCTTATCCTGCGTGGTGAAGGTGATGCGGAAACCGCGAAACTGTTTGCCGACGCGTTCAGCCAGGATCCAGGCTTCTATGCCTTTATCCGTAGCCTGCGCGCTTATGAAAACAGCTTTGAAGGTAACCAGGACGTCATGGTTCTGAGCCCGGACAGCGATTTCTTCCGTTATATGAAGACGCCGAGCTCAACGACGCGTTAATATTTAGCTCGCTTTGCTGTCAAACCACCGCTTCCTCTGGAAAGCGGTGGTTTTCTTTTATAAGGAATCAAAATGAACTCAACAATCTGGCTGGCACTCGCGTTGGTTCTGGTGCTGGAAGGTCTCGGCCCGATGCTCTATCCCAAGGCCTGGCGACGGATGGTCGCGACGATGAGCCAGTTGCCCGACCACCTGCTGCGACGTTTTGGCGGAGGTCTTGTGGTTGCGGGGATCGTTATATACTACATGTTGAGGAAAACGGTTGGCTGATCAAATTACAGTCAGATTTGCCTAATTTAGGGGTCAAAAAGTGCTGTAACTCTGAAAAAGCGATGGTAGAATCCTTTTTTAAGCAAACGGTGATTTTGAAAAATGGGTAACAACGTCGTCGTACTGGGCACCCAATGGGGTGACGAAGGTAAAGGAAAGATCGTAGATCTTCTGACTGAACGGGCCAAATATGTAGTTCGCTACCAGGGCGGACACAACGCAGGCCACACTCTCGTAATCAACGGTGAAAAAACCGTCCTCCATCTCATTCCATCAGGTATTCTCCGTGACAATGTGACCAGCATCATTGGTAACGGTGTTGTGCTGTCTCCAGCTGCGCTGATGAAAGAGATGAAAGAACTGGAAGACCGTGGTATCCCGGTTCGTGAACGTCTGCTGCTGTCTGAAGCTTGTCCGCTGATCCTCGATTATCACGTCGCGCTGGATAACGCACGTGAGAAAGCACGCGGTGCGAAAGCTATCGGTACTACCGGTCGTGGTATCGGTCCTGCTTATGAAGACAAAGTAGCTCGTCGCGGTCTGCGCGTGGGTGACCTGTTCGACAAAGCGACCTTCGCTGAAAAACTGAAAGAAGTGATGGAATATCACAACTTCCAGCTGGTTAACTTCTACAAAGTAGAAGCAGTTGACTACCAGAAAGTGCTGGATGATGTTATGGCGGTTGCCGATATCCTGACTGCAATGGTTGTTGACGTTTCTGACCTGCTGGACCAGGCGCGCAAGCGTGGCGACTTCGTGATGTTCGAAGGCGCACAGGGTACCCTGCTGGATATCGACCATGGTACTTATCCGTACGTAACCTCTTCTAACACCACCGCTGGTGGCGTAGCAACAGGTTCTGGCCTTGGCCCGCGCTATGTAAACTACGTCCTGGGCATCATCAAAGCATACTCCACTCGCGTGGGTGCCGGTCCGTTCCCGACCGAGCTGTTTGATGAAACCGGTGAGTTCCTGTGTAAGCAGGGTAACGAATACGGTGCAACTACCGGCCGCCGCCGCCGTACTGGCTGGCTGGACTCCGTTGCAGTACGTCGCGCGGTACAGATCAACTCCCTGTCGGGTTTCTGTCTGACCAAGCTGGACGTCCTGGACGGCCTGAAAGAAGTGAAAATTTGTGTAGCTTACCGCATGCCGGATGGCCGCGAAGTGACCACCACTCCGCTGGCAGCCGACGACTGGGAAGGTATCGAGCCTATCTACGAAACCATGCCGGGCTGGTCTGAGACCACCTTCGGTGTGAAAGAACGTAGTGGCCTGCCGCAGGCAGCGCTGAACTACATCGCTCGTATTGAAGAGCTGACTGGTGTTCCGGTTGATATTATCTCTACCGGCCCGGACCGCACTGAGACCATGATCCTGCGTGACCCGTTCGACGCATAATCATGTCAGGGGCACCTTCAGGGTGCCCCAATATCCTCGCATTTTCCTTCCTCGTTCAAATAAATTAGCGGCTGAAGTCCAGGCTGGTTTATCATCAATAGTAATAATACCCGCTTTCCCCCTGTTTTGAGGTTGATGTGCAGTTAACAAGTTTCACCGATTACGGATTACGTGCGCTGATTTATATGGCGTCGCTGCCGAATGGGAAGATGACCAGTATCTCCGAAGTGACGGATGTGTACGGCGTATCTCGTAATCACATGGTCAAAATAATCAACCAGCTGAGCCGCGCCGGGTACGTTACCGCCGTGCGTGGTAAAAATGGGGGGATCCGCTTAGGCAAACCGGCGGATGCAATCCGCGTGGGCGACGTGGTTCGGGAACTGGAACCGCTCTCGCTTGTGAACTGCAGCAGCGAGTTTTGCCATATAACACCTGCCTGTCGGTTAAAACAGGCACTTTCTCAGGCCGTGCAAAGTTTTCTCAAGGAACTGGATAACTACACGCTGGCTGATTTGGTTGAAAAGAATCAACCGCTATATAAATTATTGCTGGTGGAGTGACGAGTCACTTCACCAGAGATGACGACGGAGGAACCGATATGTCACAAGATCCTTTCCTGGAACGCGAAGCAGAAAAATATACCAATCCTATCCCAAGCCGGGAATTTATCCTCGACCACATATCCAAACGTGAAAAACCGGTCAGCCGCGATGAGCTGGCGGTCGAGCTAAAAATTGAAGGCGAAGAGCAGCTGGAAGCGCTGCGTCGCCGTCTGCGCGCCATGGAGCGCGACGGACAACTGGTCTTTACCCGCCGCCAGTGCTACGCGCTGCCGGAGCGTCTTGACCTGCTGAAAGGCATTGTCATTGGCCATCGCGATGGCTATGGCTTCCTGCGCGTGGAAGGTCGTAAAGATGACCTTTACCTTTCCAGCGAGCAGATGAAAACCTGCATTCACGGCGACCAGGTGCTGGCGCAGCCGTTAGGGGCAGACCGCAAGGGCCGCCGCGAAGCGCGCATCGTGCGCGTACTGGTGCCCAAAACCAGCCAGATTGTTGGCCGTTACTTTACCGATGCCGGCGTGGGCTTTGTCGTTCCTGACGACAGCCGCCTGAGCTTCGATATCCTCATTCCGCCGGAAGAGGTGATGGGCGCGCGCATGGGCTTCGTGGTGGTGGTTGAACTCACCCAGCGTCCAACGCGCCGCACCAAAGCGGTGGGTAAAATCGTCGAAGTGCTTGGCGATAACATGGGCACTGGCATGGCCGTGGATATGGCGCTGCGTACCCACGAAATTCCTTATGTCTGGCCGCCAGCGGTCGAGAAGCAGATTGAGGGCCTGAAAGAGCAGGTACCTGAGTCGGCGAAAGCCGGACGCGTTGATTTACGCGACCTGCCGCTGGTCACCATCGACGGTGAAGACGCCCGCGACTTCGATGACGCGGTATACTGCGAGAAAAACGCGGCGGCGGCTGGCGCCTGTGGGTTGCCATTGCTGACGTAAGCTATTACGTTCGCTCGGGTACGGCGCTTGATAACGAAGCGCGCAGTCGCGGTACGTCCGTGTACTTCCCGTCGCAGGTTGTCCCGATGCTGCCAGAAGTACTCTCTAACGGCCTGTGTTCTCTGAACCCGCAGGTTGACCGTCTGTGCATGGTCTGCGAGATGACTATCTCGTCGAAAGGCCGTCTGACCGGCTTTAAATTCTACGAAGCGGTGATGAGCTCCCATGCCCGTCTGACCTATACCAAGGTCTGGCATATGCTGCAGGGCGATCAGGATCTGCGTGAGCAGTATGCGCCGCTGGTGAAGCATATCGAAGAGCTGCACAACCTGTATAAAGTGCTGGATCAAGCGCGCGAAGAGCGCGGCGGCATTTCGTTTGAGAGCGAAGAGGCGAAGTTTATCTTCAACGCTGAACGTCGAATCGAACGTATTGAGCAAACCCAGCGTAACGACGCGCACAAACTGATTGAAGAGTGCATGATCCTGGCTAACATCTCGGCGGCACGTTTTGTCGAGAAGGCCAACGAACCTGCGCTGTTCCGTATTCACGATAAGCCGAGCAGCGATGCGATCACCGCGTTCCGCTCCGTGCTGGCAGAGCTGGGCCTTGAGCTGCCGGGTGGCAACAAGCCGGAGCCGCGCGACTACGCCGAGCTGCTGACCTCCATCGCCGATCGTCCGGATCATGAAATGCTGCAGACTATGCTGCTGCGCTCCATGAAGCAGGCGGTCTACGATCCGGAAAACCGTGGTCACTTTGGCCTGGCGCTGCAGTCGTATGCGCACTTTACTTCGCCTATCCGCCGTTACCCGGACCTGTCGCTGCATCGCGGCATTAAGTATCTGCTGGCGAAAGAGCAGGGGCACAAGGGCAACAGCACCGAAACCGGCGGCTGGCACTACAGCATGGAAGAGATGCTGCAGCTTGGCGCGCATTGCTCGATGACCGAGCGCCGCGCCGATGAAGCGACCCGTGAAGTTTCTGACTGGCTGAAGTGTGACTTCATGCAGGATCAGGTGGGCAACGTCTTCCCAGGCGTGATTGCAAGCGTTACCGGCTTTGGTTTCTTTGTTCGTCTGGACGATCTGTTTATCGATGGCCTGGTGCACGTCTCTACGCTTGATAACGACTACTACCGCTTCGACCAGATTGGCCAGCGTCTGATTGGTGAATCCGGCGGTCAGACCTACCGTCTGGGCGACCGCGTGGAAGTCCGTGTAGAAGCGGTCAACATGGATGAGCGTAAAATTGACTTCTCGCTGATCTCAAGCGAGCGTACGCCGCGCAACGTTGGTAAAACCGTGCGCGAGAAGGCGAAGAAAGCCGGTTCCGGCAAGCCGGGCGGTAACCGTCGTCAGGCGGGAAAAAAGGTCAACTTCGAGCCGGACAGCGCGTTCCGTGGCGAAAAGGGCAACGCCAAACCACCGAAGGCGAAAAAAGCGAAGAACGTGAAAAAACCATCGGCGAAAACGCAGAAAATCGCGGCTGCCACCAAGGCTAAACGTGCGGCGAAGAAGAAAACCGCCGAGTAATTTCCCCCTCACCCTCTCCCTGACCGGGAGAGGGTAAATGCAATTTATGAGAACCATCAATGAGTGAAATGATTTACGGCATCCACGCGGTTCAGGCGCTGCTGGAACGTGCCCCGGAGCGTTTTCAGGAAGTCTTTATCCTGAAAGGCCGCGAAGACAAACGTCTGCTGCCGGTTATCCATGCGCTGGAAGCCCAGGGAGTGGTGATTCAGGTTGCCAGCCGCCAGTATCTCGATGAGAAAAGCGAAGGTGCCGTGCATCAGGGGATCATCGCCCGTGTGAAACCTGGTCGTCAGTATCAGGAAAACGATCTGCCCGATCTGCTCGCAACCCTCGACCAGCCGTTCCTGCTGATCCTCGACGGCGTAACCGATCCGCATAACCTTGGTGCCTGCCTGCGTAGCGCCGATGCGGCTGGTGTACATGCGGTGATTGTCCCGCGTGACCGTTCCGCACAGCTTAATGCGACCGCGAAGAAAGTAGCCTGCGGCGCGGCGGAGAGCGTACCGCTCATCCGCGTGACCAACCTGGCGCGTACCATGCGTCTGCTGCAGGAAGAGAACGTCTGGATCGTAGGTACCGCAGGCGAAGCCGACCACACCGTTTACCAGAGCAAAATGACCGGCCCGCTGGCGCTGGTGATGGGTGCAGAAGGTGAAGGTATGCGTCGCCTGACCCGCGAACACTGCGATGAGCTTATCAGTATTCCGATGGCGGGCAGCGTGTCTTCGCTGAACGTGTCGGTGGCGACCGGCATCTGCCTGTTCGAGGCCGTGCGCCAGCGCGCGAAGTAAAGTGCCAAAGCCTTCTTTCGGGAAGGCTTTTTAGTATTGCACCCTCTCCTTTTGGCAGAGGGTGAGGGGGTAAGGCCGCAGCGATCTCACTCCGCCAATGAGCGTAGATGGTCGTCTTTGTTGAGTGTCATCAGCGCCAGCACGCTAACCACCGCCGTTGCCATCACGTAGTACGCCGGAATATCCAGATTGCCGGTCTGCTTAATCAATCCAGTAATAATCAAACCCGCGCAGCCGGAAAACAGCGCATTCGATAACGAGTACGCCAGCCCCAGCCCGGTGTAACGCACTTTGGTCGGGAACATCTCCGCAAGCATCGCCGGGCCTGGCCCCGCCAGCATTCCAACCAGACCACCTGCCACCAGGACCACCACCGCCTTAATGAGCAAGGTACTCGACTCTGCCTGCAGAACTTTCAGCAGCGGCAGGGCGAGCACCAGCAGCAGAACCGCAGCCAGTACCATGACTTTACGACGGCCAATCCGGTCGCTGAGCATTCCGGAAGGTAAAATAGTTAGCGCAAAGCCGATGTTAGAGATAACCGCAATCAGCAGCGCCTGGTTAAACCCGGTGTGCAGCGAGGATTGCAGGTAAGCGGGCATGATAACCAGATAGGTATATCCGGCAGCGGACCACACCATCAAACGACCAATCCCGACCACAATCGCCTTCAGCGTACTACTGAAGCTTGCCGCCACGCGTTCAGGCTGCGGTTGCTGCTGTTGGCGGACAAAGCTCGGCGTCTCTTCAAGGCTCAGACGCAGCCACAGCGCGACGGCACCCATCGGCAGTGCAAGGAAGAACGGAATGCGCCATCCCCAGTCGTGAAGCGCTTCTACGCTCAGCAGCGCCGATAGCAGTGCGACGATCCCAGCTCCCGCCAGCAGGCCCAGCGCGACGGTGAAGGACTGCCAGGCGCCGTACAGCCCACGTTTACCGCGTGGGGCAAACTCAGTCATCAGCGATACCGCACCGCCATATTCACCACCGGCGAACAGCCCCTGCAGGATGCGAAGCCCTGTCAGCAGCAGCGGTGCTGCCACGCCGATGCTGGCGTAGACCGGCACCAGGCCAATCGCTGCGGTTGCCAGCGTCATCAGTACCAGCACCAGAATCAGCGTCGGCTTACGGCCAATTTTGTCGCCAATACGGCCAAACACCACCGCACCCAGCGGGCGGAAGAAGAAGGCTACGGCAAACGAGGCATAGGTGAGGATAAGTCCGGTCAACGGCGTTTCGCCGGCGAGCTGGAAGAAGTTGTGGGCAATGACCGTCGCCAGAAAACCGTAGACGGCAAATTCATACCATTCGATAAAGTTGCCGATGGAGCCAGCAATTAGCGCGCGCTTGTGGGCGTTGTGCGTCAGAGCCGTGTTGTGCATAGGGCATCCCGTCAATAAACATCGTGTTTACGTTCGAATAAATTATTCCATACATAAACGATTATGAAATTTAATATTCTTATGATGTGTGATGCCCTTCACGCCAAAAGGCGCTACCGACAGCAGTAAAGGCAAAGCCTGGCCATACTTAGCTCGACTGCCATTGAAGGAGGGAGACACGATGCACTGGCAAACCCATACCGTATTCAATCAGCCGATGCCGCTGAACAACAGTAACCTGTTCCTCTCAGATACCGCGCTGCGCGAGGCGGTACAACGGGAAGGGGCTGGCTGGGACAGCGAGCTTTTGGCGAGTATTGGCCAGCAGCTGGGCACGGCGGAATCGCTTGAGCTGGGGCGGCTTGCGAACGTCAATTCACCCGAACTATTACGCTATGACGCAAGCGGCGAGCGGCTGGACGATGTACGTTTTCATCCGGCATGGCATTTGCTGATGCAGGGTCTGTGCGCCAACCGGGTACATAATCTCGCCTGGGAGGAGGAGGCTCGCGCCGGGTCGTTTGTCGCCCGGGCCGCGCGCTTTGTACTGCATGCCCAGGTGGAGGCGGGCACGCTGTGTCCGATTACCATGACCTTTGCCGCCATCCCACTGCTGAAAGCGCATTTGCCCGCGCCGTTTGCCGACTGGCTGACGCCGCTGCTGAGCGACCGCTACGATCCGCATTTGCTGCCAGGCTCGCAAAAACGTGGCCTGCTTATTGGTATGGGGATGACGGAAAAACAGGGGGGGTCGGACGTCCTTAGCAACACCACGCGGGCTGAACGAACCGCAGACGGCAGCTGGCGGCTGGTGGGGCATAAGTGGTTTTTCTCGGTGCCGCAAAGCGATGCACATCTGGTGCTGGCTCAGACCAGGGGCGGCTTGTCCTGCTTCTTTGTGCCACGCTTTTTACCCGACGGCCAGCGCAATGCCGTACGGCTGGAGCGTCTTAAGGATAAGCTCGGCAATCGCGCCAACGCCAGCAGTGAAGCGGAATTCCTCGATGCCGCTGGCTGGCTGCTTGGCGAAGAGGGGGATGGTGTTCGGCAAATCCTCAGAATGGGCGGGCTGACGCGCTTTGACTGCGCAATGGGTAGCCATGGGCTGATGCGCCGGGCGCTGTCGGTGGCGCTGTACCATGCCCATCAGCGGCAGGCGTTTGGTAAGAACCTTATCGATCAGCCGATGATGCGTGAGGTGCTGGCCCGTATGGCGTTGCAGCTGGAAGGGCAGAATACGTTCCTGTTTCGCCTGGCGCGCGCCTGGGATAAACCCCATGATGCCGAGGAAAAGCTGTGGGCGAGGTTGTTCACGCCGGCGGCGAAGTTCGCGGTCTGTAAAGATGGTATTCCTTTTGTTGCAGAAGCGATGGAGGTGCTGGGGGGGATCGGTTATTGCGAGGAGAATGAGCTACCGCGCCTGTACCGTGAAATGCCGGTCAACAGTATCTGGGAGGGGTCGGGCAACATCATGTGTCTGGACGTGCTGCGCGTGCTGGGCAAACAGCCCGGTGCGGTGGAGATCCTCAGCAATGAGTGCGCAGAGGTAAAAGGGCAGGACCGCCACTTCGACAGGGCCTGGCGCCAGCTACAGCAGCGTCTGCGTAAACCTTCAGAGGCTCACGGCAGGGAAATTACCCGTCAGCTGTATCTGCTCGGCACCGGGGCGCAGATGCTGCGCTATGCATCGCCGCCGATGGCGCAGGCCTGGTGTCGGATGATGCTGGATACGCGGGGAGGTTCGCTTCTGGATGCACAATTAACGGATGATTTACTGCTGCGGGCAACGGGAGGCGGGCGGTAACGAAACGGGCAGGCAGCGATTGTCTGCCCGTTTTACTTAAGCATAAAGAATCGCCTGAACGCGCCAGTTATCCGGCTGCTGCTCTTCGTACATTTGCACGATACGATACCAGGATGCGCCCTGTTCATCCGCCTTAGTGGCAATGACGCGTTCGACATCCTGTTGGCTGCCGGAAATATTATTAACCGAAAGCAAGCCAATTTCGTTGAGCCCCGTGACACAATCAGCGCTGGCAAATTCAGCAGATTGTGCGACGGCGTTCTCCATCCCTGAATAGAGCAGGATGGGCGATAATGCAGGTGAATTTTTGATCATCGTCAGCTCCATTTCCTGGTAACCCTGAGGTCAGGGCAATCCATCGCGGGCGCTTCTCCATATCAGACAGAGCGCATTATGTCCCAGGAAACGTGAACGGATGCAAAGTCACTGTAAAGATGACGAAAAGTATCGTGAAGTCATTTGCGATACAGGATGGCCTGCGAATACCACTGTCCGGGCACCACGGTGTCATCAATCATCATTATCACGTAATAATCAGCCTTTGCAGCGACGACTTTGGCTTTGATGGCAGCTTCGACGTCCATCGGGGAACCATAGACCATTGCGCTCACCGTGCCGATTTTGTGCAGCCCTTCCGTCTGATTACGACGAATTTCCTGCGGGTGATCGGCCAGAGGTGGGGGTGGTTCTGGCGTTCCTTGCAGCATGGCACATCCACTCAGTAACACTGCCAGCATCAAAGGTACAAACCGTCGCATAGCCATATCTCGTTTCCTGATAAGTGATAGTGTAGTGGGAGTTGCCATCGCTTTTGGGGGAATGTTCCCGAATTGTTATCTCTGACGCTATTTTCGAATGAAAACGTTGCGAAAGCGTAACCCACTTCTCAACATTATGAATCATTCTCCCCTGCTGTGGCTTGCAGAATCTGCTGTCGCATGGCATACCAGCATAAAAGAAGGAGGCCATAAATGATTGAACTTGAAGTGCGAAATCTTGCCGGGAGCGAGATCCTTCACGCTTTTCCCCAGGGAAAAATGCGGCAACCGTTGCCGACGATAGTCTTTTATCACGGCTTCACGTCATCAAATCTGGTCTACAGCTACTTTGCCGTCGCGCTGGCGCAGGCCGGTTTTCGGGTGGTGATGCCGAACGCCGTTGAGCATGGTTCACGCTTTCAGGGTGATGAGCAGGGAAGGATGCAGCGCTTCTGGCCAATCCTGTTGCAGAATTTTGCTGAGTTTCCCGCGCTTCGTGATGCGCTGCTGGCAGAGAGCTGGGTCGCCGAAGGCAGGCTGGCGGTGGCGGGAGCCTCGATGGGCGGAATGACCGCGCTGGGTATCATGACCCAACATCCGGAAGTGAAATGTGTGGCAAGCCTGATGGGGTCTGGCTATCTGAGCCAGCTTGCAGAAACGCTGTTCCCCTCAACCGACCGCTGGTCAACGCAAGAGGTAGCGACGCTTGCAAAATATGATGCCCGCCGCCAGTTGATGAACCTTGCCAACCGCCCGCTGCTGCTCTGGCACGGCACCGATGACGACGTCGTACCTGCGGCTGAGAGCCTGCGTCTTGGCGAGGCGCTTTGCCAGTCAGGACTGGATAATCAGCTCACCTGCGTCTGGCAGGAGGGCGTTCGCCACCGCATTACGCCAGAGGCGCTGGCGTGTACGGTGAAGTTCTTCAGTAAACACCTCTAAACTAGCAGGATTTTGACACCCTGCGCTTCGAGCTGTTTGAGGATCGCGGGGTCGGCCTGTTTGCCCGTAATAACCATATCGATTTCATCGACGCGGCTGAACAGCATCCCGGCGCGTTCGCCGACTTTGCTGCTGTCGACGAGCACTACCAGTTTGCCGACGACGTTCAGCATTTTCTGTTCGGCCATCGCGGTCAGCATGTCGGTTTTATACAATCCTTCACTGGTTAACCCTTTGCCGCTGGTAAACATCCAGTGTCCGGCGTAGAGGCTGTTCTCACTGCCCTGGGGGCTCAGCGTAATCGCGTGGCTCTTATTGTACTGGCCACCCATGATGATCACACTGTCGTGCTCCTGATCTATCAGATAGTTTGCCAGCGGCAGGTAGTTGGTGATGATTTGCACCGGTTTGCCGCACATCTCTCTGCCGAGCAGAAACGCCGTTGAGCCGCAGTTAATGACCACGCTTTCGCCGGAGCTGACCAGCTGCGACGCCGCCCGCGCTATCCTCACCTTTTCATCGTGATTCTGCGCCTGATGAATATTCAGCGGCGACCAGCGCGGGCGCTGCGGGTTGATGGCCTCAGCGCCGTTACGCACTTTCTTCAGCTTGCCGCTTTCATCCAGCTTATTGATATCTCGCCGCGCCGTGGCCGGGGAGATCCCGAGCCGGGCTATCACCTGTTCCACCGTGACGAAGCCGGTCTGCGCCAGTAACTCCAGCAGGATTTGATGTCGTTGTGCTTCCGTCATGAGCTGATCCGATAAAATATGATGGCTAAAGATGATATTTGAAATGACCTGAAAATACTAAAACTTAGTGCGCATTCCAGGTGTGGGCAGGAAGCATTAACTTCCTGCCCGGGTACGCTAGAGGAAGGATTTAAACGGCAGATCGGGCTCGATAGTAAAGCAGTCGTCAAAGCCACGCGGGTAGTGGTATTCGAAATTGTCTTTATCCAGCGGCCAGGTAAATTTACCCCCCACCTGCCAGATAAACGGTTTGAAGCCATACTTCAGCCGGTCTTTTTTCATCTCCCAAAGCACGCGGATCTCCTGCGGATCGGCCTGGAAGTTTGACCAGATATCGTGATGGAAGGGGATCACCACCTGAGTATTCAGTGATTCAGCCATCCGCAGAATGTCGGCGCTGGTCATTTTGTCGGTGATCCCGCGCGGGTTTTCCCCATACGAGCCCAGCGCGACGTCTATCTGGTGCTCGTTACCGTGCTTCGCGTAATAGTTGGAGTAGTGGGAGTCACCGCTGTGGTACAGCGTGCCACCCGGGGTTTTAAACAGATAGTTCACCGCTCGTTTGTCCATTCCATCGGGCAGCACGCCCGCGGCTTTCTGCTCTACCGGCAGGGTGATAAGCGCGGTGCGGTCGAAGGCGTCCAGGGCGTGGATTTCGATATCTTTTATTTTCACCACGTCACCGGGTTTTACCACGATGCAGCGCGATGCCGGCACGCCCCAGCCGATCCACAGATCCACACAGGTTTGTGGCCCAATGAACGGAACATTATCATCACAGTTCTGCATTACGGCAGCGGCAACGTTAACGTCGATATGATCGTTATGATCATGAGTGGCGAGGACGGCGTCTATCTGGCGAATGGCAAAAGGATCGAGGACAAACGGCGTGGTGCGCAGGTTCGGTTGCAGTTTTTTGACCCCGGCCATGCGCTGCATCTGATGGCCCTGTTTCATTAGCGGGTTACCGTGGCTTTGTTTGCCGGTGCCACACCAGAAATCGACACAGACGTTGGCACCACCTTCCGACTTAAGCCAGATCCCGGTACACCCCAGCCACCACATGGCAAACGTACCTGGAGCGACCTTTTCCTGCTCAATTTCTTCATTCAGCCAGCTACCCCATTCCGGAAAGGTGCTCAGAACCCAGGATTCGCGGGTGATGGTGTTCACTTTACTCATCGGATCTTTCCTCATGCGTTGTCAAAATAAATCACTTAATGATTGCTTTTGATTAATCCTGACATCCTTTTATGAGGAATGCAACGGGGTGGTTTTGCGTTTATGTCTCCTTTTCTGCTATTGGCTAAAACGACATGAGAGCATGTTTATTATATAAAAATTCATATTTATCAATAAAATGAAATGAATCGCAGGAAGGGTGACTCTGCAAATGAAATCCATAGGTAGAGTGTGGAGATAAATTGCGGTGTAAATCACAAATAATCAAATTCAATCTTGTTGTGATTATTTTTGATTATTAGAGTGAAGGCACATAACAACCCCGGGGGTAACAACTGCCCGGTGTCTTCCCTTCAGGAGAGCGTAATGGAGATCCTCTACAACATCTTTACCGTGTTCTTTAACCAGGTGATGACTAACGCGCCGCTGCTGCTGGGTATCGTGACCTGTCTGGGCTACATCCTGCTGCGCAAAAGCGTCAGCGTTATCGTCAAAGGCACTATCAAAACCATTATCGGTTTTATGCTCCTGCAGGCGGGGTCTGGGATCCTGACCAGCACGTTTAAACCCGTAGTGGCAAAGATGTCCGAAGTTTACGGCATCAACGGTGCCATCTCTGACACCTACGCTTCCATGATGGCGACCATTGAACGTATGGGGGATGCCTATAGCTGGGTGGGGTATGCGGTATTGCTGGCTCTGGCGCTGAATATTATCTACGTGCTGTTACGCCGCATTACCGGTATTCGCACCATCATGTTAACCGGGCACATCATGTTCCAGCAGGCGGGGCTGATTGCGGTGTTCTTCTACATTTTCGGTTATCAGATGTGGACCACCATCATCTGCACGGCGGTGCTGGTGTCGCTGTACTGGGGGATAACCTCCAACATGATGTACAAACCCACTCAGGATGTGACCGAGAACAGCGGTTTCTCCATCGGTCACCAGCAGCAGTTTGCCTCATGGATTGCCTATAAAATCGCGCCGTATCTCGGCAAGAAAGAGGAGAGTGTGGAAGATCTGAAGCTGCCTGGCTGGCTCAACATCTTCCACGACAACATTGTTTCTACCGCTGTTGTGATGACCATCTTCTTTGGCGCTATCCTGCTCTCCTTTGGCATTGATACCGTGCAGGCGATGGCCGGGAAAACGCACTGGACCATCTACATTCTGCAAACCGGCTTCCAGTTCGCGGTGGCGATTTTCATCATCGTGCAGGGTGTGCGTATGTTTGTTGCTGAACTTTCCGAGGCGTTTAACGGTATTTCGCAGCGGCTGATCCCGGGGGCGGTGCTGGCTATCGACTGTGCCGCCATTTACAGCTTTGCACCGAACGCCGTGGTATGGGGCTTTATGTGGGGCACCATTGGCCAGCTTATTGCCGTTGGCATCCTGATTGCCTGCGGTTCCTCGATTCTCATCATCCCTGGTTTTATCCCGATGTTCTTCTCCAACGCCACCATTGGCGTATTTGCTAACCACTTCGGCGGCTGGCGGGCTGCGCTCAAGATTTGCCTGGTGATGGGCATGATTGAAATCTTTGGCTGCGTGTGGGCCGTGAAATTAACCGGCATGAGCGCATGGATGGGGATGGCGGACTGGTCGATTCTGGCTCCGCCGATGATGCAGGGCTTTGCCTCCGTTGGGCTGATTTTTATGACCGTCATTATCCTCATCGTCCTGGCTTACATGTTCTTCGCTGGCCGCACGCTGCGGGCAGAAGAAGATGCAGAAAAACAACTGGCAGAAACCTCTGCTCAATAAGGAGTTCCGATTATGACCGTACGTATTCTTGCAGTCTGTGGTTGTGGGCAAGGTAGTTCCATGATCATGAAGATGAAAGTGGACCAGTTCCTGAAAGAGCAGGGCGTTGACCATACCGTCAATAGCTGCGCTGTCGGCGAGTACAAAAGCGAACTCAGCGGCGCGGATATCATCATCGCCTCAACCCATGTCGCGAGCGAAATCACCGTATCTGGCAACAAATATGTCGTCGGCGTACGCAACATGCTCTCCGCCGCTGATTTTGGACCGAAGCTGATGGAAGTGATCAACGCCCACTTCCCGCAGGCCGTGAAGTAAGGGGGTTGCATGAAATTACGCGATTCGCTGATAGAGAACCGTTCTATCCAGCTTCAGGCAGACGCTGACAGCTGGCAGGAAGCGGTAAAACTTGGTGTCGATTTGCTGGTGGCTGCGGACGTTGTTGAGCCGCGTTACTACCAGGCGATTCTCGACGGTGTGGCGCGTTTCGGGCCGTATTTCGTGATTGCGCCGGGCCTCGCGATGCCGCATGGCCGCCCGGAAGAGGGCGTAAAGAAAAATGGCTTTGCGCTGGTCACTCTGAAAACGCCGCTGGTGTTCAACCATGAAGAGAACGACCCGGTCGACATCCTGATAACGCTTGCTGCGGTTGACGCCAGAAGTCACCAGGAAGAAGGCATCATGCAGATAGTCAATCTGTTTGAAGATGAAGCCAATTTTGATCGCCTTCGCGCCTGCCGTAGCGCGCAGGAGGTGGTGGATTTAATCGATAAGGCGACGGCCGCTGCCGTTGAATAAGGGAGAAAATCATGTCTCATTCATTACCGATGCTGCAGGTAGCGCTGGATAACCAGACCATGGCTGACGCTTACGCCACCACCCGCCTGATTGCAGAAGAAGTCGATATCATTGAAGTGGGTACCATCCTCTGCGTCGGGGAAGGGGTCCGTGCGGTACGCGATCTGAAGGCGCTGTACCCGCACAAAATCGTCCTTGCCGATGCCAAAATTGCCGACGCCGGGAAAATCCTCTCACGGATGTGTTTTGAGGCCGATGCCGATTGGGTGACGGTTATCTGCTGTGCGGATATCAACACCACCAAAGGCGCGCTGGAAGTGGCGAAGGAGTTTAACGGCGACGTACAGATTGAGCTGACCGGCTACTGGACCTGGGAGCAGGCGCAGGCCTGGCGCGAAGCGGGAATTCAGCAGGTGGTGTATCACCGCAGCCGTGACGCGCAGGCTGCGGGCGTTGCGTGGGGTGAAGCGGATATCAGTGCTATCCGACGCTTATCCGACATGGGCTTTAAGGTCACCGTGACCGGTGGCCTGGCGCTGGAGGATCTGCCGTTGTTTAAAGGTATTCCGATCCACGTCTTTATCGCAGGTCGCAGCATTCGTGATGCCGCAAGCCCGGTGGAAGCGGCGCGGCAGTTCAAACGCTCAATCGCCCAGCTTTGGGGTTAAGGAGCGGCTATGTTGTCGATACCGAACCCGCTCGGCATCTATGAGAAAGCGCTCCCCGTCGGGGAGTGCTGGCTGGAGCGCCTGCAGCTCGCGAAATCGCTGGGTTTTGATTTTGTAGAAATGTCGGTGGATGAAAGCGACGCGCGGCTGGCGCGGCTGGACTGGAGCACAGAGCAGAAGCTGACGCTGGTGCAGGCTATTGCGAAGACCGGCGTCCGGGTGCCCTCGATGTGTTTAAGCGCCCATCGTCGCTTCCCGCTGGGTTGTGAAGATGATGCGATTCGCGCCGAAGGGCTTTCTATCATGCGTAAAGCCATCCAGCTCGCTCAGGATGTCGGTATCCGCGTGATCCAGCTTGCAGGCTACGATGTTTACTATCAGCAGGCGAACGACGAAACGCGGCGCCGCTTTCGCGAAGGATTGAAAGAGAGCGTTGAAATGGCGAGCCGCGCGCAGGTGACCCTGGCCATGGAGATCATGGACTACCCGCTGATGAACTCTATCAGCAAAGCGCTGGGGTATGCGCACTACCTCAATAATCCGTGGTTCCAGCTGTACCCGGATATCGGCAACCTGTCGGCATGGGACAACGATGTGCAGATGGAGCTGCAGGCCGGGATGGGGCATATCGTGGCGGTGCACGTGAAAGACACCCGACCGGGCGAATTTAAAAATGTGCCGTTCGGCAGCGGCGTTGTCGATTTTGAACAGTGCTTCCGCACGCTTAAACAGAGCGGCTACTGTGGGCCCTACCTGATTGAGATGTGGAGCGAATACGCAGACGACCCGGCGGCAGAAGTGGCGAAAGCGCGCGAATGGGTGCTCACAAGAATGGCGCGCGCCGGGCTTGGGGAGGGAAACCATGCAGCAGCTTAAACAGCAGGTTTTTGATGCAAATCTGGACTTACCCCGCTACGGGCTGGTGACCTTCACCTGGGGAAACGTTAGCGCCATCGATCGCGAACGCGGGAGGGTGGTTATCAAACCGAGCGGCGTGCCCTACGAAACGATGACGGTCGAAGATATGGTGGTGGTGAATCTCAACGGCGAGGTGGTTGAGGGTAAATGGCGACCCTCGTCGGATACCGCTACTCATCTGGCGCTCTATCGCCGCTACCCGACCATCGGCGGTATCGTGCATACCCACTCAACTCATGCCACCGCGTGGGCGCAGGCAGGGCTGGCTATTCCGGCGCTCGGTACCACCCACGCGGACTACTTCTTTGGTGACATTCCCTGTACCCGGGCGTTAAACCAGCAGGAGGTGGCTGAAGCCTATGAGCTCAACACCGGTAAAGTGATCATTGAGACCCTGGCCGAGCGTAACCCGCTGCATACGCCCGGAGTTGTGGTGTATCAGCACGGGCCGTTTGCGTGGGGAAAAGACGCCAGTGATGCCGTACACAATGCGGTGGTGATGGAAGAAGTGGCGAGGATGGCGTGGATGGCGCGCGGTATTAATCCGCACCTGAGCGCCATCGACAGCTGGCTGATGAACAAACACTTCATGCGCAAACATGGGCCGAACGCCTATTACGGGCAGAAGTGAGGCGAAAAAAAAAGCCCTCGGCGACGAGGGCAAGTTTAAGGTGTATCAATATTCTCGTTAGGATGTTCCTGGTGCTAGCGATAAACTTCTGCACTGGCGTGAACGGGGCCGTTACTGCCCGGCTCATGGATGAGTATCGGGTAGAAGAACTTCGCGCCGCGTGCGTCGCTTTCTTCGTTAAGTGCCTGAACGGCTTCGCTTTCAGTGGCGATGTTATGATTAATGTAAATCACGCCTAAGCTCTGCACGTTGTCCATATTTTTAGCCTGCGAGCCGGTAATTTTTACGGCTGCCATCGCGTTTGCGCTGAACAACACGGCAGCCATGATAGTCAATGCGATGTATTTCATGATTTCTTCTCCCTACCGCCGATAACGCGTTGTTGGTGACCTCTCCATCAGCACTGGGGGGGTTATGCTATAAGTGTAATGCCAACCACATGGTTAAATAGTGACCATTTCTGATGCTGTTGTTCAAAAAAATCCCGCATTCTTTGCTGATTAATTTTAAATCACAGACTTAGGTGCGTTTCGCGCTTCATGCGAATTATTTGTACAACTGCCTTGTCTTTGTCGGGCAGCGCAAGTAGAATGACGCGTCAATTTTTCAGCCGACCTTTAACACGTTCCTTGCCTCCCCGGGCCTCGGCTGACCCAGACAGGAGGCTGAATAATCCGTAAGGAGCAATTCGATGCGTCATTACGAAATCGTTTTTATGGTCCATCCTGACCAGAGCGAACAGGTTCCGGGCATGATCGAGCGCTACACTGGTGCAATCACTGCAGCAGAAGGCAAGATCCATCGTCTGGAAGACTGGGGCCGCCGTCAGCTGGCTTACCCGATCAACAAACTGCACAAAGCTCACTACGTTCTGCTGAACGTTGAAGCTCCGCAGGAAGCGATCGATGAGCTGGAAACTAACTTCCGCTTCAACGATGCCGTTATCCGTAGCATGGTAATGCGTACTAAGCACGCTGTTACCGAAGCATCTCCGATGGTTAAAGCGAAAGACGAGCGTCGTGAGCGTCGCGATGATTTCGCAAACGAAACCGCAGATGATGCAGATGCTGGGGATTCTGAAGAGTAATTACTGATGACCAACCGTCTGGTGTTGTCCGGTACCGTGTGCAGGACGCCACTTCGCAAGGTCAGCCCATCAGGAATTCCTCACTGCCAGTTCGTGCTTGAGCATCGTTCAGTGCAGGAGGAAGCCGGTTTTCACCGGCAGGCATGGTGCCAAATGCCCGTTATTATTAGCGGACACGAGAACCAGGCCATTACTCACAGTATAACGGTCGGTACTGCAGTCACCGTTCAGGGGTTCATTAGTTGCCACAAGGCAAAGAACGGTCTGAGCAAAATGGTGTTGCATGCCGAGCAGATTGAATTGATAGATTCTGGAGACTAGCCAAATGGCACGTTATTTCCGTCGTCGCAAGTTCTGCCGTTTCACCGCGGAAGGCGTTCAAGAGATCGACTATAAAGATATCGCTACGCTGAAAAACTACATCACCGAAAGCGGTAAGATTGTCCCGAGCCGTATCACCGGTACCCGTGCAAAATATCAGCGCCAGCTGGCACGCGCTATCAAACGCGCTCGCTACCTGTCCCTGCTGCCGTACACTGATCGTCATCAGTAATCGGTCACGGTCCATTAATACGACTTTGAGAGGATAAGGTAATGCAAGTTATTCTGCTTGATAAAGTAGCAAACCTGGGCAGCCTGGGTGATCAGGTTAACGTTAAAGCGGGCTACGCTCGTAACTTCCTGGTACCGCAGGGTAAAGCTGTTCCGGCAACCAAGAAAAACGTTGAATTCTTCGAAGCACGTCGTGCTGAACTGGAAGCCAAACTGGCTGACGTTCTGGCCGCTGCTAATGCTCGCGCTGAAGCTATCAACGCACTGGGCAACGTAACCATCGCTTCCAAATCTGGCGACGAAGGTAAACTGTTCGGTTCCATCGGTACTCGCGACATCGCTGATGCAGTTTCTGCTGCTGGCGTTGCTGTTGCTAAGAGCGAAGTTCGTCTGCCGAACGGCGTTCTGCGTACCACTGGTGAGCACGAAGTGGACTTCCAGGTTCACTCCGAAGTGTTTGCTAAACTGGTTGTAAACGTAGTTGCTGAGTAATTTTTTACTCTAAGATTACGACGAAGCGCCGCCCCCTGGGGCGGCGTTTTGCTTTTCTGGCTTTCCCTTCGCGATAATCTGACTTTTGTTCTTGTATGGTAGCTATTCGGCAATCGTTCCCGGATAATGAATTAAAACGTCATTTTAATTCAGGTAGGGGAAATGGAAACCGTCAGTTCTGCGCCGCTGTTTGCGCGTAAAAATGTGGTCTACGCCAGCGCAACGCTCTGCTGTCTACTCTGGGGAAGTTCATACCCCGCTATCAAAAGTGGTTACGAGCTCTTCCATATCGCAACAGACGATATCCCATCAAAAATCATTTTTGCCGGTTACCGTTTTCTGTTTGCTGGTCTGCTGCTTTTGCTCTTTGCCCTGGCCCAGCGCAAACCGATTGCCCGCCTGAGCGCACAGCAGTTTCAACAACTGACGGTGCTGGGCATTGCCCAGACCACGGTTCAGTACGCCATCTTCTATATCGGCCTTGCTTATACCACCGGGGTCAAAGGCTCTATCATGAACGCCACCGGGACCTTCTTTAGCGTGCTGCTGGCGCATTTCATCTATCAGAACGACAAGCTCAGCTATAACAAGACGCTGGGCTGCCTGCTGGGCTTTGCCGGGGTGATGCTGGTGAACTTCAACCACTCGCTGATGGATTTCAGCTTCGTGTGGCTGGGTGACGGCTTTGTGGTGCTGGCGGCATTTATTCTCTCGGCGGCTTCGCTGTACGGTAAGCGTATTTCGCAGACCGTCGATCCGACGGTGATGACCGGCTGGCAGCTGGGTATTGGTGGCCTGGTGCTGGTAATTGGGGGCTACGCAGGCGGCGGCACGCTGCAGGTCTATAACGCTGCTTCGGTAGCCGTACTCGGTTATCTCACGCTGCTGTCGTCGATTGCCTTTGCCCTATGGAGTACGCTGCTCAAACACAACCGGGTCAGCATGATTGCCCCGTTTAACTTCGTTATTCCGGTAGCGGGAACCGTGCTGTCGAGCATTTTCCTCGGTGAAAACATTCTGGAAGTGAAGTACGCCGTGGCGCTGGTACTGGTCTGTTCCGGGATCTGGTGGGTCAATAAGCGAGCCCGGTAAGCGTGGTGCTACCGGGCGGAGAGATTAGCGAGCGCGGATGAAGCTGCCGTCGGCCTGGCGGGTAAACAGGACCTGCTGGTTATTGCCGGTATCGATAGTGAGCCCGGTTACCACGCCGCTGGCGTTCTGGCGGATTTGGACCATCTGGCCAGACTGCAGATTACTCAGCGGCTTGCCGCTGCCCTCAACCTTCGCCATGGCGTAAACATCGGTCGGCGGCAGATTATGGTCACGGAACACCTGCGCCAGGGTTTTACCCGGATCGATGCGGTAGGTTCGCCATTGCTGCTCAATCCCCGGCGGCGACTGCTGCGGCGAGGTTTGAGTTTGCGCCTGGGTATTTTCTACCGGCTGATCGTCCTGCACTGGCTCAGGCGCGACGGGTGCCACCTGGTCCGGGTCGTTGACCGGCGGTGAGACCAGCTGCGTCTGCAACGGTGCCTGCGGCTGGGACTGCGTTTGCAGGTCCAGTTGCGCATCACGGCTGGCGACCGGCGCGGTGCGGCTGTCGTCAGAAGAAGGAAGCAGAACGCCAATCACTACCAGCAGGATCCCCGCGATAACACCACGGCGATGCATCGGCGGCAGAGGATCTAAAATTCTAAAGTTATCCGGAGCATGCCAGATTTTCAGCAAAGTCGGTTTTAGTGCGAATCGCTCGGGCATGGGTCACCTCCTGCTCCGCGTTCCCTGATTGCGATCCAGTATATACATAATTCTGCCCAGACAAAGTTTTACCCACTGGATGATGGTGTTATGCTGCCCGCTACTTTATACCCGAAGAAAGGAAAGACGATGGCAACCCCGACGTTTGACACAATTGAAGCGCAGGCCAGTTACGGTATTGGTTTACAGGTAGGACAACAGCTGAGCGAATCTGGTTTGCAGGGGCTGCTGCCGGAAGCGCTGGTAGCGGGCATCGCGGATGCTCTCGAAGGTAAACAGCCGCAGGTTCCGGTTGATGTGGTTCATCGCGCGCTGCGTGAAATCCACGAACGTGCTGACGCAGTACGTCGTGAGCGTTTCCAGGCAATGGCTGCCGACGGCGTGAAATTCCTGGAAGAAAACCGTGAGAAAGAAGGTGTGAACAGCACCGAAAGCGGTCTGCAATTCCGCGTTCTGACTCAGGGCGAAGGTAAGATCCCGGCGCGTACCGATCACGTTCGCGTACACTACACCGGTAAACTGATTGACGGTACCGTCTTCGACAGCTCTGTTGCGCGCGGCGAACCGGCTGAATTCCCGGTGAACGGCGTTATCGCTGGCTGGATTGAAGCGCTGACCCTGATGCCGGTTGGCTCGAAGTGGGAACTGACTATCCCTCACGAACTGGCCTACGGCGAGCGCGGCGCGGGTGCCTCTATCCCACCGTTCAGCACCCTGGTCTTTGACGTAGAATTGCTGGAAATTCTGTAAGACTGCGTAGATCCTCTCCCCAGTGGGGAGGGGATAACATAAAACAGCTTAAAATCCTTAAGTTAGAATTCAAGCGATATTTTATTTTGCAAATCACTCTGCAATGTGTATTTTTGTGAATCGTTTTGCATTTTTAGGGTGATATAACACTCATTTCCAACATAAAATTAACATTATATTCATTTCATAGTATTCATCCCGCCGATTCTTACCTACTATCGATGAATCCCTGAGCAAGGGTACTAAAAAAAGGGCCGTAGAGCCTGCACAACGCAACAGGAACACAGGAAATAATCACATGGTAGATCAGGCTAAAGTCGCTACCGACGAACAGACGACGTCTGAACAGTCGCTACAGCGCAATCTCACAAACCGGCATATTCAGCTCATCGCTATCGGCGGTGCCATCGGTACCGGGCTGTTTATGGGATCCGGAAAAACCATCAGTCTCGCCGGGCCATCCATCATTTTTGTTTATATGATAATTGGCTTCATGCTGTTTTTCGTCATGCGCGCAATGGGTGAATTGCTGCTGTCGAATCTCGAATACAAATCCTTTAGCGACTTCGCCGCCGACCTGCTCGGCCCCTGGGCCGGGTACTTCACGGGCTGGACCTACTGGTTCTGCTGGGTAGTTACCGGTATGGCCGACGTCGTTGCTATCACCTCGTACGCGCAGTTCTGGTTCCCCGGGCTCTCGGACTGGGTCGCTTCGCTCGCGGTCATCGTGCTGCTGCTGAGCCTCAACCTCGCCACGGTGAAGATGTTCGGTGAGATGGAGTTCTGGTTCGCGATGATCAAAATCGTCGCTATTGTGGCGCTGATTGTGGTGGGTCTGGTGATGGTGCTGATGCACTTTAAATCGCCTACCGGCGTTGAGGCCTCTTTCACCCACCTGTGGAATGACGGTGGCTGGTTCCCGAAAGGGCTGAGCGGCTTCTTTGCAGGCTTCCAGATAGCGGTGTTTGCTTTCGTTGGTATTGAACTGGTTGGTACCACGGCGGCAGAAACCAAAGATCCAGAGAAATCGCTGCCGCGTGCGATTAACTCGATCCCGATTCGCATCATCATGTTTTACGTCTTTGCGCTCATCGTGATTATGTCGGTGACCCCGTGGAGTTCCGTGGTGCCGAACAAGAGCCCGTTCGTTGAGCTGTTTGTTCTGGTGGGGATCCCGGCGGCGGCCAGTATCATCAACTTCGTGGTGCTGACCTCAGCGGCGTCTTCCGCCAACAGCGGCGTGTTCTCCACCAGCCGTATGCTGTTTGGTCTGGCGCAGGACGGCGTAGCGCCGAGAGCGTTCGCTAAGCTCTCTAAGCGTGCGGTACCGGCAAAAGGGTTGACCTTCTCCTGTATCTGCCTGCTGGGCGGTGTGGTGATGCTCTACGTTAACCCGAGCGTGATTGGTGCGTTCACCATGATTACCACGGTGTCGGCCATTCTGTTCATGTTCGTGTGGACCATCATTCTGTGCTCGTACCTGGTGTACCGCAAAGAGCGTCCGCAGCAGCACGAGAAATCTATCTACAAGATGCCGCTGGGCAAACTGATGTGCTGGGTATGTATGGCGTTCTTCGTCTTCGTTATCGTCCTGCTGACGCTCGAAGATGATACCCGTCAGGCGCTGATGGTCACCCCGCTGTGGTTTATCGCGCTGGGGCTTGGCTGGGTGTTTGTGGGTAAGAAACGTATGGCAAACCTGCGTTAAGTTTTACCGGATAGCGCTGCGCTTATCTGTAGATCAGGTAAGCGTAGCGCACCGGAAAAAGCGCTACTCGCCGCGCAACGCGCGTGGGAACAGCACGTTATTCTCAAGACTGATGTGTTCCATCAGATCGTCGATCATCTCGTTAATCCCGTTGTACATTGCTCTCCACGTCGTGCAGGCTTCCGGCGGTGGAGTCACATTCTGAGTGGTGTGCTTAATCACTTCCAGCAGTTCACCCGCTTCATCATGTTCGCTCTCCATCACGCTGATAGGCCCCATCGCCTGGCTTCCCATGCCCTGTTTAATCATCGGGAACAGGATCTGCTCCTCTTTCATCATGTGGCTGGAAAGCTCCTGGTGCAGCATGGTCAGGTACTTGGTCAGGCCGCGCGGCACGTTAGGCTTATCGGCGTGAACGCGCTCGACTTTGGTTGCCTGCAGAATCAGCTCCGGGAGCTGCTCGCGGTGGCGGTCGTGATAGCGCACAATGATGTGGTCGATGATTTCGCTAAGCGGCGCGGCGCGCCAGTCTTTCTCTACCGGTTGCCCGGCAAGCGCCGCCAGTTCGGCTTCGATGACATCAAGATCCAGCGCTTTACGCGTCGCGGCTCGCTCCAGCGTCTGCTTGCCTCCGCAGCAGTAATCCATATCGTATTTACGGAACAACGCAGAAGCGCGAGGAATAGAGAGCGCCAGTTCACCTAAAGGTTGGTCACGGAAGGCCATAGCAGTTACCTCATCATTAACAATATAAGATGTATTTTAAATGCATCTTTAAGTCAACGCTATACCCCTTTTGAGGCAGTGTGTTTTGCGAGCTACGTCACAAAAAAACTTTAAGTGCTAACGTCCTGAACTGCATTGAAAAAATGCCTTTCTGCCGCAGACGGCCTGGAAACAGCATTAAACAACCAGGAACGACTGCCGATAGATAGTCTCCAGACACTATCCTGCAACCTGAAAGGCGACAGATGTTCAAACGTATAAAAGTCATTACCCTACTGATATCGGTCCTGCTCGCGCTTGGCGTGATGCAGCTCTTTTCTGCGGGCGTATTTATCAACGCCCTGAACAACGACAAACAGAGCTTCTCTGTGTCGCAGCTCTCCAGCCAGAACGTGGCGGAATTTACCGACGCATGGATCAGCCTCAACCAGGCGCGCGTCACGCTTAACCGTGGGATGCTGCGCCTGCAGAGCAGTATGGCGAACGAGATCAACGGTGCTCAGCTGACCGAGCTGGTTAACGGTGCCAACGCGCTGCTGGCGGAAGCGAAAGATCACTACGACAAGTACTACGCGCTGCCAGAAACCCCGGGTATGGATGAGAAAATTACCGATCGTCTGGAAGAGCAGTACGGGATCTACTCCAAAACGCTGGCCCGTATGAACGTGCTGCTGGCGCAGGGCAAACTCGAAGATATGTTCAAAGAGAATGCCGAAAAGAAACAGCAGGCAATGCAGGAAGTGTATCGCGAGTGGCGTGAAGCCCAGGCTGCGCTGACCCATCAGGGTATCGAAGATAATAACAATGCCTATACCCGCATCATGTGGGTGCTGGCTTCGGTGATAGTCCTCGTGGTTGCCGTGATTATTACCAGCTGGCTGGCCATGCAGCGCGTACTGCTGAAGCCGTTACACCTGGTGATGGATCATATTCGTCAAATTGCCGCCGGCGATCTGACTCATCCGATTAACGTCGATGGCAGCAACGAAATGGCGCTGCTGGCGCGTAACGTGCGCGAGATGCAGCAGTCGCTGGCGAATACCGTGACCGTCGTGCGCGAAGGGGCAGATACTATCTATACCGGTGCCGGCGAAATCTCTGCCGGCAGCAATGACCTCTCTTCCCGTACCGAGCAGCAGGCCGCCTCGCTGGAAGAAACCGCTGCCAGCATGGAGCAACTGACCGCAACGGTGAAACAGAACGCCGATAATGCCCGTCAGGCTTCAAGCCTGGCGCTGACGGCATCAAAAACGGCGGCAAAAGGTGGTGAAGTGGTGGATGGCGTGGTGCGTACCATGGACGACATCGCCCGCAGCTCTGGCCAAATCTCACAGATAACCAGCGTTATTGACGGCATCGCTTTCCAGACCAACATTCTGGCCCTGAACGCGGCGGTAGAAGCGGCGCGTGCGGGCGAGCAGGGACGCGGTTTTGCGGTGGTCGCCGGGGAAGTTCGTACGCTGGCTCAGCGTAGTGCCCAGGCGGCGAAAGAGATTAAATCGCTTATCGACGCCTCTGTAGAACGTGTGAATACCGGTTCGACGCTGGTTCACGAAGCCGGGGAAACCATGGAAGAAATCGTTAACTCGGTGACCCGTGTAAACGACATCATGGCGGAAATTGCGTCTGCGTCTGACGAACAGAGCCGGGGTATCGATCAGGTGGGTCAGGCGATTGCCGAGATGGACCGCGTGACCCAGCAGAACGCCTCGCTGGTGGAAGAGTCCGCTGCGGCAGCCGCAGCGCTGGAAGATCAGTCATCACGTCTGAATCAGACGGTGGCGGTGTTCAAAATCAACCGTACTGCGGGCCAGAGAAGCGCGCCGGTGAGAACGGTTGCGGCGGCCAAAAGCAAACCGCCACTGAGCGCATCCGAAGCGAACTGGGAAACGTTCTAAGTCTCAGAGTTCCTGAGCGAGTGGGGCGACGGCAGGCTTAGCCGGCTTCGCCCTCACCGCTACCACCACGCCGATAACCAGCAGCAGGATACCGCTTAAGGTTAACATCGGCGGCAGGCTCTGGCGCAGCAGGAAGGTATAAAGCAGTCCTGCCAGCGTCTCAAAGACAATCAGCGGCCCGACGATCACCGTCGGCAGCCGCTGGCTGGCAATGTTCCAGCACAGCGCACCCACCCACGAGCAGAGCACCGCAATCACCAGCATCAGGGTCACAAAGACCAGCGGGCGCGGGCCAAACGGCAGCGGGAACTCAACCGCATGAGTGCCAAGCCAGAGGCAGGCTACGACGTATCCCACCAGCGACACCGGCAGAGTGACCAGCGCCTGGGCCGTCGCCCACATCATTGGCGGTTTATCCGGGTTCTCCCGCAGCCAGCGCGCATTGCGCAGCGCATACCACGCCCAGCAGACGACGGAAACCAGCGCCAGTGCCACGCCGGAGCCATAGCGCCACCAGCTGAAATCCGGCAGCCCGTGCCGCAGTTCCGCGACGTTCACGCATATCAATCCCAGCGCCATAAACACCAATGATGGCATTAAACGCCGCCACGGCAGTTTACCGTCGCGCTGGCTGTAGAGCAGGTTGGCAAACACCGGGATCACCACCGGCAGCGTACCGATTATCATAGTGGAGACCGGCGCTCCGGCGCGCTGAATAGCGCTGGCAAGGCAGAAGTAGTACACCAGGTTGCCGAGCATGGTTAAACCGATGGCGGTGCCCCAGTCGTGGCGAGTGAGCTGACGCAGGCGGTGGCGGCCAAACCAGGCCAGCGGCACGGCGATGACGCCCAACGCCACATAGCGTCCCATCGACTGCAGGACGGCCGGGTATTCCGGCACAATTAGCGGCCCGACGAAAATTAACCCCCACATCAGCCCCGCGAGCAGGGCGTACAGCACACCACTTATCATCTTTAACCACCTTCACATTGAATGCAGCAAGTGTAGGTGGCAGAACCATAAGCGTATTGTATGAGATTGCGCATTAGCGCCGGATGACCTGCTTCTGGTAGCGCACCGGGGTAATGCCGTAGCGATGGGTAAAGGCGCGGGTAAGGTGTGACTGATCGACAAGCCCGGTGGCAGCGGCCACTTCGGCGGCAGGCATACCATGGGTGAGGAAAATCTTCGCCCGCCACAGGCGCACCGCCATTAGCATCTGATGCGGAGTGACGTGGAAATGAGCTTTGAACTGACGTTGAAAATGGTACGGGCTGAGTGACACCACCTGCGCCAGCTCATCGAGCGTTACGGCATGCATGTAGTTATCGTGCAAATACTCTCTCACCCTGTCGAAACGATGGGCGGCCTCCGGGCGCTGCGGGGCGTGCTCGGCGAGCGGGCGGAAGGTATCGATAAGGTCGAGCAGCATCCCTTTTTGCGCCAGCGCATCATTGCTGTTCCACAGGCCGTAGATCAGGCCGCAGAGCTGCTGAGAGCGCAGCGGATCCAAACGCACAACGTCGCTGAACCACCAGTGGCGTATTCCGGTGACCTCTTCAAGCAGGTCGGGTTCAAGGTAAACCATCCGATAGCGCCAGCCCTCACTGGTTTCCGCTTCGCCGGTGTGCAGTTCATCGGGGTTCATGGTGACGACGGAATTCACCGGGGCGACATGCTGTGTCCCGCGGTAGCGAAAACGCTCGGCGCCCATTTCGATGGCGCCAATACCAAAGGCTTCGTGGGTATGGGGTTCAAAGGCATAACGGGAAATATGCGCATGATACAGCTCAACGCCGGGCACCTCCGCCAGATGGCGAAAGCGCGCGCTGTCTCTCTCATCGATAAACTGGTCCGGAACACCTTGCACAGCTACCTCCACGCGGGTCACGTTTTCATTATCGGAGATGACCCGGTGGGATGCTACAAAAATAACCGCTTATCAGTGCGCCAGCAGGCTTTTAACGCTTGCGGCAAGCGGGGTCGTTGGGCGACCGGTCAGCGCGCTCAGGGTACGGCTGTCATCAAACAACCCGCCTTTGGATGCGCCAGTGTCGGAATCAGCCAGCATATCGGCAAGCCCGGCGGGCAGGCCCACGCTCTTCAGCGCGGCGGCGAAGTCGGCTTCGCTCATGTTCTGGTACACCACGTTTTTACCGCTCTGCTTGCTGAGTTCAGCGGCAAGGTCGCTCAGAGTCCAGGCGTTGTCGCCCGCCAGCTCATACACTTTTCCGGCGTGATCGCCCTGGCTCATCACTCGGGCGGCGGCGGCGGCATAGTCTGCGCGCGTTGCGGAGGCGATTTTGCCTTCCCCCGCAGCGCCAATAAACACACCGTGCTCAAGCGCAGGCGGTGCACTGGCGAGATAGTTTTCGGTGTACCAGCCGTTACGCAGCAGAGCATAAGGGATCCCGGATTTCGCCAGTTCGTTTTCGGTTTCAACATGCTCGGTGTGCAGACCCAGCGGGGAGCGGTCGGCATGCAGCAGGCTGGTGTAGGCGATGAATTTCACACCGGCCGCTTTCGCGGCTTCAATCACGTTGTGATGCTGGGCGGCACGTTTGCCGACTTCGCTTGAGGAGATAAGCAGCAGCTTATCAACGCCCTGCAGCGCGGCGGTCAGCGCAGGCAGGTCGTTGTAATCACCAGGCCGTACGACAATACCCTGCTGGCTTAGCGCCTGCGCTTTTGCCGGGTTACGGACAATCGCCACAATCTGGCTGGCGGCGACGGTTTTAAGCAGTTCACTAATGACGTGCTGGCCAAGCTGGCCGGTTGCACCGGTAATCGCGATCATGGGAGGACTCCTTCGTGTTCATTGAATGTTGTGCTACGCTAGCACCATAACTAACTTTTAGTAAGTACGTACAAAAAGGTAAGTATGAAAACAACGATCCCGACCCTCAGCGAACAGATGCGAAACGGTAATCTGTTTGCAGAACAGTGCCCATCGCGGGATGTGCTAAAACACGTCACCAGCCGCTGGGGCGTGCTGATTCTGGTGGCTCTGCGGGAAGGCACGCACCGCTTCAGCGACCTGCGCCGCAAGATGGGCGGCGTTAGCGAAAAAATGCTCGCGCAGTCATTACAGGCGCTGGAACAGGATGGCTTTATCAACCGGATCTCTTATCCGGTTGTACCGCCCCATGTTGAATATAGTCTGACGGCGCTGGGTGAACAGGTGAGTGAGAAGGTTGCCGCTCTGGCGGACTGGATCGAAGTGAATTTGCCGGACGTGCTGGAGAAGCGTCGTCCGGCATAAGGTTTACTTGCTCAAATCAAGCTGATACACCGCAAAACCAATATCGTCGGTTGCAACCTGCTTCATTGGATACTGCGCGTTGGCCTTGATGAACGCGGCCGCTTTCTCTGAAGGAGAGGTTTCGAAGCGAATATCCAACGGCGTGTTGCTGTGGATAGGTGCCAGGCGCCAGTTATTGTTTGCCGCCGGATGAATTTCTCCGGTGCGCTTCGTCTCTGCCGCAATCCATGAAGCCAGCACCGAGCGGTTTTCGTCCGGAGAAGCGAAGGCGATGTGGCTGTCGCCGGTACCGGCAAACTTGCCGCCGTAGGCGCGGTAGTTGTTGGTGGCGACGAGGAACATGGCGTTCGGGTCAATCGGCTTGCCGTTGAAGGTCAGATTTTTAATACGCTCGGCTTTCGGGTTAAGGCTCTGGCATTCCCCGTCGTAACGAGCCGGCTGTGACACGTCAATCTGGTACTTCACGCCGTCGATCACGTCGAAGTTATAGGTGCGGAAGCCGTCCCAGTTAATCAGCGACTGCGGCTTGCTGCTGTTGACGTCAATCTGGTTGAACTGCCCGGCAGAGCACTCCAGCCACTCCTTCACTTCTTTACCGCTCGCTTTCACCACAATAAGCGTGTTCGGGTAGAGGTAGAGATCGGCGGCGTTACGGAAGGTGAGTTGACCTTTTTCCACTTCAACAAAACTTGCCGGATCGTTCTTACGTCCGCCCACTTTAAAAGGCGCGGCGGCAGAGAGCACCGGCAGTTTCGCCAGATCCGGGTCGCCCTGGATAAAGTGTTCAACATAGGCTTTCTGCGCCATGTTGACCACCTTCACGGTGGGGTCGTCCTGCACCAGCGCCAGATAGCTGTACATGTTATCGGCGGCTTTACCGATAGGTTTGCTGACGAATTTCCGCGTACCGTCGTGATCCTCTTTGAGGATGTTCACCAGTTTTGCGTCTTCTGCCGCCAGCGATTTTTTGGCGACCGCGTCGTAAATTGGGCGAGCTTCGGCTTTCGCTTTCGCCACCTGCCATTTGCCGCTGTCGTTGTTCAGCACCAAATCGACCACGCCGAGATGGTCGCCCCACATCCCCGGCATTACTGCTGGTACGCCGTTCAGCAGACCTTTCTCGATGTCAGCGCCTTTGATGCTGGCAAAATCTTTACCGGGGAAGACCGCGTGGGCGTGGCCAAACAGGATGGTATCAACGCCCGGAACCTGGCTCAGGTAGTAGACGGAGTTTTCCGCCATTGCCTGATAAGGGTCGGCGGAGAGCCCTGAGTGGGCAACCACGACCACCAGATCTGCGCCTTTCGCCCGCATTTCCGGAACATAGTGGCGGGCGGTTTCGGTGATGTCGTTGACGGTCACTTTGCCGCTCAGGTTGGCCTTATCCCAGGTCATTATCTGCGGCGGAACAAAGCCGATATAGCCAATGCGCAGCGTCTGGGGTTTTCCGTCGCTATCCTGAACCTTCGTCTCTTTGATGATATACGGCGTGAACAACGGCTTGCCGGTTTTCACGTCGATGATGTTGGCGTTGACGTAAGGGAATTTCGCCCCGGCCAGCGCCTTATGCAGGAACTCAAGGCCATAGTTGAATTCATGGTTGCCGAGGTTGCCCACCGCATAATCGAGGGTATTCATCGCCTTGTAAACCGGGTGCACATCTCCGGTTTTCAGCCCTTTTGCCGCCATGTAATCGCCAAGCGGACTGCCCTGGATTAAATCCCCGTTATCTACCAGAACGCTGTTTTTGACTTCGCCACGAGCCTCGTTGATGAGGCTTGCGGTACGCACCAGGCCAAACTTCTCGGTTGCGCTGTCTTTGTAATAATCGAAGTCCATCATGTTGCTATGTAAATCCGTGGTTTCCATGATACGGAGGTCCACGGTGGCGGCCTGCACGCTGGCAGCAATCAGCGTGGCCAGGAGCGTTGCGCTAAACTTAATCATCAGAGGCATCCTATTGTCGATCCAGGGCACAAAAGCAAATGTAAATACATCTTGTTGCTTACAGAATTGTGAATCTTGCCAGAAAAGAGATCCGGGAAAATGGCAACGCTTCACAGATAGCGGAATTTTCTGCGATACGATATAACTAAAACAATAGGTTAACGCTAAAGCGACCACGAGAGGTGGGTATGTTAGAGAAGATTTGTCGGCTTGCGCGAGAGGCGGGTGACGCCATCATGCAGGTGTACGACGGAGCACAGCCGATGGCGATAAGCCACAAGCAGGATGACTCGCCGGTGACGGCGGCAGACATTGCCGCACATCGGGTGATCCTCGCGGGCCTGAACGCGTTGACTCCGGATATTCCCGTGCTGTCTGAAGAGGCTCCACAAGGTTTTGAAGAACGCCAGCACTGGCAGCGCTACTGGCTGGTGGACCCGCTGGACGGCACCAAAGAGTTCATCAAACGTAACGGCGAGTTTACCGTCAATATTGCCCTGATTGAGAAGGGCAAAGCGGTGCTGGGCGTGGTGTATGCCCCGGTAATGAAAGTGATGTACAGCGCGGCGGAAGGTAAAGCCTGGAAGGATGAATGCGGGGTCCATAAACAGATTCAGGTTCGCGATGCCCGGCCGCCGCTGGTGGTAATTAGCCGCTCACATTCGGATAATGAGCTGAAGGAGTATCTTGAGCAGCTGGGCGATCACCAGACGACCTCTATCGGCTCGTCGCTGAAGTTCTGTCTGGTGGCGGAAGGGCAGGCGCAGCTCTATCCGCGCTTCGGGCCGACCAATATCTGGGATACGGCAGCCGGTCACGCGGTCGCTGCTGCGGCCGGAGCACATGTTCACGACTGGCAGGGCAAGCCGCTCGACTATACCCCGCGTGAATCGTTCCTTAACCCCGGTTTTCGCGTTTCTATTTTTTAATTATTCAAAAGCTTATGCAGCAGGGCGATCACCTGCTGCACGTCATCCTGGGTCAGAGCGCCGTCTTTGACCCACTGGACGCGGCCGTCTTTATCCAGTACCACGATGGCTGAACTCCCTTCATCCAGTTGCCAGGCTTTACGTGCCAGACCGTTGCTGTCGACGATGAACTGTGACCACGGATAGAGCTTCTTATTGCTCTCAAGACTGCTACGCACGAACATGCCGGAGCCTGGAATGGCGTCATCGGTGTTCACAATGGTGGTGGTTTGATAGCGGTCATGCGGGAATTTCGCCGCCTTGATGGCCTCAATCATTGTCGCATTCTTCTCTTTGGCAGAGGTGCGCCCGGCGATGTGCTGGATCACGCGAACTTTTCCTGCCAGCTGCGCGCTGTTCCAGTTTTTATAGCTAAACTTATCGTTATCAAGCATCAGCTCGCCGCGATCGGCAATGCCGACAGGCGGGACACGCTGTCCCTCTTTAAAGTCATGTGCAGAGGCCATCAGCGGCAGTAAGAGGAAAGACATCGCCATCAGCTTACGTAGGGTCATGGTGTTTCCTTATTGTATGCAGGTGATCCGACCACTTGGTCCGAGCTTTAAGCATAAGTGCGATCTTTGGGCTTTACCCGCAAGTCGAATGCCAGTTTGCGGCGTAACGCACATATCAGTAAAAAAATGTGGTCTTATACTGCCCTTATCGTATGGCTGAAACGAAAATTCTGAATTAGTGTAATAAAAAGGTAAATAAACTTATACATACTGGGTAACTTCCCGGTTATGAACTATAGTCACAAGGCTTTAAATTTTGCGCCCTGACACGTTGGACCGATTGTGGCACCACAAGGGCGTAATACATGCAGGAGTTAAAAGAATGAAAATTTTCCAACGCTACAACGCGCTTCAGGTGGCGAAGTACGTGAAGATCCTGTTCCGTGGACGGTTGTATATCAAGGACGTTGGCGCCTTTGAATTTGATAAGGGTAAGATTCTTATCCCGAAGGTGAAGGACAAATTGCACTTTTCCGTCATGTCCGAAGTCAACCGTCAGGTTATGCGTCTGCAAACTGAGATGGCTTAACCGTGCTATGCAGTAGTGATAAAAAAACGGCTCCCACTGGGAGCCGTTGATGTTTCTGCAGGACCGTCAGGTTTTACGCCGCACCTTCGTTCTTGGTTTCTGCATCCGGCAGCTTCGGTGACAGTACCGTCGGTTTGCTGTCGATGCGCGTCACCAGCAGCTGATCGATACGGTAGTTATCGATATCCACCACTTCAAACTTAAAGCCGGAGAACTTCACCGCGTCGGTGCGTTTCGGGATTTTACGTAGCATATACATCATGAAGCCGCCGATGGTCTCGTAATTTCCGGACTGCGGGAAATCATCAAGATCCAGCACTCGCATCACGTCATCAATCGGCGTACCGCCATCGATAAGCCACGAGTTCTCATCACGCGCCACAATCTGCTCTTCCAGGCCCTGGCCAACCAGGTCGCCCATCAGGGTGGTCATGACGTCGTTCAGGGTGATGATACCGACGACCAGCGCGTATTCGTTCATGATAACCGCGAAGTCTTCACCGGCGGTTTTGAAGCTTTCCAGCGCTTCTGAAAGGGTCAGCGTATCCGGCACAATCAGCGTGTTGCGGATCTGCACGCCACCGGTCAGCGCCATGCTCTGGTTTGCCAGCACACGGTTCAGCAGGTCTTTAGAGTCGACATAGCCAATGATGTGGTCGATGTCGTCTTTACACACCAGGAACTTGGAGTGCGGATGCTCGGCTACCTTGTTTTTCAGACTCTGCTCGTCTTCGTGCAGATCGAACCAGACCACATTTTCGCGCGGCGTCATGGAAGACGGCACGGTACGGGATTCCAGCTCAAACACGTTTTCAATCAGCTCGTGCTCCTGCTTACGCAGCACACCCGCCAGCGCACCGGCTTCTACCACCGCATAGATATCGTCAGAAGTGATGTCATCCTTACGCACCATCGGCAGCTTAAACATGCGAAAGATGTTGTTCGCCATGCCGTTGAAGAACCAGACCAGCGGGCGGAAAACGAACAGACAGAAGCGCATCGGGTTGATGATACGCAAGGCCACGGCCTCTGGCGCAATCATACCGATGCGTTTCGGTGTCAGGTCGGCAATCAGGATGAACAGACCCGTCACCAGGGTGAAGGAGAGAATAAAGCTCAGCTGT
Organism: Yokenella regensburgei ATCC 49455; assembly: GCF_000735455.1. Lineage (GTDB taxonomy): Bacteria > Pseudomonadota > Gammaproteobacteria > Enterobacterales > Enterobacteriaceae > Yokenella > Yokenella regensburgei. The sequence continues at coordinate 9,548 of NZ_JMPS01000010.1, read as the reverse complement.
TCTGCCCACTCCGGGGACATGTAATTAATGAGTACGCTGTGGAATGCCGGGGAGAAGGCCGCATCGCCGACGATACCGCCAAGAATGGCGACGGCGTTAAGGCCAATTTGCACCACGGTGAAGAAGGTGCCCGGGTTTTCCTGCATTTTCAGAACGCGTTGAGCGTTAACATCGCCTTCATCGGCAAGCAGTTTGAGTTTGATTTTTCGTGAGGCAGCAAGCGAAATCTCTGACATAGAGAAAAAAGCACTGACTGCAATGAGACAGAGTATTACTAAAATACTGTTTAACATATTTTATCCGACCGTTATGGTCAGATCCTCGGAAGGGAATTGATCACTTTTAGATTGTGTGAAAAGACAATAAAAACCGGTCCGCAAGCATGGACCGGTATTTTCGAGGGTTAGTATAGCGTAAAGGTGTGTAAAGTCGCCAGTGTGTGATTTAACCGTTATTTAACGGTCAGACCAGACTACCCCTGAGGTGGCAAACACACACCGATACCGCCAATTCCACAATAACCCTGTGGGTTTTTGTAAAGATACTGCTGGTGATCGTCCTCGGCATAGTAGAACGGTTTTGCCGTCGCGATTTCCGTTGTGACGTCACGTGTGTCGCCTGCCGCGCGCATGGCGGCCTGGAAGCGCGCGAGGCTGGCTTTCGCCGCGGCGTCCTGCTCCGGGGTCAGCGGGTAGATGGCTGAGCGGTACTGGGTGCCGTGGTCGTTACCCTGGCGCATGCCCTGAGCCGGGTCATGATTTTCCCAGAACACCTGCAGCAGTTGCTCATAAGAGGTGATTTGCGGATCGTACACCACACGCACCGCTTCCGCATGACCGGTGTCGCCAGAGCAGACTTCGCGGTAGGTCGGGTTCGGGGTAAAGCCCCCGGTATAACCTGCGGCGGTGCTGTAGACGCCTGGCAGCTGCCAGAACAGGCGTTCAACGCCCCAGAAGCAGCCCATTGCGAAGAGCGCGATCTCCATCCCATCCGGAACATTCGTCATCGAATGTTCGTTAACGGCATGTAATGATGCAACCGGCATCGGCGTGTTGCGTCCTGGGAGCGCATCCGATTGAGAAACCAGATTTTTTTTATCGAACAGACTCACGGTGAGGCCTCCGGGAAAAGGAAATTGTGGATAAGGTTGTCATCGCGTTCGTCTTTTAACACAATAAACACTGCGAATATGACTAGATTTAAACATAAGAAAATATAACAAGTTGTCTTTTTTTTAGTCCAATGATAATGGATTGTTACGTCGAGGAACGGCGATTGCGTTTCCTTTAGGGGAGGAGACAAGGATATTCAGGAGAAAACGTGCCAAAAATCCGTCACTTATGCGTGGTCAGTCTTATGCTGGCCAGCGGGATCGCCAGTGCTGCGAACGTACGTTTGCAGGTTGAAGGGCTTTCGGGAGAGCTAGAAAAAAACGTCCGCGCCCAGCTTTCAACCATTCAGGGGGATGAGGTGACGCCAGACCGTCGCTTCCGCGCGCGCGTTGACGATGCTATCCGTGAAGGCCTGAAGGCGCTGGGGTATTTCGAACCGACAATCAATTTTGAACTGATGCCACCACCAAAGAAGGGGCGTCAGGTTCTGCTCGCCAAAGTATCGCCAGGACAGCCGGTGCTGATTGGTGGTACCGACGTCATTTTGCGTGGCGGTGCCCGCGATGACAGCGATTACCTTAAGCTGCTCAAGAAGCGCCCGGCGATTGGCACCGTGCTTAATCAGGGTGATTACGATGATTTCAAGAAGGACCTGACCAGTGTTTCACTGCGTAAGGGATATTTCGACAGCGAGTTCAAAAAGAGCCAGCTGGGCGTCTCTCTTGCCAGACACCAGGCCTTCTGGGATATCGACTATGACAGCGGAGAGCGTTACCGCTTCGGCGCGGTCAGCTTCGAAGGATCGCAGATCCAGGATCGCTATCTGCAAAATCTGGTGCCTTTTAAGCAGGGCGACTACTACACCTCGGCCGATCTGGCTGAGCTGAACCGCCGCCTTTCCGCTACCGGCTGGTTTAACTCGGTGGTCGTGGCGCCAGAGTTCGATAAATCCCGTAAAACCAAGGTGCTGCCGTTGCACGGCGTGCTGTCGCCGCGCAAAGAAAACACCATTGAAACCGGTGTGGGCTACTCCACCGACGTGGGTCCGCGCGTGAAAGCAACGTGGAAGAAGCCGTGGGTCAACTCCTACGGCCACAGCCTGACCACCAGTCTGAGTATTTCTGCCCCGGAGCAGCAGCTGGATTTCAGCTACAAAATGCCGCTGCTGAAGAATCCGCTGGAGCAGTATTATCTGGTACAGGGCGGCTTCAAGAGTACCAACCTGAACGATACCAAAGCCGATTCCAGCACCCTGGCCCTCTCCCGATACTGGGATCTCTCCAGCGGCTGGCAGCGCGCCATTAACCTGCGCTGGAGTCTCGACCACTTTACCCAGGCAGACGTCACTAACACTACAATGCTTATCTACCCTGGCGTTTCTGTCAGCCGTACCCGCTCGCGCGGCGGCCTGATGCCGACCTGGGGCGATTCGCAACGCTACTCCGTTGACTATTCCAACACGGCCTGGGGCTCTGATGTCGACTTCTCGGTGATTCAGGCACAGAACGTCTGGATCCGCACGCTCTACGATCGTCATCGCTTTGTGGTGCGCGGTAACCTCGGCTGGATTGAAACCGGCGATTTTGACAAAGTGCCGCCGGACCTGCGTTTCTTCGCCGGTGGCGATCGCAGCATTCGTGGCTATAAGTACAAATCCATCTCACCAAAAGATGACAATGGCAAACTCACCGGGGCCTCAAAACTCGCGACCGGCTCGCTTGAGTATCAGTACAACGTAACCGGCAAGTGGTGGGGGGCGGTATTTGTCGACAGCGGGGAAGCGGTCAACGATATCACTCAGAGCGACTTCAAAACCGGTGCCGGTGTTGGGGTGCGCTGGGAGTCACCCGTCGGGCCAATCAAGCTCGATTTCGCCGTTCCTGTCGGCGATAAAGACGAGCATGGATTACAGTTCTACATCGGTCTGGGGCCTGAATTATGAGTTTATGGAAGAAGATTAGCCTCGGCGTATTGCTAGTGATTGTGCTGCTGCTTGGCGCAGTGGCATTTCTGGTCGGCACAACCACCGGCCTGCATCTGGTGTTCAAAGCCGCTAACCGCTGGGTACCCGGTCTGGAAATTAGCCAGGTGACCGGCGGCTGGCGCGACCTGACGTTGAAAAACGTTCGCTATACGCAGCCAGGCGTGGCGGTTGATGCCGGGCAAGTGCATCTGGCGGTGAAGGTAGAGTGCCTGTGGAACAGCGCGCTATGCGTTAACGATCTGTCGCTCAGCGACATTAACGTCGCCATCGACAGCAAAAAAATGCCGCCCGCGGCGCCAGCGGTGGAAGAGGAGAGCGGGCCGCTGAACCTCTCCACGCCGTATCCCATCACGCTGAGCCGCGTCGCACTCAACAATGTGAATGTCAAAATAGACGACACCACGGTCTCGGTGATGGATTTCTCCACCGGCCTCAACTGGCAGGAAAAGAACCTGACGCTCACCCCGACATCGCTCAAAGGGCTGCTGATTGCGCTGCCTAAAGTGGCAAAGGTGGCGAAGGAAGAGGTGGTTGAGCCGAAGATCCAAAACCCGCAGCCGGATGAGAAACCTCTCGGCGAAACGCTGACGGCGCTGTTCTCTAAGCCGGTATTGCCGGAGATGACTGACGTTCATCTGCCGCTGAATCTCAATATCCAGGAGTTTCGTGGCGAACAGCTGCGCCTCACGGGTGACACTGACCTCACGGTTTACAAGCTACTGCTTAAGGTCAGCAGCATCGACGGTAACACTCACCTGGAGGCGCTGGATATCGACTCGAGCCAGGGGACGGTGAACGCAACCGGTACTGCGCAGCTGCAGGATAACTGGCCGGTTGATCTTACCCTCAACAGCACCCTGAACATCGACCCGCTCAAGGGCGAGAAGGTGAAACTGAAAGTGGGTGGCGAGCTGCGTAAGCAACTCGACGTGGGTGTTAATTTATCTGGCCCGGTGGATATGTCCCTGCGGGCGCAGGCGCAGCTGGCACAAGCCGGTCTGCCGCTGAATGTAGAAGTGCTGAGCAAGCAGCTGTATTGGCCTTTCACCGGTGAAAAAGCGTTCCAGGCCGATGATCTCAAGCTCAAACTCAGCGGCAAAATGACCGACTATACGCTCTCGTTCCGCACCGCGGTGAAGGGGAAAGGGGTTCCCCCCGCCAACATCACGCTTGATGCGAAGGGTAACGAGAAGCAGCTTAACCTCGATAAACTCAGCGTCGCGGCGCTGGAGGGAAAAACCGAGCTGAAAGCGCTGCTCGACTGGCAGCAGGCGATTAGCTGGCGCGGTGAACTGACCCTCAATGGTATCAACACCGCCAAAGCCGCACCGGAGTGGCCGTCAAAGCTTAACGGCATCATTAAAACCCGCGGCAGCCTGTACGGCGGCAGTTGGCAAATGGAAGTGCCGGAGCTGAAAATTACCGGCAACGTGAAGCAGAACAAGGTCAATGTTGACGGCAAACTTGCCGGTAACAGCTACATGCAGTGGACTATCCCTGGTCTGCATCTGGAACTCGGTAAAAACAGCGCCGACCTGAAGGGCGAGCTGGGGGTGAAAGACCTTAACCTCGACGCCACCATTGATGCACCAAATCTTGATAACGCGCTGCCCGGCCTTGGCGGCACGGCGAAAGGGTTGTTGAAGGTCCGTGGCACGGTGGAAGCCCCGCAGCTGCTGGCCGACATCACCGCCCGTGCACTGCGCTTCCAGGAGCTATCTATCGCGCAGGTGCGGGTTGAGGGCGATATTAAATCGGCCGAGCAAATCGGCGGTAAACTGAACGTTCGCGTCGATCGGATAGCGCAGCCGGGCGTGAACATCAGCCTGGTCCAGCTGGATGCCAAAGGCGATGAGAAGCACCATGAGCTGCAGCTGCGTATTCAGGGCGAGCCGGTATCCGGCCAGCTGGCGCTGACGGGGAGCTTCGATCGCAAAGAAGAGCGCTGGAAAGGGGAGCTCAGCAACACTCGCTTCCAGACGCCGGTTGGGCCGTGGTCGGTGAACCGCGCCATTGCGCTGGATTACCGTAATAAAGAGCAGAAAATCAGTATCGGGCCACACTGCTGGAACAACCCGAACGCTGAGCTTTGCGTACCGCAGACCATCGATGCCGGGGCGGAAGGCCGGGCGCTGGTGAATCTCAATCGTTTTGACCTGGCGATGTTGAAACCGTTTATGCCAGCGGCGACTCAGGCAAGCGGCGTATTCAGCGGTAAGGCAGACGTCAGCTGGGATACCACTAAGAAAGGGCTGCCGCAGGGTAGCGTGACGCTCTCCGGGCGTAATGTGAAGGTGACGCAGACGGTGAATGACGCGCCGCTGCCGGTGGCGTTTGACACGCTGAACCTGAGCGCTGATCTGAAGAACAACCGCGCTGAGCTGGGCTGGCTGATTCGACTCACCAATAACGGCCAACTGGATGGTCAGCTGCAGGTCACCGACCCGGAAGGACGGCGTAATCTTGGCGGTAACGTCAATATTCGCAACTTCTCACTGGCGATGATTAACCCTATCTTCTCGCGCGGCGAGAAGGCGGAAGGCAGGCTCAACGCCAACCTGCGCCTTGGCGGTGATGTACAGTCACCGCAGTTGTTCGGGCAGATGCAGCTGAGCGGCGTGGACGTAGACGGTAACTTTATGCCGTTCGACATGCAGCCAAGCCAGATTGTGATGAACTTCCTCGGCACACGTTCAACGCTGCAGGGGACGGTGAACACGAAAAAAGGGCAGATTGCTCTCAGCGGTAACGCCGACTGGACGCAGATCGATAACTGGCGAGCGCAGGTGGCGGCTAAAGGCTCCCGGGTACGTATCACCGTACCGCCGATGGTGCGACTGGATGTCTCCCCTGACGTCGTCTTTAATGCCACACCAAGCCTGTTCACGCTAGATGGTAACGTGGATATCCCGTGGGCGCGCATTGTGGTGCATGACGTACCGGAAAGCGCGGTTGGTGTCTCCAGCGACGAAGTCATGCTGAACGACAAGCTGCAGCCGGAGAAACCACAGAGCGCCGGGATCCCGATTAACAGCAACCTGACTATCCATGTCGGCAACAACGTGCGTCTGGAAGCGTTCGGCCTGAAAGCACGCCTGACGGGGGATCTGAAGGTGGCGCAGGATAAACAGGGGCTGGGCCTCAACGGGCAGATCAACATTCCGGAAGGGCGTTTCCACGCCTATGGTCAGGATCTGATCGTGCGTAAAGGGGAACTGCTGTTCTCCGGCCCACCGGATCAGCCCCTGCTCAACATCGAAGCGATTCGTAATCCTGAAGCGACGGAGAACGACGTTATCGCGGGGGTTCGCGTGACGGGCTCGGCGGATCAGCCGAAGGCAGAGGTGTTCTCGGACCCGGCGATGTCGCAGCAGGAGGCGCTTTCTTACCTGCTTCGCGGGCAGGGCCTCGACAGCGGACAGAGCGATAGCGCCGCCATGACCTCAATGCTTGTTGGTTTGGGGGTTGCACAAAGTGGTCAGGTTGTGGGTAAAATCGGTGAGACGTTTGGCGTAAGCAATCTGGCGCTGGACACCCAGGGGGTCGGCGACTCCTCTCAGGTGGTGGTCAGCGGTTATGTACTGCCGGGTCTGCAGGTGAAGTATGGCGTGGGAATCTTTGACTCTTTGGCAACACTCACGTTACGCTATCGTCTGATGCCTAAGCTATATCTGGAAGCAGTGTCTGGCGTAGATCAGGCACTCGATGTGCTCTATCAGTTTGAGTTTTAGCAATGCGAATATTTGTTTACGGCAGTTTACGACGCAGACAAGGCAACAGCCACTGGATGACCAACGCCCAGTGGCTTGGCGCGCACAGTGTCGACGATTATCAGCTGTACAGCCTGGGCCACTATCCAGGCGCGGTGCCGGGAAAAGGCATAGTACATGGTGAGGTTTATCGTATCGACGCTTCCACGCTTGCCGAGCTTGATGCGCTGCGCACCAAAGGCGGGGAATACGCTCGCCACTTGATCCAGACGCCTTACGGAAGTGCATGGATGTACGTGTACCAACGTTCGGTAGAGGGATTAAAGCTGATTGAAAACGGGAACTGGTTAGACAGAGACCAGTACTGAGAAAACAACGCCACCTTCGGGTGGCGTTGTTTTTTATGGGATAATTACTGTGCCGATGAGATTTCGTGGTTCACGTGATTCTCTTCGTTATTCAGTCGCTTTTGTTCATGTTTGGTGATGTGCCCATTGTCGTGACGGGCATCAGCCTGCTCCTGATGACGGATGGATTTATCCTGCTCATGCAGCTTCTTCGCTTCATCACGACTCATTGAACCGTCTTTCACATCGTGCTTAATACGATGATCCTGATTATCTAAACGCTGGTTAACTTCTTCGCGGCGCGGATGATTTTTCTGCCACTGGGTATCCTGCGCATAGCCGGTGACGCTTGCGACTAAGAGCCCAACCATCCCGACCGCTAACACACCTTTCATTAACTGCATGATGCTTCTCCACAAGATGAATGCCACGTTGTTCAGAACCTGTAGTCAGTATGCACAAGCCGGATGCAGAGGGGTGTAACGGTTTGTAGAGCGTTTGTTACGGCGGTTAATACGCAGCGGGAAGGGAGGCAATAAAAAGCCCCGAAAACCGGTAACCGATTTTCGGGGCCTGGGCATTATCAGGCGGCGAAAGAATTACTTCTTAGCGCGCTCGAAGGAGGCGATGATTTCTGCTTTTGCAGCTTCAGCGTTGTCCCAGCCTTCTACTTTCACCCACTTGCCTTTTTCCAGATCTTTGTAGTGCTCGAAGAAGTGAGCGATCTGTGCTTTCAGCAGTTCCGGCAGGTCGTTCACATCTTTGATGTGATCGTATTCTTTGCTCAGTTTGGTGTGCGGTACGGCAACCAGTTTGGCATCTTCACCGGCTTCGTCGGTCATTTTCAGTACGCCAACCGGACGGCAGCGAATGACTGAGCCCGGCTGCAGCGGATACGGAGTTGGGACCAGAACGTCAACCGGGTCACCGTCCAGGGACAGGGTGTGGTTGATGTAACCGTAGTTGCACGGATAGAACATCGCGGTAGACATGAAACGGTCAACGAACAGTGCGCCAGTTTCTTTGTCGATTTCGTATTTGATAGGATCTGCGTTAGCCGGGATCTCGATGACAACGTAGATATCTTCCGGCAGATCTTTACCCGCAGGGACGTTGAGTAAGCTCATGTCTGTTTCCTTTAAAATGTATGGCAAACAAGTGCCCGGTATTATAGCCAACTCACAAAGAAAGTCTCCGCCTGTTTTCCTTTTCATCCTTCTCTCAGACTCCCGTTAAACGTCCTTTCATCAGGTGAAAAATCCATAAAGTCAGCTGCTTTTTTCATAGCCCGGTGGAAGCGATTACAGAGTTGTGAATCGCGTGTTATTCACTTTTCCGAAGTGTGATGCAACGCATCCTGTTGCCTCTTCTCTTGTCTATAGTTATCCCGCAGGTGACGATTTAACCAACAATAACCCTACGAGGATACTCTTATGTGGAAGCGCTTACTTCTTGTCACAGCAGTTTCCGCAGCCATGTCGTCTATGGCGATGGCTGCCTCAATGACCGTAGGATTTTCGCAGGTCGGTTCTGAATCCGGCTGGCGAGCGGCTGAAACTAACGTCGCAAAAAGCGAGGCCGAGAAGCGCGGCATTACGCTGAAAATCGCCGATGGTCAGCAAAAACAGGAAAACCAAATCAAAGCCGTACGTTCTTTCATTGCCCAGGGTGTGGATGCCATTTTCATCGCGCCAGTGGTTGCGACGGGGTGGGAACCGGTGCTGAAAGAAGCCAAGGAAGCGAAGATCCCGGTATTCCTGCTCGACCGCTCTATCGATGTGAAAGACAAATCGCTGTACATGACTACCGTGACCGCCAACAACGTGCTGGAAGGGCAGCTGATTGGCGACTGGCTGGTGAAAACCGTGGCGGGCAAACCGTGTAACGTCGTTGAACTGCAGGGCACCGTGGGCGCGAGCGTAGCCATCGATCGTAAGAAAGGCTTCGCTGAAGCCATCGCAAAAGCGCCAAACATCAAAATAATTCGTTCGCAGTCCGGTGACTTCACCCGCAGTAAAGGGAAAGAGGTCATGGAGAGCTTTATTAAGGCGGAAAACAACGGCAAGAACATCTGCATGGTTTACGCCCATAACGACGACATGGTGATCGGCGCCATTCAGGCCATCAAAGAAGCGGGGCTGAAACCGGGTAGCGAGATCCTTACCGGGTCGATTGACGGCGTACCGGATATCTATAAAGCGATGATGGCCGGTGAAGCCAACGCCAGCGTTGAGCTAACGCCGAATATGGCGGGGCCGGCGTTTGATGCGCTGGAGAAATACAAAAAAGACGGCACCATGCCGCCGAAACTGACCCTGACAAAATCGACCCTTTATCTGCCGGATACGGCAAAAGAGGAGCTCGAGAAGAAGAAAAACATGGGCTACTGATAGCG
>NZ_JMPS01000009.1 GCF_000735455.1 Yokenella regensburgei ATCC 49455 | reverse complement strand
GGCGCACAATGACCACTGAAACACATCACGAAATCCTCCGCACGGAAGGGCTAAGTAAATTCTTTCCCGGTGTTAAAGCGCTCGATAACGTCGATTTTAGCCTGCGGCGGGGTGAAATTATGGCGCTGCTCGGTGAAAACGGTGCCGGAAAATCCACCCTCATTAAAGCGCTGACCGGCGTTTACCACGCCGATCGCGGGACCATCTGGCTGGAAGGTCAAAGTATCTCGCCGAAAAATACCGCCCATGCGCAACAGCTGGGTATCGGTACCGTCTATCAGGAAGTGAACCTGCTGCCGAATATGTCGGTGGCGGATAACCTGTTTATTGGCCGCGAGCCCCGGCGCTTTGGTTTTCTTCGCCGTAAAGAGATGGAAAAACGCGCCAGCGAGCTGATGGCCTCTTATGGATTTTCTCTCGACGTCCGTGAACCCCTGAACCGTTTTTCCGTAGCGATGCAGCAGATAGTCGCCATCTGCCGTGCCATTTCTCTTTCCGCCAAAGTGCTTATCCTCGATGAACCCACCGCGAGCCTCGACACCAAAGAAGTGGAAATGCTCTTTACCCTGATGCGCCAGCTGCGGGATCAGGGCGTAAGCCTGATTTTTGTCACTCACTTTCTCGATCAGGTGTACCAGATTAGCGATCGCATCACCGTACTGCGTAACGGCGGTTTTGTCGGCTGTAAAGAGACTAACGCGCTGCCGCAGATTGAGTTAGTGAAGATGATGCTGGGGCGCGAACTGGAACACCAGGCTCTGCAGCGTGCCGGACGTACCCTGCTTAGCGACAAACCGGTCGCCGCGTTTGCGGGCTACGGTAAAAAAGGCGTGATCGAGCCGTTCGATCTGCAGGTACGCCCGGGTGAGATTGTCGGCCTGGCGGGGCTGCTGGGATCCGGTCGTACCGAAACGGCGGAGGTTATTTTTGGCATCAAACCCGCCGACCGTGGCACCGCGTGGATCAAAGGTAACCCGCAGGTGCTGCGATCCCCGCACCAGGCCTCGAGCCTGGGTATTGGCTTTTGCCCGGAGGATCGTAAAACCGACGGGATTATCGCGGCGGCGTCGGTGCGGGAAAACATTATCCTCGCGCTGCAGGCGCAGCGGGGCTGGCTACGGCCGATCCCCCGCCGTGAACAGAACGATATTGCCGAACGTTTCATCCGCCAGCTGGGGATCCGCACCCCCAGTGCGGAACAGCCGATCGAGTTTTTATCCGGCGGTAATCAGCAGAAGGTACTGCTGTCGCGCTGGTTGCTGACTCGCCCGCAGTTCCTGATCCTCGATGAACCCACCCGTGGGATCGACGTGGGTGCGCACGCAGAGATTATCCGGCTTATCGAAACCCTGTGTGCCGACGGCCTGGCGCTGCTGGTGATTTCATCAGAGCTTGAAGAGCTGGTGGGCTATGCCGATCGGATCATTATCATGCGCGATCGCCGACAGGTGGCGGAGATCCCGCTGGCTGAGCTGTCGGTGCCCGCCATTATGAATGCTATTGCGGCATAAGGAGTAAAGCGTGATGCCACGATCCCTACCGCAAACCGGGCAAGCGAAGCGCCGCATACGCTGGCCGAAGGGCATGCCCCAGTTGGTGGCGCTGCTGCTGGTACTGCTGGTCGATAGCCTGGTTGCGCCGCACTTTTTCCAGATCGTGCTGCAGGACGGGCGTCTGTTTGGCAGCCCGATTGATATTCTGAACCGCGCCGCGCCGGTAGCGCTGCTGGCGATTGGCATGACGCTGGTGATTGCCACAGGCGGCATTGACCTCTCGGTGGGGGCCGTGATGGCCATTGCCGGGGCGACGGCGGCGTCGATGACCGTCAACGGCTACAGCCTGCCGATGGTGCTGCTGGCAGCGCTTGGTAGCGGCGTACTGGCGGGCCTGTGGAACGGCGTGCTGGTGGCGATTTTAAAGATTCAGCCGTTCGTGGCGACGCTTATCCTGATGGTGGCCGGGCGTGGGGTGGCGCAGCTCATCACCGCCGGGCAAATCGTCACCTTTGACTCTCCGTCGCTGGCGTGGCTTGGCAGCGGCAAGCTGCTGCTGTTGCCAACGCCGGTGATTATTGCAGTGCTGACGCTGGTTGCATTCTGGCTTTTTACCCGTAAAACCGCGCTCGGGATGTTTATCGAAGCCGCAGGGATCAACATTCGTGCCGCCAAAAATGCCGGGGTGAATACCCGTATTGTGGTGATGCTGACCTACGTGCTGAGCGGCGTATGCGCGGCCATCGCCGGAATTATTGTCGCGGCGGATATCCGCGGTGCGGATGCCAACAACGCCGGGCTATGGCTCGAACTGGACGCCATTCTGGCGGTGGTGATTGGCGGCGGTTCGCTGATGGGCGGGCGCTTCAACCTGCTGCTGTCGGTGGTGGGGGCGCTGATTATCCAGGGGATGAATACCGGGATTTTGCTCTCCGGCTTCCAGCCCGAGCTTAACCAGGTGGTGAAAGCGGTGGTGGTGATGTGTGTGCTGATCGTGCAGTCACCGCGTTTTATCTCCCTTCTGAAGAGGATGCGTCGCCATGATCAAACGTAATCTGCCGTTGATGATCACCCTCGGCGTGTTCGTCCTTGGTTACCTGTACTGCCTGACCCAGTTTCCTGGCTTCGCTTCCACGCGGGTCATCTGCAACATTCTGACCGATAATGCTTTTCTTGGGATCATCGCCGTCGGTATGACGTTTGTGATCCTCTCGGGGGGGATCGATCTCTCCGTGGGGTCGGTGATCGCTTTCACCGGCGTGTTTCTGGCAAAAGCGATCGGCTTCTGGGGGATCCCTCCGCTGCTGGTGTTTCCGTTGGTGCTGGTCATGGGCTGCGCGTTTGGTGCCTTCATGGGGCTGCTGATTGATGCGCTGAAGATCCCGGCGTTTATCATCACTCTGGCGGGAATGTTCTTCCTGCGCGGCGTCAGCTATCTGGTGTCTGAAGAGTCCATTCCTATCAACCACCCGTTGTACGATACGCTGTCGGGGCTGGCGTGGACCATTCCCGGCGGCGGGCGGCTTAGCGCAATGGGGCTGCTGATGCTGCTGGTGGTGGTGCTGGGGATTTTTCTCGCCCACCGTACCCGCTTTGGCAATCAGGTGTACGCCATTGGCGGCAACGCCACCTCGGCTAATCTGATGGGGATCTCCACCCGCAGCACGACTGTTCGCATCTACATGCTTTCAACAGGGCTGGCGACGCTTGCCGGGATTGTCTTTTCTATCTATACCCAGGCCGGTTACGCGCTGGCCGGAGTGGGCGTGGAGCTGGACGCCATCGCCTCGGTGGTGATCGGCGGTACGCTGCTCAGCGGTGGTGTAGGGACCGTCCTTGGCACGTTATTTGGTGTTGGGATCCAGGGGTTGATTCAGACCTATATTAATTTTGACGGTACTCTGAGCTCCTGGTGGACGAAGATAGCTATCGGTATTTTATTGTTTATTTTCATTGCATTACAACGTGGTCTTACCGTGCTGTGGGAGAACCGGCAAAGTTCACCGGTGACCCGGGTCAACACGGCAGCAACACCGAAGTAACATATTGAATTTCCTGAAACAGCTAAATATTTTCCGGTTGTAGTCGATAGTTTCTGTACAGGCCAGAATAATCCCTACAACCGGAAATAAAGTGATGCCAAAATCTCTCTCTATTCGAAAAAGTCTGTTGGTTTTATTGTCTTTGCTTACCCTGTTTCTGCTGCTATCCGGCGGAATGGGGCTCTACGCCTCGACCCGCATCATTACCTCCTGGGCCTATTACGGCGTGATGACGGCGGTCACGGCGGCGGCGATCGGCGTGCTGCTGCTCATCTGGTTCATGCTGCGTAATAAGCTCTTAAACCCGCTGGATGATGCGGTGAAACAGCTGGAGTGCCTGGCGACCGGCGATCTGTCTCCGACCGATACCCGCTTTGCCAGCGCCGAATTCAACCGTCTTAATGCCGCCATGGAAGAGATGCGCAGCGCATTACGTGAATCAGTCATGCGGGTACGCGACGCCAGTTCGCAGATTGATGTTGGCAGCCGTGAACTGACGGCAGGCAATATCAACCTTGCTCAGCGAACCGAATCGACCGCTACCTCGCTTGAAGAGACGGCGGCGAGCATGGAGCAGATAACTGCGACGGTGAAACAGAATGCCGATAACGCCGAACAGGCGCACCAGATGGCAAAAACGGTGTCTGATACCGCCGACCGCGGCAGCGAGATGGTGTGCTATGTGATTGAGAAAATGCGCGATATTGCCGGAAGCTCCGATCGTATTGCTGACATTCTTAGCGTGATCGACGGTATTGCTTTTCAGACCAATATCCTCGCGCTCAACGCCTCGGTGGAAGCCGCGCGCGCCGGTGAGCAGGGCCGTGGCTTTGCGGTGGTGGCCGGTGAAGTGCGGAATCTGGCGAGCCGCAGCGCCGACGCGGCAAAAGAGATCCGTCTGTTAATTGGCGACTCGCGCACTCAGGTGGGCGAGGGTAGCGAGCTGGCGCAGCAGGCCGGGGAGACCATGGATGAAATTGCTACCGAAGTGATGCGAATGACGAAGCTGATGCGCGAAATCGCCAGCGCGTCGCTGGAGCAGAGCCGGGGTATTGAGCAGGTGAATATCGCGGTGAGCCAGATGGACGAAACTGCCCAGCAGAATGCGGCGCTGGTGCAGGAGTCTTCAGCGGCAACCCGCTCTCTTGAAGAGCAGTCGCAGGCGCTGACCGATGCGATGGCAGCGTTTCGTTTTCAGCGCAGCAGCGCGGCCTGAGGTGGTAATCCCTCTCTCCTCCAGGGAGAGAGGGATTAAGCATTACGCGTCCGGGTATTCGCGGATGAAGCGCTCGACGTCTTCCACCATGTGGTTGGTACCGACGAAGAACGGGCGGCGCTGGTGCAGGCTGCTCGGGATAATATCCAGAATGCGCTCTTTACCATCGCTTGCCATACCGCCCGCCTGCTCGGCGAGGAGTGCCATCGGGTTGCATTCGTACAGCAGACGCAGCTTACCTTCCGGATGGCTGGCGGTGCTTGGGTACAGGTAGATGCCGCCTTTCAGCAGGTTACGGTGGAAGTCTGCCACCAGCGAGCCGATATAGCGTGAGGTGTAAGGGCGTTGGGTGCTCTTATCCTCTTCCTGGCAGAACTTGATGTACTTCTTCACGCCCATCGGGAAGCGGATGTAGTTGCCTTCGTTAATGGAGTAGGTGTTGCCCTTCTCCGGGAAGCGCATACGCTCCTGGCTCAGGCAGAACACGCCGAGTGACGGATCGTAGGTGAAGGCGTGAACGCCACAGCCGGTGGTGTAAACCAGCATGGTGGAGGAGCCATAAACCACGTAGCCCGCCGCAACCTGCTTGTTGCCCGGCTGCAGGAAGTCTTCTTCGGTCACCGGCGTTCCCACCGGCGTTACGCGGCGATAGATAGAGAAAATCGTCCCGACGGAGACGTTAACGTCGATGTTGGATGAGCCATCCAGCGGATCCATCAGCACCACGTATTTGGCGTGCTCGCAGCCTTCGAAGACCACAATCTCGTCTTCTTCTTCCGATGCGATACCAGCAACGATGTCGCGTGCCTTCAGTGCAGCTTTCAGTTTTTCGTTCGCAAACAGATCGAGCTTCTGTTGAGTCTCTCCCTGAATGTTCTCGGCACCGCTGGCACCCAGGATATCGACCAGACCGGCCTTGTTGATATCGCGGTGGATGATCTTGGCGCCCAGCTTTATTGCCGACAGCAAAGCAGTCAGTTCGCCAGTTGCATGAGAGAACTCGTGCTGCTTTTCGACAATAAATTCACCTAACGTTTTCATAACACTTTCCCTGCTTCTTATGTTGAGTAGAGCGGAACACTACAAACAATCTTAACAAATATTCAAATCATCGCGCTCAGGTGAATCGCGCCAGCAAAATGCGGATTTTCCTGAAATGCATTTCTCTGCTGCCAACATGTGGGTAAAATGTGCCTCAGCGAAAAGAAAGGAAATGACGAATGCGCATTCATATATTGGGAATTTGTGGCACTTTTATGGGTGGTCTGGCGATGCTCGCACGCTCTCTCGGCCACGAAGTAACGGGTTCGGACGCCAATGTGTATCCGCCAATGAGCACGCTGCTGGAGAAGCAGGGCATTGAGCTGATTCAGGGTTATGATGCAAGCCAGCTCTCCCCGCAGCCGGACCTGGTCATCATCGGCAACGCCATGACCCGCGGCAACCCGTGCGTGGAAGCGGTGCTGGAACAGAACATTCCGTACATGTCTGGTCCGCAGTGGCTGCATGATTTTGTCCTGCGCGATCGCTGGGTGCTGGCCGTGGCCGGTACCCACGGCAAAACCACCACCGCCGGTATGGCGACCTGGATCCTCGAAGCCTGTGGCTATAAGCCTGGTTTTGTGATCGGTGGCGTGCCGGGCAACTTCGACGTCTCTGCGCGTCTTGGCGACAGCTCGTTCTTCGTTATTGAAGCCGACGAATACGACTGTGCCTTCTTCGACAAGCGTTCCAAGTTCGTGCATTACTGCCCGCGTACGCTAATCCTCAACAACCTTGAGTTCGACCACGCTGATATCTTCGACGACCTGAAAGCGATTCAGAAACAGTTCCACCATCTGGTGCGCATCGTGCCGGGCCAGGGTCGCATCATCCTGCCGGAGAACGACATCAACCTGAAGCAGGTGATGGCGATGGGCTGCTGGAGCGAGCAGGAGCTGGTAGGTGAACAGGGTCACTGGCAGGCGAAAAAGCTGAACACCGACGCTTCCGAGTGGGAAGTGCTGCTCGACGGCGAAAAAGTAGGCCAGGTGAAGTGGGATCTGGTGGGCGAACACAACATGCACAACGGCCTGATGGCGATTGCTGCGGCGCGTCACGTTGGCGTTACTCCTGCCGATGCGGCAAACGCGCTGGGCTCGTTCATCAACGCCCGTCGCCGCCTTGAGCTACGCGGTGAAGCGAACGGCGTAACGGTGTATGACGATTTCGCCCATCACCCGACTGCGATCCTCGCGACGCTGCAGGCGCTGCGGGGCAAAGTGGGGGGGACTGCACGTATTATTGCGGTGCTGGAGCCGCGCTCTAATACCATGAAGATGGGGATCAGCAAAAACGAGCTGGCGCCGTCGTTGGGTCGTGCCGATGAAGTGTTCCTGCTACAGCCGCAGCATATCCCATGGCAGGTGGCAGAAGTTGCCGAAGCCTGCGTGCAGCCTGCGCACTGGAGTGCAGACGTTGACACGCTGGTGGAGATGATTGTTAAAACCGCAGAGCCGGGCGATCACATTCTGGTGATGAGCAACGGTGGTTTTGGTGGGATTCATCAGAAGCTGCTGGACGGCCTGACGAAGAAAGCCGAAGCGGTAGAAGAGTAACCCTCACTCTGACCCTCTCCCATCAAGGGAGAGGGATCTCACCACCCTGACTTCTGTAGCGAGATGAGGAGCGAAAGCGGTATTAGCCTTCGCTTTCTGCCAGTTCGCGCAGAAACTGGAAAATCAGGCGCGCCGATTTCGGCGGTTTATTCCCTTCTTTCTCTTTCTTCGCGTTGCGGATGAGCGTCCGCAGCTGCTGGCGGTCGGCGTCTGGCCACAGGTTCAGCACTTCAGTAATCGCGTCGTCTCCCTCATCAATCAGACGATCGCGCAGATGCTCCAGCTTGTGGAACAGCGCAACCTGCTGGTTGTGACGGTTCTTCAGCTTATCAAGTGCCTGGCGGATAGGATCAACGTCGCGGTTACGCAGCATTTTACCAATCAGCTGCAGCTGGCGGCGGCGGCCTTCTTTCTTGATCTTCTGCGCCAGTTCAATGGCGTCACGCAGGTCTTGATCCAGCGGGATCTTGTCCAGTGCGTTTTTCCCAAGATCAACCATCTCGGCACCGAGCCTTTTCAGCTCCTCGGCGTCGCGCTTAATTTCGCTTTTGCTGACCCAGATAATCTCGTCATCTTCGTCTTCGATGTCGTCACCGGGTACGTCGTCGAGCCAGTCTTCGGGCTGCTTAGTCATTTCAGGCTCCTTAAAAAAAGAGGCACATGTTACCAGTTAAGGGGCACACTGGAAATCGGTTCTCTGTTAGACTTCAAAGAATCTCTTCACTCATTATGGCATTGGCGATGAAAGTAATCACACAAGTTGCAGAGCAGCGTAACGCACTGGAGAAAGCCGTATCCACCGCACTGGAGCTGGCATCAGGTAAATCAGATGGTGCCGAGGTTGCGGTGTCGAAAACGACCGGCATTAGCGTCAGCACGCGTTATGGCGAAGTTGAAAACGTTGAATTTAACAGCGACGGTGCGCTTGGGATTACGGTTTATCACCAGAACCGCAAAGGCAGCGCCTCTTCCACCGATCTCAGCCCGGAGGCCATCGCCCGTACGGTGCAGGCTGCGCTGGATATCGCGCGCTACACCTCACCGGATCCATGCGCCGGCGTCGCTGAAAAATCCCTGCTGGCGTTCGACGCCCCGGATCTAGATCTCTTCCATCCGGCAGAAATCTCTCCGGACGAGGCCATTGAGCTTGCTGCCCGCGCAGAGCAGGCTTCGCTCAAGGCTGATAAGCGCATCACCAATACCGAAGGCGGCAGCTTTAACAGCCATTACGGCATCAAAGTGTTTGGCAACAGCCACGGCATGCTGCAGAGCTACTGCTCTACCCGCCACTCTCTTTCAAGCTGTGTCATCGCCGAGCATGATGGTGATATGGAGCGGGATTACGCCTATACCATTGGCCGCGCGATGGGCGACCTGCAGACCCCGGAATGGGTAGGGGAAGAGTGTGCACGACGCACCCTCGCTCGCCTGTCGCCGCGTAAGCTCTCAACCATGAAAGCGCCGGTGATTTTTGCCCCTGAAGTGGCAACCGGTCTCTTCGGGCACCTGGTCGGTGCGATTGCTGGCGGTGCGGTTTACCGTAAATCAACGTTCCTGCTCGACTCGCTCGGCAAGCAAATCCTGCCGGAGTGGCTGACGATTGAAGAGCATCCACACCTGCTGAAAGGGCTGGCTTCTACGCCGTTTGACAGCGAAGGGGTTGCCACCACGCGCCGCGATATCGTGAAAGATGGCATTCTGACCCAATGGCTGCTGACCAACTATTCCGCACGTAAACTGGGCCTGCAAAGCACCGGGCATGCGGGCGGTATCCACAACTGGCGTATTGCCGGTCGTGGCCTCGGATTTGAAAAGTTACTCAAAGAAATGGGCACCGGACTTGTGGTGACCGAACTCATGGGGCAGGGTGTCAGTGGTGTCACCGGTGATTATTCACGCGGTGCCTCCGGTTTCTGGGTTGAGAATGGCGAGATCCAGTATCCGGTGAGTGAAATCACGATCGCCGGTAATCTTAAAGATATGTGGCGTAATATTGTCACTATCGCCGACGATATTGAAACCCGAAGCAATATTCAGTGTGGTTCTGTGCTGTTACCGGAGATGAAAATCGCCGGGCAATGATTCACTTATTGGCGCGACCTGCCGCGCCCTATAACCAAAAGGAAGTGAGCAATGCGTAAAAAACTCCTCGCGATGTTGGCGGTATCCACTCTGGCATTCAGTTCGGTTCAGGCGTTTGCCGCCGATCTGGAAACCGATATGGATACGCTCAGCGCGAATCTGAAAATTGTCCAGAAAAGCACTAATGCTGCTGAAATGAAGGACGCGTTGACGAAGATGCGTACCGCGGCGCTTGATGCCCAGCAGCAGACGCCACCGAAGCTTGAAAGCAAAGCGGCCGACAGCGCAGAGATGAAAGATTACCGCCACGGTCTGCAAACGCTGGTGGGCCAGATTGATGGCGCGCTGAAGCTGGTGGATGAAGGCAAAGTACAGGAGGCGCAGACCGCTTCTCAGGATTTTGTCGCGACCCGCAATACCTACCACCAGAAGTATCGCTAACAGGCGCCTGGGCTTACGTCCTCATGCGCAGAGTGGGGGAGTTCGGAATTCCCCCTTCTTTTCTCGCCGGGGCGCAACGCCTCAGACACCTGCCAGCAGCATAGCCTTTCCCCATAAGTAAACCTTATCGGCATCACATTTTTACGAGAAGCTTTCCAGACTTTTTCTCTGCCGGGCCACCGTTTTTCACCTCCTGGGCTGTGATATTCATCACGTAAATCCAGTCATTTGAACGTAATCACGCGAATAATGTGGCACAGATCACTGCCGCCGATTTCCTTTCCACTTCGAAGTGGAAAACAACTCGCTACAAACTCTTTCCCCCCGACGTTAAGTTTTATCCCAGAGACATTAACGGGGTAAGACGAGTGATAAACGGAGTGGTAATGAACGACGTTGGGGACCTGGCAGTTCAGACTGAGAAACTTGCCGACACCATGCTGGCGCGCACCTATGCGCTGCTCAGCCGCCACAACATCATCCCCAATGAAGTACAGGAGCAGATGCTGACTTCTCATGTTCGCGCAATGGCGCACCGGTCAGTGACCGGCGAGCCGCTGCCGGAAGTGGAAGCCAGCCTGTTCGAAGAAATTTCAGAAGATTCAATGCGGCTTGCCCGAGAAGTGGTCGCAGAGTTCGGTAACCTTCCTGAGGAAGAAGCCTGGCTGCTGTCCGTTCACTTTGAAGTCGCGAAAGATAACCTTTAAGGAGCAAAACATGGAACAGATTACCGTAGTGATTGGCGATCGTCTTGGCAAAGGACAGAAAGTCGCCGCAGGCGTTGAGAAGGCCGGTGGACGTGCCGTTGTGGTTCCAGGTGTTGCCGCAGATATGAAACTGGGTGACGTCATGAAGGCGGAAAACGCGACCTTCGGTATCTCCTTCTGCGGCAGCGGCGGCGCAGGTGCAATCACCGCGCAGACCAAGTACGGCTACAAAGCTAAGTACGGCATGCGCTCTGTTGACGAAGGCGTTACTGCCATCAACGAAGGCTGCAACGTGCTGGGCTTCGGCTTTATGGACAAAGAAGAGCTGGGCGAGCGTCTGGTTCAGGCGTGGCAGAAGAAACACGGCGCATAACGATGAAAGAACAATTCACCACAACGGTCAGGGTGAAGGGCAAAGGCGAGGCAAAAGCGCGCGCTTTTGCCGATGCTCTCAACCAGGTACAAGCCGCGGTGATGAAAGCGTCACCGCATATTTTACTGCGTATTGAGCCACAGGATGTGCAGGTTGTTCAGGCGCGTGAAACGGTACGAAAAGAAGCCTTCTTATTCATCTTTTTGCGCCGGGAAAGACAGTCTTACAGCGTGGAGCTGGATGTCACTGTCAACGTGACCGCCATCAATCTGGATAAGGTTGATTTTGTCACGCAGAAATAAACTACACAGAAGGGCAGACTGATGTTCCTAATTATATTAATAAAATCGCTCATCATCGGCGGCCTGGTCGGCGTTGGTGTGGGCGCAGGTGCTGCACGCATGTTTCACGCGCCCACCACACAGGGGATGGGTGCTTTTCGTACGTTGGGGGAACTGAATTCCTGCGAAGGGGATCCGGCTTCTCACTTCTCCTTTGGGCTGGGCTTCTTCTTTAACGCCTGGGCTTCTTCCGTTGCAGCAGGTGCGTTCACTCAGGACGTTGATCACCGCATTATCCCGAACTGGGGTGCGGCAGCGCTGATGATCAAAAACCGTAACGTCGGCGAGACGCTGCATGACCCGCGTAAAATGGCGATTGCCTGCGGCATCATCGGCATGATTGTTGTCGCCTTCCTGAACCTCACCGCGTCCTCCGTTCCGGCCGCGCTGCAGGTTACTGCGATTAAGGTGCTGGTACCCGCAGCAAACCTGCTGGTCAACACCGTGATGCCGGTTATTTTCTGGCTGGCGGCGATTGATGCCGGTAAGAAATCAGGTTTCTGGGCAACCGTCTTCGGCGGCGCCGCACAGCTGATTATGGGTAACGCCGTACCGGGCCTGGTGCTGGGTATCCTGATCGGTAAAGGCGTGGAAGAGAGTGGCTGGCACCGCGTCACTAAAGTGATGATGACGGCCATCGTTGCGCTGTTTGTCCTGAGCGCCTTCTTCCGTGGTTTCGACATGAAGATGATCGAATCCTTCCACATGACCGTGCCGAACTGGCTGGATCTGATCCATAACTCTCTCAGCGGTAAATAACAGGAGCCTGTAATGGAAGAGAAAAAAGGTTTTTGGTTTGCCGACTGGTCGTTCCCGATCTTCGTTGGCCTGCTCTCCTCCGGCGTGTTCGCCGGGACACACATGTACTATCTCTACGGTATTGGCGCGTTCAACGAAGTGGCCTTCGTGGCAATGCTGAAAGCGGGCATCGATACCGGGGCTTACGGTGCGGTGGCGGCGTTTGGTGCGAGCTTCCTGTTCGCCCGTATTATTGAAGGCTCTCTGGTGGGGATCCTTGATATCGGTGGTGCGATTCAGACCGGTGTTGGTCTGGGGGTTCCGGCACTGCTGCTGGGCGCGGGGATCATGTTCCCGGTGACCAACTTCATTGCTTCCCTGATTACCGGCCTGGTGATTGGTCTGGCGATTGGCTACATCATTATCCTGGCGCGTAAGTTCACCATCAACCAGAGCGACTCCACCTACGGGGCGGACGTTATGATGGGGGCAGGTAACGCCTCTGGCCGCTTCCTGGGTCCGTTGATTATTCTGAGCGCGATGACCGCCTCCATTCCTATCGGGATTGGCTCTCTGGTGGGTGCGCTGCTGTTTTACCTCTGGCAGAAACCGATCACCGGTGGTGCGATCCTCGGCGCCATGATTTTAGGCTCCATTTTCCCTATCGCAATCGGCTAACTTCCTCGGGCGCTCCGGCGCCCTGTCTCACAGGAGAAAGATATGTTTGATTTACTCCTGCGCCGCGCGCGCCTCGTCGACGATACCCTGACCGATATCGCCATTCAGGACGGCAAAATCGCAGCGCTGGGCGACATTTCCGCGCCCGCGAAAAGCATCGTTGAGCTGAACGGTAAGACCTACGTCAGCGCAGGCTGGATTGATTCCCACGTTCATTGCTATCCGAAATCACCGATCTACCATGATGAACCTGACAGCGTCGGCATCGCGACCGGCGTCACGACGGTGATTGATGCTGGCAGCACCGGCGCCGACGACGTTGATGATTTCTGGCAGCTGACCCGTAAAGCCAGCACCGACGTTTACGCACTGCTGAACATTTCTCGCGTTGGGCTGATTGCCCAGAACGAGCTGGCCAATATGGACAATATTGATGCCGACGCCGTGCGTGATGCGGTGAAACGCCGCCCGGACTTTATCGTCGGGCTTAAAGCACGCATGAGCAGCAGCGTGGTGGGAGAGAACGGCATTACCCCGCTCGACCGCGCTAAAGCGATGCAAAAAGAGAACGGCGATCTGCCGCTGATGGTTCACATCGGCAACAACCCGCCGAACCTCGATGAAATCGCCGAGCGCCTTAGCGCCGGAGACATCATCACCCACTGTTATAACGGTAAACCTAACCGCATTCTGACCCCGGCAGGTGAACTGCGCGCTTCGGTGACCCGCGCGCTGCAGCGCGGTGTACGTCTCGACGTTGGCCACGGTACTGCAAGCTTCAGTTTCGCGGTGGCGCAGCGCGCTATCGCCATGGGCATTCTGCCGCACACCATTAGCTCCGACATCTATTGCCGTAACCGTATCGACGGCCCGGTGAGATCGCTTGCGAGCGTGATGTCTAAATTCCTCTCTATCGGTATGACGTTAACGCAGGTGATCGACTGTGTGACCGCCAACGCCGCCGACGGCCTGCGTCTGGCACATAAAGGACGTCTGACGACGGGTCTTGATGCTGACCTGACCCTCTTCACCCTGAAGCATGAGCCGGTGGTGATGGTGGATGCCGAGAAAGAGAGCCTGCAGGTAGATAACATTCTGGTGCCGCTTGCCGCCGTACGTGCGGGCAAGGGCTATATGACCGAACAAGGGAGCGCGGAAAATGCCTTCAATTTTTGAGAAATACCATTTAAAGCAAGTCATTAACACCTCTGGCCGTATGACGGCACTGGGGGTTTCCACCCCGCGTCCGGAAGTGGTCGAGGCGGTGATGAGTGGCATGAACCACTATTTCGAGATGAAAGATCTGGTCAATAAAACCGGGGAATACATCGCCGGGCTGCTGGAAGTGGAAGGTGCAACCGTCGTGTCCTGCGCTTCGGCCGGGATTGCCCAGTCTATCGCCGCGGTGCTGGTAAAAGACAGCGACTGGTTGCTGGAAAACCTGCACGTTACCCCGGTTGAGAACAACGAAATCGTGATGCCGAAGGGCCATAACGTCAACTTTGGTGCCCCGGTTGGCACCATGGTGGCGCTGGGCGGCGGCAAGCTGGTGGAAGCCGGTTACGCCAACGAATGCTCTGCCGATCAGCTGGCCGCGGCCATTACCCCGCGCACGGCCGCTATCCTTTACATCAAATCTCACCACTGCGTGCAGAAGAGCATGCTGAGCGTGGAGCAGGCGGTGGTGGTAGCGCGTAAGCACAACCTGCCGCTTATCGTCGATGCTGCCGCAGAAGAAGATCTGCAGTGCTACTACCGTGCCGGTGCTGATCTGGTGATTTACAGCGGCGCGAAAGCGATTGAAGGGCCAACCAGCGGCCTGGTGGTTGGTAAAACTCAATACGTTGAGTGGGTTAAGCGTCAGACTGCCGGGATTGGCCGTGCGATGAAGGTCGGTAAAGAGGGGATCCTCGGCCTGACCTGCGCTATCGAACATTACCTGACCGCGCGTAAAGAGAGCGGTGATGAAATGGTCGCGAAGATGACCCCGTTCATTAACCAGCTTAATGCCCTGAACGGCGTCGCTGCCCGGGTGGTGTGGGACAGTGCGGGCCGTGATATCGCACGTACCGAAATCAAATTTGATGAAGCCGTTACCGGTATTGCCACCGGTGAGCTGGTCAGCGCGCTGAAGCAGGGCCAGTACGCCATTTACTTCCGTGGTTACAAAGCCAATGAAGGGATTATTGAAGCGGATGTCCGCAGCGTGAACGGCGAACAGCTGGATATCGTCGCCCGTCGTATTGCTGAAGTACTGAACAAGGAGCAACAAGCATGAAACTGACCCCGAATTTTTACCGCGACCGCGTCTGTCTTAACGTCCTGGCGGGAAGCAAAGCGAATGCCAGCGCTATCTATGAGGCGGCGGAAGGTCACGTGCTGGTGGGTGTGCTCTCCAAAAATTATCCGGACGTAGCGAGCGCCGTGGCGGACATGCGTGAATACGCGAAGCTTATCGATAACGCGCTCTCCGTAGGGCTTGGAGCGGGCGATCCGAACCAGTCAGCGATGGTCAGCGAGATTTCTCGCCAGGTGCAGCCGCAGCACGTGAACCAGGTGTTCACCGGCGTGGCGACCAGCCGCGCGCTGCTGGGGCAAAACGACAGCGTGGTCAATGGTCTGGTTTCACCAACCGGTACACCGGGAATGGTGAAAATCTCTACCGGACCGCTGAGCAGCACCGCGCCTGACGGTATCGTACCGGTGGAAACCGCGATTGCGTTACTGAAAGACATGGGCGGCAGCTCCATCAAGTACTTCCCGATGGGTGGCCTGAAGTGCCGTGACGAATACAAAGCGGTGGCAGAAGCCTGCGCCCGTCACGATTTCTGGCTGGAGCCGACCGGTGGCATCGATCTGGAGAACTTCGAAGAGATCCTGCAGATAGCCCTGGATGCCGGCGTCAGCAAAGTTATCCCGCACATTTACAGCTCAATCATCGACAAAGCCAGCGGTGATACCCGCCCTGAAGACGTTCGTACTCTGTTGGAAATGACGAAGAAGTTAGTGAAGTAGTTCGATAGCCCCTCACCTCAACCCTCGCCCCAAAGGGGTGAGAGCTGGGTGAGGGGATCCCTCAATATCTTCAAGGAGTTAATATGCTTACCGCACGTCATCTGCTTGTTGCTTCATGCTCCCTGCTGGCGGCTACCGCCACCGCCCAAACCCAGTTCGCCTGGGTCGGTACCTATAATCCGAATGGCGAGGGGCTGTACCGCTTCTCGGTTGACCCGCAAAGCGGCGCGCTCGGGAATAAAACCCTGGTCAGTGCATTGCCCAATGCCGCACAGCTGACCGTCTCCCACGACGGCAATACGCTTTACGTTGCCAGTGAAGTGGAGAAGGGCGTGGTGCAGGCGTGGCGTATCGGCGAGAAAGGTGAGCTGAGTGAGCTCAACGAGGTGGCCTCCGGTGGCGCAGGGCCGGTGTATCTTTCCCTGACGCCGGACGGTAAGCATTTGCTGGTGGCAAACTACGTCAGCGGCTCGATTGCGGTACTACCGGTGAAGGCCGACGGTAGCCTCAGCGAGGCGAGCGACAGCCATCAGGATGAAGGCCCTGCGGGAGCGGCAAAACCGGAAGCGGCGGTAGAAGGCAGTTTTGCCGTGAGCGATCATAATGGTCCACACGCCCATATGATAGCCGCCGATCCCAGCGGTAAATTTGTTTACTCCACCGATCTCGGTCTCGACAGAATTTATCAGTATCGCTTTGATGCGGCGAGCGGCAAGCTGACGCCGAACGATCCGCCGTTTATTGCCGCGTCGTCAAAAGGGGCGGGGCCTCGCCACGTCGTCTTTACGCCGAAGGGTGACGGACTGTGGCTGATTAACGAAGAGTCTTCTACGCTGACGTACTATCATCGTGATCCGCAAAACGGCACCCTGCGTGAAGGTAAGACCCTCTCTTCATTGCCTGCTGCGTTTAAGGGGACCAACTTTGCCGCCGGACTGGTGCTGAGCCAGGATGGTAAACAGCTGTATGTCGCCAACCGTTTGCATAACAGCATTGCGCACTTTACTGTAACGGCAGAGGGGACGTTGACGCACCAGCAGGATGTCTGGACCCGTGGCGACTACCCGCGTTCGTTGACCCTGGACGCACAGGGGCGCTGGCTGTATGTCATGAACCAGCGTAGCGATAACATCACGCGTTTTAACGTGTCGGCGAAAGATGGCAAATTAACCTTTGCAGAGGACTACACGGCGGTGGGCAGCCCATCGCAAATGGTCATATCATCAAAATAGAATACAGCAGGACGGGCGCGGAAAGCGCCCGTGAACCCAAGAGGAAACTGGCGTGCGATTTCCCAACCAACGTTTAGCGCAACTGTTTGATTTGCTGCAAAACGAAACGCTACCGCAGGATGAGCTGGCGCAGCGCCTGTCGGTTTCCACCCGTACCGTGCGAGCGGACATTACCGCCCTTAACGCGCTGTTGCTGCACTACGGCGCGCAGTTTGTTCTTGCTCGCGGCAGCGGTTATCAGCTCAGGGTTGATGACCCAACACGTTATCAGACGCTGGCGGCGACGCCGGCAAAAGCATTACGCATTCCCCGTACCGCCGTTGAGCGGGTGAATTACCTGTCGGTGCGCTTTCTGACCTCGGCCTTTTCCCTGAAGCTGGAAGACCTGGCGGACGAGTGGTTCGTCAGCCGTGCCACACTGCAGGGTGATATGGTCGATGTCCGCGAACGCTTCCAGCGCTACCAGCTGACGCTGGAGACCCGGCCACGCCATGGCATGAAGCTTTTTGGTAGCGAAGTTTCGACCCGCGCCTGCCTGACGGATCTACTGTGGGCGCTGGCCCAGGAAGACGAAACTAACCCGCTTATTACCGAAGAAGCACTGAACGCTGGCGTTCCCGAGCGTCTCGCCAGCGTATTGCCTGAAGCGCTGGCTCGTCATCATGTGCGGCTCACCGCGGAAGGTGAGCGTTTTGTACGTATCTACTGCGCTGTGGCGGTACGTCGCATCAGCGAAGGGTATCCGTTGTCGGAATTCAATGCGGAAGATGTTGCCCAGAACGTGCGCGACGCCGCGCGTGATATTGCCGCATCGCTGCAGCAGCTGGCAGGAAAACCGCTCTCCCCGGCGGAAGAAGAGTGGCTGTGCATTCATATCACCGCCCGCCAGGTTCAGGAAGTGGACCCGGGCACCATCAGCGCCGACGATGACGAAGCGCTGGTGAACTACATTCTGCGTTACATCAATACGCAATATAACTACAACCTGCTGGACGATGCGCAGTTGCATGCCGACCTGCTCACCCACATCAAAACCATGATCACCCGGGTGCGCTATCAGATAATGATCCCTAACCCGCTGCTCGATAACATCAAACAGCACTATCCGATGGCGTGGGACATGACCCTGGCCGCGGTATCCAGTTGGGGAAAATACACTCCCTACGTCATCAGCGAAAACGAGATTGGTTTTCTGGTACTGCATATCGGCGTGGGCCTCGAGCGCCACTACAACATTGGCTACCAGCGCCAGCCGCACGTGCTGCTGGTATGCGATGCCGGTAACGCCATGGTGCGGATGATAGAGGCGGTGCTGCTGCGTAAATATCCGCAGATTGTAATAAGTGAAACCCTGTCGCTACGTGACTATGAGCTGCGCGATACCATCAGCGAAGACTTTGTTATCTCGACGGTTCGCATCAGTGAAAAAGAGAAGCCGGTTGTGACTATCGCGCCCTTCCCGACGGACTATCAGCTGGAGCAGATAGGCAAGCTGGTGCTGGTGGACAGAACGCGCCCGTGGATGCTGGAAAAGTTCTTCGATGCTGCCCACTTCCGGGTAGTGAATGAGCCGATGGATCAGCAAACGCTGTTTCGTACGCTGTGCGATGAGCTGTACGAGGAAGGGTTCGTCGATGCGGAGTTCCATGCTTCGGTGGTGGAGCGCGAAGCTATTGTCAGCACCATGCTGGGAGAAGGGATCGCGCTGCCGCACGCCCTGGGGCTGCTGGCGAAAAAAACGGTGGTTTATACCGTACTGGCCCCGCAGGGGATCCAGTGGGGTGATGAAACCGCGCACGCTATTTTCCTGCTCGCCATCAGTAAAAGCGAGTACGAAGAGGCGATGGCCATCTACGATATTTTTGTCACCTTCCTGCGCGAGCGAGCCATGACGCGGCTGGCTTCCTGCCAGACGTTCAGCGAGTTTAAAACCGTGGCGATGGAGTGCGTTAGCCGGTTTTGAGACGCCGCTAGCACAAACACATTTCTGCTGATGGAAGGGGTGCCTGAGAGCCTCAGCCCTTGATACACTCGGTGATGGCAAAGGGGCGTGAACCCCTTAGCCTGGGTTGTAACCTTAACCATCGGAATGGCATGCCAATCGCGCGGCAACCTCCAGAGAGCCACTGCGAAAACGTATTTCACAGAGGGACTTCCGGTTTATCAGAGAGAGTGCGATCAAGGTTGCTGCTATGATCAACACAATTCTGGTAGTGGGTTGACGTCGTTTCATGGTTACACCTCCTTGCTTAAGGCGCTAACCCTCACGTCGGATCAGGACGTGAGGGGCAGCCCTTTCTCGATTTAGAATCTGAAAGAGGCTATCCACGTCCCGTCCCATGCAAGAGACAGTCCGTCTCAAGCACCCGCAACGACTCTATCCCATTGAATGAAAATGAGCTGCTGGCGAATTTCGCTGCTGCGTAGCGTTATCAGGAGAATGTGTGCAACAGGAAATATTGCAGGGAAAAATGGAGTGCGGCCTGTAAAAGCCGCACTGAAGGAGGTTAACGCAGGTGATGTACCACCTGGTTGCTGCTGCCGCGCCAGATGAGCGCCGGGTCTTTCAAATCCTGCACAAACTTGCCGTCAACCAGCACGTTGATAAGGTTCACCACCGCCATCTGCGCGTCGTTCAGTTCATCGAGCTTATAGCCGGTCCATACCCAGATATCCTTGCCCGGGCACTCTTCGCGGACTCGCCGCACCAGCGCCAGAATATCCGGGACGTTCTGCGGGTGTAACGGATCGCCACCGGAGAGCGAAATCCCCTGACGCAGGATCCGCGTATCGTTAAGATCGGCAATGATGCGATCGGCCATTTCCGGCGTAAAGGGCTCGCCGGAATTAAGCCGCCAGGTGCTTTTGTTGTAGCACCCTGGGCACTCGTGGACGCACCCCGAGACAAACAGGGTGCATCGCGTACCTGGGCCGTTGACGATGTCGACGGGGTAGTACTGGTGAAAGCGCATTAGCCGATCTGCCCGTTCCCTAAATGTTTCACCCGACGTTTCACTTCTTCCTGTTTACCGGCGTTGAACGGACGTGCATCCGGGCTGCCGAGGTAGCCGCACACGCGGCGGGTGACCGACACGCGAGAGGCATCGTGGTTGCCGCATTTCGGGCAGGTAAAGCCTTTGCTGGTGCACTCAAACTCGCCGGTGTAGCCACATTCATAGCACTCGTCGATAGGCGTGTTGGTGCCGTAGTACGGCACGTGCTGGTAGCTGTAGTCCCAGACGTCTTCCAGCGCTTTCAGGTTGTGCTGGATGTTCGGGTACTCGCCGTAGCAGATGAAACCGCCGCTGGCGAGAGGCGGGTACGGTGCCTCAAAGTCGATTTTGTCGTACGGGTTGACCTTTTTCTCCACGTCGAGGTGGAAGCTGTTGGTGTAGTAACCTTTATCGGTTACACCGTCGACGACGCCGAACTCTGCGGTATCCAGGCGGCAGAAGCGATCGCACAGGTTTTCGCTTGGGGTGCTGTAGAGGCTAAAGCCGTAGCCGGTTTCCTCTTTCCACTGATCCACCGCATCACGCAGACGTTGCACGATAGCGACGCCTTTCTCACGCAACGCTGCGCTGTCGTAGACGTGCTGGTGAGTAAACAGGGCGTTGATGGTTTCGTGGATCCCAATGTAGCCGAGCGAAATGGACGCGCGACCATTTTTGAAGATCTCAGACACGTCGTCGTCGGCTTTCAGGCGCACGCCGCAGGCACCTTCCATATAGAGAATGGGTGCAACGCGGGCTTTCACCCCTTCGAGGCGGGCGATACGCGTCATCAGCGCTTTGCGCGCCAGCAGCAAGCGGTCGTCGAGCAGCTTCCAGAAGGTGTCTTCGTCGCCCCGGGCCTCAAGCGCGATGCGCGGCAGGTTGAGGCTGATAACGCCGAGGTTGTTACGACCGTCGTGAATTTGCTCGCCGTTCTCGTCTTCATAGACGCCGAGGAAGCTGCGGCAGCCCATCGGGGTTTTGAAGGAACCGGTCACTTTCACTACCTGGTCGTAGTTGAGAATATCCGGATACATACGCTTGCTCGCGCACTCCAGCGCCAGCTGCTTGATGTCATAGTTCGGATCGCCCGCACGGTGGTTCAGGCCATCGCGAATGGCGAAGACCAGCTTCGGAAACACCGCGGTTTTACGGTTTTTGCCAAGACCTGCAATACGGTTACGCAGAATTGATTGCTGGATCAGGCGTGACTCCCAGCTGGTTCCGAGACCAAAACCGAAGGTCACGAACGGCGTCTGGCCGTTGGCGGTATGCAGCGTGTTGACTTCATACTCCAGCGACTGGAAGGCGTCATAGCACTCTTTCTCGGTGCGGGAATGTGCGTAGCCGTCGGCATCCGGGATCTGCCACTCTTCGGCAGTTTTACGATGCTTGTTGAAGCTTGCGGTGACAAACGGCGCCAGCACTTCATCAATGCGGTTAATGGTGGTGCCGCCATAAATGTGGCTCGCCACCTGGGCGATAATCTGCGCCGTGACCGCCGTGGCGGTAGAGATAGATTTTGGTGGCTCAATCTCTGCGTTGCCCATCTTAAAGCCCTGGGTCAGCATCCCTTTCAGGTCGATGAGCATACAGTTGAACATCGGGAAGAACGGCGAGTAGTCGAGATCGTGGTAATGGATATCGCCACGCTCGTGCGCCTGCACTACATCGCGCGGCAGCAGGTGCTGACGGGCATAGTGTTTGGCGACGATCCCAGCCAGCAGATCGCGCTGGGTCGGGATGACCTTGCTGTCTTTGTTCGCGTTTTCGTTAAGCAACGCCGAGTTGGTCTGTTCGACCAGGCCGCGGATCTCCTGATTCAGACGACCGCGTTTTTCACGCTGAACGTCACGATCGTGACGGTATTCGATATAAGAACGTGCCAGCTGCTTGTACGGGCCCGACATCAGCTGGTTTTCGACCGCGGTCTGGATCTCGCTGATATCAACCTGGGCACGGCCCTGCATTTGCTGGCTAACGACGCCTGCGACGGTGGCGCAATAGTCTGCGTCATCGACATCCGCTGCTTTTGCCGCACGCAGAATAGCTTCCTGAATGCGTTCTGATTTGAAAGGCACTTTACAGCCATCTCGTTTCATCACATGCGGTGTCATGATCACTCCATATTATAAGAACAGGTTATCCACAGAAGGGGGTACTGACGACAGGCGTTATTCATTCGGCTAACCAACAACTTCCTGTCATCCCGGCCCTTTTTATCCACATCCCATCACCGCCATCGTTCGATGAGAGTCGTTGACATAATAGACGATAAATACAATATGTAGGGCCGGGGTGCATTCTAAGTTCTATATATAGTGATTTGCATCAAACATGTTTGCGTTTTTTTTGATTCAGAACAAAGTAAAAATCGGATTGCACAGAGGACGGGCGCTGAGGGTAAATGTAAATTATGCGCTGAATTTTCTGAGTAAAAATTCAACAAAAACACGGACTCGCGGTGCCAGGCGGTGATCGACATAGCGGACGGAAAGGGGAAGCGCGGCGGGCCAGGCGTTTTTCAGCACCGGAACCAGCGTTCCGTTGGCAATATGCGGGGTAAGGTACCAGTCGGCGAGGGTGATAATACCCATACCGTTGATCGCCGCATCGACCAGCACATCGGGGTGGCTGGCGATAAGCCAGGCCTGCTGTTCATCCGGCTGCCAGCGGTCGTCGAGCCAGCGCTGCAGCTTGCCGTTACCGGTATTGCGATGCACCAGGCAGCGATGATGGCGAAGATCTTCCGGCGTCTGTGGAACACCTTTCTCCGCCAGATAGGCCGGTGAGGCCACCATTTGCTGCTGCATGGCCTGCAGGGGACGGCTGACGATGCGGTCGTCGTGCCCCAGGTTTTGTCCGATGGCGACATCGATACGTTCACCGATCAGATTCACCCGACGCGGATCCATCGCCAGATCGAAGCGCACCAACGGGTACTGCTGCTGAAACTCATGCAGTACCGGCACCAGCCGGTAGCGGCCGAAGCCGGGAATGACGCTGACGCGTACCAGCCCCTCTGGCTCGCTGTGCGGTGAGGCGAGCGCCTGGCCCAGCGCTGACCACAGCGGAGCGACCTGATCGCGCAGGGCCATGCCTTCTTCCGTCAGCACCACGTAGTGCGTATTGCGGGTGAAAAGAATTCGCCCGAGGCGCTGTTCCAGCAGGCGGATGCTCTTGCTTATAGCCGCAGGCGTGATGCCCAGTTGACGGGCGGCAGCGGTAAAGCTTTGCTGCTCGGCGGCGGCAAGAAACGCGGGTAAAAGACGGTGCACATCCCCCGGAAGCGACATGGTATTAACCTTTGGTTAAAACAGATGTGCCTGACTATAGACTACAGGTTGCCCTCCAGCCATGAAAAGATAGCCAGCCTGAATCGAACGGAGAAAACATCATGAAAAAAGCGCTTATCCTGTCTGGTCATCGCTATCCCGAACGCTCACGAGTTAACGCCGCCGGGCTTGAGGCCCTTCGCGCGCTGCCGAATGTCACTGTCCATGAGTTAACGAAGGCTTACCCTGATTTTGCTATCGACGTGCAGCGTGAACAGCGGCTGCTGGTGGAACACGACGTGGTGGTGATGCTGTTCCCGTTCTGGTGGTACTCTTCGCCATCGATCCTCAAAGAGTGGCAGGATCAGGTGCTGGAGTACGGCTTTGCCTACGGCTCAACGGGCACCGCACTGCACGGTAAGCCCTTTATGCTGATGGCCTCCGCCGGTGGTTCGCCGGAGGCCTACTCGCCTGAAGGTTACAACCGCTACCCGGTGGAAGATCTTCTGCTGCCGTTCCATGCCATGGCTAACCTGACCGGGATGGTCTGGCAGGAGCCTGCATTACTCATGGGAGCGAACGAGATTAGCGATGAGGCACTCGACCGCGGTGTTAACGGCTGGCTGACACGCCTGCATGCGCTGCTGGCCGTCTGAATCAGGCTATCAGCGTATCGTTGAGCAGATCGACCAGCATGAGCAGGGCGTAGCGCGCCAGCTGCGGGTTAGCGGGCAGCGGTAACACCCCGGCGGCCATATTGCTCAGCGGATGCTGTGACGGCGTCAGGGCAAAGATGGTCGCTCCCTGCATACGAGCCTGCAGCGTGGCGCTTTGCAGAACGCTATCGGCGTGGCCGGTTGCCAGCACCAACAGCAGATGCTCATCGCTGAAGGTGCTGGCCGTCATGCGCATTAACGTTGTGTCCTGGCATAAATTCATTACGATCCCGGGTGAAAGCAGCTGGTGTTGCAGCAGTGAGGCAAGGGCCACGTCCTGGGGACCGAGAGCAAAACAGTGCACCGCCCGGGCGTTGAGCAGGTGGGCTTTGAGCTTCTCAATGCTGTTTTCCTGGATCTGCTGCAGCTGGGTCGCCAGCGCATCGCCCACCTGGTTATACGTTTCTCGCCATTGATCCGGCAGCGCAGAAGCATCGGTGTTGAGCCAGGTAGTCCGACGTTCGCTGGCCTGTGCCAGCTGTTTACGCAGGTCGCGGATGTCTTCACAGCCGACGGAGCGGGCAAAGCGGGTGATAGTGGCCGGGCTGACGCCTGCGCGAGCCGCCAGTTCATCGATAGAGGCGCTGGCAGTGAAGCTCAGATTTTCGAGAATAAACGCCGCGACGCGTGACTCCTGAACACTAAAGTGCGCCGCCCCTTTCTGTAACACGCCTACGATATCCATCTCAGTTCCTTATCAACGACCGTCGCTTTGAAATTAATTTTCAATAGCTGATGTCTTTTTATACCACTGGCGATGCGGTCTGCCTACATTTCAGCGCGTTAAGCGGTTGGTGTTGGGCTGAAATTGCGCAAAAATTAAGCCTCGATCACATCAATGAAAATAAATTTCATATAGTTTTCTCGATTACATAATCTTAACAATGTCGTCAGGGGGAGTTATGCATCGTATCGTGTTGTGCTGTGCCGCAGGGATGTCTACCAGCATGCTGGTGAATAAAATGAAGGCGGAAGCCCAGACGCGGGCGTTAGCGCTGGAGATCTACGCGGTGCCGGTTGCCGAGTTTGAACGCGAGCTGCCGCAGGCGGACGTTATTCTGCTGGGCCCACAGGTGAAATATGAAGCGCCACGCCTGGCCGCCATCGCAGAGCCGCAGGGCAAAGCCGTCGCGGTTATCGAAATGACCGACTACGGGATGATGCGCGGTGCGGCGGTGCTCGACAAAGCCCTGGCCCTGATTCGACGCTGATTTTCTCTTAATTTACGCAATGCATAACGTGCGAGATTTCTCTCGCGCGCAGGTCTTCTGCACGCTTTAAAAGAGGTCACCATGAAAGCATTAAAAATCGCCGTGATCGGCGGCGGTAGCAGCTACACGCCGGAGCTGGTCGAAGGGATTATCAATCGTTACCCGCAGCTTCCGGTGTCGGAGCTGGCGCTGGTGGATGTGGAATCGGGCCGTGAAAAAGTCGAGATTATTGCCGCACTGACCCGCAGAATGCTGAAGCACAACGGGCTGGAGCAGGTCGCAGTCAGCGTTCACTTCACGCTTGATGAGGCCATTCGTGGGTCGAGCTTTGTACTGACGCAGCTGCGGGTTGGACAGCTGGCGGCAAGAGCCGCGGATGAGCGTCTCGGTCTGAAATACCATCTGCTGGGGCAGGAGACCACCGGCGTTGGCGGATTTGCCAAGGCGCTGCGTACCATTCCGGTCATCCTCGAGGTGGCACGCAAGGTTGAGGCGCTGGCGCCCGAGGCTTTCATCCTCAACTTTACCAATCCGGCGGGCATTGTGACCGAGGCGGTAAGCCGTTACAGCAAAGCGAAAATCATCGGCCTGTGTAACGTCCCTATCAACATGCAGCACATGATAAGCAGCATGCTCAAGGCTAAAGACGACGAGGTGCGGCTACGTTTTGCCGGGCTGAACCATATGGTGTGGGTGCACAACGTGATGCAGGGTCGTGAAGACGTCACCGCGAAGGTGATTGACATGCTGTGCGACGGTACGGCGCTGTCGATGAACAATATTAAAGAGCTGCCGTGGCCGCCGGCGTTTCTCCGTGCCCTCAACGCCATTCCTTGCCCGTACCACCGCTATTTCTGGCTGACTCCCGCCATGCTTGCCGAAGAGATTGAAGCGGCAAAAACCAAGGGGACTCGCGCCGAACAGGTGATGAAGGTTGAACAGGAGCTCTTTGCGCTATACGCCAGTCCATCGCTGGAAGAGAAGCCGGAACAGCTCAGCTTCCGTGGCGGTGCGTACTACTCAGAAGTAGCGGTTGAGCTTATCAACGCCATCCACAACAACCTTGGCAAAGAGATGGTGGTGAACACGCGCAATAACGGGGCGATCCACGGCCTGGACGACGATGCTGTGGTGGAAACCAACAGCATTATTGATGCCCAGGGGGCGCGTCCATTGGCATTTGGCCCGTTGCCGCCCGCCATGAACGGGCTTACCCAGCAGGTCAAAGCCTTTGAACAACTGACCATAGAAGCGGCCGTACACGGCTGCCGTAAAAGCGCGCTGCTGGCGCTGGTCACCAACCCGCTCGTCGGCAACGTCACCGACGCCCAGGCGCTTTTGGATGAAGTGCTGACCCTTAACCGTCAATGGTTGACGCAATTTAACTGACCGCAATCGCTTCTGGGGATCACACCATGTCGAATTCTTCGTGGATTGAACGTTACGTCATGCCGGCGGCGCTGAAAATTGCCGGACAAAAACATGTGCTGTCGGTGCGAGACGGCATCATCCTCAACATGCCGTTTATGCTTATCGGTTCGTTTTTCCTGATTTTTGCCTATTTGCCGATCCCCGGATATCCGGAGATGATGACCCACCTCTTCGGCGACGTCTGGCGCGAGAAGATGCTTTACCCGGTGAAAGCGACGTACGACATCATGGCGCTTATCTCAAGCTTCGGTATCGCCTACCGTCTGGCGGAGAAGTACCGCACGCTGGATCCGCTCAGCGCCGGGGCGATGTCTTTGGTGGCGTTCGTCATGACCATTCCGCAACATACGCTGTTTGCGCCGGTTAACGGTGCCGCGGCGCAGGTGGTTAAAGGTGTTATCCCGGTCAATCTGGTGGGCAGCCAGGGGCTGTTTGTCGCCATAGTGATTGCCCTGCTGTCGACGGAAATCTACCGCTTTGTCGCCGGACGTAACCTGGTTATCCGCATGCCGGAAGGGGTGCCACCGGCGGTGGCCAAATCCTTCCTCGCCCTGGTGCCGGGCTTCTGCGTGCTGGCCGTGGTGCTGGCGCTGCGGTTGCTGGTAGAAGCGTCACCGTTCGGTGACATTAACAGCATGATTGCCACTATTATTGGCATTCCGATGCATCATGTTGGCGGCACGCTGCCGGGGATGATTATCTCGGTCATTCTGATAGGGATTTTATGGACGCTTGGCCTGCACGGCGACGCCATTGTGCTGGTATTCATCCAGCCGGTATGGTTGTCGAATATGTCGGAGAACCTGACGGAGTTCCAGAACGGACAACCTATTCCGCATATCATTACTCAGCAGTTTTACGATCTGTGGATCGCGCCCGGCGGCACCGGCGCACTGCTGGGGTTGGTCATCTTCATGCTGGTGCGTAGCCGTAGTCAGCAAATGAAACAGCTCGGAAAAATCGCCGCGCCGGGCGCGCTGTTTAACATCAGCGAACCGATGGTATTTGGGATCCCGCTGGTGATGAACCCGTACTTTTTCCTGCCGTTTATTCTGACGCCGGTGCTGCTGGTGATTGTCTCATATACCGCGATGGCGACCGGGCTGGTCGCGCCGCCGGCGGGGATTGCGCTGCCGTTTACCACCCCGATATTCATTAGCGGGTATCTGGCAACCGGTGGGCATATTTCTGGCACGGTGCTGCAGGTGGTAAACCTCGGGATTTCTCTGGTGGTCTACTATCCGTTCTTCCGCGTCTGGGATCGCCTGAAGCTCAAAGAGGAGCAGGCCTCGCTCAACAAAGAGAAAGTGGCAGCCGCTGCCCCGGCAGGTATTACCCCGCCGGGAGAGAATGCCTGAGCACGGCTACTTCTGTAGCCACCATACGGCTTCAAACGGGCGCAGGGTCATGGCGCCCGGTTTGTCTGCCACTTCGGCGTAGTTGCTGATGAGCACCTGCCATTCGCCTGATACAGAAGGCGGTGTCCACGGCTGCACGCTATTGCTGAGGTTAGCGACCACCAGCAGCGTTTGTCCCTGCCATTCGCGGCGATAGCACCACAGCGCCGGGTGCTCCGGGAGCATATCCTGGTAGCTGCCGAAGGTCAGCACCGGCTCCTGCTTGCGCAGCGCGATAAGACGCTGATACGTATGGAAGACAGACTCCGGGTCGCGCAGTGCGCGCTGTGCGTTTATCTCACGATAGTTATCACACAAGCCAATCCACGGCTCGCCGGTGGTGAAACCGCCGTTGGCATCGGCGCTCCACTGCATCGGCGTGCGTCCGTTATCGCGGGATTTACTGGCGAGGATCGCCAGCAGTTCGTCGGCATCACGCCCCTCGGCGCTCAGGGTGGCAAACATGTTGTGGCTTTCAAGGTCGCGATAGTCGGTTATCTGGCGAAAATGCGGGTTGGTCATCCCCAGTTCTTCCCCCTGATAGATGTAGGGCGTGCCCTGCATCCCGTGCAGCACCATCGCCAGCATTTTGGCGGCCGGTACGCGTAGCGCGCCTTCATCACCAAAGCGCGAGACGATGCGCGGCTGATCGTGGTTACACCAGAACAGTGCGTTCCAGGCAACGTTGTGCATACCCTGCTGCCAGTGGCTGAACAGGGCTTTGAGCGCCACAAAGTCGGGTCGTGCCTGGGTCCATTTTTCACCGCCCGGATAATCCACCTTCAGATGATGGAAGTTAAAGGTCATCGACAGTTCGCCACCATCGAGAGCCGCGTAGCGCTGGCAGTGCTCAAGGGTGGTTGAGGACATTTCACCGACGGTCATCAGGTAGCCTGGCGTAAACACGTCGCGGCTCATTTCCTGCAGGAATTCGTGAACGCGCGGGCCGTCGGTATAAAAGCGGCGGCCATCACCTTCATCGTCGTTCGGGAAATCGAGGTCTTTAGAGATGAGGTTCACGACATCAAGCCGTAAACCATCGACCCCACGATCGGCCCAGAACTCGCACACCTTTTTAAGCTCGGCACGTACCTCCGGGTTCTCCCAGTTGAGGTCCGCCTGCTCGGGGGCAAACAGATGCAGGTAGTACTGGCCGCTTTCGGCGTGCCATTCCCAGGCGTTACCGCCAAATTTTGAATGCCAGTTGTTGGGCTCATCGCGCCAGATATAAAACTCGCGGTACGGACTCTGTGGATCCAGGGCTTCGCGAAACCACGGGTGCTGGGTGGAGGTATGGTTGAACACCATATCGAGTACGATGCGGATATTCCGCACTTTCGCCTGCGCGACCAGCTCATCGAAATCGTCTAGCGTGCCGTAGGCCGGGTCAATGGCGGTGTAATCCGCCACGTCATAGCCGTTATCTACCTGCGGCGAAATATAAAACGGCGTCAGCCAGATGGCGTCTACGCCAAGCGTTTGCAGGTAATCAAGACGCGCCGTGACGCCACGTAAATCGCCGGTGCCGCTGCCGGTAGTGTCCTGAAAGCTCTTAGGGTAAATCTGGTAGATAACACCGTTTTGCCACCAGTGGGGAAGGGTATTCATTATGCATTCCTGGTAATACAAAGGGGGCGCAACGGCGCCCCAAACAAAGAGTTAAACGATTTGCAGCGTGCCCTGGCGGAATTTGCGCTGATAGACCATCGACGTCAGCACAATCGGTACCACTACCGCGATAACCATCGCGATGGCGTACACCTGCCAGAACTTAGGCTGAATAGAGAGAATGCCCGGCAGACCACCCACGCCAATGCCGTTGGCCATCACGCCGTTCAGGCCGCAGAGCAGGCCCGCGAGGCCGGAGCCGACCATCGCGCAGAGCATCGGGAAGCGGTACTTGAGGTTGATACCGTACATCGCCGGCTCGGTGACGCCGAGGTAGGCGGAAATGGCCGCCGGAACCGAGATTTCGCGCTCGTTATGTTTGCGGCTGGAGATAATAATCCCGACCACCGCCGACGCCTGGGCAATGTTAGAGAGCGCAATCAAAGGCCACACCGGCGTTCCGCCCATGCTCTGAATCATCTGCATATCGATAGCAAGGGTGGTCTGATGCACGCCGGTGATCACCAGCGGGGCATACAGGAAGCCAAACAGCGCCGCGCCAATTGGGGCAAAGCTGCCGGTCAGCAGATGACGCACGGCGAAGGCCACGCCGTCGCCAATCATGCGGCCGAACGGGCCAATCAGTGCGTGAGCGAGGAAGACCGCGAGGATCAGCGAGCACACTGGCACAACCACCAGATACAGGTAGTCAGGCACCACGCGCTTCATCCAGGTTTCGATATAGCCCAGCGCCAGGCCCGCCAGCAGTGCCGGGATCACCTGCGCCTGATAGCCCACTTTCGCAATGCTGAACAGACCGAAGTTCCACACTTCTGGCACCTGCTGGCCCAGCAAATAGGCATTCATTAACTGTGGAGAAACCAGGGTGACGCCAAGCACGATCCCGAGGATCGGCGTGCCGCCTACTTTCTTCACCGCCGACCAGCAGATCCCAACCGGCAGATAGAAGAAGATGGCTTCGCCAGGTAGCCACAAGAAGTCGTAGAGGGTTTTCAGCCACGGGTACATCTGTGCCAGCGTCTGGCCGTTGCTCATCGGCACATCGCCAATGACGTTGCGGAAACCGAGGATCAAACCGCCGCTAATTAGCGCCGGCAGCAGCGGGAAGAAGATCTCAGCAAAGTGTGAGATCAGCTGCTCGTGCCACTTCATGTTCTGACGAGCCGCCTGTTTAGCCTGCTCTTTATTCGCCGCCGACTGCCCGGTGGTTGCCAGCAGCGCTTTGTAGTAATCATCCACGTTGGTGCCGATCACCACCTGGAACTGCCCGGCGTTGGTAAAACAGCCTTTCACCATCGACAGGTTTTCAATGGCCTTTGGGTCGGCTTTTTCCGGAGCGTTCAGCACGAAACGCAGGCGGGTAATGCAGTGACTGACCGTCGCGATGTTCTCGCGGCCGCCAACCAGCGTAATCAGGGAGTCGATATCCTGTTGTTTCACTTTGCTCATCATGAAGCCTCATGGCAGATGAAAGATGTTGCGTAATGACCTGAGCGTATAGTGTCCGTTTCGCTTTCTCGGGTAAATGGGAACGTTCCCGAAACGCAGCGAAGATCACATATTTGCCGAAAGGATGCTCAGCTGAGGTGGGCGGGAATGATGATTTGCTGCGGTGCGATGTGGCCGGAGATCTGCTCGATCAACTGTTGTGCGGCGCGGCTTCCCGCCTCGCCGTAGCCGGGATCGACGGTGATGATTTCCGGGTGCAGAAACTTCATCAGCGGCGTGTTACCCACGCTCGCCAGCTGCAGCGTGTCGATACGCTGCTCCTGCAGATATTTGCTGGCACCGAGCGCCAGGGTATCGGTCGCGCAGACCAGCGCCGTGGTATCGGTGTTCATCACGCTTGCCACGCTATCGTAGCCCTGCTTCATCGCAAGCCCTGGCAGGGCGGCGACCGGGTGCAGTTTATGAGCTTTACAGAATGCGAGGTAAGCCTCGTGACGGCGTTTGCCGGTGGTGACATCGCTGTGCGGTACGCCGAGGAAGCTGATAGAGCGATGGCCGTCGTCGTACAGACGCTGCATCAGTATATTAATGGCGCCTTCATCGTCATAGCAGACGGAGGCAAAACCTTTGGCATCACGCGCCAGCAGCACCAGTGAAGACTGCCAGGGGGCCAGCGCCGCCTCGTTGATACCGGTGAAACCAAACAGCACTACGCCGTCGATGTTGCGGCGGCTCAGCATCCCAAGGT
Source organism: Yokenella regensburgei ATCC 49455 (assembly GCF_000735455.1). Lineage (GTDB taxonomy): Bacteria > Pseudomonadota > Gammaproteobacteria > Enterobacterales > Enterobacteriaceae > Yokenella > Yokenella regensburgei. The sequence goes on along the minus strand of NZ_JMPS01000009.1, from coordinate 175,393 downwards.
GCTCTTCGACAAGCGCCGGAGAGAACTGGCTTTCAATCATGATAGGGTCGTAACCGCGCTCGTAAAATGCCGGAAGCATGGTCTGCACCGCGAGGTTTTCCGACAGCGAATCCAGACGGGTGACGATAATCGCCACCACTTTGTCGCTCTGACCTCGCATAGCGCGCGCCGAACGGGAGGGGGAAAACTCGTGCTGCTGCATCACCGCTTCAACACGCTCGCGCGTGCGTTCGCTGACTCCGCTTTCGTTATTCAGTACGCGCGAGACGGTCGATTTACCGACTCCGCTTAAGCGAGCGATGTCTTTGATGGTCAGCCGGTTTTGCATCCTCTTTTCCCTGGTTAGCTAAAATAGTGAGCAAGGTCAGTTGCAATGTATTCGCCACGTGAAAGAATTTGTTGAGGGGCGGTTTAGTTGCAAGCGCGTATCATAACGCCATAATCGCCCAGAACTGTAGCCTTTACATTGCTATACTGTGCGAATGAACAAAGGTTCGAATTTCTTTTCACTTACCGGAGGCCGTATGGATCCTGATCCCACGCCCCATCCCCGATGGAGCAATAATCTAGTCCGGTAAGCTAGTCTTCACTGCTTTGCCGGATGTGTAAGGCAGTGGCATCTTTGATGTCCCTGTAGTAAAGCGATGTGTCTGACAGGCACGGCCTTGCCGTGCCCGTTGATTATGCCGTGCTCGCGTGTCGCGGGCGCGTAGGGATGTACTATGTTGAAGAATTTTACCCGGCAGCTCCTTGATCAGCTTAGCCGCCATTTGCCTCGTCGCCTGATCCAGCGCGACCCAATGCCAGACGCTAAAAATCTGACCGGCGTCGCCATTCCCGACTCACTCAGCAAGCACTGTCTGAACGTCGCGGCGATGGATGAAAACGAAGTCTGGCGCGCATTCGACAGCCACCCAGAAGGGCTGAACGCACAGGAAGTTGAACAACATCGCGAAAAGCACGGTGAGAACAGCATTCCGGCCCAGAAACCCGCGCCATGGTGGGTGCATCTGTGGGTCTGCTACCGTAACCCGTTCAACCTGCTGTTGACGGTGCTGGCTATTATTTCGTATTCCACCGAAGACCTGTTTGCCGCCGGGGTTATCGCCCTGATGGTGGTCATTTCCACCCTGCTGAACTTTGTTCAGGAAGCGCGCTCCACCAAAGCCGCAGATGCCCTGAAGGCAATGGTGAGCAACACCGCGACCGCGCTGCGCGTCAGCAACGAGCTGGGTGAAAGCCGCTGGGTTGAAGTGCCTATCGATCAGCTGGTGCCTGGCGACATTGTGAAGCTCTCCGCAGGTGACATGATCCCGGCAGACTTGCGTGTGCTGCAGGCCCGCGACCTGTTCGTGGCTCAGGCATCGCTGACCGGCGAATCGCTGCCGGTGGAGAAGGTTGCCAGAACCCGCGACCCGGAACAAAGCAACCCGCTCGAATGCGACACCCTGTGCTTTATGGGCACCAACGTCGTCAGCGGCTCCGCGCAGGCAATGGTGTACTCCACGGGGGGGAAAACCTGGTTTGGCCAACTGGCCGGTAGCGTGGGTGAACAGGAAATCGAGGCGAACGCTTTCCAGAAAGGGATCAGCCGCGTCAGCATGCTGCTGATCCGCTTTATGCTGGTCATGACCCCAATCGTGCTGCTGATTAACGGCTACACCAAGAGCGACTGGTGGGAGGCGGCGCTGTTTGCGCTTTCCGTGGCGGTAGGTCTGACGCCGGAAATGCTGCCGATGATTGTGACCTCGACGCTGGCGCGCGGGGCGGTGAAGCTCTCGAAACAAAAAGTTATCGTCAAACACCTCGACGCCATTCAGAACTTTGGCGCGATGGACATTCTGTGCACCGACAAAACCGGCACCCTGACGCAGGATAAAATTGTGCTGGAGAATCACACCGATATCTCCGGCAAAGCCAGCGAGCTGGTGCTGCACACGGCCTGGCTGAATAGCCATTACCAGACTGGCCTGAAAAACCTGCTTGATACCGCCGTACTCGAAGGGGTGGATATCTCTGCGGCCCGCCAGCTGGCGAAGCGCTGGCAGAAAATTGATGAGATCCCGTTCGACTTTGAACGCCGCCGCATGTCGGTGGTGGTGGCCGAGCAGGGCGATGTTCACCAACTCATCTGTAAAGGGGCGCTGCAGGAGGTGCTGAACGTCTGTACTCAGGTGCGCTACAACGGCGATATCGTGCCGCTTGATGACACCATGCTGCGCCGCATCGCGCGCGTGACCGAAACCCAGAACCGTCAGGGACTGCGGGTGGTCGCCGTGGCGACCAAATACCTCGCCGCCCGCGAAGGCGATTACCAGCGTGCGGATGAATCAGACTTGATCCTTGAAGGTTACATCGCCTTCCTCGATCCGCCGAAAGAGACGACCGAACCTGCGCTGAAGGCGCTGAAAGCCAGCGGCATCACCGTGAAAATCCTGACCGGCGACAGCGAGCTGGTGGCGGCGAAGGTGTGTAACGACGTGGGCCTCGACCCGGGTCATGTGGTGGTGGGCAGTGATATTGAAAATATGGGTGATGACGAGCTGGCGCTGCTGGCACGCCGCACCACGCTGTTTGCCCGCCTGACGCCGATGCACAAAGAACGCATTGTGACGCTTCTCAAGCGTGAAGGGCACGTCGTAGGCTTTATGGGCGATGGCATCAACGATGCCCCGGCGCTGCGTGCGGCGGATATCGGTATTTCCGTGGACGGCGCGGTAGATATCGCCCGTGAAGCGGCGGATATCATCCTGCTGGAAAAGAGCCTGATGGTGCTGGAAGAGGGCGTTATCGAAGGGCGTCGTACCTTTGCTAACATGCTGAAGTACATCAAAATGACCGCCAGCTCTAACTTCGGTAACGTGTTCAGCGTGCTGGTCGCGAGCGCCTTCCTGCCGTTCCTGCCAATGCTGCCGTTACACCTGTTGATTCAGAACCTGCTGTACGATGTATCCCAGGTCGCCATTCCGTTTGATAACGTTGACGATGAGCAAATCAAGAAGCCACAGCGCTGGAATCCGGCCGATCTTGGGCGCTTCATGCTGTTCTTCGGCCCGATAAGCTCCATCTTCGACATCCTGACTTTCTGCCTGATGTGGTTTGTGTTCCACGCCAATACGCCAGAACACCAGACCCTGTTCCAGTCAGGCTGGTTCGTCGTAGGGCTGCTGTCGCAGACGCTGATTGTGCATATGATCCGTACACGCCGCATTCCGTTCATCCAAAGCCGTGCCGCCTGGCCGCTGATTATGATGACGGTGGTGGTGATGATTGTGGGTCTGGCGCTGCCGTTCTCACCGCTGGCGTCCTATCTGCAGCTGCAGGCGCTGCCGCTCTCTTACTTCCCGTGGCTGGTGGCCATCCTTGCGGGTTACATGACCCTGACCCAACTGGTGAAAGGCTTCTACAGCCGTCGCTACGGCTGGCAGTAACCGCTGCTTTGCTCTGCCGCCCCCTTCTTTCCGGAGGGGGCTTCCTCGCAACTTCCTGCTCTCGTCCTTGACGGCTTTTTGCCTGCATGTTAACTCAATGTTTTGCTTTTTTGGCCCGTCGTGAAGGAAAACCCATGAGAAAAACAATGCCTTACAGCCTGCTGGCCGCAGGGATGATGATAGCTTTTGGCGCTTTCGCCGCGCCTGCCGGGGATTTGCCGCTGATGCCGTGGCCGGCGCAGGTCAGCAAACCGGCTACCGACGGCGCGCTGGCGCTGGATTATCGCCTGACGATTAACGTTAACGGCGACGATATGGATGAAGCGGTAGCGCGCCTGCGCGAGCGAATCTCCCGCCAGACCGGCTGGACGCTGGCGGCGCAAAGCTCGCCCGCCAAAACCCCAACCATCACCATCAATATCGCCCGCAAAGTTTCCCCCATCCCGCGACCGGACAGCGACGAAAGCTACAAGCTGAACGTGGATGCTAACGGGATCACGCTTAATGCCAATACCCGATTTGGCGCGCTGCATGGCATGGAGACCCTGCTGCAGCTTATCCAGAACGGCCCGGAGAAAACCAGCGTGCCGTTTGTGGCAATTGACGATGCGCCGCGCTTCCCGTGGCGCGGGCTGCTGCTCGATTCCGCCCGTCATTTTGTGCCGCTGGACGACATCAAGCGACAAATCGACGGGATGGCGGCCGCAAAGCTGAACGTACTGCACTGGCACCTGACCGACGACCAGGGCTGGCGCTTTGCCTCCACGCGCTATCCTAAGCTGCAGCAAAAGGCCAGCGACGGACTCTATTACACTCCGGCACAGATGAAAGAGATTGTGCGCTATGCCGCCGCGCGGGGTATCCGGGTGGTACCGGAAATCGACATGCCGGGCCACGCTTCCGCTATTGCAGTGGCCTACCCGGAGCTGATGAGCGCGCCAGGACCCTATGAGATGGAGCGCCACTGGGGTGTGCTGAAGCCGGTGCTGGATCCCACCAAAGAGGCAACCTACGCCTTTGCCGACGCGATGATCGGCGAACTGACGGCTATCTTCCCCGATCCTTACCTGCATATCGGCGGTGATGAGGTGGACGACAGCCAGTGGAAAGCCAATCCGGCTATTCAGAAATTTATGCAGCAGAACAAGCTCGCCGACAGCCACGCTCTGCAGGCCTATTTCAACCGTAAACTGGAAACCATTCTTGAGAAGTACAAGCGTCAGATGGTGGGCTGGGATGAGATTTATCACCCAGACCTGCCGAAAAGCATCCTGATCCAGTCATGGCAAGGGCAGGATGCGCTGGGAGAAGTGGCGAAGCACGGCTATAAGGGCATTCTCTCCACCGGCTTCTATCTCGATCAGCCGCAGTACACCGCCTATCACTACCGCAACGAGATCTATCCACAAGGGCTGAACGGGGTCGATACCCTCACCGATGCCGACAGTGCTCAGAGCTGGGCATTCTCCATGCCACGGCTGAAGGGCAGTGCGGTTGAGGGCAGCTTTACGCTGGTGAAAAATAGCGATGGCTGGCGTGGGTTTATTGATTTTAACGGCAAATCTCGCCGTGAAGTCCACGATATCGAGTGGATTTCTGACGACCAGCTGACCTTTACCGTAGATACCTGGATGGGGGAAACGCGCCCGGTTGTCACGGTGAATGACGACACGCTCAGCGGCTATTTCCTGATAGGCAACACCCGCTACCCGATCGCAGGCAAACGCCTTGAGGAAGTGCCGAAGGGCATTCAGCCGGTAGTGCCGGATGCGGAACAGCAGAAGAACCTGCTCGGCGGCGAGGCGGCGCTGTGGGCGGAAAACGTGGTGGCGCCGGTGCTCGACATTCGCCTGTGGCCGCGAGCCTTCGCGGTGGCAGAACGTCTGTGGTCCGCCGAAGATGTGAAGGATATCGACAACATGTACCAGCGCCTGCAGGCGATGGACAGCTGGTCGACGGTATCGGTCGGGCTTGAGCAGCACGCCCAGCAGATTGCGCAGTTCACCCGCCTGGCTAACAGCAGCAACACGCTCCCGCTGCAGATCCTCGCTCAGGCGGTGGAGCCTGCCCACTACTACACCCGCCAGCATCTGAAGTTCCAGGCCGGAAACTACCATCAGTTCGAACCGCTGAACCGCTTTGCCGACGCGATACCGGCTGAGAGCACCAGCGTGCGCCAGATGGACCGCTGGGTTGAACGCCTGATTAGCGACGCCGAGGACAATGAAAGCGCTGATGCGCTGCGCCATCTCTTCACCCGCTGGCAGAACAATACCGCTGACGCCCTGGCGCTCAGTGACGGACAATATCAGCTGAAGGCGATGAAACCGGTTATTCAGAACGTAGACAAGCTGGCGGCTATCGGGCTGCGCTTAACGGATCTGGTGGTGCGTCAGGGAACGCTTGATGACAAAGAGATCGCGGCGATTCAGGCACAGCTTGATGAAGCAGCAAAAACGCAGGACGAAGTGGTGATTGCGGCGGTGTATCCGCTGGAGAAACTGCTGCGTGCGACGCGCAACGAGTGATAGCAATTCCCCCTCGCCTGTGGAAGGTGAGGGGGTAGCGATTAGCGACGTACCGCGATCGCTTCGATTTCAATCTTCACGTCTTTCGGCAGGCGAGCCACTTCGACGCAGGAACGCGCCGGGAATACGGCTTTGTGCTCAGTGAAGAAAGCTTCGTAAGTGGCGTTAACGGTGGCGAAATCGTTCAGATCTTTCACGAAAACGGTCGTTTTAACAATGTCACCTACTTTCAGGCCCGCAGCTTCAATGATCGCCTGAACGTTTTCCAGGGACTGACGCGCCTGCGCTGCGACATCTTCTGCCACGGCGCCGGTTTTCGGGTCTACCGGGATCTGGCCAGAAGTGATTACCATGCTACCCAGATCAACGCCCTGTACGTATGGGCCGATGGCTGCTGGTGCACTTTCCGTCGCGATAATTTTACTCATGATATCTCCTGAATACAGCGGTAAAAGGGTCCCGCCCATTATAGGGAGAGCGGGACACGATACCAACCGCAATTAGTTAGCCAGCACCACATTATGAGAAAACTCTTTTTCGCAGTATTTGCATTTGAGACCGATGTCGTTTGCGCGCTTTTTCACTGTGAAGCTGGAAGAGACCGGTTCGGCATGGCTGATGCAGTTGCTGTTCGGGCAAACCAGCACGCTGTCGATGCGCCCCGGCAGGCTCGGACGTGATTTTCCGACGACTTCATAATCGTCGATGCGGTTAACGGTGGCATCCGGTGCGTACAGCGCCAGCTGGTTTACCTGCTCGTCGGTCAGGAAGGTGTTTTCAATTTTAATCAGGTCTTTACGACCCATTTCACCGGACGGCAGGTTGAGGCCGATAGTAATGCGCTGATCGGTTTTGGTCAGTTTGAACAGCGTCAGCAGCGTAAAACCAATCTGTGCAGGGATATGGTCGATTACGGTGCCACATTTGATGGCTTCTACCTGCAGTTTGTTATCGTGTGTCATGTTCATTCCCCTTACAGTTCCAAATCGCGATTCAGTACCAGCGCCAGCAGTGCCTGGCGTGCGAAGATGCCGTTACCGGCCTGCTGGAAGTACCAGGCATGCGGCGTTTTGTCGACGTCGGTGGTGATTTCATCGATGCGCGGCAGCGGGTGCAGCACCTTCATGTTGTTACGGGCGCCTTCGAGGTCGCTGGCGCGCAGAATAAACTGCGCCTTCACGTTGGCGTATTCCGACGGATCCAGACGCTCTTTCTGCACGCGGGTCATATACAGAATGTCCACTTCTGCCATCACTTCATCGATGGCGTTGTGCAGGCTCCAGGAGATACCTTTCTCATCCAGCATGTCGAGAATGTACTGCGGCATGGCCAGCGCATCCGGCGCGATAAAGTAGAAGCGGTTGCCGTTGAATTTCGCCAGCGCCTGGGTCAGCGAGTGCACGGTGCGGCCATACTTCAGGTCACCGACCATCGCCACGTTGAGGTTCTCGAGGCGGCCCTGGGTTTCCTGAATGGTGAAGAGATCCAGCAGGGTTTGCGTTGGGTGCTGGTTGGCACCGTCACCGGCGTTGAGGATTGGCACGTTGCCGGAGAACTCGGTCGCCAGACGCGCCGCGCCTTCCTGCGGGTGGCGCATCACGATGGCGTCAACGTAGGTGCTGATAACCGAAATGGTGTCGGCCAGGGTCTCGCCTTTTTTGCCAAGCGACGTATTGCTGCTGTCAGAGAAACCGACCACGCTCGCCCCGAGGCGGTGCATTGACGTTTCGAACGATAAACGTGTACGGGTTGAAGCCTCAAAGAAACAGCTGGCGATCACTTTATGTTTCAGCAGTTCCGGTTGCGGATGTGCTTTCAGTTTCGCTGCGGTCGCCAGCACCAGTTCGAGGTCTTCGCGACCGAGATCGTTTATGGAAATGATATGTTTTTGATATAGCGGGTTGGCCATGGTTATCTCCTGATCGCTGGGCAAAAAAAAAGCCCCTTAAATAAGGGGCTTCGAATAGGTGAGCAACGGAAAGAAAAACGGCAGGCCAGCGTCCTTTTTCAGACGCGGTAAGACGAAATGTCGTACACACTGGACCATGCTTCCTCCCGGCAAATTGCCCGGCATTATACGCAGCTCATTTTTCGGATCAAGCGATTAATGCACGATTTAACCACGGCAAACGCTTATATGTGAATATTAATTCATCATGAGTAAGTAATTAATCTGCTTCTGTACCAGGGCGGTGCGCTTCACGCTGCGCGGAGCGACCCAGACAATACTGCTACCCGCAACGACCCCCAGGATTTCCGGTAACGCGTGATAATCAAGGATCCGCGCCACCGCGCGGCCGTATCCCGCGGCGGTATGGATAAGGATAAATTCGCTATTGTGCTCAACGCTGACCACCATTTCAGCAATCGATCGCGCGGCGTTGGGTGCCGGGCGCAACTGTGGATTCACGGAATAAATCTTTTGTCCCTTGGCATTTCTGATTTTTATGACGCCGAGCAATTTTAGCAACCGCGACACGGTAGACTGGCTGATGCTGCTAAAGCCATGGCGCTGCAGATCGCTGCGAAGTTCTTCCTGCGACAGATAGCTCTTCTCGGCAATCAGTCGCTGACAGACGGAAAGCTGCAGCTGCTCTTTGTCGCTGGTGGGCTGTTCAAATTTCATTATCGGATGTCCTGGTTGATAAAACATACGTGATGCAATCATCAATGACTTGCTTTCCGATTTTATGGCTAATCCTTTGTTTACCCAGAAAAAACGCCCCAAACGGGGCGTAAACCATTTTCAAGTAATAGAGATGGCGCCGGCAAAGATCTGCACCAGGGTGTAAACCGCCACAAGAATTAGCGCGATGAGCACGCAGGCTTCCATCCCGTTGAAGCAGCGCTGCTGACTGTGTTTTTTCTTCCAGACGTACACAATCGCTCCCGGAATAAACAGTAGTGAACTGAGCAGCATTGAGTTCCCTGCCGCAAAGCAGAGCCAGAAACCGTACACCGTGGCGATAATACTGATCACCCAATCACGGGCCAGTTTCTCTCCTGGCTTGTAGTGTTCACGCGTCCACACCAGCTTCAGGCCATAGGCGGCGCTGAACAGGTAAGGGGGCAAAATGGCCGCCGTGGCGATGGAGAACAGCACCTGATAGCCCGCCTGGTAAAACAGTGCCAGCAGCAGGAACAACTGCACCAGACCGTTGGTAATCCACAGCGATACCGACGGCGACTGGCGGTGGTTTTCATGGGCAAAAATTTCCGGGAACACGCCGTCCTGCGCCGCGACTTTGGGCAGCTCAGAGGCAAACAGCGTCCACGCCAGCAGAGCCCCGGCAACGGACAGCACCACGCCGCCGGCGACAAATTTGGCGCCCCATGGACCCACCACGCTTTCCAGCACGCCCGCCATGGACGGGTTTTTTAACCCGGCAAGCGTTGCCTGATCGAGGATCCCCATCGACAGCACGCTCACCAGCACGTAGATAGCCAGTGCTCCAAGCAGACCGACCACCGTGGCCTTGCCGATATCGCGACGGTTTGCGGCGCGGGCCGAGACCACGGTCGCTCCTTCAATTCCGATAAATACCCAGGTGGTGACCAGCATGGTGCTTTTCACCTGGTTGAACAGATCCGGATGGGTGCCGTCGACCTGCATCATGCGGCCCCAGAAATCGGCGGTCAGCACACCAAGACGGAAGGCAATAAACACCGCAATGATGAAGATAATCAACACTAACACTTTGATAACAGTCAGGATGGTGTTGATCCACGCCGCTTCGCGCACTCCGCGCAGCACCAGCGTATGTACCAGCCATAGCACGATAGAAGCGCCGATTATCGAGGCTAAGTTGTTGCCATCACCAAAGACCGGGAAGAAAAAGCTCACCGCGCTGAACAGCAATACGGCATAGGAAACGTTACCAAGCCAGGCGGAAAACCAGTAGCCCCAGGCCGCCTGGAAGCCGATGAAATCGCCGAAGCCGGCACGGGCGTAGCTGTAGATCCCGCCTTCAAGATGCGGGCAGCGCGCGCTGAGGTTTTGATAAATAAAAGCCAGGCACAGCATGCCGATGCCGGTGATGACCCAGCCAACAATCAATGCGCCGGGAGAAGCCACGAGAGCGAAGTTCTGCGGCAGGCTGAACACCCCGCCGCCGATCATGGAGCCGATGACCAGCGCAACCAGCGCGCTCAGCCCCAGCTTTTTCTCCCCGCTGCCAGCCGCGACGGCGCCGTCATCCTTTGCTAAATCAGACATTGTTATTCTCCTGTCAGGATGCCGCACCGGGCGGCATCCGCATTCAGGGATCACTCGCCAAGGGTGGCGACCATGACCGCTTTGATGGTGTGCATGCGGTTTTCCGCTTCGTCGAAGACGATGGAATTCGCCGACTCAAACACCTCGTCGGTCACTTCCAGCCCTTTCAGGCCATAGGCGGCTTCAATTTCGCGTCCCACTTTGGTGTGCTCGTTATGGAAGGCGGGCAGGCAGTGCATGAATTTGACGTTCGGGTTGCCGGTCGCCTTGATGACGCTGGCGTTAATCTGATACGGCGTCATCACGCTGACGCGCTCGGCCCACGCCTCTTTTGGCTCGCCCATCGACACCCAGACGTCGGTATAGAGGAAGTCGACCCCGTGCACGCCCTCTTCGACGCTTTCGGTCAGCAGGATGCGGGCACCGGTTTCTTCCCCGATGGCGAGACACTGTTTCACCAGCTTTTCATCCGGCCAGAAGGCGCGCGGTGCGACCAGGCGAATGTCCATGCCCATTTTTGCGGCACCGACCATCAGCGAGTTACCCATGTTGTTACGGGCATCGCCGAGATAGGCAAAACGCAGTTGCGGCAGGGTTTTGCCCGGCGCGTGCTCAAGCATGGTCATCAGGTCAGCGAGGATCTGCGTCGGGTGGAATTCATCGGTCAGCCCGTTCCACACCGGCACACCGGCAAACTCGCCAAGCTCTTCGACGATAGGCTGGCCGTAACCGCGATATTCAATGCCGTCGTACATGCGTCCGAGCACTCGGGCGGTATCCTTCATCGACTCTTTATGGCCAATCTGCGAACCGCTTGGCCCGAGATAGGTCACCTGCGCGCCCTGGTCGAAGGCACCGACTTCAAACGCACAGCGGGTGCGGGTGGAGGTTTTTTCAAAGATCAGGGCAATGTTTTTCCCGACCAGCGTCTGCTTCTCGCGCCCGGCTTTTTTGTCGGCTTTCAGGGTGATGGCGAGATCGATCAGGTACTGGATCTCAGCCGGGGTATAGTCCAGCAGTTTCAGAAAGTTGCGGTTTTTCAGATTGATAGTCATCGCTAAATCCTTATTTACATCAGTAAGCCGGATGAGCCGGGCTGTTTTCGGGGCGAATGAGGGTGCCTTTTTCTCCGGCGAGGATTTCTGGCCCGTCGGCAAGTGCGCCAATTCCGGCGATGCCGTGGCAACGCTCAACGAAGTGGCTACAGGCGGCGACTTTCGGCCCCATCGATCCGGCGTCAAAAGTCAGTTCGTTCAGTTGTTCCGGGGTGACCTGCGCCAGCGGGCGCTGAGTCGGTTTGCCCCAGTCGAGATACACGGCGTCTGCGTCGGTGAGGATCAGCAGCGCATCGGCGCGGATTTGTCGGGCAAGTAACGCGGCGGAGAGATCTTTGTCGATCACCGCCTCAATGCCGTGATAGCCGTCGGCCTGTTCAACCACCGGCACGCCGCCGCCGCCGTTGCAGATAACCAGGTGATCGCGGGCGATCAGTGCGCTGATGGCATCACGCTCCACGATCTGCTGCGGCTGCGGAGAAGGCACCACCCGACGGAAGTACGGACCATCGGCTTTAAATACCCAGCCTTTTTCCGCTTCCAGCTCGCGGGCCTGCGCCTGGTCGTACACCGGGCCGATGTACTTGGTGGGGTTACGAAAGGCTGGATCGGCAGGGTCGACTTCCACCTGCGTCAGCAGGACGCTGACTTCACGCTGCGGCAGCTGGTTTTTCAGCGCCTGCTGCAGCATGTAGCCAATCATCCCCTGGCTCTCTGCGCCCAGGATATCCAGCGGGTAGGGGGCGACCTTGCTGTACGCGCTGTTTTGCAGCGCCAGCAGGCCAACCTGCGGGCCGTTACCGTGAACCAGCACCACCCGCCACTGCTGGGTGAGCCCGGCGATGGTTTTCGCCGCCAGTTCAATGTTGCGGCGCTGGATATCGGCTTCCAGCGGCTCGCCGCGTTTGAGCAGGGCGTTGCCGCCGAGGGCGACGACCAGAGTGGGTTTCGTCATAGTCATCTCCTCAGATCCCGTCACGTTCCAGCGGGCAGCTCATGCAGCGCGCACCGCCGCGGCCACGTCCGAGTTCATCGCCCGGAATGGGCAGCACGGTGATCCCGGCTTTGTCGTATTTCTCGTTGGTCCAGGTGTTACGCTCGTAGCCAACCACCACGCCCGGGCGCAGCGTCAGGACGTTGTTGGCGTCGTTCCACTGTTCGCGCTCGGCCTCAAAGGCGTCGCCACCGGTGGTGATAAGCCGTACCTGGGTAATGCCGAGCGCTTTTTCGATGGCGTGCAGCAGGTCCGTTTCCTGGGTGCGTTTGAGCCCACCACGGCCATCCGGAGTCAGCGTCCAGCACTGGGCGTCTTTGCGAACCACTTCCGGATAGACCGAGAAGGTGTCGACGTCGATATGGGTCATGACGGTATCGAGGTGCATGCAGGAGCGATGTTTCGGCAATTCGACGGCAATGACTTTTTCTGCCTGACGATGTTTGAACAGGGCGTTGGCGAGGAATTCCACCCCCTGCGGTGTAGTACGTTCCGACATCCCGATTAATACGGCGCCGCGGCCAATGACCAGCACATCACCGCCCTCGAGGGTGGCGTGGTCGTAATTAATATTTTCGTCGCCGAAGTATTTAATAAAATCGCCATCGGCAAACTGAGGATGCCAACGATATATCGCGCGCAGGTTATTGGTTTCGCGCTGACGGGCCGCTTTAGCCATTGGGTTGATGGAGACGCCGTTATAAATCCAGCATGAGGTGTCGCGGGTAAATAAATGGTTAGGTAATGGCTTCATAATAAAGTCATTAACGTCGTGGGTATCCACCACCATATTCTTAATCGATGCCGGAATTTCACCGTAGGTGACGCCGCCGCTTAAATGGCGCGCCAGTTCGCGGCGCGGCAGGTCGGCAAGCCAGGCGCGTACATCGGCGGCAAACGTTGGTCCCAGACGATAGTCGGAAACCTGGGTAGACAGCAGCCAGTCGCGGGCTTCGGTGACCTCCAGCGTTTGCGTTAGCAGGTCGGTCAGCAGCAGTACTTCAATGCCCTGCTGGCGTAGCGTGTTGGCGAAAATATCATGCTCTTCCCCCGCGCGTTCAACCGAAAGCACATCATCAAAGAGGAGATCCTGGCAATTAGACGGGGTCAGCCTTTTAAGACTTAAATTAGGGCGATGGAGCATAACACTGCGTAATTGACCAATTTCAGAACCGACATAATGCTTTTCCATAATTATTCCTTTAACCATTTTTTAGAATAAAAAGGGTGGCTGCGAAAATGAATTCGTAGTCGTTTTGAATGAATGACTTCGCGGTTATAGTTGAGTTTTTTGATATTTAAGATTGTGACTTAAATCACAGCTGGCGGGGTAATTAAAAGCAAGTGCTTATTACATGATAGGGGTCATATATTATATATAAACTTTGGTGTATTAAGTGAATGGCTAAGCATCAGGAAGGGTGATTATTCCTCGCTGTTAATGTGATGTAGATATTTAATATCTATTTATGATTGTTAATTTGTTGATTTTATATGGTTTTATTTAGTTACAGGCATGGTTATTCATTTTTCTTGTTCCTTTATTTTTCTCTTTAGTTAAATCTGAAAATAATTATTGCATGAAGATGAAATAAATCAGGATGAATAAACTGTGAGGCCGGGTGAGGTTTTTAAATAACACACCAGCGATCAGCAGGTTAAGAGAGGCCGGTGGGAGGGAGGAAAAACGGTTATGCATAATTCATGAATAATATTCGGATGTGGGTTAACCATTAATTAACAATCCCGGCAATAAACATGCGTTGGCGCAAATCTCCATCATAAAGCGGTAGCAGACGGCGATCGGCGGGAGTATAACAACAAAAAATGAAACGATGTTTTGATTGAGGTGTAAATCATGATTGTTGGCAACATCCACCATCTGCAGCCCTGGCTCCCGACGGAGCTGCGTCAGGCGATTGAATTTATCAAGGCGAACGTCACCGCGGCGACTCCGCCCGGCAAGCACGATATCGACGGCAACCGGCAGTTTTACCTGGTGTCGGAAGACATGACCGAGCCCTTCGCCGACCGTCGGGCGGAGTATCACGCGCGTTATCTCGATATCCAGATCGTACTGCAGGGGCAGGAAGGCATGACCTTCAGTACGCTACCGGCGGGTCAGCCCGCGACCGACTGGCTGGCTGACAAGGACATCGCATTTTTACCGGAGGGGGCGCAGGAGAAAACCGTCATCCTTAATGAAGGGGATTTTGTGGTGTTTTATCCGGGAGAAGTGCACAAGCCGCTGTGCTCGGTCGGGAAACCGGCGAAGGTGCGTAAGGCCGTCGTGAAAATTCGGGTGGAATAAGCGTTAACCCCTCTCCCGTGCGGGAGAGGGGGCTGGGATTTACTCGCCGAGGGTGGCAACCATCACCGCTTTGATGGTGTGCATCCGGTTTTCGGCCTGGTCGAACACAATGCTCGCCGCAGATTCAAACACCTCGTTGCTGACCTCCATGCCGCCGTGCAGGCCAAACTCTTCCGCCATTTTCTTGCCGACGAGGGTTTGGTCGTCATGGAAAGCCGGCAGGCAGTGGAGGAACTTCACCTGCGGATTTCCGCTGAGCTGCATCATCTTGCTGTTGACCTGATAGTCGCGCAGCAGCGCAATTCGTTCTGCCCACTTCTCTTTTGGTTCGCCCATCGACACCCAGACGTCGGTATAGATGAAGTCGGCACCTTTCACCCCTTCGGCAATATTTTCCGTCAGCGTCACGTTACCGCCGTTCTTCTGCGCCAGCGCCGTGCATTCGGTCACGAGGCTCGACTCTGGCCAGCAGGCTTTCGGAGCGACCAGACGCAGATCCAGCCCGGTCAGCGCGGCGGCCTCAAGCATCGAGTTACCCATGTTGTTACGGGCATCCCCGGCGTAGACCAGCGTCATCTCGTTGAACGATTTACCCGGCAGGTGTTCCTGCATGGTTAACAGATCTGCCAGCAGCTGGGTCGGGTGGAACTCGTTGGTCAGGCCATTCCACACCGGCACGCCGGAAAATTCTGCCAGGGTTTCCACGATTTCCTGGCCGTGACCGCGATACTGAATACCGTCGTACATCCGGCCCAGCACGCGGGCGGTGTCTTTAATTGATTCTTTATGCCCAATCTGGCTGCCGTTAGGGCCGAGATATGTCACGCGGGCACCCTGATCGTAAGCGGCAACTTCGAAAGAGCATCGGGTACGGGTCGAGTCTTTTTCGAAGATGAGCGCTATGTTTTTACCGATCAGTTTTTGCTTCTCAGTACCTTGTTTTTTATCAGCTTTCAGACTGGAAGAAAGCTGCAGCAGATGGGTGATTTCAGCAGGGGTAAAGTCGAGTAATTTTAAGAAGTGCTTATGGTGTAACGTTGTCATGTTTGCCTCTCATGGCTCAAGCCACTTGTTGAATTAAAATTCACTTTATATGTATTAATATTCACTTGCAACCCCGGTTCACAAATCTTTTGCACAAAGGTGGAGGCAACGTCGGTGGTATGTGA
This sequence comes from Yokenella regensburgei ATCC 49455, assembly GCF_000735455.1. GTDB lineage: Bacteria > Pseudomonadota > Gammaproteobacteria > Enterobacterales > Enterobacteriaceae > Yokenella > Yokenella regensburgei. The sequence continues at coordinate 159,689 of NZ_JMPS01000009.1, read as the reverse complement.
CAATAAGAGTATCTGCCGCACATTATGAGGAACGAGCCATGGCAAACCCGGAACACCTGGAAGAGCAACGCGACGAAACGCGTCTGATCATTGAAGAACTACTGGAAGACGGCAGCGATCCGGATGCGCTGTACACCATCGAGCACCACCTTTCCGCCGACGACTTTGAAACGCTGGAGAAAGTGGCGGTAGAAGCCTTCAAGATGGGCTACGAAGTCACCGAGCCGGAAGAGCTGGAAGTGGAAGAGGGTGATGTGGTTATCTGCTGCGATATCCTGAGCGAGTGCGCGCTGAAAGCGGAACTTATCGATGCGCAGGTAGAACAGCTGATGAACCTGGCAGAAAAACATGGCGTGGAATACGACGGTTGGGGTACCTACTACGAAGACCCGAACGGTGAAGAAGGCGAAGACGGCGACGACGAAGATTACGTCGACGAAGACGACAACGGCATTCGCCACTAAGTCATAATCTGTGCGGCGGGGCTCCTCGCCGCACAGCAGGATTCAGGTATGGATTACCCGCAAATACTCGCTCCCGTATTACAGTTCCTGCACTGCCCGACCCCCGCCGCGTGGGTGGAAGAAGCCCGCAAACCCGAAAGACTTCCGCTGTTGCTCACCGATCACATGGTGTGCGAGCTTAAGGCCGCGCAAACCGCCATGCTGTTGGTGCGTAAGTACATTGCTGACAAGCAGGGTGCGGAGGCGCTGCTGGCATGGCTGCACCCCTATGAAGCCTTCACCTTCCGCGAAGGGCCGGAGCCGGATTTCGCCGCGCTGCATAAGCAGATTGGCAAAAGCATTATGCCGCAGACCGATGACCCGTGGGGACAGGCGCTTATCGACAGCATGGTGCTGCTTATCAAAGAGGAGCTGCACCACTTCTGGCAGGTGCGCGAGATGATGGTGGCGCGCGGTATTCCTTACGTCAAAATCACCGCCAGCCGCTATGCGAAGGGGATGCTGAAAGAGGTACGCACCCACGAGCCGCTTACCCTTATCGATAAGCTCATCTGCGGGGCATACATTGAGGCGCGCTCCTGCGAACGTTTTGCCGCGCTGGCACCGCATCTGGACGCCGATCTGCAGAAGTTTTATTTGTCGCTATTGCGCTCGGAGGCTCGCCATTATCAGGATTATCTGGCGCTGGCACAGCGGGTTGCGAAAGAGGATATTACATCAAGGGTAAAATTCTTCGGGGAAGTAGAAGCGGCGCTCATCAACACGCCGGATGAGGAGTTCCGCTTTCATAGTGGGGTTCCGGTATAGCCCGGAAAATCTGGCAGGACTTATAACCCTTTCAACATCCGCACTTCGCAATCGACGTGTCCGGTACAGCCCAGCGGCTCGGCGATATGCTCAAAGCCAAGGTGTTCGTACAGACGAATTGCCTCGGTCAGAAATGCGGTGGTCTCAAGGTAGCACTGTTTGAATCCCTGCTCGCGCGCGAAGTCGAGCGCCATCAGGGCCAGCTTCTTCGCCAGACCCTGACCGCGCACGGAAGCGAGAAAGTACATCTTCTGCAGTTCACAGATACCCGGCTCACTGCACGACAGCGGCGCAACGCCGCCGCCGCCAACGACTTTCCCGTCCTGTTCCACCACCCAATAGGCATGACCCGGCTGGCTGTACAGCTCGAACAGCTCATCAAGATTAGGATCCGCCACGGTGTAGCCTTTGTCGGCCGTAAGACCGTACTCCGCTGACACCTGGCGGATAACGCCGGCAATGGCCGGGTTATCCGTGGCGGTTATCCGGCGCAGCGTGGGGGGGAATAGCGTGGAATTCATTTTGTTACTCAATCAAAAATTCATCATGGTTATATTTGATACCACTCTATATTCATTCATGCAAGACAGAGATAATAACTGAAGAAAATTTTCATCATTAGCCTATTGTTTATGTCGTGTTGCTCAAGTTTTATTCTTTAATTTTACTTTATTTTCATTATGGCCGTAAAGCACGAACATATTATTTATCAGGATGATGAATCCATGAATACAAATATGCTTTTATCAATATCTCTGCCATATGAGATTTTTTCAACTGCCCATCGTTTTGACGATCATTATGTCGATGATATGCAGTTCGGTGATTTGCATGATGAGGATTTTAAAAGGCTGGGATTAGAGGATATTTCTGCTCGCGTCGATCCCTTCAGGTGTCTGGAATTTGATCCGCTGACTTCTTTTGGCACCCATGCCCCTGATTTCAATTTTAAGCAGCCGAAAGGCAGGTCGATTAGCCGTCAGCGGTGTGCTGATATTATGTTTGATGAGATGAAAGCGTTATCCAGACAGTTTGCCAGTGGGCAGTATGCGCCGCTTATTGGCGAGTTGATTGACTATTTTCATTTTGGCAGCGGGCAACCCTGGTCCGGTCAGCTTCTGGACCAGGCTTATGATGAAGTCATTCGGGGGATTGGCACAAATGATGTGTTGATGAAAATTCAGAGGGCAATAAGTGAGCGTTTGCGTTCGAAACCAAAGGCAGGACTGGATTCTGAATTTATTTTTGGTCTGCAAGCTGATTTGAATAGATTCCGGTTGCCAAAATTCAACCGTTTTAAAGACAGGTTTAATGGGTTGGGAATCAGCGTACACGATTTTTATGCGCAAAAAATAAGCCTTATTCGTTTCCAACGTTATGCCATGTCATGGGATGGTCTTCTTTATTTTAAAGGGCAAGACCATTTTGGATTAGGCAAAGAGGATATTACTGACAAACTCTATAATAAATTTCGTTTTTTCCGACTCTGGTTTTTTCTGCAGCGCCATCGAGATTATGCATACAAACCTTTTTTGACAAATTGTAGTTCCAATGTACATATTTGGGGCGGTGCATGAAACCTGAGCACTGGAGGCGTAATTTAATTAGAGGTAGCCTGTTACTATTGATCTGCGGTTACCTGCTATGGGCTCAACGGCCGGTGACTATCATTCGGGCAGGAGAACGATTTGAATATGAGCCCAAGCATTTTCATGGGCTTTATGCCAGCAGTCTGCGTGGGTTTATCGACTTTGAAGCCTATGATATTGCTGTTGACCATTTGGCATTAACCGAGTGGGGACGTATCCACTGGTATCTGGAGCATAAAACTGAACTGAAGAAAAAATATCGGATACCACTGAGTCATTCCTATCGTATTGTATTTTGGGATATTGGCGGAGGTTTTATCAACGGTGATAAATCCGGCGATGGCGATCTTTTCTGTTTTACGCCCCAAAAGAATACCAATAAAAATTGTATTGAAAAAAATATTTTTCTAAGTGTGGAATTTGATGCGGGAGGTTATGAGAAATTTTATTTCGATAGCCAGGACTATTACTGGATCACCATGTCGGACGGGAAGCTAGTGAGAATAAAAAATGCGTTATAAAAAACGCCGAAGAGAGTCTTCGGCGTTTTAGCATCAAGATTACAGAGCCGCAATAACCGCTTGCTGCTCAATCAGCTTCGCTTTCGCTTCAGCATAACCGGTCAGCTTTTCACGCTCTTTAGCGATGACCGCTTCCGGCGCGCGCGCCACGAAGCCTTCGTTGCTCAGTTTGCCTTCAATACGACCGATTTCTGCTTCGATTTTGGCGACTTCTTTCGCCAGGCGGGCCAGCTCATCTTCTTTGTTGATGAGGCCAGCCATCGGGATCAGCAGCTCGGCGCCGTCGATGATTTTGGTCACGGAAACCGGACCTTTGTCATCGGCAGGCAGCACGGTGATGCTTTCCAGACGCGCCAGGGTCTGCAGGAAGCTCTGGTTCTCGTTCACGCGACGCACGGCGTCGGTGCTGCAACCGCGCAGCAGCAGCTCCAGCGGTTTGCCCGGAGCAATGTTCATTTCCGCACGGATGTTACGTACTGCGATGATGGCCTGCTTCAGCCATTCGGTGTCCGAAGCCGCGGCTTCATCAACCTGGGCTGCATCGTATACCGGGAACGGCTGCAGCATGATGGTGTCAGCGGTGATACCGCAGATGACCTTCACACGCTGCCAGATGGTTTCAGTGATGAACGGGATAATCGGGTGCGCCAGGCGCAGCAGACCTTCCAGTACGGTAACCAGCGTATGGCGGGTGCCGCGCAGCTCTGCTTCTGTACCACCATTCATCACCGGCTTGGTGAGTTCGAGGTACCAGTCACAGAACTGGTTCCAGGTGAATTCGTACAGGATGCCCGCGGCGATGTCGAAGCGATAGTTGTCCAGCGCTTCGCGATACGCTTTCACGGTCTGGTTGAATTCAGCCAGGATCCAGCGGTCAGCCAGCGACAGCACTTTCTCGCCGCCGTTGAAGCCACAGTCCTGGTCTTCGGTGTTCATCAGCACGAAACGGCTGGCGTTCCACAGCTTGTTACAGAAGTTACGGTAACCTTCCAGACGTTTCATGTCCCAGTTGATGTCACGGCCGGTAGAGGCCAGTGCCGCCAGGGTGAAACGCAGGGCGTCGGTGCCGTGCGGCTCAATGCCGTCCGGGAACTGTTTGGAAGTACGCTTACCGATCTTCTCAGCCAGCTGCGGCTGCATCATGTTGCCGGTGCGTTTTTCCAGCAGGTCAGCCAGGGAGATACCGTCAACCATATCCAGCGGGTCAATCACGTTGCCCTTGGATTTGGACATCTTCTGGCCTTCATCGTCACGAATCAGACCGGTCATGTAGACGGTCTTGAACGGTACCTGCGGCTTGCCGTCTTCATCTTTGATAAAGTGCATGGTCATCATGATCATGCGGGCAATCCAGAAGAAGATGATGTCGAAGCCGGAAACCATCACGCTCGTCGGGTGGAACTGACGCAGGGCGTCGGTGTTTTCCGGCCAGCCGAGGGTAGAGAAGGTCCACAGCGCTGAGGAGAACCAGGTGTCCAGCACGTCCTCGTCCTGGCGAAGCTGGATGTCGGCACCGAGGTTGTTTTCCTGACGTACTTCTTCTTCACTGCGGCCAACGTAGACGTTACCCTGCTCGTCGTACCATGCCGGGATGCGGTGGCCCCACCACAGCTGACGAGAGATACACCAGTCCTGAATATCACGCATCCAGGAGAAGTACATGTTTTCGTACTGCTTCGGTACGAACTGGATGTCACCGTTTTCCACCGCTTCAATCGCCGGTTTCGCCAGCGGCGCAACGCGCACGTACCACTGGTCGGTCAGCATCGGTTCGATAACCACGCCGCCACGGTCGCCGTAAGGCACGGTCAGGTCGTGCGGTTTGATCTCTTCCAGCAGATCCAGGGCGTCAACGGCGGCAACCATCGCTTTACGCGCAGCAAAACGCTCCATTTTCTGGAACTCTGCCGGGATATCACTGGAGTAGACGGTTGTTTCAACGCCGTTGGTGTCATACACCTGCGCGCTTTCGCGGATGTCGCCGTCGAAGGTCAGGATGTTGATCATCGGCAGGGCGTGACGTTTGCCTACTTCATAGTCGTTAAAGTCGTGTGCCGGGGTGATCTTCACACAGCCGGTACCTTTTTCCATGTCGGCGTGTTCGTCGCCCACAATCGGAATACGGCGGTTAACCAGCGGCAGCACCACGAATTTACCGATTAAGTCTTTGTAACGCGGATCTTCCGGGTTAACGGCCACGCCGGTATCACCCAGCAGGGTTTCCGGACGGGTGGTGGCAACCACCAGATAATCTTTACCGTCTGCGGTTTTTGCGCCATCGGCCAGCGGGTAGCGGATGTGCCACATGGAGCCTTTGGATTCGCGGTTTTCGACTTCGAGGTCAGAAATCGCGGTGCGCAGTTTCGGATCCCAGTTGACCAGGCGCTTGCCACGGTAAATCAGATCTTCTTTGTGCAGACGGACAAACACTTCTTTCACGGCATTGGAAAGGCCTTCGTCCATGGTGAAGCGCTCACGCTCCCAGTCCACGGAGTTGCCCAGACGACGCATCTGGTTGGTAATGGTACCGCCAGACTCCGCCTTCCACTGCCAGATTTTGTCGATGAAGGCATCGCGACCGTAGTCGTGACGGGTTTTGCCTTCTTCGGCCGCAATCTTGCGCTCAACCACCATCTGGGTCGCGATCCCGGCGTGGTCGGTACCGACCTGCCACAGGGTGTTTTTACCCTGCATACGCTGATAGCGGATCATGGTATCCATGATGGTTTGCTGGAAAGCGTGACCCATATGCAAACTGCCGGTGACGTTCGGCGGCGGGATCATGATGCAGAAACTTTCCTGGCTTTCATCACCATTTGGTTTGAAATAGCCCTGCTTTTCCCAGTGCTCGTAAAGCGGCTGTTCGATATCTTGTGGGTTGTATGTCTTTTCCATTATTTCCAGGTTGCCGTGGTCAGGTTAAAACCGGCGAGGCGATAAGCTTTATAGCGATCGCGCGCCAGTTGTTTTAAAGAATCTTCATGAGGAACGAAGTCTATCACTTCTGTGAAAGCGGTGGCAAAATCTGCAAAGCCGGTGCGTAAACTAATCAACAGATCCCGTGGGCTGCTGTTGCGCTTCTGCGGCCAGGCAATCTCCACCGGGGCTCCGCCACGCGGGCCTTCACCCGACAGGTTATGCGGTACAAAGCTTTCCGGCGGGCGCGTCCACAGCGCTTCGTCGAGGCGAATGGCCTGCGCTTCGTCTTCACAGGCAATCAGGACACGTTTACCGCTGCGCCAACGTTCTGCGGCAAGTTCACACACCAGTTGCTCCACGGCGCTCAGGCCGTCGGCGGTGTTGTCGTTGTCCAGAAGATAGAACGTCGCATTCTTCATATATGGGGCTTCTTGTGATGGATTTAAAGCATGCTGCCCGGTGGCGCTGCGCTTACCGGGCCTACAGTGTGCTGCCGTTTGTAGGCCGGGTAAGGCGTCGCCGCCACCCGGCATTTAACATTACTCTTCGCCGTTAAACCCAGCGCGATTGAGCAGGAACTGCGACAGCATGGCTACCGGACGACCGGTTGCACCCTTGGCTTTACCGGAGCGCCACGCGGTACCGGCGATATCCAGGTGCGCCCAGTTGTACTTGCGGGTAAAGCGCGACAGGAAGCAGGCTGCGGTGATAGCTCCGCCAGGACGACCGCCGATGTTTGCCATATCGGCAAAGTTGGATTCCAGCTGTTCCTGGAACTCATCGCCGAGCGGCAGACGCCATGCGCGGTCGCCGGACTGCTCGGAAGCCCCGATCAGCTCGTGCGCCAGCGGATTGTGGTTCGACATCAGGCCGGTGATGTGGTGGCCCAGCGCAATCACGCAGGCGCCGGTCAGGGTGGCCACGTCGATGACGGCTTCTGGCTCGAAGCGTTCAACGTAGGTCAGCACATCGCACAGCACCAGGCGGCCTTCGGCATCGGTGTTCAGCACTTCTACCGTCTGGCCGGACATGGTGGTCAGCACGTCGCCCGGACGATACGCACGACCGCCAGGCATGTTCTCACAGCCTGCCAGCACGCCGATGACGTTGATAGGCAGCTGAAGCTCTGCCACCATCCGCATCACGCCGTAGACCGCCGCCGCGCCGCACATGTCGTACTTCATCTCGTCCATGCCTTCGGCAGGCTTGATGGAGATACCGCCGGAGTCGAAGGTCAGGCCTTTACCTACCAGCACGACAGGACGTGCGTCTTCCGCCGGGTTACCTTTGTACTCAATCACCGACATCAGGGATTCGTTCTGCGAACCGTTCCCTACCGCCAGATAAGAGTGCATACCCAGCTCTTTCATCTGCTGCTCGCCAATCACGCGGGTGACGACGTTTTTGCTGTAAGCATCGGCCAGCTGACGCGCCTGGGAAGCCAGGTACGCGGCGTTACAGATGTTCGGCGGCATATTGCCGAGATCTTTCGCGGCCTTGATACCGGCAGCAATCGCCAGACCGTGCTGAATGGCGCGCTCGCCGCTGGTCAGTTCGCGACGGGTCGGCACATTGAAGACCATTTTACGCAGCGGGCGACGTGGCTCGCTCTTGTTGGTCTTCAGCTGATCGAAGCTGTAGAGCGTCTCTTTCGCGGTTTCCACCGCCTGACGCACTTTCCAGTAGTTGTTACGGCCCTTCACGTGCAGCTCGGTCAGGAAGCAGACCGCTTCCATTGAACCGGTGTCGTTCAGGGTGTTGATGGTTTTCTGGATAACCTGCTTGTACTGGCGCTCATCCAGCTCGCGTTCTTTGCCACAACCGATAAGCAGGATACGCTCTGACAGCACGTTCGGTACGTGATGAAGCAGCAGGGTCTGACCCGGCTTACCTTCCAGCTCACCACGACGCAGCAACGCACTGATGTAGCCGTCGCTTATCTTATCGAGTTGTTCGGCGACCGGGGAGAGGCGACGCGGCTCAAAGACACCGACAACGATGCAGGCACTCCGCTGTTTTTCCGGGCTACCGCTTTTTACACTGAACTCCATGCACTACGCTCCTGAATCTTAAAGACAACAGCAGTGGCTACGGATAGAATTGAAACCTTTCGTAACTCATGTCCGCTGTTGCGGTGACTTCATGATATTCTTACTGTGTTTACGGTTTGAACACGTTCGAGAACGGATAACCGCCGAGTAGTTTAATCTTAGCGATGTTTTCGACGACTCAAGAGAATAAATGACGTTTAAGCCATGAAACAAGCTATTTTCCTGCAACAAGACGGGTTTTTACGGGCGTATTTATAGTGATAATCATAAGATATTTGATGCGGGAGACGCTGAAAAGCCAGCTTGCCATCCTTTTCATCCTGCTGCTGATCTTTTTCTGTCAGAAGCTGGTGCGGATCCTGGGCGCAGCGGTCGATGGTGAAATCCCGACGAATCTCGTGCTTTCTCTGCTTGGACTTGGGGTCCCGGAGATGGCGCAACTCATTTTGCCGCTGAGCCTGTTCCTGGGGCTTCTGATGACGCTCGGCAAACTGTATACCGAAAGTGAAATTACGGTCATGCATGCCTGCGGTCTGAGCAAGGCGGTGCTGATTAAAGCAGCAATGCTGCTGGCGCTGTTAACCGGCGCCGTGGCGGCAGTGAACGTGATGTGGGCAGGCCCGTGGTCGGCTCGCCATCAGGATGAAGTGCTGGCAGAAGCGAAAGCCAACCCCGGCATGGCGGCACTGGCCCAGGGCCAGTTCCAGCAGGCCACCAACGGCGATGCGGTGCTGTTTATCGAAAGCGTTGATGGCAGCAGCTTTAAAGACGTGTTCCTGGCGCAGCTGCGGCCAAAAGGTAACGCGCGTCCGTCGGTGGTGGTTGCCGATTCCGGCCATCTTTCTCAGCATAAAGATGGTTCGCAGGTGGTTACCCTGAACCAGGGGACGCGTTTTGAAGGCACCGCGATGCTGCGTGACTTCCGCATCACCGACTTTAAAGATTACCAGGCGATTATTGGCTACCAGGCGGTGGCGATGGATCCGACCAATACCGAGCAGATGAACACCCCAACGCTCTGGAACACGGATACCGACACCGCGCGCGCCGAACTGCACTGGCGCTTCACGCTGGTGTTTGCCGTGTTTGTGATGGCGCTGATGGTGGTTCCGCTGAGCGTGGTGAACCCGCGTCAGGGCCGCGTACTGTCGATGCTGCCCGCGATGCTCCTGTATCTGGTGTTCTTCCTGCTGCAGACCTCGCTGCGCTCCAGCGCCAGCAAAGGGAAGCTGGATCCGATGATCTGGATGTGGGGCGTAAACCTCTTGTATCTGGCGCTCGCGGTGGCGCTGAACCTGTGGGATACGTTGCCGGTACGCCGGTTGCGCGCCCGTTTTGCCGGTAAAGGAGCCGTATAATGCAGGCATTTGGCGTACTTGACCGCTATATCGGTAAAACTATCTTCAACACCATCATGATGACGTTGTTCATGCTGGTGTCGCTCTCGGGCATCATCAAGTTTGTCGACCAGCTGAAAAAATCGGGCGAGGGTACCTACACCGCGCTGGGCGCCGGGATGTATACCCTGCTCAGCGTACCGAAAGATATCCAGATCTTCTTCCCGATGGCGGCGCTGCTTGGCGCACTGTTAGGCCTGGGGATGCTGGCGCAGCGTAGTGAACTGGTGGTGATGCAGGCCTCCGGCTTTACGCGCATGCAGGTAGCGCTCGCGGTGATGAAAACCGCGATCCCGCTGGTGCTGCTGACCATGGCTATCGGCGAATGGGTGGCTCCGCAGGGCGAGCAGATGGCACGTAACTATCGTGCGCAGCAGATGTACGGCGGTTCGCTGCTTTCCACCCAGCAGGGGCTGTGGGCGAAAGACGGGCACAGCTTTGTTTACATCGAGCGCGTGAGAAGCAACGACGAGCTGGGCGGCGTGAGTATCTACTCCTTCAACGACAACCGTCGTCTGCAGTCGGTGCGCTACGCCGCTACTGCGAAGTTTGATACGGACAACAAGCTGTGGCGTTTGTCGCAGGTTGATGAATCTGACCTGACCGACCCGAAACAGATTACCGGCAGCCAGACGGTGACCGGCACCTGGAAAACCAACCTCACGCCAGACAAGCTCGGCGTAGTAGCGCTGGATCCGGATGCGCTGTCAATCAGCGGCCTGCACAACTACGTGAAGTACCTGAAGTCCAGCGGCCAGGACTCCGGGCGTTATCAGCTCAATATGTGGAGCAAAATCTTCCAGCCGCTCTCGGTGGCGGTGATGATGCTGATGGCGCTGTCGTTTATCTTTGGCCCGCTGCGTAGCGTACCGATGGGCGTGCGCGTGGTGACCGGGATTAGCTTCGGCTTCGTATTCTACGTGCTGGATCAGATCTTCGGCCCGCTGACGCTGGTGTACGGCATTCCGCCGGTGGTGGGTGCTCTGCTGCCAAGCGCGAGCTTCTTCCTGATAAGCCTCTGGCTGATGATGCGCAAGGCGTAGATTTTACCGCTCGCGCTAACCCTCTCCCCGGTGGGGAGAGGGTATCTCCAGAGCGGTGCTTAACGCTTTCTTCCGCCCAGTAAACTTCCTAACATCCCACGCACAATCTGGTTCGTCACCTGACGCGCCGCGCTTTTCGCCATGGTCTGCACCACGCCGTCACGCTGGCCGCCGCGCGGGCCGGTAGAGCCAAAAAGAATATCCTTCAGCCCACCGAGTATTCCGTCGTCAACGGCAACGTTCTGCCCTTTGGCCGGGGGGGCCTCCTGTTTGTCGGTGGCAACCTGCACGCCTTTTTGCAAAATTTCAAACGCCGACTCGCGGTCGATAACGTCTTCATACTTGCCGTACAGCGGCGAGTTGTTGATAAGCCCGTTGCGCTCGTCGTCGGTGACCGGTCCCATGCGCGAGCAGGGCGCGATAACCATCGCACGCTCCACTACGGACGGGCTGCCTTTCTCGTCGAGGAAGGAGATAAGCCCCTCGCCGGTGCCCAGCTCCTGAATGGCTTTCTCGGTATCAAACGCCGGGTTGGCGCGCATGGTCTGCGCGGCGGTTTTCACCGCTTTCTGATCCTTCGGCGTGAAGGCGCGCAGCGCGTGCTGCACACGGTTACCGAGCTGGCCAAGCACGTTATCCGGAATATCGGAAGGGTTCTGCGATACGAAGTAAACGCCGACCCCTTTGGAGCGGATAAGGCGAATAACCTGCTCGATTTTATCCAGCAGCACCTGCGGCGCATCGCTGAACAGCAGATGCGCTTCGTCGAAGAAGAACACCAGCTTCGGTTTCTCGAGATCGCCCGCTTCCGGCAGTTGTTCATAAAGCTCGGAGAGCATCCACAAGAGGCTGGCGGCGTACAGCTTCGGCATCTGATAGAGCTTCTCGGCGCTCAGGATATTGATAATGCCTTTGCCATTGCTGTCGGTGCGCATCCAGTCTTTGATATCGAGCATCGGCTCGCCAAAGAAGTGCTCTGCGCCCTGTTGCTCAAGGGTCAGCAGGCCGCGCTGAATAGCCCCGACGGAAGCCGTGCTGATGTTGCCGTACTGGTTCTGGAACGACTTCGCGTTATCGCCGATGTACTGGGTGATGGCGCGCAGATCTTTAAAATCGAGCAGCAGCAGACCCTGATCGTCGGCGATGCGGAAGATAATGTTCAGCACCCCGGACTGGATCTCGTTGAGGTTCAGCAGACGGGCGAGCAGCAGTGGGCCGAGATCGGACACCGTTGCGCGTACCGGGTGACCCTTCTCACCAAAAATATCCCACAGCACTACCGGGTTCGCGTGCGGTTCCCAGTCGGTAATACCAATCTTTTTCAGCCGCTCCAGCAGCTTCTCGGAGGCTTGCCCCTCTTTGGCCACCCCGGTCAAATCGCCTTTTACGTCGGCCATGAATACCGGTACGCCGATCTCAGAGAACGATTCTGCCATCTTCTGCAGGGTGACGGTTTTCCCCGTCCCGGTGGCACCGGTGATTAAACCGTGACGGTTCGCCATGCCTGGCAATAAAAACAGCTCTTCTTCAATAGTGCGAGCTATCAGCAAGGGTGCGCTCATGTTTCTTCCTCCATTAGTCCTGCGAGCAGTATAGGCAACCTGAAGATAAAGTGATTCAGTAAATTCTGTTCTTTGCGATGCGCTTTCCAGGGCGCACTATGCTTTGCATACCGTTTACTTTTTTTTGGAAGATTATGTCCAGATTCTTTTTTAATGACCGCAAACAGCTGGTCAACGATGCCATCGAAGGCTTAGTGTTATCGGCGCCGCACGGCAACCTGGTGCGCCTGGATATCGACCCGGCCATCCGCGTGGTGGTACGTGGCGACTGGGATAAAAGCCGGGTGGCGGTGATTTCCGGCGGCGGCTCCGGCCACGAACCGGCGCATGCCGGGTTTGTCGGTAAAGGCATGCTTACGGCGGCGGTGTGTGGCGATCTGTTCGCCTCGCCGAGCGTCGACGCGGTGCTTAACGCCATTGTGGCCGTGACCGGCGATCGCGGCTGCCTGCTCATCGTCAAAAACTATACCGGCGACCGCCTGAACTTTGGCCTCGCCGCCGAGAAAGCCAAACGCTACGGCCTGAAGGTGGAGATGGTGATCGTCGCCGACGATATCGCGCTGCCGGACAACAAACAGCCGCGCGGCATCGCCGGCACGGCGCTGGTGCACAAAATTGCCGGGCACGCGGCGGAGCAGGGCAAATCGCTATGCGAAGTGCGCGACATCGCGCAGGACGCCTGCAACAGCGTGTTCAGCCTTGGCGTGGCGATGGAGAGCTGCAACCTGCCGGGCAGCGAAGAAGATGAAGGGCGTATCAGGCACGGCCAGGTGGAGCTGGGGCTGGGTATTCACGGTGAACCGGGGGCATCGATTGTCGATAGCCACAACAGCAAAGCCATCATCGACACGCTGGTCGCACCGCTGAAGGCCCAGGTGGGCGATGCGCGGGTGGCGGTGCTGATCAACAACCTCGGCGGCGTATCGGCGCTGGAGATGGCGCTGCTGACCAAAGAGCTGGCGCATTCCGCGCTGAAAGACCAGATTGCCTGGCTGATTGGCCCGGCGCCGCTGGTGAGCGCTCTCGACATGAAAGGCTTCTCGCTTTCGCTGCTGAAGCTTAACAGCACCTTTGAAGCTGCCCTGCGGGAAGACGTAGACACCGTGGGCTGGCAGAAGCCGGTGGCGTTCGCTCCGGTGAGAACGGTGAAACACGCTAAAATTCACGACCGCATTGACTTCACCCCTTCGGATAACCCGCAGGTGAGGGCGGCGGTAGCGGCGGTGACCAGCACGCTTATCGGCCTTGAGAACCACCTGAACGCGCTGGATGCAAAAGTTGGCGACGGTGATACCGGCTCGACCTTTGCCGAAGGCGCACGGGAAGTGGCCCGCCTGCTCGCGCAGGGGCAGCTGCCGCTCAACGACACGGCGAAGCTGCTGCAGGTGGTGGGCGACAGCCTTGCCACGGTGATGGGCGGCTCCAGCGGCGTGCTGATGTCAATCTTCTTCACCGCTGCCGGGCAGTCGGTGCAGAACGGCAAAGGCGTGGCAGAAGCGCTGCTGGATGGACTGAAGCAGATGAAGCAGTACGGCGGTGCCGACCTCGGCGACCGGACGCTTATCGACGCGCTACAGCCGGCGCTGGAAACGCTGCGTAGTGGAAACCTGCAGGCCGCGGCAAGCGCTGCGCAGCAGGGGGCAGAGCGCACCGCGACGATGAGCAAAGCCGGAGCCGGGCGCTCTTCCTACGTGAATAAAGAGAACCTCGACGGCGTGATGGACCCGGGTGCGGTGGCGATTGCCGAAGTGTTTAAAGCCCTCCGGGCCTGATAACAGCCCTCTCCGGGGAGAGGGCCTATGGCTTAAAAATCAGCCTTCAGCACCACGCGGTAGCGGGCTTTACCTTCCCGCACGTGCTTTAACGCCTCGTTGATTTTCGACATCGGGAACAGCTCGGTGGTGGGAGCCACCCTGCTGCGCCCGGCGAACTTCATCAGCGTGCGCAGCTCAGACGGATTACCGGTAGCCGAGCCGGAGACGCTGCGGTCGCCCTGAATCAAAGTGAACGCCGGAACCGACAGCGGCTTCAGCACCGCGCCGACGGTGTGGAAGTTGCCACCATAGGCCAGCGCTTCAAAATACGGCTGCCAGTCGAGGCTGACGTTCACGGTGTTGATGATGAGATCGTACTGCCCCGCCAGCGCCTTCAGCGCCTCTGGGTCACGGCTGTTGACTACCTTATCCGCCCCCATGGCGCGCACTTCCTGCTCTTTCGCCGGGTTAGAGCTGAAGGCAGTGACTTCGGCACCCATCGCCCGCAGCAGCTTAATGGCGATGTGCCCAAGGCCGCCAATGCCGATAACCCCGACGCGGCTGGTGGCGGTGATATGGTGCGTCAGCAGCGGTTTGAAGACGGTGATACCGCCGCAGAGCATCGGGCCTGCGCTTTCGATATCGATGCTGTCCGGCAGCGGGATGACCCATTGCCAGTCGGCCCGCAGCTTATTGGCAAAGCCACCGCGGTTCATAATGGTGGCGGTGGAGCCTTCGAGGCAGTTGATTTGATTGCCGCTGATGCAGGCATCGCAATGCCCGCAGCTGCGCGCCGTCCAGCCTACGCCCACGCGCTGGCCGATTTTCAGCCCCTTGCTTTGCGCCGCACTGCCGAGCGCCGCCACGTGGCCAATCACCTCATGACCGGCGACCAGCGGGTACTGGGAGATCCCCCACTCGTTGTCGATCATCGATAAATCGGAATGGCAGATCCCACAGTAATCCACCTCCACTTCGACATCGTCCGGCAGCAGTTCACCTGCATCGTACTCCCAGACCTCCAGTTCGGCGCCCGCTTCTTTTGCGGCGTAGCTTTTTATTTTCGACATGATGCTTTTCCGTTGTTGGTGTTGAACTGGAAGTGTAGAGCATGGGGTTATGGGGTGCTTCGCAGAAGGTGGTGGGAAGGCGGTGGGAAGGTGGTGAACACCGCATCATACAGTCCCCTCTCCCTTGAGGGAGAGGGTTAGGGTGAGGGTGAGAACACTACGCCTTACACAACAACGCATTCAGCCAGCGGTCATCCCGCCCAGGCCGTCGATCTTCGGTCCGCCACGTGGAGTGAAGGCGGATCCCCGGGAGCATTTTCACCAGCTCCCCGAGCGCCAGCTCATTGAGATCGGTAAAGTGACGCCCCTCTTTGACTCTCTCACCGTCGCCGTATTTAAACGAGACATACCAGACTCCACCCGACTTCAGCGCTGCTGCCAGCCGTTGCATCACGCCAGGAAGCTCCTCCGCTGGCACATGCAGCAGCGAGGCACAGCACCAGATGCCGTCGTAACGGCGGGTGGCGTTGAGTTCACTGAAGCTCATCTGCTGTACCGGCACCCCGGCATGTTCCGCTGCCAGTGTAACCATTTCGGCAGAGGCATCGAAGGCTTCAACGTGAAATCCCATCTCTTTGAACGCTTTAGTGTCTCGCCCGGAGCCGCACCCGGCATCCAGCACAAGGGCACCCGGTGCCAGCATCGCGATAAACGGAGCATATAGTGACGCCATATCTACCGCGACGGTATCGGCAAAAAACTGCGCAGCGTTATGCTGGTAAAAGTTCATCGTCATCAGAATCTGTCTGGCCCCATCGCCGGGGGCTCCCACTGGTGGATTAAGGTTTGTTGTGCAGTGTTCCAGACCTTGTTGAGAAAGTCACTGCGCTGAGCGGCCGTTTTGCCCGTCTGCTGGATAAGCGTTGCGCGCAGCGGCAGGTGGCTGTTGATGAAGTATTCGTTGCGATCGTTAAGCCGTTTTAACAGCTTAAGCGTGGGGACGCGTGACGATTTCCCCTGCCTGCCACGGTTGCAGTGCTGGCAGGCCAGCACCAGGTTCCATACCCCGTTTATGTTTGCTACTTCGCTTCTCGCAAGCCACGGGATGAAGTGATCGACATCCGCCAGATTTTCATCACCGCTTTGCAGGCTGATGGGCGCATAGCAGTAAAAACAGTGCCCCTTCTGGTAGCCGTTGAGGCTGTCACGACAGCTGGTGATGGTTACCCGACGATCGCCGCGAGTAGTGAAGAGCTGCTGGTCTTGTTGTGAGTATTCGACGGCAATCAGGTTGCGTGAAACCCCCATCGCCCAGGCCTGCTCGACCAGCTTCCAGCGGGCATCCGTTTCATGGATCAGATTCTGAAACTGCTGGCGCTCGGTCAGGCGATAGAACGCCTCAGTAAGACGAATACCCTTGTGGGTTTTGCGCTCATCGATAAAAAAGCGGGTGTCGATCTCGGTCTGATTGACGTTGTGAAAGGCATCAATGACGTTGTTAAAACCGTAGCGAACCGTGTTTTCCCGCAACGCGCTCTGGTCAATTTCGCCCGCGTTGAACTGGCGACAGGCGCTGAGGCAACGGCTTCTAGATACGGTGATTTGTTTCGGCGCCGTTAGCAGGTGGCGACAAAGATGCTCGCTGAACGGTAGCGCGAGATCGTCCAGCAGGATGAGGTCGTTGCCGCTGCGCGGGATATCGTACAGCGCATGCGCGAGGGCGAACTTGTAGGAAGCAACGTTTTTGCCAAAAAGGATGATGCCACGCCAGTAGTTTTCAAGCGTTGGATCGACCTGATAGAAGTGCATGCAGAGTCCTGATTTATCGGCGTGATGAATGACAACAGTCCGTAACAGGATCAGATAACAGATGCGGGTAAATGTAAACCGGGGAGCTCACGTTACAAGGATTTGCGAGCACGATTCCATAATGGGGCAGGGAAGGGGCGGATGCTGAAAATTTCGGCATTCAGAAGAGGTTACGCGGCGGAACGCTTGCGCGCGGATCAGCAAAAGGTATAATGCACCGGCTATCAGCATATCCCCTTCAGTGCCGGAGTGGCGAAATCGGTAGACGCAGTTGATTCAAAATCAACCGTAGAAATACGTGCCGGTTCGAGTCCGGCCTTCGGCACCAAAAGTATATAAATAGACGTCAATCGACGTCTTTTTTTATGCCCTAAATCCGCTCTACACAAGGCTTTACCCGCTTTTCCCCTCAACTGAAGTCAACCTAACTCAACCCACATCAACAAGCTTGTGAGTATACTAATGAGTATATTTGTCGATTCGATATTGCTTGTATACTCACGATATACCAATGGAAGGAGGACCACTATGGCCCTAACGGATACTAAAGTTCGTTCTGCGAAACCTGAGGAGAAAGAGTATTCACTTGTTGACGGCGACGGCATGTCCTTACTTGTAAAACCTAACGGCTCAAAGTATTGGCGATTTCGTTTCCGTTTCGGCGGTAAACAGCATTTGATGGCGTTTGGCGTCTATCCTGAAATCTCGTTAGCTAATGCCAGACAAAAGAGAGAAGAGGCCAGAAAGCTGGTTGCTGCTGGCATTGATCCTCGTGAGCATAAGCGTGCTTTAAAAGAAGAGCAGGCGAAAGAGATTATTACTTTCGAGAAGGTTGCCAGAGAGTGGCTTGCGACTAACCAAAAATGGTCGGAAGATCATGCTAATCGCGTAAAAAAGAGCCTGGAGGACAATATCTTTCCCGCAATTGGTTCTAGCAACATTGCTGAATTGGGTACTCGTGACTTACTGGCCCCCATTAAAACGGTGGAACTGTCTGGACGTCTTGAGGTGGCTTCTCGTCTCCAACAGCGTACCACGGCCATCATGCGTTATGCAGTGCAAAGCGGGCTGATTGATTACAACCCAGCGCAGGAGATGGCTGGAGCCGTCGCCTCAGGCAATCGACAACATCGCCCGGCGCTGGAATTAAAGCGTATCCCTGAGTTACTTGAGAAAATAGACGGCTATACCGGCAGGCCGCTAACCCGCTGGGCAACGGAACTCACTCTGCTTATCTTTATTCGCTCCAGTGAGCTGCGTTTTGCTCGCTGGTCAGAGATCGATTTTGAAACGTCAATGTGGACTATCCCGCCTGAGCGAGAGCCTATTCCCGGCGTGAAACATTCTCAGCGAGGATCAAAGATGCGTACACCTCATCTGGTACCGCTTTCAAAGCAGGCGCTGGCGATCCTGAAGCAGATAAAACAGTTCTGTGGTAAACATGAGTTGATTTTTATTGGCGATCACGATCCGCGTAAACCCATGAGCGAGAACACGGTAAACAGTGCGCTACGGGTGATGGGCTATGACACTAAAGTTGAGGTTTGCGGCCACGGTTTTCGTACAATGGCCTGTAGTTCGTTAATTGAGTCAGGACTATGGTCTAAGGATGCGGTGGAAAGGCAGATGAGCCATATGGAACGCAATTCGGTGAGGGCTGCGTATATCCATAAAGCGGAACATCTGGATGAGCGCAAGTTGATGCTGCAATGGTGGGCGGATTTTCTGGATGCGAACCGGGAGAGGGGGATTACGCCGTTTGACTATGCGAAGAGCAATCGGGGTAATGGAGTGTGAAATGTTTGTCAGTTTGTATTTAAATTAAAAATATTGGACCAGCTTTTAATAACCCTAAATAACTTCGCACATTGATGTTTTACTTCTCATCGAGTGAGGCCAGTGCTGACGGGGTGCAACACTCCAGCGAGTGTAGCGCTATTATGCAAAGCTATTTAGTAGAGGACTGTTTTTCTTTGCTGTGGTCCCGCGCACTCAGATTACTGTAAAGACAACGTATTAATGTAATATATAATAATATTGCGGATGGTTTGTTGATTTTTCTAGACGCGGGTACCATTTGTTTTTGATTATTGATAATACAAGTCAAAACTCTTAGCATATGAGAATATTGTTATGAGTTTTTTAAATGATGGTTCTTATCAGATTCTGTTTGTAGAGGATAAATTTTTATTCACCAGATAACAATCTAAATTAAAAAAATGATTTTAATAATTTAAGGCGCTGCCTACTGAATAAAATAAAGTGACTTGGTCATTTGAGTATGCTGAATAGAAGGGAACACCACCGATGATACACTCAATTAAGTGTTGCCAGTAGTGTTCTAATTATAGAACACTACTAGTATACAATACAAAGATCTAACCTGCTAATTCAATGATAAACATATTTATTATTTATTGCATTCTCGATAATGTCTCTTTATTTCATTAAAGCTAACATCTGGTTTAAAATTAGCCTTGATAATACCTGGAGAGTGTATGATAACTTCAGCCCCTTTATATTTGGTTTGTGCTGTGTATGTTAAACCAAATGGCTCAGGAGAAAATTCAGAATAAATGCCGCGAATTTCAGGAGTATCATCATAAGTAACAATCCATGGATGAGTAATCCGTTTTACGCTTTCAAATAGACGATAATGATCGTTATGTTCAAAAAAGTTTTGATATAAACCCTTTCCTTTAATGTAGTAAGGTGGGTCTATATTTATTAAAGCTTTATCTTCTACTACAGGAAGCACCTCATCAATAAAATGAGTTGCATCTAAGTTACTTAGGCGTATAGAGTCACGCATAGCAGCTATTGATTTTATTTGTTCGATAACCCGCTCTTTATTAAATCGGCAATCAATTTTATATCTTCCAGTTTGTTCTTTTCCGCCGATTACACCAGCCTTGATAATTCCAGAACGATTAGTTCTATTCAAGAAAAGAGTTGCAAAACCTAACTTAAGAAAATCAGATGTATTACTTCTGTATATTTCTCGCTGCTTATGCCACTCATCCATTGTAATGATACTTGAATCAATCAACGAGCAAAGTTCGTCAGTTCTATACAGAACACTGTGCCAAAAGGCATGAATTGCTGGATCTAAGTCATTGATATACACTTTACGAACATGTTTATTAATCAGTAGATACCAAGCGATAGCACATCCCCCAGCAAAAGGTTCAACATATGTTCCACCTTCGAGGGTGTTCAGCTTTATGATCTCAAGAACATAAGCTGTAAGTTTTGATTTCCCACCTGGGTATCTCAAAGGAGAGTAAAACATTATATTTCCTTTAAACTAATCAATATACTGAAGAACGGCAGTAACATATCCCAAAAACGATTTAAGAATTGGCGCTCAATTTTATGAACTTTTGTTCCATGAACATACTCATTCAAAGTATTCAGGCTAAAATCGTTGCTATTGTGTAATAGCTGATCGATGATTTTGTCAGCTTCTTTATCGCCAATCAAGTCTCCGCGTAAGATACTCAGCTTTTGGCTAAGTGTTACGTCATTGTAAGGCCTCTTTGCCCGCTTAGACACGTCTTGTTGCAATTCACAATTGTTGATATATTCATCAACAGATAGTTCTAGGAAAATTCGAATCGATGCAGCAGAAACATTAGGATACTTACGAAGAGGTAACTTTTGCAACTCGTTAAAAAGTGCTCTAATTTTATAGCTTCTAACTTTTATTTCATGATATTCATCAGTTAGTTGCCCACGATTAGGGTTACCTTTCAAGGTAGGCTTCAAGTCTTCTGGCTCTCTTCCTTGTCCATTTAAATCTTGGCCTGAATCCGTTTTATCATCACCTTTTGGCTCATTTTCCTGAGGATTAGCCGTAGGCGCTGTAACAGCGGCCTCATCTTGATCTTCCGCTGACGCTTGTCGAATTTTAGGCAAATACTCAAAAATTTGTTGGAAATGCGAATCAATAGTTCGGGTATTAACAACAATTCCTAGTTCATTATTCTTATTTAACATCAATTTTAAGAATTTAGCATACGCGACATAAAAATCGTTAAGGTTTGCATTAATGACAACACCGACATCGCTAAATTCTATATGCCATGCTTCTCTTACTTGGCTGTTACCAAACCAACGTTCAAGGACAGTCATATTTATGCGATGACTGTATACCTGCTCCCTTTCTTCTATTGATAAATAACTAGTAACTTCCTGTCGCGTAGCTATATCTCTGATTTTTACATAACGTAAAGCTTCAACAATTGAAGCTCTTTTAAATCCAGTTAACTCTATTGTCATATCAATATCTTGACCAACAGAGTCATATACAGTTATTATATAACGTTGTTGCTGTAAACGTTGCCATCTGATTTGATTGCTGGCATTGGAATGTCGTTGCAAAATATACCAGCGAGCATCATCATAACTAGGTGATACACAAACTTTAATTTTTTCTATTGTATCCCTATCAATCGATTTTGATAGCTTACTTACGGCTCGACGAATCGTCATTGGGGCTTTTTCTGGATTTCTAAGTAACTTAAGTGCCATTACTCTGCGATTGCCTTCCGCCACATAAAAATTCTTATCAGCTTGATTTTGCCATACCACAATAGGGTCGAATGATACGAACCCACGGTTGGCTATTGATGTAATTAACTCGATAAAATCCTGTTTATCATTTACATCGGATATTAATTCTTCAACGAAATCTCGAACACGCACAGGTTGGCTAGATGGGTCTAGGCGAGGGTTATCCCTCCAAAGCTTTAAGTTATCAACTGAGCGTAGTACCCTGTTTTCCCACCACTTTTTATTTTCCTGAGCCATGTTATCCCCTGTGTATAAATATTGTCCGAATCCACTATCTTCTAGTTTACAACACGTTACTTTATCTTAGGAACACTAAATCACCACAGTTACGGGGGACGGACCAGTGCACCTGCAGAATGTGGTGCTATCGGCGGGTAGACATCATCACTTTGTGATTTTTTATACTGTTAGTGGCCCTTAAGACGGTAACGGACTGCCTGCTCTCCTGTAACTGGCAATGCTGCGGGAAAGAGCCTGTTACTGGATCGCATGAGTTTATCAATGGGTTTTAATTATTGTGCTGTCTTTTACACGCAGACAGGGCTTTATCGAAAAGTTCCTTAAATTCTCCCATACGCGCCCACCCCTTTATCATACTTGCTGAGTTAGCCGATTCATTCAAACTATTCGCAGTGATGAACTCATCAAGTCGCCTCCCCAGTAGATTGTGTAATGCAGTAGCTGTCTTCAGCTTATATGTGTATGGATTTGGCAGTATTTCCTCTTTCAGGATGCGAGTAACTTCTCTTTTGTGAGAGCCAAAATTTTTCTCAGCTTTTGCATTTCCGGCTTTTTTTGCGTCTCTGTGTTTTTTTAACGCTGATTCAAGGGTCTGTACGTTGCTGCACCATCCCCGAAACTCCCCCAGTTGTTCGAAGGCTTCAAACATTGCATTGGACTTCTCGGCTTCGCGGCCCATTTCGCTCAAGTAATGAAAGGCCAGTGTAAAAAAGTAAGAGGCCGCTTCAAACCTGTCCATTCCATTTGTATTCAGTAACTCATTTACCGTATCAAGCCCCTTGCGCAGGCCTTTGACATGCAGGGAGGTAAAATCCGGGTCTTCCACAGGAGCCTGGTCGTTAAGTTTTTTGAGGTAGCCAAGTCCGGCTTCTATTTCATCCTCCTCACTTAAGTCTTCAAGTAGGAAGCGCATAAAAGAATCAAAATTGCACTGAGTGCTGACAACATAGTTTTGAAGAATAGTTGTCGGGCATCGTTCCTTTTCTGAGTTTTTTCTTAGTGTTATGTGATGTATCCAGTCGTGATACGAGTCATTCAGATAACTTACTAGGCGCTGTTCGGACGAGGAAAAATTGATCCAGTGATCATTCAGGAAACTACCTGGAACAGGCTGTGTGGGCTTATTGAAGTGTTCGAGATAGTAATCAGTGGGTGTTTTACCAAAATTACCTTCAAACGTATTGTTTCTGTTTCGTGCCATGCCTTATGAGTATCCTCACCAACATTATGATTTTTAATCATAAACGAAAAAGTGTTAAGTGTTGTGCGTCACCTCAAAAAAATATTTTCTGCACAAGTATTTTTACCTTTATATCTTGCTCTTAAAGTCAATAGTACTCTGGAGAACTCTCCGGCTATCAACTTAAGGAGGAACCAACGATGACCAACCCGCTACAAACAGAATATCCGGTATATGCAAACCGGCATGAGAACATACAAATTGGAACCCCACTTCCACCAGAAGTTGAAAAACGGATCCACTTTGCAATGGGCGATGACATCCTGCTCAGCATGAAAGACATCACTGCTCACAGTGGCCTTAGTGACAAGCATTACTATTCCCTTATTTCCAGAGGTATGTTTCCCCGACCGCTGAAAATTGGGCGCTCAAGTCGCTGGAGAAAAAGTGACTATGAAGCATGGTTAAATGAGCGGGACATAAATCGCAAGTAATTCGGATTGCAATGTCACTTACTGAAACGATTTGTATTAACGGGATTATCTAAAGTACAAGAAAATACGCACGCCTGTAATTGAAAAATAAGTTATCTATACCAGCATATTTATCACATTAACCCCGTGAGGGGAACAGCTATACCTGCTGTTCATCAGC
Source organism: Yokenella regensburgei ATCC 49455 (assembly GCF_000735455.1). Taxonomy (GTDB): domain Bacteria; phylum Pseudomonadota; class Gammaproteobacteria; order Enterobacterales; family Enterobacteriaceae; genus Yokenella; species Yokenella regensburgei. Next base: position 136,114 of record NZ_JMPS01000009.1, on the reverse strand, counting down.
AGGTATATGTCTTATGCTCTTTAAAAATAAGGGACCATTATCATGAATCTGCCCCTGCATAATTATCAGGGGGGAACTCCTGAACAACGAAATCTGTCTGTTAACGCCTCTGAAACACTATCATTTCCAATAAAGTCTCTTCCCAAAAAAATCAGTAATGCAATCATCGCTACGAGTGTAAATAAAAAAGTCTCTGTAGAGATTGCTGCCAGTTCATTTCTGGCTGCTGCTTCTCTTGCCTGCCTCCCGCTGATTGAAGTGATACCTGTACATACAAAGATCCCTGAGCCCGCCGTGCTCAATTTTCTGGTTATTGCCGGGTCCGGTAGCGGAAAGTCTACGGTGTTGAGAGCTGTTATGCAGGTCTTTCATGATTTTTCATCAGAGGTGAATGAAGAATATAAAAATCTATTGAACCAATTTCAGACCGATACAAGCCTGTGGGAGGAAAATAAAAAGGCACTAGCCCGAAACCTACGAAAGGCGACGTCCAGAAATTATGGTCGTGAAGATGCAGAAGGGGTTATGGAGGAGCACCTGAATAATAAACCGCAGAAACCTGTCCGGTTTAAGTTCTTATATCAGGATATCTCTAACGGTGAGCTTATCAAAAGCCTCGGAGATAATCCTGATGCGGGTATTTTCTCTGAAGAAGCCGTAACATTTTTTAAATCCAGGGCTAAAAACGATCCGGGTATATTTAACCTCGGGTGGGATGGTGCTCCATACTCATATCAACGTGACGGCGTGGATTGTGAAATCAATCTTCGCCTGATGTTTTGCCTGATGGTTCAGCCCGATATTTTTGATGAATATATCACCAGGAACCAGATAATAGGGAGAGGGAGCGGTTTCCTTGCCCGTTTTCTGTCAGTCAAAGTCGAGGGTGAATGTCAATATCAGGATGGCGATTTTAGTCATATGAACCGCGCTCTTGACGAATTTGATAACAGAGTCCTAGAGCTACTGGAACGGGCAAAGCAATGTTTTTATGATGGCATCACTGATAAGCAACAATTAATCCTGTCACCTCAGGCCATTGCATTTATGGGCGAGAAACGCGCCGAAATGAAGCAAAAAATAAGCGAAGGAGGACCATGGGAACATATTAAGGATATTGCTCTTAAATCGGGCTCTAACGCGATACGACTGGCTGCAATGCTTCACCACTTTGATGAGCAGCCAGGAAATGAAATATCGCTTTCAGTAATGGAATGTGCACATAGGGTCATTGACTGGTATATGCAACAGGCTGGAAGGGTGTTTTATAAAAATTCACGTCTTTTCCTTTTTGAAAAAGATGTGCTGGAAGTATACCACTGGATCCACAACAGAATGACGATAGAGGGAAGAGCGATAATCGCAAAGTCAGAAATTATGCGTCTGGGACCCACGCATAAGGATAATAATCTCCGGTTAGCCAGCAAACTGGAACCCATCCTGGCACAACTGGCATGGCAAAAAAGAATTTATTTGGTTCAGAATTACACAGGAGGCCCTGTTCATATCATCCTGCCTGATTCACTCGGCGTTTTTCAGCATCCAGGTATACGGCGAGACTTATTCCCTCATGGGGTCAGACGCCTTGAACCCAGTGATGTACCTGAAAGGGTGTCTCTGAACTTACCTAATCTGACTTACTCCTGGTGAAGCGGGTGCTCATTACCGGATGCCCAATGTGATGATTTATGCATTCTACATGCGCGTGTCCCTACAAGGCAGCTGAGTGTTTTTTCATCGAAATGTAATCTGCTATGGCTTCACGAGCCCTGATTCTTGCGAATTTTCGCAGAATCTCGGTTGTTATTATGCCTGTGATTTTTGTTTTTGGTTGAAATATGAGCAAGTGAGTCATTCTCAGGAGGTGATATGGCATAAGAGGCAAAGGCCTCGTGATTGAATGGTTAGTCAAAAAATCAGCATGCGGGAAAGCCCTTCATAGCTACCATGGGATAACTATGCGTTATTGGAGGGCTTCATCAAAAATACCTGTCAGAGGAGGAAATATACGATTCATAATAAGTGAATATTGAGGGTGGGTTTAGTGAGATAGTCTCTAGGTGTCTTCTGTCTCATTTAACCCATTATACATTATCTTATTACTATTAATTATCACTATCTATTCTATTTATAGATCATTATTAAGATTATTATCATGACGCAATGTGATCGTAGTAATTGTAGAAGAAGAGTATCCAGACGTTCAGCAACAGGTAAAGCAGATCTTTGTGAATACCATTACCAGAGATTTCAGTCTAACCAGCAAAATAAAGAGAGGCGATTATTAAGTACCTGTCAGTATTGTGGACACTCTCTGGCAGAGACAAGGAATAGACAGTATTGCAGTGCAGCATGCCGTCAAAAAGATTCACGTAAAATTAATGCCAATAATACCGTAAGTATTCTGGATTCATCATACTTGAAACATATCAATAGTACCTATATACGCAATCCATTTATTTTAGGATCTATTACTGGACTGGAGGATGTGGTGGATTTTCACCAGCTATATCAGATAAAAGCCCGTCATCAGCGAAGCTATGCTATTCCAGCTTACGAGGGGTATCAGGGAAAACTGAAGCTTGTGGCGTTGCTGTGTATTGAAATATGTCACATGTATCCAAATGGGAAAGGAGGTGCAAACATAGCAGATAATTTGATTATAGCTCCTGAATTAATAAACCGCAGAAACAGAGATGTAATACCTTATCAGGGCCATGGTTTCGACGGTATCAAATCAGCAGGTGAAAGTATTCCATTTAACGGAAGTTTGTATGATGGACTGGCAGAGCAATATGGCGTCTTAAGGGTTAACGAAGAATTGCGCAGAATCACGCCTGTCAGGCGCTTTCATGGTAATGTTCCCAGAGAGATTGTGTTTGGCGGCATTGAGCAACAGCTTCCTTTATTCACGTTGCTTCATGGGGAACTGTGGCGTCTTGGACATCACAGAATTTCAGAATGTCTGGGCGAGATCCGGCAACTGTTCCCTGAATATCCTTTGTATCTGGAGTTGCTGGCGATTGTGGGTTTTCATGCGGTGTTATCTGGCGATCCCGATCGCATCATGGCGCTTTTATGCCGTGTTTTTAATAAATGCTTTGATGCCACCTCGTTGTTGCGTGAACCACACAAGCAGTGTATCGACCTGATGTATCGCTTGTTGCGTAAGTATCTTCGTCGCTACTTCAGTGTTGAAATAGATAGCAGGGAGGCTGTGGTGACGTTCTACAATGGGTTCTACTCACAAGAGATAATCGCGCCTGGCGATGCCGACGATGAAGTCGTGTGTTATCGCTATTCCACCGGTGTCAAACATTCTGCCACCACCTTTTTCTATGTACCACCACAGAAGAAGGAACCCGTCGATTTATGGCGTCTTATGGGGGAAGATCTTACTTTTGAGTAAAGGATATTCCAAATATTTTTGCGGCTATATTACTTACCTGAACAGATCAGGAATCTTTTCTGCAACGCCGAATAAACCACTTCCTGCGTGACTTACCCGGTTCGTTACTGATGTAGCGTTCCGGTTTTTTTAGTTTTATGCGGCAATTCTCTGTTGCATCTATCTCACGAGATTCACAACTGCGTAATCTCTCTGGCTACAGATAAATCTTTCTCATGAATTTCAGCAGAAAAAAGACATCTCTCAGGCTGCTGGCCCCTGCAACCAACTGACGCAACGCGATTCGCTGCCTGAACCGCATTCGGGCAGCCTGCCGATTGGCAATCTTACGCCGGTACAACCCGAGAAAATGGCGACACTCAACCAGTGCATGCCTCCTCAGAGGCTTTCTGATTTCATGGTGTTGCGGCAGGGATGAGAGCGCGAGAATGGCGCTGATGACATCAATGTAGCTGTGTGCACGGATATCGTAGTAGTCCTGACGGTGGGTAATGGATACCGGGTTTGTAATGTAGAAATAGTCCTTCCTGTCGGAGAAATAAAACCGACCGTTTGCAGCGGCGAGGTTAATTGTCCAGAGAATGTCCTTGTGGCTTTTACCCTCCTGAAAGTGCAGATTATTCTTCCTGATGTAAGACGAGCGAACCATCTGCAGCCACAGGTAGTGCGGCCACTCTTTCTGCGCCACGCAATGCTGTATCCAGGCATGCCCGTTGAGCGCGTAACCACAGGGCTGTTTGCGATGAACAGGTCGCCGCTGCAGGCAACAGCTGTCTGTGTGCCAGCCATTGAAAAGGGCAACATCGGCCTGGTTCTCCCGTGCACTCTTCAGACGCTCCCGGAGAAACCCCTCATCAATCCGGTCATCCGCATCCAGAAAGACCACCCACTCACCGCCGTGAACCGCCAGCGCGGTGTTACGTGCAGCATATACCCCCTGATTTTCCTGATGAACAAGAATCAGCCGTTCATCGGTGATGGCGTTAAGTATGGTCGACGTTTCGTCGGTAGAGCCGTCATCAACGACAATCACCTCAATGTTGAGTGTTTGCTCACTGAGGAGTTCATGCACCAGATGGTCGATGCTGGTCTGCGCATTGAAGACCGGGATAATGACACTGACATCAATTTTAGGCTGCATATCGGGCTACGCTTTCCCTTCGCTGTCATCTTTCTGACGCCTGACGGGGAGGATGTGTTTTTCCCTGATTTCCTGCTCAGTATCAAACAAGCATTCGTCGCAGTATTCCTTATCAAGCCCAAACAGGAGGCTGATGACGCCCCTTCTCTTGTTACATCTTGCACATCTTTTCATTCCGACACCTGTATCCCTTTTAGCCAGCCACTTTCAATCTTGGTTAGGTAAATCTCTATAAAACAGACTATTAACAATATTTCACTGTCGTTCATGTGTTGTCTTTACAAAATTATTAATTGATTATACAGATCAATTCTATTAAATCGATCGATAAAAACGATCATGATGTTACCGATTACACACACTCTGGCATGGGTTTTAGTCGGGTCATTTCCACGGCCCGGAAGGGTTATCAACAGCGAAGAGGGCAGGATGAAGGTTCCCGCTGATTAGTGGGTGATGAGTACTTTCAGGAAGTAAAACCATTCGGGAAAAAGGCCCGTTTCCCGCTCAGCAATTAAAAAGGATAAAATTGAATGAAAAAAACCGTCCACTTCAGAAAACCTTGCTGGCTGTTGTGCTCAGCATGGCGGCGTTTAATGCCTCTGCCGCATGGACCGTCAATGGTACCTTTTGCCAGTCGTACAGCGATGACGGTCAGGTTCTGCTAAGGGTTAAGCCGTCAACGATTGGTGTCATTGAGAATAAGCCGCAGTGCGGCGGTCGTGGCACCACTGAACTTGCCGGTAGTAATTTCAGGATTAATAACACTTCTTATCCATCCAGTGTGATGTGTAACAGCCAGTCCCAATACCAGGCAGTGCAGACAACTGTGGCAACCAGTGATATTCAGTCAGTAATTAATTCATTGAAAGAAAACAAAAAAGTCAACATGAGCACATTTGGTTCTTCTTTTACCTTCAGTACCTCTGATTTTGCCAGCGTGTGCGGCTCAGTGATTAATCAGAAGGTGACTGATTTCGATCCCCAGTCGGAATATAGGCAGGACATGGCAAAGATGGGTTACAAACAGGATGAAAACGGCCAATGGCATAAACAATCAAAGCAGGCATATTCACGCGAAGCTGACCCGGAAATAACTTCCAACTACAATCCAAAAGCGGGTGTTGCTGAAGGTTCTGGAAAAGGTGGGCTCCATGGGGACGGAGCCAGTAAAAATCTTTATGGGCCAAGTAGCCAGGCACAAAAGGATGCTGAAGCGGCAAACGAAGCCCGCCACCTCGCGGCACAAAATCGTGTGTCGAAAACTATCTCAGGAATAACAGAACCAGAGAAGCAGACAGCCCAGCAGTCTGCCGATTTCCCGGTGAATGCGTTCTGTACCCTAGATAACGGGAAAAATGTGGGTGTCTTTGCCGCCGAAGGACAGGATTATCGCTACACCTACTCGGATAAAAACGATAAATCCGAGCTGGAGTTAACAGAAGGGCTGTTCGGCGTGAAGGCCTTCCACTACCACGCACCGCTGGGAATGGGCTCTGCCAGTTATATCCGCTTTAACAAAGGGGTATACGACTACATTCTGCTGAGTAAAGACACCGGTCATGAAGAGTTTCAGGGCATCCGGGTGTACAAAAACGGTGATCTGGTTTCGGCTCACGAGTGCAAAACCCGTCTGACGCTCGATACCCGCCAGCTTCCTCAGGACGGTCACGTCGACAACGAAAAAATGGGTGAACACTTAATCCTGAACTGACCGTAAAAATCCTTAACTACAGGAATAACCCCGCCACGACAGGACCTTACACCAGCAGGCCACATCCCTCCAGGGACGCGGCCTGTTCTTTTTGCACCCCCACCGGCCAGGCTCATCACAGCGATGTCCCTGGCCTTTCTTTTATCCACTGTTTAAGCAGGAGAACGAATGGAAAATAACGATGAAATTCACGTTGAGTATGACGATGAGATGCCTGCAGAGGAACACAACCCCCGCAGCATTCAGGCAATGGTGGGCTGGCTCTATGATAAAGCCGTCAGCGGGATTGCCGGGATCGAGTCGGCTGAAACCCTGGCAGAACGCTATCTCGCCGATGCGAAGGGAGATGTGATGAAAGCCGCCCACGCGATGATCCGCTGGGAGAGCGTCAAGGCGGGCAGTACCGGCTTTTTATCCTGTGTGGGCGGGGTGGTGGCGATGCCCGTCACGCTGCCGTTGAATATCACCAGCGTGCTGTTTCTCCAGACCCGACTGGTGGCAGCCATCGCCTGCCTTGGCAAACGCAATCTGGCTGACGAACGTATCCGGGCACTCGCCGGGCTGTGTCTGTGCGGTAACGCTGCCAAAGCGCTGTTGCAGGAAGTGGCGTTACAGGCGATGGACAACTGGACCCGGCCCTTCACACGGCAGATTGTGGAGAAAACCCTGGTGTTGATGGCTGCCCGTGCCGGTATGCGCACAGGCAGTCAGTTTATTCGTCTGGTGCCACTGGCCGGTGGCGTGGTTAGCGGGGCGGTGGATGTCACCACCACCCGCACAATTGGCCGCATTGCCTGCACCACGTTTCTGCCACCTTATCCGGGGCAACGGAAATCATGAGAAATCATCAGGTTCCCTCATTGCCGCAAGGGACGTTCACCCGCGCTCAGGCTGAAGCTATAGCCGCCGCATACATCAATATTGCTATCGAAGATGACCTGGGCACCCATTTGCGTCTGGTTATCCGCGATACCGACGACATGCTTATCTGGCGCGACTGGAATTTTGCCCCGGAGGCTGGCGTGATGCTCAACCGCTATATTGCCAGCAACGGCATCCCAATGGCCCCTGCAGCTGACGACAATTAAAGGTCGTTTCCACGACAGCAATAACAGCAATCACCACTACCACTATTTCCACCTCACAGCCACGCAGACCACCAGGCCATGCTTCCTTCCGGGGGGGCCTGTCTGCGTTTATGCCGTTAACCACAAGGATTTTTCATTATGCGATTAGCCAGCCGCTTTGGCCGCACTAACCAGATCCGCCGTGATCGTCCACTGACCCACGACGAATTACTCCAACATGTTCCCAGCGTTTTTGGCGAGGACAAACACGAATCCCGCTCGGATCGCTACTGCTATATTCCGACCATCACCCTGCTGGAGAACCTGCAGCGCGAAGGTTTTCAGCCGTTCTTCGCCTGCCAGTCGCGTGTTCGTGATCCTGATCGTCGGGAGCATACAAAGCATATGCTGCGACTGCGCCGCGCCGGTCAGATAAACGACCAGCAGGTGCCGGAAATCATCATCCTCAACAGCCATGATGGTGCATCAAGTTTTCAGCTGCTGCCGGGCATATTCCGCAGCGTTTGCACCAATTCCCTGGTCTGTGGGCAGTCGTTTGGCGAAATTCGCGTACCCCACCGGGGAAACGTGGTGGAGAGAGTTATTGAAGGCGCCTATGAGGTACTGGGAATATTTGACCAAGTGGAAGAAAAGCGCGAGGCCATGCAGTCGCTGTTACTCCCCCCACCGGCACAGCAGGCACTGGCGAAGGCTGCGCTGATGTATCGCTTTGGCGAAGAGCATCAGCCGGTAACCGAAGCGCAGGCGCTCTCCCCCCGTCGCTGGCAGGATGAGAAAAATGACCTCTGGACGGTCTTTAACCGCCTGCAGGAGAACCTGAGCAAGGGTGGATTGGTCGGACGCTCGGCACAGGGTAAGCGCAGCCGCACCCGAGCCGTCAACGGTATCGACGGTGACCTTAAACTGAACCGGGCCTTGTGGGTGATGGCGGAAGAACTGCAGCAGGCGCTGAGCTGATGCGGCACGCTCCAGCGAAAGAGATGTCGATGGCTATGCACAGTTCTGGCCACGCTCACATCTGAACGTACCGCTTGCTGATATTACCCGCCGGTAACACGGCACATCTGCTCCCCCAATTACACGACTCACATGCTCCCGCTCATCGGGAGTGCGCTGATGACCCTGACAAAAGGAAAACAACCATGACGGACATGATTCATCTTAACGATAACAACCTGTTGTATCCCTCTACCGGTGATGACTCCATACCGGTATTAGCCGCCACACTCGTTCCGGATGAACAACGAGTGGAATTCTGGCCGCAGTACTTTGGTAACATCCCACAATGGATAATCCTTGAGCCGCATATCTTCACCTGGATGGACCGCTTCTGCGCGGACTACAGCGGCGGCATCTGGCAGTTTTACACACTGAGCAACGGCGGTGCTTTTATGGCGCCGGAGATGGATGAGGATACCGATGAAAAATGGTCGCTGTTCAACACCATGAATGGTAACGGTGGTGAACTCAGCGTCGAAGCCGCCGGTATTGCCGTCTGTCTGATGACTTACAGCCACCACGCCATGCGCACCGAATGCGACGCCATGACGGAGCACTATTACCGTCTGCGAGACTACGCGCTCAACCACGCAGAATGCTGCGCCATCATGCACATCATCGACTGAGGAGCTCGTTATGGATACACAGTTACCGCTATTTGCCACTGAATTACCGGTATCCGCACAGCGCACCATCCGGGAGGCACTCATCCTGCTGGAGCATCAGCTTCGCGAGCCCGGCGTGGCATTTACTTCCAGCCATGCAGTACGTGACTGGTTACGCCTGCAGCTTGCCACACTGGAGCACGAAGAATTTACCGCGCTCTTCCTTGATAACCAACACAGGCTGATTGCGCATGAGACCCTCTTCACCGGCACCATTAACCATTTGCAGGTCCATCCACGGGAAGTGGTAAAGGCGGCACTGAAACATAACGCTGCCGCCATGCTCGCGGCGCACTGCCACCCTTCAGGGCACGCTGAGCCCAGCGAGGCAGACAGACGGATCACAGAACGTCTAAAACAAGCACTGGACTTGGTGGACATCCGTCTGCTGGACCATCTGGTTGTGGGCGGAATGGAGATCGTCTCGCTCGCTGAACGTGGCTGGTTGTAAGGAGAACCAGTGATGAAAATCATCCCTAAACGTCAGGCCATGGCGATTTACCGTCAGCATCCACAGGCCCGGTTGTTTCGTTTCTGTACCGGTAAATACAAATGGAGCGGCAGCATCTGCCATTACGCGGGTCGGGAGGTTCAGGACATCAGCGGTGTGCTGGCGGTTTTTGCTGAACGCCGTCAGGACCGTCATGGCCCGTATGTGGTTCTGCGCAGCGTCACACTTAATTAATCACTTACCATCACTGTTAAGGAGTGCTTAAATGTCCGATACTGAAAGTACCGATGCCGGGGCGATACCTCAGCACACAATCGCTTCCCCCTGGTGGGGGCTGAAGTGCGACACCACACCCTGTTTTGGTACCCGCTTGGTCCAGGAGGGCAATCAACTACACTTCCTGTCTGACCGGAGCAATTTCACAGGAACATTTCACGAAAGCGAAGCATTGCAGCTTAATCAGGCTTTTCCCCTGATGCTCAAACAGCTTGAGTTGATGTTGGTATCCGGTGAGCTCAACCCACGCCACCAGCACTGTGTCACGCTGTATCACAATGGTCTCATTTGCAAAGCGGACACGCTGGGCAGTTGTGGTTATATCTACCTCGCGATTTATCCGGGGGAACCGCCAGCAGCGTAATGACCAGACCTGCAACAGCATCCGGCAACACCATCACCTTCCTCGTTTCACCTCAGAAAGAGAACATCATGCAAACCCAATCTAACCCTGTACGGGCGGCAGAGTCCTGCCCGTCGCCTGTCGTCGTCTGGCAGACATTACTAACGCACTTGCTGGACCGCCACTACGGTCTGACGCTCAGCGATACGCCGTTTGGCAACGATGGCGTGATTCAGGAGCACATCGACGCGGGGATTTCGCTCTGTGATGCGGTGAACTTTATCGTCGAAAAGTACGATCTTGTCCGTATTGATCGTCGCAGTTTTAGTGCAGAAACATCGTCTCCGCTTATCGGTCGCATTGACATTCTTCGTGCCCGTAAAGCCTGTGGACTCATGACCCGCAACAGCTACAAAGCGGTTACCTACATCACTACCGGCAAATACAGCGAGATAACACGATGAAACTCTCCCTGACTGTAGAAGCCGATACCCGTTGAGCACCATTCACATCGATGCCTTTGGTGAACTGCTGCCGGGATTTGCGACCTTCGACTGGTAAATACCCTCTGTTCATTACCACAGGTATCCGGGGATGCTGGCTGTTGAGTAGGTGTAAAAGGTCATCTCTTTGGGGTGATGGCCTTTTAAATCTTCCACACTGATGACAAATTTCCATCTGAAAACACATATGTGTGTATTTACGCGTTTTTGTGTTTTAATGTCAGCCATCAACCTCATGGGAAGAGCGATGCCATGATACAGAACAACATCAAACAGCTTCGTACTCAACTGTCGATTACGCAGCGCGAGCTGGCGTATATGGTTGGCACCAGCCAACAGCAAATCCAGCGTATCGAAACCGGAAAGGTCGCAGCAAAGCTGGGCCTTGCACAGGCAATATGCAATGCCCTGGATAAGCCTTTAAATATCGTATTCCCGGAAAGCGATCAGTTGATTAACGATTTTCACAAGAAGCGCCGTAAAACCGATGAAGATCTTGAGACGATAGCCACAAGCGGTATTGAAATGGATGGAGGTCTCTGGACCGTAAAACTCTGGCTTCAGGGACAGCAGGACTATTTGTTGTTGCCCATTTCAGCTGCGGATAAGCGAAGGTTTTATTATTATTTTCAGGAAACAGCTAGCCCGAATATAGAGCGGTTCTTTCTCTTTGACTCGGACCAGTATCGCTATGCGTTAAATATGCGCGAAGTAGTATTTCACCAGTTCTTGTCTGATGGTCTACCGCCAATCGTTGCTGAAGAAGATGATGATTACGAAGACGATTATTTTAATGTCCATATCACCTTGGTGAACGGTGGCCCAGTGATTCCGCTGAGCGTTGAGCCTGATGCGCCGCAAAACGAAGAGGCGGATGATATCGGTCAGTTGAATACGTTCTTTGAAAAACTGGACTGCGAGCCTGAAACCACAGATCGTTATATGTTAACCGACGAAGATGGAGAAGATGCTTTTATCCGTATTGGTTCTATTGCCATGGTGCGAGTCGTACTTGACGCGCTGGAGCCTGTGGAAGAAGATGAAGAATAGTTTTTAGCTAGCTGTATTCACAGGGAATCGCGTTGAGTATACATGTGAGTATACACCGTGACCGCTTATTTTTATAAATTCATTTATTTCAAATGGTTATGGCGTAAATCGCGGTGCGGCCTTCGCACCGGTAGCCCAACAATAGGAATTAACGTTCAAAAAATCACCACTAACTTCTGTTCCAGATTTCACCATGGGTGTGCTGATTGAACCGGCAAAAACCGGGAGATGACTATACGGCTAAAAGAAATATTTATACTCGTTTTTCTGATATCCGTGCTGCTACTATCTGAGAATAGTAAAGGGCGAGTTACCGCCCCCATGTGCCACTCAGTTACGCCCGTTTTCCCCTCATCAGCTCTTTCCTCTCCACCATCTCTCCATCCTTAAAATACCTGCTCGGCCATAGCACTGATGGATGTAACCCCAGCGCTTCTGCTATCAAATACTCACCCTTCGGCCAGGGGCGCGTCAGCGCGTTCGCAAGTGTTGATGAGCTGAGCCCTGCCGAACGCGACAGGGCGGCGAGTGAGGTTCCTTTCTTGTGTAAACCCGCGATGATGTCTGCCGGGTGCCAGTCTGTTGTCATGATTCCCTCCTGACGGTGTAACGTTAAAATTTAACCTAACAACATCATGCTACGTAATTCGTAGTTCTGTATTCAAGATAAAAACTACGTTTATCGTAGTTTTGCGAGCGAGGTGTGATATCGCTGCAAGGTGCATGAAACAGGAGTTTTTTAGAAATTAACTGTATGTAACTACGTTTCTCGTAGTATCGGAAACACTAAAAAGCTACGACTATCGTAGCCATGAATGATACCGTGAATTATCAACGTATCTTTTGCGAGCGCCTGAAATCTGCGCGCCTGGCAAAAGGACTTTCTCAGAAGAAGCTTGGCATTCTGGCCGGGCTGGATGAGTTCGTCGCGAGTACGCGTATCAATCGCTATGAAAAGGGCGTGCATCAGGCGGGTACCGAGGTGGTTCATCAGTTGGCTTTAGCGCTGGATGTGCCTTCCGCCTATTTTTATGTTGCTGATGATCAGCTTGCACAGGTAGTACTGAGCTGGAATCAGCTAGATAACGACACTAGAGCAAAAATCATGTCCCTGGTCAGCTAACCATAATAGCTGCAACAGTATTTGATAAATAAGCTTTATTATCGTTCGATGCTATTATTTAGCCTCCATTCGGAATATCAATCTTAACCAGAGTACCTGAACAAAAGCACAATTTCTGCAGCCATTTTCCGGATGACGGCCCTGAATAGTTTTTTGCACGTAAGGGCTACTGAGATTCATAAAACCATAATCATCACTATTATCATCTCCTCTATTAATTAAAATTATGAATGTTTCTTCGATGTATATGTGGAAACTCACTTCATTATTATCACCTTAAAATAAATTGTTATTGCATTAGAACAGCTGGATTATCCATGGACTGTGCATAAATTAGGTCATTATGATTGCGTTTAACTTAGTATTTGTAAGGGATTACGCGATGGATACAGTAGAGGAGTTAAACGGAACATACTTCTATGCGGGGAGATCGAACCTGACTGCATCAGAACTCTTTTTTATGATTTTCTGTGAGACAACAGCGGATCATTTTGGGATTAATGATGTTGTAGCTGTAGTTGCACTTTACAGTGGGGTCAATAATCAGAAAACCAGGGTAAAGCCCAAAGGCGCAAAAGAGGGAACTTCACGGGTATCGAAAGCGATGAGGAAGTTTTTCAAAACGGCGAAATTTCCGTTCGGGATACGGCTCCCTACCTGGGTAGGAGGTTATACGCCATGGACAGCCGAACGTCGAATGGTGGCAAAGGTTAGTACCTTTATAGGGCGTACTATTCCCCTTGTAGGAGAAATTATTTTACTTACTGATGTCTCGCAGATCGCTTATCGCTCAATACGTGATTATAACCGGATAGCACGGGGTAAGGATAAATTATGGTAGATGACATTGAACAACGAATTTTTGCGCTGGCAAGACGCTATAACGGCGTTTATTTATTTAACAATGAGAAAAAGCAAAAGTTGTTAACAAGGGATACCGATCTGGACACTGGCATGCTTCTGGATGTTGGTGAAGCTGAAGATTTGATGGAGGAATTTTTTAAGGAGTTTCAGGTAGAACGAGGTAGCTTCAAGATTGAAACATATTACCCTGAAGAGCCTGTCTCGTGGAATCCTTTCAAGAAATTCCCACCGATTCCCGTTCCTGATTTCACCATCGGTATGCTGATTGAGTCGGCAAAAGCCGGTAAATGGTTATACGACTAATTGCAAGGAGCATAAAATATGGCGGTTCCAGTACATTTATTTTTGACCGATGACGGTGGTGCGGTTATTCGTGGTTCTTCTGATGTGGCACACCGCGAGGGAAGTATCGAGCTGAGAGGTTTGCACCATTGTCTGGCCATTCCCACCGATCCCATGACGGGGAAAGTGACCGGTACCCGCCAGCATTCACCTTTCCAGTTTACCAAAGAGCTTGATAGCTCCTCGCCGTATCTCTTTAAGGCTGCCGCTACAGGTCAGACGTTAAAATCTGCAGAGTTTCGCTTCTATCATATTAACTACGCAGGGCAAGAGGTGGAGTATTACCGAATCACACTGGAAAACGTCAAAGTGATTTCCGCCAGCCCGGTAATGCATGATACGCGAAGTTGTCCAGGTACTGGTCATATGGAAGACGTTGCACTGAACTACGAAAAGATCACCCATCTCTACAAAGACGGTAACCTGCTGGCGCACGACGCATGGAACGATCGCCCTACGGTATAGTGAAGGAGGGGGATCGTCCCCCTTTGCTTATTTTCGTTGATTGCTTAACCGTACAAGTATCGCTTCCCCCGAATTAACTTCTGACCTTCTACCATCTGTTAATTTCTTCGTACTACGCATTTATCTGAATCTAAAACCTAAGTTTTATTTTCCGATCCCCGTCCAGAATATCTACTTCAACCAACGTACTTAATACAAAAACGCGTTATGCTACTCCCGTTTTTAAGCATGTTTTCAATCATCAATCTTTGACGGAGAATACATGAACGTACAAGCAGATAATAACGATGAAATAAAACCTCGCCGTCGTTTTTTAAAAGGGGCAGGGGTGTTAGCAGCCGCTGCGGTGCTGGTGCCACAGGCGAGGGCGGAGAGTGGAAAAGTGCTAAAAGTTAATCTGAATATGCCGAATGCCATGCTGGAAGGAAGCGCGCAGGGCTTTCCTGCGCAGGGGCTGGAACCCACTCATCAGCAATCGGTTGATTTCCTGCGCGCGGCTAACAACGTGGGCAAACGCTCGATGGCGCTGGGGCATCACCCGTTCGGCGCGGTGCTGGTAGGGCCGGATCAGCGCACCATTTTACTCACCCAGGGTAATCAGGGGTCGGTGCTTCACGCTGAAGCCACGCTTGCGCGAATGGCCGCCGGAAACTATACGCCGGAGTTTCTCTGGGGCTGCACCTTATATACCTCGGTGGAGCCATGCTGTATGTGCGCCGGAACAATTTACTGGGCCAATATTGGTCGGGTGGTGTATGGCATGACGGAAGAACAGCTGCTGGAATTAACCGGTGATAATAAAGAGAACCCGACCATGAGTATTCCTTCCCGATATGTTTTTGCCCACGGGCAAAAGGCGGTAAAAGTGCTTGGCCCGGTTCCTGAAATCATGACGGAAATAGTCGATCTGCAGCGTCAGTTCTGGAACAGAAACTAACTCAATAACCTGTGCTTATTCCGGGAAGGGCCTGAAGATGACCGGGGCCTTCTCGCTCACCGGGATTGAAGTGCCGGGAGACGGATCGTCTGGCGAACGACGTGCGAAGCAGATCTATTTTTTAACAAAAATGTGACAAACATTCTATACATATAACATATTATCTTTTATAAATTTCTCTGTTTCACCTGCGAAGCAACCACAACAGAGAAAGACATATGGAACAGACATCTGGCAAGAAAAACGATGTAATTCATAACGATAATAAACCGCAGTTCAATCGCTCCATCGGCCTCATCTCTAACTTTGCGTTGGGGTTCACCTACCTTTCGCCGCTCACCGCGGTGTACTCCCTGTTTGCGCTGGCGGTCACGCTGGCGGGCCCACCGGCGGTATGGTGGATCCTGATCGTCGCCTGCGGGCAGCTCCTCGTGGCGCTGGTGTTTGGCGAAGTGGCCTCGCAGTACCCGATAACCGGCGGTCTGTACCCGTGGGCGCGCCGTCTGTGGGGCAAAAAATACGCGTGGATCGCCGCGTGGATCTACCTGTGGGCGCTGGTCGTCACCGTTACCTCCATTGCCGAATACACCTCCACGTTCGTCGCCTCGCTGTTCCACTTTGCCACTTCGCCGGGCAACATGCTGATGACCTCGGTCGTGCTGCTGCTGGTGATGATGGCGGTGAACATGTCGGGCACCAAAAACCTCGCCCGGGTGGCGAAAATCGGCTTCTGGTGCGAAATCGTCAGCGTCATCGCGTTGGGTATCTATCTGCTGATCTTCCACCGCTCGCAGCCGTTCTCGGTGGTGTTTGATTCCATGGGCGTGCTGGCGAAAGACGGCAGCTACCAGACGGCGTTTATGTCCGCCGCGCTGATGGGTCTGTTCATGTTCTTCGGCTTCGAGGCCTGCGGCAACGTGGCGGAAGAGGTGAAAAACCCCGGCAAGAAGATCCCGGTGGCGATGATCCTGAGCATCGTGTTTGGCGCGATCTCGGCGATCATCTCGGTGCTGGGCTATCTGCTCTCTTCGCCGAATCTGGTGAATATCGTCAACGGCAAAACCGCCGATCCTATCCCGGTTATCCTTAACGAAGCGCTGGGGCCGACCGGGGCAACGGTGTTTATCGTCGTGGCGATCGTCGCCATGCTGTCGTGCATCCTGTCGCTGCAGGCGGCGCTGAGCCGTTTGATCTTCTCCTTCTCGCGCGACCAGATGTTACCGGGCAGCAAGTGGATGTCGACGCTGTCGAAAAACAGCGTGCCGGATAACGCGATGATCGTCAGCTGCCTGCTGCCGGTGCTTATCTGCGTGTGGGTCTACTTCCAGCCGGATAATCTGTCGCGCATCACCGCCTTCGCGGTTATCGGGATCTATATCTCCTTCCAGATGGTGGTGCTAGCGGCGTTGCGTCAGCGTCTGAAGGGCTGGAAACCGGCCGGGGAGTGGACCGTGGGCGCGTGGGGCATGCTGGTGAACGTGCTGGCGCTGGCCTATGGCGTCTGCGGGATCTGGCTGCTGGCGCAGCCGGCGGAGAGCAGCAGCTTTATCGACCGCTGGACGGTGCTGGTAGGGCTTGCGATCGTCGTGCTGACAGGGCTGCTGTATATGGCGCTGGCCCGCCCGTTTGGGCGTTCGAATGCGCCGGAAAATGATGCGATTGCCTATGCGAAGCAGCTCAACGCGGAAGTGTAGTTTTAGCTTTGCCTGATGCGCTGCGCTTATCAGGCCTACGTGAATGTAGGTCGGGTAAGCGTAGCGCACCCGACAACTCCACTTCTAGAGCTGATACAAACGGAAATAATCGCTCTGATAGCACTGCTGCAGTTCGCCGGTATCCAGCAAATCCCCCACCCGGTAACGGGGCCAGGTTGAGAAGAAAATCCGCTTATCGAGGTTGGTCAGCACGACCCGCTGCTGGCGGGCGTAGGGGAGCAGTTCGTCTTCAATGCGGCTCACCAGCATGTCGATGGCGGCAACGCCCATAAACTGCCCTTTGCTGTACACCGGCACCGCCGAGGTGAGAGTGTAGGAGGTGTTGCAGATATAGTCGACGTACGGCCCGTGAATATAGGCCCGGCCGTCCGGCGGCGAGTGGCGAAACCACTCGAAGGTGCGGAAATCAAGGCGCTGCTGGGTGGCCTGGTCAAGTTCCAGGTTAACCTGCTCCACGCCGTCGGCGCGTTTGTACCACCACTCCAGTACCCAGAACTCCTGGCTGGTGGGCGTGCTGGCGATATGGCTGGCGAACCCGGCGCCAGAGCAGTAGGGCGTCTGGCTGAGCGAGGTTTTGATGTGTTGCTGGAGAACGGTTTTCACCGACGGCAGCAAAAACATGTCCGTAGAGCTGCCGGGCTGTTCGGCGACGGAGTGCTGGATCTCCCGCGCCAGAGCGACGGTGGCCTCCACGGTGGAACGGGTAATGTCCTCAATCTTGTCGGTCATCGCCCTGAGGGCGTCGGGTAAGCGCATCGTCATTCCTGCCTTCGCTCATTGCTCTTCAGTTTTCGTTATATTTAATTTTGTTTTCAATAAGATGGAACGTAAAAGTATCAATCAACTGGGTGGCCGCCTGCACGGAACCGGCTTCGTCGTGGCGAGAGAGTGCCGCGCTCAGCGATTCATACAAACTGACCACCTGCTGGTGGATCTCGTCGGAGCGGTACAGCACCGCCACCAGAGAGGCCCACTCGGCCTGTAGCTGCAGCTCCTGGCTTGCCAGCCGCGCGGAGTGCGAGTTGGCGGCAATCGTCAGCAGGCAGCGCATGTCGGCCTGGGTTTTCAGCTCCGGCGTGTTCGCCGCTTTCAGTACCCCGACAAACTCCTGTAGCCGCGCCATGTCAGTTTCCGTCATCCGTCGCGACGCCAGGCGGGCGCTGTGGCTGATAACCGCGCAGTGCATCTCGCCAAGGTCGGAGAGATAGTCGGTGCTGATGGTGCGAAACGGGTGCAGGTCGCCGTTCGCGGCGGCGCGCTTCTCACACACAAAGCTGCCGCCGTTGCGGCCACGCACCGTGTGGATGAGGTTGTTCGCCCTCAGCGTATTCAGCGCTTCCCGGATGGTGATGTGGGAAACGCCCATCATTTTTGCCAGATCGGCCTCGTTGGGCAGCTGTTCATGCGGCTCAAGCAGGCCGGTAATAATGGCGTTAGACAGTCGCTGGACTATCTGATCGGAACGGCTGACCTGTCCGATTGGCGCAAAGATGACGGCATGAGTAATCATAATTTTTTTGTGAATATCTCCCTGAAACAGCCCCATTCTTAACATATGCCCGCTATGCAGGCGAGGGGAGAATGGCGGCGCGATCCTCGTCCCGGGAAGGTGCGTTCCCGTTAATGATATGTGAAAATTAAGTTAAAAATGCGATGTGCTTCATGTTGTCAATGTTACATGATTGAAAGCCAATTATTCTAAATATATTAACTAAGATACTTTATGATTTAACGGCTGGAGACAGTGATGAGAACCCTGAAGCATTTCATTAACGGGCAGTATGTAGAAGGTCGGCAGGACAATCTGTTTGCGCTGGTAAGCCCGGTGGATGGCGAAACCTATGCGCTGTCTCCGGACGGCGGCGAGCAGGAGGTGGAGCAGGCCTATGCGGCGGCGAAGTCGGCGTTTGCAGTCTGGAAAACCTCAACCCCCTCAGAGCGGCAGAAAGCGCTGCTGAAGCTTGCCGATGAAATCGAGCGCAACGTCGAGCGTCTGGCGCTGGCCCAGAGCCAGGAGACCGGGCAGCTGCGTCATTTTATTGAAAAAGAAGAGATAGCGGCCTCCTGCGATGCCATTCGCTTTTTCGCCGGTGCCGCCCGCTGCCTGGAGGGGAAAGCCTCCGGGGAGTACGCCCACGGTTTTACCTCAACCATTCGCCGCGAGCCGCTGGGGATCGTCGGCCAGGTCACGCCGTGGAACTACCCGTTCATGATGGCGGTGTGGAAAATTGCCCCGGCGCTGGCGGCGGGTAACACCGTGGTGCTGAAGCCGAGTGACACCACGCCCATCAGCACACTGATGCTGGCTGAGCTGGCGGCGCCGCTGTTCCCGCAGGGGGCGTTCAACGTGGTGCTGGGCAAGGCCGGAACCGGCTCGCTGATAGTCTCAAGCCCGAAGGCGTCGCTGGTCTCAATCACCGGTTCGGTACGCGCGGGCCTGCAGGTGGCGGCCTCTGCGGCAGCTAACCTGACCAAAGCGCATTTAGAGCTGGGGGGGAAAGCGCCGGTGGTGGTTTTTGCTGATGCGGATTTGGATCGCGCGGTGGAGTTCATCACTACCGCCGGGTTCTTCAACGCCGGTCAGGACTGCACCGCAGCCACACGCCTGCTGGTGGAGGAGTCTGCATATCCGGCCTTCCTCGAAAAGCTGGTGCAAAAAACCAAAACCATTACCTTCGGCACTCCGGACAACCGCGATGCGCTGTACGGCGCGCTGAACAGCCGCAATCAGCTGGAGCAGGTTAAAGGTTTTATCGATCGCCTGCCGGCGCACGCCCGTATTGAAACCGGCGGTCGTCCGGGGTCAGGCCCGGGCTTCTATTTTGAACCGACGATTATCTCCGGCCTGCAGCAGCACGACGAGGCCATTCAGCATGAGGTGTTTGGCCCGGTGATGACCATTCAGGCGTTCACCACCGAGGAGGAGGCGTTGCACAAAGCCAACGACGTGGAGTATGGCCTTGCCGCCAGCGTCTGGACCAGCAACCATGGCCGCGCCCAGCGTTTCAGCATCGGGCTCGATTTCGGCACCGTGTGGATCAACAACCATATCCCGCTGTGCGCCGAGATGCCGCACGGGGGCTTCAAGAAGTCCGGTTATGGCAAAGATCTCTCATCTTATTCACTTGATGAGTATACTCGAGTGAAACATATCATGTGTGATATCAACGAATAACAAGGACACTCATGGCGATTACCAGACGCGACTTCCTTAACGGTGTGGCCATTACCATCGCGGCGGGGTTAACCCCGCTCGATCTGGTTCGGGCGGCAGGCAAAGCGGGCGCGGTGATTCATGGCGAATATTATCCGCCCGCGTTGACCGGCCTGCGCGGCAACCACCCCGGCTCCTTTGAAATGGCGCATGCGCTGGGTCGGGAGCATGAAAACTTTGCTCTTGATGGCCTGCCCGTCGAGGAAGAGTACGATCTGGTTATCGTCGGCGGCGGCATCAGCGGCCTCGCCGCCGCCTGTTTCTGGCAGCAGCTGGCAGGAAAAGAGAGCAAAATCCTGGTGCTGGATAACCACGACGATTTTGGCGGTCACGCCAAGCGCAACGAATTCACCGTTGAGGGTAAAACCCTTATCGGCTACGGCGGCAGCGAGGCGTTTCAGTCGCCAGCCAATAATTTCAGCCCGGTGGTGAACAAGCTGATGGCGGATCTCGGCATCAGCGTCAGCCGCATGAAAGCCGGTTTTGACGTCAATTTCTATCCGGACCATCAGCTCAGCCGCGGCGTGTTCTTTGATAAGAAGCACTTCGGCGAGACGAAAATTGTCAGCGGTGACCCGGGGCGCGCGGTGTCGGACGATATCCCGCACGACCGCCTGAACGGTCGCCCCATCGAGGCGTTCATCAACGACTTCCCGCTGAGTGAGGAAGATCGCAAGGCGCTGATTACGCTGCACGTGAATCCCTCCGACTACCTGCCGGGGATGACGGTTGAAGAGAAAAGCGCATGGCTCGATGGCCACAGTTATCACGAGTTCCTCAGTGAGAAAGTGGGTTTAAGCAAGATGGCGCTGCTCTATTTCCAGCAGCGTTCGAATGACTTTTTCGCTATCGGCATCGAGGGGATCTCCTGCGCTGACGCCCGCGCCTGCGCCCTGCCGGGGATGGAGGGCATGGGCCTGCCACCGCTCGACGGTGAAGCGCTGGCCGATCTCGAAGAGCCCTACGTGTACCACTTCCCGGACGGTAACGCCGGGCTGACGCGCCTGATGATCCGCCATCTGATCCCGCAGGCGCTGCCTGGGAGCACGATGGAAGACTCCATCACTTCGCGCCTCGACTACTCGACCCTCGACAAGCCGCAAAACCCGGCGCGTATTCGCCTGAATAGCGTGGTGGTTAACGCCGCCAATACCGACGACGGCGTGGTCGTCACCTACCTGAACGACGGCAAGCCGCACCGCGTGCGCGGACGTAACGCGGTGATGGCGGGCTACAACATGATGGTGCCGTACCTGGTGCCGGAAACCCCGGAAGAGCAGAAAGACGATCTGCGTCTCAACGTGAAAGCGCCGCTGGTGTACACCAACGTGGTAGTGAAAAACTGGCAGCCGTTTATGAAGCTGGGGATCCACGAATTCTATTCTCCCGCTGCTCCGTACAGCCGCGTGAAGCTGGACTATCCGGTAAGCCTCGGGAGCTATCAGCATCCGCAGTCGCCGGACGAACCGATGGTGCTGCATATGGTGTACGTGCCGACCTACCCCGGCAGCAACATGAGCGCCCGCGAGCAGTTCCGCAAAGGGCGTGCGTTCCTGCTGGGAACCTCTTTTGATGCTCACGAAAAGATGATCCGCGATCAGCTGCAGGAGATGCTCGGCAGCGCCGGATTTGACCACGAGCGTGATATCGCCGCCATTACCGTCAACCGCTGGGCGCACGGCTATGCTTATTACGCCAACGCGCTGTTTGACGATATGGACAAACAGGCCGAAATCGTCGAGCGGGCGCGAAAACCCGTCGGGCGTATCGCCATCGCCAACTCGGATTCCGACTGGAGCGCCTATGCCCACGCGGCAATCGATCAGGCCTGGCGCGCGGTTAACGAACTTAAGGCTATGGGGTGACATCATGCGTACTGGACTGATTCTTGCCGGCCTGCTGTTCTCGGCGGTAAGCCACGCCGCACTTCCACAAGGGGAGTACGTTGCCCGCGTTGCCGACTGTATGGCCTGCCACACCGCCGAGGGCGGGGAGGCCAACGCCGGTGGCAAAAGGTTTCCCACTCCGGTAGGGGACATTTTCTCCACTAACATTACGCCGGACAAAACCCATGGTATCGGCAACTACAGCTATGAAGATTTCGAAAAAGCCGTTCGTCAGGGGATAGCGAAAGACGGGCACCCGCTGTACCCGGCGATGCCGTATCCGTCGTACGCCAGAATGTCGGATAAAGACGTGAAGGCGCTGTATGACTATTTCATGCATGACGTACCGCCTTCCGCCACCGCTAACCGTGAAAGCGAGATCCCGTGGCCGCTCTCCGCCCGCTGGCCGCTGCACATCTGGAATGCGCTGTATGCCGACACGCCCGCCGACGTGAAGGCGGCTGACGACGACGGCGATCTGGTGAAACGTGGGGCGTACCTTGTACAGGGCGCTGGGCACTGCGGGGCCTGCCATACCCCGCGCGGCGCGGCAATGAACGAAGAAGCCTACGACGACAGCGATCCGGCGTACCTCAGCGGGGCGATGATTGACGGCTGGTATGCGCCGTCGCTGCGCACCATTAACATGCCGCCGGAAGAGCTGAAGGCGCTGCTGCTTACAGGGCGCAGTAAACATGCGGCGATTTCTGGCTCGATGGTCGAGGTGGTTGAGCAGAGTACTCAGTACCTGACCGACAACGACGCCAACGCCATCGTCCACTACCTGCTGAGCCTCAACCGCAGCAGCGCAGCACCGTCGCCGATGCCGCCGCTGGCGGATGTACCCTCGAATCTGGACGGTAAAACGCTTTATATGCGCTACTGTTCTACCTGTCACGGCCCGTCAGGGCAGGGTACCGATGATAACGTGCCGGCGCTCAGCGGTAACCCGATGCTGCAGGTGGCGGACCCAACGCCGCTCATCCGGGTGATAGCGCAGGGGGCTGAAACCCCGAACACCAAAGGCAGCGTCTCGTTCCGTATGCCTGCCTATGGCGACGTGATGAGCGACGACGATATTCGCGACGTCACCAACTACCTCAGAGAGAGCTGGGGCAACGGCGCGCCGGAGGTGAACAGCAACGACGTTAACAAGGTGATAAAACAAACGTCACCTTAGGTGCCGAAAGGTTGACCGCTGACAAGGCAAATGCGGCCTGAGCTTTTTTATAATCAGGCCCGTTTGTCCTCTCATTGGTGTGACCTATGGCGTATCAACTGAATCTGAACTGGCCGGAATTTTTAGAGAAATACTGGCAAAAAAAACCTGTTGTTCTGAAAAATGCTTTTCCGAACTTCGTTGACCCCATCACGCCAGACGAACTGGCGGGGCTGGCAATGGAGCCGGAAGTCGACAGCCGCCTGGTCAGCCATTTCAACGGTAAATGGCAGGCCAGCAACGGCCCCTTCGAAGATTTCGATGGCTTAGGCGAAACCGGCTGGTCGCTGCTGGCGCAGGCGGTGAACCACTGGCATGCGCCTGCCGCTGAGCTGGTGCGTCCGTTCCGCGTTCTGCCGGACTGGCGGTTAGACGACCTGATGATCTCCTTCTCGGTGCCGGGCGGTGGCGTTGGCCCGCACATCGATCAGTACGATGTGTTCATCATCCAGGGCATGGGAAGCCGCCGCTGGCGCGTGGGCGACAAGCTGCCGATGCGTCAGTTCTGCCCGCACCCGGCGCTGCTGCACGTCGATCCGTTTGAGCCGATCATCGATGAAGATCTCGAGCCGGGCGATATTCTTTATATTCCGCCGGGATTCCCGCATGACGGCTTCACCCATGAAACCGCGCTGAACTACTCCGTGGGTTTCCGTGGGCCGAACGGTCGCGACCTCATCAGCAGCTTTGCCGACTACGCGCTGGAAAACGATCTTGGCGGTGAACACTACAGCGATCCGGATCTCACCTGCCGCGAGCACCCGGGCCGGGTGGAAGAGTATGAGATGGCGCGTCTTCGCCAGATGATGTTCGACATGATAAGCAAGCCGGAAGACTTCACTCAGTGGTTCGGCAGCTTTGTCACTACGCCGCGCCACGAGCTGGACATTGCCCCGGCCGAGCCGCCGTACACGCCGGATGAGCTGCAGGATGCGCTGCTCGGTGGCGAAGTGCTGTCTCGTCTGAGCGGGCTGCGGGTGCTGAACGTGGGCGGTAGCTGCTTCGTGAACAGCGAGCCGTTAGACGTGAGCGATGCGACCGCCGCCGATGCGCTGTGCCGTTACACCCTGCTCGGGCAGGAAGAGCTGGGCGACGCGTTGCAGAACCCGACCTTCATTGCCGAACTGACGGCGCTGGTGAACCAGGGTTACTGGTACTTCGACGAGTAAATCCCGCAAGTCAAAAACCCCGCCATATGGCGGGGTTTTCTTTAGTGCTTGTCCAGCGGCGAACGCATGTGGTTCGGGCTGGTCGGTGTGTTACATCATCAGCATTAAATAATGAAAACGGCTTTCAATGGCAATGGCAACACAATCTGACACCACTGGGATCGAGATTAGCATGAGCAGCAGCGTCCCCAGCAGACAGCGCAGCGCAAAAGCCATTTTGTCACTCATCGTCTTGACTCTTCTTCACTTTTCGCATTAACAACCACATGCGCACGGTACGTGGTGACCGCTTCGGCGCGTTAGGATCTTCCTCTGCAAGCCCGGTATTGTGCTTGTAACCGTTGAAGAACAGATTCAGGGTTACCGCCGCAATGGTGGCAAGCATGATCCCGCTGTGCAGCAGCGGCTGCAGATCGGCAGGAAATTTAGAGAAAAAGTTCTGCGATAAGGTGGGCGTCATGCCGACCCCCAGGCTGATGGCGACAATATACAGGTTGTAGCGATTCGTCTTGTAGTTGCAGCGTGCCAGGATGCGGATCCCGGTTGCCAGCACCATTCCGAACATCACCAGCCCCGCTCCGCCCAGGACAAACTGCGGAATTGAGGCAACCAGTATTCCCATTTTCGGCACCATACCGAAAATCAGCAGAATGGCACCGGAGGCGATACACACCCAACGGCTGTATACCCCGGTAACGCTCACCAGCCCGATGTTCTGGGAGAATGAGGTGTGCGGGAAGCTGTTGAAGATGCCGCCAAACAGGGTGCCGACGCCATCAACGCGCAGGCCGCGAATGATATCCTGCGAGGTGAGCTTACGGCCGACTATCTCGCCCAGGGCGAGGAACATCCCCATCGACTCGATAAAGACAATGATCATCACGGCGGTCATGGTCAGAATCGAGATTGGGTCGAACACCGGGGTGCCTAACGCCATCGGGGTGACGATGGCGAACCATTTCGCTTCCCCCAGTCCGGCGAGGTTAACTTCATTCATCATTAGCGACAGCACAAAGCCGAAGACTATCCCCAGCAGTACCGCCACGTTCGACAAAAAGCCTTTGGCAAAACGGGTAATCAACAAAATAAACAGCAGAACGGCAAACGAAATCCCCAGATAGATAGGGCTACCGTACTCCGGGTTGCCTTTGCCGCCGGCGGCCCAGTCGATGCCCACCTGAATAATGCTCAGGCCGATGGAGGTGATGACAATCCCGGTGACCAACGGCGGGAACAGCGGCATCAGACGGCCAATCAGGGGCGCGAGCAGCGTCGTGATGATCCCGGCACCGATAGTGGCGCCGAAGATCCCCATCAGCCCAATATCAGGGTTAAGACCGATTGCCAGCATTGGTGTCACGGCCGCAAAGGTGACGGACATAATCACCGGTAGACGTATCCCCATGAATCGCCCGATCCCAATACACTGCAGCAGCGTGACGATACCGCAGCAGAAGAGATCTGAACTGATTAACAGAGCGATGGTTTCTTTACTAAGGCCCAGCCTGTCGCCCACCATAAGGGGCACGGCGACAGCGCCAGCGTACATAACCAAAACGTGTTGCAAGCCCAAAATGATAAGCTTTCCTGGGGATAGTATCCGATCCACCTCATCAATTTCGTGGGGGCTGCCAGAGACCGATGGTGGCTGAGAATCTATGGCGCTCATAACTTTTTCTCCTTGTTTACCCGTCTTTCCGGCGCTCCTGGCCCGGCTGTGGGAGAGTACAGAATGATGAAAAGTAACACCGCTGAGTACATGCTTATCGAGTGCCAGTTTTTCGTTCGAAAGGAGGAAAGTATTTGAAATGCGGCGACAATCACAGAAAGGCCGTCTGGTGCGGTCTGGAGAGGAGAAAAGTGAAAGAATAGCGCGACGTTCTTTTCTCAAATTGAGAGAAAATTAATCATTCTGAATCGCAAGATGATTCTGGCTGAGAGAGATCCGCAGCGTGATTATTTTTCGCTGGTCGCATTCGCGGCTTTTTTTGAAGTGCCTCGCAAAAACGGATTAAGACTGACCCTGCGAAGAAAATAAGCCCGGTTTTTGCATCGCGACCTTCTGTTGAAGTTAAAACAATAAAAGGGTAGCGCATGAATAAATTTATTGTCGCCGATGCGTCTGAGTGCATTGGTTGCCATGCCTGTGAAGTAGCCTGCGTCACGGCACACCATCAGGATGGCTGGCCACAGCATCGCAGCGAGTTTTTGCCCCGGATCCACGTTTTTGCCAAAGAAACCTCAAGCAGCACGACAACCTGCCGCCACTGTAACGATGCCCCCTGTGTCACCTCTTGTCCAACGGATGCCCTGCGGGTAGAAAACCGTAGCGTTCAGCTCGATCAATCCCGATGTATCGGCTGCAAAAATTGTGTGATCGCCTGCCCGTTTGGCGCGATCGACATGGTTGCGGCTAACGAAGAGGCGCCGCTGCTGGCGCACAAATGCGATCTTTGCCAGCAGCATCCTTCGGGTAAGCCAGCCTGCGTGGCGAACTGCCCGACGCAGGCGCTGCGGCTGATGGATGAAGACGGGCTGAACCAGCTGCGCAACAGCCGCCGGGTGCGCGCCGCGCAGGGTCAGTCGGCGCAGGCGAAAACGCCTTCCCGTAAGGAAATCCTGCTCGACAGGACCGATCGTAAAGGTGCGAGCAAGGTTCCGGCGCAGGAGCGAAAAACCCATTTCAAAGAGATTTATCAAGGGCTTGATGCCCGTGAAGCCGAGTATGAAAGCACCCGTTGCCTCTACTGTGCGCAGAAGGCGTGGTGTAACTGGACCTGCCCGCTGCACAACCACATTCCTGATTTTATCCGTCTGGTCAATGAGGGCGACATCATTGGGGCCGCCGAGCTGTGCCATGACAGCAGTACCCTGCCGGAAATCTGCGGCCGCGTATGTCCGCAGGACCGCCTGTGTGAAGGCGCCTGTACCCTGAAGAGCCGCAACGGTGCGGTGGCCATTGGTAACCTCGAGCGCTACATCACCGATACCGCGCTGGCGATGGGCTGGCGGCCAGATCTTAGCGCCGTGCAGCCACGCGCCGAACGCGTTGCCATTATCGGCGCGGGTCCGGCTGGGTTGGGCTGCGCCGATATTCTCGCGCGCGCTGGCGTGAAGGTCGACGTCTTTGACAGGCACCCGGAAATTGGCGGTCTGCTGACCTTCGGGATCCCGCCGTTCAAGCTTGATAAAACCGTGCTCAGCATGCGTCGTGAGATCTTCAGCAACATGGGGATCCAGTTCCACCTCAATCAGGAGGTGGGTCGCGACGTCGAGTTCGACAGCCTGATGAACGATTACGATGCGGTATTCCTCGGCGTTGGCACCTACGGGCTGATGGCGGCGGGGCTGGAAGGGGAAGATGCACCGGGGGTTATCCAGGCGCTGCCGTTCCTGATTGCCAGCACCCGCGAAGTGATGTCGCTTGAAGAGAGCAGCGAGTACCCGTTAACCGAAATCCAGGGGAAAAACGTGGTGGTGCTGGGCGGGGGGGATACCGCCATGGACTGCCTGCGAACCTCGATTCGTCGCGGTGCCGCCAGCGTGACCTGCGCCTACCGACGCGATGAGCTGAGCATGCCGGGCTCGAAAAAAGAAGTGGTTAATGCCCGGGAAGAGGGCGTGGAGTTTCTGTTTAACGTTCAGCCGCAGTACATCTCGCGGGGGCGCAAAGGTCAGGTGACCGCCATCGGCCTTATCCGTACCGAGATGGGCGAGCCGGGGCCGGATGGTCGTCGCCGTCCGCGCCCGATCCCCGGTTCGGAATTCGAGTTAGCCGCCGACGTGCTGATCATGGCCTTTGGATTCCAGGCCCACGAGATGCCGTGGCTGCGCGGGCAGGGCGTGGCGCTTGACCGCTGGGGGCAAATTCGCACCGGCGGGAAAGGTTGCGGTACCACGCAAACCAGTAACCGGAAGATTTTTGCGGGCGGTGACGCCGTGCACGGCGCCGATCTGGTGGTGACGGCGATGGTCGCCGGTCGACAGGCAGCCCGCGAAATGCTGACCATGTTTGACGAGGAGGCTACATGACCAGTTTTATCGTTGCCAGTCCTGAAGCATGCATTGGTTGTAGAACCTGTGAGGTGGCCTGCGCGCTGGAGCACGTTTCGCCGTCAGCGCCTTTTGCCCCGCGGCTCAAGGTGCTGCGCCTTGACCATCTCAGCGTGCCGGTGATGTGCCATCAGTGTGAAAACGCTCCCTGTGTTGCCGCTTGTCCGGTGGCGGCACTGCGGATGGGTAAAGAGGCGGTAGAAGCGGATCCTTCGCGCTGTATCGGCTGCCAGAGCTGCGCTGTGGCCTGTCCGTTTGGCGCAATTACCATTGAAGTGGCAGCGAAGCAGCCGCCAGCGATTGTGAAGTGCGATCTCTGTGGTCACCGTGAGCAGGGGCCCGCCTGCGTCGAGGTTTGTCCGACGTTTGCCCTGAGTGTCATGACCGATGAAATGCTGGTGGCGTTGCAAAGACAGAGAGTGGTTGCCAGTGCGGGCCTCTATTCCTGTTAACCACACTCGTTAACCGCAGGGCGTAAAAAAGCCGGGTAGCATCATGCTAACCCGGCTTTTTAGTTTAGATAGCCCAGCCTCCCGCGTAGAACACCACCAGAATGATGGCAATCGCTACGGTACCGACGTTCAGCTTGCGCCACTCGCCGGAAAAGACCCTGCCGACCACCAGGGTGACAAAGCCCAGCATGATGCCGGTTACGATGTTACAGGTCAGAACGATAAATACCGCGCAAACCAGCCCCGACATGGCGTCGATAAAGTCGTTGAAGTCGAGTTTGGTGACGTTACTCAGCATCAACAGGCCCACATACATCAGCGCCGGTGCCGTGGCATAGCCGGGGATAAGGTACGCCAGCGGTGACAGGAACAGCACCAGCAGGAACAGCAGGCCAACCACTACGGCGGTAAGGCCCGTTTTCCCACCTGCAGCCGTTCCGGCGGCGGACTCGATATACACCGCAGCCGGAGCCGCACCCACCAGGCCCGAGAAGATAGAGCTCACCGAGTCGCTGGTTAATGCCTTTCCGCCGTTGATTATCTGATTGTTTTCATCGAGTAAATTCCCCTGGCCGGCCACCGCGCGGATGGTGCCGGTGGCATCAAACACCGCGGTCATCACCAGCGCCAGCACGCTCGGCAGCACGTACGGCTGCAGGGCACCCATGATGTCGAGGGTGAACATCAGCGAATTTCCCGCTTCATCCTGCATCTTCGGCATCGCGACCAGACCGTGGTACTTCACCGCCGGGTCGAATATCAGCCCGATAATAGAGATTGCGATGATAACCAGCAGGATCCCACCGGGCACTTTGCTCTTCTCCAGACCAAAGATAGCGGCAAGGCCGAGCAGCGCCATGGCGACCGGGAACGAGGTGAAGGCCCCCAGCGCCACCGGCATCCCGTCGAGCGGGTTCTTAATCACCAGACCCACGCCGTTTGCGGCGATTAGCAGCAGAAACAGCCCAATGCCGATCCCGGTGCCGTGCGCTATCCCCATCGGCAGATTGCGCAGGATCCAGGTTCGCACCCCGGTTACCGAGATGGCGGTGAAGATAACCCCCATCAGGAACACCGCTCCCAGCGCGACGGGGATGGGAATATGCTGCCCCAGCACCAGGCTGAAGGCGGTAAAGGCGGTGAGTGAAATCGCACAGCCGATAGCCATCGGCAGGTTAGCCCACAGCCCCATTAACAGCGAGCCGAACCCGGCCACCAGGCAGGTGGCAACGAAAACGGCACCCGGTGAAAACCCGGCCTTGCCCAGCATGCCCGGCACCACAATGACCGAGTACACCATCGCCAGAAAGGTGGTTAAACCGGCGAGTATCTCCTGGCGGGTTGAGCTGCCGCGTTCGGTGATTTTAAAGTAGTTGTCGAGGGCGCTGCGCGGTTGCGCGGTACCCGGTGTGTTAAGCGAATCGTCTGCCATTGTCATTCCCCTGCTTGATAGTGGAAATAGCGTCAGGTACGTTCATAAACCAGACGGCCATCAACATAAGTACGATAAATGGAACGGTCATCGCCCAGAGTCATCATGACGAACAGCTTGTCGATGAGTGACACCGAGTTGTCGTAGCGCAGCTGCTGAAGCGGGGTGGCGGTAGGTTCCAGCACCACAAAGTCAGCCTCTTTGCCAATATTGAAGTTGCCAATACAGTGGTCGAGATCCAGCGAGTGCGCGCCACCAAGCGTCGCGAGGTAAAAGGCCTCGAAAGCCGAGAGTCTGGCCCCCTGCAGCTGCATCACCTTGTAGGCCTCGTTCAGGGTTTGCAGCATGTTGAAGGTGGTTCCGGCGCCAATGTCGGTCCCCATCCCGACCGCCACCTTTTTGTGCCAGGCCTTTTGCAGGTTGAATAACCCGCTGCCGAGATACAGGTTGGAGGTCGGGCAGAAGGCGATAGAGGAGCGGGTGTCGCGCAGGCAATCCCACTCTTTTTCTTCCAGATGTACGCAGTGGGCGAAGACCGATTTTCTGCCGGTCAGCCCAAACTGGTGATAGACGTCGAGGTAGCCGTCGTGCTCCGGAAACAACGCCTTAACCCAGGCGATTTCATCCACGTTTTCACACAGATGTGTATGTACCCAGGTATCGGGATACTCTTCGCGCAAACGGCGGGCGACGGCCAGCTGCTCCGGCGTGGAGGTCGGCGCAAAGCGCGGCGTAATGGCATACTGCAGGCGGCCATGGTTGTGCCAGCGCTCAATGAGCGCTTTGCTTTGCTGATAGCTGCTCTCCACCGTATCGAGGAGATAGTCCGGGGCGTTCCTGTCCATCATCACCTTACCGGCGATCATCCGCATATTGATGTGGCTTGCGGCCTCGAACAGCGCGTCTACGGATTCCGGATGCACGGTGCCAAACACCAGCGCGGTGGTGGTGCCGTTGCGCAGCAGCTGTTTTAAAAAGAACGACGACATCTCACGGGCATATTCGAGATCGGCGTAGCGACGTTCAGTCGGGAACGTATGTTTGTTCAGCCACTCCAGCAGCTGTTCACCGTAGGCACCGACCATTTCGCTCTGCGGGTAGTGGATATGCGTATCGACGAAGCCGGGGACCACCAGCTTGCCGCGATAGTCGCGCACGCGAACGCAGGGCGGGACCATCTCTTTACCCGTTTCCCATTCGCCAATCCACTCGACTTTCCCTTCGCGGATAAGCATCAGACCGTCTTCGATAAAGCGCAGCGCCGATTCAATTTCTTCCGGATGCTCAACGGTACGAGTGACGTCAAGGAAGCTGCCACGTACGGCTTTTAAGTTGTGTTCTCCTGACATACTGATTTCCTTTTTATTCCAGTTCGTTAACGGTAGCGTCGGTGGCGATAACCGGTTCTTCGCGGCGTAGAGGAATGAGCAAGTTAAGGATGATGGCGGTTAAGCCCCCGGCGCAGATAGGGTTTTCGACCAGCACGTAGATAGACGCGGGCAGCGCCTGGAACAGAGCTGGATCGTAAGAGACGCCAAGGCCGAGCCCGAGGGACGTGGCCACAATCAGCGTTTCACGGCGCTTCAGGCCGTTGGTGATGATGATGCGGATCCCGGCGATGGCGATCATCGAGAACATCAGCGTCATCGCACCGCCGAGCACCGGAGCCGGAAAAGTGGTAAAGAAGCGGCCGATAACCGGGAACAGGCCGAGGATAACCAGCAGCACGGCGATGATTTTGCCGACATAGCGCGACGCCACGCCGGTCATCTGGATAACGCCATTATTCTGCGCAAAGGTAGTGAGCGGCAGCGAACCGAGCGCCGAGGCAATCACCGACACCAGGCCGTCTGCCAGCACGCCGCCCTTCAGCCGCTGCTGGTATTCATCTCCCTCGACCGGCTGCTGAGACACAATGGCGGTGGCGGTGATGGAGCCAACTGCTTCCAGTACGCTCAGCAGGTAGATGATGCCGACGACCAGAAACTGGTGAAAATCAAAGGAGAAGCCGTACTTGAACGGCTGCGGGATGGTGATGAGCGGCAGGTTACGCATCACGCTAAAATCAACCATGCCGAGGCACAGCGCGACGAGATACCCCACCATCAGCCCGACGGCTATCCCACACATGCGCATTAACGGGCTGCGCATGCAGTTGAAACCGATAACCACCAGCAGCACCAGAAGGCCGAGACCGATATTCTGATAATCCCCGAAAGTGCCGCTGTTTTTGGCGGCCAGACCGCCGCCAAAATCGATAATACCGACCTTAATCAGGCTCAGACCAATCATCAGTACCACAACGCCGCTGACGGTTGGGGTAATGACACGCCGCAGATAAGGGAGCACGAAAGAGGAGCCAACGACCAGAAAGGCGCCGACAAACGACACGCCCAGCAGGGAAGACATAATCAGCTCTTCGTGAATGCCGTCGCTGCGCATACTGGTCCCGATGGCGATCATTGCGGTCACGAACGAGAAGTTAACGGACTGAATGGAGAGCAGGCCAGAGCCGACTCGTCCGTAGCGGTTAACCTGTAACCAGGTGCCTACGCCGGAGGCGATCATCGCCATAGAGACCAGATAGGCGGTGGTTTCGGTGGAGAGCTTTAGTGAGGCACCGACGATCAGTGCGGGGGTGACCATCGGAACAAAAATGGCGAGCAGATGAGTAATGGCGCCAAGCAGGCCCTGTCTCATCGGTGGTTTATCTTCCAGCTTATAAATAAGATCGGATTCGGACTGGGTAATATCAGACATCCCTTCACTCCTTCAAAGTAAATTTGATCATCTGAAACGACTGCTTACCATCCGCTTAACCGTCAAACTGGAACGTCAGGTACAGCTATCCCTGAGAATGTCTCTCATATAGTGATGATCAGCAGATGCGGTAAAACCTGTGTGGGGCTGCGGGGCAGCCCCGTTCAATGACGATGCTTACAGTTTGCCTAGTGCGGTGAGTATTTTCTCCGGTGTGAAGTGCCATTCACGTAGCCACACACCACAGGCATCGTGAATCGCGGTGGCAATAGACGGGGCCGCGCCGTTAACGCCGATCTCAGAGATCGACTTCGCGCCAAACGGACCCACTTTGTCGTCGCTTGGCACCAGTACCGCACGGAAGTCGCGCGGTATGTCGCCAATTTTTGGTGCGCCATAGCTGCGCAGATCGCG
Source organism: Yokenella regensburgei ATCC 49455 (assembly GCF_000735455.1). Taxonomy (GTDB): domain Bacteria; phylum Pseudomonadota; class Gammaproteobacteria; order Enterobacterales; family Enterobacteriaceae; genus Yokenella; species Yokenella regensburgei. Next base: position 102,430 of record NZ_JMPS01000009.1, on the reverse strand, counting down.
GTTGATCGGGTGACCTTCACGATCGTAGATAATCTCTTCCATCAGGCTGTGGCCGATAGCACGCAGGGAAGCCCCGTAGATTTGCCCCAGCGCCAGGTCCGGGTTCACCGGGGTGCCGCAGTCAAGCAGGGCATAGAACTTCTCAAGCCGTATCTCACCGCTGCGTACGTTCACCGCCACTTCCGCGAAGTTAGCCCCATACGGGAAGGCGAAGTCCGGAGAGGTATAGCAGGCTGTCGCAACCAGCACGCCAAAGCCGGTGCCGGTCTCGGCCTCGTGGGCGATTTTGGCATAGCTTATCTCACCCTTCTTACCGCGCACGACGCCCGGTGCCACCAGCTCGACGTCTTCCTCCGGTTCACCCAGAAGTGCAGCACCGTGGAAGCGGATTTTCGCCAGCAGGTTCTCCGCTGCCATGCGCGCCGCGTTGCCGGAGAAGCAGGTGCCGGAAGAGGCGTAGGCGCCTTTATCAAACAGCGCATGGTCGGTGTCGCCGGAAATCACGTGCACATCCTCAAGCGGGCAGTGCAGCACCTCGGCGGTCAGCTTGGCGACCACGGTATCAAGACCGGTCCCGATATCCGCACCGCCGGAATGCACAATGAACGTGCCGTCCGACTCCAGCTTAACCATACAGTTGGCCTGGTCGATATCCGGGATCCCGGATTTTTGCATGATGATCGCCACACCACGCCCGGTGCGCCAGTCGCCGTTCTGCGGTTTCGGAGAATCCCACTGGATCATCTCACGACCCTGGCGCAGGATCTCTTCCAGCGCGCAGCTGGCGGCGGTTGGCACCGACGTCGGTGCTTTCCCTTCGCCAATAGCGCCAAGGATCTTCAGCTCCTGGCCTTCGTGAACGCGGTTGCGTTCAATGATGTCGAGCTGATCGATCTTCAGCTGTTCTGCCAGCTCTGCCAGCGCCATGGTGAGGGCGAAGTTGCCTTTTGGCGCGCCGTAGCCCTGGTAGGCTCCGGCCGGGCAGATGTTGCTGTAGTAGGTGGTGACGGTGAAATTCACGTTGTCGCACGGGTACAGCGGCAGCGAGAGCGCCGGGCCGTTAGATGGCACCGTCAGCGCGTGGTTGCCGTAAGGGCCGGTATTGGCACGGAAATCCATGTCGATAGCCGTCAGGCGACCATCTTTTTTCGCCCCGAGTTTCACGGTGACTTTCGCCACGTGGCGGCTGGTATTCGCGATAAACTCTTCTTCACGGGTGTAGCGGAAATAGACCGGACGCCCGGTCACGCAGGTCGCCCAGGCGCAAACCTCCTCCAGCAGGATGTCCTGCTTAGAACCGAAGCCGCCGCCCACGCGCTCTTTCACGACGTGAACCTTGTTTTGCTTCATGCCGACGATACGCGCTACCTGGCGGCGCACGTGCCACGGTACCTGGGTAGAGGCGTGGATCACCAGACGATCGCCGTCCATACGGGTGAAGCAGATGTGTGTTTCCGTCGGGCACTGCTGCGCCTGAGTGGAACGGTAGGTACGCTCGATGATGACATCCGCATCGGCAAAACCGCGCGCTACGTCACCGATATGGCCGTGAACGCCAGCGGCGATGTTTTTACGCGGACGGGCGCCGATTGGGAAGTTAACGATCATATGCTCGCCGCGATCGACGGCGTGATGGTTATCTTCTTCCAGCGTATCCGGCGCGCCGACACCATACACGACCGGTTCGTCGTGGATAACCGGAGCATCTTCCGCCATCGCCTCGTCGATAGACATTACCGGTTTGAGGACCTCGTACTCCACCTCAATCAGCGCCATTGCCGCCATGGCAATCTCTTCGCTCTCTGCAACAATGGCGGCAACGCGATCGCCAACGTGACGCAGTTTTTTGCCAAACATACGGCGGTCGAGCGGTGAGGGCTCTGGGGCGCTTTGGCCACCCGGCGTGTAGTAAATATCCGGGCAGTTCAGGTGGGTGATCACGTGGACAACCCCGGGCAGCGCTTCTGCTTTGCTGACGTCGAGGTGGGTGATGAGCGCATGCGGATGCGGGCTGCGCAGCATCTTAACGACGCAGGCATCTGCGGTGATGCGGTCCTCCACGTAGCATGGTTTGGCCTGCACCATTTTCGCGGCGTCTGATTTCGGGTGGATCTTGCCGATAACCGCGAGATCGTCGCGGAAGGTGGGGGCGTATTCAGAGGCCAGCTGCGGATTCGTTTTGCGGGCAATCGCCAGCTCGATAACCTGGTAGAACTGCTGATACCCGGCATCGCGACTGAAAATGCCGGACAGGGCATCGTCAATCTCGTCGCGAGTTGGCTCGGTAATACGGTCCAGCAGATCGCTGATGATGAGTGCGGTGGCCGGATCGCTGTAACCCGACTGCACCACGCCAACGTCGACCATGGCCTGCTGCACAAGGCTCAGCTGATTCCAGCTCCCCAGAGATTCAGCGGTACGCACGATGGCTTTATCGAGCTGTGCGGCAATCAGTAACGAGGCGTTGACGATGCGACCGTTGAACAGAATGGCATCAGTACCGGCGAAGCCGAAGCCGTCGTCGCTGTTACGTACGGAGTGCATCCCTAAGTTAAACAGTAGCCGTTGAACGTTTTCGCCAGGTGCGACTTTCAGCTCGCGCACGCTGTCATTCAGATTGAAATGGATGATCATGCTAATTCCTCTCCCATTTGCTGGCAGTCAGCGAACAGGTCCGCTACCGCCACTCCTGCGATATAACGTTTATAATCGGCACTGCCGCGAATATCCGCGCGCGGGAAGACGGCCTCACGCACGGCGTGCTCAAGTGCTTCACCTTCCAGCTGCTGTGCTTCGACGTCACGCAGACGAACAGGAATGTCTGCAACACCGTCAATGGCGATGCGCGTTTCTCCTTTGTTGGTGACGGCAACGGCGGCAGTCACCACCGAGAGCCCGGCATGGGAACGGCTGATGCGCCGGGTTGCGCAGGCACGGAAGGGATCATGGATAACAATTTCGGTTAACAGCTGATCGTCGCGGGAGGCGAGCCAGGCTTCGAGCGGCAGCGTGTCACCGTTGGCAAATACCAGCAGCGCATCCAGTGCCAGTAGTACCGGAATAAGCACCGACTCTTCCTGACAGGCGGCAATTTCACCACCGAGAGTCGACTGATTACGCAGGTGACGAGAATCAATGAACCCCAGCGCGTCATACAGGGCGTCGGGGATGAAGTTGAGTTCCCGGAGCGTCTGCAGTCTGGACATCAACCCGATGCGCAGACAGCCGTTATCCCAGTCGGCCCAGTCCAGGGACAGGTCTTCCAGCGAGATGGCGATACGCTTATCGGTGCGTCCGGGCATGGCATTGAGCTTACTGCCGCCTGCAAACCAGACGGCTTGCTCCTTGTAGTGGCTTTTTAACTCCAGCGCTTGTTCGATGGAGTCTGGTCTGAAAAATTGCTCAATCATGAATTCATCCTCATCGGCACCTCCCCGCAGCGGCGGGGAGGTCACGGGTTTAGTTCAGTGCATCCATGCGCTGCCATAGTTTCGCAGCAGCTTTTCTCGCTTCGGCGAAGATAGGCTCATAGTCGAAGGCAAATTCGCGATCTTCGTAAATCATCGCGCCATTCACCATCACGCTGTTCACGTTATTCGCGCTAATGCCAAACGCCAGATGACCGGCGATGTTCTCGGCAATAAGCGGCGTCGGCGAGGCATAATCGCAAATGGTCAGATCGGCTTTGTATCCGGCTTCCAGACGCCCAAATTTGGCGTTGAAGTTGCGGCTTAACAGCGTGTTGCCGTTAGTCAGCGCGCGAGCAAAGCTGTCTGGCCACAGCGGGCCACCGGCATCGCGATGTTTGAAGAAGGCAAACTTCAGCTCCTCGAACATGTCGGAGCCGATACCGTCGGTGCCGAGCGCCAGGTTGCGGTACTCGGTCAGGCGATGGTTATAGCCCACCTGGTTGTTCATGTTTGAACGCGAGTTATGCACCAGGAAACCGTCATTTTCATTCAGCAAACGAATATCGTTGTCGGAAAGATACAGGCCATGCGCGACCAGCGTTTTGCTGTTAATCAGGTCATACTCCGCCAGTCTTTCCAGCAGGTCTTTACCGTAGTGATGATGGCTGTGAGAAACGTCGTATTTATCCTCAGCCGCGTGGATGTGCAGACCGCGACCGGTAGCGATAGTGGCTTCGCGCAGCATCGACAGCCCCTCGTCGGAGAGGGTAAACGGCGCGTGGGCGCCGATGTGCGCTTCGACCAGGTAAGGTTCCTGACCTTTGGTACGGGCGGCGTCAATTTCGCGAGCGAAGCGGATATTCTCTTCCACGCTGTCCTGCTGCTCTTTCTGCCCGCCGTTACGGTTGGTGGTTTCGAAGCAGGTCATGCCACGCAGACCCACTTTCAGGAAGGCGTTTCGCAGCTGGCTCAGGGAACCGGCAATGTAGTTTGGCGACGCGTGGTGGTCGATAACCGAAGTACAACCGCTGCGAATAGCCTCCATCGAGCAGATAAGGCCGCTGTAATAGAGAGACTCTTCGTCGAGCGCGCGGTCGAGCCTCCACCACAGGTTTTTCAGCGTAGAGATGAAATCCGGGCACGGGGCGATGTTGGCCTGAACCCCACGTGACAAGCCAGAGTAGAAGTGGTTGTGCGAGCAGACGATCCCCGGCATCACAATCTTGCCGTGCATCTCTTTAACGTGCGCATCGGGGTAGCGCTGGCTCAGCGCACTCCCTACTTCGCGGATCACATCGCCTTCAATCGCGATATCGACGTTTTCCTGCACGCTCGCCGGATAAAGCTGCACGGCGGTGGCATTTTTCAGGATTAACATACTCATACTTCGACGCCTCCCAACAGGTAGTGGTGATGTTGATGTACCTGGCTGATGATGCGGCACATGTCTTCCAGCTGTGGCGGGATCTGCTCAAACTCGCCACCCTCATCGATATTCAGAACCCAGGTTTCGCTGCCCTGGCGCACGTGTACCCGGTCGTCTTCCACAAAGAAGCCAGGGTTAGTGCTGTTGGTGAAATCCTGCGGCAGGCTGAATACGGTGAGCTTGTCTTTGTACGGTTTACCCTGCCATGGGCAGAACTGGGCGCAGTTACCGCACTCGTTGCAGTAGGCATCAAGGTGCAGCGTCTGGAAGCGGTTCTGGAAGCCTGGTACGGCAATGGAGACGTTGGCGCGGTTCGGGCAGACGTCGACGCATTTACTGCAGACGTAGTTACATTCGAGGCAGCGTGAGGCTTCCTGCGCCACGAAGGCGTCGCGATCGTCTTTGCCAACGTTTTCGATAACAATCGCCCCTTTACGGCGATAGATCTCCGCCGGGTCGACGTTGTTCCAGTGCTTGTCACTGTGGTGTGAACGGATGTTTTCTCGCGCAAGGATGGCGTCGGACGCGCGGCGAGCGTTACCAATCGCCGAGACAATGGAAGATGGTCCACGCTGGACGTCGCCAATCAGGAATACGCCATTTTTCCGTGTTTCGCCCTCAGCGTTAACTTCCGGCCAGCCGCTGGCATCCATCGGAATGCCCATTGCTTCCAGCGCGTCGCAGTCCTGCTGCTCGCCAATCGAGGTGATCACCGTGGTCACGTGCATGGTGCGGGTTTCGTCTGTTTCAACCGGGCGGCGACGGCCTTTTTCATCCGGCTCGCCTAAACGCATGACGCGTACGGTCAGGGTGCCGTCGGCATCGAACTGTTCCGGGTTGCTGAGGAACATGAATTCAACGCCGTCATGTACCGCTTCTTCGTACTCTTCACGCCAGGCTGGCATTTCCTGCAGCGAGCGGCGGTAAACGATGGTGGCTTTCTCAACCCCTGGCATCCGCAGCGCAGTCCGCGCGCAGTCCATCGCGGTGTTACCGGCACCGATAACCACCACGTGTTTACCCAGATGCATTTCCACGCCACGATTGTATTCACGCAGGAACGGCAGTGACTTCAGCACGTTAGCGTTATCGCCGCGCAGTTTGATACCGCTGTTTTTGTCGGTGCCGACACCGACCAGCACGTATTTGAAGCCGTCTTCCTGCAGTTTTTCGACAGTCAGATCCGGCTCGCAGCCGTAGACGATATTAACGCCGTGGGCGACGACAAAATCGATATCCTGCTGGATGAGCTCACCCGGAATACGGAACTGGGGAATGACGTTTCTGACCACGCCGCCGGCGTTGGCTTCGCGCTCAAACAGTGTGACCGGGTGGCCAGCGCGGGCAAGGAAGTAACCCGCTGCCAGACCCGCCGGGCCTGCGCCGATCACCGCTACCGGGTTCAGTGAGCCAGAGCCAGCCGGCTTGTGCCAGCGTTCCTGGTAGCCTTCCCAGCCTTTTTCCAGCGCGATTTTCTTAAGCTCGCGGATGTTGAGGGAGCTGTCGTAATCCAGACGAGTACAGTTGTACTGGCACTGGTGATCGCAGATATGGCCGGTGATTGCCGGCAGGGCGTTGCGCTGATAGATGAGCTCCAGCGCTTCAACGTAGCGCTGCTCACCCATCAGGCGAATGTACTCAGGAATATCCTGTTTGATGGCGCAGGCGGTGACGCACGGTGCCACGTAGCAATCGGTGAGTGGCAGTTTTTCCGAGACTTCAATACGGTCTTCTGGCTTCCAGTGTTTCTGGGTGTACTCCATGCTGACCGCGCGCTCTGCCAGCGCATCCAGACGAGCGACGTCGATGGTGGTCATATCCCAGCCATCGGCCTGCTCCAGCTCGCGCATACACTCGCTCAGGCGCAGGTAACCGCCCGGTTTCAACAGATCGGTTGCCATGGTTATCGGGCGAATACCGGTTTCAAAGATATCGCGTACGGTCAGCTGGCTGGCGCCGCCGGAGTAGGAGATAGGCAGCTTGCCGTTGAAGGCGCGGGACAGCATGGCGGCTACGTTGATAGACAGCGGGAACAGCGCACGCCCGGACATGTACATCTCTTCACCCGGCAGCGCCCCTTTGTGGTTGATGGTGCCCAGGGTGTTGGTGAGCTTAACGCCGAAGCCGAGGTGCTTGTCTTTGGCAAGTGACATCAGGCGTTCCAGCATTTCGAGCGCCTGGCCGATTTTCAGGTCGTGATCGAAGGATTCTTCTTTCAGGCCAACGTAGTCGAAGCCGCAGGTATCGAGGATTTCGCGCACACGGGCGTAGCCGAGCAGCGTCGGGTTTAGCTTCACAAAGGTATTGAGTGATTTTTCTTCGAGCATGTAGCGACAGATGGCTTCAATTTCATCTGGCGGGCAGCCGTGCATGGTAGAGAGCGTTACGCCATGGACCATGGATGCCGGAATGCGCTCGCAAAGGGTGCTTAACTGCGGGCGAATGTCGTTGAGCTGGTGGCGGTCAAGGAAGGCTTCATTGTTCAGCCAGCGCTGCAACGTGTCGCGGTACATGGCGAACTTCGGATGCGCCGAGGCATCCATCATGTTGTCGATGAACTGCTGCATCGGCGGTTGCTTGATGCCGTCGAGGTTGTAGCCCACGCTCATGTTGAAAATAAAGGATTTTCCGGATGATGACGGCGTCAGCGGGAACACTTCTTCCAGCAGGTGCAGCACAAACCAGGCCTTCAGATATTCGTCCCAGGCTTTCAGTAGAGTGAACTCCGTGGACCACTCGGTGTTGAAGCACTCATCTTCGGCATCAATACACGGTTTTTCCAGCTCCAGGCGGTCGAGGATCTGGACGGTTTTCAGCTCAATAAAGCGCCCACCGGTCAGCCAGGAGGTGATGATGTTCTGTGCGAGTTGGGTGTGTGGACCGGCGGCCGGGCCGATTGGCGTGGCGCAGCTTTCACCAAAAACCCGGGTATCATGTTGTTTGGCTGGTGAATAGAATTGCTGCTCAGGAATACCGAAAATTGAGCGGTGATCGTGGTACTCATCAAAAATGCGCGTCAAAAGTTCCTCAAATGGGACGGGACGCATGATATCACCCATAACCCTCTCCTTTTTTTTCATACACAGTGGTGTATCAGGTGGAATCAACATTCGGCATCACGGGAATACCGATAGATTGAGGGTTAATGGAGCAACAATCGCACCAGTTATTCTGTTGCGAAGTTGGATATGTTTAAATTTGTGAACTACTTCGAAAGTTAATCCTTTTTTGTGAAATGTCTCACGTGGGGTAAATGAGAATTAAACTCACTCATTACTGTCGGGGTTTATTATTTCTCAAAATCTGTTTTACCCTATCAGAATGATAATAAAGCCTGCGAAGAGTTTATTTCCGCCCGCGCAAACGATTGACTTTTTAATTCAGTCGCGATAAATCGTTTGCAGGTTGATAAAATCGTCAGGGGTATCAATATCAAAAATGATACCGCGATCGCCGACGTCAATTCGCCGGTGCGGTGACGCGAGGAGTGCTTTACGCATTGAGCTATACGACGTTTGGCTGACGGTGTGCTGGAGCCGTTCGCGGCTTAGCAAAATAGGGTGCCCTGGCGTGCCGCCGTGCTCCGGCAGCAGCGCTTCTGCGCCACGCTGCGACCACAGGGTATGGAAGACGGATTGCGGCAGGCAGGGGACATCACCCAGGGTGATGAAACAGTAATCCGTATTGACGATTGTGGCCCCGGCTTTGACCGAGGAAAAAAGCCCGGTCGCATAATCGGCGTTATACACCAGACTAATATTTACTCGCCCGGCATATTTTTCGTGAAGTTCATCACTACGATGTCCCGTTACTAATATAATTCGTGAACAGAATTGCAGCGCATTTTTAATACTTGCATCAAGAATTGTCCCATCTCGCCAGGGTAACATCATTTTCCATTGCCCCATTCGTGACGAAAGTCCCGCGGCGGTAATAATACAATCGACCTGTTGCATAACACTCTCTGTATAAATTGGCGAATGAAAAATATACCGCAGACCGACGATCTCTTTTTTGATTTAAACGCTTCTTCGCGACCACTGGTTATCTCTGCGGTGGGCGCCGGGGGGAAAACCAGCCTGCTTTTCTGGCTGGCGACGCTTTTGCAGCAGGCGGGAAGACGAGTGCTGCTGACCACTACCACGCATATGTTTGTCCCCGATGCCTGCCCGGTACTGCTGTGCCGCGATCCTTCCACACTTCCTGCCCCGGCTTTCCAGCAGCCGCTGCTGGGCTGCTTCTCTACCTTGCTTCCTGCCGTGGGCAAGGTTCGTGGGTTTTCTCCTGAGCAGATTGATGTGCTGGTGGCACGCGCCGATGTCGACGTGATTCTGGTAGAAGCTGACGGCGCTCACGGTTTTGCACTTAAGGCGCCAAATGAGCATGAACCTTGCATCCCACAGTGTAGCTGCTGTGTGATTGCCGTGACCGGGGGAAAAATGCTCGGACAAAAAGTGGGACCGTCCAACGTGCATCGTTGGCCTGGTTTTAGCCGCTTAACCGGTGTTGAAGCTGGCGAGACGCTGGATGTGGCTGCGCTGATCCGCCTGGTTCAGCACCCGCTGGGCGCGTTTAAAAACGTGCCGGAGGGCTGCCGTCGCATCTGGCTGATTAATCAATATTCTCAAAATGAGAATATTGCCGGAGACATGTTAACGCCGCTACTGGAATGCAGCGATGTGGAGGCCATCTGGATCGGGGCCGTGCAGGAAATCCCGGCAATAACACGCAGATTTGTGAGATAGCAGGTCCGGGCGACCGGATCATCAGAAAGGATATCCATTGAGGTTTTTATGAATATTTTCTCAGAAGCTGCAAAACTTGAAGAACAAAACCGTCCATTTGCGCTGGCACAGATTGTTGATAGCCGGGGATCAACGCCGCGCCATTCCGCCCAAATGTTGATTCGCGAAGACGGAACGATAGTCGGCACCATCGGTGGCGGCATGGTCGAGCGCAAGGTGATTGATGAAGCGCTGGACGCACTGCGCTGCAAAGAACCACGCCTGTTTCATGGCCGGATGGCGCGCAACGGTAACGACGCCGTCGGTTCGGACTGCGGTGGAGCAATGTCGGTTTATATCAGCGTACACGGGCTTCGGCCCCGCCTGGTGCTGATTGGTGCCGGGCACGTCAATCGGGCTATTGCCCAGGGAGCCGCGCTGCTGGGGTTCGAAATCTCAGTCGCCGACATTTATCTTGAAAGCCTCAACCCACAGCATTTTCCCCCTTCAGCACAGCTGATCCACGCCGAGTCGTTTTCTGAGGCGGTCGACAAACTGGCGATAACGCCAGACAACTTCGTGCTGATTGCCACCAATAACAAAGATCGGGAAGCGCTGGATAAGCTTATTGCACAGCCTGCCGCGTGGCTTGGGCTGCTGGCCAGCCGTCGCAAGGTGCAGGTCTTTTTACGTCAGATGCGCGAGAGCGGAGTAGACGAGGCGTTGATTCAGCGTCTGCATGCACCGGTGGGCTACAACATTGGTGCAGAAACACCGAATGAAATCGCCATCAGCGTGCTGGCGGAAATCCTGCAGATAAAAAATCAGGCTCCAGGTGGGCTGATGATGGCGGCGACACATCCGTCACAGCACCAGCGCGTGGTTATCCGCGGCGCCGGGGATATCGCCACCGGCGTGGCGCTGCGTCTGTATCATGCGGGCTTTAAAGTCATCATGCTGGAGGTGGATAAACCCACGGTTATCCGCCGCAGCGTGGCGTTTGCACAAGCGATTTTCCAGGAAGAGATGCAGGTTGAGGGCGTCACGGCGCGCAAGGTGAATTCTGCCGAAGAGGCCATTCGGGTGGCTGAAAGTGGCGTTATTCCGATCCTTATCGATCCGCTGTGCGAATCGCTGCATCTGCTCAAACCAGGATGCGTGGTTGATGCGATTCTGGCGAAAGAGAATATGGGTACCCACTGCGGGCTGGCACCGATAACCATCGCCCTTGGCCCAGGCTTCTGCGCCGGGAAGGACTGCAATGCCGTGATCGAAACGAATCGCGGTCACTGGCTGGGACAGGTGATTTATCAGGGCAGCGCTCAGGAAAACACCGGGATCCCGGGTAATATTCAGGGGCATACCTCGCGCCGGGTGATCCGCGCACCGATGGCGGGAATTATGTGCGCCAGGGTGCAGCTGGGCGACATCGTGAATGAAGGCGATGTGATTGCCAGCATCGGGGAAACCGAAATTCTGGCGCCGCTTTCCGGTATGGTTCGCGGCTTGCTCAGCGATGGGCTGGTGGTGAACAGTGGCTTCAAAATCGGTGATATCGATCCTCGCGGCGAGGGGGCAGACTATACCAGCGTTTCTGACAAGGCCCGGGCGATTGGTGGCGGCGTTCTGGAAGCGCTGATGATGCTGATGCACAAGGGCGTAAAGTCTACCCAGCAGGTGCTGACGGTCGCCTGATTTAACGTTATAAAAAAACCGGAGCACATTGCTCCGGTTTTTTGTTGCCCCGAATATCCCCTTACTGACAGATAACGGTGCCGGTTTTCCCTTCGATCCCTTCTTTGGCTTTGCTCAGCACGGTGATCAGCGCCTCGCGGCCCGGGCGGGAGCGGGCAAACGATGCCGCAGCTTCCACTTTCGGCAGCATTGAGCCTTTAGCAAAGTGACCTTCTTCGATGAAACGTTCTGCGTCACTCAACGACAGGCGGTCGAGCCACTGTTCGTTCGGCTTGCCGAAGTTGATCGCCACTTTTTCAACGGCGGTAAGGATAATCAGCATGTCCGCGTCGATCATTGCCGCAAGCGTCGCGCTGGCCCAGTCTTTATCAATAACCGCGCTGGCGCCGCGCAGGTGGTTGCCTTCACGCGTTACCGGGATACCGCCGCCACCGACGGTGATCACGACCTGGCCCGCTTCCATCATCGCTTTCACGCTTTCTTTTTCTATGATGTCGACCGGCTTCGGCGAAGCCACTACGCGGCGGTAGCCACGACCGGCGTCTTCTACCATGGTGTAGCCCTGGCGGGAGAGCTGGTCGGCTTCTTCTTTGTTGAAGAACGAGCCGATAGGCTTGGTCGGGTTTTTGAACGCTGGATCGCCCGCATCAACTTCAACCTGCGTAATCAACGTTGCTACCGGCACCTGCATGTTGCGGGAGAGCAGCTCTTCGCGCAGCGCGTTTTGCAGATCGTAACCGATGTAGCCCTGGCTCAGCGCCACGCAGACCGACATCGGCAGCATTGGGGTGTGGGCTTCGGTTTTTGCCGCTGCTTCAAAGGCCAGGTTGATCATGCCTACCTGTGGACCGTTACCGTGGGTAACCACAACCTGGTGACCCTGGGCAATCAGATCGACGATCGCCTGCGCGGTCAGTTTTACCGCCTGCATCTGCCCGGCAAGGTCATCACCTAAGGCATTCCCGCCGAGGGCGAGAACAATTTTCTTACTCATCTATTCCTCACTTCGTTGTTATTGACCCTGCGGGAAAGTCCCCGCTGCGGTAGTCATGGCTACTCGTCATTCTTTGAGTTACATGTGCGTTGGCTGCGCTCACTCACCCCAGTCACATAGCTGTCTATGCTCCTGGAATTCGCGAGCTTGCCGCCTTCCTGGAACTCGAATTATTTAGAGTAGAAAAGGGTTTACGGCGCAGGAAGCGCCCCTGCCCGGCGATGCCTGAGAAGACGCCGTCGCTAAAGATGACCCGGCCGTGCGATAGCGTGTGCCGGATGGCACCCTGGCAGACAAAGCCTTCCCAGGGGGAGTAGTCGGCGTTGTCGTGCAGGTCGGCATGACGAATGGTGGTGGTGGCGCGCGGGTCGATAACGACCACGTCGCCGTCGGCGCCCGGGGCAAGCAGGCCTTTCTGCGGCCACAGGCCGAAAAGCTTCGCCGGATTAGCGCTGGTGAGCGCCACAAAACGCTCCGGGGTGATACGCCCACCGAGAACGCCTTCGGAGAACAGCAGCAGCAGACGGTTTTCCACCCCAGGCAGTCCGCCCGGGCAACGGCTGAAATTACCGCCGGAAAGCTGCTGGCGCTGGGCCATAGAGAAGGCGCAGTGGTCGGTGGCGACGACGTCGATGGCGCCATCGCTGATGCCGCACCACAGCGCGTCTTTGTTGTGCGCGTTACGCAGCGGTGGGCTCATGATGTACTTCAGCCCGTCCTCCTGCTCGTAGCAGCGGTCATCCAGCAGCAGATACTGCGGGCAGGTTTCTATCCATACCGGCTGCTGGCGTGATTTTGCCAGCCGCAGATAATCCAGCCCCAGTTCGTTGGACAGGTGGACGATATACAGCGGAGCGTTACCCGACAGCGCTGCCAGATTAATCATCCGCGAAACCGCTTCCGCTTCGCATTCTGCCGGCCGGCTTAAGGCGTGATATTTCGGGGCCGTTTTGCCCGCGGCGAGAAACTCGATGCGCTTTCTGGCAATCGCCGCATCGTTTTCCGGGTGAACGGTGGTGAGCGCCCCGGCACGATGCAGGTGCTGCAGCGCCTGCAGTACTTCGTCATCGTTCAGTTTGTACTGGTAGGTGAGATAGAGCTTGAAGCTGCTGATCCCGGCATCAACCATCATCGGAATTTCATCGAGGATAGCGTGGTTGATGTGCTGAATCACGCCGTGGAAGCTGTAGTCGATAACCGCTTTGTGGGCGGCGTAGCCGTGGTACACCTCAAGCTGGTGATGCAGTTTGCAGCCTGCCGGGCCGAAACCCATATGGTCGATAATGGTTGTTGTACCGCCACACGCAGCGGCGCGGGTACCGGTAAAAAAATCATCACAGCTGCGCGCCATTCCGGTGTCGATATTGAAATGAGTATGAACGTCGACGCCGCCTGGCATGACGTAGCAGCCTTCCGCATCAATTATTTCGCAGGGCAGTTCCGGGGTGATATGGTCGGCAATTTCGCGAATGATACCGCTCTGAATGAGCAGATCCTGTTTCGCCATACCATCGGCATTGACGACGGTGCCGTTTTTAATCAGTACGCGCATTTTGGTCTCCAGCCCCCGCCAGCACGGTGGCGGGGGAATGACAGGGGATGATTACTCTGTTGCTAACCAGCTCAGCGGGATAGCGGCATACATGGCGGCACAGGTCACCAGATGTGCTTTCCAGGTTTTCTCGTTCGGCGCGTGAGCTTCTGGCTCTTTGCCCGGGCCAAAACCGATTACCGGAATGCCGTGACGACCCATGATGGATACGCCGTTGGTAGAGAAGGTCCACTTGTCGACGACCGGTGCTTTACCGAACAGGCCTTCATAGGCGTTGCTCAGGGCTTTCACGGTGAAGTGGTTTTCTTCTACTTTCCAGGTCGGGAAGTAGCACTCGGTCGGGTACACCAGGCCGGTCCAGGACGGACGGTCGTAGTTGTACATAGAGACTACGGCGTTTGCTTTCTGTACCGCTGGCAGGGCGCGGATTTCGTCCAGTGCACCTTCCCAGGTTTCGCCCCAGGTCAGACGACGGTCAATAGAGACCGCGCAGCTGTCTGCAACGGCACAGCGGCTCGGAGAGGTGAAGAAGACTTCAGAAACGGTGAGCGTACCTTTGCCAAGGAATTCATCGTTGCCGAGACGGCCGGACAGTTCCTGCAGTTCGCCCAGGATCGGGCCCATTTTGAAGATGGCGTTATCGCCACGCTCTGGCGCTGAGCCGTGGCAGCTCACGCCCTGCACGTCGATACGAATTTCCATGCGTCCGCGCTGGCCGCGATAGATCTGGCAGTCGGTCGGTTCAGTACTCACCACGAACTCCGGACGAATACCGGACTGCTCGATGATGTACTGCCAGCACAGCCCGTCGCAGTCTTCTTCCTGAACGGTACCGGTGACCAGCAGGGTGTACTCATCTTCCAGACCAAGATCTTTGATTATCTTACCGGCGTAAACCATAGAAGCCATGCCGCCTTCCTGGTCAGACGCGCCGCGTCCGCCGATCAGCTCATCGGTTTCCATGCCTTCATACGGATCGAAGTTCCAGTTTTTGATGTTGCCGATGCCCACGGTGTCGATATGCGCATCCATCGCCACCAGGCGAGGGCCGTGGCCAACGTAGCCCAGCACGTTACCCATCGGATCGATTTCGACTTTATCGAAGCCGACTTTTTCCATTTCTTCTTTGATGCGATGTACCACGCGTTTTTCGTCGCAGCTTTCGCTCGGGATGGCAATCATGTCGCGTAAGAAACGGGTCATGTCTGCCTGATAGTGATTTGCTTTTTCCAGAATCAGTTTGAATGGGATGTGCTTAGCCATCGTAATTTCTCCAGTTCATGTTCCCCGCTCATCGCGGGAAACTAAATTTAAAATTCGGTTACTGTGCTACCGGGTGTTTGCCTTCCCAAACCACTTCCCGGTAATGTTTCACGTCGGTGTCGCCTTCGGTGCTGATGACCAGTACGACGGAGTCTTTGTCGAGGCCCAGTTTCTGCATCAGGGCTTCGCGCTGCGGGTGGTAGTGAACGGCGGCAAGAATGCCCAGGCCAACGGCGCCGGATTCACCGGAAATGACGCGCGGGTCGTTACCGAGCGGGTTGCCCAGCACGCGCATGCCGAGTGCCGCGACGGCGTCCTGGCATGAAATAAACTGGGTGGCGCAGTTGCGCAGTACTTCCCAGCCCAGCGGGTTCGGTTCGCCGCAGGCGAGGCCTGCCATGATGGTCGCCATATCGCCACCGACGTTGACAATCTGGCCTTTCACGCCGGAGCGGTACACGCAGTCCGCAAGCTCGGGTTCAACGATGACGGAGTGCAGCTGTTTCGGGCCATAAACATCAGCCAGATAACCCAGCACGCCGCCAGCCATCGCGCCGACGCCTGCCTGTAAGAAAACGTGAGTCGGGCGAGCAATGCCCATTGCTGCAATCTGTTCTACTGCTTCGTCAGCGAGCGTGGCGTAGCCCTGCATTATCCAGGTTGGAATTTTGGTGTAGCCTTCCCAGGCGGTGTCCTGCACCACTTCCCAGCCGTTTTCCTGCGCTTTTTTCATGGTCAGGCGCACGGTGTCGTCGTAGTTCATGTCGGTGACGATGCACTCAGCGCCGAGGCGTAAAATCGCATCTACACGCTCCCTGGCGGAGCCTTTCGGCATGTACACCACCGCGTTCTGTCCAAGCTGTTTTGCCGCCCACGCCACGCCGCGGCCATGGTTGCCGTCGGTGGTAGTGGCAAAGGTCATTTTTTCCTTGATGCTCGACTTGATGGTGTCGAAGGAAAACGCGTTGATATCTAAATGGTATTTTTCACATAACAGCTGCGCGATAGCATAGGCGCCGCCCAGCATCTTGAATGCGTTGAGGCCAAAACGTTGTGACTCGTCTTTCACGAGGATTTTGTTTACGCCGAACAGGCCAGCCAGCTGGTTCAGGGAATGCAGCGGTGTCGGTTGGTAGCCGGTAATTTTCTGGTGGAAATGACGCGCTTGCTGCGCCTGCTGGCGCGAAAATAGCGGTGAGGTTTCACCATTAAAAAAACGGTTGTCGGCAATATCCATCTTCAGTGAGAAAGCAGACATATTCTGTCCTTATCCTTCATTACAGAGGTGTTGAAGCCGACCCGACGGGGCCGGCCAGGGGTATTATTTGACGCGTGGTTTTGCTTCTTTGAGCAGCTGTTCCAGCAGAAGACCTGGTTTTGCATATTTGCGGGACAGGATCATCGCGGCGATGATGTATGGCTTCCAGCTTGCTTCTTTGTAGGTTGCGATACGGTATTTTTCGAAGACGCCGTCGGTGACTTCACCTTCTTTACAGGACACACCGGTGATGTCCGCTGGCAGGCAGTGCATATACAACGCTTCGCCTTTTTTGGTCAGCTTCATCATCTCTTCGGTGCAGTGCCAGTCTTTGTGATTGGCGTTCTGTTCCAGACAGGCTTTTTCCAGCGCTTTCAGGCCGTCGTGGTCGTCGGCACGCAGCAGCTCGGTACGTTTTTCCATGACTTTGTAAGGCGCCCAGGACTTCGGATACACGATGTCGGCATCTTTGAACGCTTCTTCCATGTCGGTCACCTGACGGAAGCTACCACCAGAGGCTTTGGCGTTGTTTTTTGCCACTTCGATGACGTCCGGGATCAGGTCATACCCTTCCGGGTGCGCCAGGGTGACGTCCATACCAAAACGAGTCATCAGGCCGATGATGCCCTGCGGCACTGACAGCGGCTTGCCGTAGCTCGGGGAGTAAGCCCAGGTCATGGCAATTTTCTTACCTTTCAGATTTTCCAGAGAGCCGAAATGCTCGCGCAGCCAGGCGAGGTCAGCCATGGACTGAGTCGGGTGGTCGATGTCGCACTGCAGGTTGATAAGCGCCGGACGCTGCGGCAGTACGCCCTGTTTGTGACCGTCGTCGAGTGCGGCACCCACTTCACGCATATAGGCGTTGCCCGCGCCGAGGTACATGTCATCACGGATACCGATAGCGTCGGCACAGAAGGAGATCATGTTGGCGGTTTCACGAACGGTTTCGCCGTGCGCAATCTGAGATTTACCTTCGTCCAGATCCTGTTGCGCCAGTCCCAGCAGGTTCAGCGCTGAAGCATAAGAGAAACGGGTACGGGTGGAATTATCACGGAAGACGGAGATGCCAAGGCCATTGTTGAAGACGTTAGTGGCAACGTTCTCGGCCCGCAGCGCTTTCAGTGCCGCCGCAACATCCAGTACCTGCTTCAGTTCGTCGGGTGACTGTTCCCACGTCAGCAGAAAATCTTTCTCATGCAGATGGGAGTTCAGCGTATTGATGTCCTTAATCAGCTCGTTAACAGTTTTCATTTTTGAGTCCTGGTAGTGAATGACTGGCGTTTATGACGAATGTGCTGTCGTATCGGCTGTGACTGACAGCGATATTCATGACTTAACAATAAGTGTGCCAGTTCGTTCGAAAGGGCCGTTTTGGCGTAAAAATGGCAGGGATTATGTGATTCAAATCACGAAAAAAGTCAGTTGAGAGGCTTATTTTAAAAAACGAAAACGTTTGGCTTTTAAGGATGAATTTGTCAATTTTTGTACGGCAGGGGAAATAACGTGAGAGGAACTTAGAAAATCCGCCAATTTGATAAAACCACCCTAAGGATTCTCATATTGATATGAAAATGTGATGCTTCTTCCATATTTTTATCAAGTAATGATAAAGAAAGCGTATCTTTATCAATATTGGTGGGCGCTAAGTTAGTATCATGGCTCTATAACAATAAGAATTCTTACACCTCTATAGATATCAGCCAGTTATGATATTCAAAGGTTACGTTATGATACCCTCAAACACATTATCAGTTTTGATGCAAATACAGCCTACTATTCAGCGCTTTGCACGCATGCTCTCAAGCGTGCTGCAGCTGGATGTTGAAATTGTTGATGAAGAGCTTTGTCGTGTTGCAGGTACGGGTGCCTACGGCCGCTCTCTTGGTCGCAAGCTGAATGCGGATTCCAGATTGCTTCGCTATGTTCTTGAAACAAAGCAAGAAAAAGTGGTTACTCACTCACGATTCGACCCCCTCTGTGAAGGATGTACCAGTAAAGACAACTGTAAAGAAAAAGCCTTTCTCGGCACCCCGGTTATCTACCAGGATCGGTGCGTCGGCGTTATCAGCCTGATTGCCGTAACCCACGAGCAGCAGGAACACATAAATGATAATCTGCATGAATTTTCAGATTATGTCCGTCATGTTTCCTCTATATTTGTTGCCAAATTGCTGGACGATCAGAATGGTGCCGATAATATCCAGAAGATATTTTCAACCATGATTGAAAATATGGATCAGGGTGTGCTGGTGGTGAGCGGTGATAATCGCGTGAAGTTTGCTAACCAGACGGCGTTAAAAGTGCTCGGGGCGACGCAGGGAAATATGATTGGCCAGAGTATTCATTTTCGCCCGCTCACCTTTGAACGTAATTTTACCAGCGGCCATATGCAGCATGTGGTGTCGTTTGATGATAAAAGCGAACTGATAATAGGTCAGTTACATACCATCCAGGATCAGCAACTCTTTTTAATGGCGTTTCATCAGTCGCACTCTTCGTCTGCGACGGCACCTTCCCAGGATGAGCCACAGATTGAACATCTGGTTGGTGAATGTCGGCCGATGCGTCAGCTGAAAAAACTGATAAGTCGTATTGCCCCAAGCCCGTCCAGCGTGCTTATCGTTGGTGAAAGCGGTACTGGTAAAGAAGTGGTTGCCCGGGCTATCCACAAGCTGAGCGATCGCAAAGCAAAACCATTTATCGCTATCAACTGCGCGGCCATTCCGGAACAGTTGCTGGAGAGCGAACTGTTTGGCTACGTCAAAGGGGCGTTTACCGGCGCTTCCGCTAACGGTAAAACCGGGCTGATTCAGGCAGCCAACCACGGGACGCTGTTCCTGGATGAAATCGGTGATATGCCGCTGACGCTGCAGGCAAAACTGCTGCGAGCTATTGAGTCACGCGAGATCCAGCCCGTCGGCGCCAGCAATCCGGTGTCGGTCAATATCCGTATTATCTCCGCCACCAACCAGAATCTCGATCAGTTTATCGCTGACGGTAAATTCCGTGAGGATCTCTACTACCGGCTGAACGTCATTCCGCTGCGTCTGCCGCCGCTGCGCGAGCGTCAGGATGATATTGAGCTACTTATTCACTATTTCCTGCATCTGCATACCCGACGCCTCTCCCTGGTTTACCCGGGCGTCGCACCGGATGTGATCGCCCTGCTGAAACAGTATCGTTGGCCGGGCAACCTGCGTGAACTGAGCAACCTGATTGAGTACCTGGTCAACGTGGTGCCTTCCGGCGAAGTGGTTGATAGTTCGCTGTTGCCGCCAAACCTTATCCACAGCGGCAAACAGCCGGAGCGGGAGCCAGCCAGCACCTCGGTGATGCACACTGCAATTGAGGAAGAGGGCGTGACCGGCCTCGAAGAGATGGAGCGGCAGATGATCCGTGAAGCGCTGTCGCGTTACAGCAACAAGAAACAAGCCGCCGATGAGTTGGGGATTGGCATCGCCACGCTGTATCGCAAAATAAAGAAGTACGAACTGATGTCCGCCTGACGGAAATCACTGCCTTCGGTCAGGCTGCGGCATAACGGCAGCCTGAACGATGAGCGACTTTACTCCTGTTCGCAGGCGCGAACCGTATCGACAATCATCTGATATCCCGTACAGCGGCACAGATTTCCGGCGAGACCACGGCGGATCTCCTGCACCGTAAAGGGTTTCTGATGCGGTTTTGCCAGTAGCGCTTTGGTCGCCATGACCAGTCCAGGCGTACAGAACCCGCACTGCACCGATCCTGATTTCGCGTAGGCCTGCTGGATCTTTGAGATCTCGCCCCCGACCGATTCTCCTTCCAGCGTGCTGATGCTTTTGCCGTCTACCCAGCTGGCAAGATACAGGCAGCTGTCTATCGCCACGCCGTCAATCAGTACGGTGCAGGCCCCACATTCGCCCACGCTGCAACCCTGCTTGATGCTGAGCAACCCGTGAGAACGCAGCAGGGTGGAGAGCGGCGTTGCCGGTGACAGCGTAAACTGCTGCGCGGAGCCGTTAATCGTACAGGCGACGGTTACCCAGGATTCGTGATTCATAATGTGCCTCCGGCATGGGCGACAGCTTCGCGGATCACGCGCTGCGCCATGGTCTGAATCAGGTGTAAACGAAAATCTTTTTCTGCCCGCCAGGACGATCGCGGAGAGACGTCCTGCAACAGCGCTTCGCAGATGGCGGTAAGCGTTTGTTCACTCACTGGCGCACCTTGTGCTGTCTGTTCTGCATGAACGCAGCGGATGGGGGTGGGGGCGGCAACGCCAAAAGCTAACCGCAGCTCACGGAAGTGGTCGTTCTCAAGACGGCACCAGGCGGCACTGCCGATGGTGGCGATATCCATGGCATCGCGCATCGCATACTTGAAGTGCGCGCTGCCGGTATTCGCCTGCGCCTGCGGCGGGAAATGGAACGCGACAGCGATTTCACCCGGCTGCAGCGCGACCTTTCCGGGACCGGTGTGGAAACCGAGTACCGGAATAACCCGAGTCCCCTCTGCAGAGGCAATCTCAAGGCTGGCTTCGTAGATGAGCGAAGGTGTGGCGGAGTCGGCACTGGTGGCCCCGTTGCAGATGTTGCCGCCATAGGTGGCAACGTTACGGATTTGCGGTCCGGCAATTGAGGCTGCAGCGGCCGCCAGCGCGGGCAGATGCTGCTGCACAACCGGGCTCTCGATGATTTCAGTGAAGGTCGTTCCGGAGCCAATCCGGATGTTACCCTGAGCGCCAATGCTGATGCCGCGCAGTTCAGCAAGCCCATGAATATCGACGATATGCCGATAGTTAGCATTGAGATGATGAAGCTGGATCAGCACGTCGGTGCCGCCCGCGATAAGCCGCGCTTCAGGATGCGCCGCCGCAAGAGAGAGGGCTTCTTTCAGGCTGCGGGCACGATGATAAGTTTCAATATCAAACATGGCGATTATCCTTTAATCAGTCCGGCCCGACGGAATTCAATGAACAGGCGCTTTGGCGTTAGCGGCAGCGTGTTAATCCCCACACCGGTGGCCATACGGACGGCATTACGAATGGCGGGCGCTATCGGGATTAACGGCGGTTCGCCAAGCGACTTGTGGCCGTAGGCTGACTGTGGCTCGCAGCTTTCGACAAAGGCGCACTCCAGATCCGGAAGATCCATCATGGTTGGCATTTTGTAATCCAGCAGGTTCGGGTTACGGATAAGCCCGCTGGTTTCATCGATGATCATCTCCTCGAAAATGGCGCTGCCGATCCCCATCCCCATTCCGCCGTGCATCTGGCCTGCTGCCAGCTGTGGATTGAGGATCCGCCCGGAATCCTGCACGTTGAGGATCCGGTTGATGGTGATTTTGCACAACGCGATATCGACGGTGAGATCGACAAACGAGCAGCCAAAGGTGGGGGGGTTGGTGCGGGTTTTCACCGAGGCCTCTGCTGAAAGCTGGTTACCGCGATCCGGATGATAGAAGGCATCCATTGCCACATCGGCGACGGAGACCATTGTCAGTCCCGGACGGGTGGTCATTTCCACCATCCCGTGGCGGATAGTGAGATTCATCGCCGACTGATGCAGCATTTCAGCGGCGTGCAGAATGATTTTCTCGCGAAGCTGTTGTGCTGCCTCTCTTAGCGCCGGGGCGGCGACATAGCTCTGGCGCGAGCCAAAAGCACCGGGATCGAACGGCGTTACGTCGGTATCCTGGGTTGAAATCACGTGCACCATGTTGACCGGCATACCGATGGTTTCGGCCACCATCTGGGTAAATACCGTATCAGCGCCCTGGCCGATTTCTGTGGCACCGCACTGCACGTGAATACAGCCATCCTGATTGAGCAACGCTCTGGCACCGGAAATCTCCACGCCCACCGGCCAGGTGTTAGAGCCGTAGCTGAAGCAGGCCACCCCAACACCGCGCCGAAGGTTGCCCTGGTCACTCGCGTATTCGGCGCGACGTTTGTCCCACTCAAACAGCTCCCGACCTTTGCGCAGGCACTCCGGTAAACCGGCGCTGTAAATCGTTTTGTGGTTCACCGGGTTTACGTCACCTTCCTGGGCGACGTTGCGCAGACGTACGTCCACCGGGTCAAGATTAAGCGCCGCGGCGGCATCGTCCATGAGTGATTCGAGTGGGAATATCACCTGCGGCGCTCCGTAGCCGCGCATCGCTCCGGCGGATGGGAAGTTGGTGTAGCAGGTGCGGGCGTGGTAGCCAAAGGCGCTGCGCGGGTAGAGATAACTGATTTTGTTACCGCCTGCTGCCGCAATCGAATGACCATGCGAGGCATATGCACCGGTATTAGACAGCACATCGAGATGATAGCCCTTCAGGGTGCCGTCCTTGTCCATCCCCAGCTGTGCGTCAATGGTGAACGCGTGGCGGGTGCGGCTTGCCATAAAGCACTCTTCCCGGCTGAGGGATACCTTTACCGGAATACCGCCGAGCCGCGAGGTTAAAAACGCCGCCATTGGCTCCTCGAGGACGTCCTGTTTATTGCCAAAGCCGCCGCCAATGTAGGGTTTGATGACGCGAATTGAAGACCATGACATCCCCAGCGCCTGGGCGGTGATCCGGCGGACAATGTGCGGGATCTGGGTACTGGAAACGATAGTGATGCGCTTATCTTCTTCCATCCATGCGAAGCTGGTGACACCTTCCATATGGCAATGCTGAACCACTGCGGTCTGAAAGTGGCTACTGAACTGGTGATCCGCGCCAGAGATGGCTCCCAACGGATCGTTCGCCATGATTTCACTGCTTTTGAGCAGGTTACCGTCTTCGTGCAGCGCAATGGCGTCTTCAGCCAGCGCGGCTTCGGGAGAGGTGATGACGGGAAGCGATTCCCACTCGACGTGAACCAGGTGCGCGGCCTTCTCGGCCGTCAGTTCGTCGCGGGCGACCACAATCGCCACCGCGTCGCCGTGATGGCGAACATGACGGTGAAGCAGAAGGCGATCGGCGAGATCACGTTTGTTGGGATCCAACGACCAGGCGTGGCCGGCGGTGGCAAAAGGTGTGTCCGGGACATCTTCCCAGGTGAACACGGCAAGCACCCCGGGTAACGCCCGTGCTGCGGTGCTGTCGATAGTCTGTGCATAGCCGTGGGCTATTGGGCTGCGAACATATTTCGCGTAGCACATCCCTGCCATGACGTAGTCGTCGGTGTAGCGCGCGCGGCCGGTGACTTTTGCGATGGCGTCAACGCGCATGCAAGATTCCCCGGTGACTGCCGCTTCCAGCTCATCCATATCTTCCCCCTGATAGTTAGACCGTAGTGAGCGTGTAAACCAGTAATGAGGCAAGATTTACGCCAGAAGCGGAAAAGTGGTCAGGGGTACAGTAGAAGTGTGATGCCGTTAAAAATTATCGACTATTCTGGCGGAAAAACAGGGAGATAAGCGGTGATGACGCGTATCAAATTGAGCTAAAAACAATCATTGTGATACGGCGGCGCGAGAGAGCATGGCCCGTATCAACGGGCCACTCGTGATAATGGCAACCGTCAGACCACCGCCTTCACGATGTCCATCAATTTCACCACATCTTCCGGACGGGTAAGGCCAGTTTGCGGGTCGATGATGGAGCTGTAAACGTGTGGCATCACCTGAGGTACTCCCGCTTCCAGACAGCTTTGCAGGATCATGCCGAAGTTATCGAGGTCAATCCCGCCGGTCGGTTCAATCAACGTCATGCCGTTCTGCGCGGCGGCGAGAGCCAGCGCACGAAGCTCTTCCAGCGAGGCGGTGCCGCCCATCGGGAAAAATTTGGCGGCATGGGCGCCCATATCACACATCATCCGTACGGCGGCATCTACGGAAACCCGTGCGGCTGTACCTTTGGCGCTGAGAACGCCGGTAGAAATCAGCACTTCTCCCGGCACGCCGGTGGGGCTGACCAGGGCGTTGATACGTGTCGATATCCCGCCGGTGGCAGCCAGCGCCCCGGCGGCAAAGCCGCTGCCGGTAAAGGTCTGGTTAACGTGCGCCGGGTGAACGCGCGCGGCAATCATCGCCGCTTTGTAAAACTGCGCCGGATCACCGGCGCCTAAACCGACGGAAATCGACGGCACTGCCGCTATCCAGCGTTCAACTTCGGCAACGCCTTCATCAACGCTTGCGAACTGTGCGGAAAGCACGCCGATTGCCGCGTGGCCTTCGGCTGCATCGTAAATCTCCCGGGCGTTGGCGATATCTTTTGCCAACACGTTAATGGCCACCCGCTGACGGTAAAAATTAATCTGCTGCATGTTGTGTAATTTCCTTAAGTCGCGCGACGATGAGCGCCATGTCACCTTCGCCCAGCGTGCGCGGGTCGAGGCTGAAAACGCCTTCGTGCAGAAAATAGCGACGGGCGTAGATGGCGATGTCACCTTCGCGCAGCTGGGCCTCCACCTCCCGGGCATCAAGGCCAAGCGCATCAGCGTCGACGTGGACGCGAATTCGCCAGATAGCGCGCCCGGCTTCGTCCTGCTCAATGTCGGCATTCAGGCCACGTAGCGCAGAGATGGCGGCCACTGCCGGACGTAAGGCATCGGCATCAGGGGCTTGCCGGGCGTCTTCGTAGCGGTCGAGAGCCACGATCAGCCCAACCATGTTTTCTTTGCCGATTTTCATCGCCCGCGCAATACCGTAGTGCTGCGCTTTACAGGCGGCGAGCCAGCTGCGTTTACCGGTGATTAACCCGGAGGTTGGCGCGTTGAACGCTTTGGCACCGCTGTAGACCACCATATCTGCGCCCTGAGCTACCCACTGGCGCAGATCCTCTTCGGCAGCGGCATCAACGATGAGCGGCAGGCTGTGCGCCCGCGCCACCTGCACAAAATCAGCAATGCTCAGCATGCCTTTTTGTACACAGTGGTGTGATTTCACATACAGCAGCGCGGCGGTGTGCTCGCTGACGGCACGTTCCAGCTGCCAGCGAGCGACCAGGTTGCTGGAGCCTACTTCCACCACTTTGCCGCCGCCAAGACGAATGGCGCTGGTAATCGGCGCACCGTAGTCGATGTTGTGCCCACGCAGCATCAGCACTTCGTTGGCAAGCCCGCTGCTGTCCGGCATCATCGCGACCTGCTCCGGCCTGCCGCGCGTGATGGCGGAGGCCACGGCAATGGCGATCCCGGCAGAAGCGCAGGAGGTAATATAGCTGTCTTCACCGCCGGTGTGGCGGGAGACAAGTTCCCCCGCCCGATCCACCAGTTTGTCGATTTCGACGAAGGCGCTCGCCGCCTCGGTGGTCGCTTGCATCACCTCGGGAGCTACGCTTGAAACGCCCAGAATGGTCATCTTGCCGCAGGCGTTAATGACCCGCTTAAGCCCCAGGCGCTGATAGATATTCTGTTCCATGACTTACAGCACTCCCAGCAGCGAACACACCACGCTGATTGCCACAATCGACAGCAAAATGGTGGTGTAGCGCGGCCCTTTTTTCACCAGATAGAAGTAGATAGCGAACACCGCCGCCAGCGGCAGCAGGCCCGGCGCGATAGAGTCGAGGATCTGCTGTACCACCACTTCCGAACCTTTCAGGGCGCTGATCTTGAGCGGGGTGGTGATCTTGACGTAGCTTGCTGACAGCGCGCCCATCATGATGAGGCCGAGCACGTTCGCGCCGTAGATAAGCTCTTTTATCCTCCCACCCTGCAGCAGCCCTACGATGGAGTCACGCCCCAGGGTGTAACCTTTGTGGACCAGCCCATAGCTGATGACCATGGTGATAGCCGGGTAGAGGATCAGCGGGGCAATGCCGCCGAACGCGCTGCCGCTGGCGGCGAACGGGATGAAGATAGCGATAAGTAGCGGCATGACCGCCGCCCAGATGATGGAGTCGCCCATGCCTGCAAGCGGCCCCATCAGGCCGGTTTTGATCCCGGTTATTGAGGCGTCGCCGATAGGTTCACCGCGCGTCTTTTGTTCTTCCATGGCGATAGCGATCCCCTGGATCACCGCGCCAAACGTCTGCTCGGAGTTAAAGAAGTTCAGGTGACGCTTGAGGGCTTCAGCCTGTTCCTCTTTCTGCGGGTACAGCTTTTTGATAATCGGCGTCATGGAGGCACAGAAAATCAGGCTTTGCAGACGCTCGTAGGAGCTGGATACTTCCGCCCCCAGCCAGTAAATGAACCAGGCTTTAGTGATATCGGCTTTGCTGAGCGTACGGCTTTCGCGCGCCCGTTCCACCAGTTCGTTTTGCATAACATCGCTACTCATGATGCTGCTCCTTCATTTTTCGCCAGCCCTTTAATCAGGAAGGCCACGCAGGTGCCGAAGATGGCCATCGCCATGATGTCGACTTTCAGGTACAGCACCGCAAAGAATCCGCCGATAAACCACGGCAGCAGGCTCTTTTTACCGATAACCATGATGGTGATGGCAAAGCCCAGCGCCGGCAGGATCCCACCCATAATTTCGAACGAGTGCGTCAGCCAGTGCGGCATCAGCTTGAGGAAGGTTTCCACCACGCCCTGGCCGAAGTAGTTGGCGGCAAACACCACCGGGAAACGCAGCGCCAGCCCGAGCAGCGCCGGGTAGATAAAGGCGCAGCGCATGATCCCGGCCATATTGGCGGTTTCCGCATGCTTATCGGCCATGTGTACCCACGCGGCGTTCAGCGTACGGCGCAGCTGATCGAGGAACACCCCGATAACGCCGAACGGAATGGCGAGGGCGATAGCGAGGCTTGGCTCCATCCCGGCTTTCACCGCAATTGGAATGGCGATACAGGCGGCCAGCGCCGGGTCGGACGGCACGTTACCGCCGGGGGTGGAGGTTACGCCGAGGTACACCAGCTGCATCCCGGCACCGATGATCATCGCTGTTTGCATGTTGCCAAGCAGCAGGCCAACGAAGACGGCGATCACCACTGGCTGTAACAGCATGGCGGAGAAGGTGTAGCCCAGGCGTAAGCGCGCGAACCAGTAATACAACCCCATCAGGCTCGCAAAAAGTAAGGTATCCATGTTTTATTCCTTGTTCTCAGAGAGTTAGAATTTTTTCAGGATATCGTCCAGAGACTGCGGTTTGTCTTCCGGGATGGTCTGGAAAAATACCTGAATACCACGGTCTTTCAGTGCGTTAAGAATGCCCACGTCTTTGTCATCAAGTGTGATGTTCTGGAACACCGCTTTGCGGTTTGGACCGCCACCGAGTCCGCCAACTTGGATGTTGTTAATCTCAAAACCAAGCTCAACGGCCTGCTGAATGGCGGCGAGGGAAGGGAACAGCACCAGCACTTTGCCATCGCCGAGCTGATTTTCCTTCCACGCTGCGGCGAAGCTTTCGTTGCCGTAGCAGTCCACTTTGATGCTCGGC
Organism: Yokenella regensburgei ATCC 49455; assembly: GCF_000735455.1. Lineage (GTDB taxonomy): Bacteria > Pseudomonadota > Gammaproteobacteria > Enterobacterales > Enterobacteriaceae > Yokenella > Yokenella regensburgei. The sequence goes on along the minus strand of NZ_JMPS01000009.1, from coordinate 74,829 downwards.
GGCGCGGCCATCAGATAGATGTTTTTCATGAACGGATCGGCGTCCAGTTCATCGCTGACCACCACAATGCGGTTTGCCTGCGACTGGCCTACCCACTTAGTAACGACCTGACCGTGAATGAGGCGGCTGTCGATGCGGCATAAGACGATGTTTGCCATGATATTTATTCCTTATTGTGGTTGTTGTAATTGACGAACGTGGGCGACAACGTCGCGGCAGCTGCTGCGTCCGGCTTCCACCAGTTCGCTAACGCAGTCGGTCAAAAGACCCTGCTCACGCTTGTCGAGCGCTTCCAGCAGCAGCGAGGCGTTAAGGCCTGAAATCACCGCCACCGGGTAATCTGCGCTCAGTCGGGCGGCGACGTTAGACGTTGTGCCGCCAATAAAATCCGTCAGGATGAGCGATCCTTCCGGCAGGGTTTTCACCACCGCTTCAACGCGCTGGTAAAACTCTCCGAGGGTATCAACCGGCATCAGCGCAATTTCCTGCACGTCGTCGATTTCACCCATCACCATGCGCAGGCTGTTGCAAAGATGCTCGCCCCAGCCGCCATGGGTCAGCAGCAGAATGCAGGGTTGCGTTGAAGTGGATACAGTCGATGTCAAAATGGCCTCCTGGCACGGTTCTGGTTACGCGTTAGATAGAGCAAGCTCTGTGCCAGAATTAGTGTCACGCCAGGTGGGACGCGGGGGTGAGGCCGGGTAGCGAAGGCGCAACCCGGCGGCCAGACAGGGGTTTAACCGTACAGGAGTTCGTAAATATAAATGTATTCGGCATCGGAAAGACGGATGGCATAAGCCTCTTCCACCGGTCCAAACGCCGATTTGATGACACTAAAGGCGCGGGAGTCCATTTCTGGCTTCATCTCCAGCGCCATCTGTAACGGTTTACGGTTGATAACGATACGCTCAACCATGCAGCAGCAGTGGATAAGAAAGCGTAGTGTCACCTGACGGCTGGGAGAGAGACCAAGCGTGGTGCGAAGATGGCCCAGCACGCCCTCCATTTCGGTAAGAATGCGCTGCGGGTTGAGCACCGAAATATGGTTGATGATGCTTTCCATGGTCAGCGCGCTGATAAAGCGCGAGGCGCTGCGCTCCATCTCCAGCCGCCGTTCTGCGCTTGAGAGGTCCGGTGTTAGCAGGCTCAGCACCAGCTCGGGACCTTGCTCAGAGAAAAGCTCTTCCAGCGAGATAAACGGAATATCCGGCAGGCCTGGCTGGAAGGTTCCGACGATTCCCACCACGCGCTCATGCGGATTCAGCGCCTGTTGCACGCGCTCCGGGCTGCGCACGTCGTTGTAGTCGAGAATAAGCATGCGGGTGTCGTTAGCCATCAGCTCGCCAAAGCTCTCTTCCAGCACCTTTTTGATTTTCTCGGCGGTGCCCATTCCGGTGATGCAGGAGACGACCAGCACCTTCCCGGCGCTATCCTGCTGCGGGGTACACAGCTGGCAGGGGATCCCCTTGGTCTGCATCAGCTCGGCAAGCGCGGGCAGATCGCTGGTTTCATAATTCAAATCCAGCCCCGTCTCCAGCAGACTGGTGAGGTTGATGTTGGGCAGGAGCAGAACGTCTATCTGGAACAGCTTGCTGATAGTGCTACCGAAATGCACCAACGAGCCGATATCGACCATCAGGATAAGCCGCTGCCAGCCGTGGCTTTCAATGGTCTGCGTGAGCCGTTCCAGCGTGTCGTGCACCGACTGCTCGAAGGGCATATCGATGGCATGAAAAATATCGCGCTCCAGTACCCGGTTAACGTACTGCGCCATGCTGGTGGCGGTCGTGGCGCCGTGGGCAATCAGGATCGCGCCACAGTCCGGGCTGGTGGTAATACGCTGCCGGTAATGGCGGCACTCTTTGAGGAACAGGCACAGCCACACCACTTCCGTTGCCGGGCACTGAATGTGCAGCAGCTCGTTGATTTTGCGGCACAGCAGGGTAGCGTTCTCGTACTCGTCTTTGCAGCGATCGAGGATCAGGCTTGAGGAGTAAAGCTGGGGGATAAGCCCGCGCTGGACGTAGCCGATGAGCGCCAGGAAGTGCTTACGCAGCGGGTTGACCAGGTTTTCCGGCAGCGGGAAGCCCAGCACCTGCTCAACGCTTGCCATCAGTAGCGTCACGCGCTCTTCAAGCTGAGAGGCGTAGCGCGGCGGATGGCCGCTGTTGTCGCGGCTGTAGAGGCCATACTCAAAAATCGAGCTGAGCTTGTTTTTGAGGATGGCGAGCGTCTCGGCTGGAGGCACGTTACTGTTACGCAGGTTGACGTATTCGCGGGTCAGGAAGCTGTAAAACAGGTCGCTCTCCTGCGGATCAACGTCGGCGGCAAGCGAGGTCTTCAACTGCGGCAGGGTGCGGGCGTCAACGTCGAGCTGGGTCTGGCCATTAAACAGGGCATCGACCCGCAGGCGCTGCTCGGGCGTGGCATGGAAGGGGGCTTCGACCAGCTTTTTGTCGAGCCACAGGGAATCGCTGTGGCTGGTCATTCCCGAAGCCCACGCCTGGGCGCAGAGGAACTGAATATCGCTTTTGAGCTGACCGATGTTGCCTTCCAGCGGCTTGTTCAGCAGCCACAGCAGCAGGGTTTTATCGATGCTGACGGTGCGCTCAATCTTGCGGCTTTCACGCTGCAGAAAACCGACGATCAGCTCGATCTGCTCCTCGATGGAGCGACTGCGGATCCCCGGGAGATCGATACTGACCTGGATCCGACGCTGGAAGGTGCGCAGCAGCGCCGATCCCGGTGATTCGGTCGTGGCGCAGATGAGCCGTACGGCGATCCGCCGCGCGCTGGCGCTGGATCCGAGCGGGCGGTATTCCCCTTTATCGAGCAGGGAGAAGAGCTTCTCCTGACCTTCATAAGGCAGACGATGCACTTCATCAAGCAGTAAGAAACCGCCGTCGGCCTGCTCGACCAGACCGGTTTTGTCGCTGGTGGCGCCGGTAAACGCCCCCTGACGGTGACCGAAAAGATGCGAAGAGAGCAGTTCGGGGTTATTGGCGTATTCGGCACAGTTGAAGTACACCAGCGGCGGTGTCTGGGCCGCGGCATGCTTGCAGGCATAGCGGTGCATCAGCTCGGCAAAAAAGGTTTTCCCGACGCCGGAAGGGCCGGTCAGCAGTACGTGCAGGCCATGGGGGTAGAGCACCGCCGCTTTGCCTTTCTCTACCGCATCACGCAGGCTGCGGTCGTGACCGATGAGCGCCGTGAAGGGATCGCCCTGGGTTTCCACCTGCGGAGGCAGCAGATCGGCGAGCGACTGGACTTCCCGTTCGTGCTCGGGCAGGCGACGGCCAATCAGCGCTTCTATTGCCTCACGGTGGACGAAAAAGACCGGTCGTCCGCGGCTTTTGATGGCTAATCCGTCGGAGCACAGCTGGTTAAGGTCTTTGCTGACCGAATTACGCGCCAGACCGAGGTTGAATCCCATGCTCTCGGCGGTGAAAGGCAGAGCCTTACGTAAATCCTCCTGGCTCAGCGTTCGGGTCAGCCGCTCCAGCTCGCGAAGTACTACTTCTATACGTCTCATCGCTCTACCACTTGTCATTCTCATTAAGGCAGAACATACACTATATATCCGCCGGAGAACGCGACCCGGTGCGTAGTTGTGAGACGAAGCGCCCGTTACGCGCTATTCCATCGCTATCTGGATGGCTTCACCAAGCTGTTTTACCACCTCCCGGTGATGCTCCGTCGGCGGCAGCGCGCAGTTCAGCCGCACGCAGTTGCGGTATTTACCCGAGGCAGAGAACAGCGAGCCGGGGGCAATTTGAATTTTCAGCCGACACAGCTGGTTTGCGACGCAGACCATATCAACGTGCTCCGGCAGCTCAATCCACAGCAAAAACCCGCCCTGCGGACGCGTTACGCAGATCCCGCAGGGAAAATACTGTCGCACCCAACAGGTATAGGTTTCCATGTTGCTCTGATAAATCTGCCGCATCCGCCGCACGTGGCGATGATAGTGCCCTTCGCGGATAAACGAGGCGACCGCCAGCTGCGTGGTAGGGACGTTGGTACCGCTGGTGGCGTACTTCATGTGCAGCACCCGGTCGAGATAGCGTCCGGGGGCAATCCAGCCCACCCGCAGGCCAGGGGCAAGGGTTTTGGTAAACGAACTGCACAGCAGCACGCGGCCGTCGATGTCCCAGGATTTGATAGTGCGCGGGCGCGGGTAGTCGTTCGCCAGCTCGCCGTAGATATCGTCTTCGAAGATGGCAATGTCATGGCGCTGGGCGAGGGAGAGAATGGCGCGCTTACGCTCATCCGGCATGATAAAACCGAGCGGGTTATTGCAGTTGGGGACCAGGATAACGCCCTTAATCGGCCATTGCTCAAGCGCCAGCTCCAGCGCTTCAATGCTGATCCCGGTTTGTGGATCGGTCGGAATTTCAATCGCTTTGATGTTGAAACCGCGCAGCAGCTGCATGGTGCCGTAGAACGACGGTGATTCCACCGCGACGATATCGCCGGGCTTACATACTGAGAACAGCGCGATAGAGAGCGCTGCGTGGCAGCCGTGCGTCACCACAATGTCGTCAGCGGTCACAACGGTGCCGCCGTCCAGCGCCAGCCGGGCAATCTGCTCGCGCAGTTCACGCCGGCCGGGGAGTTCGTCGTAGCTGAGTATATCGCTGGGGTTGTGCTGCACGATGCGGCTCATCTCCCGCCACAGCGGCTTAAGGCTGGGCTGGGTGACGTCCGGAGAGCCGCCGCCGAAGGCGGTCACCTGCTTATCGTTGCGGGCACCCAGAAGCGTTAAAACCTGTTCCCACTGGGTTACTTCGACCGGGCGCTGCACCGGGCGCGACATTGCCGGGACCGGCGGCTGTGCTTTACGTGGGGCAACAAAGTAGCCGGAGCGCGGCTGGGGTGTAATGAGTTGCAGTGTCTCCAGCGTCTGATAGGCCTGCTGGACGGTACTGATGCTAACGCCGTGCTCCTGGCTTAGCGCGCGTACCGAAGGCAGCTTTTCTCCATGGCGATACAGCCCTTGCTCAATCCGCTCGGCGAGCAGATTCGCCAGATGTTGGTAACGGGTCATGCTGTATCCTTATTTTTGTCATACAGATAAGTAAACCAGTACAGATTGCGGAGGAAATCACCGTTCAGATATTGTTTTAGACGATCTGTATGTTAAAGAAAAGTAGATTCTGAATCTGTATTGTTTACCCCGATTTCCGTGATGATAAAGCCTCACTCACAGAGCAGAGGTGCAGCATGGAATTTCACGAAAACCGGGCCCGGGCGCCGTGGATGGGCTTTACGTTGCTGGGCAGAGCCATCGCCAGCTGGTGGCGAGTGGGGAGAACCCGCCGGGCGCTCAGCCGTCTTAGCGACGAGCAGTTAAAAGACATCGGCATTTCACGGCATGATGTTTGTTAAGGACTGCGCCCGGCGGCGCTCAGGCTGCCGGGCGGCAACGCTTTTCCCCGCCATTTTCCTTTTCGCATTTCCTGCGGTTCTCCTTTTTGTTTCTTGATACTTACCCTGATAACTATTATCGTGATCGGGTATTGAAGAGAGGGGAATCATGAGCGAAGACGCGCTGTTTACCCGCAGACCGATGGGCATGCGGCTGGCAATGGTCGTGCGCCTGTGGCGTGCGGTTATCGATCAGGCCATTACCGACACCGGCCTGACGCAGTCCAGCTGGACGGTGCTGATGCAGCTTCATCAGCTCGGCCATCATGTCTCTGTGAGCGAACTGGCAGAAGTGCACGGTATTGAATTACCGCCGCTGATGCGCACGCTATCGCAGCTGGAGAAACAGGGATACCTGCTGCGCGTCACCTCACCGTACGACAAGCGTATTCGCCTGCTGACGCTGACCCCGGAAGGCCAGGCGGTGCTGGAGAAGCTCACCTGCGTGATAGAAACTTATCAGCAGCGGGTTTCACAGGACATTCCTGCCGACCAGATGGCGCAGTTCAGCGACACCCTCAATCAAATCGCCTGCAACCTGCGGACTATCCGCGAAGAAGAAAATAAGATCTAAAAAAATCATGATGACGCCAGAACAAAAATTTGCCCGCTGGGTAAGGGTGAGTATTGCCTCTTTCCTGCTGATGTTTGTCTACTTTATCTTTGCCGATATCTGGATCCCGCTTACGCCGGACTCCACGGTGATGCGCGTGGTGACGCCTGTGTCATCGCGGGTGTCGGGCTACGTGGCACAGGTCTATGTGCACAACAACAGCCAGGTGAAGCAGGGAGATGTGCTGTACGAACTGGATCCGACGCCGTTTCGCAATAAAGTGGAAGCCGCGCACATCGCGCTGGCGCAGGCCAGGCTTGGCAACCAGCAGCTTGATGCGCAAATTGCTGCGACCCAGGCGAACCTGAAAACCGCCCAGCTCACCGCCCGCAACGATAAGGTCACCTTCGATCGCTATCAGCGTCTGAGTGCGCTGCAGAACGTTTCACAGCAGGATCTCGATAAAGTGCGTACCGCATGGCAGACCAGCGAGCAGTCGGTCAGCGCGCTCAATGCCAGTATTCACAACCTGCAAATTCAGCGCGGCGACCGCAATGAGCGTGGCAACGTGACGCTGCAGAAGTATCAGAATGCGCTGGAACAGGCCGAGCTGGAGCTGGGCTGGACCACCGTACGCGCCGAAGCGAGCGGCACGGTAAGTAATCTTCAGCTGTCGCCAGGGCTGTATGCCACGGCGGGGTCGGCGGTGCTGGCGCTGGTCAGTCACAATACCGACATCGTGGCAGACTTCCGTGAGAAAAGCCTGCGCCACACCCGCGAAGGCACCGATGCGGCGGTGGTGTTTGATGCCCTGCCGGGGAAAGTGTTCAGCGCCCACGTTACCAGCAGCGATGCCGGGATCCTCGCCGGGCAGCAGGCGGTAAACGGTCAGCTGTCGCAACCGGAGCAGTCTAATCGCTGGGTGCGTGACGCACAGCGGATGCGTATTCACGTCGCTCTCGACGAACCGCTGGAAAATCAGCTGCCAACCGGCGCTCGCGCCACCGTGCAGTTGTATAACAGCGACGGTCCGTTCGCCCGCTTCTTCTCGGGGCTGCAAATCCACCTCGTCAGCCTGCTGCATTATGTCTATTAACACTCTGGCGCGGGTCTTCACGCCCCACGACAACATCGTTTACACCGGGAATGACTTTCGCCAGACGCTGCGCATCGTGATTGCCGGCATGCTGGCGCTGAGTATTTCGACGTTCTACAACGTGCAGTACGGCGTTTTTTACGTGGTCTACCCGATCATGCTGCTCTCGCTGGTGCCGGTGTTTAACCGTCACGTGGCAAAGCAGTTTGTGTTCAGTGCGGCACTGAACTGCGTCGAAATGGTGATTATCGTCGGTTTTCTGGCGCAGTGGCCGGCCATCATGACGCTGGTCGTTTTTGGCCTGTACGTGATGCGTTTTCGTTTTATGAGCAAAGGACCGCTGTTTTTGTTCGGTTCGATGGGCGTGGTGTGCCAGAGCGTGATGCTCAACTTTATGAGCTATCCGAGCACTAACTGGCACACGCTGCTGTTCTCCAATATGGAGGCGAGCGTACTGGCGGTGGCGCTGAGCGCGCTGATGAACCATCTCATCCCGGATGTTGAACCGCGAAAACCGCCGCCGCTGATTGAGAAAAACGCCGCCCGGGTTCGCCATGAATCACTACTTTCCGGTACCGTCGCGACGATAATCTTCGTCGTCTTTCAGATAAGTGACCTCAGCGATTCGCTGTCGGCGCTAATGGCGGGGATCCTGATCCTGTTTCCGATGCACTATCGCGGCGCGGTGCTGAGCTCGCTGTGGCGCGTGGTCGGCGTGGTGCTGGCGTGTCTGTATATTCTGCTTATCCAGCTGCTGCTCTACGATCACAGCAGCCATATGCTGCTGATGATGCCGCTGATAGCCCTGGGGCTTGCCTTTAGCGCACGGCTGCATGTAATGGAAAAGGTTGGGGCAGGGGTCGGTTTTGCCAGCATTACCACCATTGGCATCATGTTCGGGCAAAATATGCGTCCGAGTCAGGATCTGGTATTCAGTGATTTGTACCGCATTACCTCGGTCACGGTCTCGCTGTTGGTCACCCTGACGCTTATTTTTCTGCTGCACCGCATCCTCAACTGCTTTGCCGCCACCCGTTTTGTGGTGAATAACCCGAATGCCTGAAAGAGCCCGGCGTGCCGGGCTCCCTGGGGTTCAGGCGATGGCCTCGAGTTCCATCATCACCGGATGAAAACGGCGTTTGAAGTAGATAAGACCGTGGCCGTCCTGGCTCAGGAAGATGTTTTTAATCTCGACCAGATAGACCAGATGCGTGCCGATGGTCTGTACCTGGCTGATTTCCCCTTCGAGACTGGCAAGCGAACCTTTGAGAACCGGCTGCCCCAGCACACCTTTCTGCCAGCAGGAGAGGGTGAAGCGCTCTTCCATCGCCATGCCGGTCATCCCGGCAAAGTGGCGGGCCATCAGCTCATGCTCGTGATTCAGCACGTTCACACATAGCCGACCATTGCCCTGAAAGACCGGATTCATCGCGCTGTTGGCGTTGATGCACACCATCAGCGACGGCGGGGTGTCGGTTACCGAACAGACGGCGGTTGCGGTAATACCACAGCGTCCGGCTTCACCTTCGGTAGTGATGATATTCACCGCCGCCGACAGGCTGGCCATAGCATCGCGAAAGCGCAGGCGTTGTTCATCAGGTTGCATGTTGTTTCTCCCGCTGCTGTTACTTCAGCAGCTTATCCAGCATGTTGATATCGGTGTTGTTGTGCAGATGCGGCACCGTCCAGCCGTTCTGGTCGTATTCAGACAGGCAGCGGTCAACCATGGCCATCATTTTGTCCATATTGCCGGAGCTCTGCGCCTGGCGCAGACACTGCAGACGAATCTCATCCTGGCTGCCGGAGTAGTTGATTTCGTACAGCTCATGGCGACCGCCGAATTCGCTACCGATGGCGTCCCACATCAGCTTCAGGATCTTGATGCGTTCCACGTGATCCATGCCGTTTGAGCCGCGCACGTATTTCGCCAGATACTGGTCAATCTGCGGATTATTCAGGTCGCGGGCGCTGGACGGCAGGTAGATTAGCCCGGACGTCACGTTGCGCTCGATGATGTTTTTGATTTTCGCGTAAGCCATCGGTGCCATCACGCGGTAGGTTTGCAGCGCGGCGTGATCAGGCAGCCAGGCACCGTTAACCCACGGAGTGGCTTCGGCACACATCGAATCGCTCAGCGCCCAGAACATATTGCGCCATGCCACCACTTCGCCGAGATCCGCCTGCACGCCGCGGAATTCGAGGGTGCCGGTACACTCCAGTGATTTTTTCAGCAGCGCGGTGATGAAATCGAGCTTCACCGCCAGGCGCACGCAGGCCTGCAGCGGATACATGCGGGCGAAACCGCCTTCCATTGTCCAGCGGCGGCAGCGGTCAAAATCGCGATAAATCAGCACGTTTTCCCACGGGATCAGCACGTTATCCATCACCAGAATGGCGTCGTTTTCATCGAAGCGGCTGCTGAGCGGGTAGTCGTACGGTGAACCGGTCGCCCCGGCGACCATCTCGTAGGACGCGCGGGAGATAAGCTTCACGCCGTCGGCATCCATCGGCGCGACGAACATCAGCGCAAAGTCCGGGTTTTCGCCCATCACCTGAGCCGAGCCAAAGCCAATCATGTTGTAGTGGGTCAGCGCTGAGTTGGTGGCCACCACCTTCGCACCGCTGACGATAATCCCGGCGTCGGTCTCTTTCTCAAGCTTGATGTAAACGTCTTTCACTTCGTCCGCCGGTTTGTGGCGGTCGATAGGTGGGTTGACGATGGCGTGGTTGAAGTACAGGCCGGTTTCCTGAATGCGGGTGTACCAGTTGCGGGCGTTCTGCTCAAACTGGCCGTAGAACGCCGGGTTAGCGCCGAGCGCGCAGCCGAAGGCGGCTTTGTAATCCGGGGTGCGCCCCATCCAGCCGTAGCTCAGGCGTGACCACTCGGCGATGGCGTCGCGCTGCTGGCGCAGGTCGTCGGCACTTTTCGCCACGCGGAAGAATTTGTGGGTGTAGCCGCCGCTGCCGGTGTCGGTGTTCCAGCACAGGGTGTCCTGAAGCTCTGGTTTGTGCAGTGCATCGTACAGCTGAGCAACGGATGCCGCAGCGTTACGGAATGCCGGATGCGTGGTGACATCTTTCACGCGCTCGCCGTAAATGTAGATTTCACGCCCGTCCTGCAGGCTCTTCAGGTACTCTTCGCCGGTTAACGGACGCTTTGCGTCAGCGCGGAATGCTTCAGGTTTCATGTTCACCTCTTCACTCGTATTCGGAATTGTGTTGTTAAATTTATGTTTTGTTTTTGTTGTTTAATTGAAGCGTTAAGTGCGGCGAAGGTGAAGGGACGTTTGGGACAACAGCAGGTACTTTTCGGACAGGCGATAAAGTTTATGACACCGGTACTTTCCTGGCGCGATACGCGCTCGGAGAACAGCCCACTAAGCGGTTAAAAAAGCGGGCGAAATAGGCGGGATCTTTGAACCCGAGCTGCCAGGCAATCTCATTCACCGCGCTGTCAGAAAACAGCAGCAGGCGTTTGGCTTCACGCATTTGCCGATCGAAAATCAAGCGCTTCGGCGAGCGGTTGGCGAAGCGGCGGCAGATGTCGGTCAGGCGTGACTCGGTGAGATGCAGCTCGTTGGCGTATTCCGGCACCGTCCAGTGCAGATGGTAGTGGCTGTCGATAAGTTGGGTGAAGCGCTGGAACAGGCGAAGCTCGCCGCGCATACCGCTGGCAGCATGATCGTCGAGCTTCGCGTTTCGCAGTAGCAGGGTAAACACCGCCTGCGCCAGCAGCACCAACGTGTGCTCGCGCCCGGGTAGCCCGGCGATGGACTCCCGCTTAATCAATTGCCAGTAATGCGTCAGCGCCGCAAGCTCCTCCGGCTTGTCGGCAAGCGACAGGCAGATGCCCGGCAGGCCGAAGGTCTCCCGCGTGCCGGGGTAGAGCACCTCCAGCAGCGGCCAGACCAGATCCTCGCGGACCGTCAGCACGTGGCCGTCGCTGTCGGACTCGGTGATAAACGCGTGCGGCACCGAGGGCGGCGTCAGGACGAACAGCGGCGCCTGCACCGAGTAGCGATGATCGTCGAGCTGGAGCTCGATTTGCCCGGTATCAAGAAAGTGCATCTGAAAAAACTGGTCGTGGCGATGTGCCTGCATGTCGCGGCCAAAAAACTCGGCCATTCGTGCAAACGACTGATAATGCACGTCTTCACTGCCCAGCGTTTCATCGTACTCTTTGCTGATATCGATATTGGCAATACCCGGCTGACACATACCCGCTCCTTAGTGGATCTTTTGCGGCGCCATGCCGGCGGCGTTTTCGCGGTGTTCCCGCTGGGTCATGGGAATTCGCGTCAGCACCAGTGCGCCAACGAACAGCAGCCCCGCGACAAACCACAGGCCCGAACTGAAGCTGCCGGTGGCATCGCGCAGGATCCCAATCAGCAACGGGCTGACGGCGGATCCGACGTTACCAATGGCGTTGATCACCGCCAGCGCCACCGCGCGGGATCGCAGGCTGATAACCTGATCCGGCGTGGTCCAGAAGATGGCCATAGCGGTAAACGATCCGGTTGAGGCCATGATGATGCCAAAGAGCTGGATCAGGCTGTGATCGGTTGCCGATGCCAGCAGCCATCCCGCCGCCGCAAACAGATACGGCAGGATGGTGTGCTTTTTCCGCTCTTTTAACCGGTCAGAGCGGCGGCTCCACCAGATCATCCCGAGGATGGTGCAAAACTGCGGAATAGCCGCCAGCAGGCCAATCACAATGTTGCTGCTGCCGGTGTTAAAGCTTTGCAGGATCTGCGGCGTCCAGATATTGATAGCGCTAAGCGTATTGGTCAGGCAGAAATAGGCCAGCGTATAGAGCAGCACGGCGGGCGTCAGCACTTCGCGCAGGGTGGATCGTGCTGCTGAGGCGCGCGGAGAAACCGCCTCCTGCTCGCGGGCGATCATCGTCTTTAGCGTCTGCTTCTCTTCGTCGCTAAGCCAGGTCGCCTGATCCGGAGTGTCGTTCAGGAAAAACCAGGTCACCACACCCAGCACCACAGAGGGCAGCCCTTCCAGCAAGAACAGCCACTGCCAGCCTTTCAGGTTCCACAGGCCGTCGAGCGCCAGGATATAGCCCGAGAGGATCGAGCCCAGCATCATCGTGACCGGCATGGCAATCATAAACAGCGCATTGGCGCGGGCGCGGTAATACGCCGGGAACCACCAGGTGAGGTACACCAGAATGCCCGGCAGGAATCCGGCCTCGGCGATACCCACCAGCATGCGCAATACGTACAGCGTTTCGGGGCTGGTGGCGAACATTGTGCAGGTAGAGGCAATGCCCCACACCACCATAATCCCGGCAATCCAGCGGCGCGCGCCAACTTTCGCCAGCATGATGTTGCTGGGGATCCCGCACAGCACGTAGGTGACGTAAAACAGCGTGGCGGCGAGGCCAAACATGGTAGACGTCAGGCCCAGATCTTTGCCCATCGTCAGTCCGGCAAAGCCGATGTTGATTCTGTCGAGAAACGAAAAGACAAACAGGATAAAGAGAAACACGATCAAACGACGGAACAGCTTTTGGATCACGCGATGTTCAACAGCTTTATTATCATCAGGTTGCAGGGTAGAGGTCGTCATGTTGCGCTCCACATCTTACGGTTAGTAGACGGATTTATTGTTATTGACTGACGGAACCGGTGAATCGATAAAACGTGCCGCTAATGCGTCGGCGGCGCGGGCGAGCAGGGTGGTGTCCACCCCGACGGCGACGAACAGCGCGCCACGTTCGAGATAACGTTTGGCGAGGTCTTCATTCGCCATCAAAATGCCCGGCGCTTTTCCGGCTTCGCGGATTTGCGTGATGGCCTGTTCAATAGCGGCCTGGACCTCGGGGTGCTGCGGGTTTCCGGCGAAACCCATGTCGGCGCTCAGGTCCGCCGGGCCAATGAATACGCCGTCGACGCCTTCCACTTCGAGAATGTGCGGCAGGTTTTTCAGCGCCTCACGGGTCTCGATTTGCACCAGCACGCACATGGCATCGTTGGCCTGTTGCAGGTAATCCGGGATGCGGTTCCAGCGTGAGGCGCGGGCCAGCGCGCTGCCGACGCCGCGAATGCCCTGCGGCGGATAGCGGGTGGCTTTCACCGCCAGCCGGGCTTCATCGGCGTTCTGTACCATCGGCACCAGCAGGGTTTGCGCACCAATATCCAGCAACTGTTTGATTTGCACGGGGTCGTTCCACGACGGGCGAACTACCGGCTGGCTACGATACGGCGCAATTGCCTGTAGCTGGGTCAGCACCGTCTGAACGTTGTTCGGCGCGTGCTCGCCGTCTATCAGCAGCCAGTCAAAACCACTGTTGGCCAGCAGTTCGGCGCTATAACTGCTGCATAATCCCAGCCACAGGCCAATCTGCGGTTTACCCGCTTTCAGTGCCTCTTTGAATACGTTTTGCATCGTCTTCTCCTTACACAAAGCGGCAGCTGATGGCGCCCATATTGCCGTAGTCAACGTGGAAGGTGTCGCCCTTGCGCGCCGCCACCGGGCGAGTGAACGAACCGCCGAGGATTATCTGCCCCGCTTCCAGCTGTACATCGTATGGGGCTAGCTTATTCGCCAGCCACGCCACGCCGTTTGCCGGATGATTCAACACGCCTGCCGCGACGCCGGTCTCTTCAATCACCCCGTTGCGATAGAGCAGGGCGGAGATCCAGCGCAGATCCAGCTCGTCGGGCTTGATCGGGCGGCCGCCGAGGATCACCCCCGCGTTGGCGGCGTTATCGGAAATGGTGTCGAACACTTTGCGCGGACGCTGGGTCTCGGGATCGTTGTTGTGGCAGCGGGCATCGATAAGCTCCAGCGCCGGGATCACATAGTCGGTGGCGTTGTAGACGTCGAACAGCGTACAGTTCGGGCCGCGCAATGGTTTTGCCAGCACGAAGGCCAGCTCGACTTCAATACGTGGAACGATGAAGCGATCGGTTGGGATATCGCTGCCATCATGGAAAAACATATCGTCCAGCAGCGCGCCGTAGTCGGGTTCACTAATCTGCGAGCTGGCCTGCATCGCCTTTGAGGTGAGGCCAATCTTGTGCCCTTTCAGCACGCGGCCTTCGGCGATTTTCAGACTCACCCATTCGCGTTGAATGGCGTAGGCGTCTTCAATGGCGATCGTCGGGTAGTCGAGCGAGATCTGCCGGATCTGCTCGCGGGTCTGTTCCGCCTGATGCAGACGATGAGCAATCAGGGTATGGGTTGATTTATCGAGCATAGCGGGTGGCCTTAGCGAAATAACGCGTGCACGTTGTTTTGTTTGAAGTTCAGCGTCGGGTGCAGCTCTTCTATTTCGAAAGAGAGCGCCAGATAGCGGCTTTCCATCAGGGCGGCGAAATGGTGTTTAATCAGCGCAAACAGCGCTTCACCCACGGCTTCCCGACTCTCCAGGCTGCGCCCGGCGCCAATTTTCAGCGTCATATGAACGAAGGCGTAGTCGTGCTGACCGTCGGCCATCTGCCAGGTGTCCAGCCATAGCGCCCGGCTACGGATGCCGCCGATGGGGAAGATGCCGGTGGCGGCAAGTTCCGCGTTAACCTTCGCGAACAGGCCCGGTAAGTCGGCCTGCTCGCGGATGTTGTCGGTACATTCAGCAATAAAATGCGGCATGATTTTTCCTTACGCGGGCAGCGGGAACACGGCGTTCACCTGGCCGGTGCCGGAGCTTGGGAACAGGTCGGTGATGAACTCCACCTTGCCGTCGTATTTATCCCAGCCGAGCATCCCGAGCAGCATCACGGTGTCGTGCATATTGCCTTCGCCGTAGCAGTAGTCGGCGTACTCCGGCAGCATGTTGCAAAACTCTTTGAACTGGCCTTCACGCCACAGCTTCACCACCCGTTCATCCATCTGGCGGTCGAACTCGCGGGTGTAGCTGTTCATACCTTCTTCCGCCCGCTGATCGTCAATGAAGCGGTGGGAGAGCGAGCCGCTGGCGAGTACCGCGACGGTGCCGTCGTAGGCGGCAATCGCCTTCAGGATCGCCTGACCAAGCTTGCGGCTGTCGGCGAAGTCGTGAACGGTGCAGAACGCCGAAATAGAGATCACCTTGAAGTGTCGGTCGCTGTTCATATAGCGCATTGGCACCAGCGTGCCGTACTCCAGCTTCAGGCTTGGGATGTTATGCGCCTTGGCGCGCACCCCAAGCTTCACCGCTTCGTCGGCAATCAGCTGGCCGAGCGCCGGGTTGCCGTCGTATTCGTAGGTCATATCGCGAATAAAATGTGGCAGCTCGTTGCTGGTGTAGACGCCAGCAAAATGGTCCGCACAGTTGATGTGGTAGGCGCTGTTCACCAGCCAGTGGGTGTCGAATACGATAATGGTATCGACGCCCATCTCGCGGCAGCGCTTGCCAATTTCTTTATGCCCGTCGATGGCGGACTGGCGGCAGCCGTGGTTTTTCCCCGGCAGCTCAGACAGATACATCGATGGAACGTGGGTGATTTTTGCCGCTAACGCTAACTTGCCCATATCAGACTCCCCATTTCGGGATCGGATGGTCGCCCATGGAAATGCAGACGTTCTTCATTTCCGCGAACACTTCAAAGCTGTACTCGCCGCCTTCACGGCCGGTACCGGAGGCCTTCACGCCGCCGAACGGCTGGCGCAGGTCGCGTACGTTCTGGGTGTTGACAAACACCATGCCCGCCTCGATGTTGCGCGCCAGACGCAGGACTTTGCTGACGTCCTGGGTCCAGATGTAAGAGGCAAGGCCGTACTCAACGTCGTTGGCAAGCCGCAGACCTTCCGCTTCGTCCTTGAACGGCAGCAGGCAGGCTACTGGTCCGAAGATCTCCTCCTGCGCCACGCGCATACGGTTATCGACGTCGGCGAGTACCGTTGGGCGCAGGAAGTTGCCGTTTCTCAGGTGTGCAGGCAGGTCGGAAGGTTTATCCGGGCCGCCCGCCAGCAGGGTGGCACCTTCTTCAATGCCGAGGCGGATATAGCCGGAGACTTTTTCCCAGTGCTGAAGGCTGATGAGTGCGCCGACCTGGGTGTTTGGGTCGGTCGGATCGCCGACACGCAGGCGGTTGGCGCGCTCGGCAAATCGTTTAACAAACTCCGGATAAATGCTCTGCTGAATGAAGATGCGGGAACCGGCGGTACAGCGCTCACCGTTGATAGAGAAGATGGTGAACAGTGCGGCATCAAGGGCGCGTTCGATATCGGCATCTTCAAAAATCAGCACCGGTGACTTACCGCCAAGCTCCATCGAGTACTTCTTCAGCCCGGCGTTTTTCATGATGTTGCGCCCGGTGGCGGTGCCGCCGGTGAACGACACGGCGCGCACGTCGTGATGACGCACCAGCGCATCGCCCGCGGTAGAGCCGTAACCCTGCACCACGTTGAGCACGCCTGCCGGGATCCCGGCCTCCAGCGCCAGCTCGCCCAGGCGATCGGCGGTCAGTGGGGAAAGCTCTGACATCTTCAGCACGGCGGTGTTACCCAGCGCCAGGCACGGCGCGACTTTCCACGTGGCGGTCATAAACGGCACGTTCCACGGCGACACCAGCGCGCACACCCCAACTGGCTGCACCAGGGTGTAGTTGAGCATTTTGTCGTCGACCGGGTAGGTTTTGCCGTTCATCTGCTGGCACACTTCGGCGAAGAACTCGAAGTTGTGCGAGGCGCGCGGGATCAGCACGTTTTTGGTCTGGTGGATGGGCAGGCCGGTATCGGCAGTTTCCATCGCGGCGATTTTCGGCACGTTCTGGTCAATCAGGTCGCCAAGGCGGCGCATCAGGCGCGCGCGCTCTTTCATCGGCAGGTTGGCCCACTTTGGGAACGCCTCTTTCGCGGCCGCCACCGCCTGCTGCACCTCCGCTTCGGTGCCGGAGGCCACTTCCGCCAGGACTTCCCCGGTTGCCGGGTTGGTGGTGTGGAAATAGTCGTTGCCGGCGACGTTTTTACCGTTAATCCAGTGATTTATCTTTTTCATTTCAGCATCTCCTCATGCTCCTGCTGACTGACAATGCGGTTAACCAGGCGGCCCACCCCTTCCACTTCCACCACCACTTCATCGCCCGGAACCACGTCTGATAATCCTTTTGGTGTACCGGTCGCAATCATGTCGCCGGGGTGCAACGTCATGAAACTGCTCAGATATTCGATAAGAAACGGCACGTCGAAAATCAGGTCGGCGGTGGTGCCCTGCTGGCGTAGCTCGCCGTTAACCCAGGTGCGCAGCGTCAGGTTGTGCGGATCGGGAATAGCGGACTTATCAACAATCCATGGGGCTATCGGGGTCAGGGTGTCGCGGCTTTTGACCCGCAGATTTGGGCGGTAGTAGTTCTCGAGATAGTCGCGAATGGCGTAGTCGTTGCAGAGGGTGTAGCCCGCCACGTAGTCCATCGCCGTTTCACGGCTCACCTTGCGGGCGGTTTTGCCAATCACCACCACCAGCTCGGCCTCGTAGTGCATGTACTCGACGTTGTCCGGGCGCACCGACGTTTGCTTATCGCCGGTGAACGAGTTGGCCGCTTTGATGAATACCAGTGGCTCTTCCGGCGGCTTAAAGTCCAGTTCACTGGCGTGATCGGCATAGTTGAGACCCAGCGCGAACAGCGTGCCGTGCGGGTGTGGCTGCGGCGAAAAGGTGCGAGTTTCAGTGATATCGCGCTCGGCGACCACGCGGTTTTCAAGTGGCGGAAAACCTTCAGCGAGAACGCGGACGTGGTCTCCTGGCTGAAGCGTGACCCGCTGCTGTGGCGTACCCAGCAGAATGACGTCGCCGGGCTGCAGCGTAGCGAATTCACTCAACGCGCAGAGCAGCTCGGCGGCGCTACGTTGTAAATCGGCGGTGCTCCAGCGGTCTGCCTCGCGGCCGTTGATGTCGGTGATGATAGTCAGATTATCGACGTGGCTGAGCGGAACCAGCTCCCCCAACGGGCAGAAGCCATCGCGGCACTTGGCTTTGATAGCCGGGCGATAAAAGCTCTCTTCCGGCAGACTGACCTCGTTTGCCAGTGCAAAACCGGCGATATAGTCTGCGGCTTCCGCCACGCTGACGCGGCTTGCTGTTTTACCCACGACAAGCGCCACCGTAGCCCCGCTCAGCAGCGTTTCTTCTTCCGGGTGAGGGATGGCCTCACCGTCACGGATCACGGTGTTGCGCGGCTTAATAAACCACACCGCCGTTTTCGGTGGTGTGTTGTAGGGGGCTTGCTGGAATGCCTGGTGCCAGGCGTCGATTTGGCTGCGATGGTTGAGCGCAACGGCGAAAACAGTGCCTTTCATTCACCACTCCTCAGATCCGCTGTGGGATTTCATTAATATGTTAATGATCATCTTTTATGCTGCTGGGGGATGTTTGGCAAATTTTGGTGAATGATTTGTGATCTAATTAACGATAATTTTACATTTATTTAAAATATCTATTTATTATCAATGTGTTAATGATTTTGTGTTAACTCTGTTAGAATTTATGCCGCAGAAACCGGTTGCTGAATAATTCATCAATGTTAAATTATTCACTTATTAATGATTGGCAGGATGTACGGGAAGGGCAGCAATGCATGATTCGTTAACCATCGCGCTGTTACAGGCGCGGGAAGCGGCGATGGGCTATTTTCGGCCGATCGTGAAACGACACAACCTGACGGAGCAGCAGTGGCGAATAGTCCGCGTGCTGGCAGATAACCCGTCGATGGATTTTCATGACCTGGCGTTTCGTACCTGCATTTTGCGCCCAAGCCTGACCGGGATCCTGACCCGCATGGAGCGCGACGGTCTGGTGCTGCGGCTAAAGCCGATTAGCGACCAGCGTAAACTCTATGTCTCGCTAACGCCCGCCGGTGTCGCGCTCTACGAGCACGCACAGGCGCAGGTGGAAGAGGCGTACCGGCAGATTGAGGTTGAGTTTACGCCTGAGAAAATGCAGCAGCTGACAGCGCTGCTGGAAGAGTTTATTGTGCTGGGCAATCGCCATATCGCCAGCCGTGGCGATGCGGATACCGACTAGCCCGCCGGGTAGCGGGCGACCGGCTGGTAGCCATCGACATCAACGCGGTAAATACTTTCCGTCAGCCCCGGCAGCACCCAGCGTTCCGGGCGCTCGCACTCCAGATGAATACACAACCCGCAGCCGCCGCGCAGCGCGCGTGGGATATCGGCAACCGTGAACGGTTCGCCCGCCGCCTGCAGCGTCCGGCGGGTTTGTACCACGCCAAGCGTCGAGTGAAACAGCAAGATGTAGTGCGCCACTATCGCCTCCGTTGCCGCTGGCCGATGAGCGCCGCGCCGATGGCCCCGGCAAACTGGGCATCGGGATGCGTCAGCACCGGTGCGCCGAGATGACAGGAAAGCATCTGCGAGAAGGTCTGGCAGTGGCTGACGCCGCCGGTAAACAGCACCGGGCCTTCGGTGGTCAGGCGTGAGATGAAATGCGCGCTGCGCCGGGCCATGGCGTTAATCACCCCGGCGAGAATCGCCTCCGGCGCGACGCCCGCCGAGCGCAGGCTGATGACCTCTGATTCGGCAAACACCGTGCACATGCTGGTGATCGCGTGCGGCTCCACGCCCGCGACGATGCTATCTAACTGCTCCACGCTGGCTCCCAGGGTACGGGAGATGACGTCAAGAAAACGCCCGGTGCCCGCTGCGCACTTGTCGTTCATCAGAAAATCGTTCAGGTTTCCCTCTTCATCGAGCTTAATCACTTTGCTGTCCTGGCCGCCGATATCGATGATGGTGCGGGTGTGTGCCATCAGCAGCCTTGCGCCAAGACCATGGCAGGAGATCTCGGTCACCTGCTTGTCGGCAAAATCCACCAGCTGGCGACCGTAGCCGGTGAGGGTGAGGAAGGGGACCTCCGTCAGTCCGTCGCGTAGCTCATGCCATGCCTGCTCAATGGCCTCGGCCGGGCGAAACGGTGTGGGGCAGAGGAAACGGCGCAGCAGGGTGCTGCCATCAAGCAGCACGCCCTTCGTCGCCGTGGAGCCGGAATCAATCCCTATGGTTAGCGCCATCCTTACTCCTGGAACATTTCGATAAACGCCGCCACGCGGGTGCTGAGCTGGCCGATGTCGGAAGTTGAGTAGTCGGTTTCGATAGCCATATACGGAATGTCGTGCTGCTGTCGGACGTGGCGTTTGATGGCCAGCGACTCGACGGCGTAGGTGTGGCAGGCCTGCAGGATCACATCAATCACCCCGTCGGCCTGGTACTCCTCGACCATCTCGCTGAGCAGCTTCAGCCGCTGGGTGTTGGGCGAGACGCAGGAACAACCGATGGCGAGGTATTTATCCGCCAGCGCCTCCCATACGTCGCCGGTTTCCGCGACGTTGTGCTCGGTGGCCTTCGCCCCGGTGCAGTTTTCATAGCCAACCACCCAGCCGCCGTTTTCTTCAATCGCCCGTACCACTTTTTCAGCGGCACCGCCGATAGGACAGCCGGTTATCAGGATGCGCGGGCGCGGGTCGAGGCGTTGACCGGTGAGCCAGCCCGCTTTGACCGTGGCGGTCATCGCCTCCAGTTCGGCGATAAGCGCTTCTTTATCAAAGCGGAACGTCGCACCGTACACCACTTTCAGCAGGTCGGTTCCGCTTAGCGCCGGTGGGTTGAGCTGGCCAAGATGGTAGAAATCCGCCAGCGCCTTACGTTCGCGGTTTCTCAAGGCAATCGCCTCGCGCAGCGCGGTTTCATCAATGGTGGCACCAAAGCGCGCTTCAACTGCCTCTTTCAGACGCTGCATTTCCGCTTTCCACAGCGCACGGGAGGCATCGTCGGTGGTGCTGTTGGGCAACTGCATGACGTGAACCGGTTTGAACTCCGCCATGTACTCGTACATTTTTTTCTTGCCGTCGCAGGTGGTTTCGCCCACCACCAGATCGGAAAAGTAGAAGTAGGGGCATTTATCGGTTTTGCCGAAGCCGTAGCTGCTTTTTATCAGCGGACAAAGGTTGCGGGGCAGGTCTTTTTCCGCCTCTTCGATGGTTTCATCAGAGGTGGAACAGAGTGATATCACCACGGCACCGGCGGCCATTGGGATCTCCTGCGGCATAAACGTGCAGTAGGTACCGACCAACGGCACACCGCGCTCTTTGAGTTCCATGACGGTGAGAAAACCTTTCTGACGCGCTTCGGAGAATTGACTGAACAGGCTGGGTAATTCGGTGATGAGGGACATGCGTTTTCCTTCCCCGTAACACGGGAGACAATGAACGATGTCGGCATTATAGCCACTATAAATATGTGGTTATGTTGATCTGGGCCGTAAAATGACGCAGGGGTAGAAAACAAAAAAGCCGCTGATTTCAGCGACTTTTTAATGGTGTTTGACGGGTTAGCAGCCCGTCTGTCCGGCATAGCAAGTACCTGACGTTAACTGACTCTGATGATCAAAGCCCACTTGAAAAGTCTACCCTTCTGGCGAGGATTTTCAACTTAATTACACTCGGTACTGTGAAGCTCATTCTGAAAATGCCCCTATGAATAAAGGGGATTGCAGGCAAAATATTGCAGTGAGCTGAAATCAACGCCGTATGCCGTTTGTGAGAGCTTTCACGCCAGTAGGGCGCATTTTCTAAGAGCGCCAGGCTGGCGAAGTCGCTCTCGCTGCGGGACTTTCAACAGGGTAGCTCCTGCCGGGTATGAAAGCCGATAAACTGCATACGCTCTGGTGATCAAAGCCCACACCTTTGATTGCACCTGTCATGAGCGCCCGGATTAACGACGGGAGAGTGTGGCAATGCAAGGAGGCTGGATAATGAAAATATCACTTCGTGATGGGATCATTATCGTTGTGATTGCACTTCTTCTGTTCGGGGGCGTTAGTCTTGAGGCTGATAGTCTTAAGTTTGACCAGCTCGAAGCTCAGCATATTGAGTTACAGGTGAAGGGCGTCATGCCACGCACTCAGCAGTAAAGAAACCGACGGGGCTGAAAGGCCCCGTCATCCGTTAAGTTCAGTAAATCTTCTTCACGTCCATCTCTTCCTGAATGCGGTCGCTCCATGCCATGTGGGTACGAATGGCTTCGTCGATTCCAGCGTTGTAGAAGGTGGGGCCTATCTGTTCGGCAATAAAATCGACGAAGAACTCGGCATCGAACTGCTCCAGCTCCAGCTCAAAATGCTCTTCACAGTACTTCTCAAGCTTACGACGCAGCAGCTCTCGCTGTTCGTGGCTTAGGGTTATCTCAGACATTCTCTTACTCCACCAGGTTCTTCGCCCAGTCCCGGAACAACTTTACTTTCATGGAGTTCATCGACTCCTGCTTCCACGTCATTATATATTTATTCCCGGTAAAAAAGGGTGCTTCGCAAGGGATAATGAGGTTGCCCTGTAATAGATCTTCTTTGATGGCAAATTTGGGTAATAAAGCAACACCTAAATTGGAACGTACGGCGGTAATTAGCATTGATAATAAATCGAAACTTGGACCTTTGTTCACATCTGGATTGGTGATATTAAATTGTCCAAACCACTCCTGCCAACCTTCAGGACGAGAGTTCTGGTGCAATAATGTGAATTCCGAAAGTAATTGATAGACGCTTATTTTTTTACTGTTGTCTTTTAAAAAGGTATTGCTGCAAACCGGAAGTAGCTCTTCCTCAAAAAGAGGCTCAACAAAAGCCCACGGAGTGCAAAAGTTTTCGCGCATGATCGCAATATCACTTTTACAATGCAGAAAATCATTGACGCAGGAAAGTGCGGTGATATTCACCACAATGTTATCGTTCAGTGCGGAAAACGCCTGCAGGTTGGGAATTAACCATTCTGTGCTCAGTGTGGGAGTTGTCGCAATTTCCAGCGATTGCTTCTTTTGATGGAAGCGGCGAATGTGATGAGTGTCATTTTCCAGTTTGACCAGCACGTCACGTACCAGTGGTAAGTAATGGCGCCCGGCGTCGCTCAAAAACAGCTTCTTCTTGCAACGTGAAAATAGCGGTACCTGGAGGAACTCCTCAAGCGTTGCTATTTGTCGGAAAAGCGCACCTTGTGTTAATGACAACTCCTCTGCCGCCCGGGCAAAACTTTGATGCCTGGCAACAACTTCGAATGTCACTAATAACTCTGATTTCGGGATCTTCTTTTTCATAAAATTCCTACAATCGCGCATTTATTACAACAAAATCACCATGTTATCCGCTTTATTTAAGTTAATTAATTGCTAATGCTAGCAAGAAAACTTAAATGTACAGTTAATAAAATGAGTTCCGGCGCGAATTTCAAGTTGTCTTCATTTTTTTTCAATTGCCTTATCATGTTGCTCAACATATATATATTCTGCGCTTGTAAGATTAATTCACAATTAAAAAAATAAGAGATGAGATATATGTCACAGATTCAAGCTGAAGGCGGAGAATATGCATCTTTTATTCAGCTTAATACTAATGAAAAAGCGATAGATAATTTTAAGTTAATTATAATGGCTATTTTTTTAGCATTAATGTTAATTTTTAGTTTATGTGCTGGTGATATTTGGTTAACGCCCGCGCAATGGTTTAGCCCCGAGGCTGAGCTTTTTGTCTGGAATCTACGGTTTCCCCGCGTGTTGAGCGTTATCGGTGTTGGCGCGGCACTGGCGCTGAGTGGGGCGGTGATGCAGGCATTATTTAACAATTCGCTCGCAGACCCGGGGCTGCTTGGCGTCTCTAACGGCGCAGGCGTCGCGGTGGTGATGGCGCTATTTTTGGCTGGCAACGGCCTGCATTTGGGTCTGCTCAGCGGATTCGCCATTTGCGGTGCTATGGCAATTACCCTGCTGCTGATTTTGTTTTCGATGAAGCAGGGGGTCAATAACACCCGGCTGCTGCTCTTTGGGATGGCGATGGGGATTGGCTGTAGCGCCTTTATGACTTGGGCCTTTTACTTCAGCAACAATATGGATATGCGCAAAATCATCGCCTGGACGCTGGGGGGATTTGGCGGCATCGACTGGAGTGAAGCCTGGCTGACGCTGGCGCTGATCCCGGCCATTGGCTGGCTCTCCTGTCAGGGGCAGACCATCAACATTATTGCGCTGAACGAGCTAACTGCGAAGCAGCTAGGGGTAAACGTTAAATACTGGCGCATTCTGCTGGTGGTATTTATTGGCTGGCTAGTGGGAGTCAGCGTGGCGCTGGCCGGTATGATCGGGTTTATCGGCTTCGTGGTACCGCATTTGCTGCGGCTGTGGGGGATAACCAACCATCAGCGTTTGCTGCCCGGCTGCGTGCTGGCGGGCGCGTCGGTGCTGCTGGCCTCCGACACCTTTGCCAGGCTAGCGCTCACTTCGGCCGAAATCCCAACCGGCGTAGTCACTGCCACCCTCGGCGCTCCCGTCTTTATCTGGATGCTGCTTCGCACACCTGGTGGAGTGGTGAAATGACGAACCTCAATATCCGCCAGCTTTCAGTGAAGGGCCGGCTCGCCCCCTTCGATGCCTGCGTAAACCCTGGGCAGCTGGTACACCTTATCGGTCCTAACGGTGCGGGGAAAAGCTCACTCCTGTTGCGCCTTGCCGGGCTTATCAACGGCGGCGGATCGATAAGTTTAGGCACGACCCCTTTCTCGGCGATGACCGCTCACGAACTCTCGATGTACCGCGCCTGTTTGATCCAGCAGGATCTCCCGGATTTGCTGATACCTGTTTTTCTTATCTGGGCTTTTTTATTCCTAAAGGCGCATTGCCAGACGCTGTTGATGCCGCCATCCACACGCTGAGTGAAAGACTGTTTCTGAGCGACAAACTCACGCGTCCCATTAATCAACTTTCTGGCGGAGAGTGGCAGCGGGTAAGGCTGGCATCGGTATTTTTACAGCTATGGCCAACGCTTAATCCTGCCGGAAAATTACTTATTCTCGACGAACCTGCCACCAGCCTGGACATCGTGCAGCAAATTGCGCTCGACAGGCTTATCGAAGAGATGTGCGCTCACGGAATATTAGTGATTTCCAGTTCCCATGAATTAAATCACACCCTGCATCATGCCAATGAGGTCTGGATGATTAAAAAAGGCCAGATGGTCATGCGTGGCCAGTGTAAAGAGATCATGCAGATCCATCAGCTAAATCATTTGTTTGACGCCAGATTTCATTGGGGAAAAAACGATACCGACAATTTACGGTATTCATTAACTTAGGAGTATTTTTTCAATGCCTACCGCGGGAATAGATCAACTTCACCGATTCTGCTGGGGAGTGCCGCTGTTATTTGCATTCCCCGTCATGGCAGAACAAACCATGACCGTCACCGCTAACCGTTTCTTGCAACCCGTCAGTACCGTCCTTGCCCCGATGAACGTTGTCACCAAAGAGGATATGGACAGGTGGCAATCTAAATCAGTCTCCGACGTTATTCGCCATCTACCTGGCGTCGACCTGTCGCAAAATGGCGGCATGGGGCAGAACTCAGCGCTCTATATTCGCGGCACCGAAGCCCGGCACGTCCTGGTGCTCATTGATGGGATCCCTGTGCCACGCCCGGGTATTGCTAACAACCCTGATTTTTCTCAGATCCCGGTCGCGATGGTGCAGCGCATCGAATATATTCGTGGCCCACGCTCGGCGGTGCACGGCTCCGGCGCAATGGGCGGCGTTATCAATATTATTACCCAGCATGATGACGATAAAACCCAGGTTGATACCGGCATCGGTTCAAATGGCTACCAGCAATACGGCGCCACCATCAATAAAAAAATCGACAAAACGGTGCTGACGCTGGCCGGCAATTATGAGCGTACTAAAGGGTACGAGGTCATGCCGGATTCCACTTACGCGGGCGATCATGAAAACAAAGGCCATCACGACAAATTCCTGTTTGGTAGCGTCTCGACGGAGTTTAACGATAACCTCAACGGCTTCTTCCGCGGCTATGGCCACTCCGGCAACACAGCTTATTCTCAGGGAGATTACGGCTACGACGGCGGTAATAACCACCTGCAAAACTACACCCAGTCCTGGGATGGGGCGCTGCATTACCACTCAGGTATCTACGCTTCACAGCTGACGGCAAGCTACCAGCGAATCAAAGACTACAACTACAACGACGCCGCAGGGCCTTATGCTTCTCCCGCCACGCTTGATGATATGGAGCAATATTATCTGCAGTGGGGGCATAACGTCGTGGTGGGTCACGGCATGGTAAGCGCCGGTGTCGACTGGAAGCGGGAAAAGCTGACCACTACCGGCGAAACCTTCGACCTCAACCCGGTATTTTCCAGCCAGAGCTACTCGCGGGACAACACCGGGCTGTACATGGTGGGTGTGCAACAGCTTCAGGACGTAACGCTCGAACTATCCGGACGTGAAGATCACGATGAGCAGTTTGGCTGGCACGGTACCTGGCAAACGGCTGCCGGATGGCAGTTTGCAGAAAACTACCAGACAACGCTCTCTTACGGCACCGCCTTCCTGGCCCCGTCTCTGGGCCAGCAGTATGGCGCCACGCGATTTAATATCGCCTCGAACCCGAATTTGAAGCCAGAAGAATCTCGCCAGTGGGAGATTGGTCTTGAAGGTCTGACCGGCCCGCTCGACTGGAAGGTCTCGGCTTATTACAACCAGATTACCAACCTCATCGACTACCAGATGGGCGGCGGTGATATGGGGATGAGCGGCGTCTACTATAACGTCAACAAAGCCACCATTAAGGGGATTGAGTTAACCGGGCAGTTTGCGACCGGACCAATTGCCCACAACGTCACGCTGCAGTTTATTGATCCGAAGAATGATGAAACTGGGCAACAGCTGCTGCGCCGCGCTAAGCAGCAGGTGAAGTACGAAATAAGCGGTGAAGTGGCGTCAATTGGCTGGAACGTGGTGTACAACTACGTGGGCAAGCGCAAAGACACCAGCAACAAGGATTACACCACCATCGACGTGGGCGGATCGTCGCTCTGGGACGTGGGGTTATCCTGGCCGGTAACGCGCCAGCTAACTCTGCACGGGAACGTGAATAATATCTTCGACAAAACCTGGCAGACGGCCAACGGTTACAACATGCCGGGCCGTGAATACACCCTGAGCGCCAGCTACCAGTTCTGAGTCATCCTGCCTGTCACGCAAGCCGGACTCTGGCTTGCGTGGTTCTCCGAGGAACCCACATGAAAC
Organism: Yokenella regensburgei ATCC 49455; assembly: GCF_000735455.1. GTDB lineage: Bacteria > Pseudomonadota > Gammaproteobacteria > Enterobacterales > Enterobacteriaceae > Yokenella > Yokenella regensburgei. Next base: position 47,723 of record NZ_JMPS01000009.1, on the reverse strand, counting down.
CTTTCCTGTTCGCGCAAGCTCTGCGTTTTTTACCGATCGTTGTTTGCCTGCTGTGTTCACCACACGCCTGGGCATTACGCGTGGTAAGCCTGGCACCACACACCACCGAAATGGCCTGGGCCGCCGGTCTTGGTGATTCTCTCGTTGCCGTCAGCGACTATTCCGACTACCCCGATGCTGCGCAAAAACTGGAGCGCGTGGCCTCCGGTAACAGCATTAAATTCGAACGTATTTTGCTGCTCAAACCTGACCTGGTGGTGGCTTCCCGCGAGACTAACCCGCAGCGTGAGCTTGAGAAACTGCAAAAATATGGGATCCCGGTGGAGTTTGTCGATTCGCACCGGCTGGCGGAGATCCCGCAGGATATTGAGCGCCTGGCGCGTTTTAGCGCTAACCCGGAAGTGGGGGCTCGTAACGCCCGCGATTTTCGCCAGAAACTGGCGGCGCTCAGCAGGCAGTACGCCAGAGAGGATAAGATCCCCGCCGCGCTGCTCTTTGGCGTGAGCCCGTTGATGACGGCGAACGGTGAGTCGATACAAAACGACGTGCTGCGGGTGTGCGGTGTGGAGAACGTTTTTGCCGACAGCCGGGTGGCCTGGCCGGTGGTCAGTCGTGAGCAAATTATCTCCCGCCAGCCACGATTACTGATTACCGGTACCCATCAGGAAGGCGATGAGCAGGAGATGCAATTCTGGCAACAAAAAACGGGTTATCCGGTGATTAATTTAAATCCTGACTGGTTTAACCGTAGCGGCCCTCGAATTTTATTGGCCGCAGAAGACCTGTGCCAGAAAATAAAAAATGGTAGTTTTTAAGTTTGGCTGTGATTGATATCACATAACCCCTACTTAAATAAAATATTGAAAAATTACGTCAAGATCACAAATTTACGATGCCGATATTTATCATAGTGATAAAAAACAGTGCTGGTTGTATTTGTTCATTTTAACTATATGTTTTAACTGATTTTTATTGTGTGATGTTTATCAGGCAAACAACGTCAAGTTGTCTTCAAATTTTATCAATTGCAGAAATAAAATACGCGAAGCATATTGCCACCATCACAAAGGATTAATAAACGAGTTACCCCCTTCAACATAAAGGATAGTTAAATGAAGAAACCAACATTAGTTATCGGCGTAATTGGGGCAGATTGCCATTCTGTTGGAAATAAAATCATGGAGCGTGTTTTCACTGAATTTGGATTCCACGTCACAAATTTGGGCGTGATGGTGAGTCAGGACGAATATATTGACGCCGCGATTGAAACGGGTGCTGACGCCATTATTGTTTCCTCTATTTATGGTCACGGCGATACCGACTGCCTGGGCATGCGTGACCGCTGCATCGAGCGCGGCGTTGGCGATATTTTGCTGTACGTCGGTGGCAACCTGGTGGTGGGCAAATACGACTTTAACGAAGTTGAGCCTAAGTTCAAGGCGATGGGCTTTGACTTCGTAATGCCGCCGCATCAGGAACTGGAGCCCCTGTGCGACCAGATCGTCCAGGACGTTAAAACTCACAACGAGAAATTAGCCCTCGAGGTTTGCTGATGCGAACGTTATCAATTGATATTGGCTCAACGTGGACCAAAGCGGCGCTGTTTGCCGTTGAAGGTCACGAGCTGACGTTAATTAATAAAGGTCTGGTGCCCACGACCACAGAAAACTTAGCCGAAGGCTTTTTCCACTGTGTGGAGAATATCGTACAGGAAGATGTGCGCGGCTTACTGAGCCGGGGCGAGCTGTCAGTCAATTACTCTTCGTCGGCGAAAGGCGGGCTCGCGGTGGCGGCTCTGGGTCTGGTGCCGTGCATTACGCTTGAGTCTGCCAAGGTCACCGCGCATTCAGCGGGTGCCAAGATTGTTCACTATTACTCCTACAAGCTGACTCGTCACGATATTAAAGAGCTGGAAAGCTCACCGCCCGACATTCTGCTGTTTACCGGTGGAACCGACGGCGGCGAAGAGAAATATGGTCTGGTCAATGCCCGAATGCTGGGCGAATCGAGTCTCGACTGCGCGATTATCTTTGCCGGTAACCGCGACATTCAGGATGACGTGCGCCAGTTGCTGCGCGACAAAGATCTCACCATTGTCGATAACGTGCTGCCTGACCTCGATACCCCAAATCCTGGCCCTGCACGCAAAGCGATTTGTGACGTCTTTTTAAAGCGCATTGTGAAGGGCAAAGGGCTGGACAAGATTGTTGATGTGATTGGCAAAGAGCCGCTACCGACGCCGTACACCGTGTATGAGCTGGTGAATCATATCAGTCAGTCTTCTGAAGCCTGGCGCGAGTTTATGCTGTTCGACATGGGCGGTGCCACGACCGACGTGTACACCACCTGTGACAACATCCTGACTCCGGATACCTTCAAGCATGGTCTTGATGAGCCGTTCTTAAAACGCACGGTAGAGGGCGATCTCGGCATGCGTGTTTCTTCCGTCACGGCGGGCGACAGCGCGCGGGCGTTGGTGGAATCGGTATTCGCGAATAAGCCGGTCGAGAAAGCGGCGTTTTATGACTATCTGCGCCGGGTCAACGCCCAACCGGAACATACTCCTGTCAACGCCACAGAGGCGCATTTCGACACCGTGCTTGCCGGGTTGAACGTGGGGTATGCCAGCGAACGCCACGCGGGGACGAAACGGACGGTGGCAACCGTGGCGGGTAACCGCGAACTGCAAATTGGCCGAGATTTAACGCCTGTCCGCAAAATTATCGGCACCGGTGGGTGGCTATCGCGCGCGCAAGCCTTCGATATTCACCAATGGATCAAATACCGCGACATTGATGAGCAAGGTAAAAAGATCCTCTTACCCACTGAATTTGAATATTACCGGGATAGCCAGGGGTTAATTCCTTTACTGGCGAACGTTGCCCGTGAGTTTCCACAGCATGCCGCAATTACCAGTATTAAAAATTTAACTGACAACCGAGGCCGTAAATATGGAAATTAATAATAAAAAATAAATATCGATGCTTTTATGAAAGAACGTGAAACCGTGTTGACCACCTGGGAAACCGGTAAAGACGTTCAGAACATTGAAGACGGCATGGCGTATCAGAAATCCATTCCTGATTCCAAAAACTTTGCGTTAACGCTGCTCAAAGCCGATCAGGCCGGTATCACCTTAAGCCAGCCACGTGCCGGTGTTGCACTGATGGATGAGCATATTGCCCTGCTGAAAAAACTGGAGCCAGACTGCGACTTACTGCCGTCCACCATTGATGCCTATACCCGCCACAACCGCTATGAAGAAGCGGCAATCGGTATCAAACACTCCATCGAAGCGGGCACCTCAAAATTAAACGGTCTGCCGGTGGTTAACCACGGCGTGGCCGAGTGCCGCCGTTTAACCGAAGCGCTGGTGAAACCGGTGCAGGTTCGTCACGGTACGCCGGATGCGCGTCTGCTGATGGAAATCAGTATGGCTTCAGGTTTTACCTCCTTTGAAGGCGGCGGTATCTCCTACAACGTGCCGTACACCAAGCGTGTGACCATCGAGAAATCTCTGCGCGACTGGCAGTACGTCGACCGACTGTGCGGCATCTACCAGGAAAATGGTATCACCATCAACCGCGAACCGTTTGGCCCGCTGACCGGCACGCTGGTCCCACCGTTCATGTCTCACGCCGTTGCGCTGATTGAAGGTCTGCTGGCGCTGGAGCAGGGCGTGAAATCCGTCACCCTCGGCTACGGCCAGGTGGGTAACGTGGTGCAGGACGTGGCGGCAGTTCAGTCTCTGCGCGAACTGGGCCATGAGTACTTTACCGAGTATGGCTACTCCGATTACGAACTCTCCACCGTGTTCCACCAGTGGATGGGCGGTTTCCCGGAGCAGGAGCCAAACGCGTTTGGCCTGATCTCCTTCGGTGCGCTGGTTGCTGGTCTTGCTGGTGCAACCAAAGTGATCACCAAGTCACCGCACGAAGCCTTTGGGATCCCGACCGCGGCTGCCAACATTCAGGGTCTGCAGGCTTCTCGGCAGATGCTGAATCTGGTGCGCGATCAGAGCTTCCCGCAGTGCGCCGACGTGCAGCGTGAAGTGGACCTCATTAAAGCGGAAGTTCGCGCCGTCATGAATAAAGTCTTCGCGCTGGGCGAAGGAGATTTGGCTCGCGGTACCGTGCTGGCCTTCGAAGCAGGGGTGCTGGATGTCCCGTTTGCCCCATCAATGTACAACCAGGGCAAGATCCTGCCGGTCCGTGATAACAAAGGCGCTATCCGCCTGTTTGAACACGGCAATATCCCGCTGCCAGACGACATTCTGACGCTGCACCGCGACTTCATCGCCGAGCGCGCCACCGCTGAAAAACGTAAACCCTGCTTCCAGATGATCGTTGACGACATCATGGCAGTTTCCGATTCCCAGTTAATAGGACGTCCGCAATGAAAATTAAAAATGTGATTTTTACCCCGGGTTATTCGTCTTTTTATTTTGACGATCAGCAAGCGATTAAAAACGGCGCGGAACACGATGGCTTTACCTATACCGGAAAGCCTGTCACGGAAGGTTTTAATGCGATTCGCCAGGCGGGTGAGTGCGTGTGCATTCAGCTGATTCTGGAAAACGGCGCGGTAGCCGTGGGCGATTGCGCCGCGGTGCAATACTCTGGCGCCGGTGGCCGCGATCCGCTGTTCATCGCGAAAAACTTTATTCCACAGCTGGTGAACGACATTAAACCACTGCTGGTGGGTCTCGACGTGAGCGAGTTCCGCAAGAACGCTCAGTATTTCGATAAGCTCAAAATCGACGGCAAGCCGCTGCACACCGCGATCCGCTATGGCCTTTCTCAGGCGCTGCTTGATGCCACCGCGCTGGCTAACAACTGCCTGAAAGCGGAAGTGGTCTGCAAAGAGTGGGATCTGCCGGTGATCGCCGATGCTATTCCGCTGTTTGCCCAGTCTGGCGACGATCGCTACCACGCGGTCGACAAAATGGTACTCAAAAGCGTGGATGTTCTGCCTCACGCGCTTATCAACCACGTTGACAGCAAGCTCGGTCGTGAAGGTGAGAAGCTGCGTGAATATGTGCGCTGGCTGTCTGACCGCATCATGACCCTGCGGACCTCCGAAGATTACAAACCGACGTTGCACATCGATGTGTACGGCACCATCGGCCTTATTTTCAACAACGATCCGATCAAATGTGCGGCGTACATTGCAAGCCTGGAGCCGGAAGCGCAGGGCCTGCCGCTGTATATCGAAGGCCCGGTTGATGCGGGTAACAAACCGGATCAGATCCGTCTGCTGACCGAGATAACCCAGGAGCTGGCGCGCCTGAAATCTGGCGTGAAGATTGTCGCCGACGAATGGTGCAACACCTTCGAAGACATCGTTGATTTCACCAAAGCGAAATCCTGCCATATGGTGCAGATCAAAACCCCGGATCTCGGCAGCATCCACAACGTGGTCGACGCCGTGCTGTATTGCAACGATCACGATATGGAAGCCTACCAGGGTGGCACCTGCAACGAAACCATCAACAGCGCCCGCACCTGCGTGCACGTCGCCATGGCGGCACGTCCGATCCGTATGCTGGTCAAGCCGGGCATGGGCTTCGATGAAGGTATGAACATCGTTTACAACGAAATGCATCGCACCATGGCGTTACTGAAGGCGGAAGAGACTTATGCCTAAGACGTTCAAAATTCTGTCGCCGACGGCCATTCTTGGCTACGGCTTCCCGGAAGAAAGCTTTCATCGTGCGATGCTGGAAAAACCCGATCTGATCGCGGTTGACGGCGGATCGTCGGATCCGGGCCCGCATTATCTGGGTTCCGGTAAACCGTTCACCGATCGTGAAGGGGTGAAACGCGACCTGCGTTACATGATCCGTGCCGGTGTGACCAACAACATTCCGGTGGTTGTCGGTACCGCAGGCGGTTCCGGTGCTATCTCGCACCTTTCCTGGTGCCGCGACATCGTTCTTGAAATCGCGCAGGAAGAGGGGCTGACCTTTAAGCTCGCGACCATCCCGACCGATATCGATAAGGCCACGGTGCATGAAGCGCTGGACAGCGGCAAGATCCACGCCCTGGACTGTGTACCGGATCTGACCCACGAGGCGATTGACGATACCACCGCCATCGTGGCGCAGATTGGTCTGCAGCCGTTCCAGGCCGCACTGGCGGCGGGTGCGCAGGTGGTGCTGGCGGGTCGTGCCTACGATCCGGCCTGCTTCGCGGCGCTGCCGGTGATGCTCGGCTTTGATGAAGGCCTGGCGATGCACTGCGGCAAAATTCTGGAGTGCGCGGCCATCGCGGCGACGCCGGGCAGCGGGTCTGACTGCGCCATGGGCATCATCGACGACAAAGGCTTCACCCTGAAGGCGTTCAACCCGCTGCGTAAGTTCACCGCCACCTCAGCGGCAGCACATACGCTGTATGAGAAATCGAACCCGTACATTCTGCCGGGGCCGGGGGGGGTGCTGAATCTGGAGCACTGTAAATTCACCAACGTTAACGAAGGTGAAGTGTACGTGACCGGTTCGCGCTTTGAAGCCACGCCGTATCAGCTGAAGCTGGAAGGGGCGCGTCGGGTTGGTTACCGCTGCATCACCATCGCCGGGACGCGCGATCCCATCATGATCGCGGGCATCGACGGCATTCTGGAGAAGGTGAAAACCCAGGCCATCACCAACCTGAAGGTGGCGGAAGACATCATCAAACTCAACTTCCATCTCTACGGTAAAAACGCGGTGATGGGTAAGCAGGAGCCAAGCCAGCAGACGCCGCACGAGTTGGGCATTTTGCTCGATATCGTGGCGCCTACGCAGGAGATGGCCAACAGCGTCTGTTCGCTGGTGCGCTCAACGCTTCTGCATTACGGCTACGAAAATCGTATTGCCACTGCGGGCAACCTGGCTTTCCCGTTCTCACCATCGGATATTCCGACCGGGGAAGTGTTTGAGTTCTCGCTGTATCACTTGATGGATGTCGAAGGTTTAGATTTTGCCTTCAATATGGAAACCGTTTCACCGGAGGGCTGCCAATGACGACGCCGATTACCGATGTGGCGCTGGTGATTCGCTCCAAGAATGCCGGGCCGTACGAGCTGGTCCTCGATATTTTATTTAAAAGTCGGGAAGACTATCTGGCGGTTAAACAGTCCGGACAGTTCACCACTGAGTTAATTGCCGGTCTTTATAAAATGAAGCCGGAAGATGTTCTTAATATTGTTTGGTTTGAACCGGCCAATGCCGTCAAAGTCGTATTACCACGACTCATTGTTTCCGGGGAAGTTGGCGATTCAGATGTATATGGCGCACAGCAGCACGCACCGCTATTAGCCATTAAATTCAATCTGGATTAAATCCAAAAAGCAGGGGAGGTATCCCTCTCCTGCTTCTCATCAGGATAATTATAATATGTTAAAAAAGCTCAACTTGACGACAATGATCATTATCGCCTTAATACTGGGTAGTATTGTCGGCGTCATGATCAATGAAATGGCTGCGCCGGAGACGGCAAAAGTTTATGCGGATGATATTAACATTCTGACCGCAATTTTCTTACGTTTAATTAAGATGATTATCGCGCCGCTGATTATCTCCACGCTGGTCGTTGGGATTGCCAAAATGGGCGATGCGAAAACGCTGGGACGTATTTTCTCCAAAACCCTTACGCTGTTTATTCTGGCCGCGCTGATCTCTATCGCCCTTGGCCTGATTATCGTTAATATCTTCGGGCCGGGTCATGGCATTAACTTTGTGGCGACCGGTACAGAGCAAGTGGTTCAGGCACAGGCCTTTACCTTCAAATCCTTTATTCTTCATGCGTTCCCATCGAGCATCTTTGATGCGATGGCGAAAAACGAAGTGCTGCAGATTGTGGTGTTCTCGATTTTCCTCGGCGTGGCTTTAGCCTCCGTAGGGGAGCCGGCTGCACCTATCGTACGTGGTTTAGACGCGCTGGTTCACGCCATGCTGAAACTGACGGGTTACGTGATGCTGTTTGCTCCGTTAACCGTTTTCGCGGCGATTTCCGGCATGATTGCCGAGCGAGGCCTTGGGATCCTGGTCAGTACCGGGATCTTCATGGGGGAATTCTATTTCACCCTGGGCCTGCTGTGGGTGATCCTCATTGGTCTGTCCTGGATGCTGGTGGGGCCTTGTATCAAACGTCTGGTGCGCGGTATCGGTCAGCCAGCGGTACTGGCATTCACCACCTCGAGTTCTGAAGCGGCTTTCCCCGGCACCCTGAAAGCGCTGGAAAACTTCGGTGTGAGCCCGAAAATCGCCAGCTTCGTGCTGCCCATTGGTTACTCCTTCAACCTGGTCGGCTCGATGGCTTACTGCTCCTTCGCGACCATCTTTATCGCTCAGGCCTGCAATATCCACCTCAATCTGACCGAGCAGATAACCATGCTGCTTATTCTGATGCTGACCTCAAAAGGGATGGCCGGTGTGCCGCGCGCATCGCTGGTGGTTATCGCCGCCACGCTGAACCAGTTCCATATTCCGGAAGCGGGTCTGATCCTGCTGATGGGTGTCGATCCGTTCCTCGACATGGGCCGTTCTGCGACCAACGTGATGAGTAACGCGATGGGTGCTGCGCTGGTGTCCCGCTGGGAAGGTGAACACTTTGGTGAAGGTTGCCGTGGTGAACCGGCGGAGCCAAATGCCATTGTGCTGGAAACCGTGAAACCGGTTGAGCAAAACGCGTAATCCTTTTATCGGCCGATCGCTGTCGGCCGATTTTTCTATACCCTAAATAATTCGAGTTGCAGGAAGGCGGCAACGCAGTGAATCCCCAGGAGCTTACATAAGTAAGTGACTGGGGTGAACGAGGAAGCCAACGCACATGCAACCTGAAGTATGACGGGTATATTCACAGGAAAATAATCATGAAGACGAAGTTAATTGGCATCTGCGTCATGAGCTTTACCCTGCTGACAGGCGCTCCTGCGCATGCAGATACCACACCGGATTATGCGCAGTTGGTTGAACAGGCACACGAGAAATACAAAAACCTCAACGACGGCAAAGTCGCGGATTATATTCCGGCGCTGGCAAGCTACGACCCGAAAAATTTTGCCATCGTGCTCGCGACCGTTGACGGCAAAATCTACCAGGCCGGTGATGTGAATAAAGCGTTTCCGATCCAGTCTATCTCTAAAGTTTTCACTATGGGGCTGGTGATGCAGCAGAGCGGCCCGGAGACGGTTTTAGAGAAGCTCGGTGCGAATGCGACTGGCCTGCCGTTTAACTCTGGCGTTGGTCTTGAGGCCAGTAAAGGGACGCTGGAAAACCCGATGGTGAATATTGGCGCAATGAGCGCGGTAAGCCTGGTGCGCGCCGATAACAACGCCGACCGCTGGACCAAAATAAAATCCAACCTTGATGCCTTCGCTAACGCGAATTTAGCCGTGAACGAAGAGGTCTTTAAATCTGAGATGGATACTAACCAGCACAATAAAGCGCTGGCCCATCTGGCGAAATCCTTCAACCGTTTCTACAGCGACATTGACGGTGCGGTCGAAATTTACACCCGTCAGTGCTCGGTGGATGCCAATACCCTGCAGCTGGCGCGTATGGGGGCGGTACTGGCCAATAACGGTAAATCACCGTTTAACGGCCAGCAGCTGATAAGCCAGCAGTATATGCCGTACGTTCTGGCAGAAATGGCGATTGCCGGGCTGTATGACGGCAGCGGTAAATGGCTGTATCAGGTCGGTATTCCGGCGAAGAGCGGCGTCGGTGGCGGTATTCTCGCCGTGGTGCCGGGTAAATATTCCGTTGCGGTGTACTCTCCGCCGCTTGACGAAGCCGGGAATAGCGTCCGCGCGCAGGCTGCCATTAAATATATCGCCGATGCCACTCAGGCCAATATTTTCGTTACACCAAAACAAAACTTCTAAGTTGTATATACACAAAATCATTCGAGCTGCATCGCGGCGGCAAGGCTGTGAATCCCCAGGAGCTGACTCAGGTCAGTGACTGGGGTGAATAGACGCAGCCAACAAAGAGGCAGCTTGAAGGATGAAGTGTATATTTGCATTATACGGAGTATTTATGACTAATGTTTTCAGTTATCAACCCGATTTCCCGTTGTCTGCCGATGAGACCGAATATGAACTGGTCAGCAAAGATTTTGTTTCGACCATTCAGGTTGGCGAGCGGGAAATTCTTTCCGTGTCGAAGGAAGGTTTAACCTGGCTTGCACGTCACGCGTTTCACGCGGCATCGTTTTATTTACGCCCGGCACATATGCAGCAGGTTGCCAGTATTCTGGACGATCCCGAAGCCAGTGATAACGATCGTTATGTCGCGTTACAGCTATTGCGTAACGCAGCAATTGCAGCGGAAGAAGAATTACCGCTGTGTCAGGACACGGGGACATCCACCATTATTGCGGAGAAAGGCCAGCAGGTATGGGTGGATGGTAATGAACGGGAAGCATTGAGTGAAGGGGTGTTCCACGCGTTTCAGGAGAACAACCTGCGCTATTCGCAGAACGCGCCGCTCGACATGTACACCGAGGTGAATACCCAGACCAACCTGCCGGCGCTGATTGATATCAGCGCGGTGATGGGTAATGAGTATCGCTTTATGTTCATGAACAAAGGCGGCGGTTCATCGAATAAGGCCGCGCTGTTCCAGGAAACCAAATCGATACTGAACCCGACCTCGTTGAAGCGCTTCCTGGCGGAGAAGATGATAACGCTCGGTTCCTCGGCGTGCCCGCCGTACCACATTGCCTTCGTGGTGGGCGGTCTGTCGCCGGAGCAGGCGCTGAAAACCGCCAAGCTCGCGTCGACCAAATACTACGATGCGCTGCCGACGGAAGGGAATCAGTATGGCCAGGCCTTCCGCGACCACGCGCTGGAAGCGGAGCTGCTCAAGGTGGCGCAGGAGATTGGCATTGGGGCGCAGTTCGGCGGCAAGTACTTTGCCCATGATATTCGCGTGATCCGCCTGCCGCGCCATGGGGGATCCTGTCCGATCGCCATGGCGCTCTCCTGCTCCGCCGATCGCCAGGTGAAAGCGAAGATCAACAAAGATGGCATCTGGATGGAGAAGCTTGAACGTAATCCGGCGCGCTATCTGCTGAACCGCCACGATATGAACGCCGGAGCCGAGGTGGTGCATCTTGATTTAACCCGGCCGTTTAATGAAACGCTGGAAACCCTGAGCCGCCTGCCGGTGTCGACCCGCCTGAGCCTGACCGGACCAATCATTGTCGCCCGTGATATTGCCCACGCCAGAATCAAAGAGAAGCTGGATAAAGGCGAGCCGATGCCGAACTACCTGACCAATCACGTGGTGTATTACGCCGGGCCTGCAAAAACGCCGACGAATCATATCTGCGGTGCGTTAGGGCCAACAACCGGCGGGCGCATGGACTGCTATACCGAAGAGTTCCAGTCGGTGGGCGGTAGTCTGGTGATGCTCACCAAGGGCAACCGCAGCCAGCAGGTGACCGATGCCTGTAAGAAGTACGGCGGGTTTAGCCTCGGCAGCGTAGGCGGTGCCGCCGCCTTGCTGGCGAAAGAGTACGTGATGTCGCTGGAGTGCCTGGAGTATCCGGAGCTGGGGATGGAAGCCATCTATATGATGGAGGTTAAGGACATGCCTGCCTTTATCATGGTGGATGATAAAGGGAATAACTTTTATCAGTTCGTCGACCAGCCTTCCTGCCACGCCTGCATCAAGAATCTGTGAGGGAATATGCGTACAGACTATGAGGAAAATGAACACAAGAAGAGCCAGCAAACGCTGAAAACCCTGGTGGATGAACGCGTTAAAGGCGCGACCATCAGCAAAGGTGTGATGATGGTCTACACCGGCAACGGTAAAGGCAAAACCACGGCGGCGATGGGCACCGTGGTGCGCGCTATCGGCCACGGCAAAAAAGCCGGGGTGGTGCAGTTTATCAAAGGGAAGTGGGACAACGGGGAGTACAACTTCCTCAAAGCCCACAACGTCGATTTCTTCATGATGGGGACCGGGTTTACCTGGGAAACCCAGGATCGCGAGAAGGACATTGCGGCGGCGAACCTGGTCTGGGAAGAGGCCAGGCGTATGCTGGCCGACCCGACGTATGACCTGGTGGTTATGGATGAGATAACCTACATGACCACCTACAGCTATATTCCGCTGTACGACATCATCGCGGCGCTGCAGAACCGTCCGGCGCATCAGAGCGTGATCCTTACCGGGCGTGATTGCCATGAGAAGCTGACTATCCTGGCTGATACGGTGACCGAGATGCGCGCCGTGAAGCACGGTTTTGATAAGGGTATTAAGGCGCAGCGAGGGATTGACTGGTAACGCGTTGCCGGATGCGGCAATACCCGCATCCGGCACTATCAACACATCAGGACTCCGTCACCGCGATTGCCGCGTTATGCGTGCGCACCCGTTTCAGTAATCCCGCCAGCATCACCACCATCACCACGCCCGCGACCACTGCCAGCAGATGAAACGGCATTCTTCCGCCGTTAAACCACAGCCAGCGAGCGCCTTCAATGGCCAGCGCCATTCCGGTGAGGATGGTCATGTTCAGCGATGCCGAGACGGTACCTTTCGGCAGGTCGTTGGAGAACAGCGTAAAGCGGAACAGCGTCGGGAATATCAGCCCGATGCCGAAGGCGTACAGGCTGGTGCCCGCCACCGACCACAGCCAGACGTGCGGCCACAGCAGGTTACCAACGATGAGCAGCGCCAGGCCGGTGAGCTGAATGGGGACCGCCCGCCAGATATACGTCGGGCTGGTCGGATCCTTCACAAAGCGCGCCATCACCATGTTCGCTACAATTACCGCGCCGAATACCGGCACCTGCACCCAGGCAAACTCGGCGGTGCTGAGCCCTCCGGCGTCAATCAGAATAACCGGCGACACCGCAACCCAGGTCATCATCGGGATATAGCTGAGGGTGATGGTTGCCGCGCCGAATAGGAAGATACGGTTGCGGAATACGTTACGAAAATCGCGTACCACTCCCGTCACGCTTAACGGTATGTTACCGCGAACGACGGTTTCCGGCATGGCCCACAGCAGACCGAGAAAGGCGAACAGCCCCAGCACCGCAATAATGGCGAACAGCACCTTCCAGTGGACAAAATGCAGCAGCGCCGCGCCGGAGAGCGGGCCGATGACCGGAGCCATCAGCACCACCGAGGTGACGATCGCCATCAGCTTAATTGCCCGCGTCTGGCCGAACGCCTCCTGAATGGTGACGTAGCCAACGGTGGCGATAAAGCAGATGCTGGTGCCCTGCACGAAGCGGGCAACGAGGAACTGCTCCATGGTGGTGGTGAAGAGCGTTGCGGTGCAGGCGAGGGTAAAGATAAGCGTGCCCGCTATCAGTACCGGCCTGCGGCCAATGCGGTCTGACAGTGGCCCCAGCAGCCACTGCAGCGCCATGCCTCCCGCCAGGTAAAGGCTGACGGAGGCCGGGGCCATGCTGACATCGGCGTTAAATTCACGCACCACATGAATTATCCCGGGCTGGATCAGATCCGTCGTCAGATAAGCGGCAAAATCGTACACAATCAGCGCCATCGGGAAGAACAGCGACGTGGCGTGACGACGAAAGAAAGACAACATCCGTTGCATAAAAAACAGACTCCTTGTACGGAGAAAAAACGCTACAGCGAAATCCAATGGCGGCGCTTAACGGACAGGCGCGGGGCAGGGCGAAAAGAGATAAAGCGGACTGCAATGCATTGAATTTCGTGTAATCAAAATCGCCGCCGGAGCAAGCTCAGGCAGGTAAACACTCAGCTGACGCGTCGTCAGAAGGTGTTGTGATTACGCGCGGTATTCAACACATTGCACCTCGGAAAGAATGGCGGAGAAAAAAGCAGCATCAGTGTAAATCATATCCACAATGAATCAATGACTATTCGTCGCTCAGGCCAGGTGCGCGGCAACCAGTGACGGAATTTGTGACAGCGCCCAGAGAATGAGGCCAATGCTGCCGCCCACCAGCGTGCCGTTGATGCGGATGTACTGCAGATCTTTGCCGATGTTGAGCTCTATCTGCTGCGACATATCGCGGGCATCCCAGCTTTTGACCGTATCGCTGATGTGGTGGGTCAGGAAGCTCGCGAACTCCGGTGCCGCCCGGCGAGCGACCTGCTCCAGATGCTCGTTAAGCGAGGTACGCAGCGCGGCGTCTGCTACCAGAGTTTCGCCGAACCACTGTCCGGCTTCAGCGATACGCTGGCGCACGCGGGAGTCTTCGGCCTCAAGATCGGCTTTCAGCCAGCGGCGCAGATCGCCCCACAGCTCGCCGAGATAGCCGTTAAAGGCGGGATCTTCTTTCAGATATTGCTTGATACCGTTGGCTTTCTCCGCCATTTGCGGATCGTTTTTCAGCGCCTCGACAAGCTTTTGTACCGCCCGATCGAAGGCGTGGCGGATCTGGTGGCTCCGGTCGAGGGTGATGTCGTCGAGCAGGGTGTTAACCGCGTCGGTCACCAGCTCTGCGCTGTGCTCGCCGAGCCACTCGGTGGGCAGCACTTTGGCTTTGAGCGGGTGCTCGGTTTCGAGCCAGTGGACAATCTGCCGGGCGATAAAACTGCGGGTGCCGTCGCGATGGATAAGCACGATCAGCTGGGCGATGAGGGCATCGAGCAGCTTCTGGTGGCGGTTGTCTTTGGTCATGCTCTCCAGCATCAGCGCGCTGGTGCCGGTAAGATCGACCTTATCGATGGCTTTGTGCACCGCGCGCTTCAGCAGTCCCTGAATGCGCGAGTCGTCGGTCAGCTCAAGAAAGCCGCCCATCACCTTAATCAGATGATGTCCGACGCGCTCTGCGTTTTGCGGCTGGCTGAACCAGTTGCCGATGAGCATCGCCGGCTCGTGACGCTGAATGAGCGCCACCAGCGAGCCGGTATCGAGAAACTTCTCCTGCACAAAACGTCCGAGATTGTCGCCAATCCGGTCTTTATTGCGCGGGATAATCGCCGTATGGCGGGAGATAAAGGGAATGGGGATGCGGCGAAACAGCGCCACCACCGCGAACCAGTCCGCCAGCGCACCGACCATCGCCGCTTCCGACATCGCCTTCAGCGCGCCAACCCACCAGACCGGTGGCAGAAACAGCGTGGTCACGAAAATTGCCGCGGCTGCCAGCAGCAGCGACAGCGCCAGCCTTCTGGCGCGTTTTAGTTCAGCTAATTTGTCCATCCGCTAAGAATAGAGTCCTGAGAAGGGCTGTCAACGGAACGTGCTGTGCGGGTTCTCGACCATGGCGATAAACGCCATGATCTGCGCCTGCTTGCGCTTTGATAACCGCTGTACCCGCTTGTGCAGCGCCTCGTGCTCCGGCTCCGGCGCTTTGCTGGTGAGCACGATGCAGCCCTCCATCACCCGCACCTCCATCTTACTGCCGGTGGTAAAACCGGCTTTCGCCAGCCAGTCACCTTTTAAAATAATCGCCGGGCTCTTGTTCAGCGTCGGATATTTACTGACATAGGTCACGGTATAATGGCGCAGGGTGGCAGGAAGCACTACAGGTTCGGTGATTTCGGCGATATAATCCGGATTAGTCATGATCGCTATTCTCCTAAAATAGAGGTTGTGATTAGCGGGGTGAATGTGTTGGCGCACATTCACTTCGCGATAAAAGAACACTGTTAATTTAGCCAGCGGGGAAGGGAAAGTCCATCTGGAAAATAGAAAAACAGAAAATAAATATAAAAATAAAAACAATGAATAATTAATTGATAATATATATTTTATAAAAATAAAAAGGCACGCTAAATAACGTGCCCCTTTATGACATCATTACGCCCCTTTCAACATATCAAACACCACCCGGGCAAACCCGCGCGCAATTTCCGGGCTGGAAAGGTACTGCATCATCATCGCCTGATGCGCGTCGTTGCTGTCCATTACCGCATCATCAATCGCTTTCGGGAAATCGCCCAGCATCGCCTGCTCGCGCGTATTGTTGGCAATCTGGGTCATCACCGCCTGGTTTTCTGACAGCTTGTCGCGCACCGCGAAGGCATAATTAATCATGTCTTTATCGGTGAGATTATCGGTGACGAACAGCTCATTAAGCCGGGCCAGGATATTCGACAGGAACTCTTCTTTCTTGTCCTTCGGTTTTGCCGTACCGACATCATTACCCGGCGTTATTTTGTATTCCGCCGCATCTTCCTGCAGCTTCAGATGCTGCTCGTGAAGCTTCGACAGGCGATAATGGCTCATCTCCACGTTGCTTAAATCAATCTCATCTTCTTCGATGCGCTGCTCATGCAGCAACGGACGCAGATGGCGGGCAAACAGGCTCAGCTTTTCCAGATCCTTGTCATCGTAATTGACGATTTGCGACATAAACTCGTAAAAGCGGACAAAGCTGCCGAGATCTTTCTTGAAGATATCGAGCTTACTTTTTTCTTTTTCACACTCCTTGAAGGTGTTTTCCGCATTGGTGATCAGCACAATATCGCCGGTCTTTTTGGTGCGTTCAAACATCTCTTTGGCCAGCACATACGCCTCAATCGCCGAGGTGTAGCGATGCTTCCAGCGCTCCACCGCAGGTTTGCAGATATTACTAATGGCCGCGTTGGATTTGTTTTTGCTGAAGAACGCCTCGCAGAACTGCTCCACTTCGTTCCACAGGAAAATGCCGCTGGTACGCAGCTTTTCAAACAGTTCAAAGACGAGCTGCGGATCGCTGACGTCCGTCAGTTCCGCGGTCTGGTAGTACGGCTGGAAAGCACCCAAAATCTCGTCGGGCTCGTTCCAGAAATCGAGCACAAAGGTGCCTGACTGCGCCTTCCCCGGATAGGTCCGGTTCAGGCGCGACAGCGTCTGTACGCACTCCACGCCGCCCAGCTTTTTATCCACATACATGGCGCAGAGTTTGGGCTGGTCAAACCCGGTCTGGAATTTGTTGGCCACCAGCATCACCTGGTAGTCGTCGGTATCAAACGCTTTACGCATATCCCGGCCTTTGAGGCCAGGGTTCATATTGATTTCGGTGAACTTCTGGTTCAGCAGCGCAAGGCTGTTGTGGTCATCTTCATGGAACTCCACTTCCCCGGAGAACGCCACCATTGCGCTTATCCTGTCGTACTTTTGCTCGGCGATGTATTTATCGAACGCCAGCTTGTAGCGCACCGCCGCTTTACGCGAACTGGTCACCACCATCGCTTTCGCCTGACCGGCCAGCAGGTGCATCACATGCTTACGGAAGTGCTCAACAATCACCTTCACTTTCTGCGATACGTTATGATCGTGCAGCGAGACCCACTGGTTCAGCTTGATCTTCGCTTTTTTGCTGTCCACTTCCCGGTCAGGATCGTCCAGCTTCTGCAGCAGCTTGTACGCCACCTTGTAGTTGGTGTAGTTCTTCAGCACATCAAGAATAAAGCCTTCTTCGATGGCCTGACGCATGGAGTAAACGTGGAACGCTTCCGGTTTGTTCGTTTTCGACGCCGGTTCCTGCGGATGAGGACGACGGCCAAACAGCTCCAGGGTTTTGGCTTTCGGCGTGGCGGTGAAGGCGTAATAGTTGAGGTTGCTGCTGCCTTTACGCGCGGCGACGGTGGCATCCAGAATATCTTCTGAAGACATCTCTACGTCGTCATCCGCCTCTTCGGTCATCAGCACTTCTTTCAGCTGCCGCGCCGTAGAGCCGCTCTGCGAGGAGTGCGCTTCATCGGCGATCACCGCGTATTTGCGCTGCTTGAGGCTGACGCTGTTTTCAATCGCCTTCAGGACAAACGGGAAGGTCTGAATGGTGACGATAATGATCGGCTGCGAGTTTTCCAGCGCGCTGGCCAGCTTCTCCGATTTAGAGCCGTCGCCTTCTTTGTTATTGATGCGCCCGACCACGCCGTCCTGATGTTCAAACTGATAGATGGTGTCCTGCAGCTGATCGTCCAGCACGGTGCGGTCCGTTACCACAATCACCGAGTGGAACTGTTTTTCGCCATTTTCATCATACAGGCGGGAGAGCTGATGAGCCGTCCAGGCGATAGAGTTCGACTTGCCCGACCCCGCGCTGTGCTGAATCAGGTATTTATTGCCGGTGCCTTCCACCGTAGCAGCAACGATCAGTTTATTCACCACGTCCCACTGGTGGTAGCGCGGGAAAATCAGGCTCTCGCTTTTGTACTTCAGGCCAACGGCATTCTCTTTTTCAACGATTTGCAGATGCACGAAGCTCGCGAGAATTTTCAGCAGATTGTCCGGCAGCAGCACCTCATTCCACAGATAGCTGGTGGCGTAGTCGTTGGCATCTTCCGGGATATCGTTCCCCGCGCCGCCGTCATGGGTGCCTTTGTTAAACGGCAGGAAGAAGGTTTTATCGCCCTCGAGTTTCGTCGCCATAAACACTTCGTACTGGCTGACGGCAAAGTGCACCAGCGCGCCGCGTTTAAAGGTCAGCAGCGGCTCAGGTTTATTGGTGCCAGGATCTTTCGGCAAACGCGTTTTCTTATACTGCGTGATGGCGTTTTGCACCGTCTGCTTAAATTCAGACTTCAGCTCCAGGGTCGTAATCGGCAGGCCGTTGACGAACAACACCAGGTCGATACGCCATTTCTTCGCCTTCACGCCTGTTTCTTCAAATGCGGCGTTCGACGCATGCGGGCTGTAAACCAGCTCCGGCACGATGCGGCAGATATTGTGTTTGTAGCGCGTCAGGGTTTGCGGATTAAGATTATGTTCCGGCTTAAACTGGCACAGGGAAAAACGCGCGTTATGGCTTTTGATGCCATGACGCAGCACGCCCAGCGTACCGTAGGTACGTGAAAGCATGTCGGTGGCGTTGATATCCGCTTTTTTCAGCTGCGCCACCAGCGCATCGAGGAAATGACGCTCGGTATCGGTCGGGTAAATTTTGGCAAACTTCTCCCACTCCTGCGGCTGCGTGGTCTGCACAAAGGTCAGTGCATCCTGCGAGTACAGCGCTCGTTCGCGATCGTAGCCGTCGGTTTTGCCACAAATCCAGCCTTTTGCTTCCATCTGAGCAATCATCTCATTCTGGAAGATCAGCTCTTTGGTGCTGTCCATGCTCATGCGGTCGCCTCCTGTGACTCCTCTGCTTCCTGTGTATCTGGCGCAATCCAGTCACGGACGTCGATTTTTCCGGTGACGGCGGCGGAGATAAGGGCGGTGCGGCGTTCATGGAGAAGTTGAATAGCCTGCTCGGCCATTTCTTGATTTAATTCAATTTTCCCTATCTTTTCTAGTGCGTTTTTTGTTAAATAAAATTGGTCATCAAAAGGAATGTCTCTCACATAAAAATTGCTGATTTGCTCTGGACTAATATGCGGAACACTAACACCAGTCAAGTCCATTTCAGCATATTCTCTAAATTCATTGCTGCTAAGGCATAGTTTAATAAAAGGTTGATATGATTTAATGTTCGACCTTATTCTTGCAACTCGCTGCAATAAGAGACAAGGTAAATCCTGCTCTTTAATTTCTGAAACCCTTGCTCCAGAACTAATCCATGGTCGATCCATACCAAAAACAATATCGCCAGCCACTAATAAATATTCATTGAGCCTTTCGAGTGTGCAAACATCCCAATATACAACGTCATCCCATTTTATGCTATCAACACCGACATTAACTCCTCGTAAAAGAGGAATACTATTATCAGGTGAAAATTTGAATTTTGCACTTGGGAATGGGTAGCCAGTTTGAATGTTAACTAAATTTTTTAGCTTAGTTTTTCTCTCATTGTTTCGTATGTTGACGGCATTTGAGATCACTGTCTGACGTTTTTCTTTCAGCAGTTCAATCAGTTGCTGTTGCTTCTCGATCAGGTTATCGATTTTTGCGGTTTCGTGATCGAGGAACCAAGCTACCTTCTCTGATAAAGAATAAGAACAGGTTGGTACAGGTAACAGGCCAATAAACTCCCAACTTGCTCGTGGCATTTTGGAGCCATAAGTTGAGGAATTAACCTGCTCAATAAATTCATTCGTTAATGAATAATAATTAAGGTATTTTGGATGTAATTTAGCTGTACGAAGCACAAGAAATTCAGATGAGCATACCCCGGAGAAAGTAGCTAACCAAGATTTGGCAAGATAAGGCCGCAACTTCCCGAAAAGAACGTCATTCTTTTCAAACGACACTGATGCACCATCTGCTATGTTTTCTTCTTTTGATATATACTTTCCATCGCCACTCGATATATTTTCCAATCCAACAAATAAGTCATCTGAATTGGTAGATTTTGCGGTTAGCAAATCTGCGATGTACTTTAATTTAGTGACAGACCAATCCTCAGGAATCGCCCCCAGCCACTCAACCCCAGAATCCTTATACTCCGGATACGCCTTATATTTTGCCATCAGGAGTGTACCTCCTGCAGCAATTTCATAATCTCGGCGCTGACCGCATCCAGATCGGCATCAATCTCTTCCAGTGGGCGCGGCGGCTGGTAGACGTAGAAATGGCGGTTAAACGGAATTTCATAACCGACAATCCCGACTTCGTTATCTTTGGCATCGCGCTTATCGGCGTTGATCCACGCGTCATTCACGTGCGGCAGTACTTCGGCTTTAAAGTAGTTTTCAATCAGATCGCTGGTGGAGATGGCCGGGTTAAGCGGCACGTTTTCGTTATCGCGCAGCTCGCCGTCCTGCTCAAACTCGACCACCTTGCCTTTATACTCAAACGCACCGTACAGCGGCTGAGCGGCTTCTTTCAACGCTTTCTTCACCACCGGCTCGGCATCCGGGTTTTTGGTGGTGATAGCGTCGATAAACTGCTTGTTCTCTTTCGCGTCCAGCTTCACGTCAGCGGTTTTAATGGCCCCTTTCAGGGTCAGCTGGAACTGGTTGAAATCGTTGCTCACCAGCGTTTTTCCACCCGCCTGCGTACCCAGAGCCGTCTGAATCTGCTGCGCTTTTTCCATTAAGCTACGCTGCGCCAGCCACAGTTTGCTGTCGAGCAGGTCTTTGATTTGCTTCTCTTTCAGCTCGGCAAATTCAGCTTTGATAATGGCGCGGGCTTCTGCTTCCAGCCCGGAGAGGTCACCATAGGTCCCCTCCAGCCACTGGGATGCGAACTCTTCATACAGACGTTCCATCGGCGCGTTAAACGGCTTCGGCGCAAAGCGCAGAGTCGCAATAGCCTCATCCGTTACCTGAGCGGATAAACGCAGCGGGCGCTCAATGGTCAGGCGGCGATAGCCAAAATCGGTGCTGTTAAAGATTTTGCTGGCGAAGCTTTTCGGCGCTTCGGTTTTGGCGGTGGCAGGCTGACGACCACGGCTGGATTTTTGCTCGGCGGCTTTTTCCAGGCCTAAATCCTCAAGCGAGGTGGCGTTCAGCACTTCAAAATTGCCGAAGGTGCGGGTGATGAGCTGGATATCGTCATCGCCCATCAGGTTACGCTTGGAGCCCAGCGATTTACGCATTTTGCCGTACAGGCTGGTGCCATCGATGAGCTGGACTTTACCCTTGCGCTCCGGAGCCTTTTTGTTCGACAGGATCCACACGTAGGTGGCGATGCCGGTGTTGTAGAACATGTCGGTTGGCAGCGCGACGATGCCTTCCAGCAGATCGGCCTCGAGGATATAGCGGCGGATCTCACTTTCACCGCTGCCTGCACCGCCGGTAAACAGCGGCGAACCGTTAAGAATAATGCCGATGCGGCCACCGTTGTTCACCATGCCGTCGGCGGCACGGGTGTCGCGCATTTTGCTGATCAGATGCAGCAGGAACAGCAGCGAACCGTCAGAGACGCGCGGCAGGCCGGGGCCAAAACGGCCGTTAAAGCCTTTCTGCAGGTGCTCATCGTTAATGTCACCCTCGATCTTTTTCCAGTCGACGCCAAACGGCGGGTTCGACAACATGTAGTCGAACTGGTCAGCCGGAAGCTGATCGTTAGAAAGGGTGTTGCCCAGCTTGATGCGGCTGACGTCCTGGCCTTTGATCAGCATGTCGGCTTTACAGATGGCGTAGGACTCCGGGTTCAGCTCCTGACCAAACGCGCGCATCACGGCTTTCGGGTTCAGTTCGTGAACGTATTCCATCCCGGCGGAGAGGAAGCCGCCGGTACCCGCGGTCGGGTCGTAAATAGTGCGGATGATCCCTTCTTTGGTCAGGGCATCGTCATCTTCCATAAACACCAGAGAGGTGGTTAAGCGCACGATATCGCGCGGGGTAAAGTGCTCCCCGGCGGTTTCGTTAGAACTTTCCGCGAAGCGGCGGATCAGCTCTTCAAACACCAGCCCCATTTCATAGTTGGAAATGGCCTGCGGGCTGAGATCGGTGGTGGCGAACTTCTTAACGACCTTATACAGCAGGTTAGCGTCGTCCAGCAGACCAATAAACTCGCTGAATTTAAAGTGCTCGAAGATCTCGCGCGCATCTTTTGAAAAGCTTTGAATGTAGTTTTCCAGGTTGGCGCTGATGTCGTTCTGCCCCATTTTGCCGAGATCCATCGGCGAGGTGTTGTAGAACGACAGCGAGTTGGTGGCGCGCAGCAGAAACTTTTCTTTGGCTTCTTCCGGCAGCGGGCTGGTTTTGAGTTCCTGTGCTTTAGCCACTACCGCGTCTTTGCTTTCAGCCAACACGCATTCCAGACGACGCAGCAGGGTGAAAGGCAGGATCACGCGGCCGTACTGAGATTGTTTGAAGTCGCCGCGCAGCAGATCGGCAACGGCCCAGATGAAGGCCGCCGTTTGCGAGAAATTTGTGTTAGTCATGAAAGTTACCAAAAGCGGTTACAAAATAGGGTGATTATACAGCGTCATTCCGACTTCGCACGGCATTCATCCCCTCCGGTAACGGGATGAATACCGGCTAACGGGTTACTGTTCGATCTCCAGCTCATCAAACAGCTGCAGGTCGACGTCCAGCAGCTCAACGGCATTGCTGCGGCGGATACCGACGTTGTTCTCAATCAGCAGTTCGAGCAGGCGATCGCCGTCGATCAGGGTGATCGGCGCGGCTCCCGGGAACAGTGCGGCTTCGGCGCAGCTGGTGGCAAATCTGCCGGTGGTGATGAGCGTACCGCGAATGGCCTTATGGTACGGCAGCGCGCCGCGCAGCTGGTCGATAAGCGGGCGGTTGACGGTGTTCTGCATCCGCTTCACCTGCACCACTTCGGTGATGGTGGTGATGCCCACCTGCACCTTGCCAACAACGTCCACGCCCTTGTCACCGGAGGCTTTGGTGACTTCAACTTGTTCATAGCCCATTGCTTCCAGAAGCTGACCCACTAAGTGTTCAAACTTATACGGGTTCATGGTGCTGATTTGCTCGCGCAGCAGCTCTTTTTGCTGCTGATTATAGCGTTTGACCGCATCGAGCAGCTCTTTGCGCGGGTCGGTTTTCCGCGCTGGCAGGGCTTTACTCAACCAGGCGCGGCCGGTATCGGTAATGCTGTAACTCATGCCGTCGCGATCGACCATGTGCCTGTCGATAAGATTGTAGAGCCGCGAGTAGAGCGTGCTTTTGATGGAGCTGGCGGAAGCAAACTTTGAATGCTGGTGGAGGAAGGCCTGCCATTCAGGCAATAAATCGGCGCGTTTTGACATCTCACGGCTGGCCAGCAGCTCCAGTAGCTGCAGAATGCCTTCCTGATCGTCGAGCCAGCGCCACGTTGACTCATCAGCGTTGAGGAATTGATTGCCCCGCTCGGTGGCCTGCCAGAGCCCGTCGCTGCTCTCTTCCATCAGCTTAAACTGCTCGTTGTTGAGGAACAGGTAGCAGCCGTAGCTGTGGCGAGGGTTGAGGATGTGGTTATCGGTTTGCCAGATGCGGTGCGCGAGCTCTGCGTCCTCACCGGTCAGGCGCTCAATAATCCATTTGTCTGGCTCCGACCAGTCGACGGGTTTTTGCGGTGTGCCGGTTTGTTCATGGATCGCAGTGATCATATTACGTACCGACTTAGCGGGGTAGCCTGCGGAGGCTTTCATCATGGCCTGCGCCTGTGCATAAGTCGGAAAAAGTGGCGTTATGACTTTGTAGTTTTTCACGTTGTTCCCTTAACGATGATGTTGTGCATAGCATGCCAGTTTCGAGGGGAATTACTGTTGGATGAATCACTTATCGGAAAGATATCGCGACGAGTGTCATTTTTCTGACATCCACTCTCTTTATAGTGTCCTGCTCTTGCAAAGGATACTAACCACATGAAAATCAAAATAATCCCTCTGGTTATCGGCTGTACTCTCTCCTTCTCTGCGCTGGCGGCGGAACCTCACGCCGAGCGCTATATCGTGAGCTTCCCGGAAGGCTCAAACATTCCTTATCGCGGTGCATTCTCCAGCGCTTTCCCGAACGGGTTGCCGGTGGGAATTGGCTCCGGGCTGCTGTTTACCGGCAAAGAGGGCGATGCCCTGACGTTTGCCACCGTGACCGATCGCGGGCCGAACGCCGATTCACCGAACGTGGGCAAGCGCGAGGCGAAGATTTTCGTGGTGCCCGGGTTTACTCCGCAGATGATGACTATTCGGCTGGAAAACGGTAAAGCGCAGGCGACAAACGCCGTGCCGCTGCACGATGCGAAGGGCAACATCAACGGCCTGCCGCTTGAA
Organism: Yokenella regensburgei ATCC 49455; assembly: GCF_000735455.1. Classification (GTDB taxonomy): domain Bacteria; phylum Pseudomonadota; class Gammaproteobacteria; order Enterobacterales; family Enterobacteriaceae; genus Yokenella; species Yokenella regensburgei. Next base: position 23,240 of record NZ_JMPS01000009.1, on the reverse strand, counting down.
AGCGACGTCATTGGCTCCACCAATGAAGTGGCGCTTAGCGACAGCATGAAGGTGCTGAAAGGGGATAACCGTGGGCTGGATACCGAAGGTATTACCCCGGATGGTAAAGGCGGTTACTGGCTTTGCGATGAATATGGCCCGTTCCTGGTGAACGTCGACCGCAGCGGAAAGATCCTCGCCATGCACGGGCCGCAGGCCGAAAACGGCGAGAAGTCTATCGCCGGTGGTTTGCCGAACGTTATCAAATGGCGTCAGCCGAACCGTGGCTTTGAGGGGCTGACCCGCATGCCGGACGGGCGGATTATCGCGGCGGTACAGAGCACGCTCGATATCGACGGTAAAAGCAAGAAGCAGGCGCTGTTTACCCGCCTGGTGAGCTTCGACCCGGCGACGGGGAAAACGGCGATGTACGGTTACCCGATAGATGCGGCGGCGTACAGCAAAAACAGCGATGCCAAAATTGGCGATATCGTGGCGCTCGATAATCAGCATATTTTGCTGATTGAGCAGGGTGGCGATAAAGACGGGGCGATGCGTAATAACATCTACAAAGTGGATTTGAGTAAGGCGAGCGATCTGGCTGCATTCGACAAAACCTGGAAGTATCCGGAGTTTGATGATGAGGAAAAACTGGCGAAACGCGGCGTCATGCTGGCGGAAAAATCGCTGGTGGTGGATTTGCGTAAGCTTGGCTGGCAGCAGGAGAAAGCCGAAGGGCTGGCGCTGATTGATGGTAAGACCCTGGCAGTGGCCAACGATAATGACTTTGGCGTGAAGACGGTGCTGAAAGATCCTGTCGCAGGGAAAAAGCTGAAGGATTACCGCCTGAACGAGCAGGGTGAGCTGACGGTGGACGATAAAGTTGTGGCAACGAGCATCGGCGTGAAGCCGCTGGAGAAACCTGAATCTGAGAGTGAGCTGTGGGTGGTGACGCTGCCTGAAGCGGTGATGTAAGCGTTGTGCGGTCTGCTCCCCTCACCCTGACCCTCTCCCGGAGGGAGAGGGGATGGTCAGTGCGGTCTGAATCCCTCTCCCTTTGGGAGAGGGGATAGTCACGGTATTACTTTTTCAATCCGGCGAACGCTGCGCGGATCTCTTCTTCCGGCAACTGAACGCCGATAAACACCAGCGTGCTGTGCGGTGTTTCTTCGCCCCACGGGCGGTCCCAGTCGGCGCTGTACAGGCGCTGAACGCCCTGGAACAGCAGGCGGTTTGGTTCGCCGTCAATCCACAGCATCCCTTTGTAGCGCAGCAGCTTCTCGGCAAATGACAGCAGCAGGTTCTCCATCACTCGCGAAACGTCGCTGATATCCACCGGGTAGTCCAGCTCGACGACAATCGAGCTGACGTCGTTTTGTTTGTCGGCCATGAAGTGGAAGCGCGGCGCGGTGGTGACTTTCTCTTCCAGCATAAAGCCGTTGGTATTAAACAGCAGGCCGAGGTCGATATCGCCGTGCGTGACGGTGTAAATTGGCGCACGGGCGTTAATGCGCGCCAGGCGTTCACGAAGCTGAGCGGCTTCACCTGCAACGTCGGTTTTGGTCAGCAGAATGCGGTCCGCGTAGCCCACCTGCGACTGGGCGAGGGTGAACTGATTCATTTGCTGATCCGCGTGGGCGGCATCGACCAGCGCAATGACGCCGTCGAGGAGGTAGCGCTGGCAGAGGATTTCGTGGGAGAAAAAAGTCTGAATAATCGGGCCCGGATCGGCCATGCCGGTGCACTCAATCACCAATCGGTCGAAGGTGATTTCACCGCGGTCGAGGCTGTCGAGCAGATCCAGCAGCGCGTCTTCCAGCTCGTTAGAACGGCTACAGCAGATACAGCCGTTGGTCAGGGTTTTGATCTGCGTGGCGCGATCGCCAATCAGCTGGTCGTCGACAGAGACTTCGCCGAACTCATTTTCGATGACGGCAATTTTGAAGCCATGCTGCTCATTGAGGATATGGCGCAGCAGGGTGGTCTTCCCGGCGCCGAGAAAGCCGGTGAGTAGGGTGACTGCAACAGGTGTCATGTTCTCTCCTTTAGCAACAGCGCATACCGCCTTTTCCGTCGCCGCCGTAGCGTGCCTGCTGGCGTTCGCGGAAGAATTCGTTATAGGTCATGTAAGGTTTGTCCGGATGGTTGGTCTTCATGTGCTCGACGTAGTTGTCGTAATCCGGAATGCCAATCAGCATTTTCGCCGCCTGACCGAGATATTTTTTAGCCTGACCTAAGTTACCAAACATTTTGCCATCCTGATAATGCGTAAAGCCCGGTGAAGTGAGTTCACCGGGCGTTTTCCCTTATCCCCCCGACTCTAAGGAGAGGGGATAAAAGGATTAGTGGTGGGAAGAGGTTTTCACGCCGCCTTCCGGTACCGGGACGTACGGGGTTTCTTTATCCGTACGTTTGTCGCTGTTACGCACATTGAGCCAGGTTTTGATGCCGTAGAAGATGATGCTGTAAACCACCACCAGGAACAGAATGCTGAGACCGGCGTTGGTGTAGTTGTTCACCACGATATGGTTCATGTTGGCAATCTGTTGTGCGGTCAGGTCGCCGCCACCGGCTGCCAGCTTCTCTTTGTACTGGTTCGCCATGAAGAAGAAGCCTTCCATTGACGGGTTAGTACTGAAGAGCTTCAGACCCAGTGCCCAGGTGGTGCAAATCAGTAGCCATACGGCTGGCAGCACGGTTACCCAGATGTATTTGGTGCGCTTCATCTTCACCAGGACCACGGTACCCAGTACCAGTGCGACTGCCGCCAGCATCTGGTTAGAGATCCCGAACAGCGGCCACAGGCTCTTCACACCGCCCAGCGGATCGACCACGCCCTGATACAGCAGGTAGCCCCACAGGCCAACGCAGCCCGCTGTACCCAGGATGCCAGCCACCAGAGAGTCGGTTTTCTTCAGGAACGGGACGAAGTTACCCAGCAGATCCTGCAGCATGAAGCGGCCAGCACGGGTACCGGCGTCCAGCGCGGTCAGGATGAACAGCGCTTCAAACAGGATCCCGAAGTGGTACCAGAAGCCCATGTCGGCCATCGGCAGCACTTTGTGGAACACGTGGGCAATACCTACCGCCAGCGTCGGTGCACCACCGGCGCGGTTCAGCACGGACGGTTCACCAATGTCCTTCGCCGTTTGCATGATCTGCTCAGGCGAAATCACGAAGCCCCAGGAGCTGACGGTCGCTGCCGCCTGGGTGCTGACGTCTTTCAGCTGCGCCATGATCATCGCCGCGTTCTCACCGCCCATTTCGTGCAGGTTCGGCATGGTGATGCCAAGGCCCGCCGGTGGGGTGTTCATCGCGAAGTAGAGGCCTGGCTCGATGATAGAAGCCGCAACCAGCGCCATGATGGCAACGAAAGATTCCATCAGCATCGCGCCGTAACCGATGAAACGCGCGTCGGTTTCGTTGGCCAGCAGCTTCGGCGTGGTGCCGGAAGAGATCAGCGCGTGGAAGCCGGAAACCGCACCACAGGCAATGGTAATAAACAGGAACGGGAACAGTGCACCTTTCCACAGCGGGCCGGTACCGTCGATGTACTGGGTGACCGCCGGCATTTTCAGATCCGGGTTGAGGATCACGATGCCGAGCGCCAGACCGACAATAACGCCAATTTTCAGGAAGGTGGCGAGGTAGTCACGTGGTGCCAGAATCAGCCAAACCGGCAGCAGCGCGGAGATAAAGGCATAACCAATCAGCGCGAAGGTGATGGTGGTGTCTTTAAAGGTCAGCGCCGGGCCCCAGTACGGGTCGTGCGCAATCACGCCGCCGAAGTAGATAGAGGCGACCAGCAGGACGATACCAATGACTGAGACTTCACCCACGCGGCCCGGGCGCAGGAAGCGCATGTAGATGCCCATAAACAGCGCAATCGGCACAGTGGAGCAGACGGTAAACACGCCCCACGGACTTTCTGCCAGTGCTTTCACCACGATAAGCGCCAGCACCGCAAGGATGATGATCATGATGAGGAAGCAGCCGAACAGGGCAATCGAACCCGGCACGCGGCCCATCTCTTCCTTCACCATCTCGCCAAGCGACGAGCCGTTACGGCGGGTAGAGATGAACAGTACCATGAAGTCCTGTACCGCACCGGCGAGCACTACGCCTGCCAGCAGCCACAGGGTACCCGGCAGGTAGCCCATCTGTGCTGCCAGCACCGGGCCGACCAGTGGGCCTGCGCCCGCGATGGCCGCGAAGTGGTGGCCAAACAGCACGTAGCGGTTGGTTGGCACATAGTTAAGGCCATCGTTGTTAATCACCGCCGGCGTGGCGCGTGTGGGGTCCAGCTTCATCACCTTCTGGGCGATATAGAGGCTGTAGTAGCGGTAAGCCACCAGATAAACCGAGACGGATGCCACGACTATCCACAGGGCGCTGACGTGCTCGCCGCGACGTAGCGCGACAACCGATAGACAAAAAGCGCCGATAATCCCGAGGATGGCCCAGGGTACGTGCTTAAATATTTTTTTCGTATCCATAGTAAGACCTGGTTGTGTAAACGAAAGTTGGGGTCAATGTGTGTTATTGGGGAGTTATTGATGGTGATGCTGGCGCTATCTTGCCTGAAAGGTGTCTTCCTTTATGAAGGAAAAACGGTGAGTGGTTGTATAACGTGCTCAGCGGTTGCTGGAATGACTGAGTGGTTGAGTAAAGTCTGATATTGGTTATTTATGTGATTTATGTCACGGAAAGTAGAGGAATATATTTTACAGCGCTAAGCTGGAATATATTTTAAGAAATTGCCAAATGTCTATAAATTGCACAGCAGTGTCTCTTTTTTAGTGCGTTGTTGAATAGGGAAAGCTGTCTTATATTCAATTCATACACACTGTAAATTGAGATAGTTATGGGATACTTATTATCAAAAAATGCGTTACTTTATGGTAACCATGGAGTTAAGGAATTTCTCCAAAGCCGCTGAAGCATTGTGCAAAACTCGTTCACCATTGAGCAAAGTTATTTGCGAGATGGAGGATTACCTTGGCGGAATGCTGTTTAAACGCAAATATAATGAACTGGAGCCGACTGAGCTTGCGCTGGAGTATTACGCTAAGTTTCGCTCGGTTTATAACGAGTTGCTTGAGCTTGAAGATGATATTCAGAATAATAGCAAGATAAAAGATCTTCTGGTCAAGTTCGATATTACTTTTCCTGAATTATTATATAAAAACATTAAGATTGCCCTGGAGTCTTCAAATGCGAAAGTGCAGTGTGAGCGAAAAATCATTGAGGCTGGAGATATTAATGAGCTGATTTATAACAAAAACAGTGTAATTTTCTCAATGCGAGATATTTCACTATCGTATAACGTTAACCATGAAGAGTGGTTTAGCGATGAGCTGGTGCTGATCTCGCCAAAAGATGCCGATCTTAACAAACCGCTCAAACTTTTTATCTGGAAGGATATGAATACCCATTATTATAAACAAATTTTCGGTAATTTACTGGGTGACATTAATAAAACGGTAGAGTTCGTTGAACATAACTGGGATATTCTTTCTGTTTTTTATAACGTTCACCTGGGTAAAGGCTCTGCGATTATAACACCTAAGCTGTCTCGGTTTTTGTCTATCGATGGTGTACAGAGTACGGTGCTCAAAAATAAAAGGCTTAAAATAAGAGGGTATCACTGCTTAAAGTCTGACTATACCGCAGAGAAGAATAAGGTGAAAAAGATCATCAACTCCTTTGTGTAGTTTTTTCCTTAATCATCAGGCAATGAAGTAGTGGATTCAAAAAGCTTTTTTGCCCGTCAGGAAAGCAATAGGTGAAGTTGATGTTATGATCATAGGCAGGAATGGTTATCTGCTGATTGTTAATCATTTTAACAACAAATGATAATGAATCTCTGTCCAGATCATGGCCATCTGTACCCATAAACAAGCCAAAATACTGATTATTAATCAGTATAATATCCTTTATTACGTGATTCAGCGTACCTCTTTCGTAATGTTCAGCGATTGATTTCATGAATAACTCTATCTTTTAAGTATTCTAAAATATCATCATTTTAGCATAAGTTGTTGATTATGATCGTTTTTTGATCTTGTTTTTAGTTTTTTATCGTAACTCATTGAAAAAGATCACTTTATTTTTACCGCCCCGTTTTTGTCATTTGTGTATTTTCAAATGAAGATAAAAAAACCTTTTTATTATCGCCTTCAATAAGGTGATTACCTCTTTTTATCTTTTCTCGATGGCAGGAGATGGGGTGTCTGACGGTAGTTCTACTTGTGAGTAATCCCAGAAATCTTTCTTCTTAACATGACAGAATAGTTTTTTTGTCAGAGAGGAATTTTGGTAACTCTCTGAGTTTTCACTATGACAGAGAAATCATGAACCTCTCATTTCAAGAATGATGCGAAAAAAGTCAAATGTGATTGTTTTTTGCTCCAGGTTCTCTGATTGCTCATTTAGAATTTTCTCAACGCAACTTCTCTGATGGCGTTTTTTCTTATTCGAGGTGGTTATGATTAGCGATGACAAAGTGCTGTCGGCAATGTCGACGGTGGAAAGCTACGTCGTGCAAACGGAGGCGCACACATTTCAGAGCCCGCACATTATTATGGCGGCTCTGGCAGGGAGCATTATTTTTTCGGTTACGGCAAAAGACTTTAATGCGCGTACGCGTATTTTACTTTTTGTTGCCTCCTTTATTGTCGGCGTACTCGCGGCCCACTTTATGTCGGGAGTGATATACGTGGTGTTAAAGGATTTTTTAAAAGTAACGGTGTCGGTTCCGGATACCATTGGTGCCTTAATCGGCGCGGTGGTTTCTGTCCGTCTATTAATGTTTTTCTGCGAAAAACCGGAAAAAACAACATCCATTTTTGATCTGCTGAAACGCAAATAAGGTAATTAAAGAGGTTATTATGCAACAGTTTACATTGAGTGAAAGAAGTCTGAAGAATTTGCAGGGAGTTCATCCTGATTTAGTCGCCATCTGTAAAAAAGCGCTGGATCTGACGCTGATTGATTTCGGTATTACCGAAGGGCTGCGTTCGCTGGATAAACAAAAAGAGATGGTGCGGACAGGGAAATCACAGACCATGAAAAGCCGCCATCTGACCGGCCATGCGGTTGATGTATTTGCTTATCCGACACCGGCCGGCTCCTGGGATTTTGCCGACTACGAGCTCATTTCCAATGCCTTCAAACAGGCAGCGAAAAGCCTGGGTCACAGCATTGAATGGGGCGGTGACTGGAAGAGTCTGAAGGATGGCCCGCACTTCCAACTGACATGGAGTGAATACCCGGTTTGATCCCCGCGTCGATCGCCTTTTTCTCCTGGACGGAGAGGGAGGCGACCTCTCCCTTTTTCTGCACGTTTTCAGCACGATTTGCCGTAAAGTTTTTCCTCCTCAGGCCGAAAACATCGTTATCTGCCTAAAGGAAAGCGTAAACATGTTAAACCGAATCAGGATTGTCACCAGCCTCGTGTTGGTGCTGATGTTATTTGGCCTTTTGCAACTGACATCTGGCGGGCTGTTCTTTAATGCCCTCAAACACGACAAAGAAAACTTCACCGTACTGCAAACCATCCGCCAGCAGCAGTCTTCGCTGAACGGCAGCTGGGTTGCATTGCTGCAGACCCGTAACACCCTCAACCGTGCGGGTATCCGTTACATGATGGATCAGAACCATATCGGTAGCGGTGCGACCGTGCAGGATCTGATGCAGATTGCGAGCAAAAGCCTGAGTGAAGCTGAAAAGCGCTGGGCCGAGTATGAAGCGCTGCCGCGCGATCCGCGCCAGAGTGACTCTGCCGCTGCCGAAATTAAGCGTAACTACGATATCTACCACGGTGCGCTTGCCGATCTGATCCAACTGCTGGGCGCAGGTAAAATCAACGACTTCTTTGACCAGCCGACTCAGAGCTATCAGGACGGTTTTGAGAAAGAATACGTGAGCTACCTTTCCCAGAACGATCGCCTGTACGAACTGGCGGTTCAGGACAGCAGCAGCTCCTACTCCCAGGCTATCTGGGTGCTGATCAGCGTACTGATCGCCGTGCTGGTGGTGATCATGGGCGTATGGATGGGGATCCACAAAACCCTTATCGCACCGCTCAACAGCCTCATTGGTAGCATTCGTCATATCGCCAGCGGCGATCTGGTGAAGCGTATTGATGTAGAAGGCACCAACGAAATGGGCCAGCTGGCGGATTCACTGCGTCATATGCAGGGTGAGCTGGTGCGTACCGTCGGCGAAGTGCGTAACGGCGCCGATGCGATTTACAGCGGCGCCAGCGAAATCGCGATGGGTAACAACGATCTCTCCTCGCGCACCGAAGAGCAGGCAGCCTCTCTGGAAGAGACGGCGGCGAGCATGGAACAGCTGACGGCAACGGTTAAGCAGAACGCCGAAAACGCCCGTCAGGCAAGCAACCTGGCGCTCAGCGCTTCTGAAACCGCGCAGAAAGGCGGTAAAGTGGTTGATAACGTTGTGCAGACGATGCGCGATATTGCCGGCAGCTCGCAGAAAATTGCTGACATCATCAGCGTGATTGATGGTATTGCCTTCCAGACCAACATTCTGGCGCTCAACGCCGCAGTCGAAGCGGCACGTGCGGGCGAGCAGGGCCGTGGCTTTGCGGTGGTGGCAGGGGAAGTTCGTAACCTGGCCCAGCGCAGTGCTCAGGCGGCGCGCGAGATTAAGAGCCTGATTGAAGACTCCGTAAGCCGCGTGGACGTTGGCTCTACGCTGGTGGAAAGCGCCGGTGAAACCATGGATGAAATCGTTAATGCGGTGACCCGTGTGACCGATATCATGGGTGAAATTGCCTCGGCATCCGATGAGCAGAGCCGCGGTATCGACCAGGTTGGCCTGGCGGTTGCCGAGATGGATCGTGTGACCCAGCAGAACGCCTCCCTGGTGGAAGAGTCCGCCGCGGCGGCGGCTGCGCTGGAAGAGCAGGCGAGCCGTCTGACTCAGGCTGTGGCGGTGTTCCGCATTCAGCAACAGCAGATGAAGGCGAAAGGTATGGGCGTGGCGGCGAAATCGCTCCCGTCTGCACCGCTGAAGAAAGCCGCCGTTGCCGAAGGCAACGACAACTGGGAAACCTTCTGATTGACTGACCGCCGGCGAGGTCTTTAACCCCTCGCCGGACTATAATTCACGGCGCATGGCGCACCGCAGTTCTCGCGGTAGCCCCTGCGCCGTTTCTTTATCTCGTTTGCCCGCAAGACCCGACTCCAGCTCGCTATCGTCGAGTATGATAAAACCCTGCCGCGCATAGAATGGGGCGTTCCACGGTACTGCTTTGAACGTTGTCAGCGTCAACGCCGGGTAGCGCTGTTCACGCGCATAGTCGGCGATAAACTGCAGAAATTGCTGGCCAATACCGCGCCCCTGCCAGCTCCGGTGTACCGAAATCTCCGCAATGAACAGGGCGTCATCCAGCGGCTGCGCCAGCATAAAACCAACCAGCTGCTGCCCGTGCTCTGCAACCCAGCTGTGTCCAAGCTCGGCCCACTCGCGATGAACCGCTTCAGGTACACCATCATCGGAGGAGATCCATGCCAGGTCCGGGAGAGCCAGAAAGGCACGTCCTGCAGAGCGTTCAATGGCCGGAAGTGCACTGATATCGTGGTTTTGCGTGCGGCGAAACAGAACCTCGTGCGCAAAGGTGTTAGTTTTCATTGTGTAAGTCCCTTTTAGCCTTACGGAGAATTCTATGCCATTTCGCGCTGTCCCTGCGACCCAATTCAGTAGTGAACAACTTACCGCTATGTTAGGGAAGTGCTTTGAAGGCTACAGCCAGCCTTTCTCGCTCCCCGTCGATGTATTTGCCCAGCGCTTCGCCGCCGAAGGATTGAGCCTGGTGGATTCGTGCGTGTGGATGGAGGGGGATGACCTGGTCGCCGTGGCGCTTATCGCCCACCGCGGGCAATCGGCCCGGCTGGCGGCTTTCGCGATCCGCCCGGCCTGGCGGGGGAAAGGCATCGGCAGAAAACTGCTGGCACCGTTGATGGACAGCCTGGGTGCGAAAGGGTTCCAGGAGATCTGGCTGGAGGTGATTCAGGATAATCATCCCGGCGTGGCGCTGTATCAGTCGCTGGGGTTTACCATCACCCAGAAGCTCTGCGGCTATCAGGGGATGCAGCCGGGCAAAATTACCGAGCGCGCCCTGCAGGAGACGGCGGTGATGCCGCTGCTGCGCCGGGCGATGGTAGAGCAGGCTCAGGGCACGCCGTGGCTGATGGATCCGGCTTCACTGATGATGCTGCCGTGTCGGGCGTTCATTCACCAGCAGGCGTTTGCCGTGGTATCGATGCTGACGGAAAAACCGCAGTTAAGAATGATTTATGTGGCGCCTGAGAAACGCCATCATGGGCAAGGACGGGAAATCCTCCGGGCGCTTAACCAGCAGTTTCCGGGGCTGGCGACGGTGGTTTCAGTACCCGAACCGCTCACCACGCTGTTCGCTTCCGCAGGATATATGACCATGGCGGTGCAGCAGTTTGAGATGCGGGCGGCGCTGGTCTGAATAAAAAGGGGAGCCCGGCTCCCCTCTGTTTAACCTTCGGTTTTCACCACTTTGATTTCGACCATGCCGATGCCTAACTTGCGTGGCGCGTGGCCAAGAATATTCCCTTCGTTAGTGAATTCCGGATCCGGAGGCGCGATGTGCAGCAGGTTGCTGCGCGCCGGATTCTCAAAATGCAGCGTGGTGGTCGAGAGTTCGTTGCTAAGTATTAGTAACTGCTCACTGTCTCCCACACGCACGGGGATAGGCTTATTGGCATTCGGACCCCAGGCTTTGGCAGTGATCACCAGGTCGAATTTCTCCGGCAGTGGCGCGTTATACTCAATCTTCACTTCATCATTCAGCTGAGCATTTGACCAGCGCCCCCATAGCTCCGGGCGCGAGATGCCGCTGAACTGTTTCACTTCTTCTGGCGCACCGGCGACGTTAAACAGGAAGCTGTCGGCCTTATAGCGAATATCGTTATCAACAATTTTCAGCGTATCAACGTTACCTTTATAGCGCGTCATATCGATGACGGTGTCCTTAAAGGCGGTTTTGCCTTTCCACAACGCTTTATCGACGTGCTGCACTTTTTGCTCACCGCCAAGCTGCCCCTGTGAAACACACCAGTCGGTAGAAAGCGCCACTTCGGGTGCCCATAGCTGACCCATTTTGTAGCAACGGTCAATCCAGACGAAGTTATCGCGCGGAGCAAAATCGGCCAACTGGAAGCGCAGCGGTGCCGAGTATTCGCTTTCCGGCAGCGGTTCAACGCGGGAATCGGACACCCGCAGCAGCAGCGGCAGGCGGAACTGGCTACCGGAGAAGGCAATCATGCCCTTGTTCGTATCGACGGTGAAATCCTTCATCTCTTTCGGGAAGTTCCACAGACGAATGACGTCTGGCTTCCACGCCAGCACTTTCTCTTTCATGTTGAGGAACACTTCCGAGAGGGATTCCGCCGACAGGCTGCTGCGCCCAAGGCCGATAAAGTTATCGCCGCCGAGAATATCCAGCACCGTCGCACCGTTATCCATGGTGCTGCGTTTCACGCCGGAAATCTCCTGCTGCGGCTGGTCGCCACGGATAATAAAGAACAGGTTGTTGCGATCCTGCTTGTTGAGCTGGTCCCAGGCGGTATTTTTCATCGCCAGATGGTCAGAAGAGACGACGATTACCGTGTTTTTGAAGTACGGCGAGGCTTTGATTTTTTCAATCAGCGCTGCGATATGTTCCTGGCTGCAGCTGACGGCGCTGAAGGACTGGTTGGCTTTACCGCCAATGTCGTAGCGCTTGCGCTTGCAGGTGCGCGAGATAAAACCGTCCGGGTGATGGGTATCTACCGTCAGCGCAAACAACGAGAAACGTTTCCCGGCCCGGGAAAGTTCTTCGAATTTTTTCCAGGTTTCATCCAGTACCGTATCGTCGTAGAAGCCCCAGTCGTTACGGTATTTCGGATCTTCTACCACGGTTTTTAGCTCTTCGGCCCCATACAAATAGTCAAAACCGTGGGATTTCAGGAACACGTCCTTTCCGGCAAAGCGCAGGTTGGCGCCCTGCACGAAATAGTTTTCATAGCCGGAATTTTTCAGAATATCGCCGAGGCAAATGTTTTGCGGGAAGAAGCTCGATACCGACGCCGAGGCGTTACCCTCGAACGGTGCAAATAGCGGGATGCCGCACTGTGAGGCGACCATTCCGGCAATGGTGTAGTCGGTACCCGGCAGCTGCATGGTATGGCTGAAATCGAGACTGTCGTCTTTCAGTTTGTTCAGCTCCGGGGCGAGGTCCGGAAACGCATTGTTATCGAAATAAGTGCGTTCGAGGCTCTCACCGTAGATATACACCAGATTAAGCTTGGGGTTCGGGATCGTCTTCGACGGTTCTTTGTAATAGACAGCGAAATCCGGGTCGCCTTCGCGTGACTGAGATTTCACCAGCTCACTAATCTGGCGAAATGCCGGGCTGGCGTCGACAGAGGCAAGCGCGAGCGCCAGCGCCAGTAGGCTGTAGCCAAAATGGTGCGGGTGATGGCGTCGGCGGCGCAGCACCCAACCCAGGGTGCCAAAGACCAGCACCAGAGCGGCTGCAATGCCAGCTCCTGGAAGTAGGTACTTACTAACACCGGCGCCGGTCAGACTGTTGGTGAGGGTATAGAGCACGGCATCATTGATACCGTCACCGGTGAAATAATCGCTGGCGTAGAGAGTGATGTTAAGAACAACAAACAGGCCCAGCACCGTCAGTGTGGCAATAAACCACCAACGGTTACGACCTGCTTTCAAAGCGTAAATCAGCACAGAGGCCAGAAAAAGCGCGATGGATAACAACTCTGACACAGCAAACCCTCGATAGCACCAGCCGCCGCTGGCCATTAAGCAACAATTTTTGAAGCCACACTGTAATGTCGTGTTCACTTCACTGCAATTGTACTGTCGCTTAAATGTGCAGTAATTCGGAGTTGGTTTAAAAAACGCATTTTTTGATCAAGCGGGTATCACACCTGGCGGGGCTTGAGCGGTGTAAGAGGGGATAAAACGGAACGAACACCGCGTTAAGGGCGCAGAGCGCGTAAACGCGGTGTTCTGTACATTACGAAAGGAAGCTGGCGCCCTGTTTCAGAACCATATCACAGGCCTTGGTCTTCACTTTTTCTGCCAGCGGCGAACTGCCGAGGCTGTTCAGGTCAAGCTGTTGGCCGTTCTGCGCGTTCAGCAGACCCTGGATACCATCAAGATAGTTGGTATCTTTCTTCTGTTCAGCGGCGCCCAGGCCCAGTTTATCCAGCACCTGGTTTTTCACGTTGTCGACGTTGGTGGCTGACGCCAGTTTTTGCTTCGCGCAGTACTGCAGAATACCCGCGGCGTTGTTCATGTTGTTGGCGCTCAGCGCCTGACCGTTGCCGTTCAGCAGGCTGGTCAGCGAAGAAAGCGACATACCACTCTGAGAAGTAGTGCCACTCTGCGCGGTGCTCTTGGTGAGCTCGTTGGCGGCGCTGTTGAGGGAATCCTGCCAGGAGGCGGCAAACGCGCCGGAAGAGAGCAATGCAGCGCCCGCAATAGCGCTGCAGATAAGACGTTGTACTGTATTCATAAGACCCAATCCCGTTAACTGTGAAGGTCGAAACCGCCACAGTATACCCCGGCAATGCGTCAGAAAGTTCTTAATACTCTTTACCGGTAACGCGCGGGCGGAAGCTCGGCCAGTCGAAGGTGACAAACAGGCTGTTGCCAAGGCGCATACGGTCCATCACGCGTTCGCCAAGCAGGCGGGTCATCTCCTGGGAGTTGTGGTTACTCAGCATACCGGTGGGGCGCTTTGAGGAGGAGCGACGATCGACAATCTGATTGATGATCACCTGCTCGTAGCGGGATTCGTTCTGCATCCCGATCTCATCAATGACCAGCAGATCAACGTTGCTGAGATCGCTCAGCAGCTGTTCTTCGCTGATTTCACGATTGCCGAATGTTCCTTTCATGGCAGACATGATATCGGCCACGGTAATGATCAATACCGACTTACCGCGCAGCAGCAGCTCGTTACAGATAGCGGCAGCGAGGTGGTTTTTACCGGTGCCTGGCTTACCGGAGAAGATAAAGCTTGAGATGCTGTCTTCAAACTCTTCAACATACTGGCGGGCGAGATGCAGCGCTTTGAGCTGTTCCTGACTCTCAACTACGTAGTTATCAAAGGAACAGTTCTGATGTAACGGGCGGATCCCGGAGCGGTTGAAGGTGCGCTGCATTTTCATCGCCCGGTTTTCACGTTCGATGGCCGCAGATCGCAGCTGGCCCTGTGCTTTCTGCCAGGCCAGTAGTTCTTCTCCCGTTTTAAACGCAGGTTCAATGTTTGCAGGCATCATTTTTTGCAAACGTTTCATGAGATCGCCGACGTTTTTCATTTTGCTCCTCGGAAGCCAAAGGGAATCGATTTATCGGGCTCTGACATCATGCTGTTATCGCGCGGTGGTTGTCCACCGTGGCTGGCGCGCCCCATCATTAAGCTACGAGCGAGTTTTTGCTGCCACTGGACGTGATGGAATACTTTCCCTTCCGCCTGCCAGTAGGTCACAAACGAGGCCAGCTCTTCGGCGGTGACCGGCGCATGGAGCGCGATGCCCCACAGGGCGGCAAGGCGCTGAAAATCTTCATCGGGACGCCAGTCGGGATACATTGCGAATTTCCCCATCGGCACCGAGACCGGTGTGGCAACCGTCGATTCTTCAAAAAACTGGTTATCCAGCGCGACGTCGCTGCCCGGGCGGGCGAGTTTCTCTTCCAGAGCCAGCAGCTGCGCCAGACGTTCCGGCGTGAGTGCGTAAAACGCAGGGGCATTGTTGGCAAAAACGGCCACAGCGCCGCTTTCGGCTCGCGACAGAATGGTGGCATGATCCTCCACCAGGGCGTCAATACCGATGACCTCGGAAGTTAAAATACGAGAAGACATAGCACTTTCTCAACACAGAATGACGACAGGAAAGACGCGGAAAGCCCGCGGGTATTCATGCCCCTATAGTAGCACAGGGTGAGCGGGAGAAGGGACATCCTCTCGGCGATGAGAGGATGTCGGGGAGCGGTTAGCTGATGATGTTCAGCGTGACGTCGATATTGCCGCGGGTCGCGTTAGAGTAGGGGCAAACGATGTGGGCGGCATCCACCAGTTTTTTCGCTTCGGCTTTGTCCATTCCTTCGAGATGAATATTCAGTTTGGCTTCGATCCCAAAGCCGGTTGGCAGCGGACCAATACCGACTTCCCCTTCAATAAAAGCGTCCTTCGGGATGGCGATTTTGTCGCGATTGGCGACAAATTTCATGGCACCCAGGAAGCAGGCGGAGTAGCCAGCGGCAAAGAGCTGTTCCGGGTTGGTAACGGCTCCGCCCATCCCGCCCATCTCTTTCGGCACGCCCAGTTTCACATCGAGAACGCCGTCAGAAGAGACCGCACGGCCATCGCGACCTCCCGTAGCTTTTGCTTTAGCGGTATAGACCACTTTTTCTAATGACATGTCATTTTCCTCATCATAAGTTGACCCTAACTTTGGTCATTGTGGCTGAAGTCATAACACTCAAGCATAGTCCGGAATCGACAATCAGACGCGCGGACGTTTGCGGTAAAGCCAGAGTCCTGGCACGGAAAGCCCCACCGACAGCGCCCCGACAATAGAAGACGCTTTAAGGAAATTACTGATAAGCAGCTCCATCAACTCCGGTGAAAAACCGAAGTGGCTGATTTTGACCGCCGAGACCATCGCGGTATACGCGGATATTCCAGGAAACATCGGGATCACCGCGGCGACGGTGAAGATTTTCGGATGCGCGAGATACCAGCGCGACCACTGGATCCCGATGCTGCCGACCAGCATTGAGGAGATAAACGTGGCCCATTCGATGTTGCATCCGGCGGTCATCATCACCATACGCGAGCTGTGGCCGATGGCTCCCAGCAGAGCACACCAGGGTAACGCGCGGGGCGGGACGTTAAACACCATGGCAAACCCGACGGCGGGAATAGCGGAAAGAAGAATGTCCTGGCCCAGAGCCAGAATAAAATCGATTACGCCCATCCCGGCAGCCCCCATAAGGTTAATGACATCACGACGCCAATACAGGTTGCGAGCGTTAACAGGCTGGCTATCGCCCAGCGGGCCAGCCCGGTGTTGATATGACCTTTGAACATATCAGCCACGGCGTTAATCAATGGAAAACCGGGTACCAGCAGGAGGACGCTGGCGGCCATTGCCACGGTAGAGGTGCTGGCAAACATGGGGAGACGCAGCATCAGACCGGAGATGGTCGTCGCCACAAAGGCGGTGATACAAAAGTTGAGCTGCGGATGTAACGAACGGTGTGTTAACACCTGGCGAATGTACATCGCGATAGTGCTGGCACAAAAGGTAATGAATGCGCCGTCCCAGCCACCTTTGTTCAGTTTACAAAAGCAGGCGCAGGACAGCCCAACCATCAACACGACCTGCCAGCGCGGATAACGCAGCGGGTGGATGTGCTGGAAACGTTTCTCAACGTCTTTGTAATCTAAAAGCTTATGCTCGGCCATGATCACGATATGCTGCACTTCAGTCACGACGTGCATATTGATGCCGCGATCGGCATTTTTCCGTGTTGAAGTCAGGCACTGACCGTCTTTGATGGTGGTCAGTACGATAGCATTCGATGAGATAGCGCTTTCCACGCTGTCCATACCCAACGCGATGCCGAGACGCGTTGAAAGCTCTTCCACCAGCGCGCTTTCTGCGCCGTGTTGGAGTAAAAACAGGCCACACTGAATACACAAACGGGTAATTTTCCGCTGAACGTCCTGATCTGCTGCCATGAATCGCCCTGCCAATAAACATCTGAAATCGCTGCTCAATACACTATTTGTACATGAAGCGCCGAGAGAGAGCTTCAGCCAGGATCAAACAAAGTGCAAAAAACGGGTTCTGCATCACGTTGCTGCTGCGCTGTTCAGGGGGGCATGCTGGTGGTTTAATTTTATCTAATTTTTGAAGTTATATTTTCTAATCCCGATGTGATTATTTTTCTCATTCCAATATGAGATATTTAACTCTCAATAAATGGCAATCATAACTTAATTGATGGCCAGTTCTTTTTATCACTCTATTTCAGATATTCAATTAAACATAATTGGTAAGAAAAGGAGATTTTATGCAAGCAGGATGCTGCAAAAATGGCATGATTATCAGTAAGTCACCGATCATTCAATTGGGACTTCACGGCATTATTAATCAACAGCTCCCTGATTACGAGATGGCGTATTGTCGTGCCCCTGACGAGCTGACGCTGCTGCAACTGCGTCGAACTGTACTGGTGGTGGCCGATCTTTCCGGTGATGTTCGCCAGGCCAGGACTATCTGCCAGCAGTATTATTCCATGATCATGCAATATCATGATATTCACTGGGTTTTCATGGTGTCGCGCGCGTTTTACCCTTTTGCGGTGGAGTTTTTACTCTGCCCTGAAAGTACATTGCTCTCCGACGCAGAGCCTGTTGAGCATCTGGTTGATGTCATTCGCAAGGGCGGAGCGAGTGAGCGGATAAGCTCGTCGTTGCTATGTCCATGGCAGGGAGGGCATAACGATAGCGATGTGGAAAAAGAGATGCTGACGTACTCCGAGCGGCAGGTACTTCGTTTGCTGGCTAAAGGCTGGTGTATTAATCAAATCGCTTCTCTGTTGAAGAAGAGCAACAAAACTGTCAGCGCGCAAAAGAACAGTGCGATGCGTCGGTTGTCGTTACGTGGCAATGCGGAAATGTACGCCTGGATTAACAGTGAGCAAGGGATGCAAGAGCTGAATCTGTTTTCAGCTTATGGGGAGCAAAATGAATGGAAAAAAACGCCACAATACGACATGTCGCCATTGTAGAGCGCTGTAGCCTGACCCTGGTGGGGCTGTGGCATTTGTTCAGGCAGGCAGAATACTCACGGTATGACGTACATTTCTTCCAGAATGTACGAGTACTGGAGGTTGCACTAGCACAGGCGCCTTTTGAGGCCGTGATCTATTCGCTGAGCGGGGAACGCGACCTGCGACAAGAGTGTCTGCTGTGCCTTAATAAGGTCTCTCATGCTTACCCCTCAATTAAAAGAGTGGTGCTGACTAATGACGTCAGAGAAGCTTCATTGATTCAGCATCTTTCACCTTCCCGGTTGCACGGTATTTTGAATAAAGCAGATTCCGTACCCAGTCTCAGTCAGCAACTGATGGCACTGCTCAATGAGACAGACAACGGCGGGCAAAACCCACTCAGCCAGTGGATGATGAACTCCAACGGCACTCTGAGCCCGACCGAGTTAGCCATCCTGCGCTATATGACTTACGGCTACTCAATGACGGATATTGCGGGCCATCTGGAACGTAATATCAAGACTATCAGGGCGCATAAATTCAATGCGATGACTAAGCTTGGTGTCAGTTCTGATATAGGCTTACTGACCGCTGCGGATATTTTGATGCATCTGGGAGCTGGGGGTGAACGACCAGGCCCCGGCGGGATCAGCTCTTATTAGGAAAGGAAAATGCCAGGACCAGGCCCGGCATTTTTGCTACAGGCACACGTCAATCCACGCGGCGTGGGTTAACTCCGCCATTTTCTCAGGCGAGATACGAACCGCGCTGTGGATCGCGCCAGCAGCGGGCAGTACTTCTTCATACGCTTTAAGCGAGATATCACAGTAAACCGTCAGTGGGTTCTCCAGGCCAAACGGGCATACGCCGCCGACCGGATGTCCCGTAATCGTGACCACTTCATCACTGCTGAGCATGCGGGCTTTTGCGCCGAATGTTGTCTTGAGTTTTTTGTTGTCCAGCCGGGCATCACCTTTAGCCACGACCAGAATCACCTGGTTTTTTACCTTCAGGGACAATGTCTTGGCAATTTGTCCCGGTGCTACACCATGAGCCTGTGCTGCCAGGGCAACGGTGGCGGTACTTTGGTTTAGCTCTATGATTTCTATTTCGGGAGCGTGTTCGGCGAAGAACTCCCGGACCGATTGCAGACTCATTGTTATCTCCAGATCAACATCCGGCACAATGTGTCATAAGCCGGTAGGGGCTGTAAATATCCCTTTTAATAATTCGATAACATGTCGATTTCTCGATCCTCTTCACATTCACTGCAACCGGTTACAGTAACCGGTTGCAGGCAGAGCAATGACGATGAATACTGCGTTGGTAACTTCCTCTGTATTCATAATAAAAGTGTGTATGGCCTGTCTGGAGGGCTGCTATGTCTACTAACCATGCCGCATTTAATTTGATCTTTCGCTTTGTTGAAAACTATGTCAGTCCCGTGGCCGGGCGTATTTCCTCGCAGCGCCACGTCATGGCGATCCGCGACGGCTTTATCTCCGCGATGCCATTCATGATTGTTGGATCGTTCTTACTGGTGTTTGCCTATCCCCCGTTTTCTCCGGACACGACGTGGGGCTTCGCGCGCGCATGGCTGGATCTGGCGAAGGAGTATGAAGGACGGATCCTGACGCCGTTTGATATGACGATGGGCATTATGTCTATCTATATCTGTGCGGCGATTGCCTATAACCTTGGCAAGCACTATGAGAAGAACCATCAGCTCGATCCCTTTATGTGCGCGATGCTGTCGATTATGGCCTTCCTGCTGGTCGCGGCACCGAAAACCAGCGGCGCGTTGCCGGTAGATAGCCTTGGCGGAACAGGGATCTTTACCGCCATTCTGGTGGCGCTCTACTGTGTGGAGATGATGCGCTTCCTGCGGGTCAGAAATATCGGTATTCGCCTGCCGGATCAGGTGCCGCCGATGATCAAAAACTCTTTCGACCTGCTGATCCCGGTGCTGGTGGTGGTATTAACGCTTTATCCGCTGAGCCTGCTTATCCAGAGCCAGTTTGGCATGCTTATTCCGCAGGCGATCATGGCTATCTTTAAACCGCTGGTGTCGGCGGCGGATTCGCTGCCCGCGATCCTGCTGGCGGTCCTGATTGGTCACCTGCTGTGGTTTGCGGGGATCCACGGGGCTGCTATTGTCTCGGGCATGCTGCAGATGTTCTGGCTGACAAATCTTGGGATGAACCAGACTGCGCTGGCGCAAGGGGCACCTTTACCCCATATCTTTATGGAGGCGTTCTGGACCTTTTTCATCGTCGTAGGCGGCTCCGGGGCGACCATGGGACTGGTGATTTGCTATCTGCGTAGTCGCTCGGTGCATTTACGCGCGATTGGCAAGTTAAGCGTGGTTCCCAGCATTTTCAACATCAACGAGCCGGTGATTTTCGGTACGCCGATAGTCATGAATCCGGTGTTCTTTATTCCGTTCCTGCTGGCCCCGATGGTAAATGCGGTGCTTGCCTGGGGAGTGATGAAGCTGGATCTGATTGGCCGGGTGATTTCCGTTGTTCCGTGGACCGCTCCGGCGCCGATTGGTGCCGCCTGGGCATTGGGCTGGGATTTCCGGGCCGCTATCCTGGTGGTGGTACTGGCCTGCGTATCCGCCATTATCTATTACCCGTTCTTTAAAGTGTACGAGAAGCAGCTGCTTGCCCAGGAAGCCGCCGAAGCTGAACGCGCTGAAGAAGAGAGCGAACAGGTGGCATAAACAAAAAACCCGATGCCATGGCATCGGGTTTATTTTAGTCGGCTGCAGATTACTTCAACGTGCAGTCACCACAGTGTTTGACGTCTGGCAGACGGTAGCGCTGGCAGCAGGTGCGTCGTACCAGCAGGCCGTCACGCGAGACAACGGTACGCCATAGCGGGTTGTCCTGGCCGTTGGAGAGCTGTTGTTCAAAGAAGCAGCGCTGGCGCAGTGTCTCTACGAGAGTATCTCCCAACAGCGACTTCATCTCTCCGAGGTACCAGTTAATCAGGTAGCCAGTGTTGTTCCAGATAAGCTTGGCATTGATTTCTCCGGTAGCTTCCAGTGCGCATACCACCGGCATCAGTGCGTTGGTTATCAGGCTTTCCAGACGGTCAGCGGCAGGAAGGTGCGTGGCAAAGCGATCCTGACGGACCTCTATCCAGAAGCAGGCCGCACGCCCGGTTTCATGGAACTCGACGTGAAAACGCTCTGGATTAACCTCAATCGCGATGTCTTCCGTCAATAATGCCAACAGCAGCGGTGGCACCAGCAGGCCAATATACCACTGCGCCCAGAGTGAAATGAGCGGCTTGCTCTCACGCACCTGGGTGGGATTATTGCGATAGATATGATCAGAGTAAATCGCTAAAAGTGAACGCAGTGCGTTGGGTTGAGTCCACTGCTCAAGCGTCATGGCCTGATGGGGAGGCGTTTCATTCAGCCGGAGAAAATCCAGCAGATGTGGGCGCAGGTTCTGGATCTTGTTCTGCACGGACGTAGCCAGCGCACTTTCCTTGTTCGGAAGCGGTGTGCGCCAGATGATGTCGTCAGCGATGATTGCAGAACGTAGTGCCATAGCGTATCTGGATACAAATCTAAATGATAATGATTGCTAATCCTAGCCATAGACAAAAACAATCGCAAGCCTTTTGTTGCGAGTTGGTGAGTCGGGGCACATACCCGACTCAGGTGGGAAGAGGGTGGTCGCTGGTGAGAATGTTGTTACGTCCAAGATGCTTGGCTTCATACAGTGCCTTATCGGCTTTTTCGAGCGCGCTTTCCAGGTCGTTTCCTTCGAGCGGCGCCACGCCGATGCTGACCGTCACATTGGTGGCGACACTTTCATTAAACATGTGTGGGATCTTGAGATCGTAAACCTGCTGACGAATACGTTCCGCCGCCTGTAGCGCGCTCTGTGCGTTACTGTTAGTGAGCAGAACCATAAACTCTTCACCGCCGTAGCGGGTCACAACATCACGTGAGCGCACTGCATTGCGGATGGCTGCGGAGACCTGGATCAGCGCTTTATCGCCCATCATATGACCATAGTGATCGTTATAGGCTTTGAAATGATCGATATCGAGCAGCAGAACCCAAATACCGGCGCTCTCCATAGCCAACAGCGCATCAAGCCGGTTATGTAGCCCGCGGCGGTTATACAATCCGGTGAGCGGATCGAGCATACTCAGATCGTTAAGCGTTTCACGCTCTTCCATCAGTTGGTACATCAACCCCTGCGCAAAACCATCGTTTCGCTTCTGGATCAGGTGTTGAATCGCAATCCCTATCATGGGGAGCACGAAACAGTAAGCCATCCGCGGCCACTGTTCGCCTCGGCTAACGACAAGACAAGTAATAACAATAGGTAATGAATGTAGGGTAAACGCAATAATATTATTAGAGAAAGCAATCGCGCCAATAAACAGCAACGTTAACAATGCGATGATCACATAGCTGCTATTGTCCTGATGGAGTTCCAGCGTTTTTACGCCAACATGCCACGCCCATAAACAACCAAATGTGAGAGAAATGAATGAGATATTTATTTTCTTTTGCGGAAATCTCCAGTGCCATAAAAATAACGCCGCCCCGCAAAGGGTGATGAGCACCACGGGTAGCATGCTGGCTGAGACGTTGTACAGCGGGTTCACCAGAGCGAACAGCGCTGAAAATAGATTAAGGAACAGAAATAACTGCAATGAAAGCTGATATTTCTTTGTGCGAAGCGATCGCCAGGATTGTGCCGTCATAATGGTAATTCGTTATTAATCTTAGGATTACAGAATACAAGTCGCCAAAATGAAAAAAACATGTGTCAAAGACAGACACGGAAATATCAGAATCAGGAATGTTATTGTTTTGCGCGGCACAATCTATCACCTTCATGAATGCAAGTCATTACCACCTGAGTAAAGTTAAATCAGCGTTTCCCGGCATACTGACAAATGATAAAATTTATCATATGATATTGGTTATCATTATCAATGAAAGAGATAAGATCATGTTGCAGCGCGCGTTAGGAAGTGGTTGGGGAGTGCTGTTTCCGGCAGTGGCCATTATCGTGCTTGGGTTTGCTGGCCTGTCGGTTGACGCCTGGCGCGGCATGATTGTCGCGGGGTTATTGCTGACGGCATTGATGATTTGGCATCGTCAACTGCGTCATTACGTGCTTCTGCCATCCTGCGTCGCGCTGATAAGCGGTATGGTGCTGATGATGATGAATTTGAAACTTATGGGATGAGAAGAGTACATCAGGAGTATTGCCGGGAAGTGAATAAGATAATTGGTGCGAGGGGGGGACTCGAACCCCACATCCTAAGGACACTAACACCTGAAGCTAGCGCGTCTACCAATTCCGCCACCTTCGCACAGTCATCTTATTTTTGATATCGTCCTCGTGGTGCGAGGGGGGACTCGG
>NZ_JMPS01000008.1 GCF_000735455.1 Yokenella regensburgei ATCC 49455 | reverse complement strand
ACTAACACCTGAAGCTAGCGCGTCTACCAATTCCGCCACCTTCGCACAGTGCGAGCGATATCTATGTGGATTATGGTGCGAGGGGGGGGACTTGAACCCCCACGTCCGTAAGGACACTAACACCTGAAGCTAGCGCGTCTACCAATTCCGCCACCTTCGCATACCATCGACTCTATGAAAGAATCGTTACCACGGAGGCGCATTCTAGTGGTTTTACGCTGTGCGTCAATAGTTAATTGCTGAGGTTGTTATCGATCGCTGCAAAAATGGGCGTGCGAAAGCGGGGGCCGATGCGTTTAACCGCACCGGCTTTATTTCTGACTTATTTCTTGGCCTGGCGCGTCATGATCGCGCGATAAACCTTAAAGCGTCCGGTCTGGGCGATGACTTCGTGGAAACCAAAAGTCTCGTCGAGCACTTTCGGGTATGGCAGGAAGGCGTTGGCCACAATACGCAGTTCGCCGCCGCTGTTGAGATGACGCACTGCGCCACGGATCAGCGTCTGCGCTGCATCCAGGCTGGTTTGCAGACCGTCGTGGAACGGCGGGTTGGAAATAATCATGTCAAAACGACCGTTGATTTCCGAGAACACATTGCTGGCGAGAACTTCACCTTCAATGCCGTTCGCGGCAAGCGTGGCTTTACTGGCTTCCACCGCTGCGGCACCGACATCGCAAAGCGTCAGGCGTACTTTAGGCGAGTGGCTGGCAAGGGATACTGCCAACACGCCCGCGCCACAGCCCACGTCCAGTACTTTGCCTTTGGTGTGCGGCGTCAGGGTGGAGAGCAGCAGCTGGCTGCCAACGTCCAGACCGTCGCGGCTGAAGACGCCCGGCAGCGTTTTGATGGTCAGGGCGTCGTGGGTGTACTCGCCCCAGTATGCGTTCGCATCAAAGGTCGGCTGTTTTTCGAGGCGGCCATGATACAGCCCGCAGCGACGGGCGCTGTCAATCTTGTTCAGCGGGCAGTACTCTGCCAGCATCTGTTCGGCGCTGCGCACGCCGCTGCGGTTTTCACCCACCACAAATACATCGGTGCCAACGGGCAGCAGCGACAGAATATTCATTAACTGGAACTGCGCTTCTGGCTTGTTCTTCGGCCAGTAATAGATGAACGTATCGCAGTCGGCGACGTCAGCGGCTTCTGCGACCAGGCTATAGCGAACGTTATCGCCCATCTGACGACTCAGATCCTGCCAGTGGTGGAACTGCTGGGTATGTGCACGGCTGGCGGCAGATTCAAAGCTCGCAGGGAGTGTGTCCTGCATATCGCCGGCAAACAGAATACGGCTTTGTTCGAAATCATCACTGTGACGCAGCAAGACTTCACTTGCCGGAGAATAGGCGGACATGGTTGGCTCCTTTATAAATGACGGCGGCGATTATAGTGGTTTGTTGGCGCAAGTTCGACGAATTTGCTATATTTCCGCGCCTGACAGACAGGAGAATTGCGTCATGACATCCCGACGAGACTGGCAATTACAGCAACTGGGCATTACCCAGTGGTCGTTGCGTCGCCCCGGAGCGCTGCAGGGGGAAGTCGCCATTTCCGTTCCGCCGCATGTGCGCCTGGTCATGGTTGCTGAGACGCTGCCTGCGCTGGATGCCCCGCTGGTAGGCGATATCCTGCGAGCGCTAATGCTCCGGCCTGACGAAGTACTACAGCTGACGCCGGACCGAGCCGCGATGCTGCCGGCTGGCAGTAAAGCGAACAGCTGGCAGCTTGGCACTCCGACGTCTGTCCCGCTTGAGGGCGCGCAGGTCACCACACCTGCATACGATGAATTACAAGCCAGCGCCGCCGCGCGCGTGGCGTTATGGCAACAAATTTGCGCACATGAACATGATTTCTTCCCTCAGCCCGACTGATCTCCCCCGCGCCTGGCATATTGAGAAGCGGGCCCATGCTTTTCCGTGGAGTGAAAAGACCTTTGCCAGCAATCAGGGTGAGCGTTACTTCAACTGCAAACTTGAAGCAGAGGGTGAGATGGCGGCGTTTGCCATCACCCAGATTGTGCTGGACGAAGCGACCCTGTTTAACATTGCGGTCGACCCGGATTATCAGCGACGCGGTTTCGGACGTGCGTTGCTTGAGTACCTCATTGATGAGCTGGAAAAACGCGGCGTCGTGACGCTTTGGCTGGAGGTTCGTGCCTCTAATGCGCCTGCCATTGCACTGTATGAAAGCTTAGGTTTTAACGAAGCGACAATCCGCAAGAACTACTATCCCAGCGCAGAGGGACGCGAAGACGCCATTATTATGGCGCTGCCAATCAGTATGTAAGACAGAGAAGGTGATACGAATGAAGTGGGACTGGATTTTCTTTGATGCCGATGAAACGCTGTTCACGTTTGACTCTTTTACCGGCCTGCAGCGGATGTTTCTCGACTATAGCGTGACGTTTACCGCCGAAGATTTTCAGGACTATCAGGCTGTTAATAAACCGTTGTGGGTCGATTACCAGAACGGTGCCATCACCTCGCTGCAATTACAGCATCGCCGTTTTGACAGCTGGGCCGAGCGCCTTAGCGTGCCGCCGGGCGAGCTGAACGACGCCTTTATGAATGCCATGGCGGAAATCTGTGCGCCGCTGCCGGGGGCGGTTTCGCTGCTCGATGCGCTGCAGGGCAAGGTTAAAATGGGCATCATTACCAACGGGTTTACTTCGCTGCAGCAAATTCGTCTGGAGCGTACCGGGCTTCGCGATCATTTTGACCAGCTCATCATTTCAGAAGAAGTGGGCGTGGCAAAACCGGACTCCCGCATTTTTGACTATGCGCTGGAGAAAGCCGGGAACCCGGATCGTTCGCGCGTACTGATGGTTGGCGATACCGCCGAGTCTGATATTCTTGGTGGTATCAACGCCGGGCTCGCGACCTGCTGGCTGAACATGCATCAACGCGTGCTGCCGGAACATATTAAGCCGACGTGGACCGTCAACTCATTAAATGAACTGGAGCAGCTCCTGTGTAAACATTGATTGTCTGTCTTCCGCACTTGAGTAAAATAGCCGCATTTTCGATTCTCGTGCACGGCCCGTGGCCGTGCGCTTACACAGAAGATTTTAATTATGACGTTGTCTCCTTATCTGCAAGAGGTGGCCAAACGCCGCACTTTTGCCATTATTTCGCACCCGGATGCCGGTAAAACGACGATTACCGAAAAGGTACTGCTGTTCGGACAGGCGATTCAGACTGCCGGTACGGTAAAAGGCCGTGGCTCCAGCCAGCATGCCAAATCAGACTGGATGGAGATGGAAAAGCAGCGTGGTATCTCCATTACCACTTCCGTGATGCAGTTTCCGTATCACGATTGCCTGGTTAACCTGCTGGATACCCCGGGGCACGAAGACTTCTCCGAAGATACTTACCGTACTCTGACGGCGGTTGACTGCTGTCTGATGGTTATCGACGCCGCGAAAGGCGTTGAGGATCGAACCCGTAAGCTGATGGAAGTAACCCGTCTGCGCGATACGCCGATCCTGACTTTCATGAACAAACTTGACCGTGACATCCGCGATCCGATGGAAGTGCTGGATGAGGTTGAACGCGAGCTGAAGATTGGCTGTGCGCCAATCACCTGGCCAATTGGTTGCGGCAAGCTGTTCAAGGGCGTTTATCATCTCTACAAAGATGAAACCTATCTGTATCAGACCGGTAAAGGCCACACCATTCAGGAAGTGCGCATCGTTAAAGGTCTGAACAACCCGGATCTGGATGCGGCGGTGGGTGAAGACCTGGCGCAGCAGCTGCGTGACGAGCTTGAGCTGGTGCAGGGTGCTTCTAACGAATTCGATAAAGAGCTATTCCTGGCGGGCGAAATCACGCCGGTCTTCTTCGGTACTGCATTGGGCAACTTCGGTGTTGACCATATGCTGGACGGTCTCGTTGAGTGGGCGCCGGCGCCAATGCCGCGTCAAACCGATACTCGTCTGGTAGAAGCGCAGGATGAGAAATTCACCGGTTTCGTGTTTAAAATTCAGGCCAATATGGACCCGAAACACCGCGACCGCGTGGCGTTCATGCGCGTAGTGTCCGGGAAATATGAAAAGGGCATGAAGCTGCGTCAGGTGCGTATTGGTAAAGACGTGGTGATTTCTGACGCGCTGACCTTTATGGCGGGCGACCGTTCCCATGTGGAAGAAGCCTACCCGGGCGATATCATCGGTCTGCACAACCACGGCACCATCCAGATTGGGGATACCTTCACCCAGGGCGAGATGATGAAGTTCACCGGTATTCCGAACTTTGCCCCGGAACTGTTCCGCCGTATTCGCCTGAAAGATCCGTTGAAGCAAAAACAGCTGCTGAAAGGACTGGTGCAGCTCTCGGAAGAGGGCGCGGTGCAGGTGTTCCGCCCGATTGCCAACAACGATCTTATCGTGGGTGCGGTTGGGGTTCTGCAGTTTGACGTAGTCGTGGCACGACTCAAGAGCGAATATAACGTAGAAGCGATTTACGAATCGGTGAACGTAGCAACCGCGCGCTGGGTTGAGTCGGATGACGTTAAGAAATTTGAAGAGTTCAAGCGTAAGAACGAGATCCAGCTGGCGCTCGATGGCGGTGACAACCTGACGTATATCGCCCCGACGATGGTGAACCTCAACCTGACGCAGGAACGCTATCCGGAAGTGAAATTCCGTAAGACTCGCGAACACTAATCCTCTACCAGAGCACGGCAACTGCCGTGCTCTGTCTTTTTGCGCTCCACCCCACCTCGTGCAGATTGTTCTTAAACCCACACGCGTTACATCATTGTTGTCTATATTTAACATGGTGATGACAGATTTGTTGGTTTAATCCCCTGGGTAATAGGCCTTTAGTAGCGTCTTAAACCATCAAATTTTTTCATCGCCCGCTGAAACTGAACGGAGACGTTAACGCTTTGCTCTGCCACGTATTTTCTGCGTGCGGCGAGCCCAGGAATGGAGTGATGAAAATGAAAAAACAGACGATATCGAAAACCCTGCTTACCGTTATGTTTGGTGCCGTGATGGTCAGCGGTTCGGCCATGGCAGAATCGATGACGGATAAAGTGGAAACCACAGCCGATAGCACCGGAAACAAAATCGACAGCTCGATGAACAAGGTCGGTAATTTCATGGATGACAGTTCCATCACTGCCAAAGTGAAAGCGGCGCTGGTCGATAGCGACACCATTAAAAGTAATGATATTTCCGTGAAAACGGACGACAAGGTCGTGACGCTGAGCGGAATGGTGGATAGTCAGGCGCAGATTGACGGCGCTGTCGCACTCACCAAAAAGGTTGAGGGTGTGAAAAGCGTCAATAATGAGCTCAAGGTTAAATAACGTTGTTCTCAGAATGCGCTCCCCGGGCATTACGCCTGGGGCGCATGTACCACAAGAAGACGATAGTGGGTGACTAGCCTGAGCAATTATCACTGCTGTCGATATTAACTATGGTAAAGGAGAATCGTATGTTTCGTTGGGGCATAATATTTCTGGTTATTGCGTTGATTGCCGTCGCATTGGGCTTTGGTGGTCTGGCCGGTACCGCCGCAGGCGCGGCTAAAATCGTCTTTATCGTTGGTATCATCCTGTTCCTGATCAGTCTGTTTATGGGTCGTCGGCGTCCGTAGCGACCGTCATTTGCTGTAACATAAAGCCAGTCCTTGTGACTGGCTTTATTAGTTTGATGAATGTGTAATCTGCGTTATGGTGAATTGAGCACTGATAAAATAAGGATAAGAGAGTGGGGCAGCGAATTCCTGTGACACTTGGCACCATTGCGCCTTTAACCGTTCAACCTTTTCAGCCCGGGCCGATGGCGCTGGTGTGTGAGGGCGGCGGTCAACGTGGGATTTTCACCGCGGGCGTACTGGACGAATTTATGCGTGCACAGTTCAACCCCTTTAGCCTCTATTACGGTACTTCTGCCGGTGCGCAGAACCTCTCCGCTTATCTGTGTAATCAGCAGGGCTACGCCCGCAAAGTGATTTCGCGCTATACCACCTCGCGGCAGTTTTTCGACCCCATGCGTTTCGTGCGGGGAGGAAACCTTATCGATCTTGACTGGCTGCTTGAGGAAACCTCGCAGAAAATGCCGCTGGCGATGGACTACGCCTTCGATCAGTTCGCGTTGGGTAAGGCGTTCTATATGTGTGCCTGCCGTGGCGATGACTACTCGCCCAACTATTTTTCTCCCACCAATGATAACTGGCTGGATGTCATTCGGGCCTCCAGTGCAATCCCTGGGTTCTATCGAACGGGGGCGACGCTGGACGGCGTAAGCTATCTGGATGGCGGCGTTAGTGATGCCATTCCGGTGCAGGAAGCCGCGCGACATGGGGCGCAGACGATTGTGGTTATCCGCACCGTACCGTCGCAGACCTTCTATACGCCACAGTGGTTTAAGCGTATGGAGCGCTGGCTTGGGGAGGGCAGTCTGAAGCCGTTGGTGAACCTGGTGCATCAGCATGAGACGTCCTATCACGCTATCCAGAAATTTATTGAAAAGCCGCCCGGCAAGCTGCGCATTATCGAAATTTACCCGCCAAAACCGCTGCTGAGTATGGCGCTGGGCAGTCGTCAGCCCGCGTTACTGGCTGACTATAAAACGGGACGCCTGTGCGGACGTTACTTCCTTGCCACGGTGGGCAAACTGCTCACCGACAGGCCGCCGCTGCGCCGACACCGTTCGCGGGTTGTCGTGCCCGTCGTCCCTCCCGCTCCGGTAGCCAATGATGTGCACGATATTCCGCTGGTGGATGCACCACAGGCGAACGATGCCAGTTTCGATAAAGAGGATCTGGCGTGAGTTTTCGTTTTATTGATACCCATTGCCACTTTGATTTCCCCCCTTTTACGGGTAAAGAAGCGCAGAGTCTGCAGTTGGCAGCAGCAGCCGGAGTGGAGAGAATTATCGTCCCGGCGACCGGCTCCTCGCGCTTTGCCCGGGTGCTGCGGCTCGCCGCTGATTTCCCTCCGCTCTATGCGGCACTGGGCCTGCACCCAATGTTTATCGAAGAGCATAGTGAAGCCTGTCTTGAGGCGCTGGCAACGCAGCTGGCTTCGCGGCCAGAGAAGCTGGTGGCGGTTGGCGAGATTGGTCTCGATCTATACCGGGAAGATCCACAGTTTTCCCGCCAGCAGCAGGTGCTGGATGCTCAACTCAGACTGGCCAAACAGTTTGATTTGCCGGTGATACTGCATTCAAGGCGAACCCACGATAAGCTCGCGATGCAGCTGAAAAAGCATAATTTACCGCGTACCGGCGTGGTGCACGGTTTCGCCGGCAGTCTGCAACAGGCGGAGCGATTCATTCAGTTGGGTTATATGATTGGCGTCGGGGGCACCATAACCTATCCGCGGGCAAGTAAAACGCGTGAAGTGATGGCCGTGCTCCCGCTCGACAGTCTGTTGCTGGAAACCGATGCGCCGGACATGCCGCTCAATGGCTATCAGGGGCAGCCCAACCGCCCTGAACGTGTGGCCGATGTCTTTACGGTGCTTTGTGAGCTTCGCCCGGAGCCACCAGAGGTTATCGCCAACGCCCTGTTCGTTAATACGCAGCAACTTTTCTTTCGTTAAACGCGTTACAGATACAGCGCCGGGTGGATGAGACGAGTAATGCCTCTGGCTTCAAGGGCCCTGGCAAGCGCGTTGATATCGTCAGGACCGGCGCTGCGCCACTGTGCGGCCTCCCCGTAGACACCGTGGGCGTGGAAGGCGTTAAGGCGAACCGGTATGTCGCCCAGGCCAGCAATAAAAGTGCTCAGCGGCTCGATGGAAGAAAGGTAGTCGCTGTGCTGCGGGATCAGCAGCAGCCGTAGCTCGCTCAGCATCTGGTGTTCGGCCAGCCAGCGGATGCTCTCTTTTATCCGGCCGTTGTCGCGCCCGGTCAGCTCGCGATGCAACTCTCCTCCCCAGGCTTTAAGATCAACCATTACCCCATCGCATACCGGGCGGACTCTCTCCCAGCCGCTGATGTTCAGTTCGCCGTTGCTGTCAATCAGGCAGGTCAGGTGCTGCAGGGCTGGCGTCTGCTTCAGTTGACGAAACAGCGCCTCGATGAACGGCAGCTGGGTTGTTGCTTCACCGCCGCTGACGGTTACCCCTTCAATAAAGGGCGCGGCGGCGGCAATCTGGCTGATGACCTCTTCCACGCTCATCGTTTTTGCCATCGGTGTCGCTTGCTGCGGGCAGAGGCGCAGGCAGGTATCACACTGCTGGCACTCCCCTTCGTGCCAGTAAACGCGGCCAGCCTGGTAGCTCAGCGCTTCATGCGGGCAGTGCACGGCGCACTCCCCGCAGTCGTTGCAGCGGCCCATCGTCCACGGGTTGTGGCAATTTTTACAGCGCAGGTTACATCCCTGCAGGAACAGCGCCAGGCGGCTGCCCGGCCCGTCCACACAGGAGAACGGGATAACCTTACTGACTAAAGCGCATCTGCTGCTCATGGCTTATTACTCGTGGTTGGCGCTCGAGGATCCGCGTATTGCGTGCGGCTTCTTCTCCAAGCCAGGTGGTGTTGCTGCGCGATCCTTCTTCACGGTATTTCTCCAGATCCGACAGTCGCACCATATACCCGGTCACACGCACCAGATCGTTGCCACTGACGTTAGCGCTGAACTCGCGCATGCCGCTGGCGAAAGCGCCCAGGCAGAGCTGCATCACCGCCTGCGGGTTGCGTTTCACCGTTTCGTCGAGGGTCAGAATATCGCTGATCCCGGCCGGATAGAACGCGTGGTGTGGGGCGACGGTGCGCAGATGGGTAATAGGATCGGGTTCATCACCGTAAGGAAGACGTGCGCCCGGGGTGGTGCCCACGTCAGAACTGATGCCTGACTGCGCATGCAGCAGCGCGCGATTCTGCCAGCCGTATTTCACCGGAGTGGATTCAACAAAACGTGCCAGCTGTTCGCTGATGCGGTAACCCAGCGCATTGGCCTCTTCATCCTTGCCATAGCGGGCATGGTTACCGGCTTTTTCGCACAGCAGGTTAACGGCCTCAGCCAGCGCGTACATGCCAAACATTGGCACAAAGCGCTGCGGATCGATGAGCCCTTCGCTGACGAGGAAGCTGTTTTCAAAGAACCTGGATTGCTGATAGAGGAATTCGCAGCGGGCATCAATAATTGCGATTTGTTGCTGGCAGTAGTACGGAAGCGCCCGGGCAAAGAAGTCGTCAATTGATTCACTGCGCTCTGCAATCTGCTGCAGATTCAGACGAACCAGGGTGCTGCCACCGCCCGCCAGCGGCAGCGAGTTGTAACAACTCACCACACCATAGTGATTTTTTGTGAAAATTTTATCATTCACCGGACCGTTAGCAATGTGCGGTTTGCTACACTCACAGATGTTCTTAGCCACCTGAAGGAGCAAATCGTGCGGTGTGATTTCAGGGTCGTAGATAAAGGTCAGGTTCGGCGCCGTCTGCTTCAGCTCTGCATCAGCCCGCAGGATAGCGCGGGTGACCGGGGTATCCTCCGGCCCGATATTCACGTGCGTAAAGGCATCTGGCAGGGTTCTGTCGAGGTAGCGCCAGAAACGTTTTATTCGAATATCGATCTCTTCTTGTGTTAGAATTCTAACATATGGTTGCAACAGCTTATCGAGATGTCCCAGATACACGGGTAACGAGGTTACGGACGGTACGTGGTGATAAAGGATAGTCAGCAGCGATAGTGCATCGTCGAGATCCTCCGCCCCGGCAAGCTCCAGCCATTGTGAACCCTGAGCCAAAAAACGCGCGTAATCAGGCAGGACGTAGCGGGGTTTGAACGGTGCATGGCCTTCAAACATATCGCAGATAATCCCCTCGTCCAGCGCGGCGCGGGCCTCCGCTGGCAGCATCGGGTAAGGCAGTGCGTTTTCAGCCTCCAGCGCCAGAAAGTGACGCTTTTGTTCAGGCGACAGACGTGCGCTGGTCACAATCTGCTGGCAACGTTGTGAGAACGAAGGATCAACGGTAGTGGACATTCTTTCTTTCCTCAGGCGCTAAGCGATGAGGGCAGTGTAAGAAACGTCGCACGGCGCGATGTTGATCCTGACCCGCGGAGTGGCCGGTTTTTGTCCCGATATAGCGTGAAAATTTGATTAATGTCTCATTATGGTTATGCAAAATTGCATGCAGTTTTCATTAACTGTGATGGGTGTCGAAGTGTGAAGGCGGGTCAGTGTTACAATAGTCACAGACTCGCATGGTGAAATTTAAACCGGCATTATGCCGTCGGAGAATGTTATGACTGATTTAACTGCAAGCAGCCTGCGTGCGTTGAAACTGATGGACCTGACTACCCTGAATGAAGATGACACTGACGCGAAAGTTATCGCCCTGTGCCATCAGGCAAAAACGCCGGTGGGTAACACTGCAGCGGTCTGTATCTATCCGCGCTTTATTCCGATTGCACGTAAGACTCTGAACGAGCAGGGCACTCCGGACATCCGCATCGCGACCGTTACCAACTTCCCGCACGGTAACGACGACATCGATATCGCACTGGCCGAAACCCGCGCGGCCATCGCCTACGGCGCTGACGAAGTCGACGTGGTATTCCCATACCGCGCACTGATCGCCGGCAATGAGCAGGTGGGTTATGACCTGGTGAAAGCCTGCAAAGAAGCCTGCGCGGCGGCAAACGTGCTGCTTAAAGTGATCATCGAAACCGGCGAACTGAAAGAAGAGGCGCTGATTCGTCAGGCTTCCGCTATTTCCATCAAAGCGGGCGCAGACTTCATCAAGACCTCTACCGGTAAAGTTCCGGTTAACGCCACGCCGGAAAGCGCGCGCATCATGATGGAGGTTATCCGTGATATGGGCGTGCAGAAAACCGTTGGCTTCAAACCGGCTGGCGGCGTGCGTACTGCAGAAGACGCGCAGCAATTCCTCGCTATCGCCGACGAACTGTTTGGCGCTGACTGGGCCGATTCCCGCCACTACCGCTTTGGTGCATCCAGCCTGCTGGCAAGCCTGCTGAAGGCGCTGGGTCACGGCGACGGTAAGAGCGCAAGCAGCTACTAATTCTTTTCCTGCGGCGGTTCATCCGCCGCATTTAACCTGTGTCCTCGGGGGTTACCGTGTTTCTCGCACAAGAAATTATTCGTAAAAAACGTGATGGTCACGCCTTAAGTGATGAAGAGATCCGTTTCTTTATCAACGGCATTCGCGACAATACCATTTCGGAAGGGCAGATTGCCGCCCTGGCGATGACCATTTTCTTCCACGATATGTCGATGCCTGAGCGTGTTTCGTTGACCATGGCGATGCGAGATTCAGGAACCGTCCTTGACTGGAAAAGTTTGAATCTGAACGGCCCGATTGTGGATAAACACTCCACCGGCGGTGTAGGGGATGTGACCTCGCTGATGCTTGGCCCGATGGTGGCGGCATGCGGCGGCTATATTCCGATGATCTCCGGGCGTGGCCTGGGTCATACCGGCGGTACGCTCGATAAACTGGAAGCGATCCCGGGATTTGATATCTTCCCGAACGATCAGCGCTTCCGCGAAATTATTAAAGATGTTGGTGTGGCCATTATCGGCCAGACCAGCTCTCTGGCTCCGGCAGACAAGCGTTTCTATGCCACCCGTGATATTACCGCGACGGTCGATTCCATCCCGCTGATTACCGCATCCATTCTCGCCAAAAAGCTGGCGGAAGGGCTGGATGCGCTGGTGATGGATGTCAAAGTGGGCAGCGGCGCGTTTATGCCGACCTATGAACTCTCTGAAGCATTGGCCGAAGCTATCGTTGGCGTGGCCAACGGCGCCGGCGTGCGGACTACCGCGCTTCTGACTGATATGAATCAGGTGCTGGCTTCCAGCGCCGGTAACGCGGTGGAAGTACGTGAAGCGGTGCAGTTCCTCACCGGCGACTATCGCAACCCACGTCTGTTCGACGTGACCATGGCGCTGTGCGTGGAGATGCTGATTTCAGGCAAGCTTGCTAAAGACGATGCTGAAGCCCGTGCGAAACTGCAGGCGGTACTCGACAACGGCAAAGCCGCTGAGGTCTTTGGCCGTATGGTAGCCGCGCAAAAAGGCCCGACCGATTTCATTGAGAACTACGACCTTTATCTGCCGACGGCGACGCTCAGCAAAGCCGTCTACGCTGATACTGAAGGCTTCGTTTCCACGATGGATACGCGTGCGCTTGGCATGGCGGTAGTGTCGATGGGCGGCGGCCGTCGTCAGGCTTCTGACACCATCGACTACAGCGTTGGCTTTACCGAAATGGCTCGCCTGGGCGAGCATGTAGATGGACAACGACCACTCGCGGTCATTCATGCTAAAGATGAAACCAGCTGGCAGGAAGCCGCGAAAGCGGTGAAAGCGGCGGTAAGCATTGACGAAAAAGCACCGAAAGAAACACCAACGGTCTATCGTCGCATCACCGAATAGCGGTATACTGATCTGATCGCTTTTTTACAAAAGCACAAGGTACGGAGAACATATGAAACGTGCATTTATAATGGTGCTGGACTCCTTCGGCATCGGTGCAACAGAAGATGCGGATCGCTTTGGTGACGTGGGTTCCGATACCATGGGCCACATTGCAGAAGCTTGTGCAAAAGGTGAGGCTGACCACGGTCGCAAAGGCCCGCTGAACCTGCCAAATTTAACCCGTCTGGGCCTGGTGAAGGCACACGAAGGGTCTACCGGTAAAATTGCCGCCGGTATGGACGGTAACGCTGAAGTGGTCGGGGCTTACGCCTGGGCGCATGAACTCTCTTCCGGTAAAGATACCCCGTCAGGTCACTGGGAAATCGCGGGTGTTCCGGTTCTGTTCGACTGGGGCTATTTTTCCGATCATGACAACAGCTTCCCGCAGGAGCTGCTCGACAAGTTGGTTAAACGCGCCAACCTGCCGGGTTACCTCGGTAACTGCCACTCTTCCGGTACGGTGATTCTGGATGAGCTCGGCGAAGAGCATATGAAAACCGGCAAGCCGATTTTCTACACCTCTGCTGACTCCGTGTTCCAGATTGCCTGCCACGAAGAGACCTTTGGCCTCGACAAACTCTACGAGCTGTGTGAAATCGCCCGTGAAGAGCTGACCGAAGGCGGCTACAACATTGGCCGTGTCATCGCGCGTCCGTTTATTGGTGATAAAGCGGGTAACTTCCAGCGTACCGGTAACCGTCACGATCTGGCCGTTGAACCGCCAGCGCCAACCGTGCTGCAGAAGCTGGTTGAAGAAAAAGACGGTCACGTGGTTTCGGTCGGTAAGATTGCTGACATTTATGCGAACTGCGGTATCACGAAAAAGGTGAAAGCCACCGGTCTGGATGCGCTGTTCGATGCCACTATCAAAGAGATGAAAGAAGCCGGTGACAAGACTATCGTCTTCACTAACTTCGTCGACTTCGACTCCTCCTGGGGCCATCGCCGTGACGTTGCAGGCTATGCTGCCGGTCTCGAGCTGTTTGACCGCCGTCTGCCGGAGCTGATGGAGCTGGTGGGTGAAGATGACATTCTGATCCTCACCGCTGACCACGGCTGCGACCCGACCTGGACCGGTACCGACCACACTCGTGAGCACATTCCGGTGCTGGTGTACGGTCCGAAAGTGAAAGCGGGCTCGCTTGGCCACCGTGAAACCTTCGCGGATATCGGTCAGACGCTAGCGACTTACTTCGGTACGTCGCCAATGGCGTACGGTAAAAACATGCTGTGATTATTTGGGCGGGAGGAACCCCGCCCTTCATCTAATTAAAAATAAAGGAAATTACGATGGCAACCCCACACATTAATGCTGAAATGGGCGATTTCGCTGACGTTGTTTTGATGCCGGGCGACCCGCTGCGTGCGAAGCACATTGCAGAAACTTTCCTCGAAGACGTGCGTGAAGTGAACAACGTTCGCGGCATGCTGGGCTTCACCGGTACCTATAAAGGTCGCAAGATTTCCGTGATGGGCCACGGCATGGGTATCCCGTCCTGCTCCATCTACACTAAAGAGCTGATCACCGATTTCGGCGTGAAGAAAATCATTCGCGTGGGTTCCTGCGGCGCGGTTCGCATGGACGTTAAACTGCGCGACGTCGTGATCGGCATGGGTGCCTGCACCGATTCCAAAGTAAACCGTCTGCGTTTCAAAGACCACGATTTCGCAGCGATTGCTGACTTCGATATGGTGCGTAATGCGGTTGACGCAGCCAAAGCGCTGGGCGTTGACGCTCGCGTCGGTAACCTCTTCTCTGCCGATCTGTTCTATGCACCGGACGGTGGTGAGATGTTTGACGTGATGGAAAAATACGGCATCCTTGGCGTGGAAATGGAAGCGGCCGGTATCTACGGTGTTGCGGCTGAGTTCGGTGCGAAAGCGCTGACCATCTGCACCGTGTCTGACCACATCCGTACTCACGAGCAGACTTCTGCCGCTGAGCGTCAGACCACCTTCAATGACATGATCAAAATCGCGCTGGAATCCGTTCTGCTGGGCGATAAAGAGTAATACGTTTTCCAACCCTCTCCCTGCGGGAGAGGGTTGGGGTAAGGGCATCAGACCGCACTTACCGCACCGCGCTCGCCATCCACGCTGAAACTTCCCGCAGCTCGTTCTCCTGGTCCGGAAAATCCACTAACAGCGCTTCACACGCCTGCTGCAGCATATCGGCCCGATACAGACTGCCCTGCAACCGGTCGGCCAGCGCTTCCAGCGGGGCCGGATTCAGACTATCGGTAAATACCTGAATACGGGTAATGTGGCCTTTCTCTACGTCAAAATGCAGCTCCACGCCACCCCAGGTGAAGCGTTCATCCAGCAGGTGTGAGAAGGCAGGGGCCTGGCCAAAGTTCCACTCCCAGCTGCTCTGGCGGGCAAAGGTTTCGGCAAAATTCGGTAAGTCGGGAGCTTTATCCGGTGAGATAACTTCCGCTTCAACCCGCTCGCCGTAGTGGGTGAAGAACGCTTCCCGAATGGCGTCACAAATTTGCTCATGCGTGATGCCCGGCAGCAGCTCCGTCAGGTTCGCCACCCTTCCACGGACCGAAGTAATTCCTTTGGCCTGCAGCTTTTTCTTATCCGGATTGAGGTAGTTTGCCAGCCGGCTGAGATCGGCGTTCAGCAATAAGGTCCCGTGATGAAAACCGCGATCTTTGGTTTCGCGATAGGCCGAGCCGGAAACTTTACGATCCCCCTCTGCGGTTTTCACAATCAGATCGTTGCGCCCGGAGGCCTCTGCCGTGACGCCAAGTGCCTGCAGCGCATTCAGTACAATCGCGGTGGAGATGGTTTTGTCATACTCCGGTTTGCCCGCCATGAAGGTAAAGCAGGTATTGCCCAAATCGTGAAACACCGCGCCGCCGCCGCTGCTGCGTCGCGCCAGGCGTACGTTGTCATCTTCCATACGGCGGGTATTGCACTCTTTCCACGGGTTTTGCGCCCGGCCAATGACGACCGTATCGGCGTTACGCCAAAGGAACAGCACGCGCTGCGTGGCGGGCATCTGGCGGAAGATGCACTCTTCCACCGCCAGGTTGAACCAGGGATCGTGTGAATCGGAGATAAGCAAACGAAGTGTCGACATGATAGATTTCCTTTCTGCAACATGCCGCTAGTCTATCACTCCTGCTTCTTGTCGTTCTCATCCTCTTCGGGTACTGACTTGTTTGCGGTCAGTAAGAACGGTGACTGTTGCCAGCGCGTACGCTTGCCCTGCAGCAGGGTGCGGGTCAGAACCACCCCGATGGCGAGGGATAAAAGCAGCATCAGGCGTAAAATATTGGTGGTGTTATCCACCTGTCCGGCTTCGGTTGCCAGCGTATGGGTATCGAGCGTCAGACGCAGATAACCCAGCGGTTCATTCTTGCCCTGTACGGGCTCAACCACCTGCTGGTTGAAGTAACCACCGGCTTTTTTACCGTCCAGCGCCAGCCGGTCACGCACCGCCACGCTCTCACCGGCGCGGGCAATCAGGGAGCCCTGCTCATCGTAAACGCTGGCATCGAGGATCCGGCTGCCTTTAGTCAGCCGGGTGAGCATTTGGGTAATGCGTTTTTCATCCGGCGTTTCGGTGCGCATCAGCGGCACGAGATTGACCGTGACCTGCTGGGCGAGGGTGCGCGCGAGCTCTTCAAGCTGCGGATTACGTTGCCGCTGGTGATTCTGACTGAACCAGGAGGCACCCTGCATCAGCGCCACCAGAAGGGCGAGGCAGATCAAAACTATCCCTGCGCGATGTAATCGAAACTTAAGTTTTGCGCGAACCATATTTCACCTTTGAAAATTTATCGCTTAATGTTGCCATAGGCGCTGGTTACAAGGTAGCCTCGTGCGTTATTTTCCTTACCTGTTTGATGATACGTGGAGCTGTGATGCCGAACAGTTTGACCTGGTGCGATCTCTCTGAAGATGTTTCCTTGTGGCCGGGCTTACCGCTCTCACTTAGCGGTGACGAAGTGATGCCGCTGGATTACCACGCTGGCCGTAGCGGGTGGCTGCTGTATGGCCGCGGCCTTGATAAAACGCGTCTGACCGCCTGGCAGCGCGAGCTAGGCGCAGCGCTGGTGATTGTCGCCGCCTGGAGCGTGGAGGATTATCAGGTGATCCGCCTTGCGGGGTCGCTGACGCCGCGCGCAACCCGTCTGGCACATGATGCCGGAATGGACGTTGCGCCGCTGGGTAAAATTCCGCATCTCAAGAGCCCTGGTCTGCTGGTCATGGATATGGACTCCACGGCGATTCAGATCGAATGTATTGATGAAATAGCCAAACTCGCCGGTACGGGTGAAATGGTCGCTGAAGTAACCGAACGCGCGATGCGCGGCGAACTGGATTTCACCGCCAGCCTGCGCTCCCGGGTGGCAACCCTGAAAGGGGCCGATGCGGGAATTTTGCGGCAGGTTCGCGATGAGCTACCGCTGATGCCAGGGCTGACGCAGCTGGTGCTGAAGCTGGACGCGCTGGGCTGGAAGGTGGCGATTGCCTCCGGTGGCTTTACTTTCTTTGCTGAGTATCTGCGCGACAAGCTGCGTCTGACCACGGTGGTGGCCAACGAGCTTGAGATCCGCGACGGCAAGCTGACCGGGAACGTCATCGGCGATATCGTCGATGCACAATACAAAGCTAACACCCTTAAGCGTCTGGCGGAGAAGTATGAAATTCCAGCCGCACAAACCGTGGCGATTGGCGATGGTGCTAACGATCTGCCGATGATCAAAGTGGCCGGTCTCGGCATCGCTTATCATGCCAAACCCAAAGTGAATGAACAGACTGAAGTCACAATCCGTCATGCCGACCTGATGGGGGTGTTCTGCATCCTGAGCGGCAGCATGAATCAAAAGTAAGAGGTTAATGTGGCAAAAGCACCTAAACGCGCCTTTGTATGTAATGAATGCGGCGCGGATTATCCGCGCTGGCAGGGGCAGTGTAGTGCCTGTCACGCCTGGAACACCATCACCGAAATGCGCATTGCCGCATCGCCAACGGTGGCGCGCAACGAAAGGCTGAGCGGCTATGCGGGGAACGCAGGCGGCTCAAAAGTGCAGAAGCTCTCTGACATCAGCCTCGAAGATCTGCCGCGTTTTTCCACCGGGTTTAAAGAGTTCGACCGTGTGCTGGGCGGCGGCGTTGTGCCAGGCAGCGCCATTCTTATCGGCGGTAACCCTGGAGCCGGGAAATCGACACTGCTTCTGCAGACGCTGTGCCGACTGGCCGAGCAGATGAAAACGCTGTACGTCACGGGTGAAGAGTCGCTGCAACAGGTTGCGATGCGTGCACACCGCCTCGGGCTGCCGACGGCAAACCTTAATATGCTGTCGGAAACCAGCATCGAACAAATCTGCCAGATTGCCGAAGAAGAGCAACCTAAGCTGATGGTTATCGATTCCATCCAGGTGATGCATATGGCGGATATTCAGTCTTCACCGGGCAGCGTTGCCCAGGTGCGTGAAACTGCGGCCTATCTGACGCGCTTTGCGAAGACCCGTGGGGTTGCCATCGTGATGGTGGGACACGTAACCAAAGACGGTTCTCTGGCGGGGCCGAAGGTGCTTGAGCACTGTATCGACTGCTCGGTGCTGCTCGATGGCGATGCCGATTCCCGCTTCCGTACGCTGCGTAGCCATAAAAACCGTTTTGGAGCGGTGAATGAACTTGGCGTATTTGCCATGACGGAACAGGGGCTGCGCGAAGTCAGTAACCCGTCGGCGATTTTCCTTAGCCGCGGCGATGAGGTCACCTCCGGTAGCTCAGTGATGGTGGTCTGGGAAGGTACGCGACCGCTGCTGGTAGAGATTCAGGCGCTGGTCGACCAATCAATGATGGCGAATCCTCGCCGCGTCGCGGTGGGGCTTGAGCAAAACCGACTGGCCATCCTGCTTGCCGTGTTGCACCGCCACGGCGGGTTGCAGATGGCGGATCAGGACGTGTTCGTCAACGTGGTCGGTGGGGTGAAGGTGACAGAAACCAGCGCTGACCTGGCGCTGCTGCTGGCGATGGTTTCGAGCCTGCGTGACCGCCCGCTGCCGCAGGATCTGGTGGTCTTTGGCGAAGTGGGGCTGGCAGGGGAGATCCGCCCGGTGCCCAGCGGTCAGGAGCGTATCTCTGAGGCGGCGAAACATGGTTTCCGCCGGGCGATTGTTCCCGCAGCAAACGTACCGAAAAAAGTCCCGGAAGGCATGCAGGTGTTTCCGGTGAAGAAACTGACGGATGCGCTAAGTGTCTTTGACGACTTATAATTACGTATTCGATTTTGCAGGAGGCACTAAGCGCTATGTCATCATTTGATTATCTGAAAACCGCGATTCGTCAGAAAGGCTGCACTTTGCAGCAGGTGGCTGACGCCAGCGGGATGACGAAAGGCTATCTGAGCCAGCTGCTGAATGCCAAAATCAAAAGCCCCAGCGCGCAGAAGCTGGAGGCGTTGCATCGCTTCCTCGGACTTGAGTTTCCCCGTCAGCAGAAGAACGTTGGCGTGGTGTTCGGCAAGTTTTATCCACTGCACACCGGGCATATCTACCTGATCCAGCGCGCCTGTAGCCAGGTGGACGAGCTGCATATCATCATGGGTTACGATGAAACCCGCGACCGGGCGCTGTTTGAAGAGAGCGCCATGTCGCAGCAGCCGACCGTGTCAGACCGCCTGCGCTGGCTGCTACAGACGTTTAAATACCAGAAGAACATTCGCATTCATGCCTTCAATGAAGAGGGAATGGAGCCTTATCCTCACGGCTGGGATGTCTGGAGTCGCGGCACCAAAGCGTTTCTGGAGGAGAAAGGGATCGAGCCAAACTGGATCTACACCTCTGAAGAGGCCGATGCACCGCAATATCTCGAGCATCTGGGGATTGAAACGGTACTCATCGATCCGAAGCGCACCTTTATGAGCATCAGCGGCGGGCAGATCCGTGAGAATCCGTTCCGTTACTGGGAGTATATCCCAACCGAGGTTAAACCGTTTTTCGTGCGAACTGTTGCCGTGCTGGGCGGCGAGTCGAGCGGTAAATCAACGCTGGTGAACAAGCTTGCCAATATCTTCAACACCACCAGTGCCTGGGAATATGGCCGTGACTACGTCTTTTCGCATCTCGGCGGGGATGAAATGGCGTTGCAGTATTCTGATTACGACAAAATCGCCCTCGGCCAGGCGCAGTACATTGATTTTGCGGTGAAGTACGCCAACAAAGTTGCGTTTATCGATACCGATTTCGTTACCACTCAGGCGTTTTGTAAAAAGTACGAGGGTCGTGAGCACCCGTTTGTGCAGGCGCTTATCGACGAATATCGCTTCGATCTGGTTATCCTTCTGGAAAACAACACCCCGTGGGTGGCGGATGGACTACGCAGTCTCGGAAGTTCTGTCGATCGCAAAGAGTTTCAGACGCTGTTGGTGGAGATGCTCCAGGAGAACAACATCAGTTTTGCGCACGTTGAAGAGCCCGATTATGACGGACGATTCCTGCGCTGCGTGGAGTTGGTGAAAGAGATGATGGGCGAGCAGGGCTAAAACTAACATGCCGGATGGCGCTGCGCTTATCCGGCC
The DNA here is from genome assembly GCF_000735455.1 of Yokenella regensburgei ATCC 49455. GTDB lineage: Bacteria > Pseudomonadota > Gammaproteobacteria > Enterobacterales > Enterobacteriaceae > Yokenella > Yokenella regensburgei. The sequence continues at coordinate 128,652 of NZ_JMPS01000008.1, read as the reverse complement.
TACGATTCTGCACTACCCCGTAGGCCGGATAGGGCGGTTACGCCGCCATCCGGCATTAAGTTTTATTTACTTAGCGATACGCTTGTACTTGATACGCTTCGGCTCCAGCGCATCGGCGCCGAGGGTGCGTTTCTTGTACTCTTCGTATTCGGTGAAGTTACCTTCGAAGAACTCGACTTTACCTTCATCCTGGTAGTCCAGAATGTGGGTCGCGATACGGTCGAGGAACCAACGGTCGTGCGAGATAACCATCGCGCAGCCCGGGAACTCCAGCAGGGCGTTTTCCAGCGCGCGCAGGGTTTCGATATCCAGGTCGTTGGTCGGTTCATCGAGCAGCAGAACGTTACCGCCCACCTGCAGCAGTTTCGCCAGATGCAGACGACCGCGCTCACCACCGGACAGTTCGCCAACGCGTTTACCCTGATCAACCCCTTTAAAGTTAAAGCGGCCGACGTAGGCGCGGCTTGGCATTTCGGTGTTGCCGATCTTCATGATATCCAGCCCGCCGGAGACTTCTTCCCAGACGGTTTTGCTGTTATCCATGCTGTCACGGAACTGGTCAACGGAAGCCAGCTTCACGGTCTCGCCCAGGGTGATGCTACCGCTGTCAGGCTGTTCCTGACCGGACATCATACGGAACAGGGTAGATTTACCCGCGCCGTTCGCACCGATGATCCCAACGATCGCCCCCTTCGGAACCGAGAAGCTGAGATCGTCGATCAGGACGCGATCGCCGTAGGACTTACGCAGATTGCTGACTTCAACGACTTTATCGCCCAGACGTGCTCCAGGTGGAATAAACAGTTCGTTGGTTTCGTTACGTTTCTGGTATTCGGTGTTGTTAAGCTCTTCAAAGCGAGCCAGACGCGCCTTACCTTTGGACTGACGGCCTTTCGCACCCTGACGAACCCACTCCAGTTCTTTCTCAATGGATTTACGGCGAGCTGCTTCCTGAGAGGCTTCCTGCGCCAGACGCTGATCTTTCTGCTCAAGCCAGGAGGAGTAGTTACCTTCCCACGGAATACCTTCACCGCGGTCGAGCTCAAGGATCCAGCCAGCAACGTTATCGAGGAAGTAACGGTCGTGGGTAATCGCCACAACGGTGCCTTCGAAGTCGTGCAGGAAGCGTTCCAGCCACGCTACGGATTCAGCATCCAGGTGGTTAGTCGGTTCGTCGAGCAGCAGCATGTCTGGTTTTTCCAGCAGCAGACGGCACAGCGCGACGCGGCGGCGCTCACCACCGGACAGGGTTGCGATCTTTGCATCCCACTCTGGCAGACGCAGGGCATCGGCCGCGCGCTCCAGCTGTACGTTCAGGTTGTGACCGTCGTGCGCCTGGATAATCTCTTCGAACTTACCTTGCTGTGCAGCGAGCTTGTCGAAATCAGCATCCGGCTCAGCGTACTTCGCGTAAACCTCGTCCAGACCTTTCAGCGCGCTTACCACTTCCGCAACCGCTTCTTCTACGGATTCACGAACGGTATGCTCTGGGTTCAGCTGAGGTTCCTGCGGCAGGTAGCCGATTTTGATGCCTGGCTGCGGGCGGGCTTCGCCTTCGATGTCGGTATCAATACCGGCCATGATGCGCAGCAGGGTGGATTTACCCGCACCGTTCAGGCCGAGTACACCGATTTTTGCGCCAGGGAAGAAGCTCAGCGAAATATTTTTCAGAATATGACGTTTCGGCGGAACCACTTTGCCGACACGATGCATGGTATAAACGAATTGAGCCACGTTGGACTTCGCCTCTTTTATCGTGATGAATAGTTTTCAAGGGCGAAGTGTAGCCTTTTTCGCGCGCTAATCCCAGCCGACAAAAAGGTAAATAAATGTCCGGAACGTGGCGCATTTGGCAATGTCTGATTAGCATAAAGTGATTGAGTGGCATGATGCCGCGAACCAGAAATAAATAATGAGGAAGAGCTTGTGGAAAGAGCCAAAAATACGGCGTGGCGCCTGCTGGCTGCCGGCGTCTGCCTGCTGACCGTCAATCACCTTGCTTACGCCGACTCCCTGGACGAACAGCGTAGCCGCTACTCGCAGATTAAGCAGGCCTGGGACAACCGCCAGATGGACGTGGTTGATCAACTGATGCCGACCCTGAAAGACTATCCCCTGTACCCTTACCTGGAATATCGCCAGCTTACCGATGACCTGATGAATGAGCCGACGCTCACCGTCACCAATTTTGTGCGCGCTAACCCCACGTTACCTCCGGCAAGAACGTTGCAAAACCGCTTCGTCAATGAGCTGGCTCGCCGTGAAGACTGGCGCGGGCTGCTGGCTTTCAGCCCGGAGAAACCTACCGCCACCGAAGCGCAGTGTAATTACTACTATGCCAAATACAGCGTCGGACAAACTGCAGAAGCCTGGGCCGGAGCCAAAGATCTGTGGCTGACCGGCAAAAGCCAGCCGAACGCCTGCGATCCGCTATTTAGCGCCTGGCGATCGTCGGGGGCCCAGGATCCGCTGGCTTATCTTGAACGCATTCGCCTTGCCATGCAGGCCGGGAATACCGGACTTGTGAAAACGCTGGCCGCGCAGATGCCGGGCAACTACCAGACTATCGCCTCAGCGGTGAGCGCGCTTGCGGATAATCCGCAGAACGTGATGACCTTTGCCCGTACCACCGGCGCCACCGATTTCACGCGTCAGATGGCGGCGGTCGCTTTCGCCAGCATCGCCCGTCAGGACGCTGAGAATGCCCGCCTGATGATCCCATCACTGGTGCAGGCGCAGCAGTTAACGGAAGAGCAGACCCAGGAGCTGCGTGATATCGTCGCCTGGCGTCTGATGGGCACCGACGTGACCGATGAACAGGCTCGCTGGCGCGATGATGCCGTTATGCGTTCCCAGTCGACATCACTCGTTGAGCGCCGTGTCCGTATGGCGCTCGGAGCCGGCGATCGCCGTGGCCTGAACACCTGGCTTGCGCGTCTGCCGATGGAGGCGAAAGAGAAAGACGAATGGCGTTACTGGCAGGCAGACCTGCTGATGGAGCGCGGACGTGAGGATGAAGCGAAGAGTATTTTGCGATCGCTTATGCAGCAGCGCGGCTTTTACCCGATGGTAGCCGCCCAGCGCCTGGGGGAAGAGTATCCGCTGCAGGTTCAGAAAGCAGAAGGCAGCCTCCCTTCAGCGCTTGCTGATGGTCCGGAAATGGCGCGTGTGCGTGAGCTGATGTACTGGAATCTGGATAACACCGCGCGCAGTGAATGGGCGAACCTGGTCACCAGTCGGAGTAAAAACGAACAGGCGCAGCTGGCGCGCTACGCTTACGATCGTGACTGGTGGGATCTCAGCGTGCAGGCCACCATCGCCGGTAAGCTTTGGGATAATCTTCAGGAGCGCTTCCCACTGGCCTATAAAAATCTCTTTGCCCGCTACACCAGCGGAAAAGACATTTCGCAGAGCTATGCCATGGCGATTGCGCGCCAGGAAAGTGCCTGGAACCCGAAGGTACGATCGCCGGTGGGCGCTTCGGGCCTGATGCAAATCATGCCGGGCACCGCGACGCATACGGTAAAAATGTTCAATATTCCGGGCTACAGCAACCAGGGCCAGTTGCTCGATCCTGAAACCAATATCAACATTGGTACCAGCTACCTGCAGTATGTTTATCAGCAGTTTGGTGATAACCGCATCTATGCTTCAGCGGCCTATAACGCGGGCCCTGGCCGGGTACGCACCTGGCAGGGGAACAGCGCCGGGCGTATCGATGCCGTCGCGTTTGTTGAAAGTATTCCATTCTCCGAAACCCGCAGCTACGTGAAGAACGTGCTGGCCTACGATGCTTATTACCGTTATTTCATGGGCGAAAAGGCGCAGGTGATGAGCGACGGCGAATGGCGTCAGCGTTACTGATTGGCGTGGTTTATGTTATGCTTGTACTCGTTGAAGAGTACGAAAAGCGGGCAGCTCAGGCTGCCTGCCATAACAGGGCGGCGTAATATGAACCAGCAATCCCCTTATTCAGCCGCAGTGGCTGAACAGCGTCACCAGGAGTGGCTTCGCTTTGTTGAGCTGCTGCGTCAGGCCTATGAGGCCGATCTGCATCTTCCGCTGTTAAGCCTGATGATGACGCCGGACGAGCGCGAAGCGCTTGGCACCCGGGTGCGAATCATCGAAGAATTGCTGCGCGGTGAAATGAGCCAGCGCGAGCTCAAGAATGAACTGGGCGCGGGCATTGCGACCATAACCCGTGGTTCAAACAGTTTGAAATCGGCGCCTGCGGAGCTGCGTCTTTGGCTCGAACAGGCGCTGCCGCAAACTCAGCGATAAATGGCGTTGTGGAACGGGCTCAGGGCCAGCACGACCGCCTGATGGTAAACGCTGCTGCGGGTGAGTGCGCCCGCGGTAAATACGCCAATAGCCCCTTCTTTACGACCAATCTCATCGATGCCGGTGTATTGTGACATCACCGGCCCCAGCGCCTCTCCGGCACTGACTTTTTCGAGGATGATTTTCGGCAGTGGCAGGGTAGCGGAACGCGCTTCGCCGCGCCGATCGCGGCTTTCAATCACCACCCAACTGAAGGTGCTTCCTTCGTCGATTCCGGCCTCAATTGCCACCCAAAAATCCGCATCCGGGCGAGCTTCACGGGCATTTGCCACGCGATTCCGTGCGCCAGCGCGCGTTTCCTCACTTCCAAAGGGCTGTTCGGGTACGCCACTCTCGACGGAGATAGCGTCAATATGGCAGGATCTTTCACCGAAAATCTCGGTAAATGCCGCAAGAATTGCCTGAATTTTGGCAGGATTGGTGGTAGCTGAGACAACCTGGTGCATAATCAGAACATCATTACTAAGAAATTGTCATCGCAGTATAACGGATAAAACGCATGTTACAGGTATACCTTGTTCGCCACGGCGAAACGCAGTGGAACGCCGAGCGACGCATTCAGGGCCAGTCCGATAGTCCGCTAACCGACAACGGTGAGCAGCAGGCCTGGCAGGTGGGCGCGCGTGCCAAAACGCTGGGCATCACCCATATTATCTCCAGTGATTTAGGTCGTACCCGCCGTACGGCAGAGATCATTGCCGAAGTGTGCGGTTGCGACATCATGTTCGATTCTCGCCTGCGCGAACTCAACATGGGCGTGCTTGAGAAGCGACGTATTGAGTCGCTGTCGGCAGAAGAGGAGGGCTGGCGTCGCCAACTGGTGAACGGCACCGAAGATGGCCGTATTCCGGATGGCGAATCGATGCAGGAACTGGGCAACCGCATGCACGCGGCGCTGGTTTCCTGCCTTGAGCTGCCTGCGGGGAGCCGACCGCTCTTAGTCAGCCACGGCATGGCGCTGGGTTGCCTGTTGAGTACGATTCTGGGGCTGCCGGCCTACGCCGAGCGTCGCCTGCGTCTGCGCAACTGCTCTATCTCACGTGTGGATTATCAGCAGAGCCCATGGCTGGCATCGGGATGGGTGGTTGAAACCGCAGGGGACGTCTCACATCTCGACGTCCCTGCGTTAGACGAGCTACAGCGTTAACGACGGATCGGGACCAGGTATTCGCAGCGCAGCTGAATAGGCGGCTCCTGGTCTCGTGCCTCATCCTGCGGGAAGAAGCGCTCGATGTCCTGACCCTTGCGACGGGTCAGATTCAGCATCGGCATACAGGTGCCGTACACGGTCAGGATAAACTCCTGCAGACCGGTTCCCAGACCTTCATACGTGAACATCACATATTCGCCGCCTTCCAGTGACACCGGGTGGGCATTCTGCACGTGTCCGCTGGCCATTTCTGGCGTCAGTGCGGTCGTGTAGAACACCTCCTGCTCGTCGTCTTTCTCAAGGCTTGGACGCGGTTCATGTAGCCCGTAAAGCGTTGAGGGAAGCGTTGGCGAATGGCTCAGGAAATCGCGCCAGAACTGGATACGCATCTGGTGGCGGAAATCAGAAATTTCCTCCAGTTTGCAGGTATAGCTTTGAGTTACACCCGCAAGTTCCATGCCCGGCAGGGTAACAAACTCGTATTTCGGCATTTTGAACTCACCCAGGCGCAGCGGCGGACGCATGCCAAAGGAGCTCCAGTCCGGAGAACGGCGGTATAGCGCCGGCGTCAACGAGAACTGTTTCTTGAACGCTCGAGTAAAAGTTTGCTGTGAATCAAAACGATACTGCAGCGCAATGTCGAGGATTGGGCGTGCAGTCAAACGCAGCGCGACCGCGGATTTGGACAAACGTCGTGCACGAATATAGGCACCAATCGCATGGCCTGTGACGTCTTTAAACATCCGCTGCAAATGCCACTTGGAATAACCTGCTTTGGCAGCCACATTATCCAGTGACAGAGGCTGATCCAGATGGCCTTCCAGCCAGGAAAGGAGATCGCGAATAATTCCAGCCTGATCCATATAATGTCCTCATCCTTAAACGCAGGTGCCTGATAATAAGGTAGCGGATAATAGCATTTTTTGGTGTTTTAGCATTCAGTGTTTTTTTTGTTCATAAGTGCGATTTCTTACTGCTTTCAAGTAGGAAAATGGTAACACTGTGATCTGTATACATTTTCCTCCTGGATCTTGAATAGTCACTACGCTTAATTTTCAGATATGGTAACAATATGAAATATAAAGGTTTGATTGCCGCATTGCTGCTGACTTCGGTTGCTCCGATCGCGTCTGCAGAACAGATCGGTTCCGTGGATACCGTCTTTAAGATGATCGGTCCCGATCACAAAATCGTCGTGGAAGCCTTTGACGATCCTGATGTCCAGAATGTGACCTGCTATTTAAGCCGGGCGAAGACCGGTGGCATCAAGGGCGGTTTAGGGCTGGCGGAAGATACGTCTGATGCTGCGATTTCCTGCCAGCAGGTCGGGCCGATTGAGGTTAGCGATAAGATTAAGAACGGTAAGGCGCAGGGCGATGTGGTGTTCCAGAAACGGACGTCTCTGGTGTTTAAAAAGCTGCAGGTCGTGCGTTTTTATGATGCTAAACGTAACGCGCTAATTTATCTCACCTACTCCGACAAGGTGGTTGACGGCTCGCCGAAAAACGCGCTGAGCGCTGTCCCCATCATGCCGTGGTCAAAATAACGGAACATCGTCATGGAACAACCGCTTATCTGGCTGGTTGAAGATGAACCCGGTATCGCTGATACGCTGATTTACATGCTGCAGCAGGAAGGTTTCCGGGTGAAGGCGTTTGAACGCGGTCTGCCGGTGATGGAGGCCGCCCGCGTTGCTGTGCCCGATCTGGCGATCCTTGACGTTGGTTTGCCGGATATCAGCGGTTTTGAGCTGTGCCGTCGGTTGCTCGCGCAGGCACCGGGGCTACCGGTGCTGTTTCTCACCGCCCGAAGCGATGAGGTGGATAAACTGCTGGGCCTGGAGATCGGCGCTGACGACTATGTCGCAAAGCCTTTTTCGCCGCGTGAAGTGTGTGCCCGGGTGCGTACTATTTTGCGACGGTTACAGAAGTTTGCCGCCCCGCCGGCGGTGGTGCGGATTGGTCAGTTTGAACTCAACGAAGGCGCCGCCTGGGTGGCATGGTGCGGGCAGCGTTTAGCGCTGACGCGCTATGAGTTCCTGCTGCTGAAAACGCTTTTGCAATCGCCAGGTCGTGTTTTCTCTCGCCAGCAGCTGATGGACAAAGTCTGGGGGGATGACCAGGAGAGCTTTGATCGTACTGTAGATACCCACATCAAAACGCTGCGGGCGAAGCTGCGCGCGGTGGATCCTCTGCTTTCGCCTATCAGTACCCATCGTGGTCTGGGCTACAGCCTGGCGGGTGGCTGATGCGTATCGGGATGCGTCTGCTACTCGGTTACTTTCTGATTGTGGCGATCGCGGCATGGTTCGTGCTTTCTATCTTTGTGCAGGAGATCAAACCCGGCGTCCGTCGGGCAACGGAAGGCACGCTAATCGACACCGCCACGCTACTGGCCGCGGTTGGGCGTGATGACCTGCTGAGCGGCGATCCTTCACACGGCAGGCTGGCACAGGCGTTCGGCGCTCTCCAGCAACAGCCCATTCGTGCCGATATTGGCGGCATCATGAAGGTGCGTAACGAGTATCGCGTCTACATAACTGATGCCCGCGGTACGGTAGTCTTCGACTCCGCCGGAAAAGCCGTAGGCGCGGATTACTCCCGCTGGAACGATGTCTGGCTGACGCTGCGCGGAGAGTATGGTGCGCGCAGTACGGCACTGGATCCTGCCGATCCTGGCAGTACGGTGATGTACGTGGCGGCGCCGATTGTCTCTGAAGGTCAGATTATTGGTGTGTTGTCCGTGGGGAAACCCAATAGCGCCATCGCGCCGGTTATTAAGCGCAGTGAGCGGCGAATGCTGTGGGCGGGTGGTGCGCTCCTCGGTATTGCGCTGCTTATCGGCGGCGGTATGGTGTGGTGGATCAATCGCTCCATCGGTAAACTGTCGCGCTACGCCGACTCGGTCACCCAGGATAACGCCCAGCCGCTGCCCAACGTAGGCAGTAGCGAACTGCGCAAGCTGGCGCAGGCGCTGGAAAGTATGCGCCTGCGGCTGGAGGGTAAAAATTACATTGAGCAGTATGTTTATGCGCTGACTCATGAACTAAAAAGCCCGCTGGCGGCGATCCGGGGGGCTGCGGAAATTCTTCGTGAACTTCCGCCACCGGAAGTGGCTATCCGCTTTAGTGACAACATCCTGGCGCAGAACGTCCGTATGCAGGCGCTGGTGGAGAAGCTGCTCACCCAGGCAAGGCTTGAGAATCGTGCTGAGGTGGTGTTGAAGCCCGTCGCGGTGGCGCCGCTGTTCTCTCGTCTGGCGCAGTCGCGTAGCGTTGTGCTGGAAAGCAAACGGCTCCGGCTGCAAAGCGAAACGGAATGCGCTGAGGTTACCGCTGATGAAGAGCTGCTGGAACAAGCGTTAGGTAACCTGCTCGATAACGCGATTGATTTTACGCCGGATGGCGGTGAAATTACGCTTCATGCCGGAATACAGTCGGGTGAAGTGGTATTCCGTGTGAGCGATACCGGGTGCGGGATCCCCGACTATGCGCTCGAACGCGTCTTTGAACGCTTCTATTCTCTGCCGCGAGTCAACGGGCAGAAGAGTAGCGGTCTGGGGCTGGCCTTCGTGCAGGAGGTGGCTCGTCTGCACCATGGGCATATCAGCCTGCAAAACCGGGCCGATGGCGGCGCGCAGGCCACGCTGAGACTTCACCGTCCCTTCACATAACTTCAAATTCCCCCCACATAGCCTCGCTACGCTGTGCACAACACAAAGGAGAAGGTTATGTTGAAATCACCCCTGTTCTGGAAAGTCAGTACGCTTATTGGATGTATGGTGTTGTTGCTGGTGCCGTTGATGCTGGTCAGCTCGTTGGTGGCGGATCGGGCGAGCTACCGGGACGATGTTGAGGATAGTCTGCGGCAGAGTACCAGCGGGCCACAAAAATTGATTGGCCCGCTGATCGCTGTCCCTGCCTCTGAGGTGTATACCCGTATCGAGGATAATAAAGAGGTGAAGCGGCAGCGCAATTTTATCCTCTACTGGCTTCCTGAGTCGTTACTGATTAACGGCAAACAGCAGGTTGAGAGCCGTCAGATTGGTATTTACGACGGACAAATCTGGCATAACGCGTTGCAGCTTGATGCGCAGTTTGATCGCAGCAAATTTGAGGCAATGAAAAGCGATAACGTGACGCTCGGCGAACCCTACATGATCATTGCCGTTGGCGATGCCCGGGGAATTGGTGCGGTGGGTTCACCGACGCTGAACGGTGTTGCGGTAACCGTTGAACCCGGTAGCGGTGTGGGTGGCGATTTACCCGGTCTGCATATTCCGCTTGCGGAATCGGCCCTGAAAGCGCGCGCGTTGACGCTTAGCATGACCCTGAATTTGAACGGGACCGGGGGATTTTCCGTTGTGCCTGTCGGGCGTAACAGTACGCTCTCCTTGACCAGTAACTGGCCGCACCCTGGTTTTTTAGGCGATTTTTTACCTGAGTCGCGCGACATTAGCGATAAAGGCTTTAGCGCCCGCTGGCAGAGCAGCTGGTTTGCCAATGATATGGCAGGGCGGTTTAACGATGGTCTGGAACGAGTGGCGTGGCGGGCGCTTCCTGCTTTCAGCGTCTCGGTGGCGACGCCCGCCGATCAGTACCAGCTCACCGACCGGGCCATCAAGTATGCCATTCTCCTGATTACGCTCACCTTTATGGCGTTCTTTGTTTTTGAAACCTTAACGGGGCTTCGACTTCACCCTATGCAGTATCTGCTGGTGGGGTTGTCGTTGGTCATGTTTTACCTGGTGCTGCTGGCGCTTTCTGAGCATATTGGCTTTACTCGCGCCTGGGCGGTGGCGAGCCTGACGGGGGCGCTGATTAATGGCGTCTATTTCCACGCCGTGCTGCAAGGCTGGCGCAATAGCCTGTTGTTTACCGGCGCGCTTCTGGGGCTGGATGGTGTGATGTGGGTGCTTTTGCGCTCAGAGGACAGCGCGTTGCTGCTGGGCACCGGCGTTCTGCTGCTGGCGTTGTGTACCGTGATGTTCCTGACCCGCCACTTCGACTGGTATTCGCTGTCACAGCCGAAAGAGAAGGTAAAAGCCCGCTGTGAAACAGAAGATGAGCTCAGAGTCTGGAAATAAAAAAAGGCGCCGCAGGGCGCCTTTTTCGTCTCTGACAGGATTACTCCTGCAGATCGCCGCAGAAACGGTAACCTTCACCGTGAATAGTGGCGATGATTTCCGGAGTGTCCGGCGTAGACTCGAAGTGCTTACGAATCCGACGGATGGTCACGTCAACGGTACGGTCATGTGGCTTAAGCTCACGACCCGTCATTTTCTTCAGCAGTTCAGCACGAGACTGAATCTTGCCCGGATTTTCGCAGAAGTGCAGCATCGCGCGGAATTCACTGCGCGGCAGCTTGTACTGTTCGCCGTTCGGGCTCACCAGAGAGCGACTGTTGATATCCAGTTCCCAGCCGTTGAACTTGTAGCTTTCAACGCTGCGGCGTTCTTCGCTTACGGTACCCAGGTTCATGGTACGGGAAAGCAGGTTACGCGCACGGATAGTCAGTTCACGTGGGTTGAACGGTTTAGTGATGTAGTCGTCGGCGCCGATTTCAAGACCAAGGATCTTATCGACTTCGTTATCACGACCGGTAAGGAACATCAGTGCGACGTTCGCCTGTTCACGGAGTTCACGAGCCAACAGCAGGCCGTTTTTACCCGGCAGGTTGATATCCATGATGACCAGGTTTACATCATTTTCAGACAGGATCTGATGCATTTCCGCGCCATCGGTCGCTTCGAAAACATCGTAGCCTTCTGCTTCGAAAATACTTTTTAACGTGTTGCGTGTTACCAACTCGTCTTCAACGATAAGAATGTGCGGGGTCTGCATGTTTGCTACCTAAATTGCCAACTAAATCGAAACAGGAAGTACAAAAGTCCCTGACCTGCCTGATACATGTCGCAAATTAACATGAACGGCGTAACATGACTAAAGTACGTAATTGCGTTCTTGATGCACTTTCCATCAACGTCAACAACATCATTAGCTTGGTCGTGGGTAGTTTCCCTCTGGACCCGACAGTGTCAAAAACGGCTGTCATCCTAACCATTTTAACAGCAACATAACAGGCTAAGAGGCACGGGACACCCAATAAAACTACGCTTCGTTGACATATATCAAGTTCAATTGTAGCACGTTAACAGTCTTGTGAAATTCTTGCATCTAAATGCTAGCGTTTATCACAATTTTTCTACAACTCAAGTAGTTGCAAGGATTAACTAATTAAAGAGCCGTAATCAATCGAGCCGTTTAAGCTTTGTTGATAATCCCATTTATAAACATGGGGATATAAGCGTTCTGTTAACATTATACCCAGGATTTTTCCCGGATAATAGTTTAGCTTTTTTTATATGTTAAGAAACGTCATTTCAGTGATTGTTGTTGCAAATTTGTAAATTCGCGCCGCGCAGAATGCTGAGTCATATCACACTTTGCTGGTGTAAGCGCTTAATGATGAGATTGTAAAATGCATGTATCAATTGTGCTGGTTTCCCCGGCAAGAGCAGAAAATATTGGCGCCGCAGCCAGAGCGATGAAAACCATGGGGTTCACCGATCTGCGGATCGTTGACAGCGTCGCTCACCTGGAGCCCGCGGCCAGGCGTGTGGCACATGGCTCTACAGATATTCTCGATAATATAAAGAGTTACACAACGCTTTCTGAGGCATTGCAGGACGTCGATTTTACCATCGCGACCACGGCTCGCAGCCGCGCGCGTTTCCATTACTACGCTTCTCCGCAGGAACTGGTTCCCATGCTTGAGGAGAAATCACAGTGGATGAACCATGCTGCGCTGGTTTTTGGCAGAGAGGATTCCGGTCTGACCAACGACGAACTGGCTTTGGCAGATGTCCTCACCGGTGCGCCGATGGTGGCGGATTATCCGTCAATGAACCTCGGCCAGGCGGTGATGGTTTATTGTTATCAACTGACTACTATAGTGAACAATTCATCAGCAGCGGTAACGTCTGGTGATGAGAATCAGCTCCAGGCGTTACGTTCACGTAGCATGATGTTGCTTCAACGCCTGGGAGTTGCTGACGATGTAAAAATGTCTGACTGGTTGCAACAGCGACTGGGAGTCCTTGGGCTGCGTGATACGGTTATGTTGCATCGATTGCTCCATGATATTGAAAAAAATCTTACAAAATAATATTTCTGGAAATTTCTGAAACTAAGTGGAATGTTCTGCCTTCAAGCGTTCATTTCGCCAGAGGTGGTCAAAGTCAGGGCCCGGCGCAGCGAAACGTGAAGTGGTTGCGAAACGTGACGAATGTGGAATTTCTTGACATAGAAAGGCAGATACTTTAACCAATATAGACATACAGCACAGACAGATAAAAAACAGAGTACACAACATCCATGATTCGCATCAGCAGCATTACCACCATTACCACAACCACAATTACCACAGGTAATGGTGCGGGCTGACGCGTACAGGAAACACAGAAAAAAGCCCGCACCTGAACAGTGCGGGCTTTTTTTTCGTCCAGGAATCACGAGGTAAGACCATGAGAGTGTTGAAGTTCGGCGGTACATCAGTGGCAAATGCAGAGCGCTTTCTGCGGGTTGCCGATATTCTGGAAAGCAACGCCAGGCAGGGGCAGGTGGCAACCGTGCTGTCTGCTCCTGCGAAAATTACGAACCATCTGGTGGCGATGATTGAAAAAACCATCGGGGGTCAGGATGCGCTTCCCAACATCAGCGATGCCGAACGTATTTTTGCCGAACTGCTTCAGGGGCTGGCAGACACGCAACCCGCTTTCCCTCTGGAAAAGTTACAGGCCACCGTTGAGCAAGAATTTGCGCAGATCAAACATGTTCTGCATGGTATTAGCTTGCTCGGGCAGTGCCCGGACGCGGTGAACGCGGCGCTTATCTGCCGTGGCGAAAAACTCTCAATAGCCATTATGGCGGGTCTGCTCGAAGCGCGCGGTCACAACGTTTCGGTCATCGATCCGGTCGAAAAACTGCTGGCCGTGGGGCATTACCTCGAATCTACCGTCGATATCGCCGAATCTACTCGTCGTATCGTGGCAAGCCAGATCCCGGCTGACCACATGGTGTTGATGGCAGGTTTTACCGCAGGGAACGAGAAGGGCGAGCTGGTGGTGCTGGGGCGTAATGGCTCTGACTATTCTGCCGCGGTGCTGGCGGCTTGTCTGCGCGCAGACTGCTGTGAAATCTGGACTGACGTTGACGGCGTGTACACCTGCGACCCGCGTCAGGTTCCAGATGCGCGTCTGCTGAAATCAATGTCTTATCAGGAAGCGATGGAGCTGTCCTACTTTGGCGCCAAGGTCCTGCACCCCCGCACCATCGCGCCCATCGCCCAGTTCCAGATCCCTTGCCTGATTAAAAATACCGGTAATCCGCAGGCACCGGGTACGTTGATTGGTGCCAGTAGCAACGAAGATGGTCTACCGGTGAAAGGGATCTCTAACCTGAATAATATGGCCATGTTCAACGTCTCTGGTCCTGGCATGAAGGGGATGGTCGGGATGGCGGCGCGCGTCTTTGCCACCATGTCGCGGGCAGGGATTTCCGTAGTGCTGATCACCCAGTCATCTTCTGAGTACAGCATCAGCTTCTGTATTGCCCAGGCCGATTGTGCCCGCGCGAAGAAGGCGATGGAAGATGAGTTCTATCTGGAGCTGAAAGAGGGGCTGCTGGAGCCGCTCGCCATCATGGAGCGGCTGGCGATTATCTCCGTCGTGGGTGATGGCATGCGCACGCTGCGTGGCATTTCGGCCAAGTTCTTCGCCGCCCTGGCACGTGCCAATATCAATATCGTGGCGATTGCCCAGGGTTCCTCCGAGCGCTCAATTTCAGTGGTGGTGAGTAACGACGATGCGACAACCGGCGTGCGCGTGACTCATCAAATGCTATTCAATACCGATCAGGTTATCGAAGTATTCGTGATTGGGGTCGGTGGCGTCGGCGGAGCGCTGCTGGAGCAGCTTAAACGTCAGCAGTCCTGGCTGAAAAACAAACATATCGATCTGCGGGTGTGCGGCGTTGCTAACTCGAAAGCGATGCTGACCCACGTGCATGGCCTGAACCTCGACAACTGGCAGGCAGAGCTTGCGGAGGCGAAAGAGCCGTTCAACCTGGGGCGTCTGATTCGCCTGGTGAAAGAATACCATTTGCTGAACCCGGTGATCGTTGACTGTACCTCCAGCCAGGCGGTGGCGGACCAGTATGCCGATTTCCTGCGCGAAGGCTTCCACGTGGTAACGCCGAACAAAAAGGCCAATACCTCATCAATGGACTACTATCATGAACTGCGCCAGGCGGCGGCAGGTTCACGACGCAAGTTCCTCTACGACACCAACGTTGGCGCGGGGTTGCCGGTTATCGAAAACCTGCAAAATCTGCTGAACGCCGGGGATGAGCTGCAGCGCTTCTCGGGCATTCTTTCCGGTTCACTCTCTTTTATTTTCGGGAAGCTGGATGAGGGAATGAGCCTGTCAGAAGCAACGATCCTGGCGCGGGGAATGGGTTATACCGAACCGGACCCGCGTGACGATCTCTCTGGAATGGACGTAGCGCGTAAGTTGCTGATTCTGGTACGTGAAACCGGGCGTGAGCTCGAGCTTAACGATATTGTTGTGGAGTCGGTACTGCCTGAGAGCTTCGATGCTACCGGTGACACCGAGAGTTTTATGGCGCGTCTGCCGGAGCTGGATGCCGTGTTTGCCGATCGGGTGGCGAAAGCCCGTGATGAAGGTAAGGTTCTGCGCTATGTTGGCAATATCGAAGACGATGGCGTATGCCGGGTGAAGATTGCCGAAGTGGACGGTAACGATCCGCTGTACAAAGTGAAAAATGGTGAGAACGCCCTGGCCTTCTACAGCCACTATTATCAACCGCTGCCGCTGGTCCTGCGCGGCTACGGTGCAGGGAACGATGTGACGGCCGCGGGCGTGTTTGCCGACCTGCTGCGCACCCTGTCATGGAAGTTAGGAGTCTAAGATGGTGAAAGTCTATGCCCCGGCCTCCAGCGCCAATATGAGCGTTGGATTTGATGTCCTCGGCGCGGCGGTCATGCCGGTTGACGGTACGTTGCTTGGCGACAACGTCTCCGTTGAGGCAGCCAGCAGCTTTAGCCTGCAAAACCTGGGACGTTTTGCCAGTAAACTGCCGCCAGAACCCCGTGAGAACATTGTTTATCAATGCTGGGAGCGTTTTTGCCAGGAGATTGGCAAAACTGTTCCGGTTGCTATGACGCTGGAAAAAAATATGCCCATCGGCTCCGGCCTTGGCTCCAGCGCCTGTTCGGTGGTTGCGGCCCTGGTGGCGATGAATGAGTACTGCGGAAAGCCGCTCAACCAGCACCGGATGCTGGCGTTGATGGGCGAGCTGGAAGGGCGGATCTCTGGCAGCATTCACTATGACAACGTCGCGCCGTGCTATCTCGGTGGGATGCAGTTGATGATTGAGGAATGCGGCATTATCAGCCAGCAGGTGCCAGGCTTTGATGAGTGGCTGTGGGTACTGGCGTATCCGGGGATTAAAGTCTCAACGGCCGAAGCGCGGGCGATTTTACCCGCGCAGTATCGCCGCCAGGACTGTATTGCCCACGGGCGACACCTGGCCGGATTCATTCACGCCTGTTATTCCCGTCAGCCACTGCTGGCGGCGAAACTGATGAAGGACGTGATTGCTGAACCTTATCGCACCAAACTGTTGCCAGGCTTCGGCGAAGCGCGCCAGGCGGTGGCGGAAATTGGTGCTCTTGCCAGCGGTATTTCTGGCTCCGGCCCGACGATGTTTGCTTTGTGTGATAAACCGGAAACCGCGCAGCGCGTGGCAGACTGGCTGAGTAAACACTATCTGCAAAATCAGGAAGGCTTCGTTCATATTTGCCGGCTGGATACGGCGGGCGCTCGAGTAGTGGGATAACCGATGAAACTCTACAATTTAAAAGATCACAATGAGCAGGTCAGCTTTGCGCAGGCCGTTACACAAGGGCTTGGTAAGCAACAAGGGCTGTTCTTCCCGCATGACCTGCCGGAGTTCAATCTGACGGAAATTGACGAGATGCTGAAACAGGATTTCGTCTCCCGCAGTGCCAAAATTCTCTCCGCCTTCATTGGTGATGAAATTCCTCAGGAGCTGATGGAAGAGCGCGTCCGCGCGGCGTTTGCCTTCCCGGCACCGGTGAGCAAAGTTGAAGACGACGTGGGCTGCCTGGAGCTGTTCCATGGTCCGACGCTGGCGTTCAAAGACTTCGGCGGCCGTTTTATGGCTCAGATGCTTACCCACATCAGCGGTGACACGCCGGTGACGATTCTGACCGCCACCTCCGGTGATACTGGTGCTGCCGTGGCGCATGCGTTTTATGGTCTGAAAAACGTTCGCGTGGTGATCCTTTATCCGCGTGGCAAAATCAGCCCGCTGCAGGAGAAGCTGTTCTGTACTCTCGGCGGCAATATTGAAACCGTGGCAATTGATGGTGATTTTGATGCCTGCCAGGCGCTGGTCAAACAGGCCTTCGACGATGAAGAACTCAAAAAGGCGCTGGGGCTGAATTCGGCAAACTCAATCAATATCAGCCGTCTGCTGGCGCAAATATGCTACTACTTTGAGGCGGTGGCGCAGCTGCCGCAGGAAGCTCGCAACCAATTGGTTATCTCGGTACCAAGCGGTAACTTCGGCGACCTGACCGCTGGCCTGCTGGCGAAATCATTAGGTTTACCAGTGAAGCGCTTTATTGCGGCGACCAACGTAAATGACACCGTGCCGCGCTTCCTGAAAGCAGGGGAGTGGAAGCCAAATAAAACCCAGGCCACGCTTTCCAACGCGATGGATGTCAGCCAGCCGAACAACTGGCCGCGCGTAGAGGAGCTGTTCCGCCGTAAAATCTGGCGCCTGAGCGATCTCGGCTATGCGGCGGTGGATGACGAAACCACCAAAGCCACGATGCTTGAACTTCAGCAGATTGGCTACACCTCTGAACCGCATGCGGCGGTGGCGTATCGCGCGCTGCGCGACCAGCTTCATCCTGGCGAATATGGCCTGTTCCTCGGTACAGCGCATCCGGCGAAGTTTAAAGAGAGCGTGGAAGCGATTCTTGGTGAAACGCTGCCGTTACCGCAGGCGCTGGCGGAACGTGCGGATTTACCGCTGCTTTCAGAGAATCTGCCTGCTGATTTCGCCGCGCTGCGTCAGCTGCTGATGAGTAAAGCGTAATTTCTCTGTTTCCTCTTCTTCGGAGGGGGAAACGGGGAGAAATTATGTAGAAATCGTGCAGGAATGCTCATTAAATGCGGGTTCGCAAAGATTAGGATTGCGGACAATAACGAAATGGGTAGTGCTCGGATACGCTTAATCTATCAGCCCACATTGGGCAGTGATGGAGGGCGTTACCTATGTCTGTTATGAAACCTGTTTTCCTTGCGCTATCCATGTTGCTGGTTGCTCCGACCATAGTTGCTCCGGTCATCGTACACGCAGAAGAAATCACCCTGGTGCCTGCAGTGAAACTGCAGATTGGCGATCGCGACGATCGCGGTTACTACTGGGATGGTGGCAACTGGCGCGATCATGACTGGTGGGGCAGACACTACGAATGGCGCGACAATCGCTGGCATCCGCATGATGAATACCGTCATCATGGTCATGGCGATGACAACGATCAGGGCGATCATCACGATCATGGCCACGGCCATGCTTACGGTCACGATCGCGACTAACTTCTTACTCAGGCCTCATCCCGCGGGATGGGGCCTGAACTCAACGCTGTTCGTGGCGTTTAAACACCAGTTCACCTTTCGCTGAGGCTTCTTCATCAAAGAAATAGCCTTCGCCGTCAAATCCTGTCAGCTGCTCCGGCTTCGTCAGGCGATTTTCTATGATATAGCGGCTCATCAGGCCACGTGCTTTTTTGGCGTAGAAGCTGATGACTTTGAACGTGCCGTTTTTCTCATCCAGGAACACCGGCTTAATCAGCTGGCCCTGCAGCTTCTTCGGTTTAACGGATTTGAAATACTCATCTGAGGCGAGGTTAATGATGACGTCGTCACCCTGTGCCTTCAACGCATCGTTGAGCTTGTCGGTGATGGTATCGCCCCAGAAATGGTACAGATCTTTTCCCCGACTGTTTTCCAGACGAATGCCCATCTCCAGGCGGTATGGCTGCATCAGATCCAGCGGGCGCAGTACGCCGTACAGGCCTGAGAGCATGCGCAGATGCTGCTGGGCAAAATCGAAATCTGCCTCGCTGAAGGTTTCAGCCTGCAGTCCGGTATAGACATCGCCTTTAAACGCAAGGATCGCCTGGCGCGCATTATCCGGCGTAAAGTCCGGATGCCAGTCGTGAAAACGGGTGGCGTTGAGATC
Source organism: Yokenella regensburgei ATCC 49455 (assembly GCF_000735455.1). GTDB lineage: Bacteria > Pseudomonadota > Gammaproteobacteria > Enterobacterales > Enterobacteriaceae > Yokenella > Yokenella regensburgei. The sequence continues at coordinate 109,804 of NZ_JMPS01000008.1, read as the reverse complement.
GGCGAGCTTATCGCTGATGTGCATCAGTTTGCCGATTTGCGGCGCTGACAGCTTACGGGCTTCACGGATAAGCTTTTGCGAGTGATCCAGCAGTTCAGGCTGGGTATAGCGCTGTGTTGCCAGCGGGCTTTGGTAATCGAGCGTTTTTGCAGGTGAAATCAGTATCAGCATATCCAGTCCTTGCAGGAATTTTCCCCAGACTTTAACAAAAAATGGATGTGAAGTGTTCGATGGTTGCTATTGGCGTGACGCATCGTCCCAGCTCTCAGGTGCCAGTTGCTGTTCAATTTCCGGGTAGCGTGCTGGGTCGAAGACCGGTTTTAAACCGAGTCTGCGCTGGCGAAGGTAGTCGCTGGCGATGATTTTGACCACCGGTGAAAGCAGCAGAATAGCCGTCAGGTTGGTTATAGCCATTAACGCCATAATGATATCCGCCATTTGCCAGACGAGCGGTATCGTCAGCATGGTCCCCGCTATCACCATTAGCAGTGTGACGCTGCGTAAGATCCAGACGTTGCGCGGCGTGTGCAGTCGTAAAAAGAACAGATTGTTTTCCGCATAAACGTAGTTGGCAACGATCGAAGTAAAGGCAAACAATAATACGATAAAGGTGACATAACCCGCCCCCCAGCCGCCGGTCAGTGCCGCCATAGCCTGCTGGATGAGGGTGATCCCGCTGCTGCCGCTAAAGGCGGTTTCGTGCCCTGCCAGCAGAACAATCATCGCGCTGGCGCTGCAGATAATAATGGTGTCGGTAAAAACGCCTATCATCTGCACGATGCCCTGGGCCGCCGGATGCGGGGGAGAGGACGCCGCCGCTGCCGCTGCGTTTGGGGTAGAACCCATCCCGGCTTCGTTTGAAAACATGCCGCGCTGGATCCCACTGGTCAGGGCCTGGCTGATGGTGTAGCCCACCGCACCGGCTGCGGCTTCCTGCCAGCCAAAGGCGCTACGGATAATTCCGCTCAGAATGCCCGGGAGTTCGCTCAGGTGGCTAAGACTGATTATCACGCTGGTCGCCACCCACAGGATGGCCATAAATGGCACGATCCACTGCATCAGCCGCGCCACACCGCGCAGTCCGCGCACGATGAACAGCAGCGTCAGGAGCGCCAGAAGCACGCCGGTAGCAAGCTTAGGAATTTGAAATGCGTAATGGGCAGCGTTGGCGACCGAGTTTGCCTGTACGGTATTGAAGATAAGGCCATAGGCGATGAGCAGGAAAACAGAAAACAGCACGCCCATCCAGCGCATGCCAAGACCCCGCGCCATATACCATGCCGGACCACCGCGAAATTGCCCGCTAGCATCACGCTCTTTATAGAGCTGTGCCAGGGAACACTCTGCAAAACTGCTGGCCATGCCGATGATAGCGGAAACCCACATCCAAAAAACCGCACCCGGGCCGCCTGCGGTGATGGCAATCGCGACCCCCGCCAGGTTACCGCTGCCCACGCGCGCGGCGAGGCTGGTACAGAGCGCCTGAAAAGAAGTTAAGCCTCCTTCCTGAGGGCGCAGGCTGCTTTTCAGACTTTTACCAAAGTGACGAATATAACGGAACTGAATATAGCCCGTCCGCCAGGTAAACCAGACTCCGGCACCCAGCAGCAGATAAATCATCACTGAGCCCCAGAGGATTTCATTTATGAAAGATAAAAAATCAGGCATTTAGCATCCTCGAGCCTTTTCTGGCACACCCGTGTAAGCGCTACCATTTTTAAGGATAATCCATTATCGGTGACGATGAGTTTATCATACTCTGCGCTCTTGCACGGTCCCAGGTTGCGCTGACCCAACGTCGTGTTATCATCAGTGAACATTGGTTATATCCCCTTAACAGCTGTTTAAAGAGACACTATCATGACGGATAAATTGACCTCCCTGCGTCAGTACACCACTGTGGTGGCAGACACCGGAGACATCGCGGCAATGAAGCTGTATCAGCCGCAGGATGCTACAACCAACCCTTCACTGATTCTGAACGCCGCGCAGATCCCTGAATACCGTAAACTGATTGACGAAGCGGTTGCATGGGCAAAAGCGCAGAGCAGCGATCGCGCTCAGCAGGTCGTTGATGCGACCGACAAACTGGCGGTGAACATCGGTCTGGAAATCCTGAAACTTATCCCGGGCCGTATCTCTACCGAAGTCGATGCTCGTCTGTCTTATGACACCGACGCCTCTATCGCGAAAGCCAAACGCCTGATCAAACTGTATAACGATGCCGGTATCAGCAACGACCGCATCCTTATCAAACTGGCTTCTACCTGGCAGGGCATCCGTGCCGCTGAGCAGCTGGAAAAAGAAGGCATCAACTGTAACCTGACCCTGCTGTTCTCCTTCGCCCAGGCGCGTGCTTGTGCGGAAGCGGGCGTGTTCCTGATTTCTCCGTTTGTTGGTCGTATCCTCGACTGGTACAAATCCAACACCGATAAGAAAGAGTACGCACCTGCAGAAGATCCGGGCGTGGTGTCAGTGACTGAAATTTATCAGTACTACAAACAGCACGGTTACGAAACTGTGGTGATGGGCGCAAGCTTCCGTAACGTCGGCGAGATCCTTGAGCTGGCCGGTTGTGACCGTCTGACCATCGCTCCGGCGCTGCTGAAAGAGCTGGCAGAAAGCGAAGGCGCTATCGAGCGTAAACTGAGCTACACCGGCGAAGTGAAAGCACGTCCGCAGCGTATTACCGAATCTCAGTTCCTGTGGCAGCACAACCAGGATCCGATGGCAGTAGACAAACTGGCGGACGGTATCCGTAAGTTTGCTATCGACCAGGAAAAACTGGAAAAAATGATCGGCGACCTGCTGTAATCATTACTTGCGTGACCGGGTTCCCGGTCACGCTACCTCTTCTGAAACCTGTCTGTTCCCTTCCTTGCAGTGTATCATTCTGTGTATTCGTCTTTATTTGCACAGGAAAATCATGAATACCTTACGTATTGGCTTAGTTTCTGTTTCCGATCGCGCCTCTGGCGGTGTTTACCAGGACAAAGGCATCCCCGCGCTTGAAGCATGGCTGGAAAGTGCGCTGACCACCCCGTTTGAGGTGCAGACACGGCTTATTCCTGATGAACAGGCAATCATTGAGCAGACGCTGTGTGAACTGGTAGATGAGATGAGCTGCCATCTCGTGCTGACCACCGGCGGTACCGGACCGGCGCGTCGTGACGTTACACCGGATGCAACACTGGCTATCGCCGATCGTGAGATGCCGGGCTTCGGTGAGCAGATGCGTCAGATTAGCCTAAACTTTGTCCCAACGGCGATCCTCTCTCGTCAGGTGGGGGTCATTCGTAAGCAGGCGCTAATTCTCAATCTGCCGGGCCAACCGAAATCGATTCAGGAAACCCTTGAAGGGGTGAAGGATGCTGATGGTAAGGTGCTGGTGGCGGGGATTTTTGCCAGTGTACCGTATTGTATACAGCTTCTTGAAGGCCCGTATGTAGAAACCAACCCGCAGGTGGTAGCAGCTTTTCGCCCGAAAAGCGCACGCCGTGAGACATTATCCTGAATAAGCGGTGTTTGTAACATAACCTGTGCCAGCAGTAGCGTGTTGTGGGTTTTACGGTATAGTCACTTTTTATTTACACTTGCTGTAAACCAAAATAGACGAATGGTCCGCTATGTCACAACACGCACGCCCTCTGAATCGCCAGGATTATAAAACGCTGACGCTCGCCGCCCTCGGCGGCGCGCTGGAATTTTACGACTTCATCATTTTCGTCTTCTTCGCGGCCGTCGTCGGCGAACTTTTCTTTCCGGCTGACATTCCTGAATGGCTACGTCAGGTACAGACTTTCGGCATCTTCGCCGCAGGCTATCTGGCGCGACCGCTTGGCGGCATCATCATGGCGCACTTCGGCGATCTCGTTGGTCGCAAAAAGATGTTCACGCTGAGCATTTTGCTGATGGCGGTCCCGACGCTGGTGATTGGCTTGCTGCCAACCTACGCCTCGGCGGGCCTGGTTGCGCCATTGCTGCTACTTCTGATGCGTATTCTGCAGGGCGCGGCAATTGGCGGAGAAGTGCCGGGAGCGTGGGTGTTTGTTGCTGAACATGTGCCTTTCAGACGCATCGGTATTGCCTGCGGTACGCTGACCGCCGGGCTGACGGTAGGGATCCTGCTGGGTTCTGTTGTGGCAACTCTCATCAATACCAGCATGACGCCGCAGGCTATTCACGATGGCGGATGGCGAATCCCGTTCCTGCTCGGCGGTGCGTTTGGCCTGCTGGCGATGTATCTGCGCCGTTGGCTGCAGGAGACGCCGGTATTCCTCGAGATGCAAAAGCGTAAAGCGCTGGCAGAGGAGCTACCGGTCAAAGCGGTAGTGACAAAACACCGTCAGGCGGTAGTGCTTTCGATGTTGCTGACATGGCTCCTTTCGGCAGGCATTGTGGTGGTGATCCTGATGTCGCCGGTTTGGCTGCAAAAACAGCATGGTATGGCACCCGCGCTGACGCTGCAGGCGAATAGCGTGGCGACTATCATGCTTTGTATCGGTTGTTTGCTGGCGGGAATGTCGGCGGACCGGTTTGGCTCCGGCCCTACGCTGATTGTCGGTTCATTGTTGCTGGCAGGTACCAGTTGGGCGTTCTACCATCTGGTGGGTATGCATCCGGAACAGTTAGTGTTGCTCTACGGTCTGGTTGGGTTGTGCGTCGGCGTAGTCGGGGCCGTTCCATATGTTATGGTTCGGGCCTTTCCGGCGGAAGTTCGTTTTAGCGGAATCTCTTTTTCTTACAATCTCTCCTACGCCATTTTTGGCGGCCTGACACCGATTGTCGTGACGGTAATGATGGGCGTGTCGCCGCTGGCACCGTCCTGGTATGTACTGGCGCTTTCGCTAATGGGGCTGGGGATTGGGGTCTGGCTGCAGTGGGAAGGGAAAGGTGAAATTGGCCCGGCGCGTGAGACGCCACCGGGCACAACGGCAGATTAGTGCGCTTCGCCGATCGGCAGTACGGTACGACCGTACTGCTCGTTCAGCACTTCGCCCATCGCCAGGTAGATTGCGCTGGCGCCACAGATAACGCCAATCCAGCCTGCAACCACGATAATGCCCGGGTTGTCAGCCAGGTGGCCAATGGCCAGCAGAGCAAACAGAACGGTCAGGCTCAGGAACACGAACTGCAGCATACGCGCGCCTTTCAGTGTGCCGAAGAACATGAACAGCGTGAAGACGCCCCACAGACCCAGATAAACGCCCAGGAAGTGCGCGTTTGCCGCTTCGGTCAGACCCATTTTCGGCATCAGCAGAATAGCGACCAGAGTCAGCCAGAAAGAGCCGTAAGAGGTAAAGGCGGTTAAACCAAAGGTATTGCCTTTTTTATATTCCAGCAGTCCCGCGAAGATTTGCGCGATACCGCCGTAAAAAATGCCCATTGCCAGGATAATGCCATCCATCGGGAAAAGCCCAATGTTGTGCAGGTTCAGCAGGATGGTAGTCATCCCGAAACCCATCAGACCCAGCGGAGCCGGATTAGCCAACTTAGTGTTGCCCATAATTCCTCAAAATCATCATTTAAATGGTGAAGTGTAAATACCCTGTGCCAATCCTCTGGTAGCAGGGCGCGGCATCATAATAAGGTGCTGGTGGCGTGTCTATGATCTGAGAGGGTTGAATTAAAAATTTTTTACTTTGCCCCTTGATGCGCAGCGATGCGACCCCATTTAGTACTCAACCGCAGTGGTGAGCCTGAAAAAAAACGATTCAGGGAGCTTGAAACGACACGTTTCGCCCCTATTACAGGTTCACAACCACATGTTGATCGAATTTATAGTGGAGACGTTTAGATGGGTAAAATTATTGGTATCGACCTGGGTACTACCAACTCTTGTGTAGCGATTATGGATGGCACTACCGCGCGCGTGCTTGAGAACGCCGAGGGCGATCGCACCACGCCTTCTATCATTGCTTATACCCAGGATGGTGAAACTCTGGTTGGTCAGCCGGCTAAACGTCAGGCAGTGACGAACCCGCAAAATACGCTGTTCGCAATCAAACGCCTGATTGGCCGTCGCTTCCAGGACGAAGAAGTTCAGCGTGATGTTTCCATCATGCCGTACAAAATCGTTGCTGCTGATAACGGTGACGCATGGCTTGATGTGAAAGGCACCAAAACTGCACCGCCGCAGATCTCTGCTGAAGTGCTGAAGAAAATGAAGAAAACCGCGGAAGATTACCTGGGTGAGCCGGTAACTGAAGCTGTTATCACCGTACCTGCATACTTCAACGATGCTCAGCGTCAGGCAACGAAAGATGCTGGCCGTATCGCAGGTCTGGAAGTTAAGCGTATCATCAACGAACCGACCGCAGCAGCACTGGCTTACGGTCTGGATAAAGAAGTCGGTAACCGTACTATCGCGGTTTACGACCTGGGTGGTGGTACCTTCGATATCTCTATTATCGAAATCGACGAAGTCGACGGCGAAAAAACCTTCGAAGTACTGGCAACCAACGGTGATACCCACCTGGGTGGTGAAGACTTCGATACTCGCCTGATCAACTACCTCGTTGACGAGTTCAAGAAAGATCAGGGCATTGACCTGCGTAATGACCCGCTGGCGATGCAGCGTCTGAAAGAAGCCGCTGAGAAAGCGAAGATTGAACTGTCTTCTGCTCAGCAGACCGACGTTAACCTGCCGTACATCACTGCAGATGCGACCGGTCCGAAACACATGAACATCAAAGTGACTCGTGCGAAACTGGAAAGCCTGGTTGAAGACCTGGTGAACCGTTCCATCGAGCCGCTGAAAGTTGCGCTGCAGGATGCTGGCCTGTCCGTGTCCGATATCCAGGACGTTATCCTGGTCGGTGGTCAGACTCGTATGCCGATGGTGCAGAAGAAAGTTGCTGAGTTCTTCGGTAAAGAACCGCGTAAAGACGTTAACCCGGACGAAGCCGTGGCTATCGGTGCTGCCGTTCAGGGTGGTGTACTGACAGGTGAAGTTAAAGACGTTCTGTTGCTGGACGTTACTCCGCTGTCTCTGGGTATTGAAACCATGGGCGGTGTGATGACGGCGCTCATCAACAAAAACACCACCATCCCGACCAAGCACAGCCAGGTGTTCTCAACCGCTGAGGATAACCAGTCTGCGGTAACTATCCACGTGATTCAGGGTGAGCGTAAACGTGCATCCGATAACAAATCACTGGGTCAGTTCAACCTGGATGGTATTAACCCGGCACCGCGCGGCATGCCGCAGATCGAAGTCACCTTCGATATCGATGCTGACGGTATTCTGCACGTTTCCGCGAAAGACAAAAACAGCGGTAAAGAGCAGAAAATCACCATCAAGGCCTCTTCTGGTCTGAACGAAGAAGAGATCCAGAAAATGGTTCGCGAAGCGGAAGCTAACGCCGAGTCTGACCGTAAGTTCGAAGAACTGGTTCAGACCCGCAACCAGGGTGACCATCTGCTGCACAGCACTCGTAAGCAGGTTGAAGAAGCCGGTGACAAACTGCCAGCTGAAGACAAAACGGCTATCGAGTCTGCGCTGACTGCACTGGAAGCGTCCCTGAAAGGCGAAGACAAAGCAGACATCGAAGCGAAAATGCAGGCGCTGGCGCAAGCTTCCCAGAAACTGCTGGAAATCGCTCAGCAGCAGCACGCTCAGCAGCAGGCTGGCGGGGCTGACGCTTCCGCGAGCAATGCGAAAGACGACGATGTTGTTGACGCAGAGTTCGAAGAAGTGAAAGACAAAAAATAATCGCCCTTTGAACGGGTAATTACTGGCACGGGCGAAGAGGTTTCCTCTCCGCCCGTGCTCGCATGTTAAGGGCATTGAAAAAAGATGGCTAAGAGAGACTATTACGAGATTTTAGGCGTTTCCAAAACAGCGGAAGAGCGTGAAATCAAAAAGGCCTACAAGCGCCTGGCCATGAAATATCACCCGGACCGTAACCAGGGTGATAAAGAAGCCGAAGCCAAATTTAAAGAAATTAAAGAAGCCTACGAGATCCTGACCGACTCTCAGAAACGTGCGGCGTACGATCAGTATGGCCACGCTGCCTTTGAACAGGGTGGCATGGGCGGCGGTGGATTCGGTGGCGGCTTTGGCGGTGGCGGTGCTGATTTCAGCGACATCTTCGGCGATGTGTTTGGTGATATCTTTGGTGGCGGTCGTGGTCGTCAGCGTGCAGCGCGAGGCGCTGATCTGCGCTACAACATGGACCTGACGCTGGAAGAAGCCGTTCGCGGCGTGACCAAAGAAATTCGTATTCCGACCCTCGAAGAGTGCGACGTGTGCCATGGCAACGGCGCAAAACCGGGTACCCAACCGCAAACCTGCCCAACCTGTCACGGTTCCGGCCAGGTACAGATGCGTCAGGGCTTCTTCGCGGTGCAGCAGACCTGTCCGCACTGTCAGGGTCGCGGTACGCTGATTAAAGATCCGTGCAACAAGTGCCACGGGCACGGTCGCGTGGAAAAATCTAAAACGCTGTCGGTTAAAATTCCGGCGGGTGTGGATACCGGCGATCGCATTCGTCTGTCTGGTGAAGGCGAAGCGGGCGAGCATGGTGCACCGGCAGGCGATCTGTACGTTCAGGTTCAGGTGAAGCAGCATGCTATCTTTGAGCGTGAAGGCAACAACCTGTACTGTGAAGTCCCGATCAACTTCGCTATGGCTGCGCTGGGCGGTGAGATTGAAGTGCCGACGCTGGATGGCCGCGTTAACCTGAAGGTGCCGGGCGAAACCCAGACGGGTAAACTGTTCCGCATGCGCGGTAAAGGCGTGAAATCCGTTCGTGGCGGTGCGCAGGGCGATCTGCTGTGCCGTGTCGTCGTCGAGACGCCTGTCGGACTGAACGACAAGCAAAAACAGTTGCTGAAGGAATTGCAGGAAAGCTTTGGTGGCCCGACGGGTGAGAAAAACAGCCCGCGCTCCAAGAGCTTCTTTGACGGCGTGAAGAAGTTTTTTGACGACCTGACGCGTTAATCATTTCAGCAGGCTTCAAACAAAACCCGGAGGATGATACTTCCGGGTTTTTTTATGCTGCTTTTCTCTCCGGGCCCTTACAGTATCCGCGTTACCAGCGGAATAGTTTGCACATCAGGGCTGAGAGGAACGAACTTTTAGGTCCCCCGATTTTCTGTTCTGATGTTGATGGGTTGGTGTTTGCTGGAAGAATGTCGATGTCATCGTTAATCCGAACACCCTGGCGAGGGATGGTTATCATAAAGTTCTCAATACCCACCTCACGAAGGTCTTTACGTAAAAGATAAAGGAGCTGCGTTAAGTTAGCATCGCTGACAAATTGCCCGCGCTCTCCCCATAACGCGGTAGTAATATCTGTTTTGTCGATAATGCTTTTACTTCTCGTGGTAATAAAAAAACTCAGGCACCGGGCACGCATTGGTGTCATCTTTATCCTTCTCGCACTATCCTTGTTTTCTATTTCTAAATTGTTCTCGTCGAAAATACAGTTAGTGTTTATTACGTAGCAGCTCATGTTAGTTTTTCCTGATTGACTCTGATGTCACTCATTATGCTGATAGCAACTTTGCACATTGACTCTTTTGTAGTCGACTTTGTTTATTTTGAGGTGAAGTGATTTTATTGGTTTCGACGATTGCTTTATTAATCTGATTTTTATGGGTTTTGTTTTTGTGATGAGAAAGATCTCATTCTGTGTTTTTAGCTTGTTTTAAGGTGGATTTAAGCGTGATTAAATTTATGAAATGTTGGATCGCTCTTTGGTAAGTATAAGGATGAATTATGATGGATAATGATTACCTTATTTTTACTCGTTATGGAAATATTTCCCCACAGCAAAACGCTGTCAAAAATTAACCTGTGAGGAAATATATTATGTCTACCAGTAAACTGATTAAAGCCGATAGCCTGACGGAAAAAAGCAATGCTGCCGATGGGTTTAAACCTGCTACCGAAACAGAAAAATACAGCTATACCTCTGCTCGTGTAGCCGCTCCGGTGTATAACAAATATCGTAAAGCCAACAAGCCTAAAGTATTCGGGTACTACACCGACTGGTCTCAATATGACGGTCGCCTGCAGGGCCAGGACTCACCTGAGAGCCGCGGCCGTGGTTATGATCTTGCTCATGTCGACCCTACTGCATACGACAAAATCATTTTTGGCTTTATTGGCATCGTTGGCGATCAAGGTGAAAAACAGTTCACCATCAATAATGCCGCGACTCAGACCGGTAAAGTGACTGGCGAACCGACCTTCCTCGACCCATGGGGTGATTTCCAGTCTTACGTTAACTGCAACCAGGAAACCAGCGGTTGGGATGTAGACCCGAAAACAGTAACGGAATCTACGACTCATGGTCTGCTGGGCGGCCTGCGTGACCTGCAGGCAAAAGCAAAATCTATGGATCATGAGCTGGCGCTTTCAATGAGCATTGGCGGCTGGACCATGAGTAATGGCTTCCACGAGATGGCGAAAACCGAAGCCACTCGTAAAGTATTTGCAGCAGGTGTCGTAAAACTGTTTAAACAATTCCCTATGTTTAGCGAAGTCGATATCGACTGGGAATACCCGAACAACGCGGGGAACGGGAATCCGCACGGCGTGGAAGATGGTGAAAACTATGCTCTGCTGATCAAAGAGCTGAAAACTCAGCTCAATGCAGCAGGTCGTGGTGATGTAAAAGTCTCTATCGCAAGCTCTGCTGTTGTGGAAGTACTCGGGTATTCCAACGTCAAAGCACTGCTGGATGCAGGTTTGTATGCCATCAACGTGATGACTTACGACTTCTTCGGTACTCCGTGGGCGGCGGAACTGACTCACCATACCAACCTGACACCGCTGGCGGAAGGTAGCTGGAGCGTTGAAGCCGTTGTTGATTATCTGATTGCGGAAGGTTTCCCATCCGATCGTATTAACATTGGTTATGCTGGTTATACCCGTAATGCGCGTAACGCTGAAGTTGAAAGTGTTTCACCGCTGAAAGGTAGCTACAACCCAGGTCAGGGGACCACCACCGGTTCCTTCGAGTCCGGCTGTACTGAATGGTATGACACCATTTATAACTATCTGGATCTGGAGAACCAGTCTGGTCGTAACGGTTTTAATGTTTATACCGATACCGTGGCCGATGCTGATTTCCTGTATAACCCGCAATCTAAACTGTTCATGTCTCTTGATACCCCACGTTCAGTGAAGGCTAAAGGCGAGTACGCGGCTAAGCATAATCTGGGCGGCCTGTTTACCTGGACCATCGACCAGGATAACGGTGTTCTGCTGAACGCCGCACGTGAAGGCCTGGGCTACGAAGTTCAGACTCAGGTTGTCGATATGGCACCGTTCTATTTCTCTGGGATGACTGCTATTGATGGCGTGGTTCCTGATGATGAGACTTCTGTTGACCCACAGCCGGAACCGACTCCTGATGATACTGATGTCGAGCCGCAGCCAGAGCCGACTCCGGACGAAGGTGAAACTTCAGGCGATACCTGGGATGCCACAGCAACCTATATGGAAAATGACCTGGTTATCTGGAAAGGTCATCAATATAAAGCAGGATGGTGGACCGTTGGCGATCAGCCAGACCTGAACTGCGGTGTAGGCCAGCCGTGGAACGATCTGGGTGCAATCTGATCGTTATCTGTAAAAAAATCAAAGACGCTCAATAGAGCGTCTTTTCGTTTTTATCGAATCAAAATGCAGATATAAGCTACTTTTCCCGAGTTAATATCATAGATAATATGGCTATCATTCTGTTTTATCGAAGTGAATCGGGATTTGATAATGAAAAATCTACATCGTTTTTTCAGCAGTGATGCCGCAGGGGGCATCATCCTCATTATTGCTGCGGCGCTGGCGATGCTGCTTGCCAATACCGGAGCGACCAGCGGCATTTACCACGCATTTCTGGAAACCCCCGTGCAGCTACGGGTGGGCGCTCTGGAAATCAACAAAAACATGCTGTTGTGGATAAACGACGCGCTGATGGCAATCTTTTTCCTGCTCATCGGGCTCGAAGTGAAGCGCGAGCTAATTCAGGGATCGCTTGCCAGCCGTCGTCAGGCGGTATTCCCGGTGATTGCTGCACTGGGGGGAATGGTGGTTCCGGCGCTGGTCTACCTGGCGTTTAACGCCCAGGATCCAGTGGCACGCGAAGGATGGGCAATTCCAGCGGCGACCGACATTGCCTTTGCGCTCGGTGTGCTGGCACTGCTCGGTAGCCGTATTCCCGCAGCGTTAAAAATCTTCCTGATGGCGTTGGCGATCATCGACGATCTGGGAGCCATCGTGATTATCGCGCTGTTCTACACCAACGATCTGTCGCTGCTCTCACTGGGGGTAGCCGCTGCTGCGATTGTGGTGCTGATCGGCCTGAATCTGTGCGGTGTCCGCCGGACGGGTATCTATATTCTGGTGGGAGCCATCCTGTGGACGGCAGTGCTAAAATCAGGAGTTCACGCGACGCTTGCGGGTGTTATCGTCGGGTTCCTGATCCCACTCAAGGAGAAGGAGGGGAAATCACCGGCGAAGCAGCTTGAGCACGTTCTGCACCCGTGGGTGGCGTTCCTTATTCTGCCGCTGTTTGCGTTTGCCAATGCCGGCGTTTCTTTGGGAGGCGTCACGCTTGAAGGGCTGACCTCGCTGCTACCGCTTGGCATCATTGCCGGTCTGTTCATTGGTAAGCCGCTCGGGATTAGCTTGTTCTGCTGGCTGGCGTTGAAGCTGAAGTGGGCGCATCTGCCGGAAGGGACAACTTGCAAGCAGATTATGTCCGTGGGTGTACTGTGTGGAATCGGCTTCACCATGTCGATATTCATTGCCAGCCTGGCATTCGGCAACGTTGATCCCGCGCTCATTAACTGGGCAAAGCTTGGGATCCTGATTGGCTCTGTCCTGTCAGCCGTTGTCGGTTACACCCTGCTGCGCATGCAGATGCGTGGTTCGCAGGATTCAACAGAGTGAACAGCGAAGCGCCCTACGGGGTGCTTTTAAGACATATCAGGGAGTGAAAAACATGTCTCATATGAACTACAACCATCTGTACTACTTCTGGCACGTCTATAAAGAGGGATCGGTTGTCGGCGCGGCAGAAGCACTTTACTTAACGCCACAAACGATTACCGGGCAGATCAAGGCGCTGGAGGAGAGGCTACAGGGCAAGCTGTTCAAACGTAAGGGCAGGGGGCTTGAGCCGAGCGAGCTCGGTGAGCTGGTGTTTCGCTATGCCGATAAGATGTTCACCCTGAGCCAGGAGATGCTCGATATCGTCAACTACCGCAAAGAAGCGAATCTGCTGTTTGATGTGGGCGTGGCGGATGCGTTGTCGAAACGCCTGGTGAGTGGCGTACTGGACGCCGCGGTTGTCGAAGATGAGCAAATTCATCTACGCTGCTTTGAATCCACTCACGAGATGCTGCTTGAACAGCTCAGCCAGCATAAGCTGGATATTATTATCTCTGACTGCCCGATTGATTCTACCCAACAGGAAGGTCTGTTTTCGGTCAAAATTGGTGAATGTGGCATCAGCTTCTGGTGTATGAACCCGCCGCCGGAAAAACCTTTCCCGGCCTGCCTCGAGGAACGTCGCCTGCTGATCCCAGGCCGTCGCTCTATGCTCGGGCGCAAACTGCTGAACTGGTTTAACTCGCAGGGGCTTAAGGTTGAGATTCTGGGGGAGTTTGATGATGCGGCGCTGATGAAGGCGTTTGGTGCGGCACACAATGCCATCTTTGTGGCACCAACGCTTTATGCGCAGGCTCTCTACGCCGATGAGAACATCATCGAGATTGGGCGCATGGATACGGTGATGGAGGAGTATCACGCAATCTTTGCCGAGCGGATGATCCAGCACCCGGCGGTTCAGCGTATCTGCAATCAGGATTACTCTGCGCTGTTTGCACTTCCTGAACGCTAAACGACAGACATAAAAAAACCCGCGTTAGCGGGCTTTTTTTCAAAGCGGATAACAAGCGGGCGATTAAGCCAGTTTGTTGATCTGAGCAATCAGGTTCGCCTTATGACGAGCCGCTTTGTTTTTGTGGATCAGACCTTTAGCAGCCTGACGGTCCACGATTGGTTGCATTGCATCGAATGCGTTCTGTGCTGCAGCTTTGTCGCCAGCTTCGATAGCTGCGTATACTTTCTTGATGAAAGTACGCATCATAGAGCGACGGCTAGCGTTGTGTTTGCGAGCCTTTTCAGACTGAACGGCGCGCTTCTTAGCTGATTTGATATTAGCCAAGGTCCAACTCCCAAATATGTTCTATATGGACAATTCAAAGGCCGAGGAATATGCCCTTTTAGCCTTCTTTTGTCAATGGATTTGTGCAAATAAGCGCCGTTAATGTGACAACGCTTGATTACGTAGTGATGGCGCAGGATTCTAACAGCTTGCGCCTGGCGAATACAGCTTTTCCGGCACAAAAATCGCATAACAACCGCAGTTTTTCTCACCGTGAATGGCAAGGTTGATGAAATCCTTATCTCTTTCTGTTGCGGAGTGCAATCGCGGGTTAACGTGAACTGCGGTACAAGGTATACTCGGACGATTTTCACTGTTTTGAGCCAGACATGAAGCTGATACGCGGCATACATAATCTCAGCCAGGCCCCACAGGGCTGTGTGTTGACCATTGGTAATTTCGACGGCGTGCATCGTGGGCATCAGGCGCTTTTGCAGCGCTTGCGCACGGAAGGCCAGAAACGTGGTTTACCTGTCGTCGTGATGATATTCGAACCGCAGCCGCTCGAGCTTTTTGCCGCTGATAAAGCCCCTGCAAGACTCACGCGCCTGCGAGAAAAACTGCGCTATCTGGCTGAAAGTCATGTGGATTACGTGCTCTGTGTCCGTTTCGACCGACGCTTCGCGGCGCTGACTGCGCAAGCCTTTATTAGCGATCTACTGGTTAAACGTCTTGGCGTGCAGTATCTCGCGGTAGGGGATGATTTCCGCTTTGGCGCTGGTCGTCAGGGGGATTTCTTGTTATTACAGAAAGCCGGGGCCGAATACGGTTTCGACGTCACCAGCACCCACACGTTTTGCGATGGTGGTATGCGCATCAGTAGCACTGCGGTGCGCGAGGCGCTGGCGGCGGATGATCTGCAGCAGGCTGAAAAGCTGCTGGGGCATCCTTTCACGATTTCTGGTCGCGTGGTACACGGCGATGAGCTGGGTCGTACCATCGGCTTCCCGACGGCGAACTTACCGCTGCGTCGTCAGGTTTCCCCGGTTAAAGGGGTCTATGCGGTTGAAGTGGCAGGGCTGGGCGACACGCTGCTGCCGGGCGTGGCAAACATCGGTACCCGACCAACGGTGTCCGGCGTGCGCCAACAGCTCGAAGTCCACCTGCTGGACGTTGTAATGGACCTCTATGGTCGCCATATAGATGTCATACTGCGTAAAAAAATACGCAACGAGCAGCGATTCGCGTCGCTGGATGAATTAAAGGCGCAAATCGCGCGAGATGAATTAACAGCCCGCGAATGCTTTGGGCTATCAAACCCGGCTTAAATGCCTACGTGATAAATACGGAACCGAGAATCTGATGAGTGACTATAAATCAACCCTGAATTTGCCGGAAACAGGGTTCCCGATGCGCGGCGATCTTGCCAAGCGTGAACCGGGAATGCTGGCGCGTTGGACCGATGATGACCTGTACGGCATCATCCGTGCAGCGAAAAAAGGCAAAAAAACCTTCATTCTGCATGATGGCCCTCCTTATGCGAATGGCAGTATTCATATTGGTCACTCGGTTAACAAGATTCTGAAAGACATTATCGTGAAGTCCAAAGGGCTGACGGGTTTTGATTCCCCGTACGTTCCGGGCTGGGACTGCCACGGTCTGCCTATCGAACTGAAAGTAGAACAAGAGTTCGGTAAGCCGGGCGAGAAGTTCACCGCCGCAGAATTCCGCGCGAAATGCCGTGAATACGCCGCGACTCAGGTTGAAGGCCAGCGTAAAGACTTTATCCGTCTTGGTGTGCTGGGCGACTGGTCACGTCCGTACCTGACCATGGACTTCAACACCGAAGCTAATATCATCCGTGCACTGGGTAAAATCATCGGTAATGGTCACCTGCACAAAGGTGCTAAACCGGTGCACTGGTGCGTTGACTGCCGCTCTGCGCTGGCAGAGGCAGAAGTTGAGTACTACGACAAAACTTCACCGTCTATCGATGTCGCGTTCCACGCGGTTTCTCAGGATGCGGTAAAAGCGAAATTTGGCGTAAGCTCCGTCAATGGCCCGATCTCCCTGGTTATCTGGACCACGACTCCGTGGACGTTGCCAGCAAACCGCGCTATTTCTCTTTCCGGCGAGTTCGAATACGCGCTGGTACAGATTGACGGTCAGGCGCTGATCCTGGCGAAAGATCTGGTAGAAAGCGTTCTGAAACGCGCTGGCATCAATGAATACACGGTTCTGGGCACTGTAAAAGGCGATGCGCTGGAACTGATGCGCTTCAAGCACCCGTTCCTCGACTTCGACGTACCGGCTATCCTTGGCGAACACGTCACTCTGGATGCGGGTACCGGTGCGGTGCACACCGCCGGTGGCCACGGCCCGGACGACTACACCATCAGCCAGAAATACGGTCTGGAAATTGCCAACCCGGTTGGCCCGGACGGTGCTTATCTGCCGGGGACCTATCCGTCTCTGGATGGCATCAACGTCTTCAAAGCTAACGACATCATCGTTGAGATGCTGCGTACCAGCGGCGCACTGTTGCACGTGGAAAAAATGCAGCACAGCTATCCGTGCTGCTGGCGTCACAAAACGCCTATCATCTTCCGCGCCACGCCGCAGTGGTTCGTGAGCATGGATCAAAAAGGCCTGCGTGCGCAGTCTCTGAAAGAGATCAAAGGCGTACAGTGGATCCCGGACTGGGGCCAGGCGCGTATCGAATCCATGGTTGCTAACCGCCCTGACTGGTGCATCTCCCGTCAGCGCACCTGGGGCGTCCCGATGTCTCTGTTCGTCCATAAAGAGACCCAGGAGCTGCACCCGCGCACCCTGGAGCTGATGGAGGCCGTGGCAAAACGCGTTGAAGTAGACGGCATCCAGGCGTGGTGGGATCTTGACCCGCGCGACATCATGGGTGACGACGCTGACCTGTACGAGAAAGTTCCGGATACGCTGGACGTGTGGTTTGACTCCGGGTCAACGCACTCCTCCGTCGTTGACGTGCGCCCGGAGTTTTCCGGTCACGCTGCCGACATGTATCTGGAAGGTTCCGACCAACACCGTGGCTGGTTCATGTCATCTCTGATGATTTCTACCGCGATGAAAGGCAAAGCGCCTTACCGTCAGGTACTGACCCACGGCTTCACCGTTGATGGTCAGGGCCGTAAGATGTCGAAATCTATCGGCAACACCGTCAGCCCACAGGATGTGATGAACAAACTGGGCGCGGACATCCTGCGCCTGTGGGTGGCTTCTACCGACTATACCGGTGAAATGGCGGTTTCTGATGAAATCCTGAAACGTGCCGCCGACAGCTATCGTCGTATCCGTAACACCGCGCGCTTCCTGCTGGCGAACCTCAACGGTTTCGATCCGGTAAAAGACATGGTGAAACCGGAAGATATGGTGGTGCTGGACCGCTGGGCGGTAGGCTGTGCGCAGGCCGCACAGGAAGACATCCTGAAAGCTTACGAGTCTTACGACTTCCACGAAGTGGTGCAGCGTCTGATGCGTTTCTGCTCCATCGAAATGGGCTCGTTCTACCTCGACATCATTAAAGACCGTCAGTACACCGCGAAGGCTGACAGCGTTGCTCGTCGCAGCTGCCAGACTGCACTGTTCCACATTGCAGAAGCGCTGGTTCGCTGGATGGCACCGATCATGTCCTTCACCGCAGATGAAATCTGGGGCTACCTGCCAGGCAATCGTGAGAAGTATGTCTTCACCGGCGAGTGGTACACCGGTCTGTTTGGTCTGGCAGACAGCGAAGCAATGAACGACGGCTTCTGGGACGAACTGCTGAAAGTCCGTGGCGAAGTGAACAAGGTCATTGAGCAGGCGCGTGCTGACAAGAAAGTGGGCGGTTCTCTGGAAGCGGCAGTGACGTTGTACGCTGAACCAGCGCTGGCGGCGAAGCTGACCGCACTGGGTGACGAATTACGATTCGTCCTGTTAACCTCCAGCGCTCAGGTTGCTGACTATGCAGAGGCGCCTGCGGATGCTCAGCAGAGTGAACTGTTGAAGGGTCTGAAGGTCGTACTGAACAAAGCCGACGGTGAGAAATGCCCGCGTTGCTGGCATTACACGACTGATATCGGTCAGGTGGCGGATCACGCAGATCTCTGCGGACGCTGTGTAAGCAACGTCGCCGGTGACGGCGAGCAACGTAAGTTTGCCTGATGAGTAAATCTGTTTGTTCTACCGGGCTGCGCTGGCTGTGGGTGGTCGTCGCCGTGCTGATTATCGATTTGGGGAGTAAGTACCTCATCCTGCAGAACTTCGTTCTGGGGGATACGGTGCCGCTGTTCCCGTCGCTTAATCTGCATTATGCGCGCAACTATGGTGCGGCGTTCAGCTTCCTCGCCGATAGCGGCGGATGGCAGCGCTGGTTCTTCGCCGGGATTGCCATTGGTATCTGTGTGGTGCTGGCGGTGCTGATGTATCGCTCAAAAGCCACCCAGAAGCTGAATAACATCGCCTATGCGCTGATCATCGGTGGGGCGTTGGGGAACCTGTTTGACCGCCTGTGGCACGGCTTTGTTGTCGATATGATCGACTTCTACGTCGGTGACTGGCACTTTGCGACCTTTAATCTGGCCGATACCGCTATATGTATCGGCGCAGCATTAATCGTGCTGGAAGGTTTCTTACCTAACGCGGCGAAGAAAGAAAAGGCGTAATATAAAATGCCCGGTGGCGAAAGCTTGCCGGGTTTCTCTCCTGTCGGCCCGGTAAGCGCTAGCGCCGCCGGGCAAACAGGTGGCAGAAATTTTAAAGAGCAACCTGCATGTCTAAATCTGTACAGAGCAACAGCGCCGTACTGGTGCATTTCACGCTGAAACTCGACGATGGCTCCACGGCCGAGTCGACCCGTAACAACGGCAAACCGGCGCTGTTTCGTCTTGGCGATGCCTCTCTGTCTGAAGGGCTGGAGCAGCACCTGCTGGGGCTGAAAGAGGGTGAGAAGAAAGCGTTCTCGCTGGAGCCGGATGCCGCATTTGGTATTTCGAGCCCGGATCTCATCCAGTACTTTTCCCGTCGGGAGTTTATGGACGCAGGCGAGCCGGAAGTTGGCGCGATTATGCTCTTTACTGCAATGGATGGCAGCGAAATGCCGGGGGTTATCCGTGAAATCAATGGCGATTCTATCACCGTTGATTTTAACCACCCGCTGGCGGACCAGACCGTTCATTTTGATGTTGAAGTGCTGGAAATCGATCCGGTACTGGAGGTTTAAATGCAGATTCTGTTGGCCAACCCGCGCGGCTTTTGCGCCGGTGTCGACCGCGCTATCAGCATTGTCGAAAACGCCCTCGAAATCTATGGCGCGCCAATTTACGTGCGTCACGAGGTAGTCCATAACCGCTATGTGGTTGATAGCCTGCGTGAACGCGGTGCCATCTTTATCGAGCAAATCAGTGAAGTGCCGGACGGTACCATCCTGATTTTCTCCGCGCATGGCGTCTCTCAGGCCGTTCGTAATGAAGCCAAAAGCCGTGACTTAACGGTCTTTGATGCGACCTGCCCGCTGGTGACTAAAGTGCATATGGAAGTCGCCCGCGCCAGCCGTCGTGGTGAAGAATCCATCCTTATCGGCCACGCCGGGCATCCGGAAGTGGAAGGGACGATGGGTCAGTACAGCAACCCGGCGGGAGGCATGTACCTTGTCGAATCACCAGACGACGTGTGGAAACTTAAGGTTAAAAACGAAGAAAAACTGTCGTTTATGACCCAGACGACCCTTTCTGTTGACGACACTTCAGACATTATCGACGCGTTGCGTCAACGCTTCCCGAAAATTGTCGGGCCGCGTAAAGATGATATCTGCTATGCCACGACCAATCGTCAGGAAGCCGTACGGGCGCTGGCTGAGCAGGCGGATGTGGTGCTGGTTGTTGGTTCGAAAAACTCCTCTAACTCCAACCGTCTGGCCGAGCTGGCCCAGCGTATGGGTAAAGCGGCGTATCTTATTGATGATGCGACGGATATTCAGGAACGTTGGGTGAAAGACGCCGCCTGCGTTGGCGTTACGGCAGGGGCATCGGCTCCGGACATTCTGGTGCAGAATGTGATTCGTCGTCTGCAGGAACTCGGAGGTGGCGAAGCGCTGCCGCTGGAAGGGCGTGAAGAAAATATCGTGTTCGAAGTGCCGAAAGAGCTGCGACTCGATATTCGCGAAGTGGAGTAAGTTAATCCGCTGTGAAATATGAAAAAATGCCAGGCTAATCACCTGGCATTTTTTATGGGGGAAACATGCGTATACCGATAATTCTTGATACCGATCCCGGCATTGACGATGCTGCCGCTATTGCTGCTGCGCTGTTTGCACCAGAGCTGGATCTGGCATTGATGACCACCGTTGCGGGTAATGTCTCTTTGGAGAAAACCACGCGTAATGCGCTACAGCTTCTGCACTTCTGGGAAGCCGATGTACCGCTGGCGCAGGGTGCGTCCGCACCGCTTGTCCGCCCGCTGCGCGATGCGGCAGACGTGCATGGTGAATCCGGCATGGAAGGCTACGATTTTGTTGCTCACGATCGTCAGCCGCTGGCGAAACCGGCGTTTATCGCGATTCGTGACCTGCTGATGAGCGCGCCGCAACCGGTGACTCTGGTGGTCATTGGCCCGTTGACCAACATTGCGCTGTTACTGACCCAGTATCCGGAGTGCAAGTTCAATATCCGTCGACTGGTGCTGATGGGCGGTTCGGCCGGCCGGGGCAACTTCACCCCGAACGCCGAGTTCAATATCGCCATCGATCCCGAAGCGGCGGCTATCGTTTTCCGCAGCGGGCTGGAGATCGTCATGTGTGGGCTCGACGTGACCAATGATGCGATGCTTGATGCAGAATATCTGGCGACTTTACCTACTCTCAACCGTACCGGACAGATGCTGCATGCCCTGTTCAGTCATTACCGTAGCGGTAGTATGACCAGCGGTCTGCGTATGCATGATCTCTGTGCCATTGCCTGGCTGGTGCGGCCGGATCTGTTTACGCTGAAGCCTTGCTTTGTCGCGGTGGAAACCCAGGGAACCTGGACGTCCGGCACAACCGTGGTGGATATTGAAGGTAAGCTCGGGCAGCCAGCGAACGCTCAGGTTGCGTTGGGGCTGGATGTTGCCGGGTTCCGCCGTTGGGTGGCGGAAGTTCTGGCGCTGGCTCCCTGATATTTTGTGATGCAGGGCGCATCATCGCGCCCTGATAAGCAGGTTAATCGATTAATCTGCTATTCTCTTCATGTTGTTCTCCTCGGGCCGGAGACGCATATGAAACCTGTTATTATCCAGCCGCCTCAGGTGGACTGGTTCACTGGTGCGTTCGCGCACGGCGCAACCCTGCGTAAATCTACCCGCATTGCCGATCTTGCAGGCATCTTCGCTGATACTGCGGCATGGCACCGTACCGATCCCGATTTCGCCGTTTATGACGTAGAGATGCTCGAAAGCCCGACAGGTGAAGGCGAGCTCTACACCGGCGTCACGCATCTTCAGCCGGGCAAAATCGGTGACGAATTTTTCATGACCCGTGGTCATTTCCACGCCAGGCGGGAGCAGGGCGAGGTTTATTATGGCTTACGCGGTACGGGCCTGTTGCTGCTACAACCCGAACACGGCAGGGCTTATCTGCAAACGGTCACGCCAGGTTCAGTACACATCATCCCTGGGTTTACCGCTCACCGGCTTATCAACACCGGCAGTGAGGTGCTTTCTGCGCTGGCGGTATGGCCGACTATTGCCGGGCATGATTACACTGCGCTGGCGAGTGGGTTTTCCGTTAGGGTAACGGAGGCCAATCGGCAAATTCTGGTCCGTGAGGTGCAGAATGGCTGAATACGGGCTTGATATGCAGATTCATCATCAGCCGCTGGGTTTTTCCTATGGCGAAGATGTGACCGGCCCGATGCCGGAGATCCGCCGCCTGGATCAGATCCGCGCCTCGCTGCGGGATCCCGATTGTGAAGGGCCGGAAGAGGTGTACGCTATCGCCATGGATGTCGCGCGTATGCAGGACCGCGAAGCGCTACGTAAGCGGATGCTGCTATTCGGCGTCGTCACTTATGCCGCCGGTCAGCTTGGTGATGAGCCTGTTCGCAGCCAGGGGCACGTGCACCGCATCAGCCAGCACAGCGGCTGGTCGCCGCCGGAGTTGTACGAGATCTGGCAGGGCAGCGCCATTATCTACATGCAGGAAAGGGTAGAGGACGATCCTGGCCGCTGTTTTGCGGTAATAGCGCAGGCCGGGGATAAGGTGCTGGTACCGCCCGGCTGGGGGCACGCCACTATCTCAGCCAACCCTGACGTGCCGCTGACCTTCGGTGCCTGGTGCGACCGGGAATATGGTTTCGAATATGACGCAGTGCGGGCACATAAAGGGCTCGCCTGGTATCCGTTGATGCAGGATCGGCAGGTTATCTGGCAGCATAATCCGCACTATGCGCCCGGACGACTACAGGCTATCACACCAAGAGTGTACGACGAGTTTGGCATCACGGCGGAGCCGCTGTATCAGCAATTTATTGAAGATCCGACGCGTTTTCAGTTTATCTCCCGCCCTGATAAAGTGGCCGGGCTGTGGCATAACTTCCATCCATAAAAAAACCGGGGCCAGGCCCCGGTTCTTCGTTAATCTTCCTGTTTAACCGGCAAACAGGCCCGTCGCGACACCGACCGCCGCCAGTACCAGCAGCAGGATCATCGCTTTCACCGGTGAGACGCCACGTTTTGCCATCAGATACCACGTCCCCAGCACTACGACCAGCGGCAGGAGCTGCGGGAAGATCCCGTCCAGCATCTGCTGTACATGGATGTTCACGCCGTCTTTGGTGATGAACTCAAGGCCGGTTCCCAGCTTCACGTAGCTTGCCGCCACGCCGCCCATCACGAATACGCCCAGTAGCGATAATGCTTCACGCAGGCGAGCAGATTTACTGCTCACCAGCATTTCGACGGAGCCGGAGCCCATCTGATAACCCTTAAGGAACAAAAACCACGAGCCGGGAATAATGATGGCAAGCCAGGCGACAATGTAGAACAGCGGCCCTAGAATGTTGCCGCCCGCCGCCAGCGCCATCCCGATGCTGAGCAGAATAGGGATCAGCATGCCCGGGATCATCGAGTCGCCGATCCCGGCGATCGGCCCCATCAGACCCACTTTGAGCGTGTTGATCGTCTCACCGTCGATAGGTTCGCCATTGGCTTTTTTCTCTTCCAGGCCCAGGGTCATACCGTTGACGATGGCGCCTATCTGCGGTTCTGTATTGTAGAACGACGCATGACGGCGCAGCATTTCCTGGCGTTCTTTGTCATCGGGGTAGAGCTTCTTCGCCACCGGTAGCATGCTCAGGCAAAAACCGAAGGATTCCAGACGTTCAAAACTCATCGACGACAGATTGTGCATCATCCATGCCCGCCAGCAGCGGCGCAGATCTTTGCGGGTCAGGTTTTTGGGCGTAATTGTACGTTCTTCCATCAGAATTCATCCTCATCATCTGCCGCCCGCGCAAAGGTAACGGCCTGCGGAGGTTCTGGCTTGTAGTTGTAATGGATAAGCGCCAGCAGCGCGCCGACGATCACCAGCGCGACCATGTTCAGCTTCAGGAAAACGATGCACACAAAGCCCACCAGGAAGTAGATCAACATGGTGTAGTTTTTGATGATTTGCTTAAGCAGAATAGCGATACCAACGGCAGGTAGAATGCCCCCCAGCACGTTCATGGTGGAAAGCACGACTTTTGGCAGGCTGTCCATAAAACCGCTGATGTACTGCGCACCGAAATAAACCGCGATGAAGGTTGGCACGAAGCGCAGGACAAAGTTAGTGACCTGCGGGAAGATGGCGCTGTTAAGGTAAATACCGCGTTCGTCACCGCGATCGACGGCATTATCGGCGCGATGGTTCCAGAAGGAGTTCAGTACCATCATGGTGTTGAAGAGAATGGTCCCGGCAATGCCGATAGTCGCAGCCAGCGCCACGGCGACTTCTGGCCCCTTGCCCGACAAAATACCCAGCGCAATCGCAGGAAAGGCGACGAAGTTGAGATCCGCTGGCATAGAACCACCGGGCGTCACCATCGCGATATACACCGCCTGCACCGCTACGCCAATCATGATCCCGGTTTTGACATCACCGAGAATAAACCCGACCAGCATGCCCGACACCAGCGGACGGGTAATCAGATACCAGCCGCCGGTCAGACCCAACAGCCAGGGACTACTGAGCGCGCCGAGATAACAGAGCACGCCAATTAATGCCGCTTCGATAATCATCATCCGCTCCTTATTTCAGTTTTTGCCGCGCATCCTGCCAGCTGTAGCTGCTGGCATCAGGTACCAGACGAAACTCAATCGCATGGCCCTGCGCGTGCAGCCAGTCGAAAGCAGAAATCTCTTCGGCATTAACGGACTGATTGGGGCCAATGGTGGTGGTATCTGCACGGGCGCTCATCGGGCCGACGTTGATTTTGCCGTTGCTGTTTTTTAGGCTGATCCCCGCCTGCTCAATACGCTGTAACGTGAGTGGAGATTTACCTATCACAAAGTAGCGTTTGTCGCTGGCAATCACCTTCGGTAGCTTTTCAATCGCGGTGGCGGTATCAAACAGCCACACTTTGGTGTCGGATACTGCGCCTTTCATCACCGAAGAAAGAAGCGGATCGGCCGCCACGGCATCGTCGATGGCTACGATACCGTCGCAGGGCAGCTCTTTGGCCCAACGTGTGACGAGCTGCCCATGAATGACGCGGTCGTCGATGCGTACAAAAGAAATGCTCATAGCAGGCTCCTTAAAAATCGTCTGATTGCTCACTGGCGGCGGGGGCCGCCAGCACCAGCGTAGGTTGGGTTAGCGCCAGCAGCTGGCGGGCTGCGGCGTTAACATCGGTAAATTCGTGAATATCGTCGGTTTGTAAAAGCATCGGGAAGTTTATGCCGCCCAGTACCGCGACCGGCGGAACCGTCTTTGCCGAGAAGGCTGACTGGCAGGCGACATTCCACGGGGTCCCGCTCTGCATATCGCAAAGTACCAGCACCCCATCGGCATCTTTCGACGCCATTGCCAGCACGTCGGCAAAATCCTGCCTGAAGCCTTCGATACCGGCTTCGCCAGTGAGCGTCACGGCGAAGCAGTAAGGCAGCTCGCCGTAGACCATGCTGGCGCTCTCGAGCATGGCTTTTGCCATCGGGCCGTGTGAAGCCACAATCACATTAATCATCGTTTATCCCCTGACCCAGGCTTTGACGGTCGCCAGCTGCTGGCCAATTCCCTTACCCCACGGCGAAATGCGGTATTCGCCCACCGAAGCCGGAATGATGAAGGTTTCGGCGTAGTGCACCACGAAAGGCTCAAATGCGCCGCTCGGGCTTTCCACACGGGCTTCATCCCCTTCGACCAGGTTGAGTACGTTCACGCCACCGTCGGTGTGGTGGCTCACCGGCGCGGTGAACCAGTGGCGTCGGGTCTCAATAAATTCGCGCTCGTGCAGGCCGGTGCGCTCTTCGCGCCAGCCGTCACCTTCATCGATGGGCTCGATGCGGTTGACCAGATGCTGATTGACCCACCGGGTATCGCGCTGCCAGTCGATGACCTGCTCGCCGTGGTCGAGATGCACCGGACGCGGCTGTCCGTCGAGCCCCAGGCGTCCCCAGTCCCAGAGTTTGAAAGTGAAGATGTACGGTGTGGCGCTTATCTCAAGCACCATTGTGCCTGAGCCGGAGCAATGTACGGTACCCGCCGGGATCAGGAAGTGGTCATGCTTTCGCGCAGCAATCTGGTTAACAAAGCGCGCGTCGTCAAATGCCTTTTCACCGCGTGCCGCCTGGCGTAAATCGCTCAGCATCTCCGCCGGCCTCACCCCGGTTTTGGTACCGAGATAGACCACCGCACCCGGCTCGGCATCAAGGATGTAGTAGCTCTCATCCTGGGTGTAGTGCATGCCGAACTGCTGCTGAATATATTCTGTCAGCGGATGCACCTGGAAACTGAGATTCTGGCCGCCGATGGTATCCAGGAAATCAAAGCGGATAGGGAATTCGGCCCCAAAGCGGGCATGCACTTTTTCACCGAGCAGCGCGTGGGGCTGCAACAGCACCAAATCCAGAGAGGGGATCTCGACCCTGACGTCGCCAAACCGCATCAGCAGGCTGTTTTCCTCGGGCACGCAGTCAAAACACCATGCGTAGTTTGGTTTCGCCGGATCGAGATCGAATCGTTGTTTCATCCACTGACCGCCCCAGACGCCGGGGTCGAAGAACGGTACGACGCGGAATGGTTGTTGTGCCGTTTGCTGTAACCCGGCACGCAGGGCTTCGCCGCTGACAAGCGTTGGTGCATCCGCCACGGTGGTATCCAGCAAGAAATCACAGCGCTTAAGCAGCGGTGTTTTATGGCGGTCAAAGACCCGCCATTCGATGAAGAAGGCACGCTTATAGCGGCGGAGAATATCTTCGCTCTGGTTTTCTACCCCCCAGTTACCCAGCTCGCCGCTGCGCATGCGCTGCTGAATTTCCCAGCGCGGCAGATCGGCATACACCAGCACGTCGCCTGGATGCACCAGCGCAGCACCTGGGCCATATACCACCGTAAGCCCTGCCGGGTGTTGTGCCACCTGCTGCTGGAGAGAGGTCAACGCAGCAGCGTCGAAAAATTCCGGAAGCTGGTGGCAGGAGAGGACGCCAAACACGCGGTCATCGGTGAGATTGCGGGCCAGAAGGGCGTGCAGCGCTTCCTCGTTTTGCCGGGCGGTCTCTACGTTGAGGTAGAGCGCCTCTTTAAAGTGAGTCAGTAATTTCTGCTCGATCTCTTTAAGACGGACGCCCGGGTAGCAGTCGATGACCAGTACGGTTTTTTGGTTAGCGGAAAGCCTGGTGTTAAGCGCAGCAACAATCGCTTCCCACCCTTGCCGGGCGTGGGTATCGAATCCCTGAACTGACACTTCAGGGTATTTGTCATAGTGGGTAGGTTTCATGTGTTCACTCCGTTATCGTTAAATTAAGATTAATCGATTAACCTTAATGTGGAAGAGTGGTTAACGCGATTAACCTGACAAAACGACGAGGAAATTGTCTTTTCTGCCCGGGAGTGTGAAGCGTCTCACAGGGAAAAATGCAAAATTTAGGTTATTCGATTAATCTGTGGGGAACGAAGGAGGAACAATGACAACTGTAACGCTGGCGCAGGTCGCTGAACGAGCAGGCGTGTCGACCGCCACGGTGTCGATGGTGTTGCGTAATCGCGGGAGGATCTCGCAGGCAACCCGGGAAAGAGTCCTGAAAGCGCTGGATGACTCCGGCTATGTCTATAACCAGACGGCCGCGAACCTGCGCAACCGCAGCAGTAATCAGGTCGGGCTGCTGCTACACGACATTACCAACCCCTTTTACGGTGAAATGACCGCTGGCCTCAGCCATGAAATGGAGCGCCATGAGATGCTGCTGTTTCTGGCCAACAGCGAGGAGTCCGGCGAGCGGCAGCAAAAGTTTGTCGATTCACTGATGCGTAATAACGCCTGCGGGATGGTGCTGTGTGCGGCCCGGGAAACTCCGCGCACATTTTTTGACAGCCTGAAGCGGCGTAATATTCCCGCCATCATGGTGGTACGACCGGTCAACGATCCCGATTTCGATTTTGTCGGTACCGACAACTTTCTTGGTACCCAGATGGCTACCGCGCATCTGCTGAAGCTTGGGCATCGGCATATTGCCTTTATCGGCGGAAGCCAGAGTTCGGGCACCCGGGCACAGCGTATCGGTGGCTTTACCAGTAAGCTTCTGGAAAATGGGCTGTCGGCAGACCCCCGCTGGATTGCAACAAGTCAGGCAAGCCAGAGTGATGGTGCGCGGGTGGCAGAAGCATTGTTCTATCAGTTTCCGCAAATCACCGCGGCGGTATGCTATCAGGATATTGTAGCCCTCGGAGTAATGCAGGCGCTACGCAAAATGGGGCGTGAGGTGGGGCGTGATTTTGCGCTGGTCGGTTTTGACGATATTACCGAAGCGGCGTTGGTACAACCGGCGCTGACGACGGTTTCCGTGGCGGCAAAAGAGATAGGTCGCAAAGCGGGTGAACTGCTTTATAGTCGTATTCAGGGCAACGATGAGCCGCCGAAACGCATTATTCTGCCTCCGGCGCTGGTGGTCAGAGAATCATGCGGTTTTCGCTGATCGTTATGTCTTTTACTGATAGCAATCCCGTTTTCACGTTAAATTCTAATTATCGCTGTTTTTGAGTGGCAGCCTCTGCGGGGGCTGGTTACTCTGAAAACGATTTACATCTGATTAACTTAAGAGAATAGATATGCATGATGCACAAATCCGCGTTGCCATTGCGGGCGCGGGCGGCCGAATGGGGCGTCAGTTAATTCAGGCGGCGACGCAGCTGCAGGGTGTGCAGCTGGGTGCTGCGCTGGAGCGTGAAGGCTCATCATTACTGGGAAGCGATGCCGGCGAGCTGGCAGGAGCAGGTAAAACCGGCGTTATGGTGCAAAGCAGCCTGGAGGCCGTGAAGGACGATTTCGACGTGTTCATCGATTTTACCCGTCCGGAGGGCACGCTGCATCATCTGGCGTTTTGCCGCCAGCATGGTAAAGGGATGGTCATCGGCACGACCGGTTTTGATGACGCCGGGAAAGCCGCTATTCGCGAGGCGTCAGCCGATATCGGCATTGTCTTCGCCGCGAACTTCAGCGTGGGCGTTAACGTGATGTTAAAGCTGCTGGAGAAGGCTGCAAAGGTGATGGGCGACTACACCGATATCGAAATCATCGAAGCTCACCACCGTCATAAAGTCGATGCGCCATCGGGCACGGCGCTGGCAATGGGCGAAGCTATCGCGCAGGCGCTGGATAAAGACCTCAAAGATTGTGCCGTCTACAGCCGGGAAGGGTACACCGGAGAGCGTGTGCCGGGCACCATTGGGTTTGCGACCGTGCGCGCCGGGGATATCGTCGGTGAACATACCGCCATGTTCGCGGATATCGGTGAGCGTATTGAGATCACCCATAAAGCTTCCAGCCGAATGACATTTGCAAATGGTGCCGTTCGTTCCGCATTGTGGCTTAAAGGTAAGAAAGATGGTCTTTATGACATGCGAGATGTGCTTGACCTCAATAGTTTATAGTGTTTATTACCCATCGTGATGTGGTATTGGCAGTCATAATTGATTGATTGCATAGGGCAATATTTTATTGCCCTTTAATTTTATCATGTTTGATGTTTTTTACTGTCCAAACCTTGTAAATAACAACTTATCTTTAGTTTTTGTGTTTATTAAATGTAAAATCTGACCAAATGGTCCACCTTTTTCTCTGTTCAGGGCTATTTTTACACTCTGAAAGGAGCGCAAGCGTTTTCTGATACGACTTTGTTGATCATTTTGCCTGTTAAACCGCAGTATTTTTCCCAGTGACGCAAAATTAACATTAAAAATGGCGTTTTGAGTTGACTTTTACCCACCCAGTCCCCAGAATGCCGCCGTTTGCCAAATTTTCGCGGGCAACAAATTTGCATTGCTTCTCTATATTTAGTGAATTAATATGCAGATAAAGTGAGTGAATATTCTTTGGAGGGTGTTTTGATAAAGTCAGCGCTTTTGGTTCTGGAAGACGGAACCCAGTTTATCGGTCGGGCCATAGGGGCAACAGGCACGGCGGTTGGGGAAGTCGTTTTCAATACTTCAATGACCGGTTATCAAGAAATCCTCACTGATCCTTCCTACTCCCGCCAAATCGTCACTCTTACTTATCCCCATATCGGTAATGTCGGCACCAACGCCGCTGATGAAGAATCTTCCCAGGTACATGCGCAAGGCCTCGTCATTCGTGACCTGCCGCTGATTGCCAGCAACTTCCGCAACACTGAAGACCTCTCTTCCTACCTGAAACGTCACAACATTGTGGCGATTGCCGATATCGATACTCGTAAGCTGACCAGAAAACTTCGCGAGACCGGATCACAAAACGGCTGCATCATCGCCGGTGATAACCTGGATGCGACCCTGGCGCAGGAAAAAGCAAAAGCTTTCCCGGGCCTGAGTGGGATGGACCTGGCAAAGGAAGTGACCACGGCTGAAAGCTACAGCTGGACTCAGGGTAGCTGGACGCTTTCAGGCGACCTGCCGGAAGCTAAAAAAGAAGACGAACTGCCGTTCCACGTGGTGGCATACGATTTCGGCGCCAAGCGCAATATCCTGCGCATGCTGGTTGACCGCGGCTGCCGCCTGACGGTGGTTCCGGCGCAGACCTCCGCGGAAGACGTGCTGAAGATGAACCCGGACGGTATCTTCCTCTCCAACGGACCTGGTGACCCGGCGCCGTGCGATTATGCTATCGCCGCTATCGAAAAATTCCTCGAAACCGATATTCCGGTATTTGGCATCTGCCTCGGCCATCAGCTGCTGGCGCTGGCGAGCGGTGCGAAAACCGTCAAGATGAAGTTCGGTCACCACGGTGGTAACCACCCGGTGAAAGATATCGATAACAATACGGTGATGATTACCGCGCAGAACCACGGTTTTGCGGTGGATGAGGCCTCGATGCCTGCCAATCTGCGCGTGACCCACAAATCACTGTTCGACGGCACCCTGCAGGGGATCCACCGTACGGATAAACCGGCGTTCAGCTTCCAGGGACACCCGGAAGCGAGCCCGGGCCCGCACGATGCCGCGCCGCTGTTCGATCACTTCATCGAACTTATCGAGCTTTACCGTAAGACCGCTAAATAATCAGGAGCTGAAAAGACCATGCCAAAACGTACAGATATTAAAAGCATCCTGATCCTCGGCGCTGGCCCGATTGTTATCGGCCAGGCCTGCGAATTCGACTACTCCGGCGCCCAGGCGTGTAAAGCCCTGCGCGAAGAGGGTTACCGCGTTGTTCTGGTGAACTCCAACCCGGCAACCATTATGACTGACCCGGAAATGGCTGATGCGACCTACATCGAGCCGATTCACTGGGAAGTCGTGCGTAAGATTATTGAAAAAGAGCGTCCGGATGCGGTCCTGCCGACCATGGGCGGCCAGACGGCGCTGAACTGTGCGCTCGAACTGGAGCGTCAGGGTGTGCTGGCTGAGTTTGGCGTCACCATGATTGGCGCCACTGCCGATGCCATCGATAAAGCCGAAGACCGCCGCCGTTTCGACGTGGCGATGAAGAAAATTGGCCTCGACACTGCACGCTCTGGCATCGCTCATACGATGGAAGAGGCCCTGGCGGTTGCGGCTGATGTCGGTTATCCGTGCATTATCCGCCCATCCTTCACCATGGGTGGCACCGGTGGCGGTATTGCCTATAACCGCGAAGAGTTCGAAGAGATTTGCGAACGCGGTCTGGATCTCTCTCCCACCAACGAGCTGCTGATTGATGAGTCGCTGATCGGCTGGAAAGAGTACGAGATGGAAGTGGTGCGTGATAAGAACGACAACTGCATCATCGTCTGCTCCATCGAAAACTTCGACGCCATGGGCATTCACACCGGTGACTCCATCACCGTTGCACCAGCGCAGACCCTGACCGATAAAGAATACCAAATCATGCGTAACGCCTCGATGGCGGTGCTGCGTGAGATCGGTGTGGAAACCGGCGGCTCTAACGTTCAGTTCGCGGTGAACCCGAAAAACGGTCGACTGATTGTTATCGAAATGAACCCGCGCGTGTCCCGCTCTTCGGCGCTGGCCTCGAAAGCAACCGGCTTCCCGATTGCTAAAGTCGCCGCCAAGCTGGCGGTGGGTTACACCCTTGATGAGCTGATGAACGACATCACCGGCGGCCGCACTCCGGCTTCCTTCGAACCGTCTATCGACTACGTCGTGACTAAAATCCCACGCTTCAACTTCGAAAAATTTGCCGGTGCTAACGACCGTCTGACCACCCAGATGAAATCGGTTGGTGAAGTGATGGCCATTGGCCGCACCCAGCAGGAATCCATGCAGAAAGCGCTGCGTGGCCTCGAAGTCGGTGCTACCGGTTTCGACCCGAAAGTGAGCCTTGAAGACCCGGAAGCGCTGACCAAAATCCGCCGCGAACTGAAAGACGCTGGCGCCGAGCGTATCTGGTATATCGCCGATGCGTTCCGTGCGGGCCTGTCCGTCGATGGCGTATTTAACCTGACCAACATCGACCGCTGGTTCCTGGTACAGATTGAAGAGCTGGTGCGCCTGGAAGAGCAGGTGGCTGAAATCGGTATCACCGGCCTCGACGCCGATTTCCTGCGCACGCTTAAGCGTAAAGGCTTCGCCGATGCGCGTCTGGCAAAACTGGCAGGGGTTCGCGAAGCAGAAATCCGTAAACTGCGTGACCAGTACAACCTGCACCCGGTCTATAAGCGCGTGGATACCTGTGCGGCTGAATTTGCTACCGACACCGCCTACATGTACTCCACTTATGAAGATGAGTGTGAAGCGAACCCGTCCGTTGACCGCGATAAAGTGATGGTCCTCGGCGGCGGCCCGAACCGTATCGGTCAGGGCATTGAGTTCGACTACTGCTGCGTTCACGCCTCGCTGGCGCTGCGTGAAGACGGTTATGAGACCATTATGGTCAACTGTAACCCGGAAACCGTTTCTACCGACTACGACACCTCCGACCGTCTGTACTTTGAGCCGGTAACGCTGGAAGACGTGCTGGAAATCGTGCGCATCGAGAAGCCGAAGGGCGTTATCGTGCAGTACGGTGGCCAGACTCCGCTGAAGCTGGCGCGTGCGCTTGAAGCGGCCGGTGTACCGGTTATCGGTACCAGCCCGGACGCCATTGACCGTGCCGAAGACCGCGAGCGCTTCCAGCATGCGGTTGACCGTCTGAAGCTGAAGCAGCCAGCAAACGCCACTGTGACCGCTATCGAACAGGCCGTTGAGAAGGCAAAAGAGATTGGCTACCCGCTGGTAGTGCGCCCGTCCTACGTTCTGGGTGGCCGCGCGATGGAAATCGTCTATGACGAAGCCGACCTTAAGCGCTATTTCCAGACTGCAGTCAGCGTTTCTAACGATGCGCCAGTGCTGCTCGACCGCTTCCTCGACGACGCGGTGGAAGTGGACGTGGATGCCATCTGCGACGGCGAAATGGTGCTGATTGGTGGCATTATGGAGCACATCGAGCAGGCAGGCGTTCACTCCGGTGACTCCGCTTGTTCTCTGCCAGCCTATACGCTGAGCCAGGAAATTCAGGATGTGATGCGCCAGCAGGTGCAGAAACTGGCCTTCGAACTGCAGGTTCGTGGTCTGATGAACGTTCAGTTCGCGGTGAAAGACAACGAAGTTTACCTGATTGAAGTGAACCCGCGTGCTGCACGTACCGTCCCGTTTGTCTCTAAAGCGACCGGTGTACCGCTTGCAAAAGTAGCCGCGCGCGTGATGGTTGGCCAGACGCTGAGCCAGCAGGGTGTTACCAAAGAAATTATCCCGCCGTACTACTCGGTGAAAGAAGTGGTGCTGCCGTTCAACAAATTCCCGGGCGTTGACCCGCTGTTAGGGCCAGAAATGCGCTCTACCGGGGAAGTCATGGGCGTCGGCCGCACCTTCGCGGAAGCGTTCGCCAAAGCGCAGCTCGGCAGTAACTCTACGATGAAGCGTAATGGTCGTGCGCTGCTGTCGGTACGTGAAGGCGATAAGGCACGTGTGGTGGATTTAGCCGCCAAGCTGCTGAAACAGGGCTTCGAGCTTGATGCCACCCACG
Organism: Yokenella regensburgei ATCC 49455; assembly: GCF_000735455.1. GTDB lineage: Bacteria > Pseudomonadota > Gammaproteobacteria > Enterobacterales > Enterobacteriaceae > Yokenella > Yokenella regensburgei. The sequence continues at coordinate 76,023 of NZ_JMPS01000008.1, read as the reverse complement.
GTACCGCGATTGTACTGGGCGAAGCCGGTATCAACCCGCGCCTGGTGAACAAGGTGCATGAAGGCCGTCCGCACATTCAGGACCGCATTAAGAATGGCGAGTACACCTACATCATCAACACCACCGCAGGTCGCCAGGCGATTGAAGACTCCAAGCTGATTCGCCGCAGCGCGCTGCAGTACAAAGTGCACTACGACACCACCCTGAACGGCGGTTTCGCAACAGCCATGGCGCTGAATGCGGATGCGACTGAGAAGGTGACTTCGGTGCAGGAGATGCACGCGAAGATTAGCAAATAATCCTCATCCTCTCGTAATCCCGTAGGCCCGGTGGCGATATGCTTACCGGGCCTACGTCTTTTTAGCGACTTCAGAGTGTTCTGGTTCTCCATCTCCTGTCAGTCCGTTAGCCTAAAATCGTTAGACTGATAATGATTTTCACTGAAAACAGGGAGAACACTATGCGTAACACGCTTCTGACAGCCTCCGTCTTTGCCGCAGCATCCCTCTTTATGGTTGCGGGCTGCTCTTCTAACCAGGCGGTGAAAACCACCGACGGTAGAACCATCGTGACCGACGGCAAACCACAGGTAGATAGTGATACTGGCCTTGTGTCCTACAAAAATGCGGAAACCGGAAAAACGGAGCAGATTAACCGCGATCAGGTGAAATCGATGGGGGAGCTGGACAACTAGTTCAATTTTATCAACCAGCTTGATCACAAAGATTCACTGTTAGCCTGCCCGCATTCTGACTACACTTTGCGGATAACAACAGGAAGTGCAGGCAGGCTAACAGATGATTTTGATTATTTATGCACATCCGTATCCGCATCACTCGCATGCGAATAAACGGATGATTGAGCAGGCAAGGGAACTCGACGACGTTGAGATCCGCTCCCTTTATCACCTCTATCCCGATTTCAATATCGATATCGCCGCCGAGCAGGAAGCGCTCTCCCGCGCTGACCTCATCGTCTGGCAACATCCAATGCAGTGGTACAGCGTCCCACCTCTTCTCAAACTGTGGATGGATAAAGTGCTGTCGCACGGCTGGGCTTATGGCCATGGCGGAAAGGCGCTGAACGGCAAAAGCCTGATGTGGGCGGTGACTACCGGCGGTGGCGAAAGCCATTTCGATATCGGTTCTCACCCAGGGTTTGACGTTCTTTCTCAGCCTCTGCAGGCCACCGCGCTTTACTGCGGTCTGAAGTGGTTACCGCCGTTTGCGATGCATTGTACGTTTATCTGTGATGATGAAACGCTGCAGGCGCAGGCGCGGCACTATAAACAGCGGTTGATAGAGTGGCAGGAGGCGCATCATGGATAGCCATACGCTCATACAGGCGTTGATTTACCTTGGTTCTGCGGCGCTGATTGTGCCGATTGCTGTACGCCTTGGTCTTGGCTCAGTGCTCGGTTACCTGATTGCCGGCTGTATTATTGGCCCGTGGGGGCTACGGCTGGTGACCGATGCTGAGTCCATCCTCCACTTCGCTGAAATCGGCGTGGTGCTGATGCTGTTCGTGATTGGCCTCGAGCTGGATCCGCAGCGGCTGTGGAAGCTGCGCGCATCGGTATTTGGCGGCGGGGCATTGCAAATGGTGGCCTGCGGCGTGCTGATCGGTGGATTCTGTATTCTGCTGGGGCTCGACTGGAAGGTGGCGGAGCTCATCGGTATGACGCTTGCGCTGTCATCAACGGCGATCGCCATGCAGGCAATGAATGAACGCAACTTAACGCTGTCCACGATGGGGCGCAGTGCATTTGCGGTGTTGCTGTTTCAGGATATCGCCGCGATCCCGCTGGTGGCGATGATCCCACTGCTGGCGGCCAGCGGTGCTTCCACAACGCTTGGCGCGTTTGCACTTTCGGCCTTGAAAGTGGCGGGCGCACTGGTGCTGGTCGTGCTGCTCGGGCGCTATGTGACGCGCCCGGTTCTGCGTTTTGTCGCGCGTTCGGGGCTGCGTGAAGTATTCAGCGCCGTGGCACTGTTCCTCGTGTTTGGTTTTGGACTGTTGCTGGAAGAAGTCGGATTGTCGATGGCGATGGGGGCGTTTCTCGCCGGAGTATTGCTGGCGAGCTCCGAATACCGTCATGCGCTGGAAAGCGATATCGAACCGTTTAAAGGGCTGCTGCTGGGGTTGTTCTTCATCGGCGTCGGAATGTCGGTGGACTTTGGCACCCTGATGACGCATCCGCTGAGGATCCTGATTTTGCTGGCCGGGTTCCTTGCCATCAAGCTTATCATGCTGTGGCTGGTTGCCCGCCCGCTGGGAGTGCCTAAGGCGCAGCGTCGCTGGTTTGCCGCTCTGTTAGGGCAGGGGAGTGAGTTCGCCTTTGTGGTATTTGGTGCTGCGCAGATGGCTGACGTGCTCGATCCAGAATGGGCGAAGGCACTGACCCTGACGGTGGCACTGTCGATGGCGGCAACGCCGGTTCTGCTGGTTCTGTTAAGTCGCTTCGAGAAAACCGCTGGCGATGAACGCGAAGCAGATGAAATCGATGAAGAGCAACCGCGCGTCATCATTGCCGGTTTCGGACGTTTTGGGCAGATTGCCGGGCGTCTGCTGCTCTCAAGCGGCGTTAAAATGGTTATCCTCGATCACGATCCGGACCATGTGGAAACCCTGCGCAAATTTGAAATGAAAGTGTTCTATGGCGATGCCACACGAGTGGATCTGCTTGAGTCAGCGGGAGCGGCAAAGGCGGAGGTGATTATCAACGCCATCGACGACCCGCAGGCCAGCATGCAGTTGACCGAGCTGGTAAAAGAGCACTTCCCGTCGCTGCGCATTATTTCTCGCGCCCGCGATGTCGATCATTACATTCAGCTGCGTCAGGCAGGGGTTGAAGCACCGGAGCGTGAAACCTTCGAAGGGGCGCTGAAAACCGGGCGTATGGTTCTGGAGGCTCTTGGTCTGGGTGCCTATGAGGCGCGCGAGCGGGCCGACCTGTTCCGCCGCTTCAATATTCAGATGGTGGAAGAGATGGTGGATATGGCGGAAGAAGACGATGCCTCGTTTGCTGCTGTATACAAACGGACGAGTACCATGCTCACCGGGATCATCAACGAAGACCGTAATCATCTGTCTTTGATTCAGCGCCACGGCTGGCAGGGAACGGAAGAAGGTAAGCATACCGGCGACGTCAATGATGAGCCGGAAAGTAAACCAACCGCCTGAGACAAAATGTGACGTTACGCAAACTTTACGGCTAACGTTTTGTTTCATAACCACTGTAATGCTGGCAGTCCATCGCAGGGACGTGGACTCGCCAGCAATTCGGAAATTTTTCGCTTTCTTTACTCTACCGCCAGTCGACGAAAGATTACGCTTTCCGTATAGTGGCGACAATTTTTTGCATCCGGGAAATATTCAATGATCAGTTTGATTGCGGCGTTAGCGGTAGATCGTGTCATTGGCATGGAAAACGCTATGCCGTGGAACCTGCCTGCCGATCTCGCCTGGTTTAAACGCAATACGTTAAATAAGCCAGTGGTAATGGGTCGTCTGACCTGGGAATCCATCGGTCGCCCGCTGCCTGGGCGTAAGAATATCGTGATCAGCAGCCAGCCTGGTACTGACGATCGCGTGCAGTGGGTAAAATCGGTTGATGAAGCGATTGCCGCCTGTGGCAACGTGGAAGAAATTATGGTGATTGGCGGTGGTCGTGTTTACGAACAGTTCCTGCCAAAAGCGCAGCGCCTGTACCTGACGCACATTGATGCGGAAGTCGAGGGTGATACCCATTTCCCGGATTACGATCCTGACCACTGGGAATCCACCTTCAGCGAGTTTCACGATGCTGACGGACAGAACTCGCACAGCTACTGTTTCGAGATCTTAGAACGTCGTTAATAAAAAAGCCCCGAGACGGGGCTTTTTTTTCGCCAGTAGGAAGGCGCTGTCAGGAGGCAACCGCTTCTTCTTCACCCAGATCCAGATGGCGGTTAGAAGGCTGAATAAAGTACGCTTTATCTTCCCAGCGCAGACAGGTCAGCACCCCGCCCCAGCAGCAACCGGTATCCAGAGCATAAATGCCCTCCGGTGTGCCTTTACCTTCCAGAGATGCCCAGTGGCCAAAGGCGACGCTATACTCGTCGGTCACCGGTCCAGACAGATCAAACCAGGGTTTTAACGGCGCGGGGACGCTATCCGGGGACTCTTTGCTGTACATATCCAGCTGGCCGTTCGGGAAGCAGTAGCGCATACGCGTGAAGGCATTGGTGATAAATCTCAGACGCGACAGCCCGCTCAGGTCCAGGGACCAGTTATTCGGCATATCACCATACATGGCGTCGAGGAAGAACGGGTAAGAGTCGCTGCTCAGTACCGCTTCAACATCGCGGGCACACTGTTTTGCGGTAGCCAGATCCCACTGCGGCGTGATCCCGGCATGCGCCATCACCAGTTTCTTCTCTTCATCAATCTGCAGCAGCGGCTGGCGGCGCAGCCAGTTGATAAGCTCGTCGGCATCCGGTGCTTCCAGAAGCGGGGTCAGCCGGTCTTTTGGCTTGTTGCGGCTGATGCCCGCAAAGACCGCCAGCAGGTGCAAATCATGGTTGCCGAGCACCAGGCGCACGCAGTCGCCAAGTGATTTTACAAAGCGCAGTACTTCCAGTGAGCCCGGGCCACGTGCAACCAGATCGCCGGTGAGCCAGAGCGTGTCGCGCTCAGGGGCGAAATCGACCTGCCTGAGCAGCGCGACCAGTTCATCGTAGCAACCATGGACGTCGCCAATGAGATATGTAGACATGTATTAGTGAATTTGCCCAGGTACAGCCAGACTGAAAACGGGGATATCGACTAAGAATTGCTCCCCATGAAAATCGACCATCACATAATGGCCCTGCATGGTACCCAGCGGCGTCTCGATAACCGCGCCGCTGGTGTACTGGAATTCTTCGCCGGGGGCGATGTGTGGCTGTTCACCCACAACACCTTCACCCTGAACTTCGGTATCACGCCCATGGCCGTTAGTGATACGCCAGTAACGGCCCTGCAGCTGTACGCTCGAACGCCCCAGGTTGCGAATGGTAACGGTATACGCAAAGACATAACGCTCATCATCCGGGGATGATTGGGATGCGATGTAGACGCTTTGCACCTGAACACACACACGGGGCGAATCGATCATACTTTAGCTCTCCTTCTGGGGCGCATTGTCCGTCAACCAGTTTGCCAACTGGCAGTACTGGGCGACAGAAATGTTCTCGGCGCGCAGTGCCGGATCGATACCCAGCTCGTTGAGCACCTCGACGCTGAACACGTTACCCAGGCTGTTGCGAATAGTTTTACGACGCTGGTTAAATGCCTCAGTGGTAATGCGGCTGAGCGCACGAATATTCTTCACCGGGTTCGGCGGTACCGCGTGCGGCACCAGGCGGACAACGGCAGAATCCACTTTTGGCGGCGGCGTAAATGCGCCTGGCGGTACTTCCAGTACCGGGATAATCTGGCAATAATACTGCGCCATGACGCTTAATCGACCATACGCTTTACTATTCGGTCCTGCAACCAGACGATTCACCACCTCTTTTTGCAACATGAAATGCATGTCGGCAATGGCGTTGGTATAGGTGAACAGGTGGAACATCAACGGGGTAGAGATGTTGTAAGGCAGGTTGCCGAAGACGCGCAGCGGCTGGCCCAACTCTTCGGACAGTTTGCCGAAGTCCATGGTCATGGCGTCCTGCTGATAAATTGTCAGCTTCGGGCCAAGGAACGGATGGGTTTGTAAGCGTGCCGCCAGGTCGCGGTCCAGCTCGATAACGGTGAGTTTATCGAGGCGTTCACCAACGGGCTCCGTCAGTGCTGCCAGACCTGGGCCGATTTCGACCATAGCCTGACCTTTTTGTGGATTGATGGCCGAGACGATACTTTCGATCACAAACTGATCGTTGAGGAAGTTCTGCCCGAAACGTTTACGGGCTAAGTGGCCCTGATGGACTCGATTATTCATTTAGATTTAACAATCATTTTGATGGCGAGATTAAGCGCCGTAATAAAACTGCCGACCTCTGCGGTTCCGGTGCCTGCGAGATCGAGCGCAGTTCCGTGATCGACAGAGGTTCGAATAAAGGGTAGACCGAGTGTGATATTCACGCCACGGCCAAAGCCCTGGTATTTTAGCACGGGCAGACCCTGATCGTGGTACATTGCGAGCACGGCGTCGGCATGGTCGAGATATTTGGGCTGGAACAGAGTATCCGCCGGCAGCGGTCCGCTCAGATTCATACCTTTTCCACGCATCTCTTCCAGCACCGGGATGATGGTGTCTATCTCTTCCGTTCCCATGTGCCCACCTTCACCGGCATGCGGATTCAGGCCGCAGACCAGCACGTGTGGGTTTTTGATACCGAACTTGTTCTGCAGATCATCGTGCAGGATGGTAATCACTTCGCGCAACAGATCGGGCGTAATCGCATCGCTGATGGCTTTCAGCGGCAAATGCGTTGTAGCCAGCGCCACCCGAAGCTCTTCCGTTGCCAGCATCATCACCACTTTGCTTGCCCGCGAGCGCTCTTCAAAGAATTCGGTATGGCCGGTAAAGGCGATGCCGGCATCGTTGATGATACCTTTGTGCACAGGGCCAGTAATGAGGGCTGCAAATTCGCCGTTAACGGCACCGTCGCAGGCGCGTGCTAAGGTTTCAACCACATAAGGACCGTTCAGCACATTGAGTCTGCCTGGTTCGGCAGGAGCGTGTAAAGCAACGGGCAGCAGCGTCAGAGTACCGGCGCGCTGGGGAACCGGGGGTTGGTCAGGTTGATAGGGCAGGAGCGTTAACGGCAAACCGAGCGTTGCCGCCCGGTCTGTGAGTAAATCGCTGTCGGCACATATCACCAACTCCATCGGCCACTCGCGCTGGGCGAGCTGGACGACGAGGTCTGGACCAATCCCGGCGGGTTCGCCGGGAGTGATAACGACACGATGAGTCATTAGTTGCTCAGAATTTTCACATAAGCGCTGGCGCGCTGTTCTTGCATCCAGGTGGCTGCTTCTTCCGCAAATTTACGGTTCATCAGCATACGGTAAGCCCGGTCTTTCTGGGCGGCGTCGGTTTTATCAACGTTGCGCGTATCCAGCATCTGGATCAGGTGCCAGCCAAAGGAGGAGTGAACCGGAGCACTAACCTGACCTTTGCTGAGTTTCATCAGCGCATCGGCGAATGCCGGGTCGTACATGCTCGGGGAGTTCCAGCCTAAATCGCCACCCTGGTTAGCATTACCTGGATCCTGAGAAAACTCTTTGGCTGCTTTCTCAAAGGTGGTTTTGCCGCTCTTGATGTCTGCCGCGATCTGTTCAAGCTTCGCGCGGGCCTGATCGTCGCTCATGATAGGCGATGGCTTCAGCAGAATATGACGAGCATGAACCTCGGTCACCTTCACGCCCTGTGACTGGCCACGCATATCGTTCACTTTCAGAATATGGAAACCGACACCGGAACGGATAGGGCCAACCACATCGCCTTTCTTCGCGGTGCTTAATGCCTGAGCGAAAATAGAAGGCAGTTCCTGAATTCGTCCCCAGCCCATCTGTCCGCCTTTCAGCGCCTGCTGGTCAGCAGAGTAGGAGATAGCCAGTTTGCCAAAGTCGGCACCTTTGTTCGCCTGGTCAACAATGCTGCGCGCCTGGCTCTCAGCTTCACTCACCTGATCGGACGTTGGGTTTTCCGGCAGTGGGATCAGGATGTGGCTCAGATTCAATTCGGTGCTGGCATCATTCTGGTTGCCAATCTGTTTTGCCAAAGCGTCGACTTCCTGTGGCAGAACGGTAACGCGGCGGCGCACTTCATTGTTACGTACTTCTGAGATGATCATCTCTTTGCGGATCTGGTTACGATAGGTGTTGTAGTTGAGCCCATCGTAGGCCAGACGGCTGCGCATCTGATCCATGCTCATGTTGTTCTGCTTGGCGATATTGGCAATGGCCTGATCGAGCTGCTCGTCAGTGACCTTCACACCCATTTTCTGACCCATCTGCAGAACGATTTGATCCATGATCAGACGCTCAAGGATCTGATGACGCAGCGTGGCGTCATCGGGCAGCTGTTGCCCGGCCTGGCCTGCGTTCAGTTTAACTGACTGCATCAGACCATCGACGTCACTTTGCAGAACAACGCCGTTATTAACGACGGCTGCTACCTTATCGACAACCTGCGGGGCCGCGAAGCTGGTATTCGCAATCATGGCGAGACCGAGAAGCAGCGTTTTCCAGTTCTTCATACTTTTTCCATTTCAATTATCCGCCAGTCCGGCGGGTTCAAGTCTGTTACGTTACAAAGAGCTTTGATACGGCAGAATGTTCGAACGCAGCATCTGCTGGGTGCCGAGTCCGTAGTTGGAACTCAGACCGCGCAGTTCGACGTTGAAACCAATCACGTTGTCGTACTTGCCCTGGTTGTTCTGCGAATCCCAGCCGTTGAGCTTGCGTTCGTAGCCGACGCGCAGCGCATAACAACAGGAGTTGTACTGCAGACCGAGCATCTGGTCGGCAGGTTTGTTCTCGTTGGTGTCGAAGTAGTAGGCACCGACGATGGACCAGCGATCAACGATAGGCCAGCTTGCCGCCATCCCGACCTGCGAAATCCCGTTTTTAAACTGCGGAGATTTCCAGTAATCCTCGGAAGACGTATTGTTCGGCAACGTCGCCTGAATATACTCCGGGCTGGCGTAACGGTAGCTCAACTGGATCATCCGATCCGCGTCGCGGCGGTACTCGATGCTGGAAGTACTGTTAGCGATATTATCCAGGCGGGTGTCGTACTGCACACCGCTGCGCAGACCCCAGCGATCGGAGATGCGCCAGTAGGTGTCGCCTGCCCAGACAACGGAACCGGTCTGGTCGTTATCGTTAAAGGTATTGTTATCTCCGGTGCGCGCTTGGGTGAAGTAGTAGATTTGACCCACAGAAACGTTAAAACGTTCCGTGGCGTTTTCATCATAAATACGCGTGGTGACACCGGTGGTCACCTGGTTTGCGGAAGCGATACGGTCCAGACCGCCGTAGGCGCGATCGCGGAACAGGCCGCTGTAGTCAGACTGCAGCAGCGTTGAGTCGTACATGTTGATGTTGCTCTGGTCCTTGTACGGGACGTAGAGGTACTGTACGCGCGGTTCCAGCGTCTGGGTGTAACCCTCATACCAGTCGACATTGCGTTCGAAGACCATCTTACCGTCGACTTTGAACTGCGGCAGGAAGCGGTTAACGGTATCATCCAGCTGCGCATTTGGGTTGGCGGCGTTATAGCTGTCGAGATTAGTCTGCTGATAATGGGTGGCCATCAGCTTGGCTTCGGTATTGATGCTGCCCCAGCCGTTAGATAACGGCAGGTTGATGGTTGGCTCAATATGCAGTCGCGTCGCTTCCGGCGCGGTGCTGTTGGTACCGACAAACTTCACCGCCTGCGCATAAACGCGGGTATCAAACGGACCGACGTCGTTTTGATAGAAGTTCATGTCCAGCTGCGGTTCGGCGGCATAAGAGTTGTTGCCGTTGGTGTTAAACACCTGGAACTGCTTGGTGGAAAGTGTGGCGTCAAAGTTATCGACGAAATAGCCGACGCTGAATTTCTGCGTGGCGTAGCCATCGGTACTGGAACCGTATTTGGAGCTGAAATCGTTGAAGTAGTTAGGGTCGCTGACTTTTGTGTAGTCGGCGTTGAAACGCCAGACCTGATCGACCACGCCGTTATGGTTCCAGTAGAACAACCAGCGGCGGCTGTTATCTACATTCGGATTTTCGTCTTTATAGACCTGATCGGTAGGCAGATAGTCGAATTCAACGGTACCCATTCCTGCTTTGGTCAGGTAGCGGAATTCGTTCTCCCACATCACGCCGCCACGCTTATGCATGTAGTGCGGGGTAATGGTGGCATCGAAGTTTGGTGCGATGTTCCAGTAGTACGGCAGGTAGAATTCGAAATAGTTAGTGGTGCTGTACTTCGCGTTCGGAATAAGGAAACCGGAGCGGCGCTTATCGCCCACCGGTAACTGCAAATACGGGCTGTAGAACACGGGCACCGGGCCGAGCTTAAAGCGGGCGTTCCAGATTTCTGCCACCTGTTCTTCACGGTCATGAATGACTTCGCTGCCGACAACGCTCCAGGTATTCGAACCCGGCAGACAGGAAGTAAAGGTACCGTTATCCAGAATGGTGTAGCGGTTCTCACCACGCTGTTTCATCAGATCCGCCGTACCGCGGCCCTGACGTCCCACCATCTGGTAATCCCCTTTCCAGACGTTGGTATCTTTGGTATTTAAATTCGACCAGCCTTTCGGACCTTTCAGGATTACCTGCTCGTCATCGTAGTGTACATTGCCGAGCGCATCGACCGTACGTACGGGATCCACCTGTCCTTCAGCCTGTTTCTGATGCAGTTGCACTTCATCGGCCTGCAGTCGGCTGTTCGCCTGATTAATATCCACATTGCCGGTGAAAATAGCGTTATCCGGGTAGTCCCCTTTCGCATGATCGGCATTAATAGTGACTGGCAGGTTATTCGTGTCGCCCTGCACCAGAGGACGGTTATAGCTCGGAACGCCCAGCATACATTGCGATGCAAGATCGGCGGCCAGGCTTTGCTGGCTGTACAGGGCGCTGGCTATCATCGTGGCCAGGAGGGTGGGGATACGTTTTTTCATACGTTGTATTTGTTGTTCCGTCATCTATGGCAAGCATTGCTGGCAAACGGTCAGAGACTAACGTACTCAACATCAACACGCTAGTCTTAATCCTCGTCATTGCCGCTCGAATCATTCGAGTATATTCCCGTTTAGCACCAGTGGTGTTAGGCACGGTGCAGAATGACGAGTATGATAATGCATATTTTAGCCGCTGGCATGACGAATTGGACGATTTGGGGAGTATATGCAGTATTGGGGTAAAGTGATTGGTGTCGCTATTGCGCTGATGATGGGCGGTGGCTTTTGGGGCGTTGTGCTGGGGCTTATCGTTGGTCATTTGTTCGATCAGGCCCGCGCGCGCAGGCTGCATGGCTTTGTGAATCAACAGCAGCGACAGTCGCTGTTTTTCGCGACCACCTTCGAAGTGATGGGGCATTTAACCAAATCAAAAGGCCGCGTCACTGAAGCAGATATCCATATTGCGACTCAGCTGATGGATCGCATGAATCTGCATGGCGATTCCCGCGCCGCCGCGCAAGAGGCGTTTCGTGTAGGCAAATCCGACAACTATCCGCTGCGCGAAAAAATGCGTCAGCTGCGTAGCGTCTGTTTTGGACGCTTTGATTTAATTCGGATGTTTCTGGAAATTCAGATTCAGGCGGCCTTTGCCGACGGTAGTTTGCATCCTAATGAACGTGAAGTGCTGTTTGTTATTGCCGATGAGCTGGGTATTTCGCGCCAGCAGTTTGAAATGTTCCTGCGCATGATGCAGGGTGGCGCACAGTTTGGCGGTGGCTACCAGCAGCAGTCTCAGGGCGGCGGATGGCAACAGGCTCAGCGTGGGCCAACGCTCGAAGATGCCTGTAACGTACTGGGTGTGAAATCGTCAGATGACAGCACCACCATCAAGCGCGCCTATCGTAAGCTGATGGCGGAGCACCATCCGGATAAGCTGGTCGCGAAAGGTTTGCCGCCGGAAATGATGGAGATGGCGAAGCAAAAAGCGCAGGAAATCCAGAAAGCTTACGAGCTGATTAAAGAGCAGAAAGGATTTAAATAATATTTTTAGCTTGTTGCCGGATACGCTTTGCTGATCCGGCATCGTGCGCACGATTTAAAAATCGACCGGTGCTTTAAACGTCATGCTGTTGCCGTAGACCGGATGAGTAATCGTTAGCATTTCAGCATGCAGTAGCAGGCGCGGAGCCATCGCCAGCGCTTCCGGGGAAGCATAAAAGCGATCCCCCAGAATCGGATGGCCTAACGCCAGCATATGAACACGAAGCTGATGAGAACGCCCGGTGATCGGTTTTAACACCACCCGGGCGGTGTTATCTTCCGCAAATTCAACCACTTCATATTCGGTCTGCGCCGCTTTTCCGGTTTCATAGCAAACTTTCTGCTTTGGCCGGTTCGGCCAGTCGCATATCAGCGGCAAATCCACCATTCCTTGTGCTTTTTCCGGATGTCCCCAGATGCGTGCCACGTATTGCTTTTTCGGCTCGCGCTCGCGAAACTGGCGCTTAAGCTCGCGCTCAGCCGCCTTATTCAGGGCCACTACAATCACACCGCTGGTCGCCATATCCAGACGATGCACCGACTCCGCCTGCGGAAAATCACGCTGGATGCGGGTCATGATGCTGTCTTTGTGCTCGGACTGGCGACCAGGCACGGACAACAAGCCGCTCGGCTTGTTGACCACCATAATATGCTCGTCCTGGTAGAGGACAACCAACCACGGATCCTGCGGCGGATGGTAGTTTTCCATTCCCATCAGGGACTCCTGTTACTGGTGAGTGACGACGATAAGACGCAGTGCATCCAGACGCCATCCCGCCTCTGCCAGGCTTTCCATTACCTGCTGACGGTTGCTTTCAATAGCTGCCAGTTCGTCATCACGAATGTTCGGGTTGACGGCTTTCAGCGCTTCCAGGCGTGACAGCTCTGCGCTGAGCTTATCGTCAGCTTCACGACGAGCAGCCTCAATAAGCGCCTGCGCCGCTTTCTCTACCTGAGCTTCACCCAACTGGAGAATGGCGTGAACATCCTGCTGGACCGCGTTCACCAGCTTACTTCCGGTGTGGCGGTTCACGGCACTCAGCTGACGGTTGAAGCTCTCAAACTCTACCTGGCCTGCGAGGTTGTTACCGTTTTTGTCGAGCAGCATACGTACCGGAGTCGCCGGCAGGAAGCGGTTAAGCTGCAGCTGTTTCGGCGCCTGGGCTTCGACGACATAAATCAGTTCCAGCAGCAGGGTGCCTACCGGCAGCGCTTTGTTTTTCAACAGAGAAATTGTACTGCTGCCGGTATCGCCGGAGAGGATCAGGTCGAGTCCGTTACGAATAAGCGGATGTTCCCAGGTAATGAACTGGGCGTCTTCGCGAGAAAGCGCCACATCACGCTCAAAGGTGATGGTACAACCGTCTTCTGGCAGCCCTGGGAAATCCGGAACCAGCATGTGATCGGACGGCGTCAGCACAATCAGGTTTTCCCCGCGATCGTCCTGGTTAATACCAACGATATCGAACAAGTTCATCGCAAACGCGATAAGACTGGTCTCGTCATCCTGCTCTTCGATGGTTTGTGCAAGCGCCTGCGCTTTTTCGCCACCGTTGGAGTGGATTTCCAGCAGACGGTCACGACCCTGCTCAAGCTGAGCTTTCAGCGCATCGTGCTGTTCGCGGCAGGATTTGATGAGCTCATCAAATCCTTCAGTGGTTTCCGGCGCGGCAAGGTAGTTAATCAGTTGGCTATAGACGCTGTCGTAAATGGTGCGCCCGGTCGGGCAGGTGTGCTCAAAGGCATCGAGACCTTCGTGATACCAGCGTACCAGCACCGACTGCGCCGTTTTTTCCAGATACGGTACGTGGATCTGAATGTCGTGCGCCTGACCAATACGGTCCAGTCGCCCGATGCGCTGCTCCAGCAGGTCCGGGTTGAACGGCAGATCGAACATCACCAGATGGTTGGCAAACTGGAAGTTACGGCCTTCAGAACCGATTTCAGAACACAGCAGCACCTGAGCACCGGTATCTTCTTCACCGAACCAGGCAGCAGCGCGGTCACGCTCGATGATAGACATGCCTTCATGGAACACGGCGGCACGAATACCTTCACGTTCGCGCAGAACCTGCTCCAGCTGCAGCGCAGTGGTTGCTTTTGCACAGATAACCAGTACTTTTTGCGAACGGTGGCTGGTCAGATAGCCCATCAGCCATTCCACGCGCGGATCGAAGTTCCACCAGGTACCCGTTTCGCCTTCAAATTCCTGATAAATTTGCTCCGGGTAGAGCATATCGCGAGCACGTTCTTCGGCGCTCTTACGCGCCCCCATAATACCGGAAACCTTAATGGCGGTTTGATACTGAGTCGGCAGAGGCAGTTTGATGGTGTGCAGTTCGCGTTTCGGGAAGCCTTTCACGCCGTTACGGGTGTTACGGAACAGCACACGGCTGGTGCCGTGGCGGTCCATCAGCATGGCAATAAGCTCCTGACGCGCCGCTTCAGCATCGTCGCTATCGCTGTTTGCCGCCTGCAGCAGCGGTTCAATATCCTGCTCGCCAATCAGCTCACCAAGGGTATTGAGCTGTTCGTTCCCCAGACGGGTACCGGCCAGCAGCAGGGCGACAGCGTCGGCAACCGGGCGGTAGTTTTGCTGCTCTTCAACAAACTGCTCGAAATCATGGAAGCGGTTCGGATCCAGCAAACGCAGACGGGCAAAATGGCTCTCCATGCCCAGCTGTTCCGGCGTTGCCGTCAGCAGCAGAACGCCGGGTACGCGCTCGGCGAGCTGTTCGATAGCCATGTATTCGCGGCTAGGGGCGTCCTCGCTCCAGACCAGGTGATGGGCTTCATCGACGACCATCAGATCCCATTCAGCATCGCACAGGTGTGTCAGGCGCTCTTTATTGCGGCGCACGAAATCCAGTGAGCACAGTACCAGTTGTTCGGTTTCGAACGGGTTATAGGCGTCGTGCTGGGCTTCGGCGTAACGTTCATCATCGAACAGCGCAAAGCGCAGGTTGAAGCGGCGCAGCATTTCTACCAGCCACTGGTGCTGCAGCGTTTCCGGAACGATGATCAGTACGCGCTCGGCGGCGCCGGACAATAACTGCTGGTGCAGGATCATCCCGGCTTCGATGGTTTTCCCGAGGCCAACTTCATCCGCCAACAGTACGCGCGGGGCGTGGCGACGGCCTACGTCGTGCGCAATATGCAGCTGGTGCGGAATAAGAGAGGTACGCTGGCCGCGCAGGCCGCTCCACGGCATGCGGTACTGCTCACTCTGGTACTTACGTGCGCGATAGCGCAGTGCAAAGCGGTCCATACGGTCAATCTGCCCGGCGAACAGACGGTCCTGCGGCTTGCTGAACACCAGCTTGCTGTCGAGCAGTACTTCACGCAGGGTGACGTTTTCTTCTTCGGTGTCCAGACGGGTGCCGGTATAGGCAAACAGGCCATTTTCTTCAAGGACTTCATCAACGCGGAGCTGCCAGCCGTCGTGGCTGGTGACGGTGTCGCCCGGATTAAACATCACGCGGGTGATTGGGGAGTCGTTGCGTGCGTACAGACGGTTCTCACCTGTCGCCGGGAAAAGTAGGGTAACCATACGCGCATCAAGCGCTACCACGGTTCCTAATCCCAGTTCGCTCTCTGTATCGCTGATCCAGCGTTGACCAAGTGTAAAAGGCATAGTTGTTCGGCTCTGTCTCTATAAATTGCAGGCAATAATTCATCACCACCAGCGAGTGTGGCGGTGAGTCAAAATTGGGTCCAGGAATGGAAAGGGCGCTATGGTACTGGAAGCCGCGTTATTCGTCACGTATCAAAATAGCCCCATTTGCCCTGTCAGTATTGTAGCAAAATCGTCATCAACGAAGGGGAGAATTCCATCGGCTACCGGAGCCAGTTGTTTTTCCAGATAGTGTTCGTAGTCGAGCGGAGATTGCTGATAGGCCAGAGGCTCGGGGCCGCCGGTGGTCCAGATGTATTTGATACTGCCGCGGCGTTGGTACTGTAGCGGGCGTCCCAGCCGGGCGTTATGCTCGTCGGCAAGTCTCGCGGCGCGCACGTGCGGCGGCACGTTCCGCTGATACTCTTCCAGCGGACGCCGAAGCTGCTTGCGATATACCAGCTGTTCATCCAGCTCGCCGGCCATCAGTTTATCAATAGTTTCCAGAATGTACTCACGGTACGGCTCGTGACGAAAAATACGCAGATACAGTGATTGCTGAAACTGCTGCGCCAGCGGTGTCCAGTCGGTGCGCACCGTCTCCAGACCTTTAAATACCATCCTCTGGCTGATGCCCTCCTGAATCATGCCGGCGTAGCGCTTTTTGCTGCCGGTTTCCATTCCGCGAATGGTTGGCATCAGAAAACGACAGAAATGGGTTTCATACTCGAGCTCCAGCGCGCTGCTGAGGTTTTCCGCTTGCAGGGTTTCCGCCCACCAGGCGTTGACGTGCTGCACCAGTTGCGCGCCAATCTGCGCCGCTTCCTCTTCGCTGTGCGCCCGCTTGAGCCAGACGAAGGTGGAGTCGGTATCGCCATAGATAACGTCATAGCCTTGCGCTTCGATAAGCGCTTTGGTCTGGCGCATGATCGCGTGGCCTCGCATCGTTATCGAGGACGCGAGACGGGGATCGAAAAAGCGGCAGGCGCTGGTACCGAGTACGCCATAAAAGGCGTTCATGATGATCTTCAGCGCCTGCGATAGCGGCTTGTTTTTGTGCGCTTTGGCTTCGTCGCGACCGTGCCAGATCTGGCTTACGATCTCCGGCAGACAGTGGTTCTCGCGTGAGAACCACGCACCGAGAAACCCCGGGGTACTGTGTTCCGCTTCAGGCTGTGCCATTCCCTCCACCAGGCCTACCGGATCGATCAGGAAGGTACGAATGATCGAGGGGTACAGGCTTTTGTAGTCCAGCACCAGTACCGAGTCATACAGACCGGGCTGCGAATCCATCACATAGCCGCCGGGGCTTGCCTGCGGAGGCACTTCTCCGAGGTTGGGAGCAACATAACCCAGCCGGTGCATTCGTGGGAAATAGAGATGGCTGAAAGAGGCCACGGAGCCGCCGTGGCGGTCGGCTGGCAGGCCGTTGACGGTGGCGCGCTCCAGCAGAAACGGCATGATTTCCGTTTTATGGAAAATGCGCGTTACCAGTTCGCAGTCTTTGAGGTTATAGGTGGCAAGTGCGGGCTTATCTTCTGCGAATCGACGGTCAATTTCGTCCATCCGATCCCAGGGATTATCAATAGACTTTCCTTCGCCGAGCAGCTCCTGCGAGACGGCTTCGAGCGAAAAGGAACTGAAGCTCCAGAATGCGGATTTTAGTGCCTCAATGCCGTCGATGATAAGCCGTCCGTCAGCCTGGGCGAAGAACACACCGTTTTTAAAGCCGTGCTCGCGCCACTCGATCTCGCGGTTGCCGCGCCCAAGCATCAGCGGAATACGATAGCGCTCGGCGTGTTTTTGTAACACTCGCAAATCAAACTGCACCAGGTTCCAGCCGATGACTACATCCGGATCGTGCTCGGCAAACCAGGCGTTCAGTTTTTCCAGCAGCTGCGGGCGACTGTTGACGTACTCAAGCTGAAAATCGAGTCCGGTGGCGTCGCCGTTTTCCGGACCAAGCATATAGACAATGCGCTGGCCGCAGCCCTCAAGACCAATACAATACAGCTCACCATGTCGGGTGGTTTCGATATCGAGAGACACCCATTTGAGCGCAGGGCGATAGTGTGGGCTCGCTTTCATGCGTGCGTTAACCAGCGCATTGCCCTGAGAAGTGCCTTCAACCCATACCGGGGCGGTAATAAAACGCTCCATCAGGAAGCGCTCGGGGGGGCGGATATCGGCCTCGTAGACCGTGACGCCGTTTTCCCGCAGCATCTTTTCCAGCCGCATCAGCTGGCGGTGCGATCGGCAGTAAAGCCCCTGGACGGGCTGGCGATGGAAATCCTTTAGGGCAAGCGGCGCCAGTCGCCAGCCGTTTTCACGTTTGAGGAGCGTGGTAACGGTATCGATAAATTGCGCTGGGATAAAGGCGACGGATTCCTGCGGAGGCAGGGTGACGTGCAGCGGACCAGCGTCAGTCGCCAGCCAAAAGGAGACCTCCGTGCCCTGAGGAGTATCCCGCCAGTGACGGGTGAGTAAAAAGCCTTCTTGCGCCTGCACCACGCTGCATTCTCACAAAATAAAACCAGGCGTTAGTATAGCCTGGTTTTAGTTCGTTTACTGAGGTTTTGTACAGTAATTACTGCCCGTAGTACGCTTTCGCCCCGTGTTTACGCAGGTAGTGTTTATCCAGCAGAGTTTGCTGCATATCGGGTAATTTCGGCGCCAGCTGGCGGCAGAAAATGCCCATGTAGGCGATCTCTTCCAGCACGATGGCGTTGTGCACCGCCTCTTCGGCGTTATTGCCCCACGTGAAGGGGCCGTGAGAGTGCACCAGCACGCCGGGCATTTGCTGTGCGTCGAGGTGCTGCTGTCGGAAGGTTTCGACGATTACCCGGCCGGTCTCCCATTCGTATTCGCCGTTAATCTCCTGCTCACTCATTTTTCGCGTGCAGGGGATCGCACCATAAAAATAGTCGGCATGCGTGGTACCGGTTGCCGGGATCGCCTGCCCCGCCTGCGCCCAGATGGTAGCGTGCCGGGAATGGGTATGCACGATCCCGCCAATCGATGGAAACGCCTGATACAGTAAACGGTGGGTCGGCGTGTCTGACGACGGCTTTTTATTCCCTTCAATCACCTCACCGGTTTCAAGGCTGACCACCACCATATCGGCAGGTGTCATCACGCTGTAGTCGACACCGGACGGTTTTATCACCAGCACGCCATGCTCGCGATCGACCGCGCTGACGTTGCCCCAGGTCAGAGTGACCAGATGGTGCCGCGGCAGGGCCAGATTGGCGTCCAGTACCTGCTGTTTGAGTGTATTGAGCATAGTGCTCTCCCTTATGCCGGATGCGCGTTGCTTATCCGGCCTACGCCACAATGTAGGCCCGGTAAGCGAAGCGCACCGGGCAAGACGGTTAACGCTGACGGCCGTAATACACTTCGTTCCAGCGCAGCGCGTCTTTGAACGCTGGCAGGCGGGTGTCGTTATCAATGACCGTCAGCTCGATGCCGTGCAGCTCGGAGAACTGGCGCATGTCGTCAAGCGTCAACGCATGGCTGAACACGGTATGGTGTGCGCCACCGGCGATGATCCACGCTTCTGAGGCGGTCTGCAGATCCGGTTGTGCTTTCCACAGCGCGTTGGCCACCGGCAGTTTCGGCAGAGCATGCGGCGTGTTCACGGCTTCAATGGTGTTCACCAGCAGGCGGAAACGATCGCCGAGATCGATAAGGCTCGCGACAATCGCCGGGCCGGTACGGGTGTTGAAAATAAGGCGGGCAGGGTCGGCTTTGCCGCCAATGCCGAGCGGCTGAACATCGAGAATTGGTTTTTCATCGGTTGCGATGCCTGGACAGACCTCCAGCATGTGTGAACCCAGCACCAGATCGTTGCCATTGTCGAAGTGATAGGTGTAATCCTCCATAAAAGAGGTTCCGCCGCTAAGACCGGTACCCATGACCTTCATGATGCGCAGCAGCGCGGCGGTTTTCCAGTCGCCTTCACCGGCGAAACCGTAGCCCTGTTGCATCAGGCGCTGAACCGCAAGACCCGGCAACTGCTTCAGACCATGTAAGTCTTCGAAGGTGGTGGTGAAAGCATGAAACCCGCCCTGCTCAAGAAACTGCTTCATGCCAAGCTCAATGCGGGCGGCATCAAGGACGTTCTGGCGTTTGTCGCCGTTCACCTGTGCGACAGGGGTCAGCCGATAGCAGCTTTCATATTCATCAACCAGCGCACTGATATCTCCTTCGCTGACCGCGTTCACTACCTGCACTAAATCGCCGACCGCCCAGGTATTCACGCTAAAACCAAACTTGATCTGCGCAGCCACTTTATCGCCGTCGGTCACCGCCACTTCACGCATGTTGTCGCCGAAGCGCACCACTTTCAGCTGGCGGGTATCCTGCTTTGAGACGGCCTGGCGCATCCATGATCCGATACGCTGGTGCGCGTGCTTATCCTGCCAGTGCCCGGTAACCACGCTGTGGTTCTGGCGCATGCGCGCGCCGATAAAGCCAAACTCGCGGCCACCGTGTGCGGTCTGGTTCAGGTTCATGAAGTCCATATCAATGCTGTCCCACGGCAGCGCGGCATTGAACTGAGTATGGAACTGGAGTAGCGGTTTATTCAGTATGGTCAGGCCGTTAATCCACATTTTGGCCGGAGAGAAGGTGTGCAACCACACCACCAGCCCGGCGCATTTGTCGTCGTAGTTGGCATCGCGGCAGATACGAGTGATTTCATCCGGAGTGGTGCCGAGTGGTTTCAGCACCAGACGGCAAGGGAGCCCGGCTTCGGCATTCAGTGCATTGACCACGTGTTCGGCGTGCTGAGTCACCTGACGTAGCGTTTCGCTGCCATACAGATGCTGGCTGCCGATGACAAACCACACTTCATACTGATTAAAAATCTTCATTCTGGTGTCCTTAATGAGTCAGAGCTGGCTGAGAAACTGTGGGTTTCGCGAGATAGTGCTGTTCCGCACTGGTGGCCCACTGGCGATAGCGTTGATACAGTTGCTCGAAGCGTTGAGCCTGCTGCGCTCGCGGATGCAGCGTCACTTCGACATTGCTCGCCATCCGCTGCTGTGCAGCAGGAATATCGGTGAATTCGCCCGCAGCGGTGGCGGCGAAGATAGCGGCGCCCAGCGCGCAGCACTGGTCAGAGGCGATTATCTGCAGCGGGCGATTTAAAACGTCGCAGCACACCTGCATCACCACCGGGTTTTTGCGCGCGATGCCGCCGAGGGCCATGACGTTGTTGACCGGGATCCCCTGGGTGGTGAAACACTCCATAATGGCACGAGCACCAAAGGCGGTGGCGGCAATCAGCCCACCGAACAGCGCCGGGGCGTCCGTCGCCAGATTCAGATCGGTAATGACGCCTTTCAGACGCTGGTTGGCGTCCGGCGTTCGGCGGCCATTAAACCAGTCGAGGATCACCGGCAGATGCTCCAGCGACGGGTTTTTCGCCCAGGCGTCGGTGAGGTTTGAAAGCAGCTGTTTCTGGGCCGTCTGGAGCTGGTCTTTGAGTTCCGGGTGCTGTTGTGCCAGTTGTTCAAGCGGCCAACCGAGAATACGGCCAAACCAGGCGTAGATATCACCGAAGGCAGATTGCCCGGCTTCCATTCCAATGAAATCCGGGACGACGCTGCCGTCGACCTGGCCGCAAATCCCTTTCACCGCGCGATCGCCCACGCTCTGTTGGTCGGCAATCAGAATATCGCAGGTAGAAGTGCCAATGACTTTCACCAGAGTATTCGGCTGTGCGCCCGCGCCAACGGCACCCATGTGGCAGTCAAATGCGCCGCCGGAAATCACTACGCTCTGTGCAAGCCCCAGGCGACTGGCCCACTCGGCGCACAGCGTCCCTACCGGAAGGTCGGCGGTAAAAGTATCGGTAAAAAGCGGGTATTCAAGGTGCTGATTCAGAATCGGATCCAGCGCGTCGAAGAAGCTGGCAGGCGGCAGTCCTCCCCAGCTTTCGTGCCACAGCGACTTATGCCCCGCGCTGCAGCGACCCCGGCGAAGTGATGCCGGGGCGGTCGTGCCGGAAAGCAGAGCCGGAACCCAGTCGCACAGCTCCACCCACGAGGCGGCGGCCTGCGCCACACGTCGGTCTTCACGAGTAACATGAAGGATCTTGGCCCAGAACCATTCGCTGGAGTAGACTCCGCCGATATAGCGCGAGTAATCGATATTGCCCGGCTGATGGCACAGGTGGGTGATGGCTTCGGCTTCTTCCACCGCGGTGTGATCTTTCCACAACACGAACATGGCATTGGGGTTATCAGCGAATTCCGGGCGCAGAGCCAAAACGTTGCCCTGCGCGTCAATCGGGGCGGGCGTTGAACCGGTGCTGTCTACACCAATCCCTACCACCTGCGCACACCGCGCTTCGCCAAGCTCCGCCAGCACGCTTTTTAACGCGCTTTCCATCGCTTCGATGTAATCAAGCGGGTGGTGGCGAAACTGGTTGTGCGGCGCGTCGCAAAAGCGTCCTTCCAGCCAGCGCGGATACCATTCGACGCTGGTGGCGATTTCGCGGCCATCGGCGCAATCCACCGCCAGTGCGCGGACAGAATCGCTGCCAAAATCGAGGCCAATTGCTATTGCCATCGTGTTACTCCATGCAAGAAAGGTCATGGGGAAACAGTAGATATCGCTGTTAAAAAGGGTCAGGCTGGAACCGCTAATCTTATGGACTAAATGGCTATGGCGTAGCAAAGTGTGATGTCGTGCAAAGAATCAATGTGGACATTTCAGCCGTCTTTATAGACACTTTCGTTACCCGTCAGATACCGTTATTCGCAGTCGCTTTCCTGAGCTAAGCGGGCTGTAGCGATAATGTTCTGGGCTTTCGGGCGTGAAGAACAGTACCAGGGACAGAAATATCAATATGGACAATTGGTTTCCTTGATTAACTCCGGGAGTACTGAAGAAAATGGCTGAAACGCAGAACGATCCTCTGTTACCTGGCTATTCGTTTAATGCCCATCTGGTGGCGGGATTAACGCCTATTGAGGCCGAAGGGTATCTCGATTTTTTTATCGACCGTCCGGCAGGTATGAAGGGCTATATCCTTAACCTGACGGTTCGCGGAGAAGGGATCATTAACAACCATGGCCGGCAGTTTGTTTGCCGTCCGGGTGATATCGTTCTGTTTCCTCCCGGTGAAATTCACCACTATGGCCGCCATCCGGATGCAGAAGAGTGGTATCACCAGTGGGTTTACTTCCGCCCACGCGCCTACTGGCACGAATGGCTGAGCTGGCCGACCCTCTTCGGTCAGACCGGTTTTTACCGCCCGGATGATGCGCATCTGGCCTGCTTTGCCGGGTTATTCGGGCAAATCATCGAAGCCGGGCAGGGTGCCGGACGTTACTCTGAACTGCTGGCGATAAACCTGCTGGAGCAGTTACTGCTACGCCGAATGGAAGCCATCAACGAGTCGCTGCATCCGCCGATGGACAATCGGGTACGCGATGCCTGCCAGTACATCAGCGATCACCTGGCCGACCCGCATTTTGAGATAGCAAGGGTGGCGCAACACGTGTGCCTTTCACCGTCGCGGCTGTCGCATCTTTTCCGGCAGCAGCTGGGCGTCAGCGTGCTTAGCTGGCGTGAAGACCAGCGTATCAGCCAGGCCAAACTGCTGCTCAGTACGACGCGAATGCCGGTTTCAAGCGTGGGACGTAACGTGGGGTTCGAAGATCAGCTCTATTTTTCACGGGTCTTTAAGAAATGCACCGGGGCGAGCCCCAGTGAGTTCAGGGCTGGCTGCGAATAGCCTTCAGTTGCCGTTGTAGTATTCCGCGGGCATGCTGCAGGGCAGCATCTTCCGGGTGGATCTGCAGGATGAAGGTGATTTTGCCGTGCAGCGACTGTAGCCACTGTTGCTCATCAAAGCCCTCGGGAACGGCTGAAGCTCCATATTTTCCATAATAATAGAGCGCCTGTCGTAGCGCCCTGCGCATCTCGCGCGGGGCACGGGGCGTGGATTCGTTAACAATAATGCCGGTGACTATTTGCTGCTGACCGCGCCTCATCACCCGGGTTTTACCCTCGTTGAGCACCATACCCATTTCGCCAAGAAAACCGGCCACTTTATTTTGCACCCGTCGGGCGTCGAAATCACCGGAAAAGGTCATATCGTCGCCGTAGCGGGTGTAGGCGATCTCCTGCTGCTGGCACCAGTCACCGATGTAATCATCAAAAGGGCGCATCACCAGGTTTGCCAGCATCGGTGACGTTGGGGCACCCTGCGGCAGACGGTCCCGGTAGCAGCAGAGGTGACTTAAAAGCGTTGTCGCGGCATAGGGCAGGCAGGTTTTAGCGAAGGCTAACTGCTGAACCTGCGGAAAGATAATGCCAGGGAAGAAGTTCTCAATATCGAGCTTCAGCACCTGTTTTTTCCCAAGATGCGGCAGAACATTGTGCCGCAACGAGTACTCGGGGCGCCAGGCCGTGGCGAAGGGTGAGAGCGGCAGTAGTGACAACACGTGGCGCAGAATATGCCGTTGAACCTGCCTGAGAAGAGGGTCGGGGACCTGAATGTTGCGCATGCCGCCGCTGCGCTTGGGTAATGAAAGCGTGCGGTAATGACGCTCGCTGTGATTGCTGAGCGCGTACAGGCAGCGGAGCTGTTTGTGCGGGCTCCAGTACGGGTGACCGGTAAGTTCAAGCGAAACCAGGCTAAGCTGTGCGGCATTCATACGAACGATGCTCCTTATCGAGGTGCCAGCAGCAGCGCACCACAAAATGATTCCGTAAGGTGTGAAGGTGTACCTTCGCGAAGCGCGCACACGTAGTGTGCTGTCGTACTCCGGAACACCTTAGGGTCAATGTCGCAGAAATAAATACAGAACGGCGACTCGCCGCTCCGCCAGTGATTTCACTGGGAAAGCTGCGTCTGCTGCTGGCTTTTCGAGTATATCCTTAAGCGTCGCCTTACCGCAAAAAACCTGCGTTATGTGGTATTGTTTTGTTACAGGAAAGTAACGACTTTGCTTGACTCCTCGCCGGGACCCTTTGAGAATCCCTGACTCTTTTTCCTGACCGGACGCGCTATGCAGGCAATGCTGGAACACTTCATTACGCAGTCGGCGATGTATTCGCTGATTGCTGTCGCACTGGTGGCGTTTCTTGAGTCACTGGCGCTGGTTGGGCTTATTCTGCCGGGAACGGTGATGATGGCCGGGCTTGGTGCGCTCATTGGCGGTGGCGAGATAAGTTTCTGGCAGGCGTGGCTGGCGGGCATCATCGGCTGTCTGCTGGGCGACTGGATCTCCTTCTGGCTTGGCTGGCGCTTCAAAAAGCCGCTGCACCGCTGGTCGTTCATGAAGAAAAACAAATCGCTACTGGATAAGACCGAACACGCTTTGCATCAGCACAGCATGTTTACTATCCTGGTAGGACGCTTTGTCGGGCCGACCCGTCCGCTGGTGCCGATGGTGGCAGGAATGCTGGATCTGTCGGTTGCCAAATTTGCGCTGCCGAATATCATCGGCTGCCTGCTGTGGCCGCCGGTCTATTTCCTGCCGGGGATCCTCGCAGGGGCGGCAATCGATATTCCTGCCGACATGCAAAGCAGTGGGTTTAAATGGTTATTGCTGCTGGCTGCGCTGCTGTTATGGGTTGCCGCCTATCTGTGCTGGCGTCTGTGGCGCAGTGGCAAGGCGAGCCGCGATCGGCTGACGCGATATTTGCCGCGTAGTCGCCTGCTGTGGCTGGCACCGTTACTGCTTGGCGTTGCAGTGGTGGCGCTGGTGGCCGTGTTCCGCCACCCGCTGATGCCGGTATACCTCGATATTCTGGCGAAAGTGGTCAGCCGCTAACGGCGTGTAATCCCGAGCAGCGGTGAGGCACTGGCTTCGCCGCTGAGTAACTCCCCGGTTAACCCATCCCAGGCGATTCGGCCTTCCGCTACCACCAGCGCGCGCTCGGCGATACGGGCGGCATCTTCCACACTATGAGACACCATCAGCAATGTTAAGTGCTGGCGGCGACAGACATCGTTTACCAGCAGCAGCATCTCCTGACGCAGTGCCGGATCCAGCGCTGAAAATGGCTCATCCAGCAGCAATATCGGCTGTTCTCGTACCAGGCAGCGCGCCAGCGCCGCACGTTGACGTTGCCCACCGGAAAGCTCACCGGGCAAACGGCTGAGCATCGAGGAGATCCCCATCTGTTCAGCAATCACTTCCAGCTTATGCTGCTGCGCCTCGCTGAGGCGCAGGCCCGGATCCAGACCCAGCCCTATGTTCTGGCGCACCGTCAGATGGCTGAAGAGATTATTCTCCTGAAACAGCATGGAGACCGGGCGATGCGACGGCGGGGTATGGGTATGGGGCTGATTTTCTATCAGGATAGTGCCGCTTGCCGGGGTGAGAAAGCCGGCGATTAGATTTAATAGTGTGCTTTTTCCCGCCCCGCTGGGGCCGAGTACGGCTATCTGCTCTCCCTGGCGTACAGAGAGGGTAAAGCGCATCGGCAGATGCTGATACAGCCAGGTGACATCATTGAGTTTTAGCATCGCGTCCCGGAAGTTTTTCAATCGCGGTGAAAAGAATAAAGCACAGCAGCAACAGCAGGAGTGCGGTGACAGCGCCATCGTTGCCGCGATATGAGCCAATCTGCTGGAACAGATAAAACGGTAGCGTACGGAAGTTGTCGTTGCCAAACAGCGCCACCACGCCAAAATCTCCAATCGACAATACGCAGGCAAACGCCAGCGCCTGCGCTATGGGGCGACGCAGCGCCCGCAGTTCCACAATGCGTAAGCGATTGAAGCCCTGCATCCCCAGCGACTGGCACAGGGTGCCGTAACGGGTACTGACATCGCGCATCGGCGTTTCCAGCACCTTCAGAGCATAAGGGATTGCCATCAATGCGTTGGTGAAGATGACGATACCATCCGCTGATTCCGGCAATCCCACGGAGTTGTTCAGTAGCAGGAAAAAGCCGGTAGCCAGCACGATGCCAGGCATCGCCAGAATCAGCATACCGCTGAGCTCCATCGCCTGGCCGGCCAGTGGACGACGGCGGGCGCGTAGCTCCCGGCTGCTCCACAGCAGCATCATGGTCAGGACAACGCTCAGTATGCCTGCCGCCAGCGCAATGCGCAGAGAGGTCCACAGTGCCTGCCATAGCACCGGCTGCATCAACACCTGTGGGAGCTGGCGGTTGAGGCCATCGACAATCACCGCCAGCAGCGGGGGGAGTAACAGTAGCAGCGAAAGGCCAATGAGCAATGTGTCAGCAATCCGGCTCCATACCCGGTCGTCGGGATCGCGCCAGCCGTTCATCCGGGTTGTGCCAGGCGCAATGGCTTTGCTCAGACGCTGGCTGGTCAACACCAGTCCCAGGCAGCAGACCATCTGGATAACCGCCAGCATCGCCGCCCGCGCCGGGTCATAATCAAAGTTCAGCGCCTGATAGATCGCAAGCTCAATGGTGGTGGCCTGCGGCCCGCCGCCGAGGGATAGCACGGTAGCGAAGCTTGCGAAGCAGAGCATAAAAATCAGTGCGGATACCGGCAGGATCTGACGGCGCAGCCACGGCCACTCCACCAGACGGAAGAAGTCGAGCCCACGCATGCCAAGCTGGGCGGCAAGCTGGCGCTGTTCGCCGGGGATTTGCTCCTGCGCCTGCAATAGCAGGCGCGTTGCCATCGGCATGTTAAAGAAGACGTGTGCCAGCAGAATGCCCTGCAGGCCGTAGGGTGAGAACGTCCACTCCCAGCCCAGCGCCTGAAACAGGGTGGACAGCCAGCCCTGGCGACCATACACGCTAAGAATGCCAAATACCGCCACCAGCACCGGCAGAATTAAGGTCATGGCACACAGGCGTAGCAGAGCGTTGCGGCCGGGGAAACGGCGTCGGTAGAGCGCGCGGGCGAGAAAGATAGCCGGTACCACGGAGAGCAGCGCGGAGAGAAACGCCTGCCAGAACGAGAAGCGCACCACGTGCCACAGGTAACTGTCCTGCAGCAAATCACCCCACGATCCGGCGGGGGCGTTAAACCACAGGGCAAAAAAGGCCGCCAGTGCGACGGCGACCATTAACGTGGACGCCGTCAGACCGGGAATGAGCCAGCCAGGGATTACTGGCTGACGGCGCGTTGCCATGCCCGTGTCCAGTTCTGGCGCTCAGATGCCACCTGCTGCGGGGTGAACTCCAGCGTGGTTGACGGTTTGGCCAATTTTTCAAATCCGGCAGGAAGTGCAGCGTCGGTCACCGGATACATCCAGTTGCCGGTTGGGATCGCCTGCTGGAAGCCCGGAGAAACCATAAATTTCAGGAATTTTTCTGCTAACTGCGGCTGCTTGCTGGCGGCAGTACGGGCGGCAACTTCCACCTGCAGGTAGTGGCCTTCGCTGAAGTCGGCGGCGGCGTACTGATCTTTCTTCTCTTCAATAATGTGGTAGGCCGGAGAGGTGGTATAGCTCAGCACCAGGTCACTTTCCCCTTTGAGGAACAGGCCGTAGGCTTCGCTCCAGCCTTTGGTCACTGTGACAGTTTTTTTCGCCAGCTTCTGCCAGGCGTCAGGGGCTTTGTCACCATAGACTTTTTGCATCCACAGCAGCAGGCCGAGACCCGGCGTACTGGTGCGCGGATCCTCGTAAATCACGCGCCATTTCTGGTCGCTTTCTACCAGTTCTTTCAGGCTCTTCGGCGGGTTCTTCAGCTTGTTTTTGTCATACACGAAGGCGAAGTAGCCGTAGTCGTATGGCACAAAGGTGTCGTTTTTCCAGCCGCCCGGTACTTTTACGCTCTCAGTCGGAACGCCGCTTTTGGCGAACAAACCGGTCTGGGTCGCAGCCTCGAGCAGGTTGTTATCAAGGCCCAGCACCACGTCGGCTTTGCTGTTCTTACCTTCCATCCGCAGACGGTTAAGCAGAGAAACGCCGTCTTCCAGCGCCACAAACTTAAGTTCGCAGTCGCAGTCGGCTTCAAAGGCTTTTTTCACCACCGGCCCCGGACCCCAGTCGGCGGAGAAAGAGTCGTAGGTGTAAACGGTCAGAACGGGTTTAGCGAACGCAGGAAGCGCGGCCAATGTCAGTAACGGCAGGAGTTTTTTTAACACTTTGCACCTCAAGTTAACCAGGTGGCAAAGGATTTTGAGTCAGCCTCAAATCCCTTCGCCGGCGTTATCCGGATCAGGTTCGACGGGTATTTTCTCAGCCGCGCAGGCGCAGCACCCCGTTGAGAACGGCCTAGTGTAATGATTTTGCCTCGGTTACGAAAGTATCAGGGCTCCGGTGGCGCGAACCAGGCTGACTTAAAGTCAAACCAGCCGAGCGTGTTCATACGCAAGCCGCGCATACTGCGCTGTCCCTGAATCATCAACCAGTGGTGGATCAGCGGCACAATGGCGCGCTGGTTGATGAGCTGCTGGCACCAGTTCGCCAGATTCATCTCTCCGGCATGCCAGCGGGCAGCCTCTTTTTCCCAGTCGACAGGAATGCAGTGTTGAATAAGCGGTACTTCATACAGCTGGGCAAAAATAGAGAAATCGAGCGGCAGGGTGAAGTTGGCGCTGTTCAGCCACATATCGCTCACCACTTCGCCCCGGTGCCATTCGTCGTAGTCCAGCTCCTGAATCTCGAGCTGTACCCCGTGTTCGGCGAGCAACCGAGCCATGATTTGCGCGATGTTGTGATGTTCAACGTGTTCACGATAGTAGGTCAGCGTCAGGGATTCCAGTCCGGCAGGCTTCTCACCCTGGCCCGGGCGGGCATGGTGCCAGCGCGGTAGCAGGCCGTAGGCCGGGAACCAGTATCCCTGATACTGTTGGTCGGCGTGATACAACAGGCTCGCCGGAGAGAGCACCTGGCTTACCCACTGGCGTACATCCTGGCAGGCACCCTTGTGCGAGCGGGCATCGTACAGCATGTAGTAACAACCCTCTTCGAGACGGCTCTCTACCGCTTTTTCTCCGGTTGTCGGGCCTTCCAGCGTCAGCCCGCAGCTAACCTCTTCGCTGATTTCCGGCAGTACCCAGACGTTCACTTCGTCGATAAGCGCCCGGTAGCCAAAATACTCTTCAAAGGCGTGGATCTTGAGCTGGTTTTCATTATTCCGCGCAACGGCGTAGGGACCCGTGCCTACCGGCAAGCGGGAGAAATGCGGCATTGAGGCCCACTCCTGCGGCAGGATCATCGCAGGGACATGCCCGAGTAGCCACGGCAGCCACTGGTCTGGCTGCGAAAGGTGCACGTCCAGCGTCCAGGCGGTAGGAGAGGCGACCTGCGTGATATGGCCATATAACGGCAGCGCGATAGCCCGCTTCAAAGAAGCGATCACATCCGCCATTTCCAGTTCACGGCCATTGTGGAAGTGAATACCAGGACGCAAGAAAAAGCGCCAGTGCAAAGGGGAAATTTGCTGCCAGTGGTGAGCAATATCGGCTTCCAGTTCCCCATTTTCCTCATTTATACGCGTCAGCGAGCTGAAGATTTGCCGGGCGATATGGGTTTCAGAGCGGCGAAGCGGCGTACCGGGAAGCAGGTTGCGCATCGGGCGATAGTACAGCACGCGCAGGATATGCCGCCCCTGGCGGAAGCTACGACCAAGGTGCGATACCAGCATTTGCCGCACGGTCGCCTTATCGCCAACCAGTTGTACCAGCTGATCGATGCGGTCCTGCTCCAGCAGGTCTTCGGCGCGCTGCTGCTGCAGGGCAAGGCCGGTGTAGAGGAAGGTCAGGCGCGAGCGTTTGCCGCGTCCGGCTTCGGCTTCCCACGTCAACCAACCGCGCGATTCCATGGTGTTGAGCAAGGTACGCATATGGCGGCGCGAGCAGCTCAGTAACTCTGCCAGCTCATTCAGGGTCGTTTCTTGCGTTTTCCCCTCACAGCACTGCCATAAGCGGATGAACTGTTGTTGCAGGCGAGCAGACGACATAAAAGAGGAACTCCCGACAAAAACTCAGCAATTTATTAATCCCTATATTAGGCCAATAATGGCTCTCGATGAAGCGAGTCGATGATGCACCTGGAAGTTACATCCCGTTAATGTGCTCCTCGGCCAGCCCGAATCATGTGTGACTGAGTATTGGTGTAATCACCCGCCAGCAGAAAATTTCTGCTGGCTTTTTTCGTTTCCTGTTTGCGTTAAGGATGATTCATGCTCTGGTTGGTGACGATGGGACGGCGGCTCAACGGCGTCTACGCGGCTTTTATGCTGGTGGCTTTCATGATGGGCGTGGCCGGTGCGCTGCAGGCTCCGACGCTCAGTTTGTTTTTGAGCCGCGAAGTGGGGGCGGAACCTTTCTGGGTCGGGCTGTTTTATACCGTTAACGCCATTGCCGGGATCCTTGTCAGCCTGTGGCTGGCGAAACGGTCCGACAGCCGGGGCGATCGGCGTAAGCTCATCATGCTGTGCTGTCTGATGGCGGTGGGTAACGCGTTGTTGTTCGCGTTTAACCGCCATTACCTGACGCTTATCACCTGCGGCGTGCTGTTGGCATCGCTTGCCAATACTGCCATGCCTCAGCTGTTTGCCCTGGCGCGTGAATATGCCGACAGTTCGGCGCGAGAAGTGGTGATGTTCAGCTCGGTCATGCGTGCTCAGTTGTCGCTTGCCTGGGTGATTGGCCCACCGCTGGCGTTCATGCTGGCGCTTAATTACGGCTTTACCACCATGTTCACTATCGCCGCCGGGATCTTCGTGGTGAGCTTGCTGCTGATAGCGCTGGCGTTGCCGGCGGTGGCTCGGGTGGAGCAGCCCGCCGCCGTTGCCGTGACCGACGTTGCGGGGTGGGGAGATAAGAACGTCAGAATGCTGTTCATCGCCTCCACGCTGATGTGGACCTGCAACACCATGTATATCATCGATATGCCGCTGTGGATAAGCGCCGATCTTGGGCTGCCGGACAGTCTCGCGGGCGTCCTGATGGGAACCGCCGCGGGGCTTGAGATCCCGGCGATGATCCTCGCGGGCTACGTGGTGAAGCGCTTTGGGAAACGGCGGATGATGTTGACGGCGGTAGCCGCCGGTGTGCTGTTTTACGTCGGATTGATTATGTTCCATAGCCGTACTGCGCTGTTGTTATTGCAGTTCTTCAACGCGGTGTTTATCGGTATTGTGGCGGGGATCGGCATGCTGTGGTTCCAGGATCTGATGCCGGGGCGCGCCGGATCGGCGACTACGCTGTTCACTAACAGTATTTCTACCGGGGTTATCCTGGCGGGAGTGATACAGGGGGCGCTGGCGCAAAGTTACGGACACTTCAGCGTCTACTGGGTGATTGCAGCCATTTCTCTGGTGGCACTGGTGATGACCTGGCGGGTGAAGGACGTGTAGGGGATAAAAACGCCGGATGCGCTACGCTTATCCGGCCTACATCTACGGCGTCAATAGAGTAGGCCAGGTAAGGCGAAGCCGCATCCGGCATCAGCCTTAGTGCATAAATGCGGGCTGTTTGGTCTCATACGCGGCAATCGCGTCTTCATGCTGCAGCGTCAGCCCGATGCTGTCGAGGCCGTTCAACATGCAGTGACGGCGGAATGCGTCAATGCTGAAGCGGTATGTCTTATCACCGGCTGTCACTACTTCGGCTTCCAGATCCACCTCAAAGGTTATTCCCGGATTTGCCTGCACCAGCGCAAACAGTTCATCCACTTCCGCTTCGCTCAGCGTTACCGGCAGCAGTTGGTTGTTAAAGCTGTTGCCATAAAAGATGTCGGCGAAGCTCGGGGCAATAACGACCTTAAAGCCGTAGTCGGTCAGCGCCCAGGGGGCATGCTCACGCGAAGAGCCACAGCCAAAGTTTTCCCGCGCCAGCAGAATAGAGGCGCCTTTATACACCGGGAAGTTGAGCACGAACTCCGGATTCGGCTGCTCGCCCTTGTCATCGAGAAAACGCCAGTCGTTAAACAGGTGTGCGCCAAACCCGGTGCGGGTGACCTTCTGCAAAAACTGCTTGGGAATAATCGCGTCGGTATCGACGTTGGCGGCATCTAAAGGAACCACCAGGCCCGTGTGTTGGGTAAATTTCTCTGCCATGATGTGCTCCTTATTTAATACCGCGAATATCGGCAAAATGACCGGTGACCGCTGCGGCTGCCGCCATTGCAGGGCTGACCAGGTGGGTACGACCACCGCGGCCCTGACGGCCTTCAAAGTTACGGTTGCTGGTAGACGCGCAGCGTTCGCCAGGGTTCAGACGATCGTTGTTCATCGCGAGGCACATCGAGCAGCCCGGCAGACGCCATTCAAAACCGGCTTCGATGAAGATTTTGTCCAGACCTTCTGCTTCCGCCTGCGCTTTTACCGGGCCGGAACCCGGTACCACTAACGCTTGCACTCCTGGCGCGACTTTACGGCCTTTGGCAATTTCTGCGGCGGCGCGTAAATCTTCAATTCGCGAGTTGGTACAGGAGCCGATAAAAACTTTATCGATAGCGACTTCGGTCAGCGGAATGCCGGGTTTCAGGCCCATATAGGCCAGCGCTTTTTCAGCCGAAGCGCGCTCCACCGGGTCGCTGAACGACGCCGGATCGGGGATTGCGTCGGTGACGGAGATGACCTGACCCGGGTTGGTACCCCAGGTGACCTGCGGGGCAATTTCTTCCGCCTGCAGGGTGACAATGGTGTCAAAAGCTGCGCCTTCGTCGGTCTTCAGGGTTTTCCAGTAGGCGACGGCGTCGGCAAAATCCTGGCCTTTCGGGGCATGCAGACGGCCCTGCACGTAGTTAAACGTGGTTTCATCCGGAGCAACCAGACCCGCTTTAGCGCCCATTTCAATCGCCATGTTGCACAGGGTCATGCGGCCTTCCATGCTCAGGTCACGGATAGCCTGGCCACAAAACTCCACGACGTGGCCGGTGCCACCTGCGCTACCGGTTTTACCGATAATCGCCAGCACGATATCTTTCGCGGTGATGCCTGGTGCCGCTTTGCCTTTCACTTCAATCTTCATGGTTTTGGCACGACCCTGTTTCAGGGTCTGCGTGGCCAGCACGTGCTCAACCTCAGAAGTACCGATACCAAATGCCAGCGCGCCAAAGGCTCCGTGGGTGGCAGTGTGGGAGTCACCACAGACGATGGTCATACCTGGCAGAGTGATACCCTGTTCCGGGCCCATGACGTGGACGATACCCTGATAAGGGTGGTTCAGGTCATACAACTCGACGCCAAACTCATTACAGTTTTTAATCAGCTCCTGCATCTGGATGCGGGCCATCTCGCCGGAGGCATTGATATCTTTCGTCTGGGTAGAGACGTTATGGTCCATTGTGGCAAAGGTTTTGCCAGGCTGACGAACCGGACGATGGTGGGCGCGCAGGCCATCAAACGCCTGCGGTGAGGTGACTTCATGCACCAGATGGCGGTCGATGTACAACAGCGGGGTTTCGTTCGGCGCTTCGTGTACCACATGCGCATCAAATAACTTTTCGTATAACGTCTTCGCCATGATTACACCCCTTCAGCGACATAGCGGGCAATAATATCGCCCATTTCATCGGTGCTAACCGCTGCGCCGTCGCGGGATAAATCACCCGTACGCACGCCGTTCTCTAATGCTTTATTGATCGCGCGTTCAATGGCGTTTGCGGCTTCGCCGGCGTCCAGGCTGTAGCGCAACAGCAGCGCCAGAGACAAGATCTGGGCAATCGGGTTAGCGATGTTTTTCCCGGCGATGTCTGGCGCGGAGCCGCCTGCCGGTTCATACAGACCAAAACCCTGCTCGTTCAGACTGGCGGAAGGCAGCATCCCCATCGAACCGGTTATCATCGCGCACTCGTCAGAGAGGATGTCGCCAAACAGGTTTGAACACAGCAGAACGTCGAACTGCGACGGATCTTTAATCAACTGCATGGTGGCGTTGTCGATGTACATGTGCGCCAGCTCAACGTCCGGGTAGTCGCGGGCGATTTCGTTGACCACTTCGCGCCACAGTACGGAAGACTGCAGGACGTTCGCTTTATCGATTGAGGTGACTTTATGGCGACGCTTGCGCGCTGATTCAAAAGCAATACGCGCGATACGTTCGATCTCAAAACGGTGATACACCTCGGTATCGAACGCTTTTTCATGCTGACCGCTGCCTTCACGGCCCTTTGGCTGACCAAAGTAAATGCCGCCAGTTAACTCGCGAACGCACAGAATATCGAAACCGTTAGCGGCGATGTCGGCGCGCAGCGGGCAGAACGCTTCCAGACCCTGGTACAGTTTTGCCGGACGCAGGTTGCTGAATAATTTAAAGTGTTTACGCAGCGGCAGCAGTGCACCGCGCTCAGGCTGTTCAGCGGGTGGCAGATGTTCCCATTTCGGACCACCAACGGAGCCAAACAGTACCGCATCGGCGTTTTCGCAGCCTTCTACCGTCGCCTGCGGCAACGGTGTTCCGTGGTTATCAATCGCAATCCCGCCCACGTCATAGTGGCTGGTGGAGATACGAATCGCAAAACGCTGGCGCACAGCTTCCAGTACTTTCAGGGCCTGGCTCATGACTTCCGGGCCAATGCCGTCACCCGGCAATACGGCAATATGGTAATTCTTCGACATCACACGGTTTCCTTTTTATTTTCATTATTCTGCGCTTTACGTTGCAGCTCTTTTTCGACTTCGGCGGCGCGCCAGATATTGTTCAGCACGTGAACCATCGCTTTCGCGGAGGACTCAACGATATCGGTCGCCAGGCCCACGCCGTGGAAGCGGCGGCCGTTGTAATTAGCCACGATATCTACCTGGCCCAGCGCATCTTTACCCTGGCCTTTGGCGCTCAGGCCGTACTTCACCAGCTCGATGTTGTAGTTGGTAATACGGTTAATGGCCTGATACACCGCATCGACCGGGCCGTTGCCGTTAGCGGCTTCGGCTTTGATTTCCTCACCGCAGGCCAGTTTGACTGACGCAGTAGCGATATCACTTGAGCCAGACTGCACGCTGAAATAATCCAGACGGAAGTGTTCTGGCTCTTCCTGCTGTTTATTAATGAAGGCCAAAGCTTCCAGATCGTAGTCAAAGACCTGGCCTTTTTTATCCGCCAGCTTCAGGAATGCATCGTACAGATGGTCCATGTTGTAGTCGGCTTCCTGATAACCCATCTCTTCCATACGGTGCTTCACCGCCGCACGGCCGGAGCGTGAGGTCAGGTTCAGCTGCACCTGGTTCAGGCCAATGGATTCCGGGGTCATGATTTCGTAGTTTTCGCGGTTTTTAATCACGCCGTCCTGGTGGATCCCAGAGGAGTGCGCGAAGGCACCGGTGCCAACAATCGCTTTGTTCGCCGGGACCGGCATATTGCAGATCTGGCTGACGGTCTGGCTGGTGCGCCAGATCTCATGGTGATTGATCCTGGTGTGCAGATTCATGATGTCTTTGCGCACCTTAATGGCCATGATCACTTCTTCCAGCGAGCAGTTACCGGCACGTTCGCCGATACCGTTCATTGCGCCTTCTACCTGACGGGCACCCGCGTGAACTGCCGCAATGGCGTTGCCAACGGCCAGACCTAAATCGTCATGGGTATGCACAGAGATAATGGCTTTATCGATGTTGGGGACGCGCTCATACAGACCCGTAATGATATTAGAGAACTCAAACGGCATGGTGTAGCCGACGGTGTCAGGAATGTTGATCGTCGTGGCACCGGCGCTTATTGCCGCTTCCACTACGCGAGCCAGATCGGCAATCGGGGTACGACCTGCGTCTTCACAGGAGAACTCAACGTCGTCGGTATAATTACGTGCGCGCTTGACCATATAGACGGCGCGTTCGATAACCTCGTCCAGGGTGCTGCGCAGTTTGGTGGCGATGTGCATCGGTGAGGTGGCGATAAAAGTATGAATGCGGAAGGCTTCCGCGACTTTCAACGACTCTGCGGCGACGTCGATATCTTTCTCCACGCAGCGTGCCAGAGCGCAAACGCGGCTGTTTTTGATCTGCCGGGCGATGGTTTGTACGGATTCAAAATCGCCCGGGGAAGAGACCGGAAACCCGACTTCCATCACGTCGACGCCCATACGCTCCAGGGCAAAAGCAATCTGCAACTTCTCTTTTACGCTCAGACTTGCCTGTAATGCCTGTTCACCGTCACGTAAAGTGGTATCAAAAATAACGACTTGCTGGCTCATGGTTTAGGTCCTTGATGGTTCTGGGCGCCTTGCTACGAGCATAAAAAAACCCGCGCAATGGCGCGGGTTGTCTTTGTTTCTGGAGGAGGACTTATCGCTGAACGTCGCCCACCAGACTACCGCGCACAAATGAGGCGTTTAGTAGTAGTAGGCTGGTGAAATGTGACGTGCGAATCATGTTGTCCAACTCCAGTTCAATTCGATATGCTTTTAGTGGTACTGGATACACCATTTGAAGTCAACCCCTGTGTCCGGAAAAACACGTTTTCTTTAACGATTATGGTAGGGTGAATTAGCTTATCGTGCTGATGCTCGCCGCGTCGCGGCGATGATTCTTCCGACGGCGGTTCATGTTTTACATGTTTTGAATCATTTTATTAAATTTGCTTGCAGCTGGTTATTTCAGCTTATCTTTGATGTGATAAAGTTATCTATATGATTCGTCTAATGTTATTCATTTGGAAAATAAATTTAATAATAAATTCGTGTTTCTTTTGAAAAATAATTGTTAATCGTTTAATTGTCACTAAATATACAATTTATTTTTACTACAATTATCTATGCTAAGCGCAAGCGTTGCTTATTGTTCTGGTTTATGATTACATTTGTTTCATTAAGGCCAGTTATGGTTTGGTGAATTCGAATACCGTTTTTACCCGAATCTTCGCGTGTGGACACCGGCTGTCTTTATATTTTCCTATTTTTATATTTTTCTCTTTTGCTGATTTTATATGCATGATAAATCATATTGTCAGAATTTATTATTGCATTAATGCAAAGGGAGCTTATCGTGACAGTGGAGTTAGAAATGCCCGTGGATAGAATTGAGCGCCAGGCTGAGCCGTCGTTTGTGGTTAAACCACAGCTCAGAATGGTGGATTTAAATTTATTGACCGTGTTTGATGCGGTGATGCAGGAGCAAAACATCACGCGTGCCGCACAGACGCTGGGGATGTCGCAACCTGCTGTCAGTAACGCGGTAGCCCGCCTGAAACTGATGTTTAATGATGAGCTTTTCGTGCGTTATGGGCGGGGGATCCAGCCTACGGCCAGGGCTTTTCAGCTGTTCGCTTCAGTACGTCAGGCGCTGCAGTTGGTGCAAAATGAGCTGCCGGGATCCGAGTTTGATCCGCTTAGCAGCGAACGCGTGTTCCATCTCTGTGTCTGCAGTCCGCTCGATAACTATTTAACATCACTCATTTTTAATCGAGTGAAAGAAATAGCACCGAATATTAGCCTGGTATTTAAGTCATCCTTAAATCAAAATACAGAACACCAGCTACGCTATCAGGAAATTGAATTTGTTCTGGGCTATGAGGAGTTCCGTCGTCCGGAGTTCTCATGTATTCCTGTATTTAAAGATGAAATGGTTCTGGTCGCCAGCCGTAAGCATCCTCGCCTGAGCGGTCCATTAAAAGAAAGTGATATTTATCAGGAACAACATGCCGTAGTTTCGCTGGAGCGATATGCCTCATTCAGTCAGCCCTGGTATGACACGATAGATAAACAATCCTGCGTTGCTTACCAGGGGATGGCGCTAATTAGCGTTCTGAATGTGGTAGCCCAAACGCAAATGGTTGCTATTGCGCCACGCGGTCTGGCGGAAGAGTTCGCTGATAAACTCGATCTGCAGATATTACCTTTGCCGCTGAAATTAAACAGCCGTACCTGTTATCTGTCCTGGCATGAGGCTGCGGGTCGCGATAAAGGTCATCAGTGGATGGAAGAACTGCTGGCGGCTATTTGTCAGCGTTAGTGAATCCCAAAACAACCCGGGCGCTTTGGCGTCCTGTTTGTTTTGTTATTATAAAATAATCCAGCATATCGTTCTGTTTGTTGTTTTGGTTATCTTACTTTTTTCCGTACAAAATGGATCAATTCCTGTTCTTTAACGATTATCCCGAGTAATCAGTATCTCCTTTTCCCATCTCTGAAGTAATTCACCATATTTTTGTTTAATGGCTTTCTTTTCTGCTTTTTCAGGCGCTTGACGCCGGTTAGGGGGTGATTGCCTGCCTGGTAACGAGCGGTTATGTTAAGTGAATGTGAGAAAACGCGCGTTTATGTTCATGCCGGGAGGCGAACCATGGAGATGTTGTCTGGAGCCGAGATGGTAGTCCGATCGTTAATCGATCAGGGCGTAAAGCAGGTGTTCGGCTATCCTGGGGGCGCTGTCCTCGATATTTATGATGCTTTGCATACCGTTGGCGGCATTGATCATGTGCTGGTCCGCCACGAGCAGGCCGCTGTTCACATGGCCGACGGTCTGGCACGGGCTACGGGGGAAGTGGGTGTGGTGCTGGTGACTTCCGGACCGGGAGCGACCAACGCCATCACTGGGATCGCAACGGCTTATATGGATTCGATTCCGCTGGTTATCCTCTCAGGTCAGGTAGCGACGTCGCTCATCGGCTATGACGCCTTTCAGGAGTGCGACATGGTGGGGATTTCGCGCCCGGTGGTGAAGCACAGTTTCCTGGTGAAGCAAACCGAAGATATCCCGGGTGTGCTGAAAAAAGCCTTCTGGCTTGCCGCCAGTGGACGCCCTGGCCCGGTGGTGGTCGATCTGCCGAAAGATATCCTGAGCCCGGCAAATAAGCTGCCGTACTCCTGGCCGGAGTCGGTCAGTATGCGCTCCTATAATCCCACCACGACGGGTCACAAAGGGCAGATCAAACGCGCGCTGCAGACCCTGATTGCGGCAAAAAAGCCGGTAGTTTACGTCGGTGGCGGAGTGATAAATTCGCAGTGCCATGCGCAGCTGCGTACGTTGATTGAAAAGCTCAACCTGCCAGTGGCTTCTTCACTGATGGGGCTTGGCGGATTCCCGGCAACGCATCGGCAGGCGTTGGGGATGCTGGGGATGCATGGCACATACGAAGCCAACATGACGATGCATCATTCTGACGTCATTTTTGCCGTCGGCGTTCGCTTTGATGATCGCACGACCAATAATCTGGCGAAATACTGCCCGGATGCCACGGTGCTGCATATCGACATCGACCCCACCTCTATTTCTAAAACGGTAGCCGCAGATATTCCCATCGTTGGCGATGCGGGTCAGGTGCTGGATCAAATGCTGGAGCTTGTCGATCAGGAGGCAGCAGCTCAACCGCTGGATGAGGTCCGCGACTGGTGGCAACAGATTGAGCAATGGCGCGCGCGCCAGTGCCTG
The DNA here is from genome assembly GCF_000735455.1 of Yokenella regensburgei ATCC 49455. Lineage (GTDB taxonomy): Bacteria > Pseudomonadota > Gammaproteobacteria > Enterobacterales > Enterobacteriaceae > Yokenella > Yokenella regensburgei. The sequence continues at coordinate 36,504 of NZ_JMPS01000008.1, read as the reverse complement.
AAGTACGACACCCAAAGCCTGGCGATTAAACCACAGGCGGTGATTGAAACTATCTGGCGGTTAACGAACGGCGACGCCTACGTGACTTCCGACGTTGGTCAGCACCAGATGTTTGCCGCGCTCTACTACCCCTTTGATAAACCCCGTCGCTGGATAAACTCCGGTGGCCTGGGCACCATGGGCTTCGGCCTTCCTGCCGCGCTGGGGGTGAAAATGGCGCTACCGGGTGAAACGGTAATTTGCGTCACCGGTGATGGCAGTATCCAGATGAACATTCAGGAACTTTCTACTGCGCTTCAGTACGAGCTGCCGGTGCTGGTGCTGAATCTCAACAACCGCTATCTCGGAATGGTGAAACAGTGGCAGGACATGATTTATTCCGGTCGCCACTCGCAATCTTATATGGAATCGCTGCCCGATTTCGTCCGCCTGGCGGAGGCCTATGGTCACGTTGGTATTCGCATTGATAAGCCGGAAGAGCTGGAAGGCAAGCTGAAGGAGGCGCTGGAAGCCGTTCGGCAAAACCGACTGGTGTTTGTTGATGTTACCGTCGACGGCAGCGAGCACGTTTACCCCATGCAAATTCGCGGTGGCACAATGGGTGATATGTGGCTCAGTAAAACGGAGAGAACCTGATTATGCGCCGGATACTATCGGTATTACTCGAGAACGAATCGGGCGCGTTATCGCGCGTCATTGGGCTTTTTTCCCAGCGTGGCTACAACATTGAAAGCCTGACCGTAGCGCCGACTGACGATCCAACGCTTTCACGCATGACAATCCAGACCGTTGGCGATGAGAAAGTGCTTGAGCAGATAGAGAAGCAACTACACAAGCTGGTGGATGTGTTGCGCGTCAGCGAGCTGGGGCAGGGGGCACATGTAGAGCGTGAAATCATGCTGGTGAAAGTACAGGCCAGCGGGTACGGACGCGAAGAAGTGAAGCGAAACACCGAAATCTTCCGCGGGCAGATTATCGACGTTACTCCCTCGATTTACACTGTTCAGCTAGCTGGCACCAGCGACAAGCTGGATGCGTTTCTCGCGTCACTGCGAGATGTGGCGCGGATTGTCGAGGTGGCGCGCTCCGGCGTGGTCGGTTTATCGCGCGGTGATAAGATCATGCGCTAAAGGTTTTGCTGAAAAACTTCAGCCCGACGGTCATCAGTCGGGCTTTTTTTTGCAAAACCCGTGATAAGTGTCGACAAAAGCGGTTGCCGCAGTCAGCATTCTGCGTTTAGATGATGTAGCATTTATCCCATATTTTAACAGTGGTTATAGTTTGTACATTTTACGCAAGGGGCAATTGTGAAACTGGATGAAATCGCCCGGCTCGCCGGTGTTTCCCGGACTACCGCGAGCTATGTGATTAACGGTAAAGCGAAGCAGTACCGCGTTAGCGATAAAACCGTCGAAAAAGTGATGGCCGTTGTGCGTGAGCATAACTACCACCCCAATGCGGTTGCCGCGGGTCTGCGTGCAGGACGCACACGCTCAATAGGATTAGTGATCCCCGATCTGGAAAACACCAGCTATACCCGGATCGCCAACTACCTGGAGCGCCAGGCGCGTCAGCGTGGCTATCAGCTGCTGATTGCCTGCTCTGAAGATCAGCCTGACAACGAAATGCGCTGTATTGAGCATCTGCTGCAACGCCAGGTGGATGCGATTATCGTTTCCACCTCTCTGCCGCCAGAGCACCCTTTCTATCAGCGCTGGGCTAATGACTCGTTCCCGATTGTGGCGCTGGATCGTGCCCTCGACCGCGAACATTTTACCAGCGTCGTGGGTGCGGATCAGGACGATGCGGAGATGCTGGCGGCGGAACTGCGTAAATTCCCGGCTGAAAGCGTGTTGTACCTCGGTGCTTTACCAGAGCTTTCCGTAAGCTTCCTGCGTGAGCAGGGCTTCCGTACCGCCTGGAAAGATGATCCGCGCACGGTCGACTTCCTCTATGCCAACAGCTATGAACGTGAAGCGGCGGGCGCGCTGTTTGAAAAATGGCTGGAGACGCACGCCATGCCGGAGGCGTTGTTCACCACTTCCTTTGCATTACTGCAGGGCGTCATGGACGTAACGCTGCGCCGTGAAGGCAAGCTGCCGTCTGAGCTGGCGATTGCCACCTTTGGCGATCACGAGCTGCTCGATTTTCTGCAGTGCCCGGTGCTGGCCGTTGCGCAGCGTCACCGTGATGTCGCCGAGCGCGTGCTGGAGATCGTGCTCGCGAGCCTCGATGAACCACGTAAGCCAAAGCCAGGCCTCAGCCGTATCCGACGTAACCTCTACCGTCGTGGTAGTTTGAGCCGCCACTAAGTTGAAAAATGGAGGTAGCCCCGGCTACCTTCATTACTTTTTCCCCCTGGGAAATTAAGGTTATGCTGATATTCAGACAATTCTTTAATTTATCCAGGACGTTAATTAAATTCGTATTTTAATCAGGTCAATTCTTGCTTTTACCCCAGAAATTGCAGTAACCATTCATTACATTTGAATTATTTTGTTACATCCTCAGTCGATTTGCCCAATTAACAAACACTTCTCCCACTAACGGCGCCGTACCCGTCGTGGCGCGGCGGAAAAATGGTGGCAGGGCCGAGCATCAGGGACTGTTAACCACCAGCAGAATGTCCTAAAATGCCGCGCACGTCGCAAACTGACACTTTATATTTTCCCTCGATGATATTGAGTTTCTTTTAACGAGCATGAATGGATTTGTTTTTTTCTTACAAATATTCATAGCCTTAATTTGCCTCGTTGGTTGATGAAAAAATAAACAGGGCGAATATCTGCCGTCATTAATGGGATTTTTAACTCCTCTGGCCTCAGTGCTGGCTTGACAAGGTTTTCCTCTGCTCCGTAAACTCCTTTATGTGGGAATTTGTGGGTGAAAGTGGTGAAAAGGGGTGAGGCTGGCATGTTCCGAGGGGCAACGTTAGTCAATCTCGACAGCAAAGGTCGTTTAGCCGTGCCAACACGGTACCGCGACAGGCTAGTCGAAGACGCTTCCGGTCTAATGGTGTGCACCATTGACATTCATCACCCGTGCCTGCTGCTTTACCCGCTCCCGGAATGGGAAATTATTGAGCAAAAATTGTCGCGACTGTCGAGCATGAATCCCGCCGAACGCCGCGTACAGCGTTTGTTGTTAGGACATGCGAGCGAATGTCAGATGGATAATGCGGGCCGCTTGCTGATAGCGCCGGTTTTACGGCAACACGCCGGACTGACCAAAGAAGTGATGCTGGTCGGGCAGTTCAATAAGTTTGAACTGTGGGATGAAACGACCTGGTATCAACGGGTCAGGGAAGATATTGACGCTGAGCAGTCGGATACCGGCGAGCTGTCGGAACGATTGCAGGATTTGTCCTTATAAAATGATGGAAAACTTTAAACATACAACGGTACTACTGGACGAGGCCGTCAACGGTCTGAACATTCGTCCGGATGGTATTTACATTGATGGCACTTTTGGCCGTGGTGGCCACTCGCGTCTGATTCTTTCGCAGCTTGGGGCGGAAGGACGTCTGTTGGCTATTGACCGGGATCCACAAGCGATCGCCGTTGCACAAACCATCGATGATCCTCGCTTTTCCATCGTGCATGGACCTTTTTCCGCGCTGGGCGATTACGTTGCCGAGCGCGAACTTACCGGCAAGATTGACGGGATCCTCCTCGATCTTGGTGTCTCTTCACCGCAGCTTGACGATGCGGAACGCGGTTTCTCCTTTATGCGCGATGGTCCGCTGGACATGCGTATGGACCCAACCCGCGGACAATCGGCAGCTGAGTGGCTGCAAACGGCGGAAGAAGCCGACATCGCCTGGGTCATCAAAACCTTTGGTGAAGAGCGCTTCGGCAAACGTATTGCCCGCGCCATTGTTGAGCGTAACCGCGAACAGCCGATGACCCGCACGAAAGAGCTGGCAGAGGTGGTTGCAGCAGCAACACCGGTGAAAGACAAGTACAAACATCCCGCGACCCGTACCTTCCAGGCGGTGCGCATCTGGGTGAACAGTGAACTGGAGGAGATAGAGCAGGCGCTAAAAAGCTCGCTCGACGTGCTTGCCCCGGGTGGGCGGCTTTCCATCATCAGTTTCCACTCGCTGGAAGACCGTATTGTGAAACGCTTCATGCGTGAGCAAAGCCGCGGTCCACAAGTCCCGGCGGGGATCCCGATGACGGAGGAGCAACTCAGGAAACTGGGTGGCCGTCATTTGCGAGCACTAGGCAAGTTGATGCCGGGCGAAGATGAAGTGGCAGAGAATCCACGCGCTCGTAGTTCAGTGCTGCGTATCGCAGAAAGGACGAACGCATGATCAGCAGAGTGACAGAGGCCCTAAGCAAAGTAAAAGGATCGATTGGAAGCAACGAACGTCATGCCTTGCCTGGCGTTATCGGTGACGATCTTTTGCGGTTTGGGAAGCTGCCACTCTGCTTGTTCATATGCATTATCGTGACGGCGGTGACCGTCGTCACTACGGCGCACCATACGCGCCTTTTGACCGCACAACGTGAACAGATGGTTCTGGAGCGTGATGCACTCGATATTGAGTGGCGCAACCTGATCCTCGAAGAAAACGCGCTCGGCGACCATAGCCGGGTGGAACGGATCGCGACGGAAAAGCTGCAGATGCAGCATGTCGATCCTTCACAGGAAAACATCGTTGTACAGAAATAAGGATTATTGCGACGCATGAAAGCAGCGGCAAAAACGCAGAAAGCAAAACGTCAGGAAGAACAGGCCAACTTTGTCAGTTGGCGTTTTGCGTTGCTGTGCGGCTGTATTCTGCTGGCGCTGGGTTTCCTGTTAGGCCGCGTGGCTTGGCTACAGATTGTGAGCCCGGATATGCTGGTGCGTCAGGGCGATATGCGCTCACTGCGCGTTCAGGAAGTCTCAACGTCGCGCGGCATGATAACCGACCGCTCTGGTCGCCCGCTGGCGGTGAGTGTGCCGGTGAAAGCTATCTGGGCCGACCCGAAAGCGCTGCATGATGCGGGGGGGATAACCCTTGATAACCGCTGGAAAGCGCTGGCAGACGCCCTGAAAATGCCGCTCGATCAGATGGCGTCGCGCATCAACGCTAACCCGAAAGGCCGCTTCATCTACCTCGCCCGTCAGGTTAACCCTGACATGGCCGATTACATCAAGAAACTTAAACTGCCGGGTATTTACCTGCGTGAAGAGTCGCGCCGCTACTATCCTTCCGGCGAAGTTACCGCTCACCTCATCGGATTCACCAACGTCGATAGCGAAGGCATTGAAGGCGTTGAAAAAAGCTTTGATAAATGGCTAACCGGCCAGCCGGGCGAGCGTATCGTGCGTAAAGATCGCTATGGCCGCGTCATTGAAGATATCTCTTCCACCGACAGTCAGGCTGCACACAACCTCGCGCTCAGCATCGACGAACGTCTGCAGGCGCTGGTGTACCGCGAACTGAACAACGCCGTGGCCTTTAACAAGGCCGAGTCAGGAACCGCGGTGCTGGTAGACGTTTCCACCGGCGAAGTGCTGGCGATGGCGAACAGTCCTTCCTACAACCCGAACAACTTCACCGGCACTGCAAAAGACGCGATGCGTAACCGCGCCATCACCGACGTGTTCGAGCCTGGTTCAACGGTTAAACCGATGGTGGTCATGACGGCGCTGCAGCGCGGCATTGTCAATGAAAACAGCGTCCTGAATACGATTCCATATCGAATTAACGGCCACGAGATCAAAGACGTGGCACGCTACAGCGAATTGACCCTGACCGGGGTACTACAGAAGTCGAGTAACGTTGGCGTCTCCAAGCTAGCGTTAGCGATGCCGTCCTCAGCGTTAGTAGATACTTACTCACGTTTTGGGCTCGGAAAAGCGACCAATTTGGGGTTGGTCGGAGAACGCAGTGGCTTATATCCTCAAAAACAACGGTGGTCTGACATAGAGAGGGCCACCTTCTCTTTCGGCTATGGGCTAATGGTAACCCCGTTACAGTTAGCGCGAGTCTACGCAACCATCGGTAGCTATGGCGTTTATCGTCCGCTGTCGATTACCAAGGTTGATCCGCCGGTTCCGGGCGAACGTATCTTCCCGGAACCACTCGTTCGTACCGTCGTTCACATGATGGAAAGCGTTGCACTGCCGGGCGGCGGTGGCGTGAAGGCCGCAATCAAAGGCTACCGCATCGCGATTAAAACCGGTACGGCGAAAAAAGTAGGGCCGGATGGCCGCTACATCAACAAATATATTGCTTACACCGCGGGCGTTGCGCCAGCGAGCCAGCCGCGCTTTGCGCTGGTCGTGGTTATCAACGATCCACAGGCAGGTAAATACTACGGTGGCGCCGTTTCCGCGCCGGTGTTTGGTGCCATCATGGGCGGCGTTCTGCGCACCATGAACATTGAACCGGATGCGCTGGCGACAGGCGAGAAAAGTGAATTTGTGATTAATCAAGGCGAGGGAACAGGTGGCAGATCGTAATTTGCGCGACCTTCTTGCTCCGTGGGTGCCGAATGCACCTGCGCGAGAACTGCGGGAGATGACGCTCGACAGCCGTGTGGCTGCTTCGGGCGATCTTTTCATTGCGGTATTAGGTCATCAGGCGGACGGGCGTCGATATATCCCGCAGGCGATAGCGCAAGGTGTTGCTGCCATTATTGCTGAGGCCAAAGATGAGGCCAATGACGGCGAGATCCGCGAGATGCACGGCGTCCCGGTTATCTATTTAAGCCAACTGAATGAGCGCCTGTCGGCACTTGCCGGACGTTTCTACGGTGAGCCATCTGAACAACTGCGTCTGGTGGGCGTCACCGGAACCAACGGTAAAACCACGACGACTCAGCTACTGGCACAATGGGCGCAGCTGCTCGGCGAAACCAGTGCGGTGATGGGGACCGTCGGCAACGGCCTGCTGGATAAAGTGGTACCGACGGAAAACACCACCGGCTCCGCGGTGGACGTACAGCACGTGCTTTCGGGACTGGCGGCTGAAGGAGCAACCTTCGCAGCGATGGAAGTCTCTTCCCATGGTCTGGTACAGCACCGCGTTTCCGCGCTGAAATTTGCCGCGTCGGTGTTCACCAACCTGAGTCGCGATCACCTGGACTATCACGGTGATATGGAGCACTACGAAGCCGCAAAATGGCTGCTCTACTCTACACACCACTGCGGTCAGGCGGTGATTAATGCCGATGACGAAGTGGGCCGCCGCTGGCTGGAAAAATTGCCGGATGCGGTTGCGGTTTCCATGGAAGACCACATCAATCCGAACTGCCGTGGCCGCTGGCTGAAAGCCACCGCGGTGAACTACCACGACAGCGGGGCGACCATTCAGTTCTCCTCAAGCTGGGGCGACGGTGAAATTGAAAGCCGCCTGATGGGCGCGTTCAACGTCAACAATCTGCTGCTGGCACTGGCAACGCTGCTGGTGTTGGATTACCCGCTTGACCGTCTGCTGAGCACCGCTGCGCGTCTGCAGCCGGTATGCGGGCGCATGGAAGTCTTCAGTGCGCCAGGTAAGCCTACGGTTGTGGTCGATTACGCCCACACGCCGGATGCGCTGGAGAAAGCGCTGCAGGCTGCGCGTCTGCACTGTACTGGCAAACTGTGGTGCGTCTTTGGTTGCGGTGGCGATCGCGACAAAGGCAAACGACCTCTGATGGGCGCCATTGCCGAAGAGTTCGCCGACATCGCGGTGGTGACGGATGATAATCCGCGTACCGAAGAGCCTCGCGCCATCATCAATGACATTCTGGCTGGCATGGTTGATGCCGGACACGCCATCGTCAAAGAAGGCCGTGCGGAAGCGGTGACCAACGCGATCATGCAGGCGAAAGAGAACGACGTCGTTCTGCTGGCCGGCAAAGGCCATGAAGATTATCAGGTAGTCGGACATCGCCGTCTCGACTATTCCGACCGCGTAACCGCAGCCCGCCTGCTGGGAGTGGTGGCATGATTAGCGTAACGCTGAGCCAACTTGCCAGTATCACCCATGGCGAACTGCACGGTGACTCCCTGACCATCGACGCTGTCACCACTGACACCCGTAAAATTACGGCGGGTTGTCTGTTTGTGGCGCTGAAAGGCGAGCGTTTCGATGCGCATGATTTCGCGCAGCAGGCTAAAGAAGCCGGTGCGGGTGCGCTGCTGGTGAGCCGTAAGCTTGATTGCGCACTGCCGCAGGTGGTGGTGAAAGACACTCGCCTCGCTTTCGGTGAGCTGGCGGCGTGGGTCCGCCAGCAGGTTCCGGCTCGCGTAGTGGCGCTGACCGGCTCCTCCGGCAAGACCTCGGTCAAAGAAATGACCGCTTCTATCCTGAGCCAGTGCGGCAATACGCTGTATACCGCAGGCAACCTGAATAACGATGTCGGCGTGCCGATGACGTTGCTGCGTCTGACGAAAGCGCATCAGTTTGCGGTGATTGAATTAGGCGCCAACCATCAGGGCGAAATCGCCTGGACCGTCGACCTGACGCGTCCGGAAGCGGCGCTGGTGAATAACCTGGCCGCGGCGCACCTTGAGGGCTTTGGTTCCCTGGCGGGTGTTGCGAAGGCGAAAGGGGAGATTTATACCGGCCTGGCGCAGGACGGCATCGCCATTCTGAATGCGGATAACAACGACTGGCTGAACTGGCAGAACATCATTGGCAATCGCAAAGTATGGCGTTTCTCACCGAACGCCGCGAACAGCGATTTTACGGCCACCAACATTCATGTTACCAGCCACGGTACCGAGTTCACGCTGCAGACCCCGCAGGGGAACGTTGACGTGCTGCTGCCGCTGCCGGGTCGTCACAATATTGCTAACGCGCTGGCGGCAACGTCCCTGGCGATGGCGGTTGGCGCTGACCTGCAGGCGGTAAAGCAGGGGCTGGCAACGCTCGAAGCCGTTCCGGGACGCCTGTTCCCGATTACGCTTGCTGAGAATAAGCTGCTGCTGGACGATTCCTACAATGCCAACGTGGGTTCGATGACGGCTGCGGTACAGGTTCTGGCTGATATGCCGGGCTACCGCGTGCTGGTAGTCGGCGATATGGCTGAGCTGGGCGAAGAAAGTGAAGCCTGCCACCGTCAGGTGGGAGAGGCTGCAAAAGACGCAGGGATTGACCGTGTACTGAGCGTTGGCGTACTGAGCAAAGTTATCAGCAGCGCGAGTGGGGCAGGGGAGCATTTTGCCGATAAGGCCTCCTTAATTGCTCATCTTCGTGCGTTAGTCGAAGAAAAATCGATCATTACCGTTTTAGTGAAGGGTTCACGTAGTGCCGCCATGGAAGAGGTAGTACGCGCATTACAGGAGAATGGAACATGCTAGTTTGGCTGGCCGAGCACTTGGTCAAATATTATTCCGGCTTTAACGTCTTTTCCTATCTGACGTTTCGCGCCATCGTCAGCCTGCTGACCGCGCTGTTCATCTCTTTATGGATGGGCCCGCGGATGATCGCTCGCCTGCAAAAACTCTCTTTCGGTCAGGTCGTTCGTAATGACGGTCCGGAATCGCACTTCAGTAAACGCGGTACCCCGACGATGGGTGGGATTATGATCCTCACCGCGATCGTGGTGTCTGTGCTGCTGTGGGCCTACCCGTGGAACCCGTACGTCTGGTGCGTGCTGGTCGTTCTGGTGGGCTACGGCATCATCGGATTTGTTGACGATTACCGCAAAGTGGTGCGTAAAGACACTAAGGGTCTGATAGCCCGCTGGAAGTACTTCTGGATGTCGGTGATTGCGCTGGGTGTGGCCTTTGCGCTGTATATCGCCGGGAAAGGAACGCCTGCAACTGAGCTGGTCGTGCCGTTCTTCAAAGACGTGATGCCGCAGTTGGGTCTGTTCTACATCGTGCTGGCGTACTTCGTTATCGTCGGTACCGGCAACGCCGTGAACCTGACCGATGGCCTCGATGGTCTGGCGATCATGCCAACGGTCTTCGTGGCAGCGGGTTTTGCGCTGGTCGCCTGGGCAACCGGCAACATGAATTTTGCGAACTATCTGCACATTCCTTATCTGCGTCACGCAGGTGAACTGGTTATCGTCTGTACGGCGATTGTAGGTGCGGGTTTAGGGTTCCTGTGGTTTAACACCTACCCGGCTCAGGTATTCATGGGCGATGTGGGTTCACTGGCCCTGGGCGGGGCGCTGGGCATTATTGCGGTGCTGCTGCGTCAGGAGTTCCTGCTGGTGATCATGGGTGGGGTATTCGTGGTGGAGACACTGTCGGTCATCCTGCAGGTGGGGTCCTTCAAGCTGCGCGGTCAGCGCATCTTCCGAATGGCACCGATTCACCACCACTATGAACTGAAGGGTTGGCCGGAGCCGCGCGTTATCGTGCGCTTCTGGATTATTTCGCTGATGCTGGTGCTGATTGGCCTGGCAACGCTTAAGGTACGTTAATCATGGCAGATTACCAGGGCAAAAAAGTCGTCATTATTGGTCTTGGATTGACCGGACTTTCCTGCGTCGATTTCTTCCTCGCACGCGGCGTGACGCCGCGCGTGATGGATACGCGTATGACGCCGCCTGGTCTGGATAAGCTGCCCGAGAACGTCGAGCACCATACCGGCAGTTTGAATGATGAATGGCTGCAGGCGGCGGATCTGATTGTGGCGAGCCCGGGTATTGCGCTGGCGCATCCTTCACTGGTTACCGCCGCCGAGAAGGGCGTGGAAATCGTTGGTGATATTGAGCTCTTCTGTCGCGAAGCGCAGGCACCGATTGTGGCGATCACCGGTTCGAACGGTAAAAGCACCGTGACCACGCTTGTGGGCGAGATGGCGAAAGCGGCGGGCGTGAACGTCGGCGTGGGTGGCAATATCGGCCTTCCGGCGCTGATGCTGCTGGATGTCTCTCGCGAGCTGTACGTGCTGGAGCTTTCAAGCTTCCAGCTGGAAACCACCTCCAGCCTGCATGCCGCCGCGGCGACGATCCTCAACGTCACTGAAGATCATATGGACCGGTATCCGTTTGGTCTGCAGCAGTACCGTGCGGCCAAACTGCGGGTCTACGAAAATGCCAAAGTCTGCGTGGTGAACGCCGATGATGCGCTGACAATGCCGGTGCGCGGGGCAGATGACCGCTGCATTAGTTTTGGCGTCAACATTGGCGACTATCACCTGAACCGTCAGCAGGGCGAAACCTGGCTGCGCGTGAAAGGGGAGAAGATCCTCAACGTGCGCGAAATGAAGCTTTCCGGACAGCATAACTACAGCAACGCCCTGGCCGCGCTGGCGCTGGCGGATGCCGTCGGTCTACCGCGTGCCAGCAGCCTGAAGGCGCTGACCACGTTCACCGGCCTTGCGCATCGCTTCCAGCTGGTGCTTGAGCATAACGGCGTACGCTGGATCAACGATTCAAAAGCCACCAATGTCGGCAGTACTGAAGCTGCGCTGAATGGCCTGCACGTTGACGGTACCCTGCATTTGCTGCTGGGTGGTGACGGTAAATCTGCCGATTTCAGCTCGCTCAAGCGTTATCTGATGGGCGATAACGTGCGCCTGTACTGCTTTGGTCGCGATGGTGCCGAGCTTGCCGCACTGCGCCCGGAAGTGGCGACGCAGACTGAAACGATGGAACAGGCGATGCGCCTGCTGGCACCGAACGTGCGCAAGGGCGATATGGTGCTGTTGTCACCCGCCTGTGCCAGCCTCGATCAGTTTAAGAATTTCGAACAGCGTGGCGATCAGTTCGCCCGCCTGGCAAGGGAGTTAGGCTGATGCGTTTATCTCTCCCTCGCCTGCGAGTGCCGCGACTGCCTGGATCGGGAATTATGGTCTGGCTGTTCAACGCGCTGAAAGGCTGGGTGATGGGCTCGCGGGAGAAAGATTCCGACAGCCTGGTGATGTATGACCGAACGCTGCTGTGGCTGACGATGGGTCTTGCGGCAATCGGCTTCATCATGGTGACCTCGGCGTCAATGCCGGTGGGCCAGCGTCTGGCAAACGATCCGTTCCTGTTTGCCAAGCGTGATGGCCTGTACATCATTCTGGCCTTCTGTCTGGGGTTAATTACGCTGCGTCTGCCGATGGACTTCTGGCAGAAGCACAGTACGGCAATGCTGATTATTTCCATCGTCATGCTGCTGATCGTACTGGTCGTGGGTAGCTCGGTTAACGGGGCATCGCGCTGGATTGCACTCGGGCCGCTGCGTATTCAGCCGGCGGAGTTCACGAAGCTTTCGCTGTTCTGCTACATCTCCAACTACCTGGTACGCAAGGGTGACGAAGTTCGAAATAACCTGCGCGGCTTCTTAAAGCCGATGGGCGTTATTTTCGTGCTGGCTATCCTGCTGCTGGCGCAGCCGGATCTCGGGACGGTGGTTGTGCTGTTTGTGACGACGCTTGCGATGTTGTTCCTGGCCGGTGCCAAGCTCTGGCAGTTCATCGCCATCATCGGCATGGGCATATCGGCGGTGGTGCTGCTGATCCTTGCCGAACCGTACCGTATTCGCCGTGTAACGTCTTTCTGGAACCCGTGGGAAGATCCTTTCGGCAGCGGATACCAGCTGACCCAGTCACTGATGGCCTTCGGGCGCGGTGAAATGTGGGGCCAGGGACTCGGAAACTCAGTCCAAAAACTGGAGTATCTGCCGGAAGCACATACTGACTTCATCTTCGCCATTATTGGTGAGGAATTAGGTTATATCGGTGTGGTACTGGCACTTTTAATGGTATTCTTCGTCGCTTTTCGCGCCATGTCGATTGGGCGTAAAGCACTCGAGATCAACCAGCGTTTTGCCGGTTTTCTCGCCTGTTCCATCGGTATCTGGTTCAGTTTCCAGGCACTGGTAAACGTTGGCGCCGCAGCGGGGATGCTGCCGACTAAAGGTCTGACGCTGCCGCTTATCAGTTACGGTGGTTCAAGTTTGTTGATTATGTCGACAGCAATCATGTTCTTGCTGCGCATTGATTATGAGACGCGTCTGGAGAAAGCCCAGGCGTTTACGCGGGGTGTGCGATGAGTGGTCAGGCAAAGCGGTTAATGGTGATGGCAGGCGGTACCGGTGGACACGTGTTCCCGGGGCTGGCGGTCGCGCACCATTTAATGGACCAGGGCTGGCAGGTTCGCTGGCTGGGTACCGCTGACCGTATGGAAGCCGACCTCGTGCCAAAACACGGCATTGAGATTGATTTTATTCGCATCTCCGGGCTGCGGGGCAAAGGCGTAAAAGCCTTGCTGCTGGCGCCGGTACGTATTTTCAACGCCTGGCGACAGGCGCGGGCGATCATGAAGCGTTATCAGCCCGATGTGGTGCTGGGAATGGGCGGCTATGTTTCCGGACCTGGTGGTCTGGCGGCCTGGTCGCTTGGCATTCCGGTTGTGCTGCACGAGCAAAACGGTATCGCGGGCCTCACCAACAAGTGGCTGGCGAAGATTGCCAGCAAAGTGATGCAGGCTTTTCCGGGGGCTTTCCCGAATGCCGAAGTGGTGGGTAACCCGGTTCGCGTTGACGTACTGGCGCTTCCGCTGCCGGAACAGCGACTGGCTGGCCGTGAAGGCCCGACGCGTGTGCTGGTGGTCGGCGGTTCCCAGGGCGCTCGTGTACTGAACCAGACTATGCCGCAGGTTGCGGCGCTGCTGGGTGACAGCGTGACCATCTGGCATCAAAGCGGCAAAGGTGCGAAGCCGTCGGTGGAACAGGCTTATGCCGACGCCGGGCAGCCGCAGCACAAGGTCACTGAATTTATTGACGATATGGCTGCCGCGTACGCCTGGGCGGACGTGGTGGTGTGCCGCTCCGGCGCGCTGACGGTGAGTGAAATCGCCGCTGCCGGTTTACCGGCGCTGTTTGTGCCTTTCCAGCACAAAGACCGTCAGCAGTACTGGAACGCACTGCCGCTTGAGAAAGCGGGTGCCGCGAAGATTTTCGAACAGCCGCAGTTTACGGCGCAGTCCGTGGCCGACACTCTGGCGGGCTGGAACAGAACCACACTGCTGGAGATGGCTGAACGCGCTCGCGCGGCAGCTATCCCGGACGCTACCGAGCGGGTAGCAAATGAAGTGAGCCTGATTGCAAAGGCTTAACCCTCGCAGCGCGTTTTGCGTTGCACGAATTTTTAAGTAGTTGATGGCGTTTAAAGAATGAATACACAACAACTGGCGAAACTGCGTTCTATCGTACCCGAGATGCGTCGCGTCCGGCACATTCACTTTGTTGGCATCGGTGGTGCTGGCATGGGTGGTATTGCCGAAGTGCTGGCGAACGAAGGGTATCAGATTAGCGGTTCCGATTTGGCGCCAAACCCGGTCACGCAGCAACTGACTGCGCTGGGTGCGACCATCTATTTCAACCATCGCCCGGAAAACGTGCGTGATGCGAGCGTTGTTGTGGTTTCTACGGCTATTTCTGCCGACAATCCGGAGATTGTGGCGGCACACGAAGCGCGTATTCCGGTTATCCGCCGTGCGGAGATGCTGGCTGAGCTGATGCGCTTCCGTCATGGCATTGCGATTGCCGGTACTCATGGTAAAACCACGACCACGGCGATGGTATCGAGCATTTATGCCGAAGCGGGCCTCGACCCAACCTTCGTTAACGGTGGCCTGGTAAAAGCCGCAGGCGTGCACGCGCGCCTTGGCAGCAGCCGGTATCTGATTGCAGAAGCCGACGAGAGCGATGCGTCTTTCCTGCATCTGCAGCCGATGGTCGCTATCGTGACCAACATCGAAGCCGATCACATGGATACCTACCAGGGCGACTTCGAGAATCTGAAGCAGACCTTTATTAACTTCCTGCACAACCTGCCGTTCTATGGCCGTGCGGTGATGTGTATCGATGATCCTGTTATCCGCGAACTGCAGCCGCGCGTTGGTCGTCAGGTGACTACCTATGGTTTCAGCGACGACGCCGACGTGCGCGTTGAAGATTATCAGCAGATTGGCGCGCAGGTGCACTTCACCCTCGTGCGTCACGAGAGAGACGCGCTGCGCGTGATGCTGAACGCACCTGGCCGTCATAACGCCTTAAACGCGGCGGCGGCAGTGGCTGTTGCCACTGAAGAAGGTATCGATGACGAGGCGATTCTGCGCGCGCTGGCGAGCTTCCAGGGTACCGGTCGTCGCTTCGACTTCCTGGGTGAATTCCCGCTGCAGGAAGTGAACGGCAAGAGCGGTACCGCGATGCTGGTGGACGATTACGGCCATCACCCTACGGAAGTGGATGCCACGATTAAAGCGGCCCGCGCAGGCTGGCCGGACAAAAATCTGGTCATGCTGTTCCAGCCGCACCGCTTTACCCGTACCCGTGACCTGTACGATGACTTTGCTAACGTGCTGACCCAGGTCGATTCGCTGCTGATGCTGGATGTTTATGCCGCCGGTGAAGCGCCGATCCCGGGGGCTGACAGCCGTTCGCTGTGCCGCACCATTCGTGGCCGCGGCAAAGTAGACCCGATTCTGGTTTCTGATGCCGCCCAGGTGGCGGAGATGCTCGCCCCGGTTCTCACCGGCAATGACCTGATTCTGGTGCAGGGCGCCGGTAATATCGGCAAAATCGCGCGTAATCTGGCCGAAATCAAACTGAAACCGCAGAGCGAGGATGAGCGACATGGCTGATAAAATCGCCGTCCTGCTTGGCGGCACTTCTGCTGAACGCGATGTTTCGCTCAATTCAGGGGCAGCGGTTTTAGCCGGCCTGCGTGAAGCGGGTGTCGATGCGCACCCGGTAGATCCCAGTGAAGTGGATGTTACCCAGCTGTCAGGCATGGGCTTTCAGAAAGTGTTTATTGCACTTCACGGCCGTGGCGGTGAAGATGGCACGTTGCAAGGATTGCTGGAACTTATTGGCATGCCTTACACCGGCAGCGGCGTGATGGCGTCCGCGATTTCAATGGATAAAGTGCGTAGTAAGCTCCTGTGGTCAGGCGCTGGTCTACCGGTCGCGCCGTGGGTGGCATTAACCCGCAACGAGTTTAACGCCGGGCTTTCGGCAGAAACTAAGCAGCGTATTGCAGCACTCGGCCTGCCACTGATTGTTAAGCCGAGCCGGGAAGGTTCCAGCGTCGGTATGTCTAAAGTGCTGGAAAGCGCGGAACTTGCTGAATCTTTAGCGTTGGCTTTTCAGCATGATGACGAAGTTTTAATTGAGAAATGGCTAAGCGGTCCGGAATTTACCGTGGCGGTGCTTGGCGAAGAAATTTTACCGTCAATTCGTATCCAGGTGGCTGGAACCTTCTATGATTATGAGGCGAAGTATCTCTCTGATGAGACGCAATATTTCTGCCCTGGCCTGGAAGATCCTGCACGTGAAGCAGAAATGCAGTCACTGGTCGCAAAAGCCTGGCAAGTTCTTGGCTGTCGCGGATGGGGACGCATTGACGTGATGCTGGACGATGATGGCCAGTTTTACTTGCTGGAAGCGAACACTTCGCCTGGGATGACGAGCCATAGCCTGGTGCCGATGGCGGCGCGTCAGGCGGGGATGAGCTTCTCGCAGCTGGTAGTACGCATTCTGGACCTGGCGGGTTGATATGTCGCAGGCTGCGCTGAATACGCGAAACCGCGAAGAAGAAGAGACCTACGTCTCTTCCCGACGCAATAACGGAGCGCGTCTGGCAGGGATTATTTTCCTGCTGGCGGTGCTGTGTACCATTCTGGCCTCAGGCTGGATGGTGCTTGGCTGGATGCAGGATGCGCAGCGTCTGCCGCTGTCGAAGCTGGTCGTGACCGGTGAGCGTCATTACACGCGAAATGATGATATTCGTCAGTCTATTCTGGCGCTGGGGTCTCCTGGAACCTTTATGACCCAGGATGTCAATATCATCCAGAACCAGATTGAACGTCTGCCGTGGATTAAGCAGGCGAGCGTCAGAAAGCAGTGGCCGGACGAATTGAAGATTCATCTGGTTGAATATGTGCCTATTGCACGCTGGAATGATCAACACATGGTGGATGCGCAGGGCAATGCCTTTAGCGTTCCGACCGATCGTACCAGCAAACAACTCTTGCCCATGCTTTATGGCCCGGAAGGCAGTGAAAATGAAGTACTGCAGGGTTACCGTGATATGGGGCAAGTGCTGGCTAAGGATAAGTTCACGCTGAAAGTTGCCGCAATGACGGCGCGTCGGTCCTGGCAGTTGACGCTGAATAACGATATTAAGCTCAACCTTGGTCGTGGCGACACGATGAAACGCCTTCAGCGCTTTATGGAACTGTATCCGGTGTTACAACAGCAGGCGCAGACCGATGGGAAACGGATAAGCTACGTTGATTTGCGCTATGACTCCGGCGCGGCGGTGGGTTGGGAACCTGCTCCCGTTGAGGACACTAATCAACAACAGAATCAGGCACAGGCAAAACAACAATGATCAAGGCGACGGACAGAAAACTGGTAGTTGGACTGGAGATTGGCACCGCAAAAGTTGCCGCTTTAGTAGGGGAAGTTCTGCCCGACGGTATGGTCAATATCATTGGCGTGGGAAGCTGCCCCTCTCGCGGGATGGATAAAGGCGGTGTGAATGACTTAGAGTCGGTGGTGAAATGCGTACAGCGCGCCATCGACCAGGCCGAGCTGATGGCTGACTGCCAGATCTCTTCGGTATATCTGGCGCTTTCGGGGAAACATATTAGCTGTCAGAATGAAATCGGCATGGTACCGATTTCAGAAGAAGAGGTGACGCAGGAAGACGTTGAGAACGTCGTGCATACCGCCAAATCGGTGCGCGTGCGTGATGAGCATCGTGTCCTTCACGTTATCCCGCAGGAATACGCCATTGATTACCAGGAAGGGATTAAAAACCCGGTGGGCTTATCTGGCGTACGTATGCAGGCAAAAGTGCACCTGATCACATGTCACAATGATATGGCGAAAAACATTGTGAAAGCCGTGGAACGTTGTGGTCTGAAAGTTGACCAACTTATTTTCGCCGGTCTGGCTTCCAGCTACTCCGTACTGACGGAAGATGAACGTGAGCTGGGTGTCTGTGTGGTCGATGTTGGCGGTGGTACAATGGACATCGCCGTATATACTGGCGGCGCGCTGCGCCACACCAAAGTTATCCCTTACGCGGGGAACGTGGTGACCAGCGATATCGCTTATGCCTTCGGTACGCCACCGAGCGATGCCGAAGCCATCAAAGTTCGTCATGGCTGTGCGTTAGGTTCGATTGTCGGGAAAGACGAAAGCGTTGAAGTCCCGAGCGTTGGTGGACGCCCGCCGCGCAGCCTGCAGCGTCAGACGCTGGCCGAAGTGATTGAACCTCGTTATACCGAGTTGTTGAACCTGGTGAACGAAGAGATTTTGCAGTTGCAGGAACAGCTGCGTCAGCAGGGGGTTAAACACCACCTGGCGGCGGGGATTGTTCTGACCGGTGGTGCGGCACAGATTGAAGGTCTGGCTGCCTGCGCTCAGCGGGTGTTCCACACCCAGGTGCGTATTGGCGCGCCGCTGAATATCACCGGATTAACGGATTATGCCCAGGAGCCGTATTATTCAACGGCGGTGGGCCTGCTGCACTACGGAAAAGAGTCTCATCTGAGTGGTGAAGCAGAAGTAGAGAAACGCGTAACGGTTGGGTCGTGGATCAAGCGACTGAACACGTGGCTGCGAAAAGAGTTTTAATTTTTTAAAGAGACCGGAGAGAATTAGCGGTCTCAGGCGACAGGCACAACGGAGAGAGAAACTATGTTTGAACCTATGGAACTGACCAACGACGCGGTGATTAAAGTCATCGGCGTCGGTGGCGGCGGCGGTAATGCCGTTGAGCACATGGTGCGCGAGCGCATCGAAGGCGTTGAATTCTTCGCTGTTAACACCGACGCTCAGGCGCTGCGTAAAACAGCGGTTGGCCAGACGATTCAGATTGGTGGCGGTATCACCAAAGGTCTGGGCGCGGGTGCTAACCCGGAAGTGGGTCGCAATGCGGCTGAAGAAGACCGTGAAGCGCTGCGTGCAGCACTGGACGGCGCTGACATGGTATTCATCGCAGCCGGTATGGGCGGTGGTACTGGTACAGGTGCTGCGCCGGTTGTTGCTGAAGTCGCAAAAGATTTAGGTATCCTGACTGTTGCTGTCGTGACTAAGCCTTTCAATTTCGAAGGCAAGAAGCGTATGGCATTCGCGGAGCAGGGTATCACTGAGCTGTCCAAGCACGTGGACTCCCTCATCACCATTCCAAACGACAAGCTGCTGAAAGTGCTGGGTCGCGGCATCTCCCTGCTCGACGCGTTTGGCGCGGCGAATGACGTACTGAAAGGTGCGGTGCAGGGTATCGCCGAGCTGATTACCCGTCCGGGTCTGATGAACGTCGACTTTGCTGACGTGCGCACCGTGATGTCCGAAATGGGCTATGCGATGATGGGCTCTGGCGTGGCCAGTGGTGAAGACCGTGCAGAAGAAGCAGCTGAAATGGCTATCTCTTCTCCGCTGCTGGAAGATATCGATCTTTCTGGCGCTCGCGGCGTGCTGGTCAACATTACGGCGGGCTTCGACCTGCGTCTGGACGAGTTTGAAACCGTGGGTAACACCATCCGTGCCTTCGCATCGGATAACGCGACCGTGGTTATCGGTACCTCTCTGGACCCGGATATGAACGACGAACTGCGCGTGACCGTAGTGGCTACCGGTATTGGCATGGACAAACGTCCTGAAATTACCCTGGTGACCAACAAACAGTCACAGCAGCCGGTGATGGATCGTTATCAGCAGCACGGTATGGCTCCGCTGACGCAAGAGCAGAAACCTGCCGCGAAAGTGGTTAACGACAATACGCCGCAGACGGCAAAAGAGCCTGACTACCTGGATATCCCAGCCTTCCTGCGCAAGCAGGCTGATTAAGAATTAGCTGGAATTTGGGAAACTGCGCTCTTTGTGCTAAACTGGCCCACCGAATGTATAGTACACTTCGGTTGGATAGGTAATTTGGCGAGATTATACGATGATCAAACAAAGGACACTTAAACGTATCGTTCAGGCGACTGGCGTCGGTTTACATACCGGCAAAAAGGTCACACTGACGCTGCGCCCTGCGCCGGCAAATACCGGGGTCATCTATCGTCGCACCGACTTGAATCCACCGGTAGATTTTCCGGCCGATGCCAAATCTGTGCGTGATACCATGCTCTGTACTTGCCTGGTTAATGAGCATGACGTACGGATTTCTACGGTAGAGCACCTGAACGCCGCGCTGGCGGGTCTGGGTATCGACAACATTATGATTGAAGTCGATGCGCCAGAAATCCCGATTATGGACGGCAGTGCTGCACCGTTCGTTTATTTGCTGCTGGATGCCGGCATTGATGAGCTGAACTGCGCCAAGAAATTTGTACGCATTAAAGAGACCGTTCGCGTTGAAGATGGCGACAAATGGGCTGAATTCAAACCGTTTAATGGTTTTTCGTTGGACTTTACCATCGACTTTAACCATCCGGCGATTGATGCCAGCAACCAGCGCTACAAAATGAACTTCTCTGCTGATGCGTTCATGCGTCAGATTAGCCGAGCGCGTACCTTCGGTTTCATGCGTGATATCGAATATCTGCAGTCCCGTGGCCTGGCCCTGGGCGGTAGCTTCGATTGTGCCATCGTTGTTGACGATTATCGCGTACTGAACGAAGACGGCTTGCGTTTTGAAGATGAGTTTGTTCGTCACAAAATGCTTGATGCGATTGGCGACCTGTTTATGTGTGGTCACAATATCATCGGTGCATTTACGGCGTACAAATCAGGTCACGCACTGAACAATAAACTGCTGCAGGCAGTCCTCGCAAAACAGGAAGCCTGGGAGTATGTGACCTTCGAAGACGAAGCTGAAATGCCGCTGGCATTCAAAGCACCTTCAATGGTTCTGGCGTAAGCCTGACATTGAACTAAAATTCGACTGGCAACCTGGCACTCTCTCCGGTCAGGGAACCAGTCGTTTTTATTTTTGACGTTTCAGTCACTCTCTCACCTTTCTTTTTTTATCACTTCCTGAACGAACGCGATCGCTGATTTATTCACCGTTTTTATGCGACTTGGGTCGTCATTCCTGCTGCTGTACGATGCTATTAGTGATAAGATTTGTGCGCTGAAAAATAAACGACGCTAATTAACCCAAGGGTAGCGAATTACGTGAACGGAATACTGACGCGTTGGCGACAGTTTGGTAGACGGTACTTCTGGCCGCATCTCCTGTTGGGGATGGTCGCGGCGAGCTTTGGTCTGCCCGCAATCTGCGCGAACGCAGAAACCGTTGCGCCGCCGAAAACGACGACCACTAATCACGCGACCACAGCCCGGGTCAATTTCACCCAGCTTGCTCTGCTGGAGGCTAATCGCCGTCCTAATTTCACCGTAGACTACTGGCATCAGCATGCCATTCGCACGGTTATTCGCCATCTCTCTTTCGCGATGGCGCCACAGGTTCTGCCGGTTGCCGAAGAAACCTCTCCGCTGCAGCAGGCCCAGCATCTGGCGTTAATTGATACGCTGAGTGCTTTGCTGACCCTCGAAAGTCAGCCACCGGTTCTGGTCAAACAGACCGCTTACCACGAATTTATTCCGCATGCCGCGTTTAGCATCTCCGCCTGGCTGAGCCAGGTGCAGGGGATCCGCGCCGGCCCTCAACGCCTTAGCTGAAAAATACCACCTTCAACTAATTTTTGACTCCGCTAAGCGGGGCGTTTGAGATTTTATTATGCTAATCAAATTGTTAACTAAAGTTTTCGGTAGCCGTAACGATCGTACTCTGCGCCGTATGCGCAAGACCGTTGCTCAGATCAATGCCATGGAACCTGAGCTGGAAAAGCTCTCTGATGAAGAACTGAAGGCGAAAACCGCTGAGTTTCGCGCGCGTCTTGAAAAAGGCGAAAGCATTGAAAGCCTGATCCCGGAAGCCTTTGCCGTGGTTCGTGAAGCCAGTAAGCGCGTCTTTGGTATGCGTCACTTTGACGTCCAGCTGCTGGGCGGTATGGTGCTGAACGACCGCTGTATCGCGGAAATGCGTACCGGTGAAGGTAAAACCCTGACCGCAACGCTTCCGGCATACCTGAACGCCCTGTCCGGTAAAGGGGTTCACGTGGTCACGGTCAACGACTATCTGGCCCAGCGTGACGCCGAAAACAACCGCCCGCTGTTTGAATTCCTCGGTATGACCGTGGGTATCAACATGTCCGGCCTGCCGGCTCCGGCTAAACGCGAAGCTTACAACGCTGATATCACCTACGGTACCAACAACGAATACGGTTTTGACTACCTGCGTGACAACATGGCGTTCAGCCCGGAAGAGCGCGTTCAGCGTAAACTGCACTACGCGCTGGTGGATGAGGTTGACTCCATCCTTATCGATGAAGCCCGTACTCCGCTAATTATTTCCGGCCCGGCGGAAGACAGCTCCGAGCTGTACCGCAAGGTCAACAAAATCATTCCGCACCTGGTCCGTCAGGAGAAAGAAGACTCAGA
This sequence comes from Yokenella regensburgei ATCC 49455, assembly GCF_000735455.1. Classification (GTDB taxonomy): domain Bacteria; phylum Pseudomonadota; class Gammaproteobacteria; order Enterobacterales; family Enterobacteriaceae; genus Yokenella; species Yokenella regensburgei. The sequence continues at coordinate 14,160 of NZ_JMPS01000008.1, read as the reverse complement.
AACCTTCCAGGGTGAAGGCCACTTCTCCGTTGATGAGAAATCCCGTCAGGTTAACCTGACCGAACGTGGTCTGGTGCTGATCGAAGAACTGCTGGTGAACCAGGGCATTATGGAAGAGGGTGAGTCACTGTATTCCCCGACTAACATTATGCTGATGCACCACGTGACAGCCGCGCTGCGCGCCCACGCGCTGTTCACCCGTGACGTTGACTACATCGTCAAAGACGGTGAAGTTATCATCGTTGATGAGCACACCGGTCGTACCATGCAGGGGCGTCGCTGGTCCGACGGTCTGCACCAGGCGGTTGAAGCCAAAGAAGGCGTGGATATTCAGAACGAAAACCAGACGCTGGCCTCTATCACCTTCCAGAACTACTTCCGTCTGTACGAGAAGCTGGCGGGGATGACCGGTACCGCAGATACCGAAGCGTTTGAATTCAGCTCCATCTATAAGCTCGATACCGTCGTTGTACCGACCAACCGTCCGATGATCCGTAAAGATATGGCGGATCTGGTCTACATGACCGAAGCGGAAAAAATCCAGGCTATCATCGAAGACATCAAGGAGCGTACCGCAAAAGGCCAGCCGGTACTGGTGGGTACTATCTCCATTGAAAAATCAGAAGTGGTGTCTCACGAACTGACTAAAGCGGGCATCAAGCACAACGTACTGAACGCCAAGTTCCACGCCAGTGAAGCGGATATCGTTGCTCAGGCGGGTTACCCGTCTACGGTGACCATCGCGACTAACATGGCCGGTCGTGGTACCGACATCGTGCTGGGCGGTAGCTGGCAGGCAGAAGTTGCTCAGCTGGAAGACCCAACTCCGGAACAGATAGCTCAGATTAAAGCTGACTGGCAGGTTCGTCATGAAGCGGTACTGGCGGCGGGCGGCCTGCACATCATCGGTACTGAACGCCACGAATCACGTCGTATCGATAACCAGCTGCGCGGCCGTTCCGGTCGTCAGGGTGATGCCGGTTCTTCACGCTTCTATCTGTCGATGGAAGATGCCCTGATGCGTATCTTCGCCTCTGACCGTGTGTCTGGCATGATGCGTAAACTGGGGATGAAGCCGGGCGAGGCCATCGAGCACCCGTGGGTGACTAAAGCCATCGCTAACGCTCAGCGCAAAGTGGAAAGCCGTAACTTCGATATCCGTAAGCAGCTGCTGGAATATGATGATGTCGCTAACGATCAGCGTCGCGCGATTTACTCCCAGCGTAACGAACTGCTGGACGTGTCTGACGTAAGCGAAACCATCAATAGCATCCGCGAAGACGTGTTTAAAGTGACCATTGATGCGCATATTCCGCCGCAGTCTCTGGAAGAAATGTGGGATGTCCCGGGCCTGCAGGAACGCCTGAAAAATGATTTCGACCTCGATCTGCCAATCTCTGAATGGCTGGATAAAGAGCCGGAACTGCACGAAGAAACCCTGCGTGAACGTATTCTGCAGAGCGCGGTAGATACCTATCAGCGTAAAGAAGAAGTTGTTGGTGCAGAGATGATGCGTCACTTCGAAAAAGGCGTGATGCTGCAGACGCTGGATTCCCTGTGGAAAGAGCACCTGGCAGCGATGGACTACCTGCGTCAGGGTATCCACCTGCGTGGTTATGCGCAGAAAGATCCGAAGCAGGAGTACAAGCGTGAGTCGTTCTCGATGTTTGCTTCCATGCTTGAGTCTCTGAAGTACGAAGTCATCAGCACCCTGAGCAAGGTTCAGGTTCGCATGCCGGAAGAGGTTGAAGCGATGGAGCAACAGCGTCGTGAAGAAGCCGAGCGTCTTGCACAGATGCAGCAACTGAGCCATCAGAGCGATGATAGCGCTGCCGCAGAATCGCTGGCTGCCCAGACCGGTGAGCGCAAAGTGGGTCGTAACGATCCCTGCCCTTGCGGTTCGGGTAAAAAATACAAACAGTGCCACGGCCGTCTGAGCTAAGGTTCTGAGAAACTTCAAAAGGCGCAGAAATCTGCGCCTTTTTTATGGGAGTAAGATAATGAAAATACTGAATATCGCCGTCGGGATCATTCGCAATTCGCAGGGCGAGATCTTTATCACCCAGCGCGCAGCTGATGCTCATATGGCGAATAAGCTTGAGTTTCCGGGCGGCAAGATTGAAGAGAGTGAGACCCCGGAACAGGCGATGGTGCGCGAACTGCAGGAAGAAGTCGGTATTACTGCCCATAGCGCGACGTTGTTCGACAAACTGGAATACCAGTTCCCAGACAGACACGTCACGCTGTGGTTCTGGCTGGTCGAAAGCTGGGAAGGGGAACCGTGGGGCAAAGAGGGCCAGCCGGGGCGCTGGATTGCGCAGAAGGATCTGTTGGCAGACGCATTTCCGCCTGCCAACGAACCGGTGATCGCGAAGCTTATCGCTGAAGCTTAAAGCGGCTCTTCGCTCCAGTCATCGCTATCAGAAAGATCCCCGTTGCTGGGGATCCTTTTCTCTTCTGCAGCCCATTCGCCTAAATCTATGAGCTGGCAGCGTTTACAACAGAAGGGGCGGAACACGCTCTGTTCATTCCAGATAACCACTTTCCCGCAGGTCGGGCAATTCACCGTTGTCTCTTCAGACATGTTCACTCCTTAACAACAAGCCAGTTCAAAATCCAGACGTTCAGGCACAATACCGTTTTCGCTATCGAGTGGCATAAAACGGATGGCAAAGCGGCTCTTATGGCCGGAGATTTGCGGATAAAGCTGTTCATCCAGCGCCAGCTGTAAACGCAGGAGATCGGCATCGTCACCGTTGTCCTGGAAGAAACCATTAAGGCTGGTTTGTTTACGGAACGGCGCGGAGTTACGAATTAAATCAAGGATCAGGACCAGGGCCTGATTAAGCGGATAGAGGCTGTCGATCCACTCCTGAATTTGGGCGTCACGCTGATCCTGAGGCGCATGTAACCAGATATGCAGGGTCGGCAAATCAAAACTGCAGCAGCCGCCCGGAATACTCAGGCGCTGGCGCACCAGGCCAATCAGGCGATCTTCACGCAGTACCTGCCCAATGCGTGGTGCAGACATCAGGATGCTGCCGCTGCTTTTCAACTGCTGGCGCAGTGAGTCAATGCGGCTCTGATCTACGCCCGGGACCTCCATCCACGCCTGCAGTTTACGCTGTTGACGCTCCAGTTCTTTGAGCAGCTCGGTGCGCACTTCGCCGCGCTCGAACACATCCATTAAGTCGCCGATATTGCGGAAGAAATGCAGGGCGCTGGCATGATCGCTGATGGGCAATCGGGCGCTGAGCTGCTGGATTAAAAATTCAATACGCAGCCAGGTACGCATTTTTTCGTTAAGCGGGTGCTCAAAAAGGATGTGGGTGTGCATTACGATTTTTCCTGTGAAACAGCCTGCGCGGCAAACTGCAAATACTGCGCGTGCAGGCGAGCAACATCCGATACGATAGCATCTGGTGCGCCGTTGTTATCAATAATGTCGTCCGCGGCGGCAAGTCGCGCTTCACGCGTCGCCTGGGCGGCAAGAATATGCTCCGCATGCTCTCGCGACACGTTGTCGCGTTGCATGGTGCGGAAAATTTGTGTTTCGCGGGGAACATCGACCACGAGAACACGATCTGCCTGGGCAAATAGCTGATTTTCAACAAACAGTGGAACCACCCAGAGGACATAAGGCGAGGTGGCCTCGCGCATCTGGCGGTGGGTCTCCTGCTGGATGAGCGGATGCAGGAGCGCATTGAGCCAGGCTTTATCTTCAGGGTGTGCAAAAACTCGCTCGCGTAACGAACGTCGGTTCAGGTCGCCTTCCGTGGTCAGCATCTGTGGGCCAAAATGTGCGGCAATGGCATTTAGAGCCGGTGTTCCGGTCTCAACAACTTTGCGCGCGATCACATCTGCATCAATGACGTTAACCCCAAGGCGAGAAAATGCCTCTGCAACGGTGCTTTTGCCACTCCCGATGCCGCCGGTCAACGCTACCGTAAACTTCATAAGGCTCGTTCCTGGATTTTAATAGACGAGATAAATCAATCGGTTGAAAAGAGAACAACCAACATGCCTGGTGCTGAGTGTTAACTTCACCTTTCACCAGGTAAATTTATAGGATTGTAGCGTAAAAAAAGTGAAAATCGCAGTCTTGCGAAGCCCTGATTACTGCGTATGATAACGTCACTGGAGTTGTGCTTTGAACTTATTTTCCACATACCCCAGGAATCCGCACATGCGTATTGAAGAAGATCTGAAGTTAGGCTTTAAAGACGTCCTTATCCGCCCTAAGCGCTCTACCCTCAAAAGCCGTTCCGAAGTAGAACTGGAACGCGAATTCACCTTTAAGCATTCCGGTCATACCTGGTCTGGTGTTCCAATCATCGCAGCCAACATGGACTCTGTTGGTACCTTTGAAATGGCGACCGCACTGGCGGCTTTTGATATTCTTACCGCTGTGCATAAGCACTACACCATCGAAAACTGGCAGGCATTCGTGCAGGGCGCTTCTGCTGACGTGCTGAAACACGTCATGGTGTCGACCGGTACTTCTGATGCCGATTTCGAAAAAACCAAACAGATCCTGATTCAAAACCCACAGCTGAATTTTGTGTGCATCGACGTGGCGAACGGCTACTCCGAGCACTTTGTTCAGTTTGTTGCAAAAGCACGTGCGGCCTGGCCGGATAAAACCATTATTGCCGGTAACGTGGTAACGGGTGAGATGTGTGAAGAACTGATCCTCTCCGGTGCTGACATCGTGAAAGTAGGCATTGGCCCGGGTTCCGTTTGTACTACCCGTGTGAAAACCGGTGTGGGTTATCCGCAGCTTTCCGCCGTGATTGAGTGCGCGGATGCGGCACACGGTCTGGGCGGCATGATTGTCAGCGACGGTGGTTGTACTATGCCGGGCGACGTGGCGAAAGCCTTTGGCGGCGGCGCAGATTTTGTGATGCTGGGCGGTATGCTGGCAGGGCACGAAGAGAGCGGTGGTAAAGTTGTCGAAGAAAACGGTGAGAAATTCATGCTGTTCTACGGCATGAGCTCTGAATCTGCCATGAACCGTCACGTCGGTGGTGTTGCGGGCTACCGTGCCGCAGAAGGTAAGACCGTGAAGCTGCCGCTGCGTGGCCCGGTAGAGAATACCGCACGCGACATTCTTGGCGGCCTGCGTTCTGCATGTACCTATGTTGGTGCATCGCGCCTGAAAGAGCTGACCAAGCGTACGACCTTTATCCGCGTGCAGGAACAAGAGAACCGCGTGTTCAACAGCCTGTAAGCGAATTCGCTGGCGCATCTCCTGCGCCAGCGTCATCCTCCCATCCCCCCGATAGCATCCCCCAGATGGAAGACCGGTAAATACATGGCGACGACCAGCGTGCCGATGATAATGCCTGTCACCAGCAGCATCAGTGGCTCCAGTAGCGTGGCCAGCTCATCTGCCAATTGTTCAGTCTGCACCTGATAGTGCTGCGCAAGATTATTAAGCATGCGGTCCAGCGCACCTGAAGCTTCGCCGGTTCTGATGAGCTGCAGGCTCAACGATGGAAACACCGGGTGTTTTGCCAGCGCCTGCCAGATGGCGCTACCCTGTGAGACCTCCTCATGAACCTGATGAATCACTTTCTGCCACCAGCGATTTTGTAATGTGACTTCTACGCTCCCGAGCCCCTGTAAGAAGGCGATACCTGCATTCTGCGTAAGTGAGAGAACGGTAAAAATCTGGCTTAGCGTTTGTCCGAGAACTAACGGGCCTGCTAACGGAAGGCGGAGTAACAGTGCCTGGCGATAGAGCTGCCAGCCGGGATGGCGATGGAAACGTTTTGCGACCAACGCACCAGACAATAAAACGGCAAGAAGCGGTATCAAACTGTCGTGGAACAGGGCTGCCGCTGCGATTACACCCCGCGTCAGCGCAGGAAGCGGGGTATTGAACGTCTGATAGATAGCCGTGAACTCTGGCAGTACAAATCCGAGCATCGCAACCACCACTATTAGGGTAACGCTCAACACAATCAGCGGATAACGCAGCGCCTTTTTTACTTTCAGGTTTAGCCGGTGCTGGCTTTCCTGCTGGCGGGCTAAGTGCTGGCAGCAGAGTTCGAGTTCTCCGGTGAGCTCACCGGTGCGGATCATCGCGATAAAAAGAGGAGGGAAGGCTTCGGGCCATGCCTCCAGGGCAACAGAAAAAGCGATGCCCTGCTGTAATTCGCGTGCTAACTGGTACAACAGGGCCTGCCACTGCGCGCTCGGGTGCTGTGCTGCCAACAGCTCGAGGCCATCGGATAGCGTCAGCCCCGCCTGAAGTAGCGTTGCCAGCTGTCCCACCATTTCGCCGCTGCGTTGTGGGTGCCAGTGCGATGAGTGAACGCGACAGCGGCGGATCCTGAGCGCTGAAATATGCCTCTCTTCCAGCGTGTTGACGACAGCCACACGGTGAGGACTCCACAGGGTTCCGCTGATATATTCACCCTGCGGCGTCAGGCCGCGCCAGTGCCATAGAGGTTTACTGGACATTCGGTATCCCCAGCACCCGGACTATCTCCTCCCAACTGGTCAGCCCTTTTTCTACCGCATCGCAGCCGCTTTCAAACAGCGTTGTCATCCCCGCCTGACGTGCCAGGTGTTCTATTTCACGAGCACTCATAGCGGTGGTGATGCCGTGGCGAATATCGTTGCCAATCGGGAGTAATTCAAACAGTGCGACTCGCCCGTAATAGCCGTGGTAGCAGCGTTTGCAGCCAGTAGCCTGCCGATGGGCCAGGGGGCGTGGCCACAGCGAGAGCGGAAGAACAATGTCCTCGCTGGCACTCTGCTGGCAGTGGGGACAAAGTTTTCGTACCAGACGCTGCGCGACCACCAGTAACAGAGCGGAAGACACCATCCAGCTCGCTACCCCCATTTGTTGCAGGCGGGTCAGGGTTTCGCTGGTGGAGTTGGTGTGCAGGGTCGACAGCACCAGATGCCCGGTTTGCGCCGCCTTGATGGCAATTTCGGCTGTTTCGGTATCACGGATTTCCCCTACCATCACAATATCCGGATCCTGGCGCAGCAGGGCGCGCAGGATGCTTTGAAAGGTGAGACCAGCACGTGGGTTAACCTGCGTCTGGTTGATGCCCGCCAGGGGAATTTCAACCGGATCCTCCACGCTGCAAAGGTTAACCTCGGGGGTATTTCGCCGTTGCAGGGCGCGGTACAGGGTGACCGTTTTACCACTACCGGTCGGGCCGGTAACCAGAATTAGCCCCTGGGGCTGGAGCAGCGCGTGAGTGAACTGAGCAAGCTGCAACGGCGACATGCCGGCGGCGCTCAGCTCCAGCGCCTGTTCCTGACGGTGAAGTAAGCGCAGAACCACTTTTTCTCCATGACGACACGGGAGTGTGGCGATGCGAAACGACACTGGCTCATTGGCGATCGTGATGGTGAACTGTCCATCCTGGGGTAAGCGCCGTTCGGCAATATCCAGATTACCCAGCACCTTGAGCCGGGCGGTGAGAGTAGGAGCGAGCGATGCGCCGACCAGAGGCTGCGTGTGAAGCACGCCGTCCACCCGTAGACGAATGCGCAGACACTGCTCGTCGGGCTCAATATGAATATCGGAGGCTCGCTGGGCCAACGCCTGTTCAAACATGCGATTGAGCAATGCGACGGCATTTTCCTGCTCGTCTGCGATGGCAGGAAGATGAGAGTGGGCCTCCACTCTCAGGTGCTGCTCCATGCGGGCGGCCTCCCAGCATTCGATATCAACACGTTTCTGGGTGGCAAAGCGTAGCGCTTCCAGTAGTTCAGGCGAGGGGGTCCCCACCACCGCAATGCACAGCATCGCCTCGTTGCTGTGCAACAGCAGGGCCTGATGGCGTTTGCATAGTACATCAAGCTGTTCGAGTTTCATTGCGTTGCCTCCTGCGTGCCATCAAAGCGGAAAACGTCTTCGCAGGCTTGTTGCAGTGCACCATCGTTTTGTACGTTGCAGACGCGCTGCCAACCGGTAATACCGTTGGCGTTGTCCCACCGTGGGGTCATGACGACGGTTAACCCGTTGAGGCTTTCCTGCCCGGTCATCGTCACCGTCCCCTGTGAGACGCTCATTGCTGAGACGTAGCGGGTCGTTGAGGGGGAGGGAATACCGTTGCTGCTGGCGCTGCATCCTGAGGTGCCGCCGTGGTCGAGGGCGCACAGCTCAATCGCGGTGCGGTAAGGCATGAAGGTTTGCAACATATCGGTTAGTGCCGCCTTGCGCAGGTAATTCTGGTAAGCCGGAATGCCAATGGCGCTCAGAATCGCAATGATGCCAATCACCACCATGAGTTCTATCAGGGTAAATCCATACTGTTTGTTCATTTGTGACTCCTTGAATGACGGGAGCACAGTGGCAGAGCAAACCAGGAGCGGCGAGGAGAGAAAGTTAGTTTGTGAAGGCTGTTTCAGGGGATTTTTTGCAGTTGCACGGAGCGTGCAGAGAAAGTGGAAGAGGGCGCGTAATTCGCCCCCTTCGTCAGTGTTACTTAAAGCGCATCGACAGATCCATCGCGCGAATGTGCTTGGTGAGCGCGCCGACGGAGATAAAATCGACCCCGGTCTCGGCAAACTCGCGAATGGTGTCGAAGGTGACGTTGCCAGAGACCTCCAGCTGCGCTTGTCCGTTAGTCATGGCAACGGCCTGGCGCATCAATGCGGTGGTGAAGTTGTCGAGCATGATAATGTCCGCACCCGCTTTTAGCGCCTCGCTAAGCTCATCGAGGGTTTCAACTTCCACTTCTACCGGTACATCCGGATGCAGCCAGAACGCTTTTTCCACCGCCTGACGAACCGATCCCGAGGCGATAATGTGGTTCTCTTTAATCAGGAAAGCGTCAGATAAGCCCAGACGGTGGTTGGTCCCGCCACCGCACAGGACGGCGTATTTCAAAGCGGTGCGAAGCCCTGGCAGGGTTTTACGCGTATCGAGCAATTGAGTACGCGTTCCTTCCAGCAGGGTGACATAGCGGCGAACTTCGCTGGCCACTCCGGAGAGCGTCTGAACAAAGTTTAGCGCGGTACGTTCACCCGTCAGCAGAACCCGCGACGGGCCCTCCAGTTCGAACAGCGGCTGGTTGGTTTTGACGGTATCGCCATCGGCAACGTGCCACGTAATCTGCACATCACTGCCCGCCAGTTGCAGAAACACCTCTTCTACCCAGCGTTTACCACAGAAGATACCGTCTTCACGAGTGATAATGACGGCATGGGAATGGGAGGACTCTGGCAATAATTGAGCCGTAATATCGTTGTTGGCATCAACGTCTCCACCTAAGTCTTCACGCAGCGCATGCGCGACAACGTTGGGAATATCGAGGTTGATGCGTTCAAGCAGCGCGTCACGTCGGTGGTCGGGGTTGTAGCGGCGAGGCGGCATGATAAAACTCCAAAATGGTCATCAATCATAAGATTGAAACATGCTACTCTGAAGCCGTTATCAGTACCATAGATTAGGAGAGCCCGCATGCAGTTAAACGGGGGATGGCTGGAAGGCGCACGTCGCGTGCCCTCGCCGCACCATGATTGCCGTCCGGATGATGAAGTTCCTTCGTTGCTGGTGGTACACAACATTAGCCTGCCGCCCGGTGAATTTGGCGGTCCGTGGATCGACGCGTTATTTACCGGGACAATCGATCCTACAGCGCACCCCTATTTTGCCGGGATCGCGCACCTGCGGGTTTCTGCCCATTGTCTGATTCGCCGTGATGGCGAAATTGTGCAATATGTCCCCTTCGATAAGCGAGCATGGCACGCTGGGGTTTCGTGCTATCAGGGGCGGGAAAAGTGTAATGATTTTTCGATAGGTATTGAGCTTGAGGGAACGGACATCGAGCCCTACACCGACGCTCAGTATCGACAGCTGGCAGCGGTCACGCAGCTGTTAATGCAGGTTTATCCGGCGATGAGCAACCACATCACCGGCCATAGTGATATTGCGCCAGGTCGCAAAACGGATCCCGGTTCTTCATTTGACTGGAAAAAGTTTCGTGCGCTGGTCACCCCTTCGTCAGATAAGGAGATGACATGACGCTGTTTACGACGCTGCTGGTGCTGATTGCCGAGCGCTTATTTAAGCTGGGTGAACACTGGCAGTTGGATCACCGGCTGGAAGTGCTGTTCCGACGCATTAAGCGCTGGTCTATGATCGGCACATTGCTGATGACCATTGTGGCGATGGCGGTAGTGTTCCTCATCCAGCGGGCGCTGGGTGGATTACTGTTTAACGTTCCGCTGTTGGTGTTCTGGATCCTGATCGGGCTTTTGTGTATCGGCGCGGGCAAAGTGCGTATGCATTATCATGCCTATCTGAAAGCGGCTTCGCACGGCGACAACCACGCGCGTGACTCCATGGCCAGCGAATTGACCCTTATCCACGGTGTACCGCCAGGCTGCGATGAGCGTGAGTATTTGCGCGAGTTGCAAAATGCGCTGCTGTGGATCAACTACCGTTTTTATCTCGCGCCGCTGTTCTGGTTTGTGGTGGGCGGGCCGCTTGGCCCGGTAACCCTGGTGGGCTATGCGTTTCTCCGCGCCTGGCAGACGTGGCTTGCTCGCTATCAGACGCCTCATCACCGTTTACAGTCAGGTATTGATGCAATTTTGCACGTGCTGGACTGGCTGCCAGTACGTCTGGTTGGCGTAGTCTACGCTCTGCTGGGGCACGGGGAGAAGGCGCTCCCCGCGTGGTTTGCTTCGCTCGGAGACAGGCACACGCCGCAGTACCAGGTATTAACGCAGCTTGCCCAATTTTCGCTGGCGCGTGAGCCTCATATCGATAAAGTCGAAACACCAAAAGCAGCAGTGTCGCTGGCTAAGAAAACCTCGTATGTGACGGTGGTTATCATGGCATTACTGACGATTTATGGGACGTTAGTGTAAGCGTATCCGCAGGCGGGGTGCCAAAATCAGGCATCCCGTTTTCATTCCAGCGAATCAGCTTCAGCCGCGTGTGGCGGTTCGGGTCATACAGCGGATCGCCCTCAATCTCGGTGTAATTGCGCGCGTGATACACCAGCACATCCTCCCCCTCTTCCGTTTGCGTAAAGCTGTTGTGCCCGGGCCCGTACTGGCGGTTTTCATAACTTGTTGTGAAAACCGGTTGGGGAGATTTGTGCCAGTTTGCCGCCTGCAGCGGGTCATCCTCGAGGTTAATCCACAGTAGCCCCATGCAGTAATTTTCATCGGTGGCGCTGGCGGAATAGCTGACAAATAAACGCGTTCCGTGAGTGATAACCGCCGGGCCTTCATTCACCAGAAACCCCCGGCATTCCCAGTCAAATTCTGGCCGGCTCAGCATCACCGGCTCGCCTTTAATCGACCACGGGTTTTCCAGTTCTGCCAGATAAAGATTCGAGTTTCCGGCGATGTCTGGTGCCTTCTGTGCCCACAGATACCAGTGTTTACCCTGATGACTAAAGGTCGTCGCATCAAGGGCAAAAGTATCAAACGGTGTTTTTACCTGCCCGCGTTCCACCCAACGGCCGGTCAGCGGATCCGGGTTGTCACAGGTGAGGGCGAACATGCGGTGCTGGAACATGCCAAGCGTATCAAGCGTTTGCGTTGCGGCTGCGGCAAACCAGATAACCCAGGTGCCATCGATGTTGTGCAACTCCGGTGCCCAGATAAGCTCGCTCATCGGCCCCTGTTCGGGTTTACGCCACACCACCACTGGCATAGCGTCACGCAGCCCTGCAAGCGTTGTGGCGCGGCGGATCTCCAGCCTGTCATATTCAGGTACTGAGGCGATGAAGTAGTACTCTCCTCCGTGCCGCAGAATGAAAGGGTCCGCGCGCTGTTCAATAAATGGATTTGGCCATTGATTCATTATGCTTTCCTTTCCTGTTCAGCTATTTTCTGTTCCTGATAGTCGCTCAGCTCGCGGTAGTTAGTGCGGCGCTTTTCCAGATCGGACTGAATCTGCAGCATAAACCCACGATCGACCTTCAGCAGGCGAACGACCCCGGCGGTAATGAGATAGCCAGCGCCCGGAATCACCGAAAACAGCATCACGATCCCGTTGATCGCGGCGGCGCTTTGCTGCTTTGCCCCGGCGTCATAGCCATACCACGAGAGCAGAAATCCGACCATCGCTCCGGCGACCGCCAGACCGACCTTCAGGAAGAACAGGTTGCCTGAGAAGCTGATGCCGGTGATGCGCTTACCGGTTTTCCATTCACCATAGTCGTCGACATCGGCCATCAGCGACCAGTGCAGCGGGGAAGGGATCTGATGCAGGATGTTGAGCAGGAAATAGAGCACCAGAATCATCACGGTGGCGTGCGGGTCGAAGAAGTAAAACGCGCAGGAGAAAATAGCCAGCGCGATATTGGTCCAGAAAAAGACCTGCAGTTTGCACCAGCGATCCGTTAATACCTTCGCCAGCATACTGCCAATCATCATGCCGACTACGCCCAGGCTGATAAACAGGGTGGCGAAATGGGTGCTCTGCTGCATCACCCAGGTGACGTAATACATGGTCGCAGCCATGCGAATAAAGCCCGGGCAGACGTTGCACAGCGTCAGCAGCAGAATGCGCACCCACTGGTCATTCTTCCACACGTCTTTGAGATCTTGCTTTAGTTCATCGTTAGTTTGTACCGCCGGGCGGATACGCTCACGAACGGTCGCAAAGCAGAACAGAAACATACACATGCCGATAAACGCCAGCACGGTCATGGCCATCTGGTAACCCCTGGCTTTATCACCGCCACCGAACCAGTCGACCATTGGCAACAGAGTGAGCGATAGCAGCAGGGTAGCAATGCCCACCAGGACAAAACGATAAGACTGACAGGCGACGCGCTCTTTCGGGTCGTTGGTGATGACGCTTCCCAGCGAGCAGTACGGGATGTTGATTGCCGTGTAGGTGATAGAGAGCAGGAAATAGGTGACGAACGCATAGATAACTTTGCTGTTATAGCTCCACTCCGGCGTGGTGAACATCAGTACGCTGAAGAGGGCGTAGGGGAAGGCAATCCACAAAAGCCATGGACGAAACCGACCATACTTGCTGCGCGTGCGGTCGGCGAGTGCCCCCATGATAGGGTCAGTAACGGCATCTATAACGCGAACCGATAATAGAAGGACGCCGACCAGCGCCGGGGCAAGACCAAAGATGTCGGTATAAAAGTAGTTAACAAACAACATAATGGCGCCAAAGATGATGTTACATCCCGCATCACCCATGCCGTAGCCGATCTTTTCTCTGACTGACAGTGCGTTGTTGCTCATGGAAAGCGCTCCCCGATGTGATATGGAGAGAATTATTGGTCTTCGGTTCGCCAAATGCGTTGCAGTATAGGGGCGACGATATGGATGAAATGGCTATCAGCAGGAAAGTGTGAGGGAGATAACAGGACGCTGCGCCCGGGATGGGCGCAGCGTTAAGGAAGTGCTTAGTGGGCTTTCACCGCGCTGGCGCTTTTTTGTTTACATACGTAGCCGACACCGAGAATGGCAATCCATACCGGGATCAGGTAAACGGAAATCGCCATGCCTGGGGTGATTAGCATGATGACCAGCACCGCCGCCATGAACAACAGGCACAGCCAGTTACCGAGCGGGTAGAACAGAGCAGGGAAGCGCGGAGTCACGCCTTCCTGCGCCTTCGCGCGGCGGAACTTCATGTGTGCAAGGCTAATCATCGCCCAGTTGATGACCAGGGCTGAAACCACCAGAGCCATCAGCAGACCGAACGCTGACTCGGGGGCAAAGTAGTTAATCAATACGCAAAGTGCGGTGAACAGCGCGGAGGTCAGGATGGTATTGACCGGCACGCCGCGCTTGTCGACTTTCGCCAGTGCTTTTGGTGCGTTGCCCTGTTTTGCCAGACCGAACAGCATACGGCTGTTGCAGTATACGCAGCTGTTGTATACCGACAGCGCTGCTGTCAGTACTACGATGTTCAGTGCGTTAGCCACGAAGGTATCGCCAAGCTCATGGAAGATAAGTACGAACGGGCTGGTATCCGCGGTGACGCGGGTCCACGGCAGCAGTGACAGCAGCACCGCCAGAGAACCGATATAGAAAATCAGGATACGGTAGATAACCTGGTTGGTGGCTTTCGGAATGCTCTGCTCCGGGTTATCCGCTTCAGCGGCGGTGATACCCACCAGCTCAAGCCCGCCGAAAGAGAACATGATGATAGCCATCATCATGACAAGCCCGGTAAAGCCGTGCGGCAGGAAACCG
>NZ_JMPS01000007.1 GCF_000735455.1 Yokenella regensburgei ATCC 49455 | reverse complement strand
CTGAACAGCAGCCATGCCCGAACAGGATCATCGCCACAACGGCGACCACTTTGATAATCGCGAACCAGAACTCCATCTCACCGAACACCTTCACGTTGGTGAGGTTGACGGCGTTAATGGCAACGAAGAACACGGCGGCAGAGACCCAGGTTGGGATCTCAGGCCACCAGAACTGGATGTATTTCCCTACCGCCGTCAGTTCGGCCATGGCAACCAGCACGTAGAGCACCCAGTAGTTCCAGCCGGAAGCGAAGCCGGCAAAGGAGCCCCAGTATTTATAGGCAAAGTGACTAAAAGACCCGGCTACCGGCTCTTCAACCACCATTTCACCCAACTGACGCATGATCAGGAAGGCAATAAAACCTGCGATAGCATAGCCGAGAATAATCCCCGGTCCTGCGGACTGTATTACGGAGGCGCTGCCCAGAAACAGGCCGGTCCCGATAGCCCCGCCCAGCGCAATGAGCTGAATATGGCGGTTTTTTAGGCCGCGCTTCAGCTGACCGCCGTGCTGTTCACCTTCCATCATGAAAACCTCGTTCGTGTGTGGTTGTTATGTTGTGTAATCAATAAAGTCCATTTTATGTATTTATATCTTTACGGTTAATCTGGCTGAAAAAATCGCTGATGTCTTCCGTAAGCGCAAGAATAGTGGTAAGCGCATTTGAATGCACCTGCTTTATGAAGGGATGATGACGAGTTGGATAAAAAGAAAGCATTTGTAAATCAGCCCGATTTAACGTCCTACCTCCAGGCATAGAATAAAAATGCCCAATAAGTGGGCAAAATTTCATTATTTGCGTTGTTGAATCGCTTCAGATTGCCAAATCCCTCGTTTCACTAAGGTTAATTGTGCCTCTTTAGTGGTAATCAACTCTTTTATCCAAAGTTACATTTCTGAAACGTGCTTTCTGTAAGGTTGTTAAAATGTGCATGGTTTCCTGATTTCAATCAAAACCTGTATGGACAGAAGGTGAATACTTTGTTACTTTAGCGCTACGAACTTGAAATTGGTAAGACCAATTGACTCCGGGCTAATGGCAGAGACAGGGAATAATGGCCTACAGCAAAATCCGCCAACCAAAACTTTCTGATGTGATTGAACAGCAGCTGGAGTTTTTGATTCTTGAGGGGACACTGCGCCCCGGCGAAAAACTTCCGCCTGAACGCGAGCTGGCCAAACAGTTCGACGTCTCCCGTCCTTCGCTGCGTGAGGCCATCCAACGCCTCGAAGCTAAGGGTCTGCTGCTTCGTCGCCAGGGCGGCGGTACGTTTGTGCAGAGTAGCCTCTGGCAGAGCTTCAGCGATCCGCTGGTAGAGCTACTGACCGACCACCCTGAATCCCAGTTTGATCTGCTGGAAACCCGTCACGCGCTTGAAGGTATCGCGGCCTATTACGCCGCATTGCGCAGCACCGATGAAGATCACGAGCGTATTCGCGAACTTCATCAGGCCATCGAACGGGCACAGCTTTCAGGCGATCTTGACGCCGAATCCAGCGCCGTTGTCCAGTATCAAATTGCCGTCACCGAAGCCGCACATAATGTGGTTTTGCTCCATCTGCTACGCTGCATGGAGCCGATGCTGGCGCAAAACGTACGGCAAAACTTCGAATTGTTATACGCCCGTCGGGAAATGCTCCCGATGGTCAGCAATCATCGCACCCGAATTTTCGAGGCGATTATGGCCAGAGAGCCGGAGCAGGCGCGTGAAGCCTCGCACCGACATCTGGCTTTTATTGAGGAAATATTGCTGGACCGCAGCCGTGAACAGTCGCGACGCGAACGCTCACTACGCCGCTTACAGCAACGAAAGGATTAAGCGCCAATTTTTTAGAGCGCGGCAACTAAACGCAGAACCTGTCTTATTGCGTTTTCACGAAAGCGCAATGGGACAGGTTCCAGACAAATCAACGTATTAGATATAAGGAATACCCCCCATGTCAGAACGTTTCCCAAATGACGTGGATCCGATCGAAACTCGCGACTGGCTACAGGCGATCGAATCGGTCATCCGTGAAGAAGGTGTTGAGCGCGCTCAGTATCTGATTGATCAGCTCCTTTCCGAGGCCCGTAAAGGCGGCGTGAAGGTTGCAGCTGGTGCAGGGGCTAGCAACTACGTAAACACCATTGCCGTTGAAGATGAACCGGAATACCCGGGCAATCTGGATCTGGAACGTCGTATTCGTTCTGCTATCCGCTGGAACGCCATCATGACCGTTCTGCGCGCGTCCAAGAAAGATCTGGAGCTGGGCGGCCACATGGCTTCCTTCCAGTCTTCTGCGACCGTATACGAAGTGTGCTTTAACCACTTCTTCCGCGCTCGTAACGAAAAAGACGGCGGCGATCTGGTGTACTTCCAGGGTCACATCTCCCCGGGCATCTACGCACGTGCATTCCTCGAAGGTCGCCTGACAGAAGAGCAGATGAACAACTTCCGTCAGGAAGTTCACGGTAAAGGTCTGTCCTCTTACCCGCACCCGAAACTGATGCCGGAATTCTGGCAGTTCCCGACCGTATCTATGGGTCTGGGTCCGATTGGTGCAATCTACCAGGCTAAATTCCTGAAGTATCTGGAACACCGTGGTCTGAAAGATACCTCTGAGCAAACCGTTTACGCCTTCCTGGGCGACGGTGAGATGGATGAGCCGGAATCCAAAGGTGCGATCACTATCGCAACCCGTGAGAAACTGGACAACCTGTGCTTCATCATCAACTGTAACCTGCAGCGTCTGGATGGTCCGGTAACCGGTAACGGCAAGATCATCAACGAACTGGAAGGCATCTTCGCGGGTGCTGGCTGGAACGTCATCAAGGTCATGTGGGGCGGTCGTTGGGATGAGCTGCTGCGTAAAGACACCAGCGGTAAACTGATCCAGCTGATGAACGAAACCGTTGACGGTGACTACCAGACCTTCAAATCCAAAGACGGCGCCTACGTTCGTGAGCACTTCTTCGGTAAATACCCGGAAACCGCCGCTCTGGTTGCTGACTGGACTGACGAGCAGATCTGGGCCCTGAACCGTGGTGGTCACGATCCGAAGAAAGTCTACGCTGCACTGAAAAAAGCGCAGGACACCAAAGGTAAAGCGACTGTAATCCTGGCCCATACCATCAAAGGTTACGGCATGGGTGATACCGCAGAAGGTAAAAACATCGCTCACCAGGTGAAGAAAATGAACATGGACGGCGTGCGTCATATCCGCGACCGTTTCAACGTTCCAGTGAGCGATGAGCAGGTAGAAAACCTGTCTTACATCACCTTCCCGGAAGGTTCTGAAGAGCACAAGTACCTGCACGAACGTCGTCAGGCGCTGAAAGGCTACCTGCCAGCTCGTCAGCCGAACTTCACCGAGAAACTGGAACTGCCGGCGCTGGAAGACTTCTCTCAGCTGCTGGAAGAACAGAACAAAGAGATCTCTACCACTATCGCCTTCGTTCGTGCCCTGAACGTGATGCTGAAGAACAAGTCTATTAAAGACCGTCTGGTTCCGATCATCGCCGACGAAGCGCGTACCTTCGGTATGGAAGGTCTGTTCCGTCAGATTGGTATCTACAGCCCGAACGGCCAGCAGTACACCCCGCAGGACCGTGAGCAGGTTGCTTACTACAAAGAAGACGAAAAAGGTCAGATCCTGCAGGAAGGTATCAACGAGCTGGGCGCAGGCGCATCCTGGCTGGCTGCTGCGACATCTTACAGCACCAACGATCTGCCGATGATCCCGTTCTACATTTACTACTCCATGTTCGGGTTCCAGCGTATCGGTGACCTGTGCTGGCAGGCAGGCGACCAGCAGGCTCGCGGCTTCCTGGTAGGTGGTACTTCTGGTCGTACGACCCTGAACGGTGAAGGTCTGCAGCACGAAGATGGTCACAGCCATATTCAGTCTCTGACTATCCCGAACTGTATCTCCTACGATCCTTCTTACGCGTACGAAGTTGCTGTCATCATGCATGACGGTCTGGAGCGTATGTATGGTGAGAAGCAAGAGAACGTTTACTACTACATCACCACTCTGAACGAAAACTACCACATGCCGGCAATGCCAGCAGGTGCCGAGGAAGGTATCCGTAAAGGTATCTACAAACTCGAAACCCTCGAAGGTAGCAAAGGTAAAGTTCAGCTGCTGGGCTCCGGTTCTATCCTGCGTCACGTTCGTGAAGCAGCAGAGATCCTGGCGAAAGATTACGGCGTGGGCTCTGACGTGTACAGCGTCACCTCCTTCACTGAACTGGCGCGTGATGGCCAGGATTGTGAGCGCTGGAACATGCTGCACCCGATGGAAACCCCGCGCGTTCCGTACATCGCTCAGGTGATGAACGATGCACCGGCAGTGGCTTCCACTGACTATATGAAACTGTTTGCTGAGCAGGTTCGTACTTATGTACCGGCTGATGATTACCGCGTACTGGGTACTGACGGCTTCGGTCGCTCTGACAGCCGTGAGAATCTGCGTCACCACTTCGAAGTGGACGCGTCTTACGTAGTCGTAGCGGCACTGGGCGAACTGGCTAAACGTGGCGAAATCGATAAGAAAGTGGTTGCTGACGCAATCGTCAAATTCAATATCGATGCAGAAAAAGTTAACCCGCGTCTGGCGTAAGAGGTAAAGAGATAATGGCTATCGAAATCAATGTACCGGACATCGGGGCTGATGAAGTTGAAATCACCGAGATCCTGGTCAAAGTGGGCGACAAAGTTGAAGTAGAACAGTCGCTGATCACCGTAGAAGGCGACAAAGCCTCTATGGAAGTCCCGTCTCCGCAGGCTGGCATCGTTAAAGAGATCAAAGTCTCTGTCGGCGATAAAACCGAGACTGGCGCACTTATCATGATATTCGATTCCGCCGACGGTGCAGCTGCTGCTGCACCTGCGCAGGAAGAGAAGAAAGCCGCTCCGGCCGCTGCACCAGCAGCTGCCGCGGCAGCGAAAGACGTTCACGTGCCGGACATCGGCGGCGACGAAGTTGAAGTCACCGAGATCCTGGTCAAAGTGGGCGACACCGTGACCGCTGAGCAGTCCCTGATCACCGTAGAAGGCGACAAAGCCTCTATGGAAGTTCCGGCACCGTTCGCAGGCACTGTGAAAGAAATCAAAGTGACTACCGGCGACAAAGTTTCCACCGGTTCTCTCATCATGGTCTTCGAAGTCGCGGGCGCAGCTCCGGCAGCGGCTCCGGCACAAGCAGCAGCACCGGCGGCAAGCGCTCCGGCAGCGGCTGCGGGCGCGAAAGACGTTCACGTACCGGATATCGGTGGTGATGAAGTCGAAGTGACCGAAGTGATGGTGAAGGTCGGTGACAAAGTGACCGCTGAGCAGTCTCTTATCACCGTAGAAGGCGACAAAGCCTCTATGGAAGTTCCGGCGCCGTTCGCGGGTACCGTGAAAGAAATCAAAATCAGCACCGGCGACAAAGTGTCTACCGGCTCTCTGATTATGGTCTTCGAAGTCGAAGGCGCGGCCCCTGCGGCAGCACCGGCTGCGGCACCGGCACCTGCTGCGGCAGCTCCGGCTCCGGCGGCTAAAGCGGCTCCGGCTGCAAAAGCTGAAGGCAAATCTGAGTTTGCTGAAAACGACGCTTACGTTCACGCGACTCCGCTGATCCGCCGCCTGGCACGCGAATTCGGCGTTAACCTGGCGAAAGTGAAAGGCTCCGGTCGTAAAGGCCGTATCCTGCGCGAAGACGTTCAGGCTTACGTGAAAGATGCGGTTAAACGCGCTGAAGCGGCTCCGGCTGCAGCGGCTGGCGGCGGTCTGCCGGGCATGCTGCCGTGGCCGAAAGTTGATTTCAGCAAGTTTGGTGAAATTGAAGAAGTGGAACTGGGTCGTATCCAGAAAATCTCTGGTGCTAACCTGAGCCGTAACTGGGTGATGATCCCGCACGTTACGCACTTTGACAAAACCGATATCACCGATCTGGAAGCGTTCCGTAAACAGCAGAACGCCGAAGCTGAGAAGCGTAAACTGGACGTGAAATTTACCCCAGTGGTCTTCATCATGAAAGCCGTTGCCGCCGCTCTGGAACAGATGCCGCGCTTCAACAGCTCTCTGTCCGAAGATGCGCAGCGCCTGACGCTGAAGAAATACATCAACATCGGTGTAGCGGTTGATACTCCGAACGGCCTGGTGGTTCCGGTCTTTAAAGACGTGAACAAGAAGAGCATCACCGAGCTGTCTCGTGAACTGACCGTGATCTCCAAAAAGGCACGTGATGGCAAACTGACCGCTGGCGAAATGCAGGGCGGTTGCTTCACCATCTCCAGCATCGGTGGCCTGGGCACCACTCACTTCGCGCCGATCGTGAACGCGCCGGAAGTGGCTATCCTCGGTGTCTCCAAGTCTGCGATGGAGCCGGTGTGGAATGGCAAAGAGTTCGTACCGCGTCTGATGATGCCGATCTCCCTGTCCTTCGACCACCGTGTTATCGACGGTGCTGATGGTGCGCGCTTTATTACCATCATCAACAACATGCTGAGCGACATTCGCCGCCTGGTGATGTAAGAGAAAAAGCCGGCCAATCGGCCGGCTTTTTTCTGGTAATCTCATGATGTTATATGAGGTTATTCGTGCCAAAGATAAATCGTTGCCGTTTTGTTGTTTCAAAATTGTTAACAATTTTGTAAAATACGGGCGGATAGAACGACCCGGTGGATGATGGGCGACAAGACCAGGGACCGCCGGAAATAAATTAAGAGGTCATGATGAGTACTGAAATCAAAACTCAGGTCGTGGTACTTGGGGCAGGTCCGGCAGGGTATTCCGCTGCCTTCCGTTGCGCTGATTTAGGTCTGGAAACCGTAATCGTAGAACGTTACAGCACCCTCGGTGGTGTTTGTCTGAACGTTGGCTGTATCCCTTCTAAAGCACTGCTGCACGTTGCGAAAGTTATCGAAGAAGCCAAAGCGCTGGCTGAACACGGTATCGTCTTCGGCGAACCGAAAACCGATATCGACAAAATTCGTACCTGGAAAGAGAAAGTAATCACTCAGCTGACCGGTGGTCTGGCTGGTATGGCCAAAGGCCGTAAAGTTAAAGTGGTTAACGGTCTGGGTAAATTCACCGGGGCGAACACCCTGGAAGTGGAAGGCGAGAACGGCAAAACCGTTATCAACTTCGACAACGCTATCATCGCGGCGGGTTCCCGTCCGATCGAACTGCCGTTCATTCCGCATGAAGATCCGCGCGTGTGGGATTCCACCGATGCGCTGGAACTGAAAACTGTACCTAAACGCCTGCTGGTTATGGGTGGCGGTATCATCGGTCTGGAAATGGGCACCGTATACCACGCACTGGGTTCAGATATCGACGTGGTTGAAATGTTCGACCAGGTTATCCCGGCTGCCGACAAAGACATCGTTAAAGTCTTCACCAAGCGCATCAGCAAGAAATTCAATCTGATGCTGGAAACCAAAGTGACCGCCGTTGAAGCGAAAGAAGACGGTATCTACGTTTCCATGGAAGGCAAAAAAGCCCCGAGCGAACCGCAGCGTTACGACGCGGTGCTGGTGGCTATCGGTCGTGTACCGAACGGTAAAAACCTCGACGCGGGCAAAGCTGGCGTGGAAGTGGACGACCGTGGCTTCATCCGCGTTGACAAGCAGCTGCGCACCAACGTGCCGCACATCTTTGCTATCGGCGATATCGTCGGTCAGCCGATGCTGGCGCACAAAGGTGTTCACGAAGGTCACGTTGCCGCTGAAGTTATCGCCGGCATGAAGCACTACTTCGATCCGAAAGTTATCCCGTCAATCGCCTACACTGAGCCAGAAGTGGCATGGGTCGGTCTGACTGAGAAAGAAGCGAAAGAGAAAGGCATCAGCTACGAAACCGCCACCTTCCCGTGGGCTGCTTCTGGCCGTGCTATCGCTTCCGACTGCGCAGACGGTATGACCAAACTGATTTTCGACAAAGAAACTCACCGCGTTATCGGTGGTGCGATTGTCGGTACCAACGGCGGCGAACTGCTGGGTGAAATCGGTCTGGCTATCGAAATGGGTTGCGACGCCGAAGATATCGCGCTGACCATCCACGCGCACCCGACCCTGCACGAATCTGTGGGTCTGGCCGCTGAAGTGTTTGAAGGTAGCATCACCGACCTGCCAAACGCGAAAGCGAAGAAGAAGTAAGTCTTCTGCGAAGATAATAAAAAGCGGCTGAGTCAGCCGCTTTTTTTATTTCTCCCGCTTCGTCAAAGTGTTAGTAATCATTTCTCGCGTAATACCTCTCTACATCTTGAAGTCCTTTTGAAACTAATTTCAGAGTAAACTTATAGAGTGCTAATTATTTTCGAGGTGCAAGATGAAAAGGTTACTGACTACAGCAGCATTAGCCGCAACACTATTTTCAGGTCTGGCATTTGCCGCCGACCCCGTTATTCCGTGGGCAGTCAACAGCGGTGCTACTGAAAGCACGCACATTGCTGGCGTCGGACAGGATCTGAATGCGCAGCATCAGGCTGTGACTAAAACTCAGGAAGGGGTGTGGGCCGCGAACTCTGGCAGTATTGGTGCCGACGAAGCCGCACTCACCAGCTCAAAACCGGCGGTGATTGGTCATCAGGGTCTGATGCCACATCAGGGTTAATGGTTGGCTGAGAAAAAAGCCTGGCGATTGCCAGGCTTTGTCGTTTTTATTGTTCGACTTTCTGCCAGGGGGCTTCTGTCGAGAAGTGGGTGACAGTTTTAACCTTCTCTGCAGACTGCTCACCGAGATCGGCCTGATACACTTCGTCGTTCAGATTGACCATAAAGCTCATCACTCCGGTTTGTCCCCAGACCACAGGCCAGGCAATCAGCGCCACGCCTGAAGCGTCGTGGTCATTAATTATCCTGAAATGATAACCGTGGTACCCCATCCCAGGCACGGCGGGGCTGTAGGCAGGGCCGAGGGGGCTTGGGGCTTCGCCAGGCTTGATGGGCCAGTAAAGACCATCCTTTTTCCCTTCGCTGCTGATGAGTTTCTTCGCCCATGAGTTGGTGAGCTGGTAATACTCCTGCTGCGCATCAACAAAGGCGTGCATCGCCTGAATGGCAGAAAGCTCATTGCGCCCGATTTCACGCGTTTCGATCTCTTCCGCCGCCTGGGCCATATTAAACTGCCAGCCTTCCGTATGACGGGTCATGGGGATCGGTAGCTGCCAGTTTTCACTGCCGACGTTGATATACGCGGTATCGCCTTCGGTGACGATTTTGTGGCTCTCTTTCCAGTCGCGCAGGAAACGAGCTACCGCTTCAGGATCCGCACCTTCAGGCGGCAGATAGCGGCGCCAGTCATCGCCCAGCAGAGCGCTCATCTTCGCTTCATTGTGGGTGGTTATTGCCTCGACCAGAGCGGTCGCGGCCTTTTCTGGCGTGGTGAATGCCTTTTGAGCAAATACCGGCAGAGCGAATAGCGTCAGTACGCCAGCAATCACTGTTTTTTTCATGACTTTTTCCTTAGCGACGACGCATTTCACGAGATTGACCACGGCCTTCACGAGCCTGATTGTTGCGGGCGGAGGTGTTTCTGCTCTCCATACCCCGCTGACGCTGTGCCTCCCAGGACGGCGAGCGGCTATCGTTCCCGCTCAACGCATTGGCCCGGTTATTCTGTACGCGCTGCGGGCGTTGTGCGGCGTTGGACGCAGTGCGCTGCTGCTGTTGCGCTCTTTCACGACGCTGCTGCTGTTGCTGCGCCGACGGCTGCTGGCGTTGGTTCTTCGCCCGATTCACCGGCTGGTTGTCGTACCCACGATAATCATTGCGTTTTGCCGTCTGGCGCATCTGCTGTGACGCTGCCTTACGTTGGGCATCTTTCGTGCCCGCCGCCGGGCGCGCTGAAGTACCCGTTTTCTTCTCGAACTGGTTCATCGCGGCCTGACGCTGGCTGTCGCGGTTGACCGTTGTGTTCTGAGTGGCGCTGAGTCCTCCCGCCACGTTGGTTCGATGGAACTGTTGGTTCAGCGAGTTGTTAGGGTATGGCGTGTTGTTGCGGTACGTCGGGTTGTGCTGCCAGTTAACATTTTTACCGTTCAAATGTTCCCCGGATATACGGTTGAAGTTATTCACGTCAATGTTGATGTTATCGCCGTTGTGGTTGTAGCCATTGCCGTTCCAGTTGCCATTACCGTGGTAATGATCGTCGTCATCCCAGTCGATATTACTGAACAGGGCGTAGGTGGTAGCGACCCCAAGACTGAAGCCGAGACCGTTCATAAAGCTGTTACCAAACTGCTCCCCGGGAGGTGGCGGTAAGTAAACCGGGGGATAGGCGGTGTTAGGCCAGGTGCCATAGACCGTCGACGGATTGTAGGTGGGCACGTAGACCACCTGAGGATCCGCGGATTCAATTTTAATCACCTGAGTTGTGGCCGGTGCGCTCTGGGTCGTGGTGGTGGTTGAGCTACTATTTGCCGGGGCTGCCGTGACCGTCACTTTTTGCTGTGGAGTGGACTTGAGCGCGCCGGTTTGCTGCGCCAGGGCGCGTAGTTTTTGTACCGAGTTCATCACGTCCTGCGGTTGGGCGAGGAAGGCGTTACCCAGGTCCTGAACCCACTGTGGGTTTTCACCCATCAGCGTCAGCAGGGCTGGAAATGCCACCAGCGATTTCACGCTAGGATCCCACGGTTGGTTCGCCACGGCCTGCACGGCGGGATCGCCCTGCATGCTCGGGTTATCGTGTGACCACTCCACCGCCTGCATCACGTTTGTCGGGTAGGTGGCTGCCATCAACACCTGCGACAGCAAGTTATCCGGGTAGAGCGCCACGGGGGCGACCCACTGATCGATTTGCGCAGTGGTGTAGGTGGTGGTCACCGGCGCGGCGGCTGGTGCGGTGGCCGCCGGAGCAGGGGCAGGTGCCGGAGGTGCAGGTTGAGCCGCCGTTTGTGCGGCAGGCTGGGTGATGGTTTCCGGGGCCCGGCTCTTCACATATAACACACCAGAAGCGGCGAGCAGCCCGGCACTGCACAGCAGAACGAGGGCCTGAGGTTTAAAGGACAACGTCATAGTATGACTCCGACAAAGTAGCGCCGACAGGCGTTCATAAAGCCACGAGTATATTCACCCCTTTGCCGCGTTTTTGACTCAAAGAGGGAATTTGAGTCCAGATTCGACAAAGAGTGTGTGTATTTATTACTCGAATTATAAATGTCATTCGCTAAGCTGCATGGTTATGCCGGTAAGCCTTGGTCATAAAAGCATTTTGTCTTCTTTAGCCCCCCGGTTTCGCTTGCAACATTTATCCTTAACGATTCAGCAAGTATTTAATGTTGCTTTTTTGTAAACGGATTAACACTCTACCAAAATCCTGCTATGCTGCCCGACGCGGTATCCGGCATTTACCCTACAAACTGCTGTCTCACAGGAGCGTGAAGAGAATCGCCTGCCGCATATGACAATGAGAGCGAGGAGAACCGTCGTGCTAAAAGAATACCGTGAGCACGTAGCTGAGCGTGCAGCCGTTGGGATTGTTGCAAAACCCTTAGATGCAACCCAAATGGCCGGCCTGGTTGAGCTGCTGAAGAATCCGCCTGCTGGCGAAGAAGAATTCCTGTTAGACCTGCTGATTAACCGTGTACCGCCGGGCGTTGACGAAGCCGCCTATGTTAAAGCTGGATTCCTTGCCGCTGTAGCCAAAGGCGAAGCGACCTCCCCACTGGTTACCCCTGAAAAAGCGATTGAACTGCTCGGCACAATGCAGGGCGGTTACAACATTCATCCGCTGATCGACGCGCTGGATAACGAAAAGCTGGCACCGATTGCCGCCAAAGCGCTGTCCCACACTCTGCTGATGTTTGATAACTTCTACGATGTGGAAGAAAAAGCAAAAGCCGGTAACCCGTTTGCGAAGCAGGTTATGCAGTCCTGGGCCGATGCCGAGTGGTTCCTGAACCGCCCGCAGCTGGCCGACAAAATTACCGTCACCGTCTTCAAAGTGACCGGTGAAACCAACACCGACGACCTGTCTCCGGCGCCGGATGCCTGGTCTCGTCCGGATATCCCGCTGCACGCGCTGGCGATGCTGAAAAACGCCCGTGAAGGCATTGAGCCGGATCAGCCAGGTGCTGTCGGCCCTATCAAACAGATCGAAGCCTTAGCGAAAAAAGGTTTCCCGCTGGCCTACGTCGGTGATGTTGTCGGTACGGGCTCTTCCCGTAAGTCGGCCACCAACTCCGTACTGTGGTTCATGGGCGACGACATTCCGCACGTGCCGAACAAGCGCGGCGGCGGTCTGTGCCTTGGCGGTAAAATTGCGCCAATCTTCTTCAACACTATGGAAGATGCCGGTGCGCTGCCAATTGAAGTCGATGTAAACAACCTGAACATGGGCGACGTTATCGACGTATACCCGTTTAAAGGTGAAGTGCGTAACCACGAAACCAACGAACTGCTGGCAAACTTCGAGCTTAAAACCGACGTGCTGGTTGACGAAGTGCGCGCCGGTGGCCGTATTCCGCTGATCATCGGCCGTGGCCTGACCACCAAAGCGCGTGAAGCGCTGGGTCTGCCGCACAGCGAGGTGTTCCGCAAAGCGAAAGACGTGGCGGAAAGCAACCGTGGCTTCTCTCTGGCACAGAAAATGGTTGGTCGTGCCTGCGGCGTTGCCGGTGTCCGTCCGGGCGCTTATTGCGAACCGAAGATGACCTCTGTCGGCTCTCAGGACACCACCGGTCCAATGACCCGTGATGAACTGAAAGATCTGGCGTGCCTGGGCTTCTCTTCTGACCTGGTGATGCAGTCCTTCTGCCACACTGCGGCTTATCCGAAGCCGGTCGACGTAACCACCCACCACACACTGCCAGACTTCATCATGAACCGTGGCGGCGTGTCGCTGCGTCCGGGCGATGGTGTTATCCACTCCTGGCTGAACCGTATGCTGTTGCCGGATACCGTCGGTACCGGTGGTGACTCCCATACTCGTTTCCCGATCGGCATCTCCTTCCCGGCGGGCTCTGGCCTGGTGGCATTTGCTGCCGCGACCGGCGTCATGCCGCTCGATATGCCGGAATCAGTGCTGGTGCGCTTCAAAGGCAAAATGCAGCCGGGCATCACTCTGCGCGATCTGGTACATGCGATCCCGCTGTACGCTATCAAGCAGGGCCTGCTGACCGTAGAGAAGAAAGGTAAGAAAAACATCTTCTCTGGCCGCATCCTTGAAATTGAAGGTCTGCCGGATCTGAAAGTAGAGCAGGCGTTTGAACTGACCGATGCCTCCGCTGAACGTTCTGCTGCGGGCTGTACCATCAAGCTGAACAAAGCGCCGATCGTTGAGTATCTGAACTCTAACATCGTACTGCTGAAGTGGATGATCGCAGAAGGCTACGGCGATCGTCGTACGCTGGAGCGTCGTGTTCAGGGCATGGAAAAATGGCTGGCGGATCCGCAGCTGCTTGAAGCCGATGCTGACGCGGAGTACGCGGCAGTGATCGACATCGATCTGGCGGATATCAAAGAACCTATTCTGTGCGCGCCGAACGATCCGGACGATGCGCGTCTGCTGTCTGACGTGCAGGGCGAGAAAATCGACGAAGTGTTCATCGGCTCCTGCATGACCAACATCGGTCACTTCCGTGCCGCCGGTAAACTGCTGGATAACCACAAAGGTCAACTGCCGACGCGTCTGTGGGTGGCTCCGCCAACCCGTATGGATGCGGCTCAGCTGACTGAAGAAGGCTACTACAGCGTGTTTGGTAAGAGCGGGGCGCGTATTGAAATCCCGGGCTGTTCACTGTGCATGGGTAACCAGGCGCGTGTGGCTGACGGTGCGACGGTAGTTTCTACCTCAACCCGTAACTTCCCGAACCGTCTTGGTACCGGCGCGAACGTCTTCCTGGCGTCTGCTGAGCTGGCGGCCGTCGCGGCACTCATTGGTAAACTGCCAACACCGGAAGAGTACCAGACCTTTGTTGCTCAGGTAGATAAGACCGCGGTAGATACCTATCGCTATCTGAACTTCGATCAGCTCTCTCAGTACACCGAGAAAGCTGACGGGGTTATCTTCCAGACCGCAGTATAACAAATGCTCCCCTCTCCTGTGGGAGAGGGGCTGGGGTGAGGGCACCAGATCGCAGGGTCTTGTCCTCACCTTTTTATTTTCATTCCTTCCACTCGTTCCGCTTTTTTTCTTCCTCTCTGCTGCGATAATTAACGTAATGGCTTTGCAGAGGAAAACGCTATGGATTACGAATTTCTGCGCGATCTTACCGGTGGGGTGAAGGTGCGGATGTCGATGGGCCACGAGGCCGTAGGCCACTGGTTCAACGAAGAGGTTAAAGACAACCTCGCCCTACTGGAGGAAGTGGAGCAGGCTGCGCAGGCGCTCAAAGGTACCGAACGTTCATGGCAGTGTGCCGGGCACGAGTACACCGTGTGGATGGATGGCGAAGAGGTGATGGTACGCGCCAATCAGCTTGAGTTTTCCGGCGACGAGATAGAAGAAGGGATGAGCTATTACGACGAAGAGAGCCTGTCGATGTGCGGCGTTGAAGACTTTCTACAGGTGATCGAGGCTTATCGGGTATTCATTAAACAGAAATAACCAACGCGGAGCGTCCCTGCTCCGCACGGGTTTTACACCGCCGGGATATTTCTGGCGTAGTAGATTTCGCGCATTTCCTTCCACAACAGGTCCGTAATCACCTTCCGTTCTTCTTCCGTCAAATCTTCCGGTTTGGTGTGGAACATGTAGTGCTTAAGGTCGAACTCTTTAAGCAGCATCTTGGTATGGAAAATATTTTCCTGATAGACGTTCACATCTACCATGTCGTACAGCGCCTTCATGTCATCAGACATAAAGTTCTGAATCGAATTAATCTCGTGATCGATAAAGTGCTTCATGCCGTTCACGTCGCGGGTAAAACCGCGCACGCGATAATCGATGGTCACGATATCCGATTCAAGCTGGTGGATAAGGTAATTCAGTGCTTTCAGTGGCGAAATCACGCCGCAGGTAGAGACTTCAATATCCGCGCGGAAGGTGCAAAGACCGCCCTCCGGATGGCTCTCCGGATAGGTATGGACGCAAATATGGCTCTTATCGAGATGGGCCACAACGGCCTCAGGCAGCGGGCCCGGGTGTTCGGTTTTATCGATAAGCGTAGGATCGATGGGTTCTTCGCTCACCAGGATGGTGACGCTCGCGCCCTGTGGTTCGTAGTCCTGACGGGCAACGTTCAGGATATTTGCCCCGATAATAGAGCAGGTTTCTGACAGAATTTCGGTCAGACGGTTGGCGTTATAGAGTTCGTCGATATAGGCGATATAACCATCTCGCTCTTCCGCTGTTTTGGCGTAGCAGATATCGTAAATACAAAAACTCAGGCTTTTGGTCAGGTTGTTAAAGCCATGTAGTTTCAGCTTTTTCAATTTATTATCATCTCCTTAGGATGACTGTGAAGACAGTGCATCTTGTAAATACTGTGGCAGCGCGAAGGCAGCCGTGTGGATAGCCGGGTTGTAATAACGGCACTTCAGGCCTGCGCTACGAAAACGCGCCTGGATAATTTCCGGGGAAAGATGGCGCAGCGCTTCGTTATCGGTCGCCCATGCAAAGGTCATGATGCCGCCGTAGTAGGTCGGGATCGCCGCCTGATAGAACCCCACATCAGTGAAGTAATGGCTCAGTTTGCGGTGGCTGTCGATGGCTTCATCCTGCTGCAGGAAACAAACACCGTTCTGGGCAACAAAAATCCCACCCGGATTCAGGCAACGCTTGCAGCCTTCATAAAACGCTGAGGTAAACAGGCTCTCACCAGGACCAATAGGGTCGGTACAGTCAGAGATGATGACATCAAACGTTTGTGACGTTTGGTTGACGAAGTTAACCCCGTCGTCGATCACAAGGTTAAAGCGCGGATCGTCGTAGCTTCCGGCATTATGGTTTGGCAGGTACTGGCGGCAGAAAGAGACCACGCCTGCGTCGATTTCTACCATGGTGATGCTTTCGAGCGCGGTGTGGCGGGAGACTTCGCGCAGCATTGCGCCGTCGCCGCCGCCGATGATAAGCACGTGCTTTGCATGGCCGTGAGCCAGCAGCGGAACATGGGTCATCATTTCGTGATAGATAAATTCATCACGTTCGGTGGTTTGCACAACGCCATCCAGCGCCATTACCCGGCCAAATGCCGCGTTCTCGAAGATGATAAGATCCTGATGATCGGTCTTTTCATGGTACAGCACGTTATCAACGGTAAAGTACTGACCAAAGTTGTTGTGCAGCGTTTCGTGCCACAACGGATTGTCGGCCATAGCGGATACCTCCTTTGTTAACACCCCTTCAAAATGGGCGCAACATCATAGCCGACGGTGACCGTGGATGCACGGTCAAACTATCGACAGGAAGTTACTTGACGTAGGCGAGGAGGCTCAGGGAGTCGCGGGCCAGCGCTTTGCATTTTTTTGCAGTGGGAATACGGATCCCGCTCAGGTCGCGATAGCTATCTTCGCCAAGCGCCTTCATGTTGAAGGTGTCGTAGTTACTGAGATCCCACTGGTTTTGCTGAGCAAAAAAGACCAGTGCGCGACGGATTTGCCCGTTGGGTAAATTCTGGTAGCCACAGTCGTTTTTCAGAAAGACAAATACGGCGGTCAGGTCAGCCATATCTTCTGCCTCGGACTCGCTTAACGCGTAGCTGCTGCAGGAGAACGCGAGCAAACTGCCGAGCACCAATGTTCTGAAAAACGTCGTCATTTCTTCTACCTTACATCGCGGATGCTCAACGTTAGCACACTTCATATTTAGCCGCCGATCTTTATTATTATCTTTCTGCTTGACCTTGCCGCAAGGGGAGGGTTTAAGCTCAAACATTCGCCAGCAGAAGAATAAGGAAGTCAGAATGCATCGTCGTGAATTTATCAAACTCACTGCCGCGATTGGCGTTGCCAGCGCATTACCGGCATGGAGCCGTTATGCTTTCGCCGCGCAATACCCGGCGCTTCCGATCCCAGAATTATTGAGCCCCGATGCGGCAGGCCGCGTTACGCTGACCATTCAGGCCGGTAAAACGCAGTTCGGTGCGCATTCTGCCACCACCTGGGGCTATAACGGAAATCTGCTGGGCCCGGCCCTGCAATTGCGTCAGGGCAAAGCGATTACCGTTGATATTCATAACCAGCTTCCACAAGAGACGACCGTTCACTGGCACGGACTGGAAATCCCGGGTGAGGTTGACGGCGGTCCGCAAGGCATCATTCAGCCGGGCGCATCAAGAAGCGTCACGTTTACGCCAACTCAGCAGGCGGCAACCTGCTGGTTCCATCCCCATCAACACGGTAAAACTGGCCGCCAGGTTGCGATGGGGCTGGCGGGTCTGGTACTGATTGAAGACAATGCCATACGCTCTCTGCTGTTGCCAAAACAGTGGGGCATCGACGACGTGCCGGTCATCGTCCAGGATAAAAAATTTACCGCTGACGGCCAGATTGATTACCAGCTCGACATCATGAGCGCCGCCGTGGGCTGGTTTGGCGATACGCTCCTCACCAACGGCGTGATGTATCCCCAGCATTCGGCACCGAAAGGCTGGCTGCGTCTGCGGCTGCTCAACGGCTGCAACGCGCGTTCCCTTAACTTTGCCACCAGTGACAACCGCCCGCTGTACGTTATCGCAAGCGACGGCGGCCTGTTGGCCGAACCGGTAAAAGTCACCGAGCTGCCAATGTTGATGGGCGAGCGTTTTGAAGTGCTGGTGGATACCAGCGATGGCAAAGCTTTCGATATCATTACCCTGCCAGTGAGCCAGATGGGGATGGCGATTACGCCATTCGACAAGGCGCATCCGGTATTGCACGTTCAGCCGCTGGCGATCCCTGCCTCCGGTACTCTACCGGATACGCTGAGCTCAATCCCGGCGCTACCAGCGTTGGAAGGGCTGACCCAGCGCACTCTGCAGCTCTCTATGGACCCGATGCTCGATATGATGGGTATGCAGGCGCTGATGCAAAAATATGGCAGTCAGGCGATGGGTAATATGGGTCATGGCGGCATGATGGGCAATATGGATCATGGCGATATGATGGGTAAGATGGACCATGGCAGCATGATGGGTCATGGCAATATGGGCCAGATGAACCACGGCGATAAAGGCTTTGATTTCCATAATGCGAACCGCATCAACGGCGTGGCTTTTGATATGAATAAGCCCATGTTCGCGGCAGAAAAAGGGAAGTACGAGCGCTGGCAGATCTCTGGTAAAGGCGACATGATGCTGCACCCGTTCCATATCCACGGCACCCAGTTCCGCATTCTCTCAGAGAACGGTCATGCTCCTGCCGCACATCGCGCTGGCTGGAAAGATACGGTTCGTGTCGAGGGGGGTGTCAGCGAAGTGCTGGTGAAATTCGAGAATGATGCGCCGAAAGAGCAGATGTACATGGCGCACTGCCATCTGTTAGAGCATGAAGACACCGGGATGATGCTTGGGTTTACGGTGTAGTCTGCTGCGGTTTGAAGCCCTCACCCCGGCAGGGAGTCACCAAACAATCCCCTCTCCCTTAGGGAGAGGGTCAGGGTGAGGATAAAGATTTACTTCACATCATCCGGCAATGCATAAGCGACAATATAGTCACCCATCTTCGTTCCGAATGAACCATGACCGCCCGCAGAGATAACAACATACTGCTTGCCATCCACTTCATAGGTCATCGGCGTTGCTTGTCCGCCCGCTGGCAGACGCGCCTGCCACAGTTTCTCCCCGTTGGTCATGTTGTATGCGCGCAGATAGTTGTCTGCGGTCGCCGCGATAAACAACACGTTACCCGCGGTAGAAATTGGGCCACCCAGCATTGGCATCCCCATGTTGAACGGCACCGGAACCGGCATCGGGAACGGCATGCTGTCCTGCGGGGTACCAATACGTTTTTTCCACGCGATCTGGTTGGTTTTCAGATCCAGGGCGGAGATATAACCCCACGCCGGCTGTTTACACGGCAGACCGAACGGTGAAAGGAACGGATTCAGGGTCACGCCAAACGGAACGCCATACTGCGGCTGGATACCGGATTCGGTACCGCTGGCTTTCGCGTCCTTCGGCGGCTCTATCGGGTTGCCCGGCCCGCGTGGGATTAGACGAGAGACAAACGGCAGCGCCATCGGGTTGGCAATCGCCACCTGACGGTCAGGATCAACGGAAATCCCACCCCATTCGAACATCCCCAGGTTACCCGGGAATACCAGAGTGCCCTGCTCAGACGGCGGGGTAAAGATCCCTTCGTAGCGCAGTTTGTGGAACATCACACGGCACACCAGCTGGTCGAACATGGTGGCGCCCCACATGTCCGCATCGGTCAGATCTTTCTTCGGTCGGAAGCTGAGATCGGAGAACGGCTGGGTTGCGGAAACGTGATCACCTTTCGCGGCACCCTGCGGAACCGGTTTTTCCGGCGCCGGGACGACCAGCTTACCGTCACGACGATCGAGAACAAAAATGTTCCCGGTTTTCGCTGGGGCATAGATCACCGGAACGGTTTCGCCTTTTACGGTGATGTCAGCCAGCGTCGGCTGGGAAGGCATGTCCATATCCCACAGATCGTGGTGGACGGTCTGGTAGCTCCAGGCCAGTTTACCGGTGGTCGCGTTCAGCGCCAGAATCGCGCTCGCATAGCGTTCCTGCTCCGGCGTGCGGTAACCGCCCCAGATATCCGGCGTGGTAACGCCCATCGGGAGGTACACCAGATCAAGCTTCGCATCGTAGGCCGCAGGTGCCCAGGAGTTCGGCGAGTTCAGGGTGTAGTGGTGTTCGTCTTCCGGGATCGCGTTCGGATCTTTTGCACCCGGATCGAAGGCCCACAGCAGCTTACCGCTGTTAACGTCAAAACCACGGATAACGCCGGACGGCTCGCGGGTTGAGAAGTTATCGGTGACAGCACCTGCAATAACGATGGTTTTGTCGGTCACGATCGGTGGGGAAGTGGGTTCATACATCCCCGGCGTGGTCACCGGCTGGTTGGTTTGCAGGTTGAGGATCCCTTTGTTTGCAAAGGTTTCACACAGCTTACCGGTATCCGCATTGAGCGCAAACAGACGACCATCGTTCACCGGCAGCAGAATGCGGCGCGGACAGTCAGCCACCACATCCGCAGGGGCGTTTGCTGGCGTGGCCTCGTGGTAAGAGACACCACGACAGGTGACGTGCTGGAAGGATGGGTCAGTGTTGAGCTGCGGATCGAAGTGCCATTTCTCCTGCCCGGTTTTGGCATCCAGCGCAAACAGACGCTGGTGCGCGGTGCACAGATAGAGCATGTTGCCGACTTTAATCGGCGTCACTTCGTTAGTGATTTCACCCGGATCGTTAGGCTGCTTCAGATCGCCGGTACGGAATACCCAGGCCTCTTTCAGCTGGTGAACGTTGTCCGCGTTAATTTGCTTCAGCGGGGAGTAGCGCTGCCCCTCCTGATTACGACCATAAGCGGGCCAGTCCTGATCAGCAACGGTAGAAATCGGCGCCGCTGGCGTCGCATCGGTGCTCAGCGTGCCGTTGATTTCCTGCGGATCGTGGAAGCCGGCCCAGGTCAGGATGCCACCGCTTATCAGCAGCGCCACCACCAGTGCACATACGGCACCGCCGGAAGGGATGTGCAGACGACGCCAGACAAAGGGCAGAATCAGCCAAATGCCGAAGAACACCAGAATATCGCTGCGCGGCGTCAGCGCCCAGAAGTCGAAACCGACCTCCCACACGCCCCAGACCATCGTGGCGAGCAGCAGAGCGGCGTACAGCCATAGCGCACAGCGCTTACCGCGAAACAGCATGACGGTGACGGCAAGCATCACCAGACCTGCTACGGGGTAGTACCAGGAACCGCCAATCGCGGCCAGCCATACCCCTCCGATTAAAAGATATAGCCCGCAGAATGCTGCAAAGAGGGCCGTTAGCGTCACGAGAATTCGTGATTGTTGAGGTTTTGTTTCTGCCATAGAAAGACACCCACCAAATAGTTAATTTTTTAGTAGCAATTAATTATAGGATTTAACAAGTGTGATCGGAATCACAAATCGAGCTTTATGATCGCATGCACCGTATAAATGGTTTTGCTGGTATACTGTGCCGCTTGCTGATCAATACTGCTGCCACTGGCGGTGATATTGAGTGATTTACTCTTTAAATCAGATGGTTAGTTTAATGAAACATACTGTTGAAGTGATGATCCCGGAAGCGGAGATCAAAGCGCGTATCGCCGAATTAGGTCGTCAGATTACTGAACACTATAAAGATAGCGGCAGTGATATGGTGCTGGTTGGGCTGCTGCGCGGTTCATTTATGTTCATGGCTGACCTGTGCCGCGAAGTACAGGTATCACATGAAGTCGATTTTATGACGGCGTCGAGCTATGGCAGCGGCATGTCCACCACCCGTGATGTAAAAATCCTCAAAGATCTCGACGAGGATATCCGTGGTAAAGACGTGCTGATCGTCGAAGATATTATCGATTCTGGTAATACTCTGTCGAAAGTGCGCGAAATCCTGAGCCTGCGTGAGCCAAAATCCCTTGCCATCTGTACTCTGCTGGACAAACCGTCCCGCCGTGAAGTGGATGTGACCGTGGAATATGTCGGCTTTGCTATTCCGGATGAGTTTGTCGTTGGCTATGGTATCGACTACGCTCAGCGATACCGCCACCTGCCGTACGTCGGCAAAGTGGTCCTGCTGGACGAATAAAAAAAGGCCCCGCGGGGCCTTTTTTGTTATTTATGATTTACATGCTTAAGCTTCAGGTTGGAAATCCCGTGGCGGTAACGCTGCTCCAGAGTAGCGCGGCTGGTGGCGGTCACGTCGAGATCGCGTAACAGGCCATCGTGAATGCCGTAAGCCCAGCCGTGAACCGTGACCTTCTGGCCGCGTTTCCAGGCTGATTGCATAATGGTGGAGTGGCCCAGGTTATAAACCTGCTCCATCACGTTCAGCTCGCACAGGGTGTCGAGACGACGTTCCTGAGGCATTTCGCCCAGCAGTGAGCTGTGTTTGAACCAGATATCACGGATGTGCAGCAGCCAGTTGTCGATGAGGCCGAGTTCCGGATTCTCTACCGCCGCCTGTACGCCACCGCAGCCATAGTGGCCACAGATGATGATGTGCTCGACTTCCAGCACATCAACCGCGTACTGCACCACGGAGAGGCAGTTCAGGTCAGTGTGAATGACGAGGTTGGCGACGTTACGGTGAACAAAGAGTTCACCCGGCTCCAGACCCGTAAGGCGTTCAGCGGGAACGCGGCTGTCGGAACATCCAATCCATAGAAAGCGTGGTTTCTGCGCTTGTGCCAGTTTCTCAAAAAAACCGGGATCCTCTTCCACCAGCATTTTTGACCATAGTGCATTATTGCTGATGAGTGTATCTATATCTTTCATGGAGGTTAACGACCTGTAACCAAGTAAGTGCGTTGCGCTAATATAGGTCAACTCCATCATTTTTAAAACCACACATCGAGTGTCACAACACGATAAGAGACATTTAATGACCATTGCTCTGGAACTAAAACAGCTTAAAAAGACCTATCCGGGCGGCGTTCAGGCGCTGCGTGGTATCGATCTTAGTGTTGAAGCTGGTGACTTTTACGCGCTGCTTGGGCCGAACGGCGCAGGCAAATCAACCACCATCGGCATCATCAGTTCGCTGGTGAACAAAACTTCCGGCAGCGTGAGCGTATTTGGCTACGATCTGGGCAAGGACGTGGTCAACGCCAAACGCCAGCTGGGGCTGGTGCCGCAGGAGTTTAACTTCAACCCGTTCGAGACCGTTCAGCAGATCGTGGTGAACCAGGCGGGTTACTACGGCGTTGAGCGAAAAGAAGCCGTCGAACGTAGCGAAAAATACCTAAAACAGCTCGATCTGTGGGAAAAACGTAGCGAACGTGCACGTATGCTTTCCGGTGGGATGAAGCGGCGCCTGATGATTGCTCGTGCACTGATGCATGAGCCAAAACTGCTGATCCTCGACGAACCGACCGCCGGGGTGGATATCGAACTGCGTCGCTCTATGTGGGGGTTCCTGAAGGATCTCAACGACAAGGGTACCACCATCATTTTAACCACCCACTACCTGGAAGAGGCTGAAATGCTGTGCCGTAACATCGGCATCATTCAGCACGGAGAGTTAGTGGAAAATACCTCGATGAAAAATCTGCTCTCAAAGCTTAAATCGGAGACCTTCATCCTCGATCTGGCACCGAAAAGCCCTCTGCCGAAGCTCGACGGCTATCAGTACCGGCTGGTCGATACTTCCACGCTTGAGGTGGAAGTGCTGCGCGAGCAGGGCATTAACAGCGTCTTTAGCCAGCTCAGCGCGCAGGGTGTTCAGGTATTAAGTATGCGTAACAAAGCCAACCGTCTGGAAGAGCTGTTTGTGTCGCTGGTGAATGTGAAACAAGGAGAGCAGGCATGATGCAGCTTTATTGGGTCGCCCTGAAAAGTATCTGGGCGAAAGAGATCCAGCGCTTTATGCGTATCTGGATCCAGACGCTGGTGCCGCCGGTTATCACCATGACGCTCTATTTCATCATCTTCGGTAATCTGATTGGTTCACGAATTGGCGAGATGCATGGTTTTACCTACATGCAGTTCATCGTGCCGGGGCTTATCATGATGGCGGTGATCACCAACGCCTATGCCAACGTCGCTTCGTCGTTTTTTAGCGCGAAATTCCAGCGTAACATTGAAGAACTGCTGGTGGCTCCGGTGCCAACCCATGTCATCATTGCCGGGTACGTCGGCGGCGGCGTGGCGCGCGGCCTGTGCGTTGGCATTCTGGTGACGGCAATTTCGCTGTTCTTCGTGCCGTTCCAGGTCCACTCCTGGCTGTTCGTCGGACTGACGCTGCTGCTGACGGCGGTGCTGTTCTCTCTGGCGGGGTTGTTGAATGCGGTGTTTGCTAAAACCTTCGACGATATCAGCCTTATCCCGACGTTCGTACTGACGCCGCTGACCTATCTTGGCGGGGTATTTTACTCGCTGACGCTGCTGCCACCGTTCTGGCAGGCGCTGTCGCACCTGAACCCGATTGTCTACATGATCAGTGGTTTCCGCTTTGGCTTCCTCGGTATTAGCGACGTGCCGCTGGCAACCACCGTGGGGGTTCTGGTGGTCTTTATCGCCGCGTTTTACCTGCTCTGCTGGTATCTCATCCAGAAAGGACGCGGTCTGCGCAGCTAAACCCTTCGCCCGGCGGCTTGTCGCTGCCGGGCAACACTCCGCCGAAGTTTGACTTTTATCACCCCATCCGAATATTCACCCGGCTAAACTACATGTCTGCTAAGGAGACTTGTATGCTAGGTTGGGTTATTGCCTGTCATGACGACCGCGCACAGGAAATCATGGATCGCCTCGAAAAAAAGTTTGGGCCGCTGACGCAATGTCGGGCGGTGAATTACTGGCGTGGGCTCAGCGCTAACATGCTGAGTCGGATGATGTGCGATGCACTGCACCACACAGATTCAGGCGATGGGGTGATTTTTCTCACTGATATTCCCGGGGCGGCACCGTACCGTGTAGCATCGTTGATGAGCCACAAGCACAGCCATTGCGAAGTGATCTCCGGTGTCTATTATTCATTGTTGGAGCGAATGTATTCGCAGCGGGAGATCTTATCCAGCGAAGCCTTTCGCGATGCGATTGTTGCCAGTGGGGCGCCCGAGGTCAGCAGTCTGTGGCATCAGCAGCAGAAAAATCCACCCTTCGTGTTACTTCATGATTTGTACGCTGATTAACCATTGGTATTGATAGCGCTTTTGCTACAATAGCGGCAGTTTTCGCTGCCCGGTCAATCGTGTATGTTAACTCGTCTTGTCTTTGTCCTGCTGCTGGTGGTTTCTGGCAGCGCCAGTGCCACTCTTCTCAACCAGCCTGAGCTGTCCGCTCGTTATATGCAAACGACGGAAGATGCCACTATCTGGGCGAAAATCGGCAATCGGGTCGTCACGGTGGGTAACGTGCGCGGCGGGCAGATCCTGGCAGTAAAAACCACGAACGCGGATTACTATGAATTCAGCTTCGGTTTTGGTACCGGCTATATCGATAAAGGGCATCTGGAGCCGGTGCAGGGTGGCCTGCGGGTACAGGATAACCTCGGTGACCTGAACAAGCCGCTCAGCAATCAGAACCTGCTGACCTGGCGTGATACCCCTGTTTATAACGAGCCGCGAAATACCAGCGTTCCGTTTGGCGTGCTGGCAGACAATCTGCGCTACCCCATTATCAGCAAACTAAAAGACCGCCTGAACCAGACCTGGTATCAGATCCGTATTGGCGATCGCCTGGCGTGGGTCAGTAGCCTGGATGCACAGCAGGACAACGGTGTGCCGATCCTCACTTATCACCATATTCTGCGTGATGAAGAGAATACGCGCTTTCGCCATACTTCTACCACCACCTCGGTACGTGCGTTCAGTAACCAGATGACCTGGCTTCGCGATCAGGGCTACACCACCCTGACTATGTATCAGCTGGAAGGTTATTTGCGTAATAAACTCAATATTCCTGCCCGCTCGGTGGTGATTACTTTTGACGATGGCCTGAAGTCGGTCAACCGTTACGCCTGGCCGATTCTCGAGGAGTATGGTTTTAAGGCGACTGCGTTTATTATTTCGTCGCGGATTAAAATCCACCCACAAAAATGGGATCCAAAATCGCTGCAGTTTATGAGCATTTCTGAGCTACGCAGCATTCAGAACGTATTTGATATCCAGTCGCACACCCATTTTCTGCATCGGGTGGACAACCAGCATCGTCCGATTCTGTTGAGCCGTAGCTACCACAACATTCTGTTTGATTTTGAACGCTCACGCCGCGCGCTGGGGCAGTTCAACCCTCACGTGCTGTATCTCTCTTATCCGTTTGGCGGCTACGACGATAATGCGCTGAAAGCGGCGAATGATGCCGGTTTCCACATGGCGGTGACGACGGTGAAAGGGAAGGTAAAACCGGGGGATAATCTGTTCTTACTGAAGCGCCTGTATATTCTGAGAACCGATTCACTGGAGACCATGTCGCGGCTGATCAGCAATCAGCCGCAGGGGTAGAGTTACGCGACCTGAACCGGAATCGCTTTGGCGGTGCGCTTCATCTCGTTTTCGCCTTCAAAGTAGGCGACTTTCGGCTGCCAGCGGCGGGCCTCTTCGTCTGACATCATGACGAAGCTT
This sequence comes from Yokenella regensburgei ATCC 49455, assembly GCF_000735455.1. Lineage (GTDB taxonomy): Bacteria > Pseudomonadota > Gammaproteobacteria > Enterobacterales > Enterobacteriaceae > Yokenella > Yokenella regensburgei. The sequence goes on along the minus strand of NZ_JMPS01000007.1, from coordinate 64,582 downwards.
GCGATAATCACAATATCGCCCACGTCGGCACAGTGCGCTGCCGCACCGTTCACGGAGATAATTTTAGAACCGCGCTCTGCCGCAATGGCATAGGTGGAGAAGCGTTTGCCGTTGTTCACGTTCCAGATATCAATCGCTTCGTTTTCAAGAATTCCTGCCGCATCGAGAAAATCCTGGTCAATGGCACAGGAACCTTCGTAGTGCAGGTCGGCCTGAGTCACTGTCACACGGTGAAGCTTACCTTGCAGCATTTTGCGAATCATTACGTCTACCTTTAATCATCATGCATTACCCTCTCCGCAGGAGAGGGTCGGGTGAAGGGATATATTCCCGGAGCCTGTATGCGCGCAGTATTGCCCGATTTTTAGTCGGTGTCTACTGGCCGAGCTCAACCACTTTATTATCAATCAGGCGAGCCTGACCAAGCCAGGCGGCAACGAGGATAACCGCACGTTTGCTGGTGTCAGAAACCTCCAGCAGCGTATCGGCATCGCGAATTTGCACTTCATCGCTGCGAAAGCCCTTATCGTTCAGTTCCTGTTCTCCAAGTGCGATCAGCTCGTCAAAATCACGCTCGCCGGCCTGCAGTTTTTCGGCAATACCGTTCATCACCTTGCTGATGCCCGGCGCGATTTTACGCTCGGCCGCGGTGAGATAACCGTTGCGTGAGCTCAAGGCCAGACCATCTTTGGCGCGGACAATCGGCACGCCGATAATCTCGATGTCGTAGCCCATATCCGCCACCATCTTGCGAATAAGCGCCAGCTGCTGGAAATCTTTTTCGCCAAAGCAGGCAACGTCTGGCTGCACCAGGTTAAAGAGCTTGCTGACAATCGTCGACACGCCGCGGAAGTGGCCCGGACGGCTCGCGCCCTCCAGCATGGTAGAAAGACCTGGAACATCGACGTAGGTTTGCGTATCGGTACCCAGCGGATAAATATCGGCCGGAGCGGGCGCGAAAATAAAATCCACTTTACGCTTGTTGAGCTTCTCGCTGTCTTCCTGCAGGGTGCGCGGGTAGCGCGCCAGATCTTCTGGTCGATCGAACTGCATCGGGTTCACGAAAATGCTCACCACCACCACATCAGCACAGGCTTTTGCCTCATCGACAAGCTTCATATGGCCATCGTGAAGGTTGCCCATGGTGGGAACCAGCGCAATACGTTTACCTTCCTGGCGCAGACGACGGATATGCTGACGCAGCAGCGGAAGGGTTTCGATAATCAACACAACAAGACTCCTTAATGGAAACTGTGTTCTTCGCCCGGATACGCACCGGACTCGACGTCAGTCATATACTGCCGCACCGCGGCGCGCATGTCGCCCGTTTGTTCGAGGAAATTCTTCGCAAATTTCGGGATATGCCCGCCGGTGATGCCGAAGGCGTCATGCATCACCAGGATCTGTCCGTCGGTGACGTTACCCGCGCCGATGCCAATCACCGGAATACGCAGCGCTTCGGTGACGCGTTTAGCCAGTTCTACCGGCACGCACTCCAGCACCAGCAGCTGTGCCCCGGCGGCTTCCAGCGCCAGCGCATCATCCAGCAGCGTCTGCGCTGCATCACCGCGCCCCTGTACCTTGTAGCCGCCGAAGATGTTGACCGACTGCGGGGTGAGGCCAAGGTGACCGCACACCGGCACCGCGCGCTCGGTGAGCATTTTAACCGTCTCAACCAGCCATGCGCCGCCTTCAATCTTGACCATATTGGCACCGGCACGCATTACCGCGGCGGCATTGGTGAACGCCTCTTGCGGGGTTGCGTAGGCCATAAACGGCAGGTCAGCGAGCAGCAGGCAGTACGGCGCACCGCGACGTACGGCGCGAGTATGATAAGCAATGTCTTCTACCGTGACCGGCAGGGTGGTGTCGTGTCCCTGGACCGTCATCCCAAGAGAATCACCGACCAGCATCACGTTCAGACCTTCGTCAGCGAACAGTTTGGCGAAGCTGTAGTCGTAAGCGGTAATGGTCGCGAAGCGTTTCTTTTCCTGTTTGTATTTCTGCAACAGGGAAATCGTGGTTGGTTTCATAGGAGTTCCTGATTACTAAGGCCGAATCTTGCGGCATTGTATCAGCAACTCCCGGGGGGACAAGTTTACCAGTGGGCAGGTTGTGCGCTATTCAGCTGTTTCAGGATGGCGGCAAGGGTTGTGCCGTCCGGGAAGGTGAGTTCAGGCGCGATTTCAAACAGCGGCCAGAGCATAAAGCCGCGGTTTTTCATGTCGTAATGCGGCACGGTCAGGCGCGGGGTGTCCAGAACCTGCTGGCCAAAGAGCATGATATCGAGATCGAGGGTACGTGGCCCCCAGCGTTCGGCTTTACGAACGCGACCCTGCTGCAGCTCAATGCGCTGCGTGTTATCCAGCAGCGCTTCTGGGGACAGGGCGGTTTCCAGCGCCACGGCGGCGTTCAGGTAATCGGGTTGATCCTGCGGCCCCAGCGGCGGTGTACGATAAAACGAGGAGAGCGCAACGACGCGGCTCTCCGGGATTTCGCCCAGTGCGGCAATGGCAGCGTTAACCTGGTCCAGCGGTGAGGCCAGATTGCTGCCGAGTGCAATATAAACCAGACTCACGCGCTGCCCTGACGCGGTGCGCGTTTACGTGGGCGGCGATGACGGCGGCGAGCGGCGGGCTCATCGCCCAAATCGTCCAGCATATCTTTCTGCGTCGGTGGCGCGGAGACCTGGAACTCACCCCACCACTGCGCCAGGCGCTGCAGTTCGGCGTTGCTCTCGGCTTCGGCGCGCAGTGCCAGCAGATCGTAGGCGGCACGGAATTTCGGATGCTCCATCAGCTTCCAGGCGCGTTTACCCTGACGGCGAGACATGCGCAGCTGCAGCTGCCAGATATCACGAACCAGCGTAGTAATGCGTTTCGGGATCGCAATTGAGCGACAGGCTTCGTCCAGCACATCGTTTGCGGCCAGGGCGAAGGCATCGTAGTAAGCGAGGCCGCTCTCCTGGGCAATCTTCTGCGCCATTTCCAGCAGCGGATACCAGAACATTGCCGCAAACAGGAACGCCGGGTTAACGCGCATATCGTTGTGAATGCGGTTATCGGTGTTTTTCAGTACCTGGGCAATGATGCGTTCCATCGGGCTGTCGCCATTCTCGGTGAAATAACGCGAGATGGTCGGGAACAGCGGCTGGAACAGATTGCATTCGCGAAGTCCGCGGTAGGTTTCAAAACCGTAACCCGCCTGCAGCAGCTTCAGCGACTCTTCAAACAAACGAGCCGGCGGCACGTCGTTCATCAGCGTTGCCAGGCGTGGAATAGGCTCGGCGGTTTCCGGGCTGATCCGCATGTTCAGCTTGGCGGCAAAACGCACGGCACGCAGCATACGCACCGGGTCTTCACGATAGCGGGTTTCTGGATTGCCAATCAGACGGATGATGCCGTCCTGCAGATCCTGCATACCACCGACGTAATCGCGAACCGTGAAATCCGCCACGCTGTAGTAGAGACTGTTGATGGTGAAATCGCGGCGCTGCGCATCTTCCTCAATGGAGCCGAAGATATTATCGCGCAGCAGCATGCCGTTCTGGCCGCGCTGGGAGGTAGCGCGATCGTCAGGCGAGCCATCGTGGTGGCCACGGAACGTCGCCACTTCGATAATTTCAGGGCCGAACATGACGTGAGCCAGGCGGAAGCGACGGCCAACAAGACGGCAGTTGCGGAATAGTTTACGCACCTGGTCTGGCGTTGCGCTGGTTGTCACATCGAAATCTTTTGGTTTTTTGCCCAGCAGTAAATCACGCACACCACCACCTACAAGGTAAGCTTCATAGCCTGCCTTGTTCAGGCGGTAGAGAACCTTGAGGGCATTTTCACTGATATCTTTGCGGGAAATAGCATGCTGCTCACGCGGGATGATAGTCATCCTGGGTCTGGCGACGACGAGTTCAGCCTCGCTCTCCTCACGGCTTAGCACCTTGCGGCAAAAATTAGCGACTCGGGTAAAAATGTTACACCTCGGTAGTTGTATACAGGCTGCGTCCCGTCATTGTGCGAGACCAATGGCGGGACGCAGTCGGGATTCGGACAAAAAATAGCGGCTAATCATAGCTCAGCAAAACGCGTTTGAGAATGATGGATTTCCGGTACCGCCGAAAGATCCCAGTTAGCCACCGCATTTTTAAGCAGCGCTTCAACGCTCATATCCCGCCACTCTTCAATAATATCCTGCTGTAGAAACGCCAGTGCCTTAATCAGCTCGGGACGCGGATCGCCATTCGGCAGCGCCGGGGCATGGTTCTGTTTCGATAGCTTATTGCCATCGTGATTCAGCGCCAGCGGCAGGTGAATATAATCGGGAGCCTGCCAGCCAAAATGGTGATAGAGCGAAATCTGTCGCACGGTCGGTTCGATAAGATCGGCGCCGCGCACAATTTCCGTCACCCCCTGGAAATGGTCGTCGACCACTACCGCCAGGTTATAGGCAAATAAACCGTCGCGGCGATGAATAATAAAATCTTCGCGTGCGAGGGCGGCGTCGGCAGTAATTTCACCACGTAGCTTATCGTCAAAGCGTAGCACGGGTTGCTGCTGACGCAGGCGTAGCGCTGCATTTTCAGGGCCTAACCCTAAATCACGGCAGTGACCGTCGTAGATGCCGCCGAGGCTCTGAATTCGGGCACGCGTACAGGCGCAGTAATAGCTAAGCCCCTGTTCAGCAAGCCAGGCAAGCGCGTCGCGGTAGGCGTCGTGTCGTTGGGATTGCCAGAGGACGTCACCATCCCAGTGAAGACCGTAATGTTCCAGCTGACGCAGGATGGACTCTGCCGCACCGGGAACTTCACGTGGAGGATCGATATCTTCGATACGTACCAGCCAGGTACCGTGATTCGCGCGGGCCTGCAGGTAGCTGCCAAGCGCGGCAATTAAAGAGCCGAAGTGTAATTCACCGGAGGGAGATGGCGCAAAGCGCCCAATATAGTGTGATTCAGACATAGTTGTGGTTACAAGGCGGGAGAGACTCCCGCCTTTAGATGGTCTACAGGGCTGGAATTAACCGGCCATCTGTTTTTCGCGGATTTCAGCCAGCGTTTTGCAGTCGATGCACAGATCGGCTGTCGGACGCGCTTCCAGACGGCGGATCCCGATTTCAACACCGCAGGATTCGCAGTAGCCGAAATCTTCGTCTTCGACTTTCTTCAGCGTTTTTTCAATCTTTTTGATCAGTTTGCGCTCGCGGTCACGGTTACGCAGTTCGAGGCTGAACTCTTCTTCCTGTGCGGCACGGTCCACCGGATCCGGGAAGTTAGCAGCTTCATCCTGCATATGAGTAACGGTGCGATCGACTTCATCCCTGAGTTGATTACGCCATGCTTCAAGAATACGTCTGAAGTGCGCCAGCTGGGCTTCGTTCATATACTCTTCGCCCGGTTTCTCTTGATACGGCTCCACCCCAGCGATGGCGAGAATACTCAGGGACGATGTTTTACGGTTTTGCCCTTCTTGCATGTTGCTTCTCCTTAACACGCACTATCGATCCCCAGGTGGGGGAAAAATCAGGCCGCTATAAATAGCAGATGCTTTTCCGGATAGCAATTATCTAAACGTTACACTTGACAACCCTGTGAGGAAAAGCGTATTTGCGCACGCGACCAGCACACTTATTGTTCGTCGTTATAACACGACGGGTATAGGCTCATTGAGAGTCATCATATCGGCAGAAAGTTCCGCTTTAAATGCCAGAATTTCAACCCCTTTGTTTTTTGCCTCATTCAACAATTGCGCGTATTTCGCATCGATGTGGCGCGCAGGTGAAAAACAGGTAATGGCCGAGTGAAGCACTGCAAAAAAAACCACAGCGCGATCGCCTGCGGCTACCACGCTCATGAGCTCCCGAAGATGCTTTTGACCCCTTTCAGTCACCGCGTCCGGGAAATAACCGTACTCATTTTCCGCCAACGTTACCGATTTCACTTCAATATAGCAGTTACGACCGTCATCTGCCTGTAGCAAAAAATCAATTCGACTTCGTTCTTCGCCATATTTTACTTCGCTTTTCAGCACGCTATATCCTGTGAGCGGAGCAATGACATCATTCTGTAATGCTTCTTTCACTAACATATTGGCGCGTAAAGTATTAACACAAATAAAGGCGCCTTGCTGGGTCTGCGTTATTTCCCATGTATGCGCATATTTGCGTTTAGGATTATCTGATGTGGAATACCAGACGGTATCTCCCGGCGTAGCGCAACCGGTCATTGCACCGGTATTGGGGCAGTGCAGGGTGAGGGTTTCGCCCGCTGGCGTCATCACGTCGGCAAGAAAGCGTTTATAGCGTTTGATGAGCGTAGCGGATTGTAATGGGGGCGAAAATTGCATCACGTGTCCTGTTATTCGGTTAATGTCCAGCGCTGAAGCGGGGTGTAACGGGTGCGTCCTTGTGAATACGACGATTCATACAGCACAAACTCGTTCACCGGCACCTGCCAGTGAAAGCCCGGCGGTGGAATGCTTACCGCGTGGCCTGCATCACGCAGCAGAGTAAGGTGCGGGTGAAATGGCTGCGGGCTTTGGTAGCAACCGCTGCGGGCCGCCTGGGCGCGAAGCATACTGGCAAGCTGCAGCAATCCCCGGGGCGGCTGGCGGGTGCCAAGCCACACCACGCGGGATCGTAGCCACTGTCCGGCATCGTCAAGATGCAGGGTAAACCCGGGCTGGCGAATACGTCCGGCCATTGCGGCGAGCGCCTGCTGCTTTTCCGCGCTCACTTCACCTAAAAAGGCCAGCGTGATGTGCAGATTTGCCGCCGCGATCGGGCGGCCGGCTTCGGGCGGAAACTGCCCGGCGCGCCAGCGGACAATCTGTCGTTGAATATTGCCCGGTATTTCAACGGCAAAGAACAGCCGTTTTGGCTCTGACATCTCGGTTTCTCGGTAATCATTTATGGCGATGCTACAATGCATGACCCTGAATGTTAACTCTTCGGAGCGTTTTGTGTCCCTGTTACCGGTTGCTACAGTCCTTCCCGAACTTCTTCAGGCGCTGAGTCATGCGCCGCAGGTCTTGCTCAACGCGCCCACCGGCGCGGGGAAATCGACGTGGCTGCCGCTGCAAATTCTGGCTCAGGGCAACATTCAAGGTAAAATTATCCTCCTTGAGCCACGTCGGCTGGCGGCGCGTAACGTCGCGGAGCGGCTGGCAGAACAGCTCGGTGAAAAAACCGGACAAACCATCGGCTACCGGATGCGTGCCGAGAGCTGCACTGGCCCGGATACCCGCCTTGAAGTGGTAACGGAGGGGATCCTGACGCGCATGTTGCAGCACGATCCAGAGCTGAACGGCGTGGGGCTTGTGATCCTCGATGAGTTCCACGAGCGTAGCCTGCAGGCAGATCTCGCGCTGGCGCTGCTGCTCGACGTTCAGCAGGGGCTGCGGGACACGCTTAAGCTGCTCATCATGTCGGCGACGCTCGATAACGATCGTCTGCAGCAGCTGCTGCCAGAGGCGCCGACCATTATCTCCGAGGGGCGAAGCTACCCGGTGGAGCGCCGCTATCAACCACTGGCGGCGCATCAGCGCGCCGACGAGGCGATTGCTATCGCCACGGCCGAACTATTACGTCATGAATCCGGATCTCTGCTGCTGTTTTTACCGGGAGTAGGGGAAATTCTGCGCGTGCAGGAACAGCTCGCCTCACGCATTGCCGACGATACATTACTGTGCCCGCTGTACGGTGCTTTGCCGCTCAGCGAGCAGCGGAAAGCGATTCTGCCTGCACCTGCCGGTAAGCGTAAAGTGGTGCTGGCGACCAACATTGCGGAAACCAGCCTGACGATTGAAGGTATTCGCCTGATTGTCGACAGTGCGCAGGAACGGGTGGCACGTTTTGATGTGCGCACCGGGCTGACGCGGCTGGTCACGCAGCGCATCAGCCAGGCTTCGATGACCCAGCGCGCCGGGCGTGCCGGGCGCCTGGAGCCGGGTGTTTGTCTGCACCTGATAGCCAAAGAGCAGGCCGAGCGGGCGGCGGCGCAAAGCGAGCCGGAGATCCTGCAAAGCGATCTCTCCGGGCTGCTGCTGGAGCTTTTACAGTGGGGCTGTCAGGAACCGTCACAGCTCAGCTGGCTCGATCTTCCTCCGGCGGTCAACCTTGCGGCGGCGCGCCGACTGCTGGCGCAGCTACAGGCGCTGGAAGGCGAACGTCTGTCTGCGAAAGGCCGAAAGATGGCCGAGCAGGGTAACGATCCGCGTCTGGCGGCGATGCTGGTAGCGGCAGAGGGAGCCGATGAAATCGCCACGGCGGCGAAGGCGGTGGCGATCCTCGAAGAACCGCCGCGAAACGCCAGCACGGATCTTGCTCATGCCTTTTCCCGCAACCAGCCTAACTGGCAGCAGCGCGCCCGGCAGCTCGCGAAACGGCGTGGTGGATCGCCGGGTGAGGCGGATATTGAGCTGCTTCCGGCACTGCTGGCGCGGGCGTTTCCCGACCGTATTGCCCGTCGTCGGGGGCAGGAAGGTCGTTACCAGCTTGCAAACGGTATGGGGGCAATGCTCGACGCCGACGACGCGCTGGGCCGCCATGAATGGTTGATTGCGCCACTGCTGCTGCAGGGCAGCCAGTCGGCGGATGCCCGTATTCTGCAGGCGCTACCGGTAGAAGTTGATGTGCTGATCGCACGTTGTCCGTGGCTGTTAAGCCAGTCTGATACCGTTGAGTGGGACGACGAGCGCGGTACGTTAAAAGCCTGGCGCCGCCTGCGAATTGGTGAGTTAACCGTGAAGACTCAGGCGCTGGCAAAACCTTCGGAAGAGGAGCTGCACCAGGCGATGCTTAACGGCATCCGCGACAAAGGGCTCTCGGTGCTGAACTGGACGCCGGAGGCAGAGCAATTCCGTCTGCGTTTGATGAACGCGGCAAAATGGCTGCCGGAAGAGGAGTGGCCTGCGGTTGACGACGCGTCGTTACTGGCTTCGCTTGAGCGCTGGCTTCTGCCGCAGCTGACCGGGGTTCACTCGCTGCGGGCGCTTAAGGCGGTGAATATTCATGAAGCGTTACATAATCTGCTGCCATGGTCTTTACGTCAGCGGCTGGTGACTTCGCTTCCCACGCATTACACTGTGCCCACCGGAAGCCGAATCGTAATACGTTATCATGAGGATAATCCTCCGGCTCTGGCGGTGCGCATGCAGGAAATGTTTGGTGAAGCCACGACCCCAACGATAGCCGAGGGGCGTGTGGCGCTGGTGCTTGAGCTGTTATCGCCGGCACAGCGTCCGCTGCAGGTCACCCGCGATCTCAGCGCGTTCTGGAAAGGGTCTTATCGCGACGTTCAGAAAGAGATGAAAGGTCGTTACCCGAAGCATGTATGGCCCGACGATCCTGCAAATACTGCGCCCACCCGGCGCACAAAGAAATATTCATAGGCGAAAAATTGAGAGATTTCTTCTGGTTCGCCGAAATGAAAGAGATGAGAATCAGGCGGTTATGCCTGGAAAATGCGGAGAAAAAGCATGGCGGGGAATGACCGCGAGCCGATTGGACGGAAAGGAAAACCTTCACGTCCGGCGAAACAAAAGATAAGCCGTCGTCGGCTCAGAGATGAAGAGTATGACGACGAGTACGATGATGACGATGAGGATGAAGAGCCGATGCCGCGTAAGGGGAAAGGCAAAGGGCGTAAGCCTCGTGGTAAGCGCGGATGGTTCTGGTTCCTGGTGAAGCTTGGCATCGTCTTTGCGGTGCTTATCGCCATTTACGGTGTTTACCTCGACCAGAAAATTCGTAGCCGTATTGACGGTAAAGTGTGGCAGTTACCTGCCGCCGTATATGGCCGCATGGTTAACCTCGAGCCGGATATGCCGGTCAGTAAAAACGAGATGGTGCGTCTGCTGACGGCCTCCCAGTACCGCCAGGTGAGCGCGATGACGCGCCCGGGCGAGTTTACGGTGCAGGCTAACAGCATTGAGATGATCCGCCGTCCGTTTGACTTCCCGGACAGTAAAGAAGGGCAGGTGCGTGCGCGTCTGGACTTCGATAGCGATCATCTGGAAAGTATCACCAACATGGATAACAACCGCCAGTTCGGGTTCTTCCGACTCGATCCGCGATTGATAACCATGATGTCCTCGCCGAACGGCGAGCAGCGCCTGTTCGTGCCGCGCAGCGGGTTCCCGGACCTGCTGGTCGATACGCTTATCGCCACCGAAGACCGTCATTTCTATGAGCACGACGGTATCAGCCTGTACTCCATCGGGCGAGCGGTGCTGGCGAACGTGACCGCAGGGCGCACGGTGCAAGGGGCGAGTACCCTGACGCAGCAGCTGGTGAAGAACCTGTTCCTCTCCAGTGAACGCTCCTACTGGCGTAAGGCCAACGAAGCGTACATGGCGGTTATCATGGATGCCCGCTACAGCAAAGACCGGATCCTTGAGCTGTATATGAACGAGGTGTACCTCGGTCAGAGTGGCGATAACGAGATCCGCGGCTTCCCGCTGGCGAGCCTGTACTACTTTGGTCGTCCGGTGGAAGAGCTGAGCCTCGATCAGCAGGCGCTGCTGGTGGGCATGGTGAAAGGGGCATCAATTTACAACCCGTGGCGTAATCCGAAGCTGGCGCTCGAACGTCGTAACCTGGTACTGCGCCTGCTGCAGCAGCAGAAGGTGATTGACCAGGAGCTGTACGACATGCTCAGCGCCCGCCCGCTTGGCGTGCAGCCGCGCGGTGGGGTTATCTCACCACAGCCAGCCTTTATGCAGATGGTTCGCCAGGAGCTGCAGGCGAAGCTTGGCGATAAAGTGAAAGATCTCTCCGGCGTGAAGATCTTCACCACCTTCGACTCGGTCGCGCAGGATGCGGCAGAAAAAGCGGCAACCGACGGCATTCCGGAGCTGAAAAAACAGCGTAAGCTGAGCGATCTCGAGACGGCGATGGTGGTCGTCGACCGCTTTAGCGGTGAGGTTCGGGCGATGGTTGGTGGTGCGGAACCGCAGTTTGCGGGTTACAACCGTGCCATGCAGGCGCGTCGTTCGATTGGTTCTCTGGCAAAACCGGCGACCTATCTTACCGCGCTAAGCCAGCCGAACCGCTATCGTCTGAATACCTGGATCGCCGATGCGCCGGTGGATATTCGCCTGCCTAACGGTCAGACCTGGTCTCCACAGAACGATAACCGTCGCTTTACCGGTCAGGTGATGCTGGTGGACGCGCTGACCCGTTCGATGAACGTGCCAACCGTTAACCTCGGGATGGCGCTGGGTCTCCCGGCGGTTACCGATACCTGGTTGAAACTGGGGGCGCCGAAGGATCAGCTGAATGCCGTGCCGGCCATGCTGCTGGGGGCACTTAACCTGACGCCGATTGAAGTGGCGCAGGCGTTCCAGACCATTGCCAGCGGCGGTAACCGCGCAACGCTTTCTGCTCTGCGTTCGGTGATTGGCGAAGATGGTACGGTGCTGTACCAGAGCTATCCGCAGGCGGAGCGTGCGGTACCTGCGCAGGCGGCGTATATGACGCTGTGGACCATGCAGCAGGTGGTTCAGCGCGGTACCGGGCGTCAGCTTGGCGCTAAGTACCCGAACCTGCATCTGGCAGGGAAAACCGGGACCACCAACAACAACGTCGATACCTGGTTTGCCGGCATCGACGGCCGTGAAGTGGTGATCACCTGGGTTGGTCGTGACAACAACCAGCCGACGAAGCTCTACGGTGCCAGCGGTGCGATGTCTATCTACCAGCGCTATCTGTCCAACGAGTCACCGATCCCGCTGGATCTGACGCCGCCGGAAGATATTGCCAGCATGGGCGTTGACGATAACGGCAACTTTGTTTGCGGCGGTGGCGGTACTCGTATGCTGCCGGTCTGGACCACGGATCCGGACCAGCTTTGCCAGCAAAGTCAACCACAGCCGCAGAACGGCAACCCGTTTGAGCCGTCCTCTCAGCCGCAACAACAGCAGCAACAGCCGCAGCAGCAGCCTCAGCAGCAGGATAAAAGCGATGGCGTAGCGGGCTGGATCAAGGATATGTTCGGCAGTAACTAAGTCTGCATATTCCGCAGTCACTCCTCTCGCCCTTCGGGGCGAGAGATCCTCTTCTTAACCTTCCTCTAACTCCATAACAACACTCCGGTTATTTTTTATGCCCTTAGATTTGGTAGGGGCGCATTCCGCTTGCTATGCCTTCGGCGTTTCGCCTATTATGCTGCGGTCATAATAATAATTATCGTTTACGTTATCATTCACCATTACATCAGAGAACTGAAATGGCGCGTCCTAAAACTGCTCAGCCAGGCAACATTGCGCTGCGTAAAATCGCAGTCGTTGTAGCTACAGCGGTTAGCGGCATGTCTGTCTATGCGCAGGCGGCTGACAAACCGAAAGAAGAAACCATCACCGTCACCGCCGCACCGGCCGCACAGGAAAGTGCCTGGGGTCCATCCCCAACCATCGCCGCGAAACGCACCGCTACCGCGACAAAAACCGATACCCCAATCGAAAAAACACCGCAGTCTGTTTCCGTCGTCACGCGGGAAGAGATGGATATGAAGCAGCCAACGACGGTGAAAGAGGCGATCGCTTATACACCGGGCGTATTCTCAACGCGCGGTAGCTCCACCACCTATGATGTGGTCACCATTCGTGGTTTTACGACCTCTTCAACCGTAAACACCAACCAGTATCTTGATGGTATGAAACTGCAGGGTAATAACTACTCTGAAGTGTCGATGGATCCTTACTTCCTCGAGCGCGTCGAAGTGATGCGTGGACCGGTATCGGTACTGTACGGTAACAGCAACCCGGGTGGGATTGTTTCGATGGTCAGCAAACGCCCGACCACCGAACCGCTGAAAGAAGTGCAGTTCAAAATGGGCACCAATAACCTGTGGCAAACGGGTTTTGACTTCAGTGATGCGATTGATGATGCCGGTGTGTGGTCCTACCGCCTGACCGGGTTAGGTAGCAGCCAGGATGCCCAGCAGCAGATGGCGAAATCTACACGCTACGCGATTGCACCCTCTTTCAGCTGGCGCCCGGATGATAAAACCGACTTTACCTTCCTGAGCAACTTCCAGAGCGATCCGGATGCGGGCTACTACGGCTGGCTGCCGCGTGAAGGGACCGTCGTGCCATACACGGACGCTAACGGTAATCAGCACAAACTGCCGACCGACTTCAACGAAGGCGATCCGGATAACAAAATGTCCCGCCGCCAGCAGATGGTTGGCTACAGCTTTGCCCACCAGTTTGATGACACCTTCACCGTGCGCCAGAACCTGCGTTACGCTCAGGTTCACACGCTCTATCGCTCCGTTTATGGATACGGTTATCAGGCCCCGGGAATGATTAATCGTCAGTACGTACGTTCTGATGAAAACCTCAATACGTTTACCGTTGATACTCAACTGCAGTCCAGGTTTGCGACGGGTCCGGTCGATCATACCCTGCTGACCGGGGTTGATTACTCGCGTATGCGTAATGACATAAACGCGGAATACGGCTCTGCTGATCCTATCTCCATGCAGAACCCGCAATACAATAATCCGAACATTAACGTCACGTTCCCGTATGCGGTGCTGAACCGTATGGAGCAGACTGGTCTGTATGCTCAGGATCAGGCTGAATGGGACAAATGGGTGCTGACATTAGGCGGTCGTTACGATTACGCCACCACCTCTACGCTGACCCGCTCTTCGAACTCGATGGCAGAAAACCACGATCAGCAGTTCACCTGGCGTGGCGGTCTGAACTATGTGTTCGATAACGGTGTTTCACCTTACTTCAGCTACAGCCAGTCGTTTGAGCCGGTTTCTGGTTCGAGTGCGGGCGGTAAACCGTTCGATCCTTCCCATGGCGAACAGTATGAAACGGGCGTGAAATACGTACCGAAAGACATGCCTGTGGTGGTTACCGCAGCGGTCTACCAGCTGACCAAAGATAAAAACCTGACGGCTGACCCGAACAATCCGGGCTTCAGTATCCAGACCGGGGAAATTCGTTCTCGCGGATTTGAACTGGAAGCCAAGGCGGCAGTAAACGCCAATATCAACCTGACGGCGGCCTATACGTTTACCGATGCTAAATATACCAACGACACGGTATTTGAAGGTAAGCGCCCGGCGGAAGTGCCGCGCAACATGGCCTCTCTGTGGGCTGACTACACCTTCCACGAAACGGCGTTGAGCGGTTTAACGCTCGGGGCAGGAGCGCGTTATATTGGCTCGACGGTAAGCTATTACCAAAATGATCCAGTGAAGAAAAATCAGTCCTTCAACGTTGCCAGCTATGCGGTTGTCGATGCGACGGTGAAATATGATCTGGCACGCTTCGGACTGCCTGGTTCATCGGTGGGTGTGAACGTCAATAACCTGTTTAACCGCGAATACGTTTCCAGCTGCTACAGCGAGTATGCATGCTACTGGGGCGCAGAACGTCAGGTCGTTGCGACAGCAACCTTCCGCTTCTAAACCATTTTCAGGCGCGGCTTGCCGCGCCTTTTTTACACGTTGGTCGCTATGCAGGAAAACATCACGCAATCCGATACTACCTTTTCGCTTAGCAACGTCGCTTTTCATGTCCCTGGCCGGACGCTGCTGCATCCCCTCTCTCTGACTTTTCCTGCGGGCAAAGTGACCGGGCTTATCGGTCATAACGGTTCCGGTAAATCCACACTGCTTAAAATGCTTGGCCGCCATCAGCCGCCATCGCAGGGCGATATTCTGCTCGACGGGCAGCCGCTGGAGAGCTGGAACAGCAAGTCCTTCGCTCGCAAGGTCGCCTACCTGCCGCAGCAGTTGCCGATGGCGGAAGGGATGACGGTGCGCGAACTGGTGGCGATTGGGCGCTATCCGTGGCACGGTGCGCTGGGGCGCTTTGGTGCCGCCGACCGTGAGAAAGTGGAAGAGGCGATTAGCCTGGTTGGTTTGAAGCCTCTGGCGCATCGCCTGGTCGACAGCCTCTCCGGTGGCGAACGTCAGCGCGCATGGATTGCCATGCTGGTCGCCCAGGATACTCGCTGCCTGCTGTTGGATGAACCGACCTCCGCGCTCGATATCGCCCATCAGGTGGATGTACTGGCGCTGGTGCATCGCCTGAGCCAGCAGCGTGGCCTGACGGTTATCGCGGTGCTGCACGATATCAATATGGCGGCTCGCTACTGCGATTATCTGGTGGCACTGCGCGGTGGTGAAATGATTGCACAGGGAACCCCGGAAACGCTGATGCGTGGCGAAACGCTGGAGCAAATCTACGGTATTCCGATGGGGATCCTGCCGCATCCGGCAGGGGCTGCGCCGGTAAGTTTTGTCTACTGATGAATAATTCTCTGATGATTAGCCGCCGGCGCCTGCTGACGGCAATGGCGCTGTCGCCGCTGCTGCTGAAAATAGCTCCGGCACAGGCGGCGGCTATTGACCCTCGACGCATTGTCGCGCTCGAGTGGCTGCCGACGGAACTGCTGCTGGCACTGGGCGTCACGCCTTACGGCGTGGCGGATATTCCCAACTATCAGCGCTGGGTTAACGAGCCTGTTTTGCCAGACACGGTGATTGATGTCGGTCTGCGTACCGAGCCGAACCTTGAACTGCTTACCGAAATGAAGCCTTCTTACATGGTGTGGTCGTCAGGCTACGGCCCGTCGCCGGAGAAGCTCATGAAGATTGCACCGGGGCGCGGCTTTACTTTCAGCGATGGAAAAAGCCCGTTGGCGATGGCGCGAAAATCGCTGGTTGAGATGTCGCAGCTGCTGGGGCTGGAAGCGGCAGGGCGCCGTCATCTCGACGAATACGACCACTTTATTGCCCGGCACAAACCACGCTTTGCCAGGCGCGGCGGCCGTCCGCTGCTGATGCTGAGCCAGCTCGATGCCCGCCATATGCTGGTGTTTGGCCCGAATAGCCTGTTTCAGCCGATCCTCGATGACTATGGAATTGTGAATGCCTGGCAGGGGAAAACCAACTTCTGGGGTAGCCAGGTGGTGGGGATCGACAGGCTGGGCGAATTCAAGGATGTTGACGTCATCTGCTTTGAACACGGTAACACCCTGGCGATGCAAAAACTGCAGGCCACGCCGCTGTGGCAGGCGATGCCGTTTGTGCGTCAGCAACGTTTCCGGACGGCCCCGGCGGTGTGGTTCTACGGTGCGACGCTTTCGGCGATGAACTTCGTCACTATTCTGGATAATACGCTGGGAGGACAAGCATGAGGTCGCGCATCTCACTCTTCCCGGCGCTACTGTTACTGGTGCTGTTTATCGCCGCCCTGTGGCTCAACTGGGTGAACTTCAATGCCGCGCTGCCGCGTGCGCAGTGGGGTGAAGCACTCTGGCAGCCGAGCGTCGACAGTATTGCCCAGATGCTGTTTCACTTCAGCCTGCTGCCGCGTGTCGCGGTATCGCTGCTGGTGGGGGCTGGCCTCGGACTGGTCGGCGTGCTGTTCCAGCAGGTGCTGCGTAACCCACTGGCGGAGCCGACCACGCTGGGCGTTGCAACCGGCGCACAGCTTGGGATAACCATCACCACTCTCTGGGCGCTGCCCGGTGTGCTGACCGCGCAGTTTGCGGCGCTGGCTGGCGCCTGTATTGTTGGCGCGCTGGTATTCGGCGTCTCCTGGGGAAAACGCCTGTCGCCGGTGACGCTTATCCTCGCGGGTCTGGTTGTGAGCATGTACTGCGGTGCCGTGAACCAGCTGCTGGTGATTTTCCACCACGATCAGCTGCAGAGCATGTTTTTATGGAGCACCGGCTCGCTGACGCAAACCGACTGGAGCGTAGTGCAACAGCTGTGGCCACAGCTGTTGGGGGGCGTGATGCTCACGCTGCTTCTGCTGCGACCGCTAACCCTGATGGGGCTGGATGACGGCGTGGCGCGCAACCTTGGGCTGGCGCTGTCGCTGGCGCGGCTGGCAACGTTGACGCTGGCGATTATTATCAGTGCCCTGCTGGTGAATGCGGTTGGGATTATTGGTTTTATCGGCCTGTTTGCCCCGCTGCTGGCAAAAATGCTCGGCGCACGACGACTGCTTTCTCGCCTGATCCTGGCGACGCTGATTGGCGCGCTGATCCTCTGGCTTTCCGATCAAATGATCCTCTGGCTCTCACGAGTCTGGATGGAGGTCTCTACCGGTTCGGTGACCGCGCTGATTGGTGCTCCGCTGCTCCTGTGGCTGCTGCCGCGCCTGCGCAGCATCAGTGCTCCGGCTATGAACGCCGGTGACCGGGTGGCGGCAGAACGGCAGAAGGTGTTGATGTACTCCCTTATTGGCGCTGTCGTGCTGCTGTTGGTGATGCTGGCAGCGCTGTCGCTGGGGCGTGATTCCCAGGGCTGGCAGTGGGCTTATGGAGAACTGCTCGAGAGGCTGATGCCGTGGCGCGCACCGCGCATTATGGCGGCGTTAATCGCCGGTGTCATGCTGGCAGTGGCGGGCTGTATCATCCAGCGTCTGACGGGTAACCCAATGGCGAGCCCGGAGGTGTTAGGTATTTCCTCCGGTGCGGCGTTTGGCGTAGTGCTGATGCTGTTCTTTGTGCCGGGCAACGCCTTTGAGTGGTTCCTGCCGGCCGGCAGCATGGGGGCGGCGGCAACGCTGCTGATTATCCTGATTGCCGCCGGGCGCGGTGGTTTTTCGCCGCACCGCATGCTGCTGGCGGGGATGGCGCTCAGCACCGCCTTCACCATGCTGCTGATGATGCTGCAGGCAAGCGGTGACCCGCGGATGGCGCAAATTTTGACGTGGATCTCCGGTTCGACCTACAACGCTAACTGGCTGCAGGTTACGCGGACGGGGCTGATGATGCTGGTACTGTTAGCTCTGGTGCCGTTGTGCCGCCGCTGGATGACTATCCTGCCGTTAGGGGGAGATACTGCCCGCGCGGTGGGGATCGCGCTAACGCCATCACGTGTAGGGTTACTGTTGCTGGCCGCCAGCCTGACCGCTGCGGCGACGCTGATTATTGGCCCGCTCAGCTTTATTGGGCTGATGGCACCGCATATCGCGAGGATGATGGGATTCCGTCGAACGATGCCGCATATTGTTATGTCGGCCCTGACGGGGGGATTACTGCTGGTGGTGGCTGACTGGGGCGGACGAATGCTGCTGTTCCCGTATCAGGTTCCGGCGGGGCTGCTCTCAAGCTTTATCGGCGCGCCGTACTTTATTTATCTGCTGAGAAAGCAGAGCCGATAATTTCCCCGCACTCAGCCCCTCTCCCCACAGGGAGAGGGGTCTGCATTTCATTACAGCTTCGCGAACACCCGACGTGCAGCATCGATGGTGTTATCGATATCTTCTTCGCTGTGGGCGATGGACATAAAGCCCGCTTCAAACGCGGAAGGCGCCAGGTACACACCTTCTTCCAGCATCAGGTGGAAGAAGCGCTTGAATCGCTCTACGTCGCACTTCAGTACGTCCTGATAGCAGGTTACTTCTTTCGCATCGGTGAAGAAAATGCCGAACATACCGCCCACGTGGTTTACCACCAGTGGAATACCCGTTTCCTCAGCCGCTTCCAGCAGGCCATTAGCGAGCTGAGTGGTCAGTGCGGTCAGCGTCTCATGCACGCCCGGCTGAGCCACTTCGGTCAGACAGGCATAGCCCGCCGCCATGGCAATAGGGTTACCGGAAAGGGTACCCGCCTGATATACCGGACCGGTTGGCGCCAGCGCGTCCATCACGTCGCGGCGTCCGCCGAAAGCGCCCACCGGCATACCGCCGCCGATGATTTTGCCAAGGCAGGTGAGGTCTGGTTCTACGTCGTAGTAAGACTGTGCACCCGCCAGTGCAACGCGGAAGCCGGTCATGACTTCGTCGATGATAAACAGCGCGCCAAACTCATCACACAGGGCGCGCAGGCCCGGCAGGAAGTCCGGCTGCGGCGGAATACAGTTCATGTTGCCCGCGACCGGCTCGACGATGATGCAGGCGATTTCCTGCGGGTACTGTTCGAATGCTTCACGCACGGAAGCCAGGTCGTTATAGGTACAGGTCAGAGTATGCTTAGCGAAGTCCGCCGGTACGCCCGGAGAGTTTGGCTGGCCGAGGGTCAGCGCACCGGAGCCGGCTTTTACCAGCAGGCAGTCGGCGTGACCGTGGTAGCAACCTTCAAACTTGATGATTTTGTCGCGGCCGGTGAAGCCACGGGCCAGGCGAATGGCGCTCATAGTGGCTTCAGTCCCGGAGTTCACCATGCGAACCATATCCATGGTCGGCACCAGTTCGGTGACCAGCGCAGCCATAGTGACTTCCAGCTCGGTCGGTGCACCAAAGCTCAGGCCACGGTGAGCCGCTTCAATCACCGCATTACGGATCGCCGGGTGGTTGTGCCCAAGCACCATCGGGCCCCAGGAGCCAACATAATCAACATAGGCTTTGCCATCCACGTCATACAGATAAGCCCCGTCGGCGCGTTCAATAAAAAGTGGAGTTCCACCGACGCCGGTAAAAGCACGGACCGGGGAGTTCACGCCGCCGGGGATAAGTTCGCGCGCGGCGCTGTAGAGGTTTTCTGATTTGCTCATTGCCTGTTCCTGGTTCGGGTATGAGAATTGGCGTCTATTCTAAGTTATTCCGTAGACGTTATGAAAGTTTTGCTCAAATGAAAACAACAGTAACCAAAGGGATTTTCCAGGCGACAGCGCGGTGGCGGGATGATTACAATACGCCGGGCATTTGTATTACTTATTAATGATAATCGCATGAAAGCAGAATCTCCCTCTTTTGAAGCACAACAAGTTCTTCGCAGGCGCCGTCGTGATGTGATCCGGCGGATACTCAATCGTGACAAAACGCCGCTCGCTATTTTATTGATGGCAGCGGTCGTTGGCACGGTGACCGGATTGGTTGGGGTCGCGTTTGAAAAGGCCGTCTCCTGGGTGCAGAACTGGCGACTGGGGCACCTGACGCGCGCCGCTGACCACGATATTCTGGTCTGGCCGCTGGCATTTATTCTCTCGGCGCTATTGGCAATGGTCGGGTATTTTCTCGTCCGCCGTTTTGCACCTGAAGCCGGTGGCTCAGGCATCCCGGAGATCGAAGGGGCGCTGGAAGAACTGCGTCCGGTACGCTGGTGGCGCGTATTACCGGTAAAATTTTTCGGTGGGATGGGTACTCTCGGCGCGGGAATGGTGCTCGGACGTGAAGGGCCAACGGTGCAGATTGGCGGCAATATCGGGCGAATGATCCTCGATTTGTTCCGCTCACGAAGCCCGGAGGCGCGGCATACGTTGCTGGCAACCGGCGCGGCGGCCGGTCTCTCGGCGGCGTTTAACGCACCGCTCGCCGGGATCCTGTTTATCATCGAAGAGATGCGCCCGCAGTTTCGCTATAACCTGATCTCGATAAAAGCCGTCTTTACCGGCGTGATCATGTCGAGCATCGTATTCCGTATTTTCAACGGCGAAGCGCCGCTCATCGACGTGGGGCATTTATCAAATGCGCCGGTAAATACCCTGTGGCTGTATCTGATCCTCGGGATGGTTTTTGGCTGCGTGGGCCCGTTGTTCAATAACCTCGTGCTGCGTACCCAGGATATGTTCCAGCGTATTCACGGTGGTGAAATTAAAAAATGGGTGCTGGTCGGTGGGGTGATTGGCGGACTGTGTGGGGTGCTGGGGCTGATTGAGCCTGCGGCCTCCGGCGGCGGCTTTAACCTGATCCCCTTCGCGGCGGCAGGGAACTACACCATTGGATTGCTGCTGTTTATATTTATCGCGCGAGTAGTGACCACGCTGCTGTGCTTCTCCTCCGGCGCGCCGGGCGGTATTTTTGCCCCGATGCTGGCGTTAGGAACCCTGCTTGGTACCGCGTTCGGTATGGCGGCAATGGTCTACTTCCCGCAGTATCACCTGCAGGCCGGAACCTTTGCCATCGCCGGCATGGGGGCGCTGCTGGCGGCGTCCGTACGGGCACCGCTCACCGGGATTGTGCTGGTACTGGAGATGACGGACAACTATCAGCTCATTTTGCCAATGATTATTACCTGTCTTGGCGCAACACTACTGGCACAATTTTTAGGTGGCAAACCGCTATACTCCACGATCCTGGCCCGAACGCTTGCGAAGCAACAGGCAGAACAGGCGCGTAATACACCGCCGGTCGGTGGGGAGAATACTTGAACGATTTACTCGGGTATTAGATAATGGCTCAAAAGGTCGGGTTATTATTTGGCCTGTATTAACGGGAGTAAAAAATGAGTGATGACGTAGCAGCGCTGCCGCTGCAGTTTACCGACGCTGCAGCTAACAAAGTAAAAGCCCTGATTGCCGACGAAAACAATCCTGACCTGAAGCTGCGTGTATACATCACCGGCGGCGGGTGCAGTGGTTTCCAGTATGGTTTCACCTTTGACGATCAGGTGAACGATGGTGATATGACTATCGAGAAGCAGGGTGTTGGCCTGGTGGTCGACCCGATGAGCCTGCAGTATCTGGTCGGTGGTTCTGTGGATTACACCGAAGGTCTGGAAGGTTCCCGCTTTATCGTCTCTAACCCGAACGCTACCAGCACCTGCGGGTGTGGTTCTTCGTTCAGCGTCTGACGGCTATCATGCAGGCCCGGCAGGCATAGCGTGCCGGGCGGCTTCGCCTTACCCGGCATCCTTCTTTACTTCCCCTGGCGTCCGTTATCATCCAGCGTAAAGGTTGGCAGCTTCAGGTGCCAGCGAATAGCGGCAAGTCGGATAACAAGCGTCACCAGCATCCCAAGCATCGCCGACGTTTCCAGCGACATCGCAAACGTATAATGCGCCGTGGCGTGAACAATACCGCCAACAATACAGGCAGTGGCGTAGATTTCGGTGCGCAGAATCATCGGGATTTCGCGCGCCAGCACGTCGCGGATAATCCCGCCGCCGACGCCGGTAATAACACCCATACAAATCGCTACCAGCGGACCGGTTCCGGCGATAAAGGCTTTGTTTACCCCTATACCGACGAACACCGCAAGCCCGACGGCATCGAGAACCGGCAGGATCCATTTCGGCAGGCGGCGCGGTTGGCGCACCAGCAAAATGGTGAGCATGCTGGTTATCATCGCTACCACCAGATCGGTGGGATCTTTTACCCAAAAGACCGGGCCGTTTGCCAGCGCCATGTCCCTGATGGTTCCACCACCTACGGCGGTGACAACGCCCAGCACCAGTACACCGAACGGATCCATGCGCAGCTTTCCGGCCAGCAGAACGCCGGAAATAGCAAATACCGCGGTACCAACAATATCCAGCCAATACACGAGCATGGTTAGTTTCCTGCCTGATCCACCTGCGCAAGCGCAGTACAGAGTTGTTTTGCGGCGAGGATAATACGCGGGCTTGCGCGTTCAAACCAGTCACTATTGAGCGCAATAATCGGAACGTTGAGCTGGGTACGCCAGTAACCCTCTATTTTCGCGACTTCACGCTCATCGCCGGTCACTACGATGGCCTGCGGGGAACGCGCCAGCACCTGTTCACGGCTTACCTGCGGCCAGGGAACACGGCTACCGGCAAAGATGTTTTCTCCACCGCACAGCTCAAGGATCTCGTTTTGAATCGAGTTTTTCCCGGTCGTGAACAGCGGGTTGGCACCAAACTGTAGAAACACACGTTTTTTCGCATGGCTGCCGTACTGGGCTTTCAATTGAGTGTAGTCGTGCATCAATGTTTGCGCGGCCTGCTGAGCCTTTTTGGGCTGCGGGCTCCAGGCGGCCAGTTCGCGTAGCGACTGGGCGATATGGGCAACCGAAGTGGTATCGACCCACAGCACTTTAATGCCGAGTGAACTAAGCTGATTTACCTGACGCTCGGCATTGCCCTCGCGCCAGGCCAGCACCAGGTCAGGCTTCAGGGCGACGATGCGCTCAAGATTAATGCCTTGCCAGCTGGCGATTTGCTCAATTTTTTCCGCTTCAGGCGGATAGTCTGAATAGCTGCTGACACCGACCGGCGTGATGCCAGCGGCAAAGGCGAGTTCAGTATTGGACGGGGAGAGGGAAACTACCCGGGGCGCGGCGAAAAGCCACGCCGGGGTAAGCAGAAGCAGGGCAACAATGGCCCTGAAGCGCGACTTAGCCACGCGCCAGCTTCTGCACCAGAGCTTCCACCATCAGGGTTGACTGCCTGGCGGCAACCGCCAGGAACTCGTCAAAGCTAAGGTGAGATTGCTGATCCGCAACGTCGGAAATGGCGCGAACGACCACGAAAGGCACCTTAAAGTTGTGGCAGACATGGGCAATCGCAGTCGCTTCCATCTCAACGGCAATCGCCTGCGGGAAGTTATGGCGAATTTTGGCAAGGCCAACAGAGCCGTTAATGAAAGCATCACCGCTGACAATAAGGCCGCGAACAGAGTTCAGATTCAGCGCGCTGATGCAGCTTTCTGCGGCGGTAATCAGTTTGTCGTCGGCTTTAAAACCGGCCGGGCAGCCCGGAAGCTGGCCATACTCGTAACCGAACGCGGTAACGTCGGCGTCATGATAACGGGCTTCGTCGGAGACCACGATATCACCCACTTTCAGCGTCGGTGCCAGGCCACCGGCGGAACCGGTGTTGATGATTACGTCCGGCTTGCAGTGCTCCAGCAGCAGGGTTGCGCCCATGGCGGCAGCCACTTTACCGATACCGGATTTGAGTAACGCGACTTCTGTGCCATTCAGCGTACCGGTGTAAATCTCGCTTCCGCCAATAGACAGCGTCTGACGGTTCTCGATTTTGTCACGCAGCAGCGTAACTTCTTCTTCCATTGCACCAATAATGCCAATTTTCATAGATTTACTCGCGATATGTCAGGTTTAAAGGCATAGTTTATCATGCGCCCAGAGGATGCGCATATCCGGACCGGGAGAGGCTATGTCTGACATTAATTTTCGCAACAAGATTAACTGGCGTCGGCGGTTTCGTTCACCGCAGGGCGCGAAGACGGAACATGAGATCCTGCGGATTTTTGAAAGCGATCGCGGGCGGATTGTGAACTCTCCGGCCATTCGTCGCTTACAGCAGAAAACTCAGGTGTTTCCGCTGGAGCGCAACGCTGCGGTGCGCACGCGCCTGACCCATTCTCTGGAAGTTCAGCAGGTGGGGCGCTACATTGCAAAAGAAGTGCTGAGCCGTCTTAAAGAACAAAAACGGCTTGCAGCCTACGGGCTGGACGAACTCACCGGGCCGTTTGAAAGCATCGTCGAAATGGCCTGCCTGATGCACGATATTGGCAATCCGCCGTTTGGCCATTTTGGTGAAGCGGCGATCAACGACTGGTTCCGCCAGCGCCTGTTCCCTTCAGATGCCGCAAGCCAGCCGCAAAGCGATGACCGCTGCACGGTAGCGGCATTACGCCTGCGCGAAGGGGAGGAGAGCCTCAACGTGCTGCGGCGCAAGGTGCGTCAGGATCTGTGCCACTTTGAGGGCAATGCGCAGGGGATCCGTCTGGTGCATACCCTGATGCGGATGAACCTGACCTGGGCGCAGGTGGGTTGTATTCTGAAGTATACCCGCCCGGCGTGGTGGACAGGGCCGACGCCGGAAAGCCACAGCTACCTGATGAAAAAACCGGGTTTTTACCTCGCAGAAGAAGCCTATATTGAAAGGCTGCGTAAAGAGCTTTCTCTCGCACCTTACAGCCGCTTCCCGCTGACCTGGATAATGGAGGCTGCAGACGATATCTCTTATTGCGTCGCCGACCTGGAAGACGCGGTGGAAAAACGGATATTCAGCGTTGAACAGCTGTATCAGCATTTGCATGACGCGTGGGGGCACCATGAAAAAGGCTCACTATTCTCTCAGGTGGTTGAAAATGCCTGGGAGAAATCACGCTCAAATAGCCTAAGCCGGAGTACTGAAGATCAGTTCTTTATGTATTTACGGGTCAATACGTTGAATAAGCTGGTGCCCTATGCCGCCCAGCGTTTTATAGAGAATATTGAGCAGATATACACGGGGGATTTTAATCATGCCCTGCTGGAGGATGACAGCGACTTTAGTCAACTGCTTGATTTATATAAAACGGTGGCAATGAAGCAAGTGTTCAGCCATCCGGACGTAGAGCAGCTTGAATTACAAGGATACCGTGTTATCAGCGGCTTGCTGGAGATCTATAAACCGCTACTGCAACTTTCAACGGCGGATTTTTGTTCGCTGGTGGAAAATGAACGGCTGCGTCATTTACCCATTGAATCACGTCTGTTTCAGAAGCTCTCAACGCGCCATCGGCTGGCTTATATAGAAGCGGTGAATAAAATTTCGCGTCAGTCAGTTGAATTTCCGCTGATGGAATACTATTACCGTTGTCGGTTGATTCAGGATTATATCAGCGGCATGACAGATTTGTATGCCTGGGATGAGTATCGCCGGTTGATGGCTGTGGAATAAGCCTGAGTTTTGTAAAGACGGCCAATAAATATTTACTTTTTCCATAAACTTAATCCCGGAACTTCCCGCTATAAAATGAATCTGACAATCACGAACACAGCAATTTTGCGTAATCAGATATTGAGATTGAGACACATGAAAAAAACCACGTTAGCAATGAGTGCACTGGCTTTGAGTTTAAGTCTGGCTTTGTCGCCGCTGGCGACGGCAGCTGAAACGGCATCCTCGGCAACGACTGCGCAGCAGATGCCGAGCCTCGCGCCGATGCTTGAAAAAGTGATGCCATCAGTGGTTAGCATTAACGTTGAGGGTAGCACCAGCGTTAATACGCCGCGGATGCCGCGTAACTTCCAGCAGTTCTTTGGTGATGATTCACCGTTCTGCCAGGACGGTTCTCCGTTCCAGGGCTCACCGTTCTGCCAGGGCGGACCGGGTGCCGGAGCGGGTGGTAACGGCGGCGGCCAGCAGCAGAAATTTATGGCGCTGGGTTCAGGCGTAATTATTGATGCCGCAAAAGGCTATGTGGTAACGAACAACCACGTCGTGGACAACGCGACGACGATTAAAATTCAGTTAAGCGACGGGCGTAAGTTTGATGCCAAAGTCGTGGGCAAAGATCCGCGTTCCGATATCGCACTGATCCAGATTCAGGATCCGAAAAACCTGACCGCGATTAAGCTTGCTGATTCCGATGCGCTGCGCGTGGGTGACTACACCGTGGCTATCGGTAACCCGTTCGGCCTGGGAGAAACGGTGACCTCCGGTATCGTTTCTGCGCTGGGTCGTAGCGGCCTGAACGTGGAAAACTACGAGAACTTTATCCAGACCGATGCGGCGATTAACCGCGGTAACTCCGGCGGTGCGCTGGTGAACCTCAACGGTGAACTTATCGGTATTAACACCGCTATTCTGGCGCCGGACGGCGGCAACATCGGTATCGGTTTTGCTATCCCGAGCAACATGGTGAAAAACCTGACCGACCAGATGGTGAAGTTCGGCCAGGTGAAACGCGGTGAGCTGGGTATTCTGGGCACCGAGCTGAGCTCCGATCTCGCGAAAGCCATGAAGGTTGATGCACAGCGTGGCGCGTTTGTAAGCCAGGTTATGCCGAACTCTTCAGCCGCGAAAGCCGGTATCAAGGCGGGTGATGTGATAACCACCCTTGACGGTAAGCCTATCAGCAGCTTTGCAGCACTGCGTGCGCAGGTAGGGTCAATGCCGGTCGGCAGCAAAGTGAGCCTCGGCCTGCTGCGTGATGGCAAACCGGTTACCGTGACGCTGGAACTGCAGCAGAGCAGCCAGACTCAGGTTGACTCCAGCTCCATCTTCAACGGTATTGAAGGTGCAGAGATGAGCAACAAGGGTCAGGATAAAGGTGTGGTGGTCAGCAGCGTGAAAGGGAACACCCCTGCGGCGGCGATTGGCCTGAAAAAAGGTGACATCATCGTCGGTATCAACCAGCAGCCGGTGAAAAACATCGCTGACCTGCGGAAGATCCTTGAGAGCAAGCCTTCCGTTCTGGCGCTGAATATTCAGCGTGGCGACAGCACAATCTATCTGTTGATGCAGTAATCTCACGGCAGAAAAATAAAAGCCCCCTCCGGCAGGAGGGGGCTTTTTTTTAACCCGGATTATTTATTGCGAGTGAGCTTTTCCAGATCGGATTCAATTTCGCTGATCTTATTTGCCACCACGCTTTCCAGATGACGAAGGTCGTCAAGGATCTTACGCTTCAGATCGACTTCAGTACGATCGCGCTGGCAAATCTGATCCAGCTCATCAATGACGTAGCGAAGATTCGGGCTGATTTCCTGTACTTCTTTGTAGCCCTGACCTACGCCGTCTGCCACCACGGTCTTGCGCTGGCGCGGATATTTAAACTTCACGCTTTTTGCGAAGAACTCGCCTTTATCCTTTTGAAAATAGATTTTCAGGATATCGTTGTTGGCTTCCTGCCGGAGGCTGTAACGATCGATTTCTTCAGGATTGGTAATGCCCAAACTTTTCAGATTGTCGTACATAGCGGTACCCTTGATCTCAATATAACTATTGAATAATTAATGAAATAAACTATTTCCGCCAGCTCCGGATATAAAAAAAGCGGGGTGGCCCCCGCTTTTTGAATCTGCGCTTAGTCGATAGTGCGCAGCAGTTCGTTGATGCCCACCTTGCCGCGGGTTTTGGCATCGACCTTCTTCACGATAACCGCACAGTAGAGGCTGTAAGAGCCATCTTTTGACGGCAGGTTACCGGAGACCACGACTGAGCCCGCCGGTACGCGACCGTAGGTCACTGAGCCGGTTTCGCGATCGTAGATTTTGGTGCTCTGGCCGAGATAAACGCCCATCGAAATAACGGAACCCTCTTCGACGATAACGCCTTCAACGACTTCGGAACGCGCGCCGATGAAGCAGTTGTCTTCGATGATAGTCGGGTTTGCCTGCAGCGGCTCAAGGACGCCACCGATGCCGACGCCGCCGGACAGGTGAACGTTTTTACCGATCTGCGCGCAGGAACCTACGGTTGCCCAGGTGTCGACCATCGTGCCTTCATCAACGTAGGCGCCGATGTTAACGTAGGACGGCATCAGCACGGTGTTGCGTGCAATGTATGCACCCTGACGCACGGCGGCTGGCGGCACGACGCGGAAGCCTTCTTTCTGGAAGCGAGCTTCGTCGTAGTTGGCGAATTTCATCGGCACTTTATCGAAGTAGCGGCTTTCCGCACCATCGATAACCTGATTATCGTTAATACGGAAAGAGAGCAGGACCGCTTTCTTCAGCCATTGGTGGGTCACCCACTGTCCCTCAATCTTCTCAGCGACACGCAGCACGCCGGAATCGAGCAGAGAAATGACCTGGTTTACCGCTTCACGGGTCACGGTATCTACGTTAGCCGGAGTGATCTCGGCGCGACGCTCAAAAGCGGTTTCAATAACGTTCTGTAACTGCTGCATTGTTAAACTCTTTCCATATAAAAAAACACACTACCCTTTATTGTCTGGATTAAGGGCTGCTGTCAACCGCTGTTGCACTTCCAGCTGCAGGTCATTATTAAGGGCACGCCGGTCGGCGGTCGCGATTATAAATAAATCTTCTACTCGTTCACCAATTGTGGTGATTCTGGCCCCGTGGAGCGAAATATTGAGGTCAGCGAACACCTGACCAACGCGGGCTAACAAACCTGGCTGATCGAGTGCGATTAGCTCAAGATAAGATTTCCTGTCCGTATGGGTCGGCAGGAAATTAACCTCTGTATCGACGGTAAAGTGGCGCAATTTTGCCGCCTGACGACGTGGGGCAGGGGGCTGCCATGCGCGCTGGGTGATGGTCTGAATCAGCCCGTGGCGGATAACCTCGTGGCGGTCGGCGGAAAGCGGGCTGCCGTCCGGCTCCAGCACGATGAAGGTATCCATCGCCATGCCGTCGCGGGTCGTGAAGATCTGCGCGTCATGTACGCTGAGGTTACGCCGGTCGAGTTCGCCGCAGACTGCGGCAAACAGGTACGGGCGGTCCGGGCTCCAGATAAAGATTTCCGTGCCTCCGCGCGTCGCCTGCGGGCTGAGCAGGATAAGCGGCTGGGTGAGGTCGTGCTGGAGCAAATGTCGGGCATGCCAGGCGAGCTGGTTTGGCGTGTGACGCACAAAGTAGTTGGCCCGACAGCGTGCCCAAATCTGATGCAGTGCCTCTTCATCGATGTTGTCCATCCGCAGCAGCGCCAGCGCCTGAAGCTGGTGGTGACGCACGCGATCGCGCATGTCCGGCATGCTCTGGATCCCGCGGCGCAGCTGTTTTTCGGTGGCAAAGTAGAGCTCGCGCAGCAGGCTTTGCTTCCAGCTATTCCATAGCGTTTCGTTGGTGGCACAAATATCGGCGACCGTCAGGCACACCAGATAGCGCAGGCGGTTTTCGCTTTGTACCTCTTCGGCAAACTGCTTGATGACTTCAGGATCCTGAATATCGCGCCGCTGGGCGGTGACCGACATCAGCAGATGGTGGCGCACCAGCCAGGCGACTAGCTGGGTTTCCCGCGAGTTCAGGCCGTGCAGTTCGGCAAATTTCAGGATGTCCTGCGCGCCGAGGATCGAGTGGTCGCCGCCGCGCCCTTTGGCGATATCGTGAAACAGGGCGGCGATCAGAATCAGTTCCGGATGGTTCAACCTTGGCCAGAGTTCCACGCACAGCGGATGGCGCGCGCGGGTTTCCTCTTTGGCGAAGCTTTCGAGCTTCAGCAGGACGCGGATCGTATGTTCATCGACGGTATAGGCGTGGAACAGGTCAAACTGCATCTGGCCGACGATATGCGACCACTGTGGCATATAGGCCCACAGCACGCTGTGACGATGCATTGGCAGCAGGCCGCGGCTGACGGCACCGGGGTGGCGCAGCATGCTGAGAAAAATTGAGCGCGCTTCCGGGATGTAACACAGGGGTTGCACCAGATGGCGACGTGCGTGGCGCAAATGCCGCAGGGTGGTAGAGTAAATTCCGCTGATACTGCTGTTACGCACCATCATGTAGAACATACGTAAGATGGCCTGCGGCTCGCGAATGAACAGCGTATCGTCACGCAGGTCGATAAGCGTACCGCGCAGCTGGAAGTCATCATCCAGCGGACGAGGTTTTTCGTCGGCGGTCAGCGCCAGAATGGCTTCATCGAACAGCTGCAGCAGCATCTGATTCAGTTCACCTACGCGACGAGTCACGCGGTAGAAGTCTTTCATCATGTGCTCGACCGGCTCGTTGCCTTCTCCGGTATAGCTCAGGCGCTGGGCAACGCTGAACTGGCGGTCGAACAATAGACGGTTATCGTAGCGATTGACCTCGAGGTGCAGGGCAAAGCGAATGCGCCACAGCAGGTGCAGACATTCGTTTAGCTCAACGCGTTCAGCCTCGGTCAGAAAGCCAAAACCGACCATTTCGTCAAGCGAGGTGGCGCCAAAATGACGGCGGGCAACCCACTGCAGGGTGTGAATATCGCGCAGACCACCGGGGCTGCTTTTGATATCCGGCTCCAGGTTGTAGCTGGTACCGTGGTAGCGTTTGTGGCGATCCGCCTGCTCCTGCACTTTGGCGGCAAAAAACTTCTCCGAGGGCCAGAAGCCATCGCTGAAAATATGCTTTTGCAGTTCGAGGAAAAGCGCAACGTCACCAATCAGCAGGCGCGACTCAATCAGGTTGGTGGCAACCGTGAGGTCGGAAAGCCCTTCCAGCAGACACTCTTCCAGCGTGCGAACGCTGTGGCCGACTTCGAGCTTCACGTCCCACAGCAGGGTCAGCAGCTCACCGATTTTAAGCGCCTCTTCATCCGGCAGCTTTTTGCGGCTCAGTATAAGCAGGTCGATATCGGAGAGCGGGTGTAGCTCTCCGCGGCCATAACCGCCGACGGCGACCAGAGCAACGTCGCTCCGCTCGGCGAAACCGTAGTGGATCCACAGATGTTGCAGGAGCTGGTCGATAAACACGGTGCGGGCGGTAATGAGCTGTTCGGCAGAAACGCCGCTGTCGAACGCCGTGCCGAGCCAGCGCTGGAAGGTATCCAGATGAGCTTTGATGGTGGCACAGTTCAGATCGCTTTCCGGCCATGAAACCGGGTTGACGGGCTGATCGGGCAGAACAGGAAGTGTGGTGTCCGGTAAAGAAGTGCTCATAGCGCCACCATAAGAAAAGCCGGCTTACGCCGGCTTTTTCGTTAGTCGTTGTGCGAAATTATCGCCGGGATGGTGTCATCCTTACGGAGAGTCAATATCTCGCAGCCGTTATCTGTCACCACAATAGTATGCTCATACTGTGCAGACAAGCTCCGGTCTTTGGTTTTTACCGTCCAGCCGTCTTTCATCGTACGGATGCGGTAATCGCCGGCGTTGACCATCGGTTCAATCGTGAAGGTCATACCCGGTTGCAGTACCACGCCGCCGTCGTCGGCATCATAGTGCAGTACCTGCGGCTCTTCGTGGAAACCACGGCCAATACCGTGACCACAGTATTCGCGAACGACTGAGAAACCTTCTGCTTCAACGAATTTCTGGATAGCCGCGCCAAGGGTGCGCAGGCGAATGCCTGGTTTCACCATTTTCAGCGCCAGATACAGGCTTTCCTGAGTGATACGGCACAGACGTTCGCCCAGAATGGTCGGTTTACCGACGATGAACATCTTCGAGGTGTCACCGTGGTACTCATCTTTAATAACGGTGACATCGATGTTGACCACATCGCCGTCTTTCAGCAGCTTCTGGTCGTCAGGAATTCCGTGGCACACCACCTCGTTAATCGAGATACAGACGGATTTCGGGAAGCCGTGGTAGCCGAGGCAGGCGGAGATAGCCTGCTGCTCATTCACGATATAGTCGTTGCAGATGCGATCCAGTTCGCCGGTGCTGACGCCCGGTTTAACGAACGGCTCGATCATCTCCAGCACTTCAGCGGCCAGACGACCGGCAACGCGCATTTTTGCGATTTCTTCAGGGGTCTTAATTGAGATAGCCATGAATTCTGTCCATCAGGGCCGATTTTATCGGCAATTTGAGTCTAAGTGCTGCCAATGGTATCAGGACGGCATACTTCCTGCCAAACTGAGAATCATTAACAGCACGCAGCGCCAACAAATATTGGTTTCTGCCCGTGATTTGTGGTATAAAGCGCGCCGGACTTCCGTTCCATTTCGTATACACATGATGGAACGTAAGCGACAAATCTCACTTTGTGTAACAACACACACGTATCGGCACATATTCCGGGGTGCCCTTTGGGGTCGGTAATATGGGATACGTGGAGGCATAACCCCAACTTTTATATAGAGGTTTTAAACATGGCAACTGTTTCCATGCGCGACATGCTCAAGGCTGGTGTTCACTTCGGTCACCAGACCCGTTACTGGAACCCGAAAATGAAGCCTTTCATCTTCGGTGCGCGTAACAAAGTTCACATCATCAACCTTGAGAAAACTGTACCGATGTTCAACGAAGCTCTGGCTGAGCTGAACAAAATCGCTTCCCGTAAAGGTAAGATTCTGTTCGTTGGTACTAAGCGCGCTGCAAGCGAAGCGGTAAAAGACGCTGCTAACAGCTGCGACCAGTTCTTCGTGAACCATCGCTGGCTGGGCGGTATGCTGACTAACTGGAAAACCGTTCGTCAGTCCATCAAACGTCTGAAAGACCTGGAAACTCAGTCTCAGGACGGTACTTTCGACAAGCTGACCAAGAAAGAAGCGCTGATGCGCACTCGTGAGCTGGACAAGCTGGAAAACAGCCTGGGCGGTATCAAAGACATGGGCGGCCTGCCGGACGCACTGTTCGTTATCGACGCTGACCACGAGCACATCGCTATCAAAGAAGCAAACAACCTGGGTATCCCGGTATTTGCCATCGTTGATACTAACTCCGATCCGGACGGCGTTGATTTCGTTATCCCGGGTAACGACGATGCTATCCGTGCTGTCAGCCTGTACCTGGGTGCAGTAGCTACTACCGTTCGTGAAGGCCGTTCTCAGGATCTGGCTTCTCAGGCGGAAGAAAGCTTCGTAGAAGCTGAATAATAAGGTTCAACCCCTTATTTAACCAGGTAGTACTGAGTTTGGTTAGGGGCCTCTTTATGGCCCCTTTTTCACTTTTATATCTGTCTGGCTTATCGCCGGGCAGGTCACACCTCCCGAGGATTTAAGAATGGCTGAAATTACCGCATCCCTGGTAAAAGAGCTGCGCGAGCGTACTGGCGCAGGCATGATGGATTGCAAAAAAGCGCTGACTGAAGCTAACGGCGACATCGAGCTGGCAATCGAAAACATGCGTAAATCCGGCGCAATCAAAGCGGCGAAAAAAGCAGGTAACGTAGCAGCTGACGGCGTGATCATCACCAAAATCGATGGCACCTACGGCATCATTCTGGAAGTTAACTGCCAGACTGACTTCGTTGCTAAAGATGGCGGTTTCCAGGCTTTTGCTAACAAAGTTCTGGATGCAGCAGTTGCTGGCAAAATCACTGACGTTGAAGTTCTGAAAGCACAGTTCGAAGAAGAACGTGTTGCCCTGGTTGCTAAAATCGGTGAGAACATCAACATCCGTCGCGTTTCCGCTCTGGAAGGCGAAGTTCTGGGTTCTTACCAGCACGGCGCGCGTATCGGTGTACTGGTTGCGGCTAAAGGCGCTGACGAAGAACTGGTTAAGCAGCTGGCAATGCACATCGCTGCAAGCAAGCCAGAATTCGTTAAGCCGGAAGACGTGTCTGCTGAAGTGGTAGAAAAAGAGTACCAGGTTCAGCTGGACATCGCCATGCAGTCTGGCAAGCCGAAAGAAATCGCAGAGAAAATGGTTGAAGGCCGCATGAAGAAATTCACCGGCGAAGTTTCTCTGACCGGTCAGCCGTTCGTTATGGACCCGAGCAAATCTGTTGCTCAGCTGCTGAAAGAGCACAACGCTGACGTAACTGGCTTCATCCGCTTTGAAGTGGGCGAAGGCATCGAGAAAGTTGAGACTGACTTCGCAGCAGAAGTTGCTGCCATGTCCAAGCAGTCTTAATTTTTTTAAAGCAGCCGCCTGAGGGCGGCTTCTTTTTGCGCCCATCTGGAAAAATCAGCCAACCGCTATAGTGGCTGCGCTGGAAAGCGACGTACAATGTCGCCTGTTTTAACTCATCTCACTCGTTGACAGTCTCAGGAAAGAAACATGGCTACCAATGCAAAACCCGTCTACAAACGTATTCTGCTTAAGTTAAGTGGCGAAGCTCTGCAGGGTTCGGAAGGCTTCGGTATTGACGCAAGCATACTGGATCGTATGGCTCAGGAAATCAAAGAACTGGTCGAACTGGGTATTCAGGTTGGTGTGGTAATTGGTGGTGGTAACCTGTTCCGTGGTGCGGGTCTGGCAAAAGCGGGAATGAACCGCGTGGTGGGCGACCACATGGGCATGCTGGCAACCGTCATGAACGGCCTGGCAATGCGTGACGCATTGCATCGCGCCTATGTGAATGCTCGTCTGATGTCCGCGATTCCGCTGAATGGCGTGTGTGATAATTACAGCTGGGCCGAAGCTATCAGCCTGCTGCGTAACAACCGCGTGGTGATCCTCTCCGCCGGTACGGGTAACCCGTTCTTTACTACCGATTCCGCAGCGTGCCTGCGCGGTATCGAAATTGAAGCCGACGTCGTGCTGAAAGCGACCAAAGTGGATGGCGTGTTTACCGCCGACCCGGCAAAAGATCCATCAGCGACGATGTACGAGCAACTGACCTACGCGGAAGTGCTGGATAAAGAGCTGAAAGTGATGGATCTTGCGGCGTTCACGCTGGCTCGTGACCACAAACTGCCGATTCGCGTATTCAATATGAACAAGCCAGGCGCACTGCGTCGTGTTGTCATGGGCGAAAAAGAAGGCACTTTGATCACGGAATAATTTCCGTCAGGGTCAAATACGGGTAAGATTCCGCTTTATCTTCGCGGGTAACTTACCCTGGCATGATTTAAACGAGACTATACTTATACCCTAAATAATTCGAGTTGCAGGAAGGCAGCGACGCAGTGAATCCCCGGGAGCTTACATCGGTAAGTGACAGGGGTGAACGAGGAAAGCTAACGCACCTGCCACTTGAAGTATGACGGGTATAGCACACCTTAGTGGCTGTGCCTGGTCTGACCGAGACAAGTTTTCAAGGATTCGTAACGTGATTAGCGATATCAGAAAAGATGCTGAAGTACGCATGGACAAATGCGTAGAAGCATTCAAAAACCAAATCAGCAAAATTCGCACCGGTCGTGCTTCCCCAAGCCTGCTGGATGGCATTGTCGTTGAATACTACGGCACGCCGACTCCGCTGCGCCAGCTGGCAAGCGTCACCGTTGAAGACACCCGTACGCTGAAAATCAACGTGTTCGACCGCTCTATGGGCCCGGCCGTTGAGAAAGCGATCATGGCGTCTGACCTTGGTCTGAACCCAAGCTCTGCGGGCACCGACATCCGTGTTCCGCTGCCGCCGCTGACTGAAGAACGTCGTAAAGACCTGATCAAAGTCGTGCGTGGTGAAGCAGAGCAGGGCCGTGTTGCCGTGCGTAACGTTCGCCGTGACGCGAACGACAAAGTGAAAGCACTGCTGAAAGACAAAGAGATCAGTGAAGATGACGATCGTCGTTCACAGGATGACGTACAGAAGCTGACCGACGTTGCTATCAAGAAAATTGATGCGGCGCTGTCAGAGAAAGAAGCAGAACTGATGCAGTTCTAATCATCTCTGCGGCTTATATGATTAAACGCCGTACAGAAAGCCAGTGATGGCTTTGCTGGCGGCGTTTTGCTTTTACCCGTTTTACAATCTTCTGGACGCTTCATGAAGCAATTAACCATTCTTGGCTCCACCGGGTCTATTGGCTGCAGCACGCTGGATGTGGTGCGGCATAACCCTGACCGTTTCGCCATCACAGCCCTGGTGGCAGGCAAAAATGTTGACCGTATGGTTGAACAGTGTCTGGAGTTCGCTCCACGATTCGCCGTGATGGAAAACGAGGCCAGCGCTAAAGCATTGAAGGCCGCTTTACAGCTGCACGGTAGCCGGGTCGAGGTCATGAGCGGAGCGCAGGCTGCAAGCGAAGTGGCGGCGCTGGAAGAGGTTGATCAGGTGATGGCTGCCATCGTCGGTGCGGCGGGGCTGGTGCCGACGCTTGCGGCTATTCACGCCGGGAAAAAAGTACTGCTCGCTAACAAAGAGGCGCTGGTCACCTGCGGGCGTCTGTTTATGGACGCGGTAAAACACAGCGGTGCGCAGCTGCTGCCGGTCGACAGCGAACACAATGCGATATTTCAGAGTTTGCCGGAAACAATTCAGCAGAACCTGGGGTACGCTGACCTTGAGCAGAATGGCGTATCGTCAATTTTGCTTACCGGGTCTGGTGGCCCGTTCCGGGAGACAGCAGTTTCTGAACTGGCGGCAATGACGCCGGATCAGGCCTGCAAACACCCGAACTGGTCAATGGGGCGTAAAATCTCCGTCGACTCTGCCACCATGATGAACAAGGGTCTGGAATACATTGAAGCCCGCTGGCTGTTTAATGCGTCTGCGGCGCAGATGGAAGTGTTGATTCATCCGCAATCGGTCATCCATTCTATGGTGCGCTATCAGGATGGCAGCGTGCTGGCACAGCTTGGTGAACCGGATATGCGCACGCCTATCGCTCATACAATGGGGTGGCCCGCACGTGTGAACTCTGGCGTAAAACCTCTTGATTTCTGCCGTCTTGGATCGCTCACCTTCATGGAACCCGATTACGGTCGCTATCCATGCCTGAAGCTGGCGATGGACGCTTTCGGACAAGGGCAGGCCGCGACGACCGCGCTGAATGCCGCCAACGAAATCACCGTGGCAGCATTCCTGGCGTCGAAGATTCGATTCACTGATATTGCGGCGTTGAACCTGTCCGTTCTTGAAGCCATAAGTGTCGCAGAGCCACAAAGTATCGATGAGGTTCTGGCGGTAGATGCCTGTGCGAG
Source organism: Yokenella regensburgei ATCC 49455 (assembly GCF_000735455.1). Lineage (GTDB taxonomy): Bacteria > Pseudomonadota > Gammaproteobacteria > Enterobacterales > Enterobacteriaceae > Yokenella > Yokenella regensburgei. The sequence goes on along the minus strand of NZ_JMPS01000007.1, from coordinate 27,825 downwards.
AGAGATTGCGCAAAAACAGGTGAAGCGCATCGCAAGCTGATGATTCTCCGCCTATGATGAGTCGTGGCATTTGTTAGCGCTGGGCTTCGATGATATAGTCTGCGCCACTCATTCGCCGTGAATTTAGCACTGGTTGTGCACGGTGTAGTCAGGGGCGGGTATTCCAGAATACTGCTAATTCCTTTTCATGGATTATTAACGCGTTATGTTGTCTGCTAATCAACCAATCAGCGAAAAATTGCCTGCGCATGGCTGCCGTCATGTGGCTATCATCATGGATGGCAATGGGCGCTGGGCGAAGCGGCAGGGGAAAATTCGTGCTTTCGGTCATAAGGCCGGTGCGAAATCCGTACGTCGTGCTGTCTCTTTTGCAGCAAATAACGGGATTGATGCCTTAACGCTTTATGCGTTCAGTAGTGAAAACTGGAACCGTCCTGCCCAGGAAGTTACGGCGCTAATGGAGTTGTTTGTGTGGGCCCTCGATAGTGAGGTTAAAAGCCTGCACCGTCACAACGTCCGCCTGTGTATCATTGGTGATACCAGTCGCTTCAATGCTCGTCTGCGCGAAAGAATTCGCAAGGCGGAAACACTGACGCAAAATAATACCGGATTAACGCTCAATATTGCAGCGAACTACGGTGGACGTTGGGATATTATTCAGGGAGTCCGCCATCTGGCGGAACAGGTACAAAACGGCACGATGAGCCCCGATGAAATCACTGAAGATTTATTGGGTGAGCAAATCTGCATGCATGAACTGGCTCCTGTAGATTTAGTGATTAGGACAGGGGGAGAACATCGCATCAGTAACTTTTTGCTGTGGCAAATTGCCTATGCCGAACTTTACTTTACAGATGTTCTTTGGCCCGATTTCGATGAACAAGACTTTGAAGGTGCGCTGCATGCTTTTGCCAATCGTGAGCGTCGTTTCGGCGGCACTGAGCCTGCTGGTGAAAATACCTGATGGGGGTAGCTTTTGCTAAAGTATCGCCTTATTTCCGCTCTCGTTTTAGTACCCGTAGTCATTGCGGCACTCTTTTTACTGCCGCCGGGTGGCTTTGCCATTCTGACTCTGGTGATTTGTATGCTGGCCGCATGGGAGTGGGGTCAGCTTAGCGGGTTCACATCCCGCACACAGCGCGTCTGGCTGGCCCTGTTTTGTGGCCTGCTGTTGGCGCTGATGCTCTTGCTGATGCCTGAGTATCATCATAACGTCCAGCTGCCTTTGGTGCAGGGCTCTCTGTGGGCCTCGCTCGGCTGGTGGATTGTTGCGTTACTGATGGTGTTGACCTATCCGGGTTCTGCTTCGGTATGGCGCTCCTCAAAGACGCTGCGTCTGCTCTTTGGTCTGCTGACTATCGTGCCGTTCTTCTGGGGCATGGTAGCGCTGCGAGCATGGCATTATGACGATAACCACTACAGCGGGGCACTGTGGCTCCTGTATGTGATGATTCTGGTGTGGGGGGCTGACTCCGGCGCCTATGTCTTTGGTAAACTGTTCGGCAAGCACAAGCTGGCGCCGAAAGTTTCTCCGGGGAAAACCTGGCAAGGATTCATCGGCGGCCTGTTTACCGCAGCGGTAATTTCGTGGGCTTATGGTTTATGGGTCAATCTGGATGTTGCCCCGGTCACCTTACTGATCTGTTCCATCGTGGCAACGCTGGCTTCAGTACTGGGTGATTTGACCGAAAGTATGTTTAAGCGGGAAGCGGGAATTAAAGACAGTGGTCATTTGATTCCTGGACACGGCGGTATTCTGGACCGAATTGACAGCCTGACGGCTGCGGTCCCGGTCTTCGCCTGCCTGTTGCTGTTAGTTTTCAGGACGATTTAACGGACGGTGTTATGCTGAGCATTCTCTGGAATTTGGCTGCGTTTATTATTGCGCTGGGTGTACTTATCACCGTGCATGAATTTGGCCATTTCTGGGTCGCCCGCCGTTGTGGTATCCGTGTCGAACGTTTTTCGATTGGCTTTGGCAAGGCGCTGTGGCGCCGCGTCGATAAGCGTGGCACGGAGTTCGTCATTGCCCTGATCCCACTGGGTGGGTACGTCAAAATGCTGGATGAGCGCGTTGAGCCGGTTGCACCGGAAATGCGCCATTACGCCTTCAATAATAAAACAGTGGGGCAACGCGCCGCTGTCATCGCTGCCGGACCGGTGGCAAACTTCATCTTTGCTGTTTTCGCCTACTGGCTGGTTTTCATCATCGGTGTTCCCGGTGTGAAACCGGTGATTGGTGAAATAACGCCCAATTCCATCGCGGCAGAAGCACAAATTGCACCAGGCACGGAACTTAAAGCCGTTGACGGTATCGAAACGCCTGATTGGGATGCGGTTCGCTTAGCGCTGGTCGCCAAAATTGGTGATGAGCAAACAACGCTGACGGTTGCCCCTTTCGGAAGTACGCAACGCCAGGATAAAATCCTCAACTTGCGACATTGGGCTTTTGCGCCGGACAAAGAAGATCCTGTTACGTCACTGGGGATTCGTCCGCGCGGTGCACAAATTGAAACGACCCTTGCCGAAGTACAGGCAAATTCCGCAGCCAATAAAGCGGGTTTGCAAGCCGGCGACAGGATCGTTAAAGTCAATGGTCAGCCGCTGACAAGCTGGATGACGTTTGTCACCCTGGTGCGTGATAATCCGGGTAAACCATTGGCGCTAGAAATCGAAAGACAGGGAAGCCTCTTGTCTTTGACATTGATACCGGATACAAAACGCGGTAGCAATGCGACGGAAGGGTTTGCGGGCGTGGTCCCGAAAATCATTCCGCTGCCCGATGAGTACAAGACAGTACGGCAGTATGGACCGTTTGACGCTATTGTTCAGGCCACGGATAAAACCTGGCAACTGATGAAGCTGACGGTGCAGATGCTAGGAAAATTGATAACCGGTGACGTAAAACTGAACAACCTCAGTGGGCCGATCTCTATCGCTCAGGGGGCTGGGATGTCTGCGGAGTTTGGGTTGATTTACTATCTGATGTTTCTTGCGCTCATCAGTGTGAATCTTGGCATTATCAACCTGTTCCCGCTTCCCGTTCTTGATGGGGGTCATCTGCTCTTTTTGGCGATTGAAAAGCTAAAAGGCGGGCCGGTATCCGAGCGAGTTCAAGACTTTAGTTATCGCATTGGCTCTATCTTGCTGGTGCTGTTAATGGGGCTTGCACTTTTCAATGATTTCTCTCGGTTGTAAGAGAGATAGTTAGGAAGAACGCATAATAACGATGGCGATGAAAAAGTTGCTCATAGCGTCGCTGCTGTTTAGCAGCGCGACCGTATACGGTGCTGACGGGTTCGTAGTGAAGGATATTCATTTCGAAGGCTTGCAGCGAGTCGCTGTTGGTGCGGCCCTTCTTAGTATGCCCGTGCGCCCAGGCGATACGGTAACTGATGATGATATCAGTAACACCATTCGTGCTCTGTTTGCTACAGGGAACTTCGAGGACGTTCGCGTCCTGCGTGATGGCGATACGCTGCTGGTTCAGGTAAAAGAGCGTCCGACTATCGCGAGCATCACGTTCTCCGGTAACAAATCGGTGAAGGATGACATGCTGAAGCAGAACCTGGAAGCATCCGGCGTTCGTGTGGGCGAATCTCTTGACCGTACCACCCTCTCTGACATTGAGAAGGGACTGGAAGACTTCTACTACAGCGTCGGTAAATACAGCGCTAGCGTGAAAGCGGTGGTCACACCGTTGCCGCGTAACCGCGTTGACCTCAAGCTGGTCTTCCAGGAAGGCGTTTCCGCCAAAATCCAACAGATCAACATCGTGGGTAACCACGCGTTCAGTACTGATGAGCTGATCTCCAACTTCCAGCTGCGCGATGAAGTGCCGTGGTGGAACGTGGTGGGCGATCGCAAGTATCAGAAACAGAAACTGGCGGGCGACCTCGAGACCCTGCGCAGCTACTATCTGGACCGCGGCTACGCACGCTTCAACATTGATTCGACTCAGGTTAGCCTGACGCCGGACAAGAAAGGTATCTATATCACCGTTAACATCACCGAAGGCGATCAGTACAAGCTGTCTGGTGTTGAGGTGAGCGGTAATCTGGCGGGCCATTCTGCAGAAATCGAAAGCTTGACTAAAGTCGAGCCGGGCGAGCTGTATAACGGCACCAAAGTGACCAAAATGGAAGATAACATTAAGAAACTTCTCGGTCGCTATGGCTACGCCTACCCGCGTGTTCAGTCGCAGCCAGAAATCAACGATGCGGATAAAACCGTTAAGCTGCACGTGAACGTTGATGCCGGTAACCGTTACTACGTACGTAAGATCCGTTTTGAAGGCAACGACACTTCCAAAGATTCCGTACTGCGTCGCGAAATGCGCCAGATGGAAGGGGCGTGGCTGGGTAGCGATCTGGTCGATCAGGGTAAAGAGCGTCTGAACCGTCTGGGTTATTTCGAAACGGTTGATGTGGATACTCAGCGCGTACCGGGCAGCCCGGATCAGGTTGATCTGGTCTACAAGGTGAAAGAGCGTAACACCGGTAGCTTCAACTTCGGTATCGGTTACGGTACGGAAAGCGGCGTGAGCTTCCAGGTGGGTGTTCAGCAGGATAACTGGTTAGGTACCGGTTACTCTGTGGGTATCAACGGCACCAAAAACGACTACCAGACATATTCCGAGTTCTCTGTCACTAACCCGTACTTTACGGTGGATGGCGTTAGCCTCGGCGGACGTGTCTTCTACAATGACTTTAAAGCAGATGACGCTGACCTCTCCTCCTACACCAACAAAAGCTATGGTGTGGATGGGACGCTGGGCTTCCCGATCAACGAGTACAACACCCTGCGTGCAGGTTTAGGCTACGTCCACAACGACCTGTCTAACATGCAGCCGCAGGTGGCGATGAACCGTTACCTGAACTCTATTGGTCAGAGTGCCAGTACGACAACGGATAACAACGGCTTCTCCGCTGATGACTTCACCTTCAACTACGGTTGGACGTATAACAACCTCGATCGCGGATTCTTCCCGACCGACGGTAACCGCGTCAACCTTAGCGGTAAAGTCACCGTACCTGGCTCTGACAACGAGTTCTACAAGGTCACGCTGGATACCGCGTCTTACTTCCCAATCGATAACGATCACAAGTGGGTCGTGTTAGGTCGTACACGTTGGGGCTACGGCGATGGTCTGGGCGGCAAAGAAATGCCGTTCTATGAGAACTTCTATGCCGGTGGTTCCAGCACCGTGCGTGGCTTCCAGTCTAACAACATTGGTCCGAAAGCGGTGTATTACGGCGCTCCGGGGCTGAATGAATGTAATCAGGCAAGCGGCACTGTATGTAAGTCTAACGATGCGGTGGGCGGTAACGCCATGGCGGTGGCGAGCCTTGAGCTGATTGTGCCGACGCCGTTTATCAGTGATAAGTATGCTAACTCTGTCCGTACCTCCTTCTTCTGGGATACGGGTACCGTCTGGGATACTCACTGGGATAATACCGCGCAAATGCAACAGGCGGGAATTCCGGACTATAGTGATCCGAGCAATATCCGCATGTCTGCAGGTATCGCATTACAATGGATGTCTCCTCTGGGGCCGTTGGTCTTCTCCTACGCCCAGCCGTTCAAGAAATACGAAGGGGACAAAGCCGAACAATTCCAGTTTAACATTGGTAAAACCTGGTAATTGTTCAGCGCAAAGGAATGTATGTGCAGTGTAGCGATGACTCAGGTGAACACTTCGGTGGTCACCAGGCCACGCAAAAAACGGTACCTCCGGGTACGAATGGGATGGTAAGGAGTTAACTGTGAAAAAGTGGTTAGTAGCTGCAGGTTTGGGTTTAGCAATGGCGGCATCTGCTCAGGCAGCAGATAAAATTGCAATTGTTAACATGGGTAGCCTGTTCCAACAGGTTGCACAGAAAACAGGTGTTTCCGCTACGCTGGAAAACGAATTCAAAGGCCGTGCATCCGAGCTGCAGCGTCAGGAATCTGACCTTCAGTCCAAAATGCAGCGTCTGCAGCGTGATGGCTCCACCATGAAAGCGGCGGATCGTAGCAAGCTGGAAAAAGACATCATGTCTCAGCGCCAGGCTTTCTCTCAGAAAGCACAGCAGTTTGAGCAGGATCGTGCTCGTCGCTCTAACGAAGAGCGCGGCAAGCTGGTGACTCGTATCCAGACCGCAGTGAAAAGTGTGGCATCCAGCCAGAGCATCGATCTGGTTGTTGACGCGAACACCGTTGCTTACAACAGCAGCGATATCAAAGATATCACCGCTGATGTGCTGAAACAGGTTAAATAAGTAATGCCTTCAATTCGACTGGCTGATTTAGCACAGCAGTTGGATGCAGAATTACACGGTGATGGCGATATCGTCATCACCGGCGTTGCGTCCATGCAATCCGCTAAAGCAGGCCAAATTACGTTCATGGTAAATCCTAAGTACCGTGAACACCTGGCCCTTTGCCAGGCTTCTGCTGTCGTCATGACGCAGGATGATTTGCCTTTTGCTAAAAGCGCAGCTCTGGTGGTGAAAAATCCTTACCTGACCTACGCTCGCATGGCTCAAATTCTTGATAGCACGCCGCAGCCGGCGCAGGATATCGCCCCAAGCGCGGTGATTGATGCGACGGCAACGCTCGGTAACAACGTGTCTGTCGGTGCTAATGCCGTGATTGAATCTGGCGTGGTACTGGGCGACAACGTAGTGATTGGCGCGGGGTGCTTCGTTGGTAAAAAAACCAAAATCGGTGCCGGCTCCCGCTTGTGGGCCAACGTTACCGTTTACCACGAGATTGAAATCGGCGAAAATTGCCTGATCCAGTCCAGTACCGTGATCGGTGCTGATGGTTTCGGATATGCCAACGATCGTGGTAACTGGGTGAAGATCCCGCAGCTTGGTCGCGTCATTATTGGCGATCGTGTAGAGATCGGTGCCTGTACCACCATCGACCGTGGCGCGCTTGACGACACGGTGATCGGCAACGGTGTTATCATTGATAACCAGTGCCAGATTGCACATAACGTGGTAATTGGCGACAATACCGCGGTTGCAGGCGGCGTCATCATGGCGGGCAGCCTGAAAATTGGTCGTTATTGCATGATTGGCGGCGCCAGCGTGATTAACGGGCACATGGAAATTTGCGACAAGGTGACGGTCACCGGGATGGGCATGGTAATGCGCCCGATAACCGAACCTGGCGTATACTCCTCCGGTATTCCGCTGCAAGCCAATAAAGTGTGGCGTAAAACCGCAGCCCTGGTGATGAATATTGATGATATGAATAAGCGTCTCAAGAGCATTGAGCGCAAGGTCAATCAGCAAGACTAAGAATTCATCATTCTGACGCCTGCATTTCCCGGCCTGCGGCATTCATACGATTGCGGCAGGCCGTGTTATTATTGCTATTCAGTATATTTTTGACAGGAAGAGTATTTTGACTACTGACACTCATACTCTGCACATTGAAGAGATTTTAGAACTTCTGCCGCACCGTTTCCCGTTCTTGCTGGTTGACCGCGTGCTGGATTTTGAAGAAGGTCGTTTTCTGCGCGCAGTGAAAAATGTTTCCGTGAACGAACCGTTTTTCCAGGGGCATTTCCCTGGTAAGCCGATTTTCCCAGGCGTTCTGATCCTCGAGGCGATGGCGCAGGCTACCGGTATTCTGGCGTTTAAAAGCGTTGGTAAACTGGAACCGGGCGAGCTGTACTACTTTGCGGGTATCGACGAAGCGCGCTTCAAGCGTCCGGTCGTGCCAGGCGATCAGATGATCATGGAAGTGACCTTTGAGAAAACCCGTCGTGGCCTGACCCGTTTTAAAGGTGTAGCGCTGGTTGACGGTAAAGTGGTTTGCGAAGCGACAATGATGTGTGCGCGTAGCCGGGAGGCCTGATACGTGATTGATAAAACTGCCTTTATTCATCCTACCGCTATTGTGGAAGAAGGTGCTGTTATCGGCGCTAACGTCCACATTGGCCCGTTTTGTCTTGTTGGCCCGAATGTCGAAATCGGAGAAGGCACCGTACTGAAATCTCACGTGGTAGTTAACGGCCACACGACCATCGGTCGTGACAATGAGATCTATCAGTTCGTGTCCATCGGTGAAGTTAACCAGGATCTGAAGTACGCAGGCGAGCCGACTCGCGTGGAAGTGGGTGATCGCAACCGCATTCGCGAGAGCGTCACTATTCACCGCGGTACAGTGCAGGACGGTGGATTGACGAAGGTAGGCAACGATAACCTGCTGATGATCAATGCGCACATCGCGCATGATTGCGTCGTGGGTAACCGTTGCATCCTCGCAAACAACGCGACGTTGGGCGGGCACGTATCTATTGGTGATTTCGCTATCATTGGCGGTATGACCGCAGTTCATCAGTTCTGCATCATTGGTGCACACGTGATGGTCGGCGGCTGTTCTGGCGTTGCTCAGGACGTACCTCCGTATGTGATTGCGCAGGGCAACCATGCCACGCCGTTTGGCGTGAATATCGAAGGCCTGAAGCGTCGTGGCTTTAGCCGCGAAGCGATTACGGCTATCCGTAACGCGTACAAGCAATTGTACCGCAGCGGTAAAACGCTGGAAGAAGCCAAACCAGAGATTGAAGCTCTGGCTGAACAGCACCCGGAAGTCAAAGCGTTCACTGAGTTCTTCGAACGCTCGACGCGCGGTCTGATTCGTTAATGGCAGAACAGCGTCCCCTGACGATTGCCCTGGTCGCCGGAGAAACCTCCGGCGACATCCTTGGCGCAGGTCTTATTCGCGCCCTGAAGGCTCGCGTACCCAATGCACGCTTTGTTGGGGTTGCCGGTCCGCTGATGCAGGCGGAAGGCTGTGAAGCCTGGTACGAAATGGAAGAACTGGCGGTGATGGGGATTGTTGAAGTCCTGGGTCGTCTGCGTCGTCTGTTGCACATTCGAGCCTCTCTTACTCAACGTTTTACCGAGCTGAAACCCGACGTTTTCGTCGGTATTGATGCGCCTGATTTTAATATTACCCTTGAGGGAAATCTTAAAAAGCAGGGGATCAAAACCATTCATTACGTCAGCCCGTCCGTGTGGGCCTGGCGACAAAAACGCGTTTTCAAAATCGGCAGGTCCACCAATCTGGTGCTGGCCTTCCTGCCTTTCGAAAAAGCGTTTTACGATCGTTTCAACGTGCCGTGCCGTTTCATCGGTCATACCATGGCGGATGCGATGCCGCTCGACCCGGATAAAAATGCCGCTCGTGACGTGCTGGGTATTGCGCACGACGCTCACTGCCTGGCATTGCTGCCCGGGAGCCGCGGGGCTGAAGTCGAGATGCTGAGCGCCGACTTCCTGAAGACGGCGCAGATCCTGCGGGAGCACTACCCGAATCTTGAAGTCGTGGTGCCGCTGGTGAACGCCAAACGACGTGAACAGTTTGAACGAATTAAAGCTGAAGTGGCGCCAGACCTGCATGTGCATTTACTTGATGGTAAAGGCCGTGAAGCGATGGTGGCGAGCGATGCCGCGCTGCTGGCTTCCGGTACGGCGGCGCTCGAGTGCATGCTGGCCAAGTGCCCGATGGTGGTGGGTTATCGGATGAAGCCATTTACTTTCTGGCTGGCAAAGCGGCTGGTGAAAACCGATTACGTTTCCCTGCCAAATCTGCTCGCTGGCCGGGAACTGGTAAAAGAGCTGCTGCAGGATGAGTGCGAGCCACGGCGGCTTGCCGAGGCGCTTCTGCCACTGTTGGCGGACGGTAAAACCAGCCACGATATGCACGACACCTTCCGGGCGCTGCATCAGCAAATCCGCTGTAACGCGGATGAGCAAGCCGCCGATGCGGTTCTGGAGTTAGCACAATGATTGAATTTATCTATCCGCATACCCACCTGGTCGCGGGTGTGGATGAAGTGGGGCGTGGCCCGCTGGTTGGCGCCGTGGTCACCGCTGCGGTGATCCTCGATCCGGCCCAGCCCATCGTTGGCCTCAACGATTCCAAAAAATTATCTGAAAAGCGTCGTCTCGCGTTATTTGACGAAATCAAAGAAAAGGCACTGAGCTGGAGCCTTGGCCGCGCGGAGCCGCACGAGATCGACGAACTGAATATTTTGCACGCCACGATGCTGGCGATGCAGCGTGCCGTGGCTGGCTTACATATTCCACCTGAATATGTGCTGATAGACGGCAACCGTTGCCCGGCGCTGCCGGTGCCGTCGATGGCGGTCGTTAAAGGCGACAGCCGGGTGGCTGAAATCAGCGCCGCGTCGATTCTGGCGAAGGTTACCCGTGATGCGGAGATGGCCGAGCTGGATCTCACTTTTCCCCAGTATGGCTTTGCTCAGCATAAGGGGTATCCTACCGCTTTCCATCTGGAAAAGCTGGCTCTGCACGGTGCGACTGAGCATCATCGTCGCAGTTTTGCTCCGGTAAAACGCGTACTGGGTCTCGTGTCCTGAACCGGGCATTATTAAGCAACGCGGAAATTTAAGATGGCTGAACCACGTTTCGTACACCTGCGGGTGCACAGTGACTACTCCATGATTGATGGGCTGGCGAAAACCGGGCCGCTGGTAAAAAAGGCGGCCGCACTCGGTATGCCTGCGCTGGCGATCACTGATTTCACCAACCTGTGCGGTCTGGTGAAGTTCTACGGAGCGGGACACGGTGCTGGTCTTAAACCCATCGTTGGCGCTGACTTCCACGTGCAGTGCGATCTGCTGGGTGATGAGTTTTCTCAACTGACGGTGCTTGCTGCCAATAACGTCGGCTATCAGAACCTGACGCTGCTGATTTCCCGCGCTTACCAGCGCGGTTATGGTGCTCCTGGACCGTGGATTGACCGCGACTGGCTGGTAGAGCTTCAGGAAGGACTTATCCTGTTGTCTGGAGCCCGCATGGGCGACGTCGGTAAAGCGCTGCTGCGCGGCAATATGCCGCTGGTAGAGCAGCTCGTCTCGTTCTATGAGACGCATTTCCCTGACCGCTACTATCTTGAACTCATCCGTACCGGTCGTGCCGATGAAGAGAGCTATCTGCATGCTGCTGTTGACCTGGCACAGGCGCGCGGTCTGCCGGTGGTGGCCACGAACGACGTTCGTTTTATTGATTCAGGCGACTTCGACGCGCATGAGATCCGCGTTGCTATCCACGATGGATTTACGCTCGACGACCCTAAGCGTCCGCGTAACTATTCGCCGCAACAATATATGCGCAGCGAAGACGAGATGTGCGAGCTGTTTGCCGACCTCCCTGAGGCGCTGGAAAACAGCGTTGAGATAGCCAAGCGTTGTAACGTCACCGTACGCCTTGGCGAATACTTCCTGCCGCAGTTCCCGACCGGTGAAATGAGCACCGAAGACTTCCTCGTCATGAAGTCAAAAGAGGGGCTGGAGGAGCGCCTTGAGTTCCTGTTCCCGGATCCGCAGGTGCGGGCGGAACGTCGGCCGGAATACGACGAGCGCCTGGATATCGAACTGAAGGTGATAAACCAGATGGGGTTCCCGGGCTACTTCCTCATCGTAATGGAATTTATCCAGTGGTCGAAGGACAACGGCGTGCCGGTAGGGCCGGGGCGTGGCTCCGGTGCGGGCTCGCTTGTCGCCTACGCGCTCAAAATCACCGACCTCGATCCGCTGGAATTTGACCTGCTGTTCGAACGTTTCCTTAACCCGGAACGTGTCTCGATGCCTGACTTCGACGTTGACTTCTGCATGGAGAAACGTGACCAGGTGATTGAACACGTGGCGGACATGTACGGCCGTGATGCGGTATCGCAGATTATCACCTTTGGTACCATGGCAGCGAAAGCGGTTATCCGCGACGTAGGCCGCGTGCTGGGTCACCCGTATGGCTTCGTTGACCGCATCTCTAAGCTGGTGCCGCCTGACCCGGGTATGACGCTGGCGAAAGCGTTTGAAGCGGAGCCGCAGCTGCCAGAAATTTACGCCGCCGATGAAGAGGTTAAAGCCCTGATCGATATGGCGCGTAAGCTCGAAGGCGTCACGCGTAACGCCGGTAAGCACGCCGGTGGGGTGGTTATCGCCCCGACCAAAATCACCGATTTTGCGCCGTTGTACTGCGACGAAGCGGGGATGCACCCGGTTACCCAGTTTGATAAAAACGACGTGGAATACGCGGGGCTGGTGAAGTTCGACTTCCTCGGCTTGCGTACGCTCACCATCATCAACTGGGCGCTTGAGATGATCAACGCCCGTCGTGAGAAGCAGGGTGAACCGCCTCTCGACATTGCGGCGATCCCGCTCGACGATAAGAAAAGCTTCGACATGCTGCAGCGCTCGGAAACCACCGCGGTATTCCAGCTTGAATCGCGTGGCATGAAAGACCTCATTAAACGTCTGCAGCCTGACTGCTTCGAAGATATGATAGCCCTGGTGGCCCTGTTCCGTCCGGGGCCGTTGCAGTCGGGGATGGTAGATAACTTTATCGACCGTAAGCACGGCCGCGAAGAGATTTCCTACCCGGACGTACAGTGGCAGCATGAGTGTCTAAAACCGGTACTGGAGCCGACCTACGGCATTATCTTGTACCAGGAACAGGTTATGCAGATTGCCCAGGAGCTCTCTGGCTATACGCTCGGCGGCGCGGATATGCTGCGTCGTGCGATGGGTAAGAAAAAGCCGGAAGAGATGGCCAAGCAGCGCGGCACCTTCGAGGAAGGGGCGAAAAAGAACGGCGTTGACGGCGAACTGGCGATGAAAATCTTCGATCTGGTGGAAAAATTCGCCGGATACGGGTTTAACAAATCGCACTCCGCAGCCTATGCGCTGGTCTCCTACCAGACGCTGTGGCTGAAGGCGCACTATCCGGCGGAGTTTATGGCGGCGGTAATGACTGCCGATATGGACAACACCGAGAAGGTGGTTGGCCTGGTGGATGAATGCTGGCGCATGGGGCTTAAAATTCTGCCGCCAGATATCAACTCCGGGCTGTATCATTTCCACGTTAACGACGACGGTGAAATTGTTTACGGTATCGGCGCGATCAAAGGCGTCGGTGAAGGGCCGATTGAAGCTATCATCGAGGCCCGCAATAATGGCGGCTATTTCCGCGAGCTGTTTGACCTGTGCGCGCGGACCGACATTAAAAAGCTGAACCGTCGGGTACTGGAAAAACTGATTATGTCCGGGGCGTTTGACCGCCTTGGGCCGCACCGTGCAGCACTGATGAACTCGCTGAACGATGCTTTAAAGGCAGCGGATCAGCACGCCAAAGCCGAGGCGATAGGGCAGGCAGATATGTTCGGCGTTCTGGCGGAAGAGCCGGAGCAGATTGAACAATCCTATGCCAGCTGTCAGCCGTGGCCAGAACAAACGGTACTGGATGGTGAAAGGGAAACGCTGGGGCTGTATTTGACCGGGCACCCGATTACCCAGTATCTGAAAGAAATTGAGCGCTATGTCGGAGGCTGTAGGCTGAAAGACATGCATCCGACCGATCGTGGTAAAGTCACCACGGCGGCGGGGCTCGTGATTGCCTCGAGGGTTATGGTCACCAAACGCGGCAATCGTATCGGCATCTGTACGCTGGATGACCGTTCCGGACGCCTTGAAGTGATGTTATTCACGGATGCTCTGGATAAATATCAGCACCTGCTGGAAAATGACCGCATACTTATCGTCAGCGGACAGGTCAGCTTTGATGACTTCAGTGGGGGGCTTAAAATGACCGCCCGCGAAGTCATGGACATTGACGAAGCTCGCGAAAAATACGCGCGCGGGCTTGCTATCTCGCTGACGGACAGGCAAATTGATGACCAGCTTTTAAACCGTCTCCGTCAGTCTCTGGAACCCCACCGCTCGGGGACCATTCCAGTACACCTCTATTATCAGAGGGCTGATGCACGCGCACGGTTGCGTTTTGGCGCGACATGGCGTGTCTCTCCGAGCGATCGTTTACTCAACGATCTGCGTAGCCTTATCGGCACGGAGCAGGTGGAACTGGAGTTTGACTAATACAGGAATACTATGAGTCTGAATTTCCTTGATTTCGAACAGCCGATTGCCGAGCTGGAAGCGAAAATCGATTCCCTGACGGCAGTGAGCCGCCAGGATGAAAAACTGGATATTAACATCGACGAAGAAGTGCATCGTCTGCGTGAAAAAAGCGTAGAACTGACGCGTAAAATCTTCGCCGATCTTGGCGCATGGCAGGTTGCCCAGCTGGCACGCCATCCGCAACGTCCATATACCCTGGATTACGTCCGCCTGGCCTTCGACGAGTTTGACGAGCTGGCAGGTGACCGTGCCTATGCCGACGACAAAGCGATTGTCGGCGGGATTGCGCGCCTCGACGGACGTCCGGTGATGATCATTGGTCATCAGAAAGGCCGTGAAACCAAAGAGAAGATCCGTCGTAACTTTGGTATGCCGGCACCGGAAGGCTACCGCAAAGCGCTGCGCCTGATGGAAATGGCAGAACGTTTCAACATGCCGATCATTACCTTCATCGACACCCCAGGGGCATACCCGGGCGTGGGCGCGGAAGAGCGTGGTCAGTCCGAAGCGATCGCCCGTAACCTGCGTGAAATGTCACGTCTGAGCGTACCGGTTATCTGCACCGTTATTGGTGAAGGTGGTTCCGGCGGCGCGCTGGCGATTGGCGTGGGCGATAAAGTGAATATGCTGCAGTACAGCACCTATTCCGTTATCTCTCCGGAAGGCTGTGCTTCCATTCTGTGGAAAAGCGCCGATAAAGCTCCGCTGGCTGCCGAAGCCATGGGTATCATCGCGCCGCGTCTGAAAGAGCTGAAGCTTATTGATTCTATCGTTCCAGAGCCGCTGGGTGGCGCACACCGCAACCCGGAAGCGATGGCCGCGAGCCTGAAAGCGCAGCTGATTTCTGACCTGGCTGAACTCGACACCATGAGCAAAGAAGAGCTGACCAATCGTCGCTACCAGCGTCTGATGGGTTACGGCTACGCGTAATTGCCGGATCCTTCTGAAAAGCCGCACATTGTTGCGGCTTTTTTTATGCCCGAAGAAGCGCCAGGCTATGATTAATAAAACGTTTTCAGGAGGAACATGTGAATATTATCGCCATCATGGGGCCGCACGGAGCCTGGCATAAAGACGAACCGATCAAAGAACTGGAAGCGGCGCTTACCCGGCGTGGGTTCAGGGCCATCTGGCCGCAGAACAGTGCGGATCTTATCAAGCTGATTGAGCACAACCCGCGCATCTGCGGGGTGATTTTCGACTGGGACGAATACGGTGTTTCGCTATGTAGTGAGATTAACCATCTGAACGAGCATCTTCCGCTGTTTGCCTTTATCGATACCCATTCGACAATGGACGTGACGGTCCAGGATCTGCGCATGGCGCTGTGGTTCTTCGAATATGCACTGGAGCAGTCGGAAGAGATAGCTGACCGCGTTCGTCAGTATATTGGCGAATACCTCGATAACATCACACCGCCGTTTACCAAAGCGCTGTTCACCTATGTGAAAGAGGGCAAATATACCTTCTGTACGCCGGGCCATATGGGCGGTACCGCGTATCAGAAAAGCCCGGTAGGTTGCCTGTTCTACGATTTCTTTGGCGGTAACACCCTGAAAGCGGATGTCTCTATCTCAGTAACGGAACTTGGCTCACTGCTCGACCACAGCGGACCGCACCTCGAGGCGGAAGAGTACATTGCCCGTACTTTTGGGGCCGAGCAAAGCTATATCGTGACCAACGGGACCTCTACCTCGAACAAGATTGTCGGGATGTACGCCGCGCCCACCGGCAGCACGCTGCTTATCGACAGAAACTGCCATAAATCGCTCGCTCATTTGCTGATGATGAGCGACGTCGTACCGCTGTGGTTAAAACCCACCCGCAACGCGCTCGGGATCCTGGGGGGCATTCCCCGGCGGGAATTTACCCGTGAAAGCATTACGCAGAAGGTAGCCGCCACGCCGCAGGCGCAGTGGCCGGTGCATGCCGTTATCACCAACTCCACCTACGACGGGCTGCTGTACAACACCACCTGGATAAAAAAGACGCTCGATGTTCCCTCTATCCATTTTGATTCTGCCTGGGTGCCGTACACGCATTTTCACCCCATCTATCAGGGGAAAAGCGGTATGAGCGGTGAACGCGTAGCGGGCAAAGTCATTTTTGAAACGCAGTCGACTCACAAAATGCTGGCGGCGCTATCGCAGGCTTCGCTAATCCATATCAAAGGTGATTATGACGAAGAGACGTTTAATGAGTCCTTCATGATGCACACCTCGACATCGCCAAGCTACCCGATTGTTGCCTCGGTGGAGACTGCGGCAGCAATGCTGCGGGGTAACCCTGGAAGACGTCTTATTCACCGTTCCGTTGAGCGTGCGCTGCACTTTCGCCGCGAGGTTCAGCGCCTGCGCGAAGAGTCCGACGGGTGGTTTTTTGATATCTGGCAGCCGGAGGAAGTAGAGAGCGCGGAGTGCTGGCCAGTTTCTCCCGGCGAGAGCTGGCACGGCTTTAGTGACGCCGACGCCGATCATATGTTTCTCGATCCGGTGAAGGTCACGATCCTCACGCCTGGCATGGATGAGCAGGGTACCATGAGCGAGGAGGGGATCCCGGCCGCGCTGGTGGCGAAATTCCTCGATGAGCGCGGCGTGGTCGTGGAGAAGACCGGGCCTTACAACCTGTTGTTCCTGTTCAGTATCGGTATTGATAAAACCCGGGCGATGAGCCTGCTGCGTGGCCTTACCGAATTTAAACGTGCCTACGATCTCAACCTGCGGGTGAAGAATATGCTGCCGGATCTGTATGCCGAAGATCCGGATTTCTATCGCAATATGCGGATTCAGGATCTGGCTCAGGGGATCCACCAACTGATTCGTAAGCATCAGCTTTCGCGCCTGATGCTGCAGGCGTTCGACGTGTTGCCGGAGATGAAAATGACGCCGCATCAGGCCTGGCAACGACAGATTAGAGGCGAGGTAGAAACGATTGAGCTGCAAAATCTGGTAGGCAGAGTATCAGCCAATATGATTTTGCCATACCCACCGGGTGTGCCTTTGCTGATGCCGGGCGAGATGATTACCGAAGAGAGTCGGGCAGTACTCGATTTTCTGCTGATGCTATGCTCGGTGGGGCAACATTACCCTGGTTTCGAAACCGATATCCACGGTGCCCGTCGCGGTGAGGATGGCGTTTATCGGGTACGGGTCTTAAAAAATCACTGAGGACTTGCGCAGTCGGGTCAGTGGCGAGTAACGTGTTTTCAAAACGTTAAGGAGGAAATCCATGCTGGGGTTAAAACAGGTTCACCATATTGCCATCATCGCGTCTGACTATGTGAAGAGCAAAGCGTTCTACTGCGATATTCTCGGGTTTACTCTGCAGAGTGAAGTGTATCGTGAAGCGCGTGATTCCTGGAAAGGTGACCTGGCGCTGAACGGGCAGTATGTGATTGAGCTGTTTTCGTTCCCGTTTCCTCCGAAGCGCCCATCACGCCCGGAGGCGTGTGGGCTGCGCCATCTGGCATTCAGCGTGGACGACATTGATCGCGCGGTGAAGCACCTGGAGGCCCACGGTGTTGCCTGTGAAGCCGTGCGTATCGATCCCTATACCGATAAGCGTTTTACCTTTTTCAACGATCCTGACGGCCTGCCGCTGGAGCTGTATCAGCAATAACGCTTGTCATCGTAAACATAGCCCGGTAACGTGCCGGGTTAGGTTTCTTTAACACCATACCATCATGAAAACCCCGGAAATCGCTCACTCACTTGCCCCCCGCCAGCGCTTTTTAGTGGCGTTCAGCGGCGGCCTCGACTCCACCGTGTTGCTTCATCAACTGATGTGCTGGCGCCAGCAAAACCCGGCTATTCAGCTCCGCGCTATCCACATCCATCACGGCCTTAGCGCCAATGCTGATGATTGGGTCATACACTGCCAACAGCTATGCCAGCAGTGGGATATCCCGCTAGAGGTGGTGCGCGTGACGCTGGTGGATGAAGGGAAGGGAATCGAGGCTCATGCCCGTGAGGCGCGCTATGCGGCGTTTCGCACCTCCCTGCGGGAGGGTGAAGCGCTGGTGACGGCACAACATCAGAACGACCAGTGTGAGACATTCCTGCTCGCGCTTAAACGCGGTAGCGGCCCGGCAGGGCTATCGGCAATGCCGACGGTCGCAGATTTTGCCGGTAGTGAACTGCTGCGCCCGTTGCTGAATTGTTCTCGCGACGAGTTACTGACGTGGGCGCAGCAGCACAACCTCTCATGGATAGAAGACGAATCTAATCAGGATGATGCCTACGACCGTAATTTCCTGCGCTTGCGGGTTGTACCTGTGCTTACCCGCCGTTGGCCGCATTTTGCCCCGGCTGTAGCTCGAAGCGCGGCGCTGTGCGGTGAACAGGAGCAATTGCTGGATGAACTGCTGGCGGCAGAGCTCAGTGCATTGGTCACCGATGAGGGGACGCTGCTGCTGGCACCGCTGGAAAGCATGAGTGCGGTGAAACGCGCCGCGCTGCTGCGCCGGTGGCTTAGCATGCACACGCGGCAGATGCCTTCGCGGGAGATGCTCGGGCGAATCTGGCAAGAAGTCGCACAGGCGCGTGAGGATGCGGCCCCTTGTCTACGGCTCGGTGATTTTGAAATTCGCCGCTATCAGCAACAGCTGTGGTGGCTGCCGCTGCAGCAGCGTTACGCCGAAGCCATTTTCCCCTGGGGTGACATTAGCGAACCACTTATTCTGCCATCTGCCATGGGCGCATTGGCTCTTGAGCCTGGCGGTACGCTGCGTGCGCCTGCCCATGATGAGGTTGTCACTATTCGCTTTAAGGCTTCCGGCGTGCTGCACATCGTGGGCCGTCAGGGGGGACGCAAGCTTAAAAAGATCTGGCAGGAGCTGGGGGTGGCGCCGTGGCGCCGGGATACCACGCCGCTGCTGTTTTATGGTGAGACCCTGATAGCCGCGGCTGGAGTATTTGTTACGCGTGAAGGGCTGGCTGATGAAGGGCAAGGCTTAGCGCTGACGTGGAGAAAGAACGGGCAGTAATCATCTGCCCGTTGAATATGTTATGACTCGCTAACCACCACCGTGCCGATTTCCGGGTGGCTGAAGCTGGTAATTTTGTCGAGACGCAGTTCGCGTTCTGCACCCTTGTGATCGACGATCAGGTATTCGACGTTTTTACGCGTAATTAAGTCGTTTGCCTTCGCTTGCAACTCTTCGCCGTCTTTTAGCAACAGCGTCAAAACCAGGTGATGCTGGCAGGCGAGCTCGAGATTGTCATAATCATCGCAATTGATGGGTTGATAAGTATCATTCATTGACATAATCGCTCACCAGTAAGTTTGCAGCGGCATAGGCTGCTTTTTCTCTGACCGATTCTGAAAGCGAACTATCAGAGGCAATCTCATTCATTGCTTTCAGCACACAACCCAGCGCATCCGGGATATACCCTAAGTCTCCGCTGGCAATTTCCGCATAACGTTTGCGTATTAACTCACAATATTTTTCCACATGCCCTCCTGTCAGCGTTCTGACTCAACCGTGGGATGCAAGTTTAAGCCTACGAAGATTAACTCTGTTTAGCAAGGTGACTATACCACACTCATTTAAGCATTATCAGCAGGATGAATGAGTGCAACCGTAAATGCTAACAGCCTTTTGTCGCTGATTTCGCTACAATGTACGCCATTTTTCGCAGGAGTTAAGTCATGGCGCTGAAAGCGACAATTTACAAAGCAACGGTTAACGTAGCCGATATGGATCGCAACCAGTTTCTGGACGCAAACCTGACGCTGGCCCGTCATCCATCAGAAACGGAAGAGCGGATGATGCTGCGCCTGCTGGCGTGGCTGAAGTATGCCGATGAACGCCTGCAGTTCACCCGTGGCCTGAGCGCTGAAGACGAGCCGGAGGCGTGGCTGCTGAACGACCACCTGGCTATCGACCTGTGGATTGAGCTGGGGCTGCCGGATGAGCGGCGCATCAAAAAAGCCTGTTCACGAGCGCAGGATGTGGCTCTGTTTACTTATAACAGTCGCGCGGCAGAAATCTGGTGGCAGCAGAACCAGTCGAAGCTGGCTTCCTTCAAGAACCTGAGCATCTGGTATCTGGATGATACCCAACTGGAGCAGCTGTGTACGTTTGCCGCCCGGACGATGAACCTTCAGGCGACCGTACAGGACGGCATTATCTGGCTGTCGGATGATAAGAATAATCTGGAAATTAACTTCACTGCCTGGCAACAACCTGCATGATTGTCATCTCGCGAACCGTTTCTATTCCTGACGAAGAGGTCGTGATGACGGCGATCCGCGCACAGGGTGCGGGCGGGCAGCATGTGAACAAAGCCTCAACGGCAGTGCATCTGCGCTTTGACATTCGGGCCTCAAGCCTGCCAGAGTATTATAAGGAGCGTCTGCTCGAAGCCCGTCATCATCTTATTTCCGATGACGGAGTGATTATTATAAAGGCGCAGGAATACCGCAGTCAGGAGATGAATCGCGAAGCGGCGATTGCCCGGCTGGTGAGCATGATTCAGGAATTAACCGCAGTGCAGAAAAGTCGTAAAGCGACCCGACCAACTCGTGCCTCAAAAGAGCGCCGGTTGACATCAAAGTCACAAAAATCGTCGGTTAAAGCGCTGCGTGGGAAAGTTCGTCATGACTAGCGAATGACGAATGGCATATTTGAGAATAAGGAACTCAAGGTGAATAAAGCGATATTGTCAGTAGCGGTGGCGTGTACGCTATTTACGCTCATTGGCTGCAACAACCGGTCTGAAGTAGATACCATCAAGCCTGCCGCATCGGAAGAGTTAAAACCGATGCAACAAAGCTGGCGCGGCGTGTTGCCGTGCGCCGACTGTGAAGGCATTGAGACCTCGCTGTTCCTGGAAAAAGATGGTACCTGGGTAATGAATGAGCGCTATCAGGGCGTGAGTCACGAGCCCTCTTCCTTTGCTTCTTATGGCCGTTGGGCGCGTACAGCAGATAAGCTGGTGCTGACGGACAGCAAAGGTGAGAAATCCTACTACCGGGCGAAGGGTGACAAGCTGGTGATGCTGGATCGCGAAGGTAATCCGATCGAATCCTCGCTTAACTACACGCTGGAACCTGTAAAAGCGAGCCTGCCAACCACGCCAATGGCGATGCGCGGCATGTATTTCTACATGGCGGATGCGGCTATCTTTACCGACTGTGCAACCGGGCAGCGCGTGGCGGTAGCAAGCAATGCTCAGCTGGAGCGCGACTATGCGGCAGCGCGCGGGACAGAAACCAAGCCAATTCTGCTGGTGGTTGAAGGTCACTTCACGCTTGAGCCGAATCCGGACACCGGGGCGATGGTAAAAACGCTGATGGCGGACAAGCAGAGCAAATTTATTCCCGGCAAAGACTGCGACGAATAAAGCGAATGAAAAGAAAAAGCCTCGCGATGCGAGGCTTTTTTTATGGGCTTAGCCTTTAATGGCTTTGACCAGATAGTTGAGAATGTCGCCGGTCTTAATCAGTTCTTTCTCACCGTTACGACGGTATTTATATTCGATATCGTCGTTGTCGAGGTTACGGTCGCCAATTACGATGGTGTGCGGAATACCGATGAGCTCCATATCGGCAAACATCACGCCCGGACGCTCTTTACGATCGTCCATCAGCACTTCAATACCCTGTGCGCGCAGTTCAGCATACAGCTTCTCAGCCAGTTCCTGAACACGATAGGATTTGTGCATGTTCATCGGCAGGATTGCGACCTGGAACGGAGCGATGGCTTCTGGCCATACGATACCGCGATCGTCGTAGTTCTGCTCAATGGCGGCAGCCACCACACGAGTGACCCCGATACCGTAGCAGCCCATGGTCAGGATCTGGTTACGACCATCTTCGCCCTGCACCGAGGCGTTCAGCGCCTGGGAATACTTGGTACCCAGCTGGAAGATGTGACCGACTTCGATACCGCGTTTAATCAGCAGTGTGCCTTTGCCATCCGGGCTCGGATCGCCGGCCACCACGTTACGGATATCGGCGATTTCCGGAGTCGCAACGTCGCGATCCCAGTTGATACCGAAGTAGTGCTTACCGTCGATGTTAGCGCCAGCAGCGAAATCGCTCATGGCAGCAACGGTACGGTCGATAACCACCGGAACCGGCAGGTTAACCGGGCCAAGAGAGCCTGGGCCAGCGTTCACCAGCGCACGGATCTCTTCTTCAGTTGCGAAGGTCAGTGGGCTTGCGACCAGCGCCAGCTTCTCAGCTTTCACTTCGTTCAGCTCGTGATCGCCGCGAACCAGCAGGGCAACCAGCGGAGACTTGCTGTCTTCTACCGCTTTAACCAGCAGAGTTTTAACGGTTTTCTCAATCGGCAGATTGAACTGCTCAACCAGCTCGGCGATGGTTTTCGCGTTCGGCGTGTCGACCAGGGTCATTTCCTGAGTGGCCGCGGCGCGCGGAGTTGTCGGAGCCAGTGCTTCAGCAAATTCGATGTTAGCGGCGAAATCAGAGCTATCAGAGAAGATAACGTCATCTTCACCGCTCTGCGCCAGAACCTGGAACTCGTGGGACGCGCTGCCGCCGATGGAGCCGGTATCAGCCTGCACGGCGCGGAAATCCAGACCCATACGGGAGAAGATTTTGCTGTACGCGGCGTACATCGCATCGTAGGTCTCCTGCAGAGATTCCTGAGAAGTATGGAAAGAGTAAGCATCTTTCATCAGGAATTCACGGGAGCGCATTACGCCAAAGCGCGGACGAACTTCGTCACGGAACTTGGTCTGGATCTGGAAGAAGTTCAGCGGCAGCTGTTTGTAAGAGTTGAGCTCGTTACGAATCAGGTCGGTGATAACTTCTTCATGAGTTGGGCCGAGGACGAATGGACGCTCGCCACGGTCAACAAAACGCAGCAGTTCCGGGCCGTACTGCTCCCAACGACCACTCTCCTGCCACAGATCGGCTGGCTGCACCACTGGCATAGACACCTCGATGGCACCGGCGTTGTTCATCTCTTCACGCACGATGTTTTCGACTTTTTTCAGGACGCGCAGACCGGTCGGCAGCCAGGTGTATAACCCGGAGGCCAGTTTGCGGATCATCCCGGCGCGCAGCATCAGCTGGTGGCTGATGACTTCGGCGTCGGCAGGTGTCTCCTTCAGGGTGGAGAGCAGATATTGGCTAGTACGCATGTTGTTACGGTTCCATTTGGACGATCGGAACAGGCTGAAGGTCAGCCTGATTCAATAAAAGTGGTTTAGTCTATCAGCCTGGCAGAGATGCCAAAAGAGAGGACAATAAAATTAGCGCGGTTCCAGCGCAAAGACTTCAAATCCGAGGTCAGTTACCCGCCAGCGAACGTTGAAATCATACAGCCAGACGGCGTAGGTTTTGCCACTCTCTTCTTCTTTACGATAAGCCGGGCGCGGATCCTGAGCCAGAACTTCATGAATAAAGGTTCTGAGCTGCGGGTAATGCTTGTACAGCGTAGCCAGTTGCGTTTCTACATCAGCGGTAAAGCTGACCGCAACGTCTGCCTGTGGAGCCTGCTGAGCATAGCTCGCCGTAGCCTCCGGCAGCGCTTCGGCGAAGGGCAGGTAAGGTTTGATATCAACAACCGGTGTGCCATCAACCAGATCCAGACTACCGAGCTGCAGGATCACCTGATCCTTCTCGCAGCGAATGCCCTTCAGCTCAACCAGTGACATACCAATCGGGTTGGGACGAAAGGTTGAACGCGTAGCGAACACGCCCATGCGGGCATTCCCACCCAGTCGCGGAGGCCTGACCGTTGGACGCCAGCCGCCATCCATCGTCTGATGGAAGACAAACAGCACCCATAAATGGCTAAAGCCTTCGAGACCGCGAACGGCGTCAGCCTGATTATATGGAGGGAGCAGACGAAGTTCCCCGCTGGCGCTTTTCACTAACCCGGGCTGGCGAGGAACGGCAAACTTCTCTTTATAAGGTGAGCAGATAACGCCTATCTGCTCAAACTCAAATGCACTCATTTCGCCGAAACGTTGAGCGCAGAGCCGGTGCACACGGCCTGACGATAGCAGCCCGGTGTTCCGCTGGTGACTTCACAGCTGTGCAGCAGTACCGCGTTGGCTTTCATTTTTGACGCGTTAATCTGCATGCGTTTGCGTGCGGTCGGAATGTTTGGCGGTGAATCCTGGTTAGTTGCCTGGCAGGAATCGCCGGAAACATCACCCAGTTCACGGAAAGGTTTACCCAGTAATGCTTCAGCGCTGGTGTAGATTTTTACCGGCACAGGGCGTGGCGCTTTGGGTTTTGCAGGCTCCGCTTTTGGCGGGGTTGCGGTGCTTTGTACGGGTTCTACAGGAGATCTGCTTAGCATGGAGCAGCCGCTCAACATAAGCGCCAATAAACAGATCGGTAAAGCACGCATAATATTTCCTCGGTGAATGATAAACCAGGCAGGTATTGAAGCAGTTGCTGGTTAAAATGACAAGACGGGCATATAGCCCGTCCTGATGATATTACAGCAAGAAAAGATTACCAGCCTTTAACAGCACCGCCGTTAAAGATTTTGTTCGCGCCTTCAGAGACTTCATCTGACTGGTAGGCCTCAACAAATTTCTTCACGTTTTCCGCATCTTTATTATCTTCGCGGGCTACAATCAGGTTCACGTACGGAGAGTCTTTATCTTCAACAAAGATACCGTCTTTTGCCGGAGTCAGACCAATCTGGCTGGCGTAGGTGGTGTTGATAACCGCGAGGGCAATCTGCGCATCGTCCAGAGAGCGCGGCAGCTGCGGAGCTTCCAGCTCAACAATCTTCAGGTTTTTCGGGTTCTCAGCAACATCCAGTACGGTTGGCAGCAGACCAACACCGTCTTTCAGCTTAATAAGACCGACTTTCTGCAGCAGCAGCAGGGAACGACCGAGGTTGGTCGGATCGTTAGGAACAGCAATCTGGGCACCCGGCTGCAGCTCATCCAGAGATTTGATTTTCTTGGAGTAGCCTGCGATTGGGTAAACGAAGGTATTGCCGACCGGTACCAGCTTGTAGCCACGATCTTTGATCTGCTGATCCAGATACGGTTTGTGCTGGAAGGCGTTAGCATCGATATCGCCTTTGCTCAGCGCTTCGTTCGGCAGCACGTAATCGTTGAAGGTTACCAGCTCAACGTCTAGGCCATATTTCTCTTTCGCGACTTTCTGGGCAATCTCAGCAACCTGCTGTTCAGCACCGACAATCACGCCAACTTTAATGTGGTTTGGATCTTTCTCGTCCTGACCGCAACCCACTAATGCCAGAGAACCAATCAGGGCGCCAACCGCCGCAAAGGTTTTGAATTTGAACGTCATGTCTCTTCCTTATTTATGTGTTGTGTGTAACGTTACTTGTGAGTGACAGCCCGGACGATGCGATCGCCGCTGAACTGAATTAAATAGACCAGAACCACCAACAATACCAGCACCGTATTCATCACCGTGGCGTTATAGCCGATGTAGCCGTACTGATAACCGATTTGTCCCAGCCCGCCTGCACCTACTGCACCACCCATTGCCGAGTATCCCACGAGGGTAATCAGGGTAATGGTGGCCGCATTGACCAGGCCCGGCAGCGCTTCAGGCAGCAGAACCTTGCGGATGATCTGCATCGGTGTTGCGCCCATGGCGCGCGATGCCTCTATCAGCCCGGTCGGGATCTCCAGCAGGGCGTTCTCCACCATGCGTGCGATGAAGGGCGCAGCACCTACCGTCAGCGGTACAATCGCTGCCTGCAGACCAATCGAGGTTCCAACAATCACGCGGGTGAACGGGATCATCCACACCAGTAAGATAATGAAAGGAATAGAACGGAAGATATTCACCAGCGCGGAGAGGGTGTTATAGAGCTTCGCGTTCGCAATAATTTGCCCCGGACGGGTGATGTACAGCAACACGCCAACCGGCAGGCCAATAACAAAGCCGAAAAATCCGGAAACGAACGTCATCGCCAGCGTCTCCCAGACGCCGCGGGCCAGCAACCACATCATTGCCTCAGACATAACCCAGCACCTCTACTTTTACATGGTGTTCCTGCAGCCAGGCAATGGCGGCTTGCGTATCTTCTTGTGAACCGTGCATCTCGGTCAGCATGATGCCGAACTTCACGCCGCCGGCGTAATCCATCTGCGCGCTAATAATGTTGTTGTTGACGTTAAAGCGGCGTGCGGTTTCGGAAAGCAGCGGGGCATCAACGGACTGACCGGTGAACTCCATGCGCAGCATCGGAACGCTGTCGGCGAGCGGTGCATCTTTCATGCGTGCCAGATAGTCTTCCGGAATATCGAGATGCAGCGTGGACTGAATGAACTGCTGAGCCAGCGGGGTCTTCGGATGAGAGAACACTTCGCTCACCGTATCCTGTTCAATCAACTGACCGTTACTGATCACGGCGACGCAGTCACAGATGCGTTTCACCACATCCATCTCGTGAGTAATAAGGAGGATAGTCAGGCCGAGGCGGCGGTTAATGTCTTTCAGCAGCTCAAGAATAGAGCGGGTGGTCGCCGGGTCGAGGGCGCTGGTGGCTTCATCGCACAGCAGTACCTTCGGGTTGCTTGCCAGCGCACGGGCAATCGCCACACGCTGTTTCTGCCCGCCGGAGAGGTTTGCCGGGTAGCTGTCGTGCTTATCGCTAAGCCCAACCAGCTCCAGCAGCTCGCTCACGCGGCGCTTAATTTCGTCTTTTGGCGTATTGTCGAGTTCAAGCGGCAGCGCGACGTTGCCAAATACCGTGCGTGATGCCAGCAGGTTAAAGTGCTGGAAGATCA
The DNA here is from genome assembly GCF_000735455.1 of Yokenella regensburgei ATCC 49455. Taxonomy (GTDB): domain Bacteria; phylum Pseudomonadota; class Gammaproteobacteria; order Enterobacterales; family Enterobacteriaceae; genus Yokenella; species Yokenella regensburgei. The sequence goes on along the minus strand of NZ_JMPS01000007.1, from coordinate 1,173 downwards.
TGCCAATCTGGCGACGTGCTTTTGTCAGCGCAGACTCAGAAAGGGTAGTCAGTTCCTGACCATCGACCAGAACGCTTCCCTGGCTTGGGCGTTCAAGTAGGTTAACGCAGCGGATAAGCGTGCTTTTACCCGCACCGGAAGCGCCAATGACGCCATAAATTTGTCCGGCAGGGACATGCAGGCTCACATCGTTGAGTGCCTGGATGGTACGGGTCCCCTGTTGGAACACTTTGGTGATATTCGAAAGTTTTATCATTAGGTATTTATTATCGTTCAGAAGTTAGCCGTGGCATTTCTACTGCTGGATGCCGTCGTGGGCATCAACGAAATGGATGTTAAGGCATCCAGACGTCTAAATCAATCTGCCATTCAATAATGAGCACTTTCTTGCATCACGAAACATGCGATACTAGCGGCACAGGCTTATTTCAGGAGCATATCGTGGCAATGTCAGTCCCCGCAGTTTTTCTCGATCGTGATGGCACTATTAATGTTGATCATGGTTACGTCCATGAAATCGACGAGTTTGAATTTATAGAAGGTGTCATCGATGCCATGCGTGAGCTTAAAGCGATGGGCTTTGCTCTGGTGCTGGTGACCAACCAGTCCGGAATTGCGCGCGGTAAATTTACCGAAGCGCAGTTTGAAACGCTGACCGAGTGGATGGACTGGTCGCTTGCCGACCGTGGGGTTGATCTTGATGGTATCTATTATTGCCCGCATCACCCGCAGGGAAGTGTAGAAGCATTCCGTCAGGTCTGTGATTGCCGTAAGCCGCACCCGGGTATGCTCATCTCCGCCCGTGACTTTTTGCACATCGATATGGCCGCTTCTTATATGGTGGGCGATAAAGTAGAAGATATGCAGGCAGCAGCAGCAGCCGAAGTAGGGACTAAAGTTTTGGTTCGTACCGGTAAACCTGTCACCGAAGAAGCCGAAAATGCCGCTGACTGGGTGATTAATAGCCTTGCAGACCTGCCTGCAGCCATCAAAAAGCTGAGAAAACAGGCGTAATGATGAAAAGATGAGCGGTTGAAATAAAAATGCATTTTTCCGCTTGTCATTCCTCGGAAGCTCCCTATAATGCGCCTCCATCGACACGGAACAACGGCAAACAAGCCGCCGGGTTGAAAGAGAAAAACTTCTGAAAAATGGGGTTGACTCTGAAAGGGG
>NZ_JMPS01000006.1 GCF_000735455.1 Yokenella regensburgei ATCC 49455 | reverse complement strand
AGGGGAAGGCTCTGCTTTGCCGGTGGGCGTGCCCATTCCGTGGCCGTCAGCGACACCACCAGGTGGGTGGCTCAAATGCAACGGAGCGGCGTTCACTACCTCCCAGTATCCCAAGCTGGCACTGGCTTATCCGACGCTCAGACTGCCTGATTTGCGCGGGGAGTTTTTACGCGGCTGGGATGATGGGCGCGGGGTGGATTCGGGGCGAGCGTTACTAACCTCGCAAGGAGGAAGTATTGAGTCCCACGCTCATAATTACAGCGGAACTCAGTCGGTGACAAATAGCAATGTCTGGTCGAACACTACCGGCGATGGCACAAGAGGATTTTCAGGGAACACATCGTCATACGGCGGATCAGAAACCCGCCCGCGTAATATCGCATTTAACTACATTGTGAGGGCTGCATAATGACGCAGGCAAAATTAAATAGCGAGTTTATTGCTACGGTGGCCGGTGATATCACCGTATTTAATTATGATGGCAAGACGCGCGAATATCTTTCTTCATCCGTTGAATATCTGCCTGTTGGCGTCGGCATTCCTGCCAATTCATGCACTGACGCGCCGGGAGAAAGCAAGGACGCTTTTGCTATTTTCCGGACATCAGATTTTAACGGCTGGGAATACGGCGCCGATCATCGTGGTGAAACGGTATACAACACAGCGACAGGTGAGAAAGTTACTATCACCGTGCCGGGGGAGTATCCGGAAGATACCACCACGCTGGCCCCGGCAACACCATACGATAAGTGGAATGGTAGTGAATGGGTGACAGACACGGAATTGCAGCACGCTGCGGACGTGATGGCAGCAGAACAAATGAAAACCGCGTTGCTGGCGGAGGCGACGACGATTATCGCCCCACTGGCAGATGCTCAGGCTGGAGGCTACATCGACGATGCCGACGTGCCACGACTGGGAGAATGGCAGCGGTACCGCTACAAACTGACTAAAGTCGATACCAGTACCGCGCCAGTCATTACCCTTCCGCCGAAGCCGGAGGTGTAGGCCATTTGATATCGGGTGCGCTGGTCGTTTTTACCGCCTCAAGCGCATCCAGATAATCCAGCCACAGATTGTACTGTGCCAGTTCATCACCTTTCAGCCTGCCCACCGCTGCTTTCCCCGGCCACTGCCTGCTGTTCATGTAGTCATTAGCCTGGGCTATACGGTTTTGCTTTTCAGTTTCTGCTGTAATCACCAATTCTTCATGTGTAGGAGGTGGAATATCTCCCCATGCTGGCAGATCATCGCCCCCAACAACCCGCATTTTCCCTGCTGGGGCAACCCCACCAAACGTATTAAATACCTCATTATCAACCGCTATAGCGTCAGGAGCCTGAACCAGCGCCCCCGCAGTGGGTAAAAAGAAGCAGTTATTTTTTGCGCTCCACAGCATTATGAAACCCTCCCGACAGTTATCCAGTAGCAGGCGTAACCGTCTGTATTGGTACTCTGTTGCATGTCAATCTGGCTGGCAGTATGAGGCCGTGCGCCAAACCACGGATAAAGCGTATTGCCTTTTACCGCTAAATCGCTGGACGCTATGACGGCATAATTAGTGTCTGCGTAAGACACCGGCAGATTAATTGTTGCCACGTTTGACGTGTTATAGAGCGCCACTCTTCCGTACTGCACAACCATACCTCGGGGTAAAGCGAGAAAACCGGCGAACTGGTTGTTCTCGGTGGTTAAAAACCCCTGGGTGAAAAATGTCATATCCGGTATCTGGTTCGTGCCGGTACCCACGTCCCGTTTTGCCGCTTCTTTC
>NZ_JMPS01000005.1 GCF_000735455.1 Yokenella regensburgei ATCC 49455 | reverse complement strand
CTGATGTTCCCGACGGAGGCGATGGACGGGGCGATTGTCAGCGGCAACTGCGTTTCTGCCTGCGATAAGAACACCACCTGGAGCCACCAGAACAACCCGGTGATTCAGGCGCTCTATCGCCGTCACGGGAAAGATCTCAACTTTATCGGCGTGATCCTCACCAATGAGAACGTGACCCTCAGCGACAAAGTGCGTTCATCCAATATGGTCGCTAAGCTCGCCGAACAGATGCAGCTCGACGGGGCGATTATCACTGAGGAAGGGTTCGG
>NZ_JMPS01000004.1 GCF_000735455.1 Yokenella regensburgei ATCC 49455 | reverse complement strand
GTGCTGCATTCATCGACTGGCTGGGGTACCTGGATTCGAACCAGGGAATGCCGGTATCAAAAACCGGTGCCTTACCGCTTGGCGATACCCCAACAACAGGTACGTCAGTACATCGATGAAAAAATGGCTGGGGTACCTGGATTCGAACCAGGGAATGCCGGTATCAAAAACCGGTGCCTTACCGCTTGGCGATACCCCATCCGTGCAACGCTTTTATGGGAATGGTGCGGGAGGCGAGACTTGAACTCGCACACCTTGCGGCGCCAGAACCTAAATCTGGTGCGTCTACCAATTTCGCCACTCCCGCAAAAAGA
>NZ_JMPS01000003.1 GCF_000735455.1 Yokenella regensburgei ATCC 49455 | reverse complement strand
GGTTGATAAAGTACTGGCTGAGGGGAGGGCCGTTCGCTGCGGGCGACGGGAGCTTAACATCACCCCCGAGGCGCTGGACATGCTGGCCGCGCGCTATATCCACTGCTCGGCGAACTGGAACGCGGTTCAGCTTAACCCGGCCGGTGAAATTAGCGGCGGTGCGGCGGTGTCGGAAACCATCGGCTTTGTGAATCGCCCGGATGAACGCTGGCGGCGGACGATCTACAACATGGAGGGGAAACGCAATGAAAAATAGAGGATTACTGGCGATAACGTTTCTCGTGCTGCTGGCAGGCTGTCAGGCCAGGGCACCGCAGCCGCTGCAGTCCCGGGAGGCGGCGGAAGGCGACTGGAAGCTGCCTTATGATGAATGGTATTTCTATTTTTTTACACCGTTTGCGCTGTATGCCGATGTAACCGTCGTTCAGATTATCGATGTGGATGGCTATCTGAACCGCTTTTATACCCTCGATACCACGGAAAATGATCCCAATGTGGAAGGTGCATGGTCAGACCGTAATCGTGCTCCTATGATGAATTTTAATAAGGTAAAAAGCTTACCGCAGTACATGATGTTCTGCTGGGACTCGGTTATCGACAAAAAAACCTACGAAACCAGCATCGTCTTCTCGCCGGAGATCTGGCAGCGGATGAAAACACCGGGCGATCATCTTACTAGGGCGGGAGATATTGCGCTGTATAAAAAAATACTGATTGGTCTGGCTCCGGGGGGAAAAGTGCGTCTCTGGCTGCAGGAGTACGGCGATTATCCCAATATCCCCATCATGCCGAATAAAATCATCACCCGCAGCGGCAAAGAGATGAAGTTTTGCCAGGGTATTACCAGTCACCCCAACGGCTACACCTATTTTGCTGAAACGCCAGAGTACATCAAGGGTAAAACCTATCCTTATGGGAGCTGGTAATCATGTTGAAAATAACCACTTATCTGCTGGTTGTGTTGTTGGCAGGCTGTCAGGCCCGGGCACCGCAGCCGCTGCAGTCCCGGGAGGCGGCTGCGGGTGACTGGAAGCTGCCGTATGAATACTGGCAGTTTGTCTTTTTTGCTCCGTTCGCGCTGTATGCCAACGTAACCCTCGCTCAGATTATTGATGTGGATGGCTACCTGAATCGTTTTTATACCCTTGATGCCACAGGAAACGATCCAAAAGTGCAAGGAACCTGGAGTAACTATAGCCGTGGTGCGCTGATGTCTTTCAACAAGGCGAAAAGCCTGCCGCAGTACATGATGTTCTGCTGGGATTCAGTTATTGACAAGAAAACCTACGAAACCAGCATCGTCTTCTCGCCGGAAATCTGGCAGCGGATGAAAACACCGGCGGAACATCTGGACTATGACGGTCATACGGTCTGGTACGATACGCTGGCAATTGGCCTGGCGCCGGAGGGTAAAGTGCGTCTCTGGTTACAGGATGTGGGCGATCACCCTAATATCCCCATCACACCGAATAAAATCATCACCCGCAGCGGCAAAGAGATGAAGTTTTGCCAGGGTATTACCAGCCACCCCAACGGCTACACCTATTTTGCTGAAACGCCGGAGTACATCAAGGGTAAAACTTATCCGTACGGGAGCTGGTGAAATCACTTGCTGATTCAGATAATCCCCCAAACTCCTGTTAAGCGACGCGTTTTCGTCTACGCTTTTCATTCAAGATGATGAAAAGAAGCATAAATCACGAGGATGAGCGAATGGGGATGGCAAAAGGTTTGGCGGCAACTGTCGCACTTCTGGCAGCGGTAACGCTGCCGTTGCAGGCCGCAGAGCCGGTGAAAGTCGGCTCGAAAATTGACACCGAAGGCGCACTGCTCGGCAATCTCATTTTGCAGGTGCTCGACAGCCACGGGGTGAAAACGGTGAACAAAGTTCAGCTTGGCACAACCCCGGTAGTGCGCGGCGCCATTACCTCCGGCGAGCTGGATATCTACCCGGAATACACCGGCAACGGTGCGTTTTTCTTTAAGCAGGAGAACGACCCGGCGTGGAAAAATGCCGAGCAGGGCTACGAAAAAGTGAAAAAACTCGACGCCGAGCAGAATAAACTGGTCTGGCTGACGCCCGCGCCGGCAAATAATACCTGGACCATTGCGGTACGCCAGGATCTGGCGCAGAAGAACAAACTGACGTCGCTTGCCGATCTCAGCCGTTATCTGCAATCGGGCGGCAAGTTCAAGCTGGCGGCCTCGGCGGAATTTATCGAGCGTACCGACGCGCTGCCGGCGTTTGAAAAAGCCTATGGCTTCAAGCTCAGCCAGGATCAGCTGCTTTCGCTTGCGGGTGGTGATACGGCGGTGACTATCAAGGCGGCGGCTCAGCAAACGTCGGGAGTCAATGCGGCGATGGCTTACGGCACCGACGGCCCGGTGGCGGCGCTTGGCCTGCAAACGCTGACCGATCCGAAAGGGGTACAACCCATTTATGCACCCACTCCGGTAGTGCGCGAAGCCGTACTGAAGGCGTATCCGCAGATGGCCGAATGGCTGAAACCGGTGTTTGCCAGCCTCGATGAAAAAACGCTACAGCAGCTTAACGCCAGTATTGCCGTCGAAGGTCGTGATGCGAAGAAGGTCGCGGCTGATTATCTGAAGCAAAAGGGACTGGTAAAGTAACAGGACAGTGACGATTTCATGCCATAACCGGGTAGCCGTGCTGCTGGTGGTGATTGCCATCGCCGCCGCCGCGCTGCCCTTCGTCAACTATGCGCCAAACCGGCTGGTGTCCGGCGAGGGGAGAAGCCTGTGGGATATCTTCTCCTTTAACCCCGTCATTTTGCTGGTTGCCCCCATCGTTTTCCTGCTTTTGACCCTGAGCGCCGAACGCTGGACGACGGGGCTCACCCTGCTACTGGCCGAGCTATTATTTATAGCGCTGTTCTGGGGGGCGGGGCAGGCAGCAGAGGTGCTTGCAGAGTCAGGAACACCGCTTGCGCGAACGTCGGCAGGAAGTGGTCTGTGGCTATGGCTGGCATTGCTTTTGCTGTTGGGGAACGAGGCGATTCGCCGGCTGACCGACAACACACTGTGGCGCTGGCTGCTCAATGCACAGGTGTGGATTGTTCCCTGTTTGCTGCTGTGGTCGGGCAAACTCAACGCGCTCTCTTTGCTAAAAGAGTACGCCAACCGGCAGGAAATTTTTGATAACGCACTGGCGCAGCATCTGACGCTGCTGTTCGGTACGTTGCTGCCAGGTCTTATTATCGGCATCCCGCTGGGGCTGTGGTGTTATCGGCGAACCGCGCGGCAAACGCCGGTGTTTACCGTGCTCAATATCATTCAGACCATCCCTTCGGTCGCACTCTTTGGCCTGCTGATCGCGCCGCTCGCCGGGCTGGTGCAGCATTTTCCGGTGCT
>NZ_JMPS01000002.1 GCF_000735455.1 Yokenella regensburgei ATCC 49455 | reverse complement strand
TGGTGACCGGCAGTGGTAATACCGTACAGCTCAATGGTGGGGTCAATATCTCTACCAGCGTCACTCCAAATGCGTATTTGCTTGATGTTGCCGGGATCTTTATTGACGGTGATAACACCCTGTCCGTTAGCGGCGACTCCTTAATGAACATCGTCGGTGCTACTAATGAGCCAGTTCAGTTTGCCGTGGTCAATAACGGTGGTCACCTGGTGTTGAATGATGATTCAACGTTGACTGTTGCGTATACGAGCGTGGACGCTGGTATTGCCAGTGCCCTGGGCAGCGCGATAGAAGCCTCCGGTGAGGGCTCGGCGGTCGATAACTACGGTACGATCACCAGTGATTCCTTTGATTATGCGCTGATGGCGGCTGCCAGCGGCGCTCAGGTGACCAACCACGGCACGGTAAACAGCCAGGCGAAAAGCACGACCAAGAGCTGGGGGACACTGCATGCCACCGCTGGCGGTACCGCAATCAACGCCGACGGCGGGACGGTTAACCTGACCAGCACCCTGACGCCGGGCTCAATGGGTTATGGTCTGTCCGATCTTCCGCTCAGAACCAATAGATTGGTGGGCTATGCGATGCTGGCGGATGCCAGTACGACGGCGAGTACGCTGATTAACGACGTGGGCGGCACCATCAACCTGCAGGGCGCGGGCCTGTTCGGCATGGGCGTGGTGAAAGGCACGGCGACGAATGCGGGCACCATCAATCTCGACGGCTTTATTCCGGTGCTCAATGACGACGGCACCGTTGCCAGTACCAGTCTTTACGATAGCACCAACATCAAGCTTCACGGCGCCGGGATGGTGATGGGTAGCGACTGGACTGGTATGTCGTCCAATGCCAACGGCGTAAACACCGGCACCATCAACGTCAATAATGAAGGCATTGGCATGCTGGCGCTGCACGGCGGCACGGTGACCAACCAGGGAACCATCAACCTGACCGCCGATGAGGGCGTGACGGGGTCGATGAATAACCAGCTGGTCGGCATGATGGTGGCCTACGGCGGGACCGCAATTAACGATAAAGATGGTGTGATTAACATCGACGCCGACTACGGTCAGGCGTTTGCCACCGACGGCAGCGGGCTGATTATCAACTACGGTAAAATCTGCGCCGACGGCAGCTGCGAAGATGCAGCAACCTATAACCCGACCGACAGCGCGGTGGCCTATGAAGACGGTGACGTGATTGCCGCCGCAGGCGCCAGCACCGCGCTGAGCGGCACGCAGATGATTAGCGGTAACGTCAGCAACGACGGCAGCGTCTCCGGCGGCACTATTACCTTCTGGGACACCAACAGCACCCTGACCAACCAGGCGGACGGCACCATCAGCAGCGCGGTCACCCTGGCGGCGGGCACGCTGAATAACGCCGGGACGTTAAGCGGGACGGTGGGGCTATCTAACGGCGCGACGCTGAACAATACCGGCGTTATTACCACCGACGGCTCGAAATCGCTGAACGGCGGGCTGATGATCCTCGGCAGCGGTAACAACACCATTGTTAACAGCGGTACCATCAACCAGACCGCCAGCGGTGTGAATCTGGTGTATACCACCAGCGCGGCCCCGACGCAGAGTACCTTCTGGAACCAGGTCGGTGCGGAAATCAACTATCAGGGGACCGGCTCGGCGCTTTACATGCGCAATAACAATACCGTGGCGATCAACGACGGCACCATCACGGTTGACGGCCAGGGGGCGATGGCGATGCGCGGCGGCGCCGGGGCGCAGCTTATCAACAGCAGCACCGGGGTAATTAACGTCGGCACCGAAGGCACGACGAACACCAATATGATCGGTATGCAGCTCAGCAGCGAGGCCAACGCCAGTTCAGTTATCCAGAACGACGGCACCATCAATATCTACGCCAGCAACTCGTCTGCCTTTGCGAATATGGGTGCCGGGCATGTGGTGAACAACGGCACCGTCTACATCGACCCGTCGGTCACCGGTTCGTCGATTATGGCATCGGGCAGCAGCAATAAGACCCTCTCAGGTACAGGCGAAGGCGCTGACGGCGATACCACCGACTACACCCACTACACCACACCAACAACCGCCAGCAGCAGTTCAACGTCGGCCACCAACGACCTGACCGGCTACGTGGTGGGCACCAGCGCCGACGGCAGCGCCGGGACGCTGATGGTGAGCAACGCCAGCATGAACGGCGTGTCGGTCAACACCGGCTTTACCGCCGGCACCGACGCCACCAGCGTGACCTTCGACAACGTGGTGCAGGGCAGCAACCTGACGGATGCGTCAGCCATTGCCTCCACCTCGGTGGTGTGGAACGCGCAGGGCAGCACCGACGCCAGCGGCAACGTTGACGTGACCATGAGCAAAAACGCCTATGCCGACGTGGCAACCGACGGCAGCGTCAGCAGCGTGGCGAACGCGCTGGACGCGGGCTACACCAACAACGAGCTGTACAGCAGCCTCAACGTCGGCAGCCAGGCCGAGCTGAACAGCGCGCTGAAGCAGGTGAGCGGCAGCCAGGCGACCAACGTCTTCC
>NZ_JMPS01000001.1 GCF_000735455.1 Yokenella regensburgei ATCC 49455 | reverse complement strand
GTCGTTCCGGTCGTATTCCCGGTTAAACTGCCGGTCGTGCAGCGTGTGGCTCAGGAGCTGCCCGCCGGTGTCGTAGGCGCTGGCCAGTTCACTGGCGCCGAAGGTGCGCCCCGTCTCCCGGTGCAGGCGGTCGCGGGTGAAGTCGACAAGCGGGGCGCCGCCGAGCTTCATGCCCGCGAGGTGGCCGGAGCCGTAGGTCAGCCATTCCACCGGCGGCAGGCGGTCGGGGGTGGTCCGGGTGGCCAGGCCATTCCGGTAGCCGTGCCGCGTGGTGTGCTCCCACAGCGGTTCACCGGTGTCCGGGGCGTGGACGGTCTGCGTTTCGCTGACCATCCGGCCCGTTTCATCGTAGCCGTAGCGCACCGCGACGCGGTGGCCGCCGCTGAGATGGCTGACCTCCGTCAGCCAGCCGCGCTCGTCGTACCGCCAGCGTCCGGCCTCCTCGTCGTTGACCGTGCGGTGCGTCAGGCGGCCGGACCCGTCGTGGTGCCAGCGGGTGATGAGAGACGCATCCTCACTGCGGATAAGCCGCCCGGTGGGGTCGTAGCCGTAGCGCTGCGTCCGTCCGTCGAAGCCGCGCGTTGCCGTCAGCCGGTCCAGCGCATCGTAAGTGAAGGTGGCGCTGACGCCGTTCTCGTTAATCAGGGCGGCGACGCGCCCGGCGGCGTCGTATGTTATCTGCCGGGTCAGGCCGCCTTCGCTGACGCTGAGGGGCCTGCCGCCCGCGTCATACCGCGTTTCACGGCGGCCGCCGTCGGGGTGAATAACGGCGGTGAGGTCACCGGCGTCGCCGTATTCATACGCGGTCACCTGCGCCGGGGCGCGGCTCTGGCTGACCAGCCTGCCGCGGGCGTCATACATGAAATGCTGGCTGAGGCCTTCCTCCCGGTGGACTGCCGTCAGCTGCCCGAAGCGGTCATATTCATAGCGGGTTTCATAGCCGGAGCAGTCGGTGAAGGTCAGCGGCTGTCCGTAGCGGCTCCACGTCATGCGCTTCCGGCCGCCGGCAGGGTCTTCGCTGGCGGTGGGGTATTCGCTCAGCGGGTCATCATAAAACCAGCGCGTGACGTCGCCCTGGCGGGAGGTCTCCGCCGTCAGCCTGCCCCGGTCGTCATACTCCCGCCGGCTTTGCAGGCCGTCAGCGGCGGCGGCGGTGGTGAGCTGGTGCAGGTCGTTATAGCTGAAGCGCACCGCGCTGCCGTCGGGGGCGACGGCTTCCGTCAGCAGGCTGGAGCCCGGGCTCAGCCGGTACTGCGTTTTACGGCCCGCCGCGTCGGTCTGCGCGACGAGCCTGCCCGCCGGGTCGAAGGCGCTGTGAAGCGCGCTGCCGTCCGCGAGTTCCTTTTTCACCACCCGCTTCAGGCCGCCTTCGCCCTCCGTGTGCAGCGCCTCGCGGCGGCCCAGGCCGTCGGTGATGGTGACGACGTGTTTTTCATACGCATAGGCGTAGCTCAGGCCCACGGGATTGTGCTGCGCCACCACCCGTCCGGCGGCGTCGTAGCGGTAGGAAAGCGGCGGCCTTCCGGCGTAGCGGTGCGCCACCATCCGGCCCGGATGCAGAGGGTCGTAGTCAAAACGCCGCGTCTGTACATCGCCCCGGTCGTACACCGCCGCCAGCTCGCCGCGTGCGGAATACTCGTAGCGCGCCAGCGGCGCGGCGGGCAGTGCATCCGGGTATTCCGGGTCGTGCGTCAGCCACACCGCCGTCAGGCGCACGCCCTCGTCCGCGCCGTAGCGGGTCTGCGGCACGTCGGGCAGGCGGGCGAGTGCCAGGCTGAAGCGGCGCCCGGCCCCGTCGGTGACGGCGGTGAGGTGCCCGGCGAACTCCCCCTGCGCCGCCCGGTGAAAGGTGAGCGTGTGCCCGAAGCGGTCCGCGAGCCCGGTCAGCACCCGGAACGGCGGCAGCGGGGCGGGCAGTGTCTCATCCGCCTCCGGTACGCGCCCGGGCCAGCCGAGCAGCCACCACGGTCCCTGCGGGCCGCGGGTCGCAGGGTAGATATGCGGGCTTAGACGAATATCCTCCGGCAGGGCCTGCCAGAGCGTCTGCAGCGGGTGGCCCTGATGTAACGCCGGCACGCCGCCGCGGACGAGCCAGAAGGACTCGCTGCGGCTGAAGGCGGCCTCGCCGGGAAGCAGCGGGTCAAAGTGGATGCTGCGCCCGCCGGCGTCGTTGAGGATTAGCCCCGCATCGCGTATCTGCAGGTGAATATCAGAAGGCGCCTTCCAGCCGGGGCCGAAGAGGCCCGCCGGGGCGGGGGTTCGGGTCTGGTAGCTGCTGTACGACCGGGACAGCACAAAAGGCAGCGGGCCGGGCAGCGCCACATCGGTTTCGCCGGGCTGTACTTTCGCGCCCAGCAGCGGGTTAACCGGGTTGCCGGAGGTTGTGCCGTCCGGGCACACCGAGCAGGCCACGCCGGTGGGGGCACCGATGAAAACCCCGGCGGAGCCCTGGACAATCGGGCCGCCGATGGCAGTCATGTCGCCCTGGCGGGCGGCGGGTTTTCCGGTCATGGTCGCTCCTTCTGTGATGGATTATCGCTTTCTTTTTATTTGCGAAGGTGATGAAAGCGCTTTAATCATAAATAATGTCAATAAAACAACAGGTTAAGAAAAGGCGGTGAGAATGTTTACACGCGTACGGAGAAGCGACCGTGAGCCACGTCACGAAAGGATTTATCGGTTAAATGAATGATTTATTGTTGAATAATAAGGATTAATTTACGGCGCGAGAATTTTGAGAGCCGCTTTCCAGATTTATGCTTTGCCGGTGGTGGGTGAACATCAAAGCGCT